>NZ_AXAE01000027.1 GCF_000472705.1 Mesorhizobium erdmanii USDA 3471 | reverse complement strand
CCTCGGCATGACCGATGTCGACGTCATCCGCATCGAAGGCGTCGGCATGGGCCCTGAAGCGGTGACATCAGCGCTCGCCAAGGCGACCGCCAAGGTCGATGCGGTTGTGGCCAGCCAGCAGGTTGCCGCAGCGGCGTAAGGCCGCCGATCATCCAAACTCAGAGGCAGGCGCCCGGCGCCTGCCTTTTTTGTTTATCAGACGTCCGTTGCCTGCTCGGTCGTGCCCGTCGCGTCCAGCGCCATTTCCGACATCGGCGGCAGCACGACAGCCGGGTGGCGGCCTTCGCGCAGCATCAGCCCGAGACTGTAATCGACGGCCAGCTTCATCGCGCCGAGCGCCGTGCCGCCGTCTTCGAGCGAGCTGACGGCGATGCGTGTCGGCCAGGCGAGGTCCGCCGCGACGCGCTCGACATTTTCCGTCATCAGCGGATTTCTGCCGACGCCGCCGCCAAGCACGATCAGGCCGGGGTCGAGCATGCCGATGCAGCCGGCCGCCAGCCTGCCGATATCGGCGGCATGGCGCGCGACGGCCGCCATCGCGGACGGCGAGCCTTCCAGCGCGCGCGCAAAAAGATCCTTGGCCGAGTCGGGCGGCGCGCCTTCTTGCGCCGACCAATCGACACGGCAGCGCTCGACCAGCGCCCGCGAGCCGAGATAATGTTCGAGCCCTTCACGATAGGGCGTCTCACTGGCCGACCACGGAAACGGCATGCGGCCGATTTCACCGGCAGCGCCGCCGGCGCCGCGAAACAGTCGCCCCTCGGTGATGAAGCCGAGGCCGACCCGCACGCCGACTTGCAGAAAGGCGAAGGTCTGGTGGCCTTGCGCGGCGCCAAAATGCATCTCGCCAATGGCCGCGCAGTTGACGTTGTTTTCCAGGATGATCGGCACCTCGATACGGCGGCGCAGCAGGCCAAGCACGGCGGATGGCCCACCGGGCCGGTCGAAGCGATCGTTGGAGACGATGCGCGGCACGGCCACCGCGATGGCGCGCGGCGCGCGAAAACTCTTGGCCACCCTGGCCATGGTAGTACGCGCCACCGACAGCACGACGGCGCCGACCGCATCGGCATCGCTGGCCATCGATTCCGGGATCGGTTCTTCGGCCGATGCCAGCTTCTGTGCGTCCATCGAATAGGCGACGGCACGCACCTGGGCAGCGCCGACATCGATGCCGATCGCGTAGCCGGCGCCCGGGCCGATGCCATAGATCGTCGCCGTGCGGCCGATCGCGCCACGCTCCAGCCCACGCGAGGCGACGAGGCTGAGCGCGCTCAACTCCGAGACCGCCGCCGACATGGTCGGCTTAGACAGGTCGAGCATGGCGCCGAGCTTGGGCCGCGTCACCGGCCCGTGCGAAGCGAGCAGGCGCAGTACCGCGCGGGCGCTATCGGTCAGATTGGGGATTTCCGCAGCCGCCATCTCAGCCGTTCGACCTTTGCCTGAAATCCTGTCCCAGTCGGTGGAAGCGCGATCGCCGCCCCGACTCGAAAGCCCCATCCCTCTCTCAATGCCTCATTGCTGGCCGGTTTGGCAATTTCCATGCTGTCCGGACAGGGACGTCAGACTTCCGTCGGCGACCACGGCTTAAGCTTGGTATCGGTCTGGCGATAGCGGAAGGTGATGTCGGTGAGCCCGGCCGCATCCTGCATGTCGCCGACGACAAGCTGGATAGCGATGATTTCCAATATGGCGTCCGCCATGGCGTTGCCCAGGGTTGGAATGGAGATCACCACAAGCCTGTCGGCATCAACGACATCCGTGCGCCTCGTCACCAGCACGCAAGGACAGCCGAAGCCGGCCATGTCCTGCGCGATCTTGACCTCGCGGCCGTCGCCGATGGCGATCACGCCGGTGGCCTCATCCTGCGATTCCATCGGCCCATGCAGATAGTTCAGCGTATCCCATCCCGAGGCCGGCACCCGAACGGCTTCGCGGATCAGCATGGCTGCCTCGCCGGCGTTGGCGAAGCTGACGTCGGCGCCGACAATATCGATTGATGTTCCGCCCTGCAGCAGCCGCGCCGCTTGCCCCGCGGCCTGTTGCACGCCGGAGAAGACGCTGGAGACAGCACCGGGCAAACGCGTCCAGTCGAAGCTGTTTCCGGCAAGCCTGTCGATCAGCATGCCGAGCGCCAGCAGGGTCCCCGTGTAGCCGGTCGAGCTGGCGCCATTGTCGGCGCCCGAATCCGTGGCCAGCACCGCGCCGGTCAGGTCAGCCAGCGGATTGTCGCTGCCTCGGCAGACCGCCAGTCGCGGCGAGCCCGCTGCCTCACGCATGACATCGGAAATCTCGCGGCTCTGCCCGGAGGCCGACAGCGCGATGAACGCATCGGCGGCCGCACCTGTGCGGCCATAGAGATCCGTCGGCGTATAGGCGAAGGCCATGATGGCGGAGGTGCGCAGATAAAGCGCTCCGGCAAGCGCCGCCTGATAGCTGGCGCCGATCCCGGCAAGCCCGATCGTCTTGCCGGCAAAGGCGCTGAGATCGAGGCCCTCGAGCGCTGCGGACACCGAGCCCCGGCCGATCTCGAGACTTTCCGTCTGGCGCGCCACCGCCTGGCGGTAACCGATGCGCTTCTGCATTCAAATGGCTCCAATTTGTGAGGACAACCCTTGGCTGACGAGCAGTCGCCTGGCCAAGGCGACCGCGCCGAGCACCGGCGGCTCGCGCAGCAGCAGCACCTGGCTCGACGGCGACACTTTCGCCATGGCCTCGACGAATGCCGTCATCAGCATCGGCTGCTCCGAAATGACGCCGCCGCCGGCCACGACCAAGGCAGGATTGGCGCCGCGTTCGATCAGCAGTTCGACCAGCGCGGCAAGCCCTGCCCCACCCTCCCTGATGACCCGGGTCGCCAGCACCGAGCCGGCGATCGCCGCATCGAAAACGGCATTGGCGTAGCGGCCCCAGACCGCGGCTCCACGCGTTTCGTTGAGCAGGATGCCGAGCTTGGTCTGGTCGTCGGTACCGAGTTCGCGCATCAGCGCGGCAATCAGCGGATCGCCATTCTCACCCCGGTCCAGACTCTGGCGGATCGCCTTCGCGGCCTCGCGCACCAGGGCCGGCGCGCTGCCTTCGTCGCCGAGGATCCAGCCCCAGCCGCCGGCGGCCAGCATCTTGCCGTCGGCCGTGCGCGCCACCGCGATGGAGCCGGTACCGGCAACGACACCGATGCCATCGACATGGCCGGCGGCAGGCACCATCAGTTCGGCATCGTTGATCACCTGCACCGCACCACCGGTCCTGTCTGCCAGCAGCGCCTGGAAACGCAGGCACTGTTCACCCGTGTCGCAACCATGCGCGCCGACCGCCAGCGCGGCTGGCGCGACGCCACCGCACAGTCCGGCGACGATCCCGGCCAGCGTCGCGGCATCGCTTTCCATCTGGCGAATGCGCCAGCTCTCCGTCACCAGCACCTCGTCTGCGATCATGTGCTCACCCAGATACGCCATGATGCGCGTCTTGGTGCCGCCGATATCCACGCCTGCAATGATTTTCTGGGTCACCGATGTCCACCGCGCACGCCGGACGAAGCGGGTTGCCGCGTCCAATCCACATTAGTTAGGAAACTTTACAAACTATCTTTCCAGACGGCAAGAACTATGATTTGATAATCGTCGTAAAAAGCGCATCAAGCGCATTGGGAGATTGCAACATGAGCAGGAGAAGGATGGGTCTGGCCCTCGCGGCCGCGTCTTTCGCATGGGGATTGGCAGCCGGCGTGGCCCATGCCACCGACATCTCGTTCTGGACCTGGCGCCAGGAAGACAAGGCCGCCTACAATGAACTTTTCGCCGATTTCACCAAGGCCAACCCGGACATCCATGTGAAGTTCGAGTCGTTCCCGGACGAGAACTATCCGACGATCGTCTCGACGGCGCTGGCCGCCGGCAAGGGCGGCGACGTCATCCACACCCACGCTTACGGCTGGCTCGAGCAGTTCGTGAAGGCAGGCTATTTCGAGCCGCAGGATCTGACCACCGTGCCTTCGCTCGCCAACCAGCCCGCCGATGCGCTGGTGGCCGGCACCTACCGCGCCGACAAGAAGGTCTATTCCCTGCCCTTCGCTTCGCAGACGCTCGGCCTGTTCATCAACAAGGACGTCTTTGCCAAGGCCGGGCTGACACCGCCGACCACATGGGATGAGTTCATAACCGTCAGCAAGGCGCTGAAGGAAAAGGGTATTTATCCCCTCGCCAACGGCATGGGCACCAGCTGGTTCAACGAGATGTTCGTCGCCATCTTCACCAACCCGTTCCTCGGCCATGATTTCGTCAGCGACCTGACCTCGGGCAAGACCACCTTCAAGGACCCGCGCTATGTCGCGGCGCTCGGCAAGCTGCTCGAATTGCGCGACTACATGCCGCCCGGCTTCGAAGGCATCGACTACGACACCGCTGGCCAGCTGTTCATCAGCGGCAAGGCGGCGATGCTGGCCGGCGGCAGCTTCGACATCGCCAGCTACCGGACCCAGAACCCGGCCATCAACATGGACTTCGTCGCCCCGCCAATGGCCAAGGCCGGCGACGTGCCGCAGGTGACCAAGTTCTTCGACGGCGGCTATGCCGTCAACGCAAAGTCGGCCAACAAGGCGGCTGCGCTCAAGCTGGTCAACTGGATGGGCACCAAGGAGTTCGGCGACAAGTTCTCCGCTTTGCTCGGCAACATCTCGCCGATCAAGGGCGTCGTCATCAAGGACGAGCTGCTGGCGCACGTCGCCAAGTTGAACGAAACCGCCATGCCGCATATCAATGTCGTCTACTTCCGTTTCGAGAAGCCGACGGGATCGGAACTGCTGCAGGGCGACATCACCAAGATGATGTCGGGTTCGATCACCCCGGACCAGCTGGCCGCCGACCTGACCGACGGCCTCGCCAAATGGTACAAGCCTTTCCAGGGCAAGTGACATGAACATCGGCCGGCGCCACACCACAAAAGCCTTTCCGTGGCGCCGGTCACTCTGGATCGCGTCCCTGCTGACGCCGGCCCTGGTGGTCATGGTGCTGTTCGTGCTGTGGCCGCTGCTCTCGGCCTTCCGTCTTGCCTTTTATGAGTTCAACGGCCTGCAGCCGACCGGATTCATCGGCTTCGAGAACTTCCGCAAGGTGTTGTTCGAACAGCCTTATAGCGGCTGGACCTGGAACGCGCTGAAGCACAACATCATCGTCTTCTTCGCCCTGATGGTGTTCGAGAACGGCACCGCCTTCCTGCTTGCCTACGCCTTGCTGAAGGCGCTGCCCGGCCACCGCATCCACCAGGTCATCGTCTTTCTGCCCGTCGTGCTGTCGGCGGTCATCGTCGGCTTCCTCTGGAAGCTGTTCCTGCATCCGCTGTTCGGGCTGGTGAACCAGACGCTGGCGCTCGTCGGCATCGGCGCCATCCCGTGGCTCGGCAATGAATCGACGGCGCTGGGCAGCATCCTGTTCGCCAACATCTGGCACTGGCTCGGTTTCCCGACCCTGGTGTTGCTGGCCGGCATGCAGCGCGTCGGCAAGGAAGTGATCGAAGCCGCCCGTCTCGACGGCGCCGGCGACTATGTGCTGATGACCAGGATCATCTGGCCGCTGATTGCGCCGAGCGTCACCATCGTCACCATCCTGACCTTCATCGGCAGCTTCAACTGGTTCGAAATCCCCTACGTCATGGCCGGCCTGACCGGTTCGCCCGGCGGCGCCACCGACGTGCTCGGCCTCTATTTCTACCGCACCGCCTTCGGCTCGACGACGACAGGCATCCAGGATTTCGGCCAGGGCAGCGCGCTGGCGGTGATGATGTTCATCATCGTTGCCGGCGTCACCGCAATCGCGCTTCGTTATCTGCGCCGTCGTGAGATCGAACTGTGAGCACCGTGGTCGCCACCAGGGAACCCGCAGAGCTGTTGAAGAACGGCGCCATCCAGCTGATGCTGGCGATCAACGCCGTCATCATGATCTATCCGCTGTTCGTCATGGTGATGTCGTCGTTCAAGACCAATGCCGAAATCTTCTCGTCGCCCTTCGCCCTGCCGGCGCACTTCTCGCTGGCCAATGCCGAGCGTGTGTGGAGCGAAACCAACTTCGTCCGCTACCTCGCCAATTCCGTCGGCATCACCATGGCCGCGGTCACGCTGATCCTGCTGTTCAGCACCATGGCCGCCTATGCGATTGCCCGCTACCAGTTCCGGCTGAGCGCGCTGGTTCTGATGTTCTTCCTCAGCGGCATGACCGTGCCGCTGAAACTGGCGATCATTCCGCTGTTCATTCAGTTGGACTCGCTGGGCCTTGTCGACAGCTATGCCGGCCTGGTGCTGGTCTACGTCGCCATGGGCATTCCCTCGGCGGTGTTCATCATGACCGGCTTCCTCAGGACCTTGCCGCGCGAACTGGAAGAGTCGGCGCGCATGGACGGCGCCAGTGAATTTCGCATCATGCGCTCGATCATGTTGCCGCTAGCGCGGCCGGCGCTGGTCATCGTCGCCATCCAGAACGCCGTGCCGATCTGGAACGACTTTTTCTTTCCGCTGGTGCTGATCACCTCGGACAATCTCAAGACGCTGCCGCAGGGCCTGACCGTCTTCATCGGCGAGTTCACCACCGACTGGGGCGTGCTGTTCACCGGGCTGACGCTTGCGGCGCTGCCGATCACCTTGCTCTACATCGTGCTGTCGAAGCAGTTCATCTCCGGCATCACCCAAGGTGCCGTGAAATAGAGCGCGATCAAACAGATAAGGGATTCTTTCAAGTGGCGAACCAGAACAAGATCATCATCACCTGCGCGGTGACAGGCTCGATCCACACGCCGTCGATGTCGCCGTATCTGCCGGTGAGCGCGCAGGAGATCGCCGATGCCGCGATCGGCGCGGCCGAGGCGGGTGCGGCCATCGTCCATCTGCATGCGCGCAATCCCGCCGATGGCCGGCCCGACCAGTCGACCGAGGCGTTCGCCCCCTTCCTGAAGGTGATCAAGCAGCGCTCGGACTGCGTCATCAACATCACCACCGGAGGGGCCGCGACGATGAGCGTCGAGGAGCGCGTCAAGCCGGCGGCAACCTTCGCACCGGAAGTCGCCTCGCTCAACATGGGCTCGATGAATTTCGGCCTCTATCCCATGCTCGAGCGCTTCAAGACCTTCGAACACGATTGGGAACGGCCCTATCTCGAAGGCTCGCGCGACCGCATCTTCCGCAACACCTTTGGCGACATCGAGCACATCCTGCGCACCTGCGCGGAGAACGGTACGCGTTTCGAGATCGAGTGCTACGACATCGGCCATCTCTACACGCTCGCCCATTTCGTCGAGCGCGGCCTGGTCAAGGCGCCGTTCTTCGTCCAGAGCGTGTTCGGCATCCTTGGCGGCATCGGCACCCATCCGGAGGATGTCGCTCATATGAAGCGCACCGCCGACCGCCTGTTCGGACAGGACTACCACTGGTCGGTGCTAGGTGCCGGACGCAGCCAGCTGCCGATCGCCACCCAGGCCATCGCGCTCGGCGGCAATGTGCGCGTCGGGCTGGAGGACTCGCTCTGGATCGGCAAGGGCCAGCTGGCGAAATCCAACGCCGAACAGGTGAAGCAGGTGCGCCAGATCATCGAAGGGCTCGGCGCATCGGTGGCCACCCCTGACGAAGCGCGGCGGATCCTGCAGCTCAAGGGCGGCGACAAGGTCTCTTTCTGAGGAACGACAAATGAGTGCGGTCACCATATCCGGCGTCGAGAAGGCTTACGGCAAGGCCAGGGTCATCCACGGCGTATCGGTCGACATCGCCTCGGGTGAATTCGTCATCCTGGTCGGCCCGTCCGGTTGCGGCAAGTCGACCTTGCTCAGGATGATCGCCGGGTTGGAAGACATCAGCGCCGGCGAGATCGCGCTCGAAGGCAAGGTCATCAACGACGTCGCGCCGAAATCGCGCGACATCGCCATGGTGTTCCAGAACTATGCGCTCTACCCGCATATGACCGTGCGCGAGAACATGGCTTTCGCGCTGACGCTGAAGAAGACCGACAAAAGCGAGATCGACGCCAAGATCATGCGTGCCGCGACGATCCTCGGGCTAAAGGATCTGCTGGACCGCTATCCGCGCCAGTTGTCCGGCGGCCAGCGCCAGCGCGTCGCCATGGGCCGCGCCATCGTGCGCGATCCCAAGGTCTTTCTGTTCGACGAGCCGCTCTCAAACCTCGACGCCAAGCTGCGCGTGCAGATGCGCACCGAAATCAAGGCGCTGCACCAGCGGCTCGGAACCACCATCGTCTACGTCACCCATGACCAGGTCGAAGCCATGACCATGGCCGACAAGATCGTCGTCATGAATGGCGGCATCGTCGAACAGGTCGGCGCCCCGCTCGACCTATACGACCGGCCGGCCAATCTGTTCGTCGCCCAGTTCATCGGCTCGCCGTCGATGAACATCCTGCGCGGCCGCACCACGGCTGACGGTTTCACCGCCGGCGACGGCACGGTGTTTCCGCTGCCGGTGCTGGAACAGGGCGAATGCGCTTCTGCCTGGGGCATCCGGCCCGAACATCTCAGGCTCGCCGACAGCGGCGTGCCGGCGGTGGTCGAAGTGGTCGAGCCGACCGGCTCGGAAACCCTGGTCATGGCCAAGGCCGGTGACAACACGCTGGGCGCGCTGTTGCGCGAGCGGATTGCGGTAATGCCGGGTCAGCGCGTTTTCCTGGCGCCGGACCTGACCCAACTCCATTTGTTCAACACCGAGGGTCGGCGCATCACGTCCAAGTTCCACTAGAAAGCCGGCGTCCGCCTATTGTCGCAGCTAGCCCAGGACATGCCTGAGCAGGCCCGCCGATGCGACCCCGATCAGCACGGTCGGCAGCATGGACAATCGTGTCGCCGCGATAAAGGTGATCGCCAGCGCCAGGAGATCGGCCGGATTGCGCGACACGAAGGCCGTTGCGATGACCGAGATCAGTACGCAGCCGGGTGCCGCCTCCATCACCGCTGTGGCACGCGCGCTGAGCACACGGTTGCGCAGCACGACATAACCGCCGATCCGCGTGAGATAGGTGACGCCGGCCATCAGCACGATGGTGAGAAGGGTTGCCATGTCGATCATGCGTCACCCGCCATCAGCCAGGCGGCAGCGAGCCCCGACACCGCACCCGCCGCGACATACCAGGCGCCGGGAACGACGAGATAGACTAGGGCGGCGACGACCAGGCTGACCAGCCAGGGCCGCGCCGCCGCCACGCCTTTCCACATGCCGCGCATCAGCACCAGGAACACGGCCGGGAACGCCATGTCGAAACCATAATGCTGGACATCGCCGAGCATCGGGCCAAGCAAGGCGCCGAGCGTGGTGAAGCCCACCCAGGCCAGGTACATCGCCAGTGCCGCGCCCATGTAGTAGCGCAGGCTGAAGGCTGGGGCGATGCCGGCGTCGGCACGCTGTTTGGCGTCGGCCAAGCCGAGCGCCCAGCTTTCGTCGCACAGGAAGAACAGCGCCGGAAACACCTTGCGCGGCGGCAAATGCCCCAGGAATGGCGCCAAGGCTGCTCCCATCAGGAAGTGACGGCTATTGACCAGGAAGGTGATGGCGACGATCAGCACGATGTGCGGCGGCGATGTCCAGAGTTGGATGGCCGCGAATTCCGAACCGCCGGCGAAATTCAATCCGGTCATAAGAGACAGCTCGACGGCGCTGAGGCCTTTCTGTGTCGCCTGCGCGCCCAGCACCAGCGCATAGGGGATCGTGCCGAGCAGGACCGGCACGCACGACACAACCCCGCGCCGGAACTCCGAGGTCGATCCGCCGTCAATCGTGTCGGATGATGTTGCTTCAGAAACGCTCATGATTTTCCACAGACCAATCTCGCGGAAACCGCGCCCGGTTAAGGGCCGGATGGTGATGACGTTGGCGCAACCATATAAAGTTGGCCCGGCAATTTGGTTGCGAAGATTGTTGTATTTGCCATTATTTTAGCATTCTATGTCACGATTGACGGAATAAATGGAATTCCACGCCATGAAGCTCGATGACATCGACAGGCGCATCCTGCGGGCGCTGCAGCGCGACGGCCGCATGGCCAACAACGATCTGGCCAACGAGGTCGGCCTGTCGCCCTCGCCTTGCCTGCGCCGCGTCAAGCTTTTGGAAGAAGCCGGCGTCATCGACCGTTATGTCGCCGTGCTCAACCCGGCCAGCATCGGCAAGGGCCTCACCTTCTTCACCCGCATCTGGCTTAAGACGCAGGACGAGGACACGATCGGGCACTTCGCCACCGAAGTTGCCAAGCTGCCGCAGGTCATGGAATGCTACCTGATGCTGGGTGATTGCGACGCCATGGTGCGAGTGGTGGCGGCCAGCATCGACGACTACCGCCGCTTCCAGTCGGAGCATCTGAGCCGCATCAAGGGCGTCCAGAACGTCAAGACCGACGTTCCCAGCTGGACCATCAAATATACCTCGGAACTGCCGATCTGAGACGATCGCAACAGCGCCGGAACAGACTGGATAAAAAATGCAACCGGATTGTAGGATCGGTCTCGATGCCGGCGTCCTTCGGACGCAAGCAGCGCGTAGCGCTGCCCTCTGGCTGGGAGAAGAAAGATGAACCTTTCCTATCGTTGGATCATCGTCGCGGCAGGCGCGCTGATGTCCTGTGTCGCCATCGGCACGATGTTTTCGCTGGCGATCTTTCTCGAACCGATGGCGCTCGACACGCAGTGGTCGCGCGCCGGCATTTCGAGCGCCATGACGCTCAACTTCCTGGTGATGGGCCTTGGCGGCTTCGCCTGGGGCGCCCTGTCCGACCGTTTTGGTGCCCGCATCGTCGTGGCGATCGGCGCAGCACTGCTTGGGCTGGCGCTGGTGGTGGCGAGCCGAGCCGGCTCGCTACTGACCTTCCAGATCAGCTATGGCGTGCTTGTCGGGCTTGCCGCCAGCGCCTTCTTCGCGCCGATGATCGCGCTGACCACGGCCTGGTTCGACACCAACCGCGGCCTTGCCGTTTCGCTGGTCTCGGCCGGCATGGGCGTCGCCCCGATGACGATCTCGCCCTTCGCCCGCTGGCTGATCTCGGCCTATGAATGGCGCACCGCCATGTTCGACATCGGCATCATGGCCTGGGTGCTGCTGTTGCCGGCGGTGCTTCTGGTCCGCCAGCCGCCAAAACCCACCATGGCCGATGCGGCCTCTACGCCTGTCGCCGAGGGTGCGGGCATGAGCGTGGCCCAGGCGCTGCGCTCGCCGCAATTCATCGTGCTGGGGTTGACCTTCTTCGCCTGCTGCGCGGCGCATTCCGGACCGATCTTCCACATGGTGAGCTATGCCATGCTGTGCGGCGTCGCGCCCATGGCGGCGGTCACCATCTACAGCGTCGAGGGTCTCGCCGGTCTGGGCGGCAGGCTTCTCTACGGCGTGCTTGCCGACCGGCTCGGCGTCAAGCCGGTGCTGGTCGCGGGTCTCGCCATCCAGGCGATCGTCATTGCCGCCTATCTCTCCGTCAGCCAGCTCGATCAGTTCTATATGCTGGCCGTCATTTTCGGCGCCACCTATGGCGGCGTCATGCCGCTCTACGCGGTGCTGGCGCGCGAATATTTCGGCCAACGCATCCTCGGTACCGTCTTCGGCGCCGCCACTATGCTGTCCAGCCTCGGCATGGCGCTCGGCCCGCTCGCCGGCGGCATGATCTTCGATGCCTATGCCAGCTACCACTGGCTGTTCATCGGCTCGGCCCTTATTGGGCTCGGTGCCGCCGGCATCGCGATCGCCTTCCCGCCGCTGCCGGAAAGGGCGTTGCAGCCGGCGTGACAGCGGACGGATGGTCGCCGGCTCGCCGGCGACCGCCGGTCGATATCAGCGCCCGAACCAGCGGGCCTTGCGGCTGGAGCCGAAATTCGCCTTGTCGACCCGGAGGGCCTCCGACGGCTCGTAGAAGGCGCCGGTGGGTTTGGGGCCGGAAAAGAAATCCACATCCACCCTGGCGATCCTGTTGGCCCCGAACTCGATATAGCAGGATCCCGCTCCTGGGTTCCTGGCCGTCTGCTCCTCGCCGCGGAGCCTGGCTATCAGGTTGGCCGCGACGGTGCGCGCCGCCCCCTCGGCGAAGACACCCGCCTTCGGCGCCCCGGTATTGGCGAGGTCTCCGAGCGCATAGACGCCGATAAAGCGGGTTTCCAGCGTGCGCGGATCGATGGTCACCCAGCCGCCTTCGGTCAGCCCTGCCGCGACGACGACATCGGGAGCCCGGTTCCGCGGCACGCCCAGGAACAGATCGCACGGCAGTTCGCCGCCATTGTCGAGCGTAACCACCTTGCGCCCTTCGTCCACGGAAACCACGCGGGTGCTGGGTATGAAGGTGATGCCGCGTTCGGCGAAGGCCGCCAGAAGCGCCTTGGACGTTTCGGGAGATGGCGGCACCGGGCTGGACATCGGGTTGACATAGGTGATCCGGCAATCGCCCCGCACGCCTTTTTCGGTCAAATAGTCATGCAGCATCAGGGCGCATTCGCTGGGCGCGGGCGGGCATTTGTAGGGTGCGCCGCAGACGCCGATCACGGCATCGCCGTGGATAAAACCGGGCAACAGTTTCGCCATGTGGGCGGCGCCCGGAACGGAGTAGAACTCGTTGCGACCAAGCGTGATGCCCGGCGTTGCCGAGACGTCGTAATCGGCGCCAAGCGCGAGCACCAGAATGTCGGCCTCGTGCACGCCCTTGTCGGTGGTCACGCGCCGGCGTTCCGGGTCGATGGCGGTGACGGTCTCGCGCTTCATCGTCACGCCGACCTTGGCAAAGTCCGCGTAAGGCAGCCGCACGGCATTTTCCGTCGACCGGCCGAACATCACGTCGAGCTTGGCGTAGCCGAACACGAAGGCATCCGACTTGTCGATGAGGGTGACAGCGATGCTGTCACCCAGGGCCTCGGACAAGGACGTGCTGAGTTCGAGGCCACCAAATCCGGCGCCTAGGATAAGGATGCGGGTTTTCATCTGTAGTCTCCTGTTGCCTGGTGCCTCGAGCAAAGACTCAGGCATTGCCATGAGGCTGCGGGACGATGCGGATGTACGGCTTCGGCTGCTTCCAGCCGTCGGGATAGAGTACCTTGGCTTCATCGTTCGAAACCGAACCCGCGATGATCACGTCGTCGCCCTGCTGCCAGTTCACCGGAGTGGCAACGCGATGTCTGGCCGTCAGCTGCATGGAGTCGACGACGCGCAGAATCTCGTCGAAGTTCCGGCCGGTGGTCATCGGATAGGCGATCATCAGCTTGATTTTCTTGTCAGGTCCGATGACGTAGACATGGCGCACCGTCTGGTTGTCGGCGGCCGTGCGTCCCTCGGCGCTGTCGCCGGCCGTGGCCGGCAGCATGTCGTAGAGCTTGGCGACGGCAAGCATCGGGTCGCCGATCATCGGGAAGTTCGGGGCATGGCCCTGGGTTTCGGCGATGTCGCTTGCCCATCCGGCATGACGGTCGACGGGGTCGACGGAGAGCCCGATGATCTTGACGCCACGCTTGTCGAACTCGGGTTTCAACTTGGCCATGTAGCCGAGTTCCGTCGTGCAGACCGGGGTGAAGTCCTTGGGGTGGGAAAACAGGATGCCCCAGGACGTGCCCAGCCAGTCGTGAAAGTTGATCGGGCCCTGGGTGGTCTCGGCGGCGAAATCGGGGGCGGTGTCGGCGATACGAAGAGACATTTGATCCTCCTGTGGGAGATAGTTGGAATTGACTACGGGTGCAGACTAGGCAACCTATGTTCCGCCAGCGTTCCCCGCCGCGCAGACGCTTGTGACGGCAGGCTTTGGAGCACATGCGGCAACCGGGCATGCTGAAAGGGCCTCCTATTGCGCGTTCGAATTCAACTGCTTGGCGGCTTCAGCGTCAGTGTTGACGATCAGGTCGTTCCGGCAGCGGCATGGCGCCGGGACCGGGGCGCCGCATTGGTGAAGCTGCTCGCCGTCAACCACTCGCACCGCGTGCACCGCGAACAGGTGATGGAGGCGTTCTGGCCCGATCTTGATCCCGAGGCCGCGGGCGCGAACCTGCGCAAGGCCATCCACTTTGCCCGACGCGCGCTCGGCGCCCATGAACTGATCGAACAAACGGCCGAGATTATCACCCTTGGCCCTGTCGCCGACCTCGAAATCGACGTCGAGACGTTCGAGGCGGCCGCCAGACTTGCCTTGCGCGGCGAGGATATCGCCGACTGCGAAACGGCCGCTGATCTCTACACGGGAGACCTGCTGCCGGACGACCCCTATGTCGACTGGTTCGATACGCCCCGGCAGGCCCTGCGGCAGCGCCATGCCGCCGTGCTGCGGGCGGGCAAGCTCTGGCAGCGCCTGATTGCGATGGACCCGGCCGACGAGCAGGCGCAGTGCGCCCTGATGCAGGCGGCACTCGACGCCGGCAACCGGGCCGAGGCGATCCGGCTGTTCAATCAGCTGAGCAATTCTCTCCGTATCGATCTCGGGGTCGGCCCAGGCGTGGAGACCGTGAAGCTCTACGAAAAAGCGCTGGCCGTGCCCTCTGTCGACCCGGTCGGCTTGAGCGACCGCATCCGTGCCTCGCTGGCCTGGGGCCTGTTGCACCTGCAGAGCGGCGACTTCGCCAAGGCCGGCCAGGTCGGCAGGGAAACACGCGAACTGGCGATGGATGCGGGATTGGCCCGCGAGGTTGGTGAGGCAAGCGCCCTGATCGGCCTGGTGGCCCACATGCAGGGCCAGTGGCGAGAATTGTTCCGCGCGGAATTCATCGAATGGGTGCGGTCCAAGCCGGCCTTTGTCTCCAATGTTTTCGACGGGCATCTATGCCTGGCCGAATTCTGCCTCTGCAGCGCCAAGGGCCATCACGACATCGCCGCGTCGGCGCGGGAACTCCTTTCGGTGGCCGAGGGCGCCGGCTCGGTTGCCGGGCGTGGCCTTGCCTCGCTCGTGCTGGGGGAAGCAGCGCTGTTCTCCGGCCAGTTGGCCGAGGCCGAGCGCATGCTGACCGAAGCCGAAAGACTCTATGCTCAGGTGGGAGCCGTCGCCGGCCGCGTGCTCGCGCTCCAGCGCTTGACGGAACTCGCGCTTGCCCGCCGCCAGAAATGGCAGGCGGGACGGCTGATCCGCCGCGCCACGACACTTGCCCAGTCCTCCTGGCTCGCGCCGCACCTGCTGATCAGCCTGAAGGGGCTCGAGGTGCGCGCCGCCTCGACGCGGGAAAGGATCGCCGAGACGATCCGCGAGGGGGACCGCATGCTGTCGGCGGGTTGCAATTGCCAGCCTTGCTCGATGACCTTCCGCACCGCCGCGGCGGTTGCCCTTGCCGAAGCGGGCGAAACCGAACAGGTCAACCGGCGGCTCGACGAGGCCGAACGGGTGGCCGGCATGTGGAACGGCGGCCCATGGGTGGCGGCCGTCTGGGAAGCCCGCGGCGTCCAGCGCCGGGCCGAGCGCAGCGAAACCCGTGCCGTGGCGGCGTTCGAGGAAGCGGCCACGCGCTTTGCCGCGCTGGGCAGACCCATCGACGAGGTGCGTTGCCGGGAGCGGATTGCAAGTCCGGCCTAGTACCGCTCGTCTGTCCTAGGCGGGATTATTCGGCTCGCGAAAAATGGCTTTGCAGCACGGCGCGAAACTTCTGCATCGTCTTTTCGGTTGTCGGCGCATCGGCCGCCGCGAAGCCCATGACGAGGCCATTCTGCTCCGTGCCGTGGCGGTACTGGATCGACAGCGCCGAAACGTTGATGCCCTGCTGGAACGCCGCTTCGGCAACCGCCCTGTCGCTGCATCGCTCGCGGAAAATGCCGACGACCTGGATGCCGGATTCGGTCGTGTGGAAATCCAGCCATTCTCCGAGATGCCTTTGCGCGCTTTCCAGGAAGAACTGCCGTCTCTCCGCATAGAGCCGCCGCATGCGCCTCAGATGGCGGGTGAAATGCCCCTCGTTCATGAAGTCCGCGAGCGCCGCCTGGGTCAGCAAGGGCGCGAACTGGCCGCTGACGCTCAGCGCCGAGACGATCGTGTGGTCGATCGCCTTGGGCGCCACCAGGAAACCGAGGCGCATGGCCGGGAAAAGGATCTTGGCGAAGGTACCGACATAGACCACGCGGTCCGACGCGCCGATGCCCTGCAGCGCCGGAATGGGCTGTCCTTGAAAACGGTACTCGCCGTCATAGTCGTCCTCGATGATCCACGAGCGCCAGCTCTCGGCCATGTGCAGGAGATTGAGCCGCTGTTCCATCGGCATGGTTATGCCGAGCGGATGGTGGCAGGAGGGCGTCACGAAAATCATGCGCGGAACGACCGGCGGCGGATCTAGGGTCCAGCCGGCATTGCTGACGCGCAGCGGCGCCAGCCTCGCCCCGGCCGAGACAAAGGCCGAACCGGCGCCATAATAGCCTGGCTCCTCCATCCACACCGTGTCGCCGTCATCGATCAGCAGCCGGGCCAACAGGTCGAAGGCCGACTGCGCGCCATTGGTGACGACGATCTGCTCTGGCGTGCATTTCACGCCGCGCGAGGCGGTGAGATAGCGCGCTATGGCCTCGCAGAGCGGTGGATAGCCCTTGACGTGATAGGTCCCGAAAAGATCGATATGCGCGAATTTGGCGCGGCGGCTGAGCAGTTTCGACCAGGTGTTGAACGGAAAATTGTCCGGGTCCGGCATGCCGGGATGGAAGGCAAGCATGCCCGGCCGGCCATGATGATAGGGTTGCGCAAGCATGGTCTGCCCGCGCCGCGACAGCGGATTGGCGTCCTCGACCGACACATGCACCGCCGCGGTCGAACGGGTCGGCAGATCCATCACCACGGAAGGCCTGCGCGGGCGTATCGCCAGATAGCCCTCCAGCGCCAGCTGGTCGCAGGCGGCGATCACCGTGTTGCGGCCGACATTCAGGTCCCGCGCCATGACCCGTGTCGAGGGCAATGCGTGGCCGCTCGGCAGCACGCGCCGTTCGATCAGGCCGCGCAGCTGGACATAAAGCTGCCGGTGCAGGTTGGCGGGACTGCCACGATCCAAAGCGATGCCGTCGACGGGAAAACTGCTCTTCATCTGGTTCCCAAAAATCAATGGAATCTGGTTCTAACAATGGAACCAAAGCCGTCCTAGGCTCAAGAAAAAAGCGTATGGGTTTAGATGGGGCTGGCCGATGCGGTGCATAAGGGTAGGAGTGATCGGTGCGGGCGGCGTCGCCCAGGTCGAGCACATTCCGAACCTGCTCAAGCTCTCCCGGCAGTTCAAGATCCTTGGCGTCTATGATCCGTCGCCAAAAGTCCGCGGCTTTGTCGGCGAGGAATTCGGCCTCGAGACTTTCTCCGATCTCGACGCGCTTCTCGCCATGCCGCTTGACGCCGTGGTCATCGCCTCGCCGGATGCGCTGCACCGCGAGCAAAGCCTTGCCGCTTTCGCCAGGGGGCTGCATGTCTTCTGCGAAAAGCCACTTTGCTACAGCGCAGCCGACATCGATGAACTGATCGCTGCCAGGGATCGCGCCGGAAAGGTGCTCCAGGTCGGCTACATGAAGCGTTTCGACCCGAGCTACGAGGCGGCGCTGAACATGCTGCCCGGCACGGCGCGCACGCTTCGCTACGTTTCGGTCGAGGTCAACGATCCCGACGCCTGGCCCTTCATCCGGCACGCCTCCACTTGCCGGGGTGACGATGTCGCGGCGGGGTTGATTGCGTCGACCGAAGCCAAACAGCGCGAGCAGGTGGACCGCGCGGTGCCCGGCATCGACGACCCCGACGCCTTTCGCGGCTTTGTCGGCCCCTATGCTTCGTCGATCGTCCACGACGTCAACGCCGTCCATGGCTTGCTGGACGCGCTCGGCGTCGCCGATGGCGACATTGTCGGCGCCTCGCTCTTCGCCAAGGGCGAAGGCGGCCAGGGCACTGTCCGGCTGCTCGGCGGGCAGGCATTGTGGACCATGGCGCATGTCGCCATTCCCAGGCTGCCGGATTACCGCGAGCGCATCACGCTCTATTTCGACGACGCCTCGCTCGAGCTGGAATTCCCCTCGCCCTATCTCAACCATCAGCCGACGCGGCTGACCGTCCACACCGGCGACGGCCACACGCTCTCCAGCCGCGACATCCGCAGCGGCTACGAAGAAGCCTTCGTCGAGGAGCTGAAAGGTTTCTGGTCGGCGATCGTCGAAGGGGCGCCGGTGCGCAACACCGCCGAGCATGCCCGCCGCGACATGACCCTGCTGGCGGGGCTGGCCCGCCACCACCTTGCCCAGCCGAAGCAATCAGGAGTTCGCCCGTGACGGTTCGCATCGGCATCAATCCGATCACCTGGACCAATGACGACGTGCCGGAACTCGGCGGCGACACGCCGCTCGAGGTCTGTCTAAGCGAAACCAGGCAGGCCGGCTATGCCGGCACCGAGCTCGGCGGCAAGTTTCCGCGCCGCTCGGCCGAACTGAAGCCGATCATGGACCGCTACGGCCTTGCCGTGATTTCCGGCTGGTATGATGGCCGTTGCGACGAGAAGGATGTCGGCGCGGAGATGGATGCGATCACGCCGCATCTCCAGCTCTTGAAGGATATGGGCTCGACCCATGTCGTCTATGCCGACACATCGCGCGGCCGCCACAACGCCATCTGGGGACCGATCTCGCAGCGCCCCGCGCTCGGCCCGGAAGAATGGCCGGCCTATGGCCGCAAGCTGACGGCGCTGGCCGAGAGGATGGCTGATTTCGGCGTGCGCATGGCATTCCATCATCACATGGGGACCATCGTCGAGACCGATGCCGAGGTCGGCCTGTTGATGCGCCACACCGGCGAGGCGGTCGGCCTGCTCTACGACACCGGCCATTCGATATTTTCCGGCGGCGACCCGCTGGCGCTCATCAAGGCGCAGGTCAAGCGCGTCGTGCATGTGCATTGCAAGGACGCCCGCAAACCCGTGCTCGAGCGTGCCCGCGCCGAGGACATGAGTTTCATGGGAGCGGTCATGGAGGGGATCTTCACCGTCCCCGGCGACGGCTTCATCGACTATCCCGCCATTTTGCGCGTGCTGGCCGACAATGGTTACAGCGGCTGGCTGGTCGTCGAGGCAGAGCAGGATCCCAACAAGGCCAACCCGCTGACTTATGCGACAATGGGCTTCCAGAACCTGTCTCGCATGGCGAGACAAGCCGGATTTGACGTCATCGAATGATCGGGGCCGTTTGCGGCCTCCAGGGAACCAGTGCTGAGGAATAAGACTGGAATAAAGGGGCAACTGGACCGCCAACCGTAACTGCGGCGGCGGAAAACAAACAGGAGGTTCTATGTTTTCGCTTGCGAAATTAATAAAGCCTGCGCTCGGCCTGCTGGCCGGCTTCACGATGATGGCGGCGGCCACGACCCTTGCGGCCGCCGACGAGACGCGTGTGGTGTTCGTCACCCATGGCCAGAGCGGCGACCCGTATTGGTCGGTGGTCAAGAACGGCATGGACGATGCCGCCAAGACGCTCGGCGTCAAGGCGGAATATCTGGCGCCCGAAACCTTCGACATGGCCAAGATGGCGCAGATGATAGACGCCATCACGGCCTCTAAGCCCGATGGCATGGTTGTCTCGATCCCCGACACGGCCGCCCTTTCGGCGTCGGTCAAGAACGCGGTCGCGGCCGGCATCCCGGTCATAGTCATCGATTCCGGCGGCTCGAAACTGACCCATGACCTTGGCGGCCTGCTGTTCATGGGGCAGGATGAATTCCAGGCGGGCGTCATGGCCGGCGAGCGCATCAAGGCGCTCGGCCTCACCAAGGCGGTCTGCGCCAACCATGAGGTCGGCAATTCAAGCCTCGACGACCGCTGCGCCGGCTTTGCCAAGGGCATGGGCGTCGACGTTCCGGTGATGAACGGCGTCATCGACCCGACTGAAATGAAGAACCGCGTGATCGCCTACATGACCGCTCATGCCGATACACAGTTCATTCTCGCCGTCGGCGCCAGCGGTGCCGAGCCGACGCTGGCCGCCCTCGATGAGCTGGGCCTCGCGGGCAAGGTGAAGACCGGCACGTTCGATCTTTCGCCGACGATCCTGCAGGCCGTCGTCGCCGGCAAGATGGAATGGGGCATCGATGCCCAGCAGTATGCCATGGGCTACATCCCGGTCGCCATGTTCGACCTCTGGAAGAAATACAAGATCATGCCGATTGCCGACTATCCGACCGGCCCCGGCTTCGTCACCAAGGACACTGCCGCCTCGGTTATCGAGCTGTCGAAACTCGGCAAGCGATAACATTGGCGGCCGGGGCCCGCCCCCGGCCGCTTCACAAAGCAATTCCAGGAAAAGTGTGAGCGGTTTTCCCGGGGAAACCGAGCAGCGCTTTCCCCAGGGAATTGCGTCAAGGCAAGGAGATGGAGCGGTTCGGCGTTTCCGTGAAACGATGAACGGCTCCATGTGAGGGTTACGTAGCCATGGTTTCAGAGATTCGCGACGAGCGGGTCCGGTCCGTCTCACGCCTCAGCCGCCTGCTCGCCAGGCCTGAGCTTGGCGCGGCCGCCGGCACCGTGCTGGTCTTCGTGTTCTTCGCCGTCACGGCGGGAAGCTCAGGACTGTTCAGTGCCAAGGGTATCATCAACTTCCTCGAAGTCTCGGCCCAGCTTGGCATTCTCGCCGCCCCCGTGGCGCTGTTGATGATCGCCGGCGAGTTCGATCTGTCGGTCGGCTCGATGATCGGCTTTGCCGGCATCCTGATCGCCATCCCCGCAGTGTTCTGGGGCTGGCCGATCTGGCTTTCGCTGCTGTTCACCTTTGCCGTCTGCGGTGGCATCGGCGCGCTCAACGGGCTCGCCGTCGTCAGGACCGGCCTGCCCTCCTTCATCGTCACGCTCGGCAGCCTGTTCATGCTGCGCGGCCTGACCCTTGGCCTGACGCGCGGCATATCGGGGCGGACCCAGGTGTCGGGCGTGCATGAACTGGCCTTGCACGATCCGCTCAACAGCCTGTTTTCGGGACAGGTGCTTTCCGGCCTCATCGCCTGGCTGGCCGATATCGGCTTGATCGGCAAGCGGGCCGACGGCCTGCCGTCGATCTCGGGCATTCCGGTGTCGATCGTCTGGTGGATCGTGCTGACATTGGCCTGCACCTGGCTGTTGACGCGCAGCCGCTTCGGCAACTGGATCTTCGCCGCCGGCGGCGAAGCCAATGCCGCGCGCAATCTCGGCGTGCCGGTGGCGCGCACCAAGATCACGCTGTTCGTCATGACCGCACTCGCGGCTGCCCTGTTCGCGGCGATCCAGGTGCTGGTCACCGGTTCGGCCGACACGCTGCGGGGCACGCAGAAGGAATTCGAGGCCATCATCGCCGTCGTCATCGGCGGCACGCTGCTGACAGGCGGCTACGGCTCGGCCGTCGGCGCCATGTTCGGCGCCCTGATCTTCGGCGTCGTCCAGATGGGCATCTTCTACACCGGCATCGACACCGACTGGTTCAAGCTGTTCATGGGCGCCATGATGGTCATCGCGGTGCTGTTCAACTCCTATGTGCGCAACCGCGCGATGAGGAGCCGGTGATGGCCGAGCCCTATGTCGAACTGAAATCGGTCAGCAAATATTTCGGCTCGGTCGTCGCCCTGAAGGACGTGTCCTTCGACGTCTGTCCCGGCGAGGTGCACTGCCTGCTCGGCGACAATGGAGCCGGCAAGTCGACGCTGATCAAGACGCTGTCGGGCGTCTACACGCCCGACGAGGGCGAGATCCGCGTTCAGGGCAAGCCGGTACGCTTCGCCTCGCCCGCCGACACCCGCGACAGCGGCATCGCCACCGTTTACCAGGATTTGGCGCTGGTGCCGCTGATGAGCGTGGCGCGGAACTTCTTCCTCGGCCGCGAGCCGATGCGCAAGTTCGGGCCGATCAGCCAGTTCGACGCCGATTTCGCCAACCGCACCGCCTATGACGAGATGTCGGCGATGGGCATCCAGCTGCGCGATCCCGAACAGCCGGTCGGCACGCTGTCGGGCGGCGAGCGGCAATGCCTGGCCATCGCGCGCGCCGTCTATTTCGGCGCCAAGGTGCTGATCCTCGACGAGCCGACATCGGCGCTCGGCGTCCACCAGGCATCCGTGGTGCTGAAGCTCATCGTCCAGTCCAAGGCGCGCGGCATCGGCGTCATCTTCATCTCCCACAACGTCCACCACGCCTACGTCGTCGGCGACCGCTTCACCCTCCTGAAGCGCGGCAGGAGCACCGGCACCTACGCCAAGGGCGAAATCAACCGCGACCAGCTGCTCAATTTGATGGCGGGTGGGAAGGAACTTGTGGACCTGGAACAGGAACTGGCGAAGTCGGGCAGGAATGGCGGGGGGTAACGGGGCGGCGCTGATCGAAAATCTTTCGCTGTCCCGCCTAACAGCGCGGCGCCTCTGCCGTGCAGCGGCCAGCCGAGATAGCTGGTTTTTTGGCCCAAAAGCGCCATACGTCACCCAGAGCGAACGGCCGCTTTGCGCCTCAGCTCAGACGTTCGGCGGTGATCATAGACATCGGCAGAGCGGACACTCGCGCTGTCTTGCTCTAGCGCCGGAATGGGCGGGGGCGGGCACAAGTTGCGACTTCGTGAACCCGCGTACACGGCGTTCGGCAAAGCGTTGCACGAAATGGTCGGCAGGAACCGCGACCATGAGTGACTCTCGGCCTAAACCGAAGGGCAAAGCCCGATGGTTCTATTCCGCCTTTAGCAGCAGCGCCACCCGATCCGTCATCGATCGCCGAAGGCGTTAGAATGGCACCTGTGCTTTCGCGCTCAGCGTCCAGGTCTTCGTGTTGCTGCCAAGTCCGCCTAATTCTCCGCCGATCGCGACACCGGCTCCGCCGGGGAAGCGGGCGGCGAGACCGCCGGTCGCGCGCGCCGACCATCCTTGCAGCCGGGTTGTCGATGCCTGCGGGAGGCCGTCTGCGCCGAGGATCGCGCCGCTATCCTCCGTATTGAAGTAATAGTCGCCGTAGAGCCCGGCGAACGGCGTCAGCACGATGCCGCTATCCGCCCATGGCAACGGGTACGCAGCCTTCACGCCACCCGAGGCCCGCCCGGTCATGAAGTCATAGCTGCCTTGTTGGGTGCCGAGAGAGTCGACATAGCCATTTTCATGCTCCCACAGCGCGTAGACCTTCGCGGATGGCTCGATGAGGAAGCCGGCAGTCTTGTAGCTACCGGTCAGGCCGCTCGAAAGCATCCAGCGCTCGCCAGTGAAATTGCCCTGCGCGATGCCGGCAACGCCATTGTATCCGATGCCAGAGTAGGTGACGGCCGCATCGTAACGCAGTGTCGGCAGGATCTTCCAGCCCAGATAGGCGCCCGCGGTCCAGCCGTCGCCCTTCAGCTTCCCGTCGATGTCCTGGTCCGTGTAGCTGAAGGTCTCCCAGCCGCCGACCACGCCGATCGCAAGGTTGGGCCTTGGCTTGTAGGTGAGGCCCATCAACGCATTGACCTGCTGACCGTAGAGCGATGACTCCGAGGTCTGCGGCAGGCCATTGTTGTTCGTCGTGTTCCAGCGGTCGATGCCCGAGGTGCGAACGTCGGCCCAGAGCAGCCATTGCTTCGTCTGTTCAAATTTCGGAGGCGCCTTCTCTGGCATCTGCTGATTGATCGCGGCAAAGGCGTCTTCGACCCGCGAGCCGCTGCCTGGGGCCTCTGCGAACGCGTTACCGCGTCCGTCAGCGCCGAAAGCGCTGCTGGCGATTCCAGGCGCGCTTGCCGTTGGCCCGGCCTGAACATCATCGGATGGGTCGGCGAAGAAATTGAAGCGTATGTGCCCATTGCCTGGCGTCATGAAGGCAGCGTCTTCGTTGAAGCTGTCGGCGATCGCGTCATCGATTGCGCCTGATATCGCCTGGCCCGAGGCTTGCGCCACCACCTTGGTGACGTTGATCTGAAGCGCCCGCAGCCGTACGCTGTCGATCGGCACGTCGACCGTCTGCGCGAGTGACGGGGAAGTACTCGGCGCAAACGTCGTGCTCCCGCCGTAGCTGGCCGTGATCGTGTGGCTGCCTATCGCAAGAGTCGAGGTGCTGAAGGTCGCTAGGCCGCCCGACAAGGTAGCGGATCCGATCGTCAGGCCTCCGTCGGCGAATGTGACAGTGCCCGCGGGCGTTCCACCCGTCGCGGCGACAGTTGCGGTGAATGTCACGGGTTGTCCAAACTGACTCGGATTTTGTGAGGACGCCAGCGTGGTCTGCGTCGTCGCCGATTGATAGGTGAAGCGATCGCCGGACGTGACGGCGGACGTCTGCGAATTGGTGGTGACGACGATATCCACCGTGCCCGTGCCGGGTGGCGAGACCGCCGTGATCGAGTTCGCCGAATTGACCGTGTAACTGGCAGCGTTCGCCGCACCGAACCGGACGGCGCCGGCGCCAGCCGTTCCCGCGAAATCTGATCCGGTGATGGTCACCGAGGTGCCTCCCACCGCTGGACCTGTCGTTGGAGAGATCGATGTGACAACCGGGGCGCCAAGATAGCTGAACTGATCGGCGGCAGTGGTCGCGGATGTTCCGCCCACGGTCGTCACTGTGATGTCGACGACACCCGTGCCGGCTGGCGCTGTCGCTGTGATCGATGTTGCTGAATTGACCGTGAAGCTGGTAGCGGCCGTAGCGCCGAAGGTCACCCCTGTAGCACCGGTGAAGCCGCTGCCGGCGATGGTCACGGTGGTGCCGCCGGGCGCCGGTCCCGAGGCCGGCGAGATCGTCGTCACCGTCGGCGCTGCCGTATAGGTGAACTGGTCAGCCGCCGACGTAGCGGAGGTCCCGCCTGGATTGGTCACCCTGATATCGACGGTCCCGGCGCCGGCAGGGGAGACTGCGGTGATGGACGTCGCGGAATTGACTGTATAGCTCGTTGCCGCCGTCACCCCGAACGTCACGGCCGTCGCTGCCGTGAACCCGGTGCCGGTGATTGCCACCGAGGTGCCGCCCGCAACCGGACCCGCCGTCGGCGCCACTGCCGCCACGGTTGGAGCCGCGGCATAGGTGAATTGATCGGCGGCCGAAGTCGTCGAGGTGCCGCCGACCGTGGTCACCTGGATATCCACGGTGCCGCTCCCGGCCGGTGCGACCGCGGAGATCGAGGTCGCGGAATTGACGGTGAAGCTGGTGGCGGCCGTACCGCCGAAGGTCACCACCGTGGCTCCCGAGAAGCCCGAACCAGTGATGATCACGGTCGTGCCGCCTGTCTGTGGCCCCGACGTCGGCGAGATCGAGGTGACGGTTGGCCCCGCGACGTAGGTGTACTGGTCGGCGGCCGAAGTCGCCGAGGTGCCGCCCGTGGTGGTGACCCTGACATCGACCGTGCCAGTGCCGGAAGGTGCCGTCGCGGTGATCGAGGTGGCGGAGTTGAAGGTGAAGCTCGCGGCCGAGGCGCCGAAGGTGACCGCCGTTACACCCGTGAAGTTGGTGCCAGTGATGGTCACGGTGGTGCCACCGGCCGTCGGGCCAGCGGTCGGTGAAATCGAGGTGACGGTCGGGGATGGGATATAAGTGAACTGGTCGGCTGCCGATGTTGCCGAGGTTCCGCCGACGGAGGTCACCCTGACGTCGACCGTGCCGGTGCCGGAAGGCGACGTCGCGGTGATTGTGGTCGCTGACACGACGGTGAAGCCCGTCGCGGCCGTCGCCCCGAAGGTGACGGCCGTCGCTCCCGAGAAGTTGGTGCCGGTGATGGTCACCGTGGTGCCACCGGTGCCGGGTCCCGACGTTGGTGAGATCGAGCTGACGGTTGGAGCTCCGACATAAGTGAACTGGTCGGCGGCTGATGTGGCCGAGGTACCACCTGCCGTCGTCACCTTGACGTCGATCGTGCCGATGCCGGATGGCGACGTTGCGGTGATCTGGGTTGCGGAATCGACCGTGAAGCCTGTCGCAGCGGTTGCGCCAAACGTCACCGCCGTCGCACCCGACAGATTGCTGCCGGTGATGATCACGGTCGTGCCGCCCCCCTGCGGTCCCGCTGTCGGCGAGATCGAGGTGACGGTTGGCCCCGCGACGTAGGTGTACTGGTCGGCGGCCGATGTGGCCGAGGTGCCGCCCGTGGTCGTGACTGTTACATTGACGGTGCCCGCCGAACCAGTCGGCGCGACCGCGGTGATCTGGGCGTCGGAATTGACGGTGTAGCTCGCTGCGTTCGTAGAGCCGAACTTCACGCCACCGGCGCCCGTGGTGCCGGTGAAGTTCGTGCCCGTGATCACGACCGAGTTGCCGCCGCCCAAAGACCCGGATGTCGGCGAGATCGCCGTCACGGTCGGCTGGGCCGAGCAGGTCACTGTCGCCTGGGACGACCCAGGTGGATTGCTCCAGATATAGACGATGAACTGGGTATCGTTCGCAGGAAGAACATAGTTGCCACTGAGATTGAGTTCGGCGCCTGCTGCCCCGTACTGCTCGAGAATGACGGTGTTCCCATTGTCCCCGTAAAGCGCAAACCCGGAACCGTTGAAAGGGTCGGAGGGCGCATTCGTATCTCCCGACGTCGTGGCGGAATAGGTGATCTTCTCACCGGCCAAGAGGCTGTATGTCAGATATTGGCTATTGCCAGACGAGACCGAGAGCCCACCACCCCACGTCGTGTTGATATCGCTGCAGCCGGCAGATATCGCAAAGGAAGGCGATACGAGAGCCAGTTGAAAGACCACCACAAGAAGCCATGCGAGCGACGCATGACCGTATCTTGCACGGTTGCGGGCTGCCAAAATAAGGCCAAACATCGAAAGCATTTTTGAAATCATTGCATCGGCGAAGAGTATCGCCCGCCCCCAGCCCGAAACCCAATCCTGCCACGCAGGCATGCCCATATCGGCCATAGCAGTCCGTTTCGGTTCTTGCCACAGAAAACTCACAATTTGGGGGCGTGCCGCCGGCGGCCGGGCCATGTTTTCCAGCGCGTGATTTGATTGCGCGCGGCCGTCGCGGCCTTCGTGCAGGACGCGAGAGGATGATGTTCGCCGTGCTTTGCGTTCGAAACCGAATCGGCGCGGCACTGTTGCCACTCAGCGTACGGCTTCTTCAGCTCCAGGCGGCGCAGCTGACCAACCAATACTTCGACGATCGCGCTATGCTCGCGGATGTTCCAGGGATGCACTTCCGTGCGAACGCGTCTCAATGAACGGTGTCAACTTGTCCGTGGTGCCCATCACGAGCAATCGAACCTCTTACTCATGCACGTGGGTAGGGTACTTCGAGGTCAAGGCATTCCAATTCAATAGGGATGCAATGAGGTGGCGAGGTTGGTTGCACCGGTAGCAGCTCCAGACTCGAACCGTCCAGCAACCAGATTTCCCGAAGGGCCACTATGGGTCCGGCAGCGGCAGGTCTGCTTCCCTGTCTTCGAGGCCAGAATCGGACGTTCCGCTTCCGGCCCCATTGACGTCATCCGAGAAACTCGCTGCGAACGAGCACTTTGGCGAAACGCAGATTGTCGTCGCTTCGACCAGTTCGCTCTACCCGATCGAGGTGTCGTCGAGCGGTCGGCGCGGATGAATGAATTTGGGTCCCGTCGCTTCATGCTTGGAGATGTCGAGGTCCGGCCGATGCTCGGTCCAAACCTCTGCCGGACATCTTCGCCCCCTTACACCCGCGCCCTGGCCGAGCTCGGATCATAAGGCGAATCCGCGACCACCTCGGCGACCTTCCACTCCCCCAGGATCGCCACGTCCAGCTTCGTACCCGGCTTGCTCAGCCGTTCGGGTAACAGCGCCAGCGCAATGTCGTGCCCAAGCGTGTAGCCATAGCCGCCCGACGTGATGCGCCCGACCAGCTGGCCATCGATATAGAGCCCCTCGCAAGCGAGCGTGCTGGCGCCGTCGGTTTCTATTCTGAGCGTCACCGAGCGGCGCTGGTCGTTCTTGTCCTTGTATTTCAGGACCGCGTCGCGGCCGATGAAATCGCCCTTGTCGAGGCGGATGAAGCGTTCGAGGCCGCTCTCCAGCGCGTTGAGTTCGGGGTTCATGTCGCGGTACATGGCGCGGTAGGATTTTTCCAGCCGCAGCGATTCCAGCGCATGCAAGCCGACCAGCCGCATGCCGTGCTTCTCGCCCTCTTTCAGGATCGCGTCGAGCAATTGCCGCTGGTAGGCTATGGGATGATAAAGCTCCCAGCCGAGCTCGCCTTCATAGTTCACCCGCAGTAGCCGCACATCGCTGGCAAGCGCCACGTTGCCGGTCTTCACGCCGAACCAGGGAAAGGCGGCGTTGGATAGGTCGATCTCGGTCAGCGGCTGCAAAACCTCGCGCGCGTTCGGCCCGACGACGGTGAAACAGCCGCGCTCGTTGGTGACGTTGCTCAGGCGGACGCTGCCGTCGGTGGGGAGCAGTTTTGAGAGATCGTCGAAATTCCAGCGCTCGGCGCGTGGCGTCGAGATGAGATAGAAGCTGTCTTCGCCAAGCCGCGCCACCATATATTCGGCCTGCACGCCGCCGCCGACAGTGAGATGATGCGCCAGCACCGCCCGGCCGGCCGCCGGCAGCCGGTTGGCGAGAATCCTGTCGAGCCAGGCGGCGGCGCCTGGCCCCGAGACCTCGAACTTGGTCATCGGCGTCATCTCGACCAGGCCGACGGCGTTGCGCACGGCCTGCACTTCCTCGCCGACGAACACGCCCTTGGCGGTCCAGCGCCAGCTATATTGGTCCTTGGCCTCGACACCCCTGGGCGCGAACCAGTTGGGCATCTCCCAGCCATTGAGCACGCCCCAGACGGCACCCAGCTCGCTCAGCCTGTTATAGGACGGCGCGGTCTTCTGCGGGCGGGCGGCAGGCATGTCCTGTCCCGGATATTTCTGCTCCGCATGCGTGCCCCAGGCCTCGCGGACCTTTTCGCGCGTCCAGGCCTTGTTGGCGTAGTCGCCGAAACGGCGCGGGTCGAGATCGGAGGTATCGAGGCTGTTGCGGCCTTCGACGATCCGCTCCGACAGGTAATAGCCGATCGTGCCGCCCCACAATATGCCGCCCGGCACGCCCTCGGCCAGCCACACATTGGGCAGGCCCCAGGCCGGTCCCATCAGGGGAAGCTCGTCCGCAGTCATCTGGAAGGGGCCGCGCACATTGGCCTTGATGCCGGCGCGTCCCAATGACGGCACAAGTTGCGTTGCCTGCTCCCAGTTCCACGACACCGCCTCGAAATCCTCTTCGACGAGGTCGGCGCCGAACCAGGCGGGAACGCCGTCCTCGGCGAACAGCTTGAGGTGTTCGGTGCGCTCGTAAGGCCCGAACATGAAGCCGTCGCCCTCCTCGCGCAGATAGCCCTCAAAACCCTCGTCGCGCAGGATCGGCATTTCCGCCCGCCCCTGCTTCTTGCGCTCGACGATCTCCGGCACCGGTTCGGTGATCCAGTACTGGTGCAGGATCGGAATGGCGGGAATGTCGAGGCCGAGCAGCGCGCCGGTCTGGCGCGCGTAATTGCCGGTCGCGCAGATCACGTGCTCGCAGATGATGTCGCCCTTGTTGGTCTGCACCCGCCATTCACCGCCGGCGGTCCGCTGAAAGCCCGTGACCTCGGTATTGAGATAGACCTTGCTTCCAAGGTCCCGCGCGCCTTTGGCCATCGCATGGGTCACATCGGCCGGCGCGATATGGCCGTCATCGGGATGATAGAGCGCGCCCAGCATCTGCTTATTGTCGAGAAGCGGGCACAGCGCCCTTACTTCCGCCGGCGACAGCAGATGCGCCCGCATGCCTTGAACGCAGGCGACGCTCATATAGCTCTTGTATTCGTCGAGCCGGTCCCTGGAATTGGCGATGCGCAACTGCCCGCATTTGTGCCAGCCGACCGGCTGCCCCGTCTCAGCCTCCAGCCCTTCATAGATCTCGATGGTCTTGTTGATCATCCGGCCGATACTGATGTTGCGGGCATAGGATGGAACGAGACCGGCCGCGTGCCAGGTCGAGCCGGCCGTGAGCTGCGTGCGTTCGAGCAGCGCAACGTCGGTCCAGCCGCGCTTTGCCAGCCCATACAGGATACCCGCACCGACGCATCCCCCGCCGACAATCACCACCCGCGCATGCGTCTGCATAGATCCGCCAAATCCTTAGTGTTTTCATAGGAGCATCGTCGAAGCTACAGATGGCGGAAGGCGGTGTAACGTCTTCAAAAATTGCCGATGATGATAAGCTGGGTTTATGCAGGCGCGACCTGGCCGGCCCTACCCGAAAATCCGCTCGCCCTGTTCGTCGACCAGCTGCATGCCCTTCTTGATCGAGATGTCGACGGCGTCGTCCAGGCCGGCGAAGCGGTCGGCGCGGATGAATTTGTGTTCCTTCATCACGCCGTCGACCTCCTTGGAGACGATGCCGCAGGTCTGATACTGGCCATCGTTCTTGTAGGGCGTGGCGCTGATCAGGAAACCCTTGTGCTCGACCTGCTTGGCGGGCGCGGCACTTTTGGGCTCGGCCGCTTCACCGCCGCCGCCACCGCCGAAAAGACGTTTCAGAAAAGACATGGCTCAAATCTCCTTGTTCGTCCTGCAGACCGCGGTCCGTTCGCGATTCACGACGCTCTCGTTCCAGCATGCGCGAATGTGCCGCCGCGTTCCAGCCCCCTGATAAAGACGGCGACCAGCAGCTCGATCTGCTCGTCGATCTCGTCCGCCTGCCGGCGCACGGATCTGGCCGCGTAGCCGCTGGTGACGATGCCGTGCACGCTCGACCACAGCGTGCGTGCGGCGATCCGGCGCGAGTCGTCGTCAAGGTCGAAGTCACCGCCTGCAAGCACACTGGCAATGATCTCGAACAACTGGTCGAGCCGCGCCTCGTAGGCATCCGGCTCGGTCAGCGTCGGGCGACGCCTGTTGAAGGCGAGCAGCGCCGGCCAGCTGCCTGGATGCGCCTCGACAAAGCGCACATAGGCGCCGGCCAGCGCCAGCAGGCGCTGGCGCACATCGGTGATGCCGCGCTGGCTAAGATCGGCCATCGCCGCCGCCCCCGCCGCGCCCAGCCGGTCGAGCAGCCGCATGTTGACGGCGCGGTGCACCCCGTCGAGGTCGGAAAACAAATTGTAGACCGAGCCGACCGAGATGCCTGCCTGCTCGGCGATGGTCCTCGCTTTCAGATTGTCCATGCCGCCCGCGTTGAGCAGTGCCTCGGCAATGGCCAGCACCCGCTCGCCCGTCTCTTCCTTGTCCAGTGCCATATCGATCCTTGTGGCCGCGCATGCCCCGTGCGGCGCGTTCTTCAAACCGCGATTTCCCGCTCTTTACCATATGAAGGGTTTTGTGAACAGCGTTCAAAAAATAGCTTGAACAATGTTCATTTCCTGTTACTTTGCCGTTGTGAACATTGTTCACGTCGCAATTCGAAGGGAGAAGAACCATGCTTAGCCTGATCAGAACATTGCTCGACGGCGCCAGCGCAAGGGCCGAGGACGGCCTCAAGGATCGCTTCGCCATCGACCTTCTGACGCAGCGCATCCGCGACGCCGAGGCGGGTCTTGCCGCCGCCAAGCAGACGCTTGCCACGCTGATCCTGCGTCAGCGGGCAGAGCAGGCCGGTCTCGACCAGCTCGACCGCCGTCACGCCGATCTGGAAAGCCGAACCATCAGCGCGCTGGCCGCCGGCAACAGCGGGCTTGGCGAAAGCGGTGCGGCGGCCATCGCCGAACTGGAAAATGTACGCGAGGTCCGCCGCGCCACCGTTCAGAGCCTCGGCGAAAAGACGTTGCGGATGCGCGTTTCGGTGGAGCGGGCGCATCGCCGCATCATCGACCTCCACCAGGGCATGATCTCGGCCCGCGCCATCGATGCCGAGCGCAAGGCGCAATCACGCCTGTTCAGGTCGATCGGCCAGTCGTCGAGCCTCAACGACGCCGAGGAGCTTCTGGCCCGCATCAAGGGCGCCAGCGACCCGTTCGAGGAAGCCGGCATTCTCGACGAGATCGACGGCGAGTTGCGTCACGAAGCGATCCGCGACCGCCTTGCCGACGCCGGGCATGGCCCGGCGGTGAAGGTGCGCGCGAGCGACGTGCTCGAGCGCCTGAGGACCATCAACTGAAAACCAGCCTTCGCAGACCCGACTTCCATCAGATCCAACATCGTCGAACCAACGGAGAACTCCAATGAACGCCAATCAGACCTACATCATGTTCAACACCGCCTCGGTCGGTGCCGCCTATTTCATGCTCGGCCTGTCGCTGTGGCTGGCGCCGGTCGACCTGGCGACCAAGGGCTACTGGGCCATGGGCATCCTGCTCCTCACCGGCAGCCTGGTGAACCTTGTCAAGTACCGCACCGACGAACGCATCTCCGCCGAGACCACCGCCAAGATCGAGAAGGCGCGCAACGAGAAGCTGATCAGCGAGTATGTCGGCAAGGAGTGATGCTGGCATGAACAAACGAAAAAAGCCCGGGCGACCGGGCTTTTTGTGCCTTGCAGAAGGTGGGTTCTTGCCGGGTCGGTACCCGACCTGCCTCACATCACTTGCGCGCCAGCGCTTCCAGTGCCTCCGCAGCGGATTCGAGCACCTTGATCGCCGCTGCCTGCCGCTCGGCGGGAGCGTCCACGAGGTCGCTTAGGGCGGCCCGCAACCGATGACGCACCGCGCGAAACTCGTCGCGCGCGTCACCACGGCCACCGCGACGGTCCTCGCCATCATCGCTCCAGCCGAACCAGTCGCGCGCCTTGGCCATCTTGCGGCCAAAGCGTTCGAGATGGTCGAGCACGCCGTCGATCATCTCGCGATTGTCGGCAAGATGCGCCTGCCCGGCCTCCGTGATGGAAAACACCTTCTTGTTGCCTTCGCTTGACGAGACGGCATAGCCTGCCTCTTCCAGGAAGGTCAGCGTCGGGTAGACCACGCCCGGGCTCGGGCTGTAGATGCCGCTGGTGCGCTCTTCCAGCGCCTTGATGATGTCGTAGCCGTGGCGCGGCGCCTCGGCCAGCAGCGACAGCGTGATCAGCTTGAGGTCGCCGTCGGCCAGCATGCGGCCAGCGCGGAACATGTCGCCCGGGCCGCCACGTCCGCCGCCCCTGCCCCCGAACGGCCCGAAACCGCCGCCACCGCCGCGGCCACCGAATTTGCCGGCCATGTGCATGAACATGCGCTCGCCGAAATGACCGCGCCCGAAATGATTGTCTTTGTGCATTGATTGCTCCTTGAGTTCTATCTTACGATATATCTTAATTAGGCGCGGTCCATCGTCGAGTCAAGATATATCTTACGATGTATCTGAATGCGGCGCCAGCGCCACTTCACGAACACGTGCTGTCACACTGGCACACGCACGAAACAAACCGGACATCCCCCACGAAACCCAAGCGAGGCTCGCAGGGAGGTTGCCATGCCGTCAGGTACAGACAACAAGACCGCGCTGGTGCTGGCCGGCGGCGGCAGTTTCGGCGCCGTGCAGGTCGGCATGCTGAAGGCGCTGGTCGCCGCCGGCATGACCGCCGACTTCGTCGTCGGCTCCAGCGTCGGCGCCATCAATGGCGCCTACTATGCCGCCGCCGGCACGGTGGAGACCATCGCGCGGCTGGAGACCCTGTGGCGTGGCATCACCCGCAACGACGTCTTCCCCATGAGCTGGCGCTCAATGCTGGGCTTCGCGGCGCGGCGAGATTTTCTCTCCGCCTCGCACGGTATCCGCACTCTGATTGAACGCAACCTGCCGTACCGCAACCTGGAGGATGCGCCGATCCCGATCCATATCATCGCCACCGACCTGTTTTCCGGCGAGGCCGTTGTGCTGTCGCACGGCAATGCGGCAGATGCGATCGCCGCCTCCAGCGCCATTCCGGTGGCGTTCGCGCCGGTAAAGGTCGGCGATCGGCTGTTGATCGACGCCGCCGTCACCTCGAATACACCGATTGGCGTTGCGATCGGCCTTGGCGCGCACCGGCTGATCGTGCTGCCGACCGGCTTCGCCTGCAATCTGCAAGCACCACCACAAGGCGCTGTTGCCAACGGCCTGCATGCCTTGACCCTATTGATCGCCCGGCAACTGGTGCGCGAACTCGACACCATGCCGGCTGGGATCGATTACGCGATTGTGCCCTCGCTCTGCCCGCTGATGGGCTCGCCCTATGATTTCACCCGCACCGGTGCGCTGATCGACGACGCAGAAGAATCGACACGGGCATGGATAGAGGCCGGCGGACTGTTTCAGCGTGTGATCCCCAACCAGATGCGCCCGCACAGCCATCATTGACCCCGCCTGATCTCAAGCCGGCGCGCTACCAGCGGCCCTTGCGCCGGTTCCAGGCATAGAGCAGGTCGGCGAAGCGATCATAGCCAAAGCGCGTCAGCGGCAAGGCAAGCCGGTTGCCGAAGAGCTTGGCCAGCCAGCCCTCGCCGGGCGTCGCCGCCCACACGGCGATGGCGACGTCGGCGCCGACCAGCAAGCGGCCATCGGCATCGGTGGCGTGCAGCCGCCTGCGGATGTCTTCCAGCGAAGCACCGTGTCCGGCCAGCGCCGCCGGCTCCAGATTGATGTCGCGAAATTCGATCCGCCCGGCCCTGACCGCTTCAATCAGTCGCCGCTTTTGCCTGGTAATGCCGGCATCGCAGACGGGACAGCGCGTGTTGTACCAAACGCTTAGTTCAGGCCTTGGGGTTTGCTTGAGCATGATCTTGGCATGCTCAGCCGTGGCCGTGCCTGTGGTGCAGGTCCGGATAATGCGGGTGTCGGTGGCGCATCGGCGCATGCCGGTGCCAGTGCGAATGCGGCTCGCTCACCGGCCCGTCATGATCGTGCTGGTGGTGTTCGTCATGCACATGGCTGTGCTCGTGTTCCAGCGCCTCGTGGTCGTGCTCATGGTCGTGGCGCTCCGACAGATGCAACCACAGGCCGATGCCCATCAGAAGTCCCGCCAACGCCAGCTTGAAGGTGACGGCATCGCCCAAGATGACGATGGCCAGCAGCGCACCAATGAACGGAGCCAGCGAGTAATAGGCGCCTGTCCGCGCGGTACCAAGATGGCGCAACGCCAGGATGAACATCACCAGGCTGACGCCGATGCCAAGCAAGCCGACAGCAGCCGTGGCGCCGACAATGGATACCGTGGGAAACGACGCTCCGGCAGCGAGCGCCAACCCGACATTGGCCGCGCCCGCCACCAGCCCTTTCAGCATGGCGATCACCACCGGATCGGTCGCCGAGATCTTGCGAGTGAAGTTGTTGTCCAGTCCCCATGCCAGGCAGGCGCCGGCAACGAGCAGCGCGCCGAGATTGAAGGCGACACCCTCGCCTTGCCATGACAACAATACAGCGCCCGCCAGAATCGCGAAGGCGCCAACAAGCAGGCGCCGGTCGACATTCTCGCGATAGACGAGCCAGGCAATCGCCATCGTCGCCAGCCCTTCCAAGTTGAGCAGCAGCGCTGAACTGGATGCCGTGTTGAGGCTGAGACCAAACATCAACAACACCGGCGCGAGGATGCCGCCCATGCCGATCGCCAGCGCCAACCAAGGGACATCCCTAACGGCCAGTTGCGCTTCGCCGGCCGCGGCCTGTTTGCCGCGAAGCAGGCGATACACAGCAAGGCCAACGCCAGCGCCGAGATAGAGCAGGCCAGCCAGCATGAAGGGACTGACGCTGTTGAGCAGCAGCTTGGAAAGGGGCGGTGTTGCGCCAAACAATGCGGCCGAAAACAGGGCAAGCGGCACGCCGGGCCACAGATGGGAATGCGAGTGCGGCTCTGACATGGTCCTATCCTTGTACCCAGGCGGCGCCGTGGCTGCTATTTGCTGCGCATCGAGGCCCTTGGGCCGACGCATTTGTTGTCGCGAAACAGTGCCCATTCCTCGCACAGGCGCCCGTTAGGCAAGCGGCAGAAGCCATATTCATTGCCGGCCTTGTCTTTTCTGATCGTCAGCCGGCCGCCAATCCCGCCGCAATGGACCGAGGCGGGATTGACCATGCCGACCGGTTTTGTCGCGGCGGCGCCGACGTCGATCGGCATCAGCGATATCAAGGCAAGAGCACCGGCCAGCATCGAAAAACTGTTCATCGCAATCCCTCATGGCCGCATATCTACCACGGCGAGGCATCCTGTCCCGAGGCAACCCGTCAAATATGTCGAAATGCGCGCCGGATCAGGTGCCATCAAGGCCGCACCTGATCCGACTGTCCGCGAATACTATCCGAGCGAAGCGATGATCTCGCGATAAGCGAATTCGGGGAAGGCCTTAAGCGTTCGCGTCCGGATGTTGCCGCTCGCCGCCAGCATCAGCGAGAAACGCGCGAGCACCGCGTCGTCGGGGGCTTCGACCACAGCCACCATGTCGTATTCGCCCATGGTCAGATAGAACGACTTGAACGAGCCGCCCATGTCGCTCAACTGCTTCCTGGCGGCGTCGAGCCGCTTGGGTGAATCGCGCACGTTTCTGGCGCCTTGCTCCGTCCAGTTCATCAGCACGATGTAGCTTGTCATGGCTCACCTCCCTCCGGGGCCACGGAGCACGGCGGCTTCGCCGGGGCGGGCATCCGGGTTGTCGCCCAGAAAATGCGTCCGATATGAGACTATCCTCCCGCGGCGAACATCTCGCAAGGACCACCGCGCCAGCAACGACCAGCGAAAGCCGGTTTAAAAATCCGCCTGACTGCGGCAGTCTCCATCTTGGCCATCAGCCCCGCAGGAGAACTCATGCGCGAGACGACAGACCTGCCGCCGGAACAGATCGACATCCCTGCCGCTTGGACCGGCGAGGACATGGCGAAGCAACCCGGCCGTTGGCTGGTCGAACTGGACTCTCGCGACATCGCCGAGCTGGAATCGGCGGCAACCGGCTTTCTCGCCGGCTCGCACGATATCGGCAACCTGACCAAGGGCGACTTCCCCCTGCCCCGGCTCGCCGGCCATCTTGCCGCCCTTCGCGAAAAACTGATCGCCGGCATCGGCTTCGAGGTGCTGCGCGGTCTCCCGGTCGAAGGATATTCCGCTGAAATGGCGGCAACGATCTTCTGCGGTATCGGCGCGCACCTGGGAAGCGCGCGGTCCCAGAATGCCCAGGGCCACATTCTCGGCCATGTCCGCGACATCGGCGCTGACGCCAGGGACGCCACGACACGCATCTACCAGACGGCGGAGCGCCAGACGTTTCATACAGACTCCGCCGATGTCGTCGGCCTGCTCTGCCTGCGCGATGCCATGCAAGGCGGCGAGTCCCTGCTGGTCAGCACGGTGACGATCTACAACGAGATGCGCAAAAGGCGGCCCGATCTGGTCCGCCTTTTGTTCGATCCGATTGCCACCGACCGGCGCGGCGAGATACCGGAAGGCGAAAAGCCCTACTTCGAAATCCCGGTCCTCAACTGGCATGCCGGCTTGCTGACCGGCATTTATCAGCGCCAATATATCGACAGCGCCCAGCGCTTCCCCGATGCCATGCGGCTGAGTTCGGCGCATGTCGAAGCGCTGAATCTGTTCGACAGCCTCGCCAATGATGTCAGGCTGAACCTGTCGATGCGGCTGCGCCCCGGCGACATGCAGTTCGTCTACAATCATTCGCTGCTTCACGACCGCACGGGTTTTCGCGATTGGCCCGGGCCAGACAAGCGGCGCCATATGCTGCGCCTGTGGCTGTCGATCCCCGGCGACCGTCCGTTGCCCCCGTGCTTCAGGCAGCGTTACGGCTCGATCGAGATCGGCGACCGCGGTGGCATCATCGTCAAGGGCACACGGCTGAACGTGCCGTTGTAGGAGCAAGCCCGCCTGAAATGAAAAAGGGCGCCGATCGGCGCCCTTGATTTCGTGACGGATAAAGCGCGCCTCAGCTATCTAGGAAGCTGCGCAGCTTGCGCGACCGGCTGGGGTGCTTGAGCTTGCGCAGCGCCTTGGCTTCGATCTGGCGGATACGCTCGCGGGTGACCGAGAACTGCTGGCCGACTTCTTCCAGAGTGTGGTCGGTGTTCATGCCGATGCCGAAGCGCATGCGCAGCACACGTTCCTCGCGCGGCGTCAGCGAGGCCAGCACGCGCGTGGTGGTCTCGCGCAGATTGGCCTGGATCGCCGCGTCGATCGGCAGGATCGCCATCTTGTCCTCGATGAAATCACCCAGATGCGAATCCTCCTCATCGCCAACCGGCGTTTCGAGCGAGATCGGCTCCTTGGCGATCTTCAGCACCTTGCGCACTTTTTCGAGCGGCATGGCAAGCTTTTCGGCCAGTTCTTCCGGCGTCGGCTCGCGGCCGATCTCGTGCAGCATCTGGCGCGAGGTGCGCACGATCTTGTTGATCGTCTCGATCATATGCACAGGAATGCGGATGGTGCGCGCCTGGTCGGCGATCGAACGCGTGATCGCCTGCCGGATCCACCATGTCGCGTAGGTCGAGAACTTGTAGCCGCGGCGGTACTCGAATTTGTCGACCGCCTTCATCAGGCCGATATTGCCTTCCTGGATCAGGTCGAGGAACTGCAGGCCACGATTGGTGTACTTCTTGGCGATGGAGATGACGAGGCGCAGATTGGCCTCGACCATTTCCTTCTTGGCGATCGCGGCTTCGCGCTCGCCCTTCTGCACCTGGTTGACGATCTTGCGGAATTCCAGGATCGAGATCGCCGTTTCGGTGGCCAGATGCTGGATCTCGGCGCGCAGCTCCTTGATCGCATCCTTCTCGTTCTTGGTGAATTCCTTCCAGCCGCGCGAGGTCAGATTGGCGATCGAGCGCGTCCAGTTGGGGTCGAGCTCGGAACCCTGATACTCCTTCAGGAACTCCTCGCGCCGCACGCCATAGCTTTCGGCGAGCCGCAATAGCTTGCCCTCGTTCTGCACCAGGCGCTTGTTGATGTCGTAGAGCTGCTCGACCAGCGCCTCGATGCGCGCGGTGTTGAGCGACAGCGACTTCACCGCCTTGATCAGCTGGTCCTTCAGCTCCTTCAGCCGGCGGTCCTGGCTGGGCGACAGCGTGCCGGCGGCGGCCAGGCGGTTCTCGACCTGCTGGTCCTGCAGCTTGCGCAGCTTCTTGTAGGTGTCGGCGATGACGTCGAGCGTCTCCATCACCTGAGGACGCAGTTCCGCTTCCATCGCCGCCAGCGACAGGCTGGCCTCGTCCTCGTCTTCCTCGTCGTCGTCCCCGATGCCGCGCGTATCGACGCCGACATTGGTGATGTCGTCTTCTTCGTCGCGCCCGCGGCGCGGCTTTTCCTCGGCCTTGGGCGCTTCCTCGATGCGCTCGACGACCGGCGCCTGTTTGGCTTCGGGGCCGGCATAGGTCGCTTCGAGATCGATGATCTCGCGCAGCAGGATCTTGGATTCGTTGAGCTCGTCGCGCCAGATGATGATGGCCTGGAAGGTCAGCGGGCTTTCGCACAGGCCCGCGATCATCGTCTCGCGGCCGGCCTCGATGCGCTTGGCAATCGCGATTTCGCCCTCGCGCGACAGAAGCTCGACCGAGCCCATCTCACGCAGATACATGCGCACCGGATCGTCGGTACGGTCGGTCGGCTCTTTCTTGGTGGTGGTGGCGGCGACCGCCGTGCCGGTCTGTTCGGCCAGCTCGTTGGCGTCTTCCTCGGCGTCGGCCGCGGTATCGCCGGCCTCTGCCTCTTCGCCCTGCTCGTCATCCTCGACGACGTTGATGCCCATGTCGGACAGCATCGCCATCGTGTCCTCGATCTGCTCGGAGGTCACTTCCTCGGAAGGCAGCACCGAATTCAGCTCGTCCATCGTGACATAGCCGCGCTTCTTGGCGGCCTTGATCATCTTCTTGACAGCATCATCGGAAAGGTCGAGCAGAGGGCCATCGGTGGCGCCTTCGCGTTCGGTCTCGACCTCTTCCTTTTCCTTAGTCGCCATAATTTTTATCTTCTCCTAGCGGCCGGCCATCGCGGCCGCGTAAGCTATCGGACCAGTCAAATCGGACACGCTCGTTTTTCCAAACGCGCTTCACCCGGGCCACTGACTGCATCCACTCTTTGTTTGGTGCATGTCGTCGCCCCAAACCGGTTCCCACTTTTGGGCGACATGCATTAAGTCCAGATTAACCCTGATATCTGTGGCAGGCTGCCTGCCTGTCCAGTGACCAGTACCTCACATCGCACATTTCCCGTCGGCACGGGTGCGGGTTAACGTTTCGAATCGTCCTGATTCCGCCATTCTGTCGGAAGGTCAAGCGCCTCTCGCATGATTCGCATGAAAAAAGCGAATCAATTACCCGACTTAGCGCGACCTGCTCCCCGGGGAAGCCCGGCCACGCTCTCATTCCTGCACGCAGCCGCACTCAGGCTCGCCCGGCCCTGCCCGACGAAACGCCGAATCCTTCGATCAGCGCTTCCGTCGCCTGCACATCCTGAAATTGCGCCTGAATTTCGATCAGATGGCGGAAGTTTTCGTCCGAGGGATCGGCTTCGAGCGCTGCTTCCGCCTGTTTCAGCTCCTTATGTAAGGTGCGCGCGCTGCGCTGCAAGTGCAGGGCCTGGTTCAGAGCGTCGCGGGCGTCGTCAAGTGCCGCCGTCTCCAGCGCCGGCCATTGCCGCGCCCGCCGGATCAGGCCGACCGCGCGCTCCCAGATCTCGGCGCAGCCGGCACGCTCGATCATCGTCACCACGGCGTGGCGGTCATTGGCCATATCATGCGCCATCGCGTCGAGGATGGCGGCGTGCAGCCGCTGCAACTCGGAATTGGCAAGGTCGAGAAATTCGACATGGGCGAAATTCTCGTCGATCAGCGGCGGATGGTTGACCAGGGCCACGATGATCGTCGCCTCGCGCACCGACATGCCTTCGCCGCCGCGCTTGACCAGCGCCGATTGGCCGAGGCTTTCGGTGATCGCCATGCGGCCGCCACCAGGCTTGGCGAACTGTCCGCCGGGCGCGGCTGCCTTGCCCTGCCCCGGTTTCCAGTCCTGGCGCCCTTGCCGCGTATCGCGCTGTGAGCCGAAGAAGCTCTTCTCCCGCTCACGCATTTCCTGCTGGTAGTGATAGCGCGTGCTTTCGTCGCGGATGCGACTGGTCAATTCCCGCAGCGTCTTTCCCAGTTCCGCCCGCCGCTCCGGCGTGTCGAAGACACCGCCTGCCGTCTCGCGCATCCACAAGAGGTCGACCAGCGGCCGCGCATCGGCAAGCACCGCGCGAAATGCGTCCGGCCCCTCGGCTTTGACCAGGTCGTCGGGATCCTTGCCTTCCGGCAGCAACGCGAAGCGCGCCGAGCGCCCGGCCTGCACCGAGGGCAGCGCTAGATCCGCGGCACGCCATGCCGCCTTCAGTCCAGCCTTGTCGCCGTCGAAGCACAGCATCGGCTCCGGCGCCATGCGCCACAGCAATTCGAGCTGGTTCTCCGTGAGCGCCGTGCCCAGCGGCGCCACGGCATTCTCGAAGCCGGCCTGCGCCAGCGCGATCACATCCATATAGCCTTCCACGGCAATCACCGTGCCGCCTTTTGCCAAGGCCTTGCGTGCTCGGGCGAAATTGTAGAGCACGTTGCCCTTGTGGAAGAGCTCCGTGTCGGGCGAATTCATGTATTTGGCCAGCGCATCGGGCGCCAGCGCCCGACCGCCAAAGGCGATGATCTTGCCGCGCGAATCCGGGATCGGGAACATGATGCGGTCACGGAACCAGTCATAGGAAACCGGAATATCGTCGCCATGGCGCACCAGCCCGCAGGCCTCGATATCGGCTTTCGGCACGCCTTTCGCGGCGAGATGCTCCTTCAGCGCATTGCGGCTGTCTGGCGCGAAGCCAAGCCGGAACGACTGCTGCGTCGCCGGCGTCAGCCCGCGATCCCTCAGATACGCGCGGGCTTTGGCTCCCTCAGGCCCCTGCAGCCGCTCCTGGAAGAAGGTTGTCGCCATCTCCATGACGTCGGTCAGGCTGGCACGTTCCTTCTCGCGCCGCTCTTCCTGAACGTCGCGGACCGGCATCGGCACACCGGCCATGTCGGCGATCTTCTCGACTGCTTCGGGGAAACTCAGTCCTTCGAGCTCGGTGAGGAACTTGAAATGGTCGCCCGATACCGAGCAGCCGAAACAATGGTAGCGGCCTTTCTTGTCCTCGCAGTGGAAGGACGGGCTTTTCTCGCCATGGAACGGGCAGCAGGCCCAGTAGTCGCCACGCGACGCATTGGTCTTCTTGCGATCCCACGCGACGCGCTGGCCGATGACCTGTGAAATCCGCACGCGGTCGCGTATCTCGTCGAGAAAGGCGGGCGGAAAGCGCATTGAGGGAACTCGTTTCCCCACCATATAATCACGCAAGCGAAATCCGACGACCCCCAATACAGGCCATACCCGGTTTCCACAGGGCAAAAAAGGAAAGGCGGCCATTGCGGGCCGCCCTTCCCTTCAACCCGACGCTATGGCGGGGGCTTACTGCGCGGCAATCGCGCCAAAGATGATGCCGGAGAGGATGCTGACCAGCACATAGTCGTTGCCGACGCGGATCCATTCCTGACCGCGGCCGGGACGGTGCAGGCCGTAGCGGCCATAGTCGCGGATCGGCTGGTGCTGCCGCCAGCCCGAATACTTCTGGCCATTGCGCCAGTGGTTGCGCTTCACGATGACCTTCTTCTGAATGACCCGCTTTTTGATGACACGCTTCTTGACGTCCCGGTTGGTGGGCTTCTGCCAGTCGACCTTGGTGTAATTCGACTGCGGCGCGACCGGCGCATTCATCGGCGCGGCCTGGCCGGTCAGCGACGTGGCGGCCAGCATCGAGACAGCGAGGACAGAAAGAACAATGCGTTTCATGAAAAGTCTCCTTGGTTATCGATGCCCCGAGGAATAGCCGCCGACGGATGAACTGAAACTGAACACCAGCATTACAATTGTGTAATGAAATCCTGTGTTTAATTTCAATATTTGAACATCCTTGCAAAGATGCTGCATCAGCCCGTGGCAAGGCCGGCCGTTCTTTTGGCCGGCCAAGGCCCGGCTGTGCAACCATCTGCGCATCCGTCCATTTTCCGACATGGCCTGTCGCGCCGCGACAGCCCCACGAAATCGACAAAATTTTATTATCCGGCTAAAATATTCCGGTTATATTCCACGGCTGTCATGATCATGATTCGTACCCTTGCCCTCTCCCCGGACCGCCGCGCTGCCCGCGTCGCGCGCGCCATTCGCATGCAGGCGCCTCAATGAGCGGTTCCGTCGTCCTTCTGCATCTGGCCGGCGCCGTCGCGCTGATGCTGTTCGCCACCCGCATGGTGAAGACCGGCGTCGAGCGCGCCTATGGCGACGTGCTGCGCCACCGGTTGCGCGCCACCATGCGCAATCCGATCATGGCGGTGCTGGCCGGCACCGGCCTTGCTATCGCGCTGCAAAGCTCGACCGCGGTGACGCTGCTGGTCGGCTCCTTCGCCGGGTCCGGCATCGTCTCCGGTGCGGCCGGCCAGTTGGCCGTGCGCGGCGCCGAGATCGGCTCGGCGCTGGTGGTCAAGCTCTTGACCTTCGATCTCACGCTGCTGGTGCCGCTCTGCCTGATCACCGGCACGGTGATGTTCATGGCCACCGAGAGGCGCGACTGGCGCCAGACCGGCCGCATCCTGGTCGGCATCGGCCTTTTGATCCTGTCGCTGGAAATGATCGGCCACGCCTCCGAGCCGCTGCGCAACAGCCAGCTCCTGCCGGTCATCCTCAACTACTTCTCCGGCGATTCGATCACCGCCTATCTCCTGGCGGCGTTGATCACATGGCTGTTCCAGTCGAGCATCGCGGCGGTCCTTCTGATGGCGACGCTTGCCGGCCGTGGCCTGATCACGCCCGAGCTCGGCGTCGTCCTCATCCTCGGCGTCAATCTTGGCTCCTCGATCATCGCGCCCATGCTGACCCGTTCGTCGCCGCCACAAGTGCGCGTCGTGCCCATCGGCAATCTGTTGATGCGCGGGCTTGGCTCGCTGCTCATGCTTGTCCTGGTGATGATCTTCAGGCCGCACTTCGCCTTCCTCGGCGCAACGGCGGCCGACCAGATCGTCAACGCGCACATCCTGTTCAATGTATTGGTCCTGCTTGCCGGTCTGCCGCTGGCCGGTTTCGTCTATCGCGCCTCGGAAAAGATCGTGGCGCTCGGCACCAAGCCGGCACCGGCCGCCTCGCTCGACGTCATCGAATTGTCGGCGCTCAACGAGAGCGCGCTCGACGTGCCGAGCCAGGCGCTGGCCAACGCCACGCGCGAGGTGGTGCGGGTGTGCGAGACGGTCGAGATCATGCTGAAGCGCATCATCGAGCTTTATGAGAGCGCCGATGCCGACAAGATCAAGGCGTTGGCCGCGCTCGACGACCGCGTCGACCGCAAGCATGCGGCGATAAAGCTCTACCTCGCCAAGGTCACCAAGAACCCGTTGACCGAGGACGAGGCGCTGCGCTGCCAGGAGTTGATCGGCGCCTGCGTCAAGCTCGAACAGGTCGGCGACATCATCGTGCGCAACATGCTGGTGCATGTGAAGAAGAAGTTCGATCGCGGGCTGGAATTCACCGACGAAGGCTGGAGCGAATTGTGCGCCTTCCACGGCTCGGTTCTGGCCAATGCAAGGCTTGCCTTCAACGTGCTGGTGTCGCGCGATCCCGAAACCGCCCGCCAGTTGGTGCTGGAAAAGGACCAGTTGCGCGACCGCGAGAAGGAAACCAGCGCCAGCCACTTCCTGCGGCTGCGTGAAGGCACCGCCAAAAGCGTTGAAACCAGCTCGATCCACCTCGACACCATCCGCGACCTGAAGCAGATCAATTCGCTCTTGGCATCGATGGCCTATCCGGTGCTGGAAGAGCGCGGCCTGCTGACCGGATCGCGGCTGAAGGCGAGCTGAGCATCAGAAGAATTCGCCGCGCCGCCATCGGTCCGTAAGCACGTTTGCGTCATCCGGGCACGAACCACAAAAATTAGTCTTTGCTCATCCTGCCGTCGGTCGGCTAAGCATCCGGCTCCACCGGAGGGAAATCGATGGACACCCATTCGCGCAGTTTCGCCAAGGCACTGTCCTGGCGTATGACCGGCACCATCGACACGCTGATCATTTCCCTGGTCGTGACGGGAAGCGTCAAGCTCGCCGCCACCATCGGCGTGACCGAGGTCTTCACCAAGTCGCTGCTTTATTATTTCCACGAGCGGGCGTGGCTCAAGATTCCCTATGGCCGCAAGACGCCGGTCAAGAAAAGCTAAAGCGGCGACAAAAATTTCTGGATTGCCGGCGGCGCCCATCCGTGGTTTGAGGCCGTTCCAGCCAAGGCTTTCCCCATGTCGCTTCCGCTCTTCGCCCTGTTCATCGCCGCCTTCGCCTTCGGCACCACCGAATTCGTCATTGCCGGCGTTCTACCGGAGGTGGCGCAAGGGCTCGGCGTCTCGGTTCCATCGGCCGGCTATCTCGTCTCCGGCTATGCCTGCGGCATCGCCATTGGCGGCCCGTTGCTGGCCCTCGCCACCAAGCGCTTGCCGCGCAAGACCTTGCTGCTCGGGCTGGCCGTCGCCTTCACCATTGGCCAGGCGGCCTGTGCGCTGGCGCCCGATTTCACCGCCATGCTGCTCTTACGCATTGCCGTCGCGGTCGCGCACGGCGCCTATTTCGGCGTCGCCATGGTGGTCGCCGTTGGCCTCGTTCCCGAGGACAAGCGCGGCATGGCGGTCGCGGTCATCCTTTCCGGCCTCACCGTCTCCAACGTCATCGGCGTGCCGGCCGGCACCGCCATCGGCAACATCTGGGGTTGGCGCGCCACCTTCTGGGTGATGTGCGCGCTGGGCGTGGCGGCGACTTCTGCGATGGCCGTACTTCTGCCGCGCACGACAGGATATCAGGCCAAGCCCGCCGGCTTTGCCCGGGAGGTCCGCGTGCTGGCGCGCCAGCAGGTCTGGACCTCGCTGATCCTGATGCTGATGCTGATGCTCGGCCAGTTCTGCCTGTTCACCTACATCACGCCGACCCTGATGGAAGTCACCGGCCTCGACGAGAGCCTGGTGCCCTGGGTGCTGCTGCTCAACGGTGTCGGCGCCACGCTGGGCGTCTTCATTGGCGGCAAGCTGTCCGACTGGAAGCTGATGCCGTCGTTGATCACCATGCTGGCCTTGCAGGCGGTGACGCTGGCGGTCATCTACGCCGTCAGCCCCTACCCCGTGCCGATGGTCGTGGCGATCGTCATCTGGGGCGGTCTCAGCTTCGCCATCGGCACCCCGATCCAGACCCGCATCCTGGCCTGGACGGCCGACGCCTCCAACCTCGCCTCTTCGCTAATCCCGTCCGGCTTCAATGTCGGCATCGCGCTTGCAGCATCACTGGGTGCCGCCATGCTCAATGCCGGCTATGGCTATCGCAGCCTGCCGGTGGTCGGCGCCTTCGCTATGCTGGTGGCGGTGCTCGTCGCTGTCATCTCCCAGGTCTGGGAAGGGCGCAGCAACGCCACGCCGCCGCTGACGGCGCCCGCCGAGTAGACTACGATCCGGAGAAGCCCTCACCCACGCCAGCGCAAGAGGCGCATGGCGTTGGCGGTGACGAGCACGGTGGCGCCGGTGTCGGCCAGGATCGCCGGCCACAGGCCGGTGATGCCGGCAATGGTCGTCACCAGGAACACCGCCTTCAGCCCCAGTGCCACGGTGATGTTCTGGCCGATATTGGCCATCACCGCCCGCGACAGCAGCACCATGCGGGCAACGTCCGTGACGCGGCCATGCAGGATCGCGGCGTCGGCTGTTTCCAGCGCCACGTCGGTGCCACCACCCATGGCGATGCCGATGTCGGCTGCGGCGAGCGCCGGCGCGTCGTTGATGCCGTCGCCGACCTTGGCCACCGTCAGCCCCTCGCGCTGCAATTCGCCGACGATGCGCTGCTTGTCCTGCGGCAGCAATTGCGCCCGCGCCTCGATGCCGAGCGACGTGGCGATGGCCTCGGCGGTGCGGCTGTTGTCGCCTGTCAGCATCACCGCGCGGATGCCTTCCGCCTTCAGCGCCGCGATGCCTGCCGCCGCATCCGGCCTTGGTTCGTCGCGCATGGCGATCAACCCGGCGATCACGCCATCGGCCACCAGCACCGAGACGGTCTTGCCCTGGCCGTTGAGGCTGTCGATGGCAAGGCGCTGGGCTTGCGTCATGCCAGCCCGCTCGCCGGCCGCGGGGCCGGAGCCGAGGAAGACGGCGACGCCGCCGACGCTGCCCTCGACACCCTTGCCCGAGATCGCCTTGGCCGCCAGCGCCGGCGGCACCGGCGCCTTGTCGGCCTTGGCCCTGTCCAGGATTGCCACCGCCAGCGGATGGCTGGAGCCCTGTTCGAGCGCCGCCGCCAGCGCCAGCACGGTGCGCTCATCGCGGCCATAGGCGACGATGTCGGTCACCACCGGCTTGCCTGCGGTCAGCGTGCCGGTCTTGTCGAAGGCGACCGCGGTGATCCGGCGGAAACCTTCCAGCACCGCGCCGCCCTTCATCAACAGCCCGCGCCGCGCACCGGCCGCCAGGCCGGCGGCGATCGCGGCGGGCGTCGAAATGACCAGCGCGCAGGGGCAACCGATCAGCAGGATCGCCAGGCCCTTGTAGATCCATTCGTTCCAGTCGCCGCCGGCGGCCAGCGGCGGCAGCAGCGCCACCAGCGCACCGACCACCAGCACGCCGGGCGTATAGTATCGTGAGAAGCGGTCGATGAAGCGCTCGGTCGGCGCCTTGGCTTCCTGCGCCTCCTCCACCAGCCGCACGACGCGGGCGATGGTGTTGTCGGAAGCGGCCGCCGTCACCCGCACTTTCAGCACGCCATCGTTGTTGATCGTACCGGCAAAGATTGTGTCGGCGATACCCTTGCGCTTCGGCGTGCTTTCGCCGGTTACCGGCGCCTCGTCGATATCGCTCGACCCCTCTGTTATCTCGCCATCGGCCGGGATGCGGTCGCCAGGCCGCACCACGATGATGTCGCCAACGGCAAGCTGGTCGGCGGGAACTTCAATCGTGCCGCCTCCCCGCTCGACCAGCGCCGTCTTCGGCACCAGGTCGGCCAGTCCCTGGATGCTGGCCCGCGCGCGGCCAGCGGCAACACCTTCCAGAAGTTCGCCGATCAGGAACAGCACCACCACGGCCGCGGCTTCCTCCGTGGCGTTGATCATCACGGCGCCGACAGCGGCGATGGTCATCAGCATCTCGATCGAGAATGGCGTGCCGGCGAACGCCGCCATCAGCGCGCGCCGCGCGATCGGCACCAGGCCGACCAGCAACGCCGACAGGAAGACCCAGCGCTCGGCCGCCGGAACCAGATGGCCGATGCCGTAGGCGGCCACAAGGGCGGCCGCGCAAGCCAGCGTCAGCGCCGCGCGACGGGAGCGCCACCACGGCTGCCCCGGCTCGGCATCGCCGTGGAGATGGGTGGACGCAGCTGCCTGCCCGGCGACTTCTCCGCCGGCATGGTCATGGTCGTGGCCCGAATGGTCTTGGTCTTCGTGGTCGTGGCCTTCATGGTCATGATCGGCATGGTCATGTGGTGCCGGCTCGTCGGTCCTGGTTCCCGCCTTGACGATGCCATAGCCCAGCCGCGCCACCTGCCGCAGCACTTTGTCGTCATTGAGCGGCCCGCCATGGCTGACGGTCATCGAGGCGCCGGTCACCGAAACCGAGACGTCGGCGACGCCGTCGAGGCGGCGCACCGCCGTATCGATCTTGGCCGCGCAGGAGGCGCAATCCATGCCGCCGATCTTGAACCGCGTCTGCTTCAAAGGAGCCGTCATTCCATCACCTGCCTGTTTCTTCATCCGCGCGGCGTGCCGCCGCATGGGTCTTGAACCTTGATGTCAGCCACTGTAATTGCTCTAGTCACTAGAGCTTCAAGAGGCAAAATGCATGTTTTCGATCGGTGATCTCTCCCGCCGCACCGGGGTCAAGGTGCCGACCATCCGTTATTATGAGCAGATGGGACTGGTCGCGGCACCCGAGCGCTCGGAAGGCAACCAGCGCCGCTACTCAAGGCAGGAGCTGGAACGGCTGGCCTTCATCCGCCACGCCCGCGACCTCGGCTTCGCCGTCGAGGACATCCGCGCCCTGATCGAACTCAGCTTCCATCCCGAGCAGCCTTGCGGCCATGCCGACAAGATCGCGCAGGAGCAGCTGATTTCGGTGCGCGAAAAGATCGCCCAGCTGAAGCGGCTGGAAACCGAACTGGAGCGCATCGCCTCCTGCTGCGACGGCAAGACGGTCGGCGACTGCTACGTCATCCGCGCCCTGTCCGACCACGCACTGTGCGCCGACGAGCATGGGTGAGGATGGGGCGCTTCAAAGCTCGATCCGGAACCGTAAACTCTCCACCCCGCCATAGGCGGCGTCCTCGAAGAAGCGCTCGACCAGTCTGCCGCCATTGGCCAGGATCACCTTGTGCGAGGCCGGATTGCCCGGCTTGGCGGTGATCTCGACATAGGGCAGGCCGACCGCCCTCGCCTCGTCGAGCATCAGCCGCAGCGCCTGCGTGGCATAGCCTCGCCGCCGCTTCCATGGCACCACCGCATAACCGATATGGCCAAGCACATGCGACGGCAGTTCCGCCGTGCCGTTCTGCCAGCGAAAGCCGATCGAGCCGGATGCCTCACCATCCCAGATCCAGCGGCGGAACCCCGGCAGGCGCGGCACCAGCGTGCCGTCGGGCAAGGTGATCGGATCCCCCTTGGCCTCGGGGTCGTCGAGGCTGGCCAGGAAGGCCAGGGGATCCTGCTCAATCGCCGCGAGTTGCTCGCGCGTCGCGTCCATGAGCCGGACATTGTCCGACGACCAGCCGCGCTCGAGCGCGGCTTTGTAGGACGGCAGATATTCAAGTGCGGGTTTGACGATCTCGACCATGTTTCAGGCATAGCCGTGGCAGGGAGCAGGCTCAAGCCGCCTCGAAGCGGATCTCGCCCCTGTTGAGGAAACACGTCTTGCTGAACAGCGACAGATCCAGCGGGTTGGGCAACCTGATGTCGCTGATATCCGGGACCGGCTTCTTCGCCGGGTCGTAGGACCGATCGATCTGCGAGATGAAGACCAGGACCACGCCGGTGTCGCGCGCGAAAGCCTTCAGCGTGCGGACCTGGTCCATCAGGCTAGGGTTCTCCCGCTTCTGGTCGAGCAGTTGCAGATAGTCGATGACCGCCAGCGTGCCGCGCGGCGCCGATCCCAACCGGGCAACGATGTGGTCGGCGCTGATGCCATCGGACGTGTCGAACTCGAACAGCCGGTCGAACCGGGCCGGCTCGACGCCGATGGCGCGAAACCGATCCAGCACATCCCGTGGCGTATATTCCAGCGTGAAGAACACGCTGCGATGGCCTGACTTCATCGCTTCGACCGCGAGTTCGAGGCTCATCAAGGTCTTGCCGTGACCCGGCCGCGCACCGAGCAGAACGAGGTCACCCGGCACTAGCCTCGCGAACAATCGGCTGGCGGGCGCCGTCTCGGACAGCTTGGCGGCAAGCAGGCTCCAGCCGGCAAAACCCTGCCGGGCCGCGATACGGTCAAGCGCCTGGTGAAGCGGGATTTTTGCCTCGCGCGACAACAGCCTGGCTTGACGTTTCAGATGATAGACCGGCGCGGACAGCTTCATCGCAAAACCTCCTGGTGCGAGCCGTTTTGCAACCCCTCCTTATGCCTGGCGCTCGAACAGTCGGTTCGGTGATTGGAGTGCGCCCCGCATGAACGAATGCTTTCCCGGCGGAGGGAGGAGGCGTGGGCCACGCCAGAATCAGATCATAGCGCAATCCCGAGGACTCGAAAATCCGCGGATCGAAAATGGCGCATGTTCGCAAACGCGAGAACGGCTGCCGCAAGCCTCGAGCCAGCGTCCTAGCTCCAGCGCCCAGCCTATGGACATTGCGCCCGTGAGGCGCGGCCTCGCGCACACTTGCCGGCGCGCTAAACAAGATGTGTCTCGCCGATAGGCGCGCGGCATTTTATGATCAGTCCCGATGACAGCAGCGCGAGGATTCGCAAGATGGCTTCGGCAGGAGAATTGAACCGGTGCGGTTGAGATCTGTCCCCTTGGGTATTGTCGTTACCCTCAGCCTTCTCGTCATCGTCATTGCCCTGACCGCGGCGGGCCGGTCCATTGCCGCGCCGTCGGCCATTCCGGCCTGGCTGCAGGCGCATGTCGGCGACAGTGACGGCCAGATCTCCCAGGTGGTGCTGGAGCGGGCCCGCGCGCTCTACCTGAAAAAGGTCGCGCAGGGCGCGGTCAGCAACCCCTGTTATTTCGCCATGGACGCCACCCGTCCTGGCGACCTCGGCAATGGCGTGCTGGGCCGCCGGTATTATGTCGTCTGCGAGGCCAGCCAGTCGTTTCGCGCCATCTCGTCGGGTCATGGCGGTGGCAAGAACCTGAAAGGCACCGCCGATTTTTCAAACGGCAGGCGGTGCGCCAAGAACTTCGGCAATGCCATGGATTCGGAATTGACCGCCGGCGGCGCCTATATGACTGGCGAAGCCAAGACCTCGTTCAAGGGCTTCTATCGGACCGCCGCCAAACAGGACGCGGCCTTCGTGCGAACCTTCATCCAGTTCGACGGCGAGGGCGAAGCCGCCAATGCCAGGCAACGCGTGATCGGCGGCCACGCGGCGCAGGTGCTGCGCACCATGTGCATGCGCAAAAGCCCGACCAATTCCTACGCCGACCATGATGGCATGGTGCCGTTCGGCAAGCTGGTGGAATATGCCGGCGGCCGCAGCAATGGCTGCACCAGCTGGTCGCCGACCGATGCGCAGCAGCTCATCTCCATGGTCAAGGGCAACCCGACCACCCTCTACATCTACCCGGAATCACGCGACATCGCCGCCGTCGCGCAGGCGGCAAAAAACCATTCGCCGTCCGGCGAGGCACCCTATTGGAATGCGTCCTGCCTTAAGGAAATCGGCGCGCCGAAATTCTGGCCGCAAAAAGTCCTCGAGCCAATCATCGCCCAGTACAAGAAGGATCATCCGGCACCGCCCGCGCAGCCGCTGCCGATCTGCAACGGGCCGTGAGGCGGCCCGACCACTGGTCGATCCATGGAATCTAGCGCCGGCTTAGCGCAGGAACTCGAAGCAAGGCTGCCATGCGTTGCGCATCGCCGGTATCGTCGTCGCAGGGATAGGCGAAAGCCGGCTGGATCAAGGCGGCGACAAGTGACGGTGGCAATCTCCGGCCGGCGGCAGGCAGCCCGGCGATAGGCACTGTGCCTACTGCAGCAGACCCTTGACGATGCCGCTCGCCTTGCCGAAATCCATCTGGCCGGCATATTTCTGCTTCAGCGCGGCGATCACCTTGCCCATGTCTTTCTGGCTGGCGGCACCCGTCGCCGCGATCGCTTCGCGCGCCGCGGCCGTAACCGCCGCATCGTCGAGTTGCGTCGGCAGGAAGCCGCGGATGATCTCCATCTCGCCGCGCTCCTGCGCCGCCAGTTCCGGCCGCTTGCCGTCTTCGAAGGCCTTGGCCGATTCCTCGCGCTGCTTCACCATCTTGGCCAGGATCTGCAGGATCTCCTCGTCGCTGGCCGGCTCCTTACCCGCGCCGCGATTGGCGATGTCGCGATCATGAATGGCGGCCTGGATCAGCCGCAATGTGGGCAGCCGGTGCTTGTCCTGCGCCTTCATCGCGCTCTTCAGGGATTCGGCGATTTTCGCGCGCATCATGCTTTCTCCTTCGATCGGCGCGGACAATAGCGCCGGCGCCAAGCCAACGCAAACCCTGATATGGCGGGGCAAGCCCATGATATTGCTTGATGAAATAAATCGCGGCCGCGTTTCGCATGATCATTGACCGCCCTGCCCCCTTCCCCTATGTACTGGGCCTTGCATGAACTGAAGCTTGACTGCGTGGAAGCCGCGAATGCGCCGCTTCGCGCCGTTTGCCGCGCAGATCGCCCGCCGGGTCGGTTGCTACGCGCGGCCCGATAGGAGTGCCGCCATGGCCGAGATGACCGCCCCTTGGGCAACCGAAAAGCCAACCGCCCTGCTGGTACTGGCCGACGGGACTGTCATAGAAGGTCGCGGCCTCGGCGCCACCGGCTCAGCCGTCGCCGAAGTCTGCTTCAACACCGCGCTCACCGGCTACCAGGAAATCCTCACCGATCCCTCCTATGCCGGCCAGATCGTCACCTTCACCTTCCCGCATATCGGCAATATCGGCACCAATGGCGAGGACATCGAGGACCTCAATCCCGCCGCGCGCGCCGGTGCCGTCGGCGCCGTGTTCAAGGCCGATGTGACCAACCCGTCCAACTACCGCGCCGCCGGCGACCTCGACCAGTGGCTGAAGAAGCGCGGCATCGTTGCGCTCTCCGGCATCGACACCCGGGCGCTCACCGCGCTGATCCGCGAAAAAGGCATGCCCAACGCCGTCATCGCCCATGCACCGGACGGCGTCTTCGACCTCGACGATTTGAAGAGCCGCGCCGCTGCGTGGTCGGGCCTGATCGGGCTCGACCTTGCCAAGGAAGTCACCTCGGGCCAGTCCTCGGTCTGGCGCGAAACGCCGTGGGTCTGGAACGAAGGCTTTGGCGAACAGGCCGAGCCTTCCATGCACGTCGTCGCCATCGACTACGGCGTCAAGCGCAACATTTTGCGCCTGCTTGCCGGTCTCGGCGCCAAGGTGACGGTGGTTCCGGCCAACACCGGCTCGGAAGAAATCCTCGCCATGCAGCCGGACGGCATCTTCCTGTCCAATGGCCCCGGCGACCCGGAGGCCACCGGCGACTATGCCGTACCGGTCATCCAGGATCTGCTGAAGACCGACATCCCGGTGTTCGGCATCTGCCTCGGCCACCAGATGCTGGCGCTGGCGCTGGGCGGCAGGACCGCCAAGATGCACCAGGGCCATCACGGCGCCAACCATCCGGTCAAGGACCACACCACCGGCAAGGTCGAGATCGTCTCGATGAACCACGGCTTTGCCGTCGATGCCGACTCGCTGCCCGAAGGCGTCGAGGAAACCCACGTCTCGCTGTTCGACGGCTCGAACTGCGGCATCGCGCTCACCGGCCGTCCGGTGTTCTCGGTCCAGCATCACCCTGAGGCCTCGCCCGGCCCGCAGGATTCGCACTATCTGTTCCGCCGCTTCGTCAACCTGATTCGTGAAAAGCGCGGCGAGGAATTGCTGGCCGAGCGGGCCTGATCCTACAAAATGGACGACCGGCGATAATATCGCTTAACTCGAAGCGATAAATTTGCGATATTGCCCTTCGTGAAGACAATCATCCTTTCGGTATCGGCGGCTCGCGATCTCGACAACCTGCCCGCTGATATCCGCGAGCAGGTCTCCGAAGGTTTGATCGCTTACGCTGTCACCGGCCTGGAGATGTAAAGCGTCTTTCCGGCAGGGACGGCTACAGGCTGCGGATCGGCCGCTACCGCGTCATATTCGATGAAGATCGCGCCACCATCCTTGCGATCTACATCGGCAAGCGTGAGACGACGACTTACAGTCGGCCATAGGACAGAGCATCATGAACGCCCCTCAAATCATAAAGACCTCAACCGGCGAAGAACTGGTCGTCATCCCAAAGGCTGACTACGAGGCATTGCTGCATGCGGCCGAAGAAGCCCTCGAAGACGCGGCGGATGTTGCGATTTACGACGAGCGCAAGGCCGAATTCAAAGCCGAAAAGGCCCTGCCCGCTGACGTAACCATGGATATTTTGCAGGGTTCCAGCCGGCTCAAGGCGCTGCGCAACTGGCGCAAGCTGACACAAGCAGAATTGGCCGGTGCCATTGGGGTAAGCCAGGGCTTCCTGTCGGACCTCGAATCCAATCGCCGCAAGCCATCGGCACAGACCAGCGCGATGCTAGCAAAGGCGTTGGATGTCCCCGCCGAGTGGATTGAATCCTAAGCCCCACCCTCACGCCACCGGCCGGCCTTCGCTGGCCTCCAATATGGCGAACCATTGCTGGCGGTCGAGGCTGATCTCCAGCGCCTTGACCATGGCTGCCAGCCGTTCCGGCTTCATCGACCCGAGCACCGGCACCAGTCGGGCCGGATGGCGCAGCAGCCAGGCGATGGCGACGGTGGCGAGATCGCCGGCACCGATTTCGGCGGCGACAGCCGCCAGCGCTGCCCGCACCCGCGCTTCCCGCGCCTCCATGCCCGTGAACAGCGAGCCGCCGCCGAGCGGCGACCAGATCATCGGCGCATAGCCAAGGCGCTGCGCATGATCGAGGCTGCCGTCGGTCAGAACGGATGTCTTGAGCACCGACATCTCGATCTGGTTGGTGGCAAGCGCAAACGGCATGCGCGAGGCGAGCAGATCGAATTGCGACGGGGTGAAATTGGAACCGCCGACAGCCCTGACCTTGCCCGCCTTGACCAGCCCAGCCAATGCCGCCGCCGTCTCGTCGGCATCCATCAGCGGGTCCGGCCGGTGCAGCAGAAACACGTCGAGATAGTCGGTGCCGAGATTGCCAAGCGAACGGTCGACCGAAGCGGCTATGTGGGCGGCGCTGGTGTCGTAGTGCTTCAGCCGGTTTTGCGGCCGGTTGGCCGAGGCCAGCAGGATGTCGCATTTCGAGATCAGCTCGATCTCCTCGCGCTTGCCCGCCCAGCGCGACAGCCCGGCGCCGAACGCCGCCTCCACTTCGTAATTCCCATAGATGTCGGCATGGTCGAAACTGGTCAGGCCTAGATCGACGGCGCTGCCGATCAGCCGGGCGACCTGATCGGCATCCGGGCGCGCACCGCCGTCGAGCAGGCGCCACGCGCCGAAGACCAGCCGCGACAGAGACACCCCGTCCCGGGTCAGTGCGATCCGGCTGTCATGGCTCATATCCGCGCTCCATCTCCCGCAACGTCGGTGCCGACATTCCTGGCCATGGCCGGTCTCGCCACCTTGGTGACGAAGACGATGACCGCCAGCACCAGGAAGCATGCGCCGACCAGATAGGGCGCGCCGCCGAAGGTCACCGGCGCGCTTGGCCCGGTGAACCAGGAAAAGATCGCCGTATAAAGCAGCGGCGTGATGATCGAGGTGATCGAGAAGATCGAGGTCATCGCGCCCTGCAGCTCGCCTTGCGCCGACGGCGGAACCTTGGCGGCGGCGAGGCTCCTCAGCGGCGGATCGGCCAGCGCTTCCAGGCAACCGACGACGATCACCGCATAGATCATCCATCCCTGCGAGGCGAAGGCGTAGCCGAAGGCGCTGGCCGCCGTGAAGGTCAGGCCGATAACCGCCGTCCGCCACTCGCCGAGCCTGGGGATGACGCGCGGCAGCACCGTGCCCATGACGATCGCGCCGCACAGGCCGAAGGCGCCGAGCGAGAAACCGATCTGCTGCTCGCTCCAGCCATAGCGGTAGTTGGAGACGAACGACCACACCGCCGGATACATCATATGGCCGAGCGTCATCAGGAAGAAAACCAGCCCGATCCAGCCAATGCCCTGGTACTGGCGCATTTGCAAAAGCGTGCCGACGGGGTTGGCGCGTTTCCACTCGAACCGGCGGCGATGCTTTTCATCGAGCGTTTCGGGCAGGAAAAACATCGCAATCAGGAAATTGACGAAGGCGAGCCCGGCGGCGAAAAAGAACGGCACGCGCGGTCCGAACGTGCCGAGCAAGCCGCCCAGCACCGGCCCGATGACGAAGCCGACGCCGAAGGCTATGCCGAGCAGGCCGAAATTCTTGGCCCGGTTCTCGTCGTTGGAGATGTCGGCGATGAAGGCCGATGTCGTCGAATAGCTGGCGCCCGAAATGCCGGCCAGCACCCGCCCGATGAACAGCATCGGATAGGACCAGGCAATGGCGCAGATCAGGTTGTCGATGGAGAAGGTCAGCACCGAGGCGAGCAGGATCGGTCGCCGCCCGAAGCGGTCGCTCAGGCCGCCCATGATCGGCGCGAAGAAGAACCGCATGGCCGCATAGACGAAGAACAGCCAGCCGCCCTCGATGGCCGCACCGCTGATGCCGACGCCGGTCAATTCCCTGAGATAGGCCGGCAGCACCGGCATGATCATGCCGAAGCCGATGATATCGAGCAGCAGTGTGGTGAAAACCAGCGCGAGGCCCCGCCTGGCGGTTTTGGGGTCGATCATGATGGTCAGGCTCCTCAGGCTGCCCGGGCGCAGGCGGACGCACCTTATAGGCCAGCGCGCCAAAAGGAACAATGCAAGAACAGCCAGGAATCGTCGATCCTGACTCTCCCTGACGGTGTCTTCACCGTCGGGGCAATGCCGTGAAACAAGTGCTTACAGCGGGCCGCTCATCGTGTTGCAATCCGACAGCTTGCCGCTCTTGTAGCCGCGCGCCAGCCAGGTCTGCCGCTGCTGCGAGGTGCCGTGGTTGAAGCTTTCCGGCACGACATAGCCCTGCGTCTTCTTCTGCAGAGTGTCGTCGCCGATCTGCTTGGCGGCGTTCAGCGCGCTTTCGATGTCGCCCTGTTCCAATATGCCCTTCTGCGCGGTGTAATGCGCCCACACGCCGGCAAAGCAGTCCGCCTGCAGCTCGATGCGCACCGACAGCTGGTTGGCGTCGGCTTCGCTCATGCCTTGCCGCATCTGGTTGAACTTGCCCATGATGCCGGTAAGGTTCTGTACGTGGTGGCCGACTTCATGCGCGATGACATAGGCGCGGGCGAATTCACCGGAAGCGCCGAACTGCTGGTCGAGCTGCTGGAAGAAGGTCATGTCGAGATAGACCTTGTGGTCGCCAGGGCAATAGAACGGCCCGGCCGCGGCGGAAGCAAAGCCGCAAGCCGAACGGACCTGGCCGGAAAACAGCACCAGCTTCGGGTCTTCATAGGTCAGCCCTTGCGACTTGAAGATGCCGGTCCAGGTGTCCTCGGTCTCGGCGAGCACTGTCGCGACGAACTGCTTCATCTCGTCATTGGCGGGCGCCGTGCCGCTGTCCTGGCCGCCGCCGTTGTCGGTGATCTGGCCACCGCCGCCCGGCAGCAGGCCGCCATCGCCGCCGCCCAGGATCGCCGAGGGATCGAAGCCGAAATACCAGCCGGCGATCACCACCAGGATGACCAGGAGGATGCTGCCGCCGCCGGTACGGCCGCCGATCGGGAGTTGGAAGCCGCCGCCGCCGCCACCGATACCGCCACCACCGCCGTCGCTGCGGTCGTCCTCGATATTGTCACTCTGACGACGGCCTCTCCAGAGCATGGCAACTCCCCGTGACAAACTTCCTCGTTGCTCCGGCAAGCCGGCTCAACCCAACAAACAATTATCGCAATGGTTGCGCCAAGTCACAGCATTTTTCGCGGCCGCCACGGTTGCGAAGTGGCAGCTTTCCGATCCTCGGGAAGGCCTGTAGCATCAGGCATAGCGGAAGAATGCGAGGGGCGCTTGCGGATCATCGGCCAATTCCTGCTTTTGCTGATGGCGTTGACTTGCCTCGGCATCTGGCCGGCTGGCGCCGTGACGCTCGATTCCAGCGTCGCCGTCACCGACCCTGCTACCTTGCAGGCATTGGAGCGCGGCGGCCTGTCGATCAGCCGGCTGCTCGGACCCGCACTCGGCCTCACCCGCGACGTCGACAATCGCGGCCTGTTTTCCGTGCCGGCGCTGGCCACGGTGCGCGACACGGTCAAGCAGGAGATATCGGACGAGCCGAAGACCAGCCCGGACCCCTATGTCGCCGCCATGGCCAAATCCAGTGACACCAGCCAGAAATTCAACCCGAAATACATCGATGACGACGGCTCGACGCTCGACCTGACCGGCGTCGTCAACCGCATGGATCGCGGCTATCTCGGCCACACCGAATGCGGCGAGATCAGGCTGATCTATCGTTTCCACTATTCGGTTGCCGAAAAGCCGGCCAAGGGCAAGCCAATCGGGGGGAAGACTGGGCAGCGCATCTCTTCGCGCCTGCCGCTGACCATGAGCCTGGTGTTCAATGCCAAGCCTGGACGGGCGCAGGCGCGCGCCGCGAAGGATTTGCCCAGCGCCACCGACGTGTCATGCGCCGAGGTCGCCAAGCGCTGGCTTGCCGCCGGCCAAAAGGACCTGCCGCCCGAGCAGTTGGCCGCCTGGCTGCGGTCCGACGAAGGGCCGCTGTCGGGCGCCATGCTCAATTCCTCGCAGATCATGCGGCTCGAGCTCAACATGCAGGTGCTCAGGCTGTCGGCCTCGACGCGGCGCGATTTCGGCGGCCATGCCGAATATCTTCTGAAGATCTTCAAATGGGATCCGGGGACCTCGGGTTTTTATGAATCCAGGATGGAGAACCAGATCGACCGCGCCACCGTGCTGGCCGACAAGCCTTCCTTCGCCAAATGGCTGCTCACCGACCGCAACATCTACGATCTGGACCACGGCCGGCTGGTCATCGACGAAAAATTCCTGGCCAAGAGCGCCGTTTCCGTCGCGCCCGGCGGCTTGAGCCGTTCGCAGAACAACATCGTCTACGGGCTGGTCGACGATGCCGACATCGACAAGGCGCTGAAGGATTACGTCGCCAGGGGCAACACGCTCGCCACCATCAAGTCGGTGGCCGGCTTCGATTTGCGGCTGAACGAGATGAGCTGCACAGGCTGCCATCAGACGCATGGCATTGCCGGCTTCCACTACACCGGTGCCGACCCGGCCAGCGAGCCGCGCCGCAACGCCGTCTTCGTGCCGGGCTCGGCGGTGTTCTTTGCCGACCTGCCGCGCCGCCGCGCCATCGTCGAAGAATTCGCCGCCGGCGACCATCCCGATTTCACCAGAGGTTTCGCCGCCCGCCCGGACCGGAAATACGCCGAGGCACTGAAAGGCACCGACCTTTACAATGGCTGGGGATCGATCTGTTATCGTGGTGATGACGCAAGCTTCAAGGACTGGACCTGCGGCGTCGGCCTGCGCTGCGCCGGCGTCCACGAAAGCGCCATCCATCCGGGGTTTGGCACCTGCGTCAGCGAGAAGGGCACCGATGTCGGCGATCCCGTCGAGTTCGGCGAGATCAAAATGTCGACATGGGGCAACGACCAGTATTGCCGCCTGTCGCCGGCCACCGCCAAGGCCTGCGCCATAGACCCGGCGCGTGACAAGAAGCCGGTGGTCAAGATCGCTGGTTACGGCGCGGCGCGCCAGCGCTACGACAACCCCGAACAGAAGACCGGCGGCTTTCCCGGCGGCATGCTGCGCAAGGCGACCTGCGACAAGCTTCCCGACGAAGCGACCTGCGGCCGGCTAGCCAAGACCGGTTTCAACGACTGCATCGCGTCCGGCAAGGACCACAAATTCTGCACAAGGGAATTCACCAAGACCGCCGGCCTGCGCGCCTGCGACAAGGCGCATCCCTGCCGCGAGGATTATATCTGCACCGCCGGCTACGATGATCTGCCCGAAGCCAAACCTGGCGAAGGCACCTGCATTCCGCCCTATTTTATCTTCCAGTTCCGCGTCGACGGCCACCCCAGAAGCTGGGTCCAGGATGTCCGCGAGTGAGTGCTGATTGATGCATCCGGGCGCATTCCGGCAGCAGCCCTCGGCTCGGCCCTAATCTTTCTGCTTGGCGCCCGCGCTCTTGCCGTCGGAGCTTTTCGAGCGCTCCTCGAACCGCGCGGCACCCTTCTTCAGGGGATGACCGGTCTCTGCCTCGGTCTTGCGCTCGTCCTTCGCCGCGGCTTGCCGCAATCCCTTGGCTGCCTGCTTGCCTTTCGCGGTCGGTGCCTGTTCGACGCCCATTGCTTCCTCCCTTGGCGCTAAATCAGCGCGATGTCAGGAGCAACGTGCTTGGGGTCGAGCGGTTCCGGCCGTCTTTGCGGAAGCGCCTCAGCGCGGCGCGGTCATCGCCTTGCGGAACGCGTCCAGCGTCTCGGCGCTGACATGGTGCTCTATGCCTTCGGCATCGATGCGCGCCGTTTCGGCGCTGACGCCGAGCGAGCGCAGAAAAGCTTCCACCGTCTGGTGGCGGATTCGGCTTTCCTCCGCCACCTTGCGGCCGGCTTCGGTCAGGAACACGCCGCGATAGGGCTTTCTCGAGACCAGCCCGTCGGCGCACAGGCGCGTCAGCATCTTGGCCACTGTCGGCTGGGCGACGCCGAGGCGGGCCGCGATGTCGACCTGGCGCGCCTCGTTGCCATCCTCGATCAAATCGGCGATCAGCTCGACATAATCCTCGACCAGCGCGCTGCGGCGCGCCTGGCGCTGCTGCCGGAACCCTTCCGAATGGACATCGGCGTCGGGCAATGGCTCACGCGGAACCGGTCTGTTCTTCAGCGCCAATGCGCGCTCCTCCTCGGGCGTTCAACCATCGCTGCTTTTATAGCACAGGCTCTGATTCTTCAGGCCGTTTATTTGCATTCCCCCACAGGCGCGACCGCAGTTTCCCGCTAGCCGCTTCGCGAAGCCGAATGAGCGCTCGATAAAAAGCACAAACAATGAAATATAGCCTATTGCATAATGTTGAGCCATGGCATAGCTTGTGGGCACCCTCCCAGGACGTCGCGGAAAGTCTTCCATGTCAGAAACAGAAGCCACAGCTCCCCGCTCCTCATGGCGGTTCGCCAGGCGGGACGAGGACGACCAGCCCAGCCTGCGCGAAGTCAATTCCACCATAGCGGTGCCGAGTTCGGGCGTGTGGTTTCGCCGGCTGTTCGCCTTCATGGGGCCGGGCTACATGGTTTCGGTCGGCTATATGGACCCCGGCAACTGGGCGACCGACCTCGCCGGCGGCGCCCAGTTCGGCTACACGCTGTTGTTCATCATAATGCTGTCCAACCTGATGGCGATCCTGCTGCAGGCGCTGTCCGCCCGGCTTGGCATCGCCACTGGCCGCGACCTCGCCCAGGCCTGCCGCGCCTATTATCCGCGCCCTGTCAATTTCGTGCTGTGGATCGCCTGCGAACTCGCCATCATCGCCTGCGATCTCGCCGAAGTCATCGGCACCGCGATCGCATTGCAGCTTCTGTTCGGCATCCCGCTGGTCGGCGGCGCCCTGCTGACGGCGCTCGACGCCTTCCTCGTGCTGCTCCTGATGAACAAGGGGTTCCGCTATCTCGAAGCCTTCGTCATCGCGCTCTTGATCATCATTTTCAGCTGTTTTGCCATCCAGATCTTCGTCGCCGCGCCGCCGGCCGGCACGATCCTGCATTCGATGTTCGTGCCGTCGGCAGAGATCGTCACCAACCCGGCGATGCTCTACATCGCCATCGGCATCATCGGCGCCACGGTCATGCCGCACAATCTCTATCTGCACTCCTCGATCGTGCAGACCCGCGCCTATGAGCGCACCGAAAAGGGCAAGCGCGACGCCATCAAATGGGCGACGATGGACTCCACCATCGCCCTGATGCTGGCCTTGTTCGTCAACGCCGCCATCCTGATCGTCTCGGCCGTCGCCTTCCACAACACCGGCCACAAGGACGTCGCCGAGATCGACCAGGCCTTCAAGCTTCTGTCACCGCTGCTCGGCCTCGGCATCGCCTCGATCCTGTTCGCCGTGGCGCTGCTGGCGTCGGGCCTCAACTCGACGGTGACCGCGACGCTCGCCGGCCAGATCATCATGGAAGGCTTCCTGCGCCTGCGCATCCCCAACTGGGCCCGCCGGCTTTTGACGCGCGGGCTCGCCATCATCCCGGTGGTCGTCGTCACCGCGCTCTACGGCGAGAAGGGCACCGGCCAGCTGCTGGTGTTCAGCCAGGTCATCCTGTCTATGCAACTGCCCTTCGCGGTGGTGCCGCTGGTACAGTTCGTCTCGGACAAGAAGAAGATGGGCAGCCTCGCCATTCCGCGCGGCGTCGCAGCCCTTGCCTGGGTGGTCGCGGCGATCATCCTCCTGCTCAACTTCAAGCTGCTCTATGACACGCTTTTCGGGGTCGGTTGAGGTTCGTGGAGATACCTCACCTGAAGCAGCAGGCCACGGCAATACTGGATACCATGAGTGCACACATCAAGCGCCCAGCCATGCCGAACTCTTACGGAACTCGTGACCATTCCGTGAATTTCCCACAGTCAAAAACGGCCCATGCTGCGCTGAATATCTGCCCAACCACAGTATCGACTTCGCGAGACCAATCACTGTAAAGCGAATCGGGAGTTGCCTTTTTGTCGTCTGCTAAATGGTCCGTGTTAAGCAGCTCGCCAGTGATCTGGCTTCTTCTTGTCATTCAGGTGCCTGACGCGAGCGACAAGAGGGGCATGACCCTTGCTTTTCGCCCAATCGATGGCCTCTCGCTGTGTCTTAGCTGTAGCAAGAACATGGTCGGCATGATCTTCTACGACATAATCGTCAATGCGTGTCCCCTCAGGGCGCCCTTTAGGCCGCGCCTCAACGTAAACGTTCGCCATGCCTTCTCTCCCCTATTATTTTTTATTGATGGATACGATATTACATAAATTAAAATCCCATACTAGTCTGTAGATAAAATATTAATTCACCCCACAATTGCCAAAGTGATAGTTGTTGATCAGAATGGAAAAGTTATGGGCTTGACCTAAACTCCAGACTTGACCGCCAGGGTTGTGGCGAGCTCGCCAACAAGGCTTAAGGCGGCCGCTCGCTGGCGGTCCAGCAGTCACGTCATCGGCGACAAACCGGCGATCCGCGCTATGTTCTCTCACGTCATGAGCAACATCGAAACCATCAGGAGATTCTACGCCCGGCTTATGGCGGCCAACGCCGCCTCATCGGATCCGCGTCTGGAGGAGGTTTTCGCCGAAGTACCGCGCGAAGCGTTTCTTGGTCCCGGGCCGTGGGCGATCATCGCCGGCGGTGGCAAGATCATCACGCCGAGCGCCGATGCCGCTCACATCTACCAGAACGTGCTGGTGGCGCTGGACGCCGACAAGGGCATCAACAATGGCGAGCCGTTCCTGCATGCCATGTGGATCGGAAAACTGGCCCCGAAACCCGGCGAGGCCGTCTCTCATATTGGCGCCGGCACCGGCTACTACACCGCCCTGCTGGCCAGGCTGGTGTCTCCCGGCGGCACCGTCACCGCCTTCGAACTCGACGGCAGGCTGGCCGAGCTGGCGCGCAAGAATCTCGAAGCCTATGGCAATGCGACTGTCGTCCATGGCGATGCTGTGACGATGCCCTTGCCGCCATCCGACATCGTCTATGTCAACGCCGGCGTCGTCGCCCCGCCGGCCGCATGGCTGAAGGCGCTGCGGCCCGGCGGCCGCATGATCTTTCCCTGGCGCCCGGCCGAGCGCGTCCCTCTGGCCGTTCTGGTGACCCGCAGCGAAAAGGGCTTTGCCTGCGATCCGTTCATGCGCGCCTGGTTCATCCCATGCTTCGGTGCCTCGGCTGCGGATCTTACAGCGAAGATCCCGACACGCGAGCTAGCCACGCGCAGCCGCTCGATCTGGCTGACGAACGACAGGCCGCCGGACCGCACCGCCACCGCCATCTTCGGCGAAGTCTGGTTCTCGTCGAAATATCTCCGCAACTGACGGATTGGTGGGCAGGCTAGTTTAAAATTTGGCGACCCCTGTCGGGATGGTCGCGGGCCGTCCGTCCTTGGGCCATGATCCGGCCGCGACGGCGTGGATGGAACAAGGGAGAGTACAATGAGAAAGATCATCGCCGCCACCTTCGTCAGCCTCGATGGCGTCATGCAGGCACCGGGCGGACCGGAAGAGGATCCGGTCGGCGGTTTCAAGTTCGGCGGCTGGACCTTCCATTACTTCGACGAGGTGGGCGGCGCGGCAATGGAGGAGCTGTTCTCCAAGCCCTTCGCCCTGCTGCTCGGCCGCAGGACCTACGACATCTTCGCCGCCTACTGGCCGTATCAGAAAGATCCGATCGGCGATGCCTTCAACCCGGCGACCAAATATGTGGCGACGCACCGGCCTGACACCCTCGCCTGGCAGAACACGCAATGGCTTGGCGAAGACATCGTCGCGGCGGTGCGCCGCCTCAGGCAGGAGGATGGACCCGACCTTTTGATCCAGGGATCGGGCAATCTGATCCAGACCTTGCTCGCCAACGGGCTGATCGACGAGATCCGGCTGATGATCTTCCCGCTGTTGCTGGGCAAGGGCAAGCGCCTGTTCGGCGATAGCGCGATGCCGGCCGCCTTCAAGCTTATCAAGTCGCAGACCTCGAGCACCGGCGTCATCATCGCGACCTACCAGCGCGCGGGCGAAATCAAGGTCGGCTCCTTTGTCACGGGCGAGCCATCTGGCGCCGAGCTCGAGCGGCGGAAGAACTGGAAGTAACAGAACTTGGGTCCCTCCCCCGCCATGGCGGGGGTGAGGAGCCCAGGTTTTGACAATCCCTCAAGCCGCAGCCGGCCGCCGCGCCAGCCCATCCCGGATAAACCTTGCGAATTCCTGCGCCGCCGGGCCGACGCCGTGCCTTGGCAAATGCAGATTGATGGCAAAATTCGGCAGCGGCGGCAGGCCGACATCGAACGGCAATATGTCGAGGTCGGCCGGCACCGTGGAAGCGAGCCAGGTGGTGACGGCAAGGTCGGAGCGCACCGTCGCCGTCGTCGCGTCGATGTTGCCGTTCTCGAACACGGTCCGCCATGCCAACCCATGCTCGTTGAGCGCCGAGAGCACCGCCGGGCGGAAGGCGCAGGTTTCGGCGACGATCGAAACGGGCAGCGGCCGCTTGGCGCGGGCCACGCCGCCCCGGGCGCCGACCCAGACCAGCCGGTCGATGGCCAGGCACTCGCCAGATGTCGGGCCGACCCGTTCCTCGATCACCGCAAGGTCGATGGTGCCGGCCGCCAGCGCTGACGACAGTTCCGGCGACGAGGCGCAGACCAGCGAAATCTCGACCTGTGGATAGGCCTCGGCATAGGCCTTCAAAACCGGCACCAGCAAGGTGCCCACCAGATCGTAGGGCACGCCGAGCCGCACCTGGCCTGCAACCGCGCTGCCTGCCATCTCGGCCCAGATCTCGTCGTTGAGGCTGAGCAGGCGCCTGGCCTTGTCGAACAGCCGCTCGCCCGCACGCGTCAGGCGCAGGCCGCGCCGGTCGCGCTCGAACAGGCTGCGGCCGAGCGTTTCCTCCAGCCTTTTGACCTGCTGGCTGACGGCGCCCTGGGTGAGGTGCAGCGCATTGGCGGCCGCCGTCATGCTCGCCTTGTCGGCGACGGTGACGAAGGTGCGCACCAATGCGGTATCGAGGTTACGGATCATGTCAGGCATTATAGATGCTAATGCACGATATCACAAACATTGCATTTACTGATGCCAGCTCAAGCCTACCATGGAGCTTCCGACAAAGGACGTCCCATGCTCCAGCCCATCCTGCCGCTCATCCTGTTTGCGTTCGTCGCCACCGCCACGCCCGGCATCGCCACGACCCTGTCCACCGCCTCTGGCGCGCAATTCGGCTTTCGCCGTTCGGTGCCACTGATGATCGGCAGCGCCGCCGGCCTCGCGACGGTGACGGGTGCGGCCGCCGCTGGGCTCGCCGGGCTGCTGCTTGCGGTGCCTTCGCTGCAACTGGCCATGAAGATCGCCGGCTCGCTCTATCTTCTGTGGCTGGCGGTCAAGATCGGCCGCGCCGGGCCGCCCAATCTCGATGTGACGATGGCCAGGCCGAACAGTTTTCTCGGCGGCGCCGGCATCCAGTGGATGAACCCCAAGGGCTGGGCGATGGGATTGGGCGCGGCGGCTTCGTTCGCGGCGCTCGCCGACGGACCGGGACAACTCGCTCTGCTGCTCGGCTCGACCTTCGGCCTCACCGCCGCCATCTCGTTGTCCATCTGGTGCGTCGCCGGCATGGTGCTGGCCCGTCTGCTCAAGACCGAATGGCAATGGCGTGCGCTCAACATCGTGCTGGCGCTGGTGCTGGCGGCGTCGATCATTCCGATGTGGCGTGGGGCTTAGAACAGACCTGGTTCCTCTCCCCCACATCGGTTGGGGGCGAGGAACTCCAGCCTTGCTAGGTCAAGCCGCGTAGCGGGCGGCCGGCTTGTCGGCGTGCAGGCTGCCGTAGAAGGCCTGGCGCGCACCAAGGAATGTATCCAGCTTGCCTGCATCGACAAGCGCCGGCACGGTGACGGCTTCGCCCTTGGCGAGACCGACAAGGGCGGCATCGACCATATCGTCGGCGGTCATGATGATCTCCTTCGGAAGCTGGTCGATATCGCCACCGGAAAGCTCCCAGAATTCGGTCCGGGTAGCACCCGGCAGCACCGCCTGCACCTTCACACCGGTGCCCGCGACCTCGCGATGCAGAGCTTCGGTGAAGTTGACGACATAGGCCTTGGTACCGCTGTAGATGCCGCCGAACGACGTGTCATAGGCGAGCACCGAGGCGATGTTGACGATGGCGCCGCGGTTGCGCGCCAGAAGCCCCGGCAGCACTGCACGGGTCAGGCGGGTGAGCGCCACGACATTGACTTTGATCATCCGCTCAGCCGCGTCGGCATCGGCCGTCGCCACCACCGGCTGGCCGCCAAGGCCGGCATTGTTGACCAGTAGCGTCACACTGTCGTCGGCTGAAATCACCCGTTCGACACGACGCACATCGTTGTCGTCGGACAGATCGGCGGCGATGAAGCTGACCTTGCGGCCGTAGGCATGGCGCAGTTTCTCGGCCAATTCCTCGAGCCGGTCGGCGCGCCGTGCCACCAGTACCAGGTCATAGCCCTGCCCTGCCAACCGGTCCGCATAGACCGCGCCTATGCCCGATGAAGCGCCGGTGACGACCGCCGTGCCCTTGTTTTCCTGTCCACTCATTGTCCTGTTCCTTCTGTTGCTGCCCGGCGAGACAGGCCGATCTTCCTCGTCCCGCCGCCTGATTTCCAATTAGTGGCATATGCCACTTTCGTGGAAGTAGGTATATGCCACTATCTTGTCAACGGAGGCGACAGAAACTATTTCTGCGGCAGGCCGGCAGCGCTTCGCCGGCGAGGAACCGTGATGACCAAGACTGCGATGCCGGGATTTAGCCCCTGCAACAATGCAACGTTGCGGCGTGCCGCGCGCAAGCTCGGCCGTTTCTATGACGATGTGATCTCGCCTTCGGGGCTGAAGGGCACGCAATACGGCCTGCTATACCAGATTTACGTCAGCAACGAGCCGGCGATGGGCACCATAGCCGAGGCGATGGTCATGGACCTGTCGGCGCTCGGCCACACGCTGAAGCCGCTGATCCGCGACGGCTATGTCGAAGCCTTCGCCGACAAGGACGATCGCCGCGTCAAGCGGGTGCGGCTGACACGCCAGGGCCTCGCCAAGCTCGACGAGGCAACGAAATTGTGGAGCATTGCCCAGCAGCGCTTCGAGGCCATGGTCGGCAAGCAACGGGCTGCCGATCTGCGCGCCATGCTGGATGAAGTCGCCGCGCTGGACTATGAGGCACCGGCGGCCGCTCTTCCAGGCTGAAGGGGCGGCCGCCAGTCCGATCCGCGAAACGTTCTATTCGGCCGGCATCGCCACCGGCCGCGCCAGCATCCGCCCAGCCAGCACGATGCCAAGCCCGACGATCGGGAAGGCAGCCGCGATCAGCCCGAGATCGGCCGGCGCGCCGTAGCGCAGCACCCCGCCGCCGACCACGGCACCCAGCGCCACGCCGAGGTAAAGTGCCGAACCGTTGAGCGACAGAACGATCGGCGCGGCATCCGGCGCTATTTTGATGATGCGGCTGGCCTGCGCCGGCGGGAACGCCCAGCCGACAATGCCCCACGGCACCATCATCGCCATCAGCGCCGGCCCGGCAATGTGCGGCGGCAGGAAGGTCGGCACGACCGACAGCATCACCAGCATCGCCGCGCTCAGCGCCAGCGACCAGCCGACGGTGCGGGTGGCGCCGAACCGGTCCGCCGCCTGGCCGCCGGCAATGTTGCCGATAACGGCGCCGACGCCGAAGGCGAGCAGCATGCCGGGCAACGCGATCTGGCTGAGCCCGGCGCCCTCGATGGCAAGCGGCGCGACATAGGCAAAGACGGTGAAGGCGCCGGTCAGCGCCAGCAACGTGGTCAACAGGATGGGCATGACGCCGGGACGCATGGCCGCGGCAAGCCGGCGCTTCAGCGGCAGCCGGGTGCCGACGATGCCGCGCGGCAGCCGGTACCACAGGATCGCGCCGGCGAGCGCGCCGAGCCCGGCAATGGCATAGAAGGTGCCGCGCCAGCCGGCGAAGGCCGCGACCAGCGCGCCAAGCGGCGCCCCGACGGCGACGGCAACCGTGGTGCCGCCGACCACGACGGCGATGGCACGCGCCCGGTGATGGTCATCGACCAGCGCCACCGCCGTGCCCTGCGCGGTCGCGGCGAACAGGCCCGACGACAGCGCCATGATGATGCGCGCGATCAACAGCACTTCGAAGGACGAGCTGAGCGCGGCGGCAATGTTGCCGACAACGAAGAACACCAGCGTCCACAGGATGACGCGGCGCCGGTCCCATTCGCCGGTCAGCGTCGCCAGGATCGGCGTGCCGATCGCATAGGCGAGCGCGAAAGCCGTGATCAGCGATCCGGCGAGAGGAATGGAAATGCCGGCATCCCTGGCGATGTCGGGCAGAAGGCTGGAGATGACGAAGCCTTCGGTCGAGATCGCGAACGATCCGAGCGCAAGCCAGAATATCCGCTTGTCCATGGCAGCTGTCCTTAGTTCAAAAGTTATTGAACAATTGGACATAACATGGCATGATGTCAATGAAGCCAGGGGAAAATAGCTGAACCTTCCTGACAGCCCTGTGTCAGCACGGTCGTTCGCTACGGATCGAAATGGGAGGAACAGCGTGTACGGGCAGGCGAGGACGGATGCGTTGAAATCGGCGCGAACTGTGCTTAGGTTCCAGCCATGACGCTACCTCATCCCAATACGGACCAGATCAGCCTGCCGATCGTGCTCGGCGTGCTTGGCGACCCGACGCGGCTCGCCATCGTCCGCTACCTTGCCAGCAAGGAAGGCGTGCCGCTGAACTGCAGCCAGTTCCTCGATCTCGGCTCCAAGACCAATCTCAGCTATCACCTTGCCAAACTGCGCGAGGCCGGTGTCACCCGCGCCGAAGTGGTCGGCACCAATCGCATGATCACGCTGCGCCGCGCCGACCTCGACGCTCGCTTCCCCGGCCTGCTCGACAGCGTCATCGCGGCGGCGGTGGAAGACCTGCCGGCGGTCGGCGGCCATGACATCGAAGTATCGGCCTGAGTCACACCTGGCGTTAACCGGCCAAGGCAAGGAAGCTCCCATTGCGGCCGCTTCGCCACCACCTCCCCCTGCTCCGCGAAGGACAGGAAACGCCGCCTCACCACCGGAGCCTCGACCATGCGTATTGCCGTCCTCGCCGATATCCACGGCAACGTCCTGGCCCTTGACGCCGTGCTCGACGACCTGGCGCGGCGCGGCGGCGCTGAGCTGACAGTCAATCTCGGCGACAGCGTTTCCGGCCCGCTCTGGCCGCGCGAGACGTTTGCGCGGCTTGAAGCGCTGAACCTGCCGACGGTGCGCGGCAATCATGACCGCCGCGTCGCCGCCGATCCGGCCGACGAGACCATGTGGGCGTCCGACGTCTATGCGCAGGAGCGGCTGACCGAAGCGCAGCGCGCGGTGCTTTTCGCACAGCCGCTTACCCTGGAGATCGCGCCAGGTATCGTCGCTTTCCACGCCCGCCCCGACCATGACGAGAAATATCTCACCGACGCGGTGGTCGACGGCCAGCTGGTGCGCGCGCCGCTGGCGGCGGTCCGGCGGCGGCTGAAGGCGCTCGGCCCGGCCTGCCGCATCGCGCTGTGCGGCCACAGCCACCGCGCGGAACTGGTTCGCGTTCCCGATGGTCCCGTCATCTTCAACCCGGGCAGCATCGGCTGCCCCGCCTATGATGACGACACGCCGCCGGCGCATATCTCCGAGCAGGGCTCGCCGCATGCCCGCTACGGCATTGTCACCTTGGATGGCGAAGGCCGGCCCGACCGTTTCGAGACGATTGCCGTCGACTACGACCACGAGGCGGCGGCGCGGCAGGCCGAACAGGCGGGACGCCCGGAATGGGCCCACGCGCTCAGGACTGGTTTCATGCCAGGCTGAATGCACTTGCATTCATGCCAAGCTGAGCGTCCCGAATTCGGACGCAAAGCCGCGAGAACATCTCGCTTGTAGACATGGCGGCGCACCGTCACTTATAAAACCGGCTTCGCGTGCGGCAGCGTTTTCGGGTTCTGGCGGTGCCTTTGGTAATGCAATTGATCGCCGACAGCCAAGTGATGAGGCGCCGGATTACGCTGCGGACAACGCTCTTCGCGCTGATGGCCGCCACACCCTCGCTGCTGACAGTGCTTGCGACCGCTGTTCCGGCTTACGCCGAAGACACGCCGTTCATCTCCATCGTCACCGGGCTGGCCCCCGACGATCTCCTCAACATCCGTGCCAAGCCATCGCCGATCGGCAAGACCGAGACCCGTCTGGCCGCCGGTGCAAGCGTCAGGAACCTCGGTTGCAACGACATTAACGGGCACCCCTGGTGCAAGGTCGAGTCGGACAACCCCAAGGCCACCGGCTGGGCGCCCGCGCGCTACCTCGTTCCCGTCAATCCGGCTGTTGTGACGGACGCGGGCACCGAAACATCAGGCGATGACGCGGCCGCACTGCCCGACCTGACCAAGCGCCTGGGCGAGGCGGATCAGGCGGTCGATGCCGAAGCCGGGCCGAAATCCACCGATGCAATCGCCAGGACGGCCATCGAGGATGCCTACCGCCTGGCATTCGCGGCCAATGACAATCCCGACTCGGCATCCGCCCCCGACGCTGCCGGCGGCATTCCCTGCGCGCGCGATGTCGGCCAGCCGATGACCCGCTGCGCGGTCAGCGTCGCGCACAAAGACAGTGACAGCACAGTGACCGTGACCTGGCCGGATGGCGGCACGCGCGTCATCACCTTCCATGGCGGCAAGCCGGCGGGCTCGGACTCATCGGACGAGTTCCGCTTCACCCGCGAAGGCACGCTCAACCTGATCCGTGTCGGGGTTTCCGAACGCTTCGAGATCACGGACACGGTAGCGTTTGGAGATCAGGCAGTGGGCAGTAGGCAGTAGGGAATGGGCAACAGGGGAGATCATGCTCGTTGTTCCCCTATGTTCTCCTAATCCCTACTGCCTAATCGCTACTGCCTACCCTCATTTTCGGGGTTACATCTGCCAAAACTCTTCCCTATAAGGCCCTCCTAGCCTGATACCAGAATCGCGAGCACAACCGGCCGGGTCTTCCCGTCCCGGTTTTTTGTGCAAGCCGCCCGCCGAAACGGAATTTTCGCCATGCCAAGACGCACTGACATCAAGTCGATCCTGATCATCGGGGCCGGCCCCATCGTCATCGGCCAGGCCTGCGAATTCGACTATTCCGGCACCCAGGCCTGCAAGGCGCTGAAGGAAGAGGGTTTTCGCGTCATCCTGGTCAATTCCAACCCGGCCACCATCATGACCGACCCGGAACTGGCCGACGCCACCTATATCGAGCCGATCACGCCTGAGGTGGTCGCCAAGATCATCGCAAAGGAGCGGCCCGACGCGCTGCTGCCGACCATGGGCGGCCAGACCGCGCTCAACACCGCGCTGTCGCTGCGCCGCATGGGCGTTCTGGAGCGCTATAATGTCGAGATGATCGGCGCCGACGCGCATGCCATCGACAAGGCCGAGGACCGCGCGCTGTTCCGCGAGGCGATGAGCAAGATCGGGCTGGAAACGCCGAAGTCGATGCTGGCCAACGCCACCGACGTCAAGAACGCCGATCGCAAGACGCACGAAGCCGAGCGCGCGGCGCTGAAGGCCGAAAAGCCCGAGAATCTCGACGCCGAGCTGGATGCGCTGGAAACCCGCTGGAACCTCGGCGAAGGCGACCGCAAGCAGCGCTACATCAGCCACGGTATGGCGATCGCCGCCCAGGCGCTCGACCATGTCGGCCTGCCCGCCATCATCCGCCCCTCCTTCACCATGGGCGGCACCGGCGGCGGCATCGCCTACAACCGGGCCGAATTCTACGACATCGTCCAGTCCGGCCTCGATGCCTCGCCGACCACCGAAGTGCTGATCGAGGAAAGCGTGCTCGGCTGGAAGGAATACGAGATGGAGGTCGTCCGCGACAAGGCGGACAATTGCATCATCGTCTGCTCGATCGAGAACATCGACCCGATGGGCGTGCACACCGGCGATTCCATCACCGTCGCCCCGGCGCTGACCCTCACCGACAAAGAATACCAGATGATGCGCAACGCCTCGCTGGCGGTGCTGCGCGAGATTGGCGTCGAGACCGGCGGCTCCAACGTGCAGTTCGCGGTCAACCCGGCCGATGGCCGCCTCGTCGTCATCGAGATGAACCCGCGCGTCTCGCGCTCGTCGGCGCTGGCCTCGAAGGCCACCGGCTTCCCGATCGCCAAGATCGCGGCCAAGCTTGCCGTCGGCTACACGCTGGACGAGCTGGAGAACGACATCACCGGCGGCGCCACGCCCGCCTCGTTCGAGCCGTCGATCGACTACGTCGTGACAAAAATCCCGCGCTTTGCCTTCGAGAAATTCCCCGGCGCCGAGCCGGTGCTGACCACCGCCATGAAGTCGGTCGGCGAAGTCATGGCCATCGGCCGCACCTTCCAGGAGTCCTTGCAGAAGGCGCTGCGCGGTCTCGAAACCGGTCTCACCGGCCTCGACGAGATCGAGATCCCCGGCCTCGGCCATGGGGCGACAGTTGCCAACCATGCCGACGACCGCAACGCCATCCGCGCCGCGCTCGGCACGCCGACGCCCGACCGGCTGCGCATGGTGGCGCAGGCGATCCGCATGGGCACGTCGCTGGAAGATGTGCACGCCATGTGCAAGATCGACCCGTGGTTCCTCGAGCAGATATCAGGCATCCTCGCCATGGAAGCCCGCATCCGCGAGCACGGCATTCCGCAGGACGCCGTCAATCTGCGCATGCTGAAGGCGATGGGTTTCTCCGACGCCCGCCTCGCCTCGTTGACGAAGACCGACGCCGAAGTGATTCAGAAGATTCGCGAAAAGCTCGACGTTCATCCAGTTTATAAGCGCATCGACACTTGCGCCGCCGAGTTCGCCTCGCCGACCGCCTACATGTACTCGACTTATGAAGTGCCGTTCGCAGGCGCGCTCGCCAACGAGGCGCAGGTCTCGTCGCGCAAGAAGGTCGTCATCCTCGGCGGCGGCCCGAACCGCATCGGCCAGGGCATCGAGTTCGACTATTGCTGCTGCCATGCCGCCTTCGCGCTGCGCGACGCCGGCTATGAAGCGATCATGATCAACTGCAACCCGGAGACGGTCTCGACCGACTACGACACTTCGGACCGGCTCTATTTCGATCCGCTGACGGCGGAGGACGTGCTGGAGATCCTGCGCGCCGAGCAGGCGTCCGGCGAACTGGTCGGCGTCATCGTCCAGTTCGGCGGCCAGACGCCGCTGAAGCTGGCGGACGCGCTGGAGAAGGCCGGCATCCCGATCCTCGGCACCTCGCCCGACATGATCGACCTCGCCGAGGATCGCGACCGCTTCCAGAAGCTCTTGCACAAGCTCAACCTCAGCCAGCCGAAGAACGGCATCGCCTATTCGGTCGAGCAGGCCCGCACCGTCGCCGGCGAGCTCGGCTTCCCGCTGGTGGTGCGCCCGTCCTATGTGCTGGGCGGCCGCGCCATGCAGATCATCCATGACGAGAGCATGCTGCAGAGCTACCTGCTCGACACCGTGCCCGGCCTTGTGCCGGAGGACATCAAGCAGAAATACCCCAACGACAAGACCGGCCAGATCAACACGCTGCTCGGCAAGAACCCGCTGCTGTTCGACACCTACCTCAGTGGCGCCATCGAGGTCGACGTCGACTGCCTCTGCGACGGCAAGGCGACCTTCGTCTCGGGCATTCTCGAACACATCGAGGAAGCCGGCATCCATTCGGGCGACTCGGCCTGCTCGCTGCCGGTGCACTCGCTGCCTTCGGAACTGGTCGATGAGCTCGAACGCCAGACATCGGCCCTTGCCCGCGCGCTCAATGTCGGCGGCCTGATGAACGTGCAGTATGCGATCAAGGACGGCACGGTCTATGTGCTGGAGGTCAACCCGCGCGCGTCCCGCACCGTGCCTTTCGTCGCCAAGACTGTCGGCCGCCCCATCGCCAAGATCGCCGCCCGCATCATGGCCGGCGAGACGCTGGAAGACGCCTTCGCCCATTACGGCGCCATGCCCGACCCCAGAAACCCCGGCCATATCGCCGTCAAGGAAGCCGTCTTCCCCTTCGCCCGCTTCCCCGGCGTCGACATATTGCTCGGCCCGGAAATGCGCTCGACCGGCGAGGTCATGGGCCTCGACCGCGATTTCGCCCTGGCCTTCGCGAAGAGCCAGCTCGGCGCGGGCGTTGACCTGCCCCGCTCCGGCACCCTGTTCGTCTCGGTGCGCGACGAGGACAAGAAAGGCATCCTGCCGGCGGTGAAGCGCCTGGCCGGCCTCGGCTTCAAGGTACTGGCAACCTCCGGCACCGCCCGCTTCCTCGCCGAAAACGGCGTCGACGCCCAGAAGATCAACAAGGTGCTCGAAGGCCGCCCCCACATCGAAGACGCCATCCGCAACCGGCAGGTTCAGATCGTGTTCAATACGACCGATGGACAGAAGGCGGTGTCGGATTCGAAGTCGCTACGCAGGGCGACGCTGATGCAGAAGGTGCCGTATTACACGACGCTGTCGGGTGCGGCGGCTGTGGCGGAAGCGATCGCGGCGCTGAAGGCGGGGAGCCTGGAGGTCAGGCCTCTGCAGGAGTATTTTGCTTAGGGTGATTGGCTTTCTTCTCCCCGTTCAACGGGGAGAAGGTGCCGGCAGGCGGATGAGGGGCAGCGCCCGCTCATAAGAGGAACCACCTCGTTGTGGGACCTATATGGGTATGACCTAGCGGGCGATTTCGCGGAATAGAAGTAGGGGCGTAACGCCGAACGAATCGGTAGGACGTCCAAGCAAGGTTCTGACTGCAGGGACCAACCCTCCCGCCATACTTTGAGTGAGAAAACTGAGTTTTGTTCCCGCAAGCATTTGTTCGATTGCAGCCATACCCGGAATCGTTTCTTGATCCGGCATCGCATCCAATACCCCGACGATATTCCATGTTCCTGCTATGGTAAGGCCGTGCTTCAAAAACAGGTTGGTGGCCGATATCGTCATATTCTTCTCGGCGAGATTAAACCACACGGACAAATTGCCATCACTTGAGCTGACAGCGGCCTGTGTAGTGTGAGGCAAAACAGTCAGCATTTCGATTGCAAGCTCTGCCTCGGACGGCGCGCTTTGTTGTTTCGCAATCTTAGCGGCTTCGGCGGCCCGCTTCCCGTGGCGATTCAGCGATGCATTGCTCGGCTCTAAGGCCGGAGCACTAGCCCCCTTCAGAATTGCCTTCTTGACGGTAGGCAAATCCCACATGCCGCGCAAAACCCCTAGATCAAAGACGGCAAGGTTGCCGGACGAAAGGACGATTTGCCCAATCCGAGCAGTTTTGATGTCTCGATGGAGCAAGTTACGCTCATTAAGATAGTCGAGAAAATCGCGCGCGTTGGCCCAAAGAGGATCATAAACTAGGTCGCTGCTCTCAGAACCAATCTCACTAGGTCCTCGCTCAAAGCTAACCTCGCCTGTGCCGCCGGTTCCAGCATAGGAAGCCCCGCCGCCAAGCTTGACGGAAAAACCCCGCTTGGTGCCCTTTGCGACGCTCTCGTGCTGGGTGACTTCCTGTAGATGACCGGAGGGGTCGAACTGCGCTAGAAATGAGCCTACGCGCTGGGTATCGAAATAGAGAAAATCATAGACTGAATCGTCCTTTTGACCGTCTCGCCCCCCGTCGGATGCTTTCTCGTCGTTCTTCGACATAGCGTTTTGTCTCCCCCTCTTCACGCTTTGTCTTTTCAATCTCGGATTCTATTTCTTTCGGGTCAACTCCGAATAATCGTTCAAGCACTTTCCCGAAGGGCACGCCTTCGAGGCCAGTTGATCGTTTCAGCTTCTTGCTCATGCAATTAGCTCCCTGTACATGAGACGGCCTTGGCTCTGACCAAGCAGCGCGTTCATGCGCGTTCCGTTCCCAATTTCGCAATGATTGTAGCGCCACGTCATCTCGGAAAGATAGTTGCCTAGATGCTTGTGTGAAATCCGGTGATCGACACGGTAAATCTGACCCTTGATATGCGACCAGGCGCCCTCGATTGAGTTGGTGTGGAAATAGTCGGCGAATGCGGAAGGCGCAGAACTCACCATTGCGCTCCAATGCGCCGAACACTAATTCTTTCCCGACCGCGCCACGAAGGCCTTCTGTCGCTTGCTTTCGTGCGGCGGTGGCAAATCACCCCACCGCCACGCACTCAATCTCGATGTCGAACTCCATCGGCCAGGACGCCACCGGCACGAACGTCCGCGATGGTGCGTTTTCGGGGAAATACCTGGCATAGACCCGGTTGATCGCGCCGTAGAAGCCGGAATTGACGGCGTAGATGCGCACCATCACCACATTGTCCAGCGAAGTGCCGGCGGCTTCCAGGCAATGTCGCAGCGCCTTCAGCGACGCTTCGGTCTGCGCCTCGATGTCGCCCTTGACCAGTCTGCCGGTCGCAATATCGAGCGGCGGCGTGCCGGAGACGAAGACCAGCCCGGCAGCCTTGGTCACCAGCGATAACGGCACGCCGAGCGCGCGCACCGCAGCCGACAACACCGGCACTTCGACGATTTCCTTGTTCATGACGATCTCCCATGGTCTGCAGGGAGATTATCGCGCTACCGGACGAACGCCAGCGCCGTCTTTCCCTTCTCCCCCTTGTGGAAGAGGTGGAGCCAAACCCTCCTCACGCCACCGCCACGCATTCGATCTCGATGTCAAACTCCATCGGCCACGACGCCACCGGCACGAAACTCCTCGCCGGCGGGTTCGTGCTGAAATACCGCGCATAGACCCGGTTGATGGCGTTGTAGAACCCCGAATTGACGGCGTAGATGCGCACCATCACCACGTTTTCCAGCGAGGTGCCGGCCGCTTCCAGGCAATGCTTCAGCGCCTTCAGTGACGCCTCGGTCTGCGTTTCGATGTCGCCGCGCACCATCTCGCCGGTCACCATGTCGACCGGCGGCGTCGCCGAGATGAAGACGAAACCGTTGGCCTTCACCGCCGTCGAACAGGGCAGGCCGAGCGCCCGCACCTTGGCCGACATGACGGGCACTTCGATGACTTCTTTTTTCACGGTGACGCTCCCTTTTTGGCAAGGTTAGCGCCAGGCCCCCTCACCCAGCCTCCGCTTCGCTCGGCTGACCTCTCCCCGAGGGGAGAGGAGACTGCGAGCGCCAGCGCTTCCCTCTTCTCCCCTCGGGGAGAAGGTGGCCGCGAAGCAGTCGGATGAGGGGGCCTTGGCGCCAACCTTTGATTGCCGGGAGCTTATCCCGACGCTGGCAGAACGCCAGCGCCGACGCATGGTCCAGCCCTCACCCCTGCCCCGGATAAGGCGTGCCGCCCTTGTGCAAAAACCGCCCATCCGAACTGGGGCTCATCAGGTCGATGTCGGAGCAGGTGATGACATCGTCCATGTTGCGCGAGCCGACTTCGAGGTAGCGGGCTGTAACCGACGACCGATTGATCATGTGGTGACCGTTGCCGCTGTTCTTGGCAAAGGTCGCGCAGTCCCCGGCCTTGAGCAGCGTCTCGCCGCCATCCTCGACCAGCGTCAACTCGCCTTCCAGCACATAGACGAATTCGTCCTCATGGCTGTGCCAGTGGCGCTGGCTCGACCAGCCACCGGGCGGGAGTGTCATCAGATTGACGCCGAAATCGGTGAGCCCGCCGGCGTCCCCCAGGCGACGGCGCGTGCGGGCGGCGCAAGGGGCGTCGAAAGGCGCGGGATAGCCGGAGCCTCGGCGCGCGGGGACGGATAGCAGGTCGATCTTGGGCATGGGGTGCTTCCCTGGATGGATCGTTGCACTGTAGCAGAGGTGTTCGTGCTCTACGGCGCCCCCCTCTATCCTGCCGGACATCTCCCCCACAGGTGGGGAGATTAGCAGTTTTCGCGCCGGCTCCTTTCTTGCAAAGTTGAAAATTGGCGATGGCGAAAATAACGGCCTATCTCCCCCCTAGTGGGGGAGATGTCCGGCAGGACAGAGGGGGGCGCCGTAGAGCGCAAAAAGCGATAAGGTAGCGTCTTGCCTTCCCCCTCAACGGCAACACCCTTCCCCATATTGCAGCTGTTCGTACCAGTCCGGCCGGCCCTGCGGCGTGAAATCCATGAGGTTCCACAGGGTCTCGCAGGTGCCGATGGCGCGCGGGTCCTGGCCTGGGTCGGTTGGCGCGAAGCCAAGCTCGGACGACCAGAAATGCCTGATCCCGTCGCCATCGCGATGGAACACCGACAGCAGCGGCAACTGGGCGCCGGCGGCGTCCTCGGAATTATAGTCGCGCTTGAAACTGTTGGCGGCGGACGACACCAGCCGCATGTTCTTCCAGCCACGGTCGCGGCCGAGCGTCACCAGGTTCTCCAGCGCGGTTTTCGCCACCACGGCGAAATTGAAGCCGGCCGCCTGGAGATGGCCGACGGCGCCGTCGAACTGGTCGAGCAGCGCCGTGCAGGACGGGCATGGCTGGTCTGGCCGGGCGAGCTTCGCCGTGCCGCCGCTCGCCGCCACGTCGCGCGTTTCCTGCGGATGGCGCGGGAACATCATCTGGTAGAGGATCAGGCTGTCCTTGCCGGGCGCGAACAGCTCCGACAGTTTTGTCTTCGCCGGCTTGCCGTCGGCATCAAGCGCATCGAAGACGTAGTCCTGGCGGATCAACCCGCCCGGCGGCAGGGCGCGACGCGCTTCGGCCACCGCTTCCATGGCGCGGCGCAGTTCGATTTCCTTCTTCAGCAGTTTTTCGCGTGCGGTGCGGTATCTGGCGGATTCGTTGGGAAAGGTGATCATGGTCGGCTCCCATGGGTCGGCGCCGGCGTCCCGGCGCGGTTGCTCTGCGACCCAAGGACGGCCCGGCACGATCGGTTCCGACATTTTTGCGAACAGCGCCGGGCGATTGCTTGCCAACGCGCCGGATATCTGATCAGCCCGCCCAGTCCACCTCGAACATGCCGAGCCGTTGGTAGAGCCTGACGGCGGCGGGATTCCCGACGGTATTGGTCTTCAGGTCGACACGGTCAGCGCCCCGTTCACGAAAACAGGCGAAAGCGTGCCACATCAGCGCTTCGCCGACGCCTTGGCCGCGCGCCTCGGGATGAACGGCGAGATCCTTGACGAAGGCCGAATTCCAGCACAGCGCCGCCGCCGCCAGCCGGCCCTTGGCGTCGATGACCAGGAAGCACAGCGCCGGGTCGAACTCCGGATCGCCTGATATGCGCGGCCACCATTGGTCGAACGGACCGTCGGTGCCGTCGTCGAACACCTCGCTCAGCAGCGCATGCAGAGGCGCTGCATCGCCGGGTTCGAAAGTGCGCATGGCAAAACCGTCCGGCCAGTGCGGTGCAATCAGCGTCTCATCGAGGATCTTGCGCAGCCGGATGTCGTTCGGGGCCGGCGGGCGCGGTTGCGGCATCGCGCTCAGGCGTCGGGCTGCAGGCGGTGCCGCTTGCGGTCGACGCCGAGGCCGGTCGCCTCCAGCAGGCCCTTGCGCTTGGCGTCGAAATAATAGCCGGTCTGGTAGAGCCAGTCGGCCTTCTTGGCGTTGCCGTCGGCCACCAGCCAGGCGCCACGCAGATATTTGACCGCGTATTTGAGGTTGGTCTCGGCGTCGAACAGGCCCTTGGCCGGCCCGTCATAGCCCATGCCGCGCGCCGTCGCGTGCTTGATCTGCATCAGCCCCCAATGGCCATTGTTGTAGGCCTTGGGATTGAAGGTGCTCTCGCGGTTGACGACATGGCGCACTAGGTCGACAGGCACCTGGTAGAGGGCAGCGTATTTGACGATCAGCTTGTCGACATCGCCCCGCACGCCCGTGTGCTCTTCCGTGGCGGCCGGATCAATCGGCGCCGACGGGAACTGCACCAGTGCCGCCGGGTTCTGCGGCACGACATAGGCCACTTGCTGCACGCCAGGCAATTTCTGGCCAGCCTTGGCGACCGCCGGCGCGATGAGCCCGGCGGTCTTATAGGTTTCGGCCGACTGGATCACCGGCAGGCCTGCCTTGACCGGCTGGGCCGCCTTGGCCGGCGGCGGCGCCTGCCAGGCACTGGGGCTAGCGATCATGATGGCGGGTGCGGCCGGCGCCGTAGGCGTTGCGCCGGCAAAGGCCGCGGTCGCGGCGGCAGGCTGCGCGGCGGCATCCAGCGTCGGCGGGGTTGTCGCTCCAGGCGTCAACTCGGCGGTCTGGACCGGCGCAATGCCGGAAGATTGCGGCAGCACCGAAACCGTCTCCGGCAGCGGAATGGTGAAGCCGGCATCGCTGCCGGCAACGGTCGCTGTTTCGGTCAGGGACGGCGCGGCTTTCATCTGCGAGGTCGAGGTGCAGCCGCTCATTGCTGCTGCCGCCACGATCACGCCGATCGCGATAAGGGTTTGTTTTGCTGGCAAGCCGCGCTCGGGTCCGGTTCGTCTGGTGTTAAGAAATCCCTTACACCAGCGATTCAGGGCGGGCAATCGGGGCCGTCTGGTGGTTTTCGGGTGGCGAGACTCGGGCCGAACTGCCATATTGTTCCTGATATGTACCGGCAGGAATCCCGGATTTCGCCGCTTTGCGGAAGGGAGCGCATCATGGAAACGACAACTTCGATCACAGCTGGCCACGCAGTGTTAGAAACAGTGATCGGTTTCATGGGCATCGCCTGGAGCGAAAAGGGCCTGATCCGGCTCTGCCTGCCCGAACGCAGCCGCGAAGCCGTGGAGCGGCGGCTAATGCGCCATGCCGGCGTTTCCGCCTCCACCAAGCAACCGCCATGGGTGGTCGAGCTGGTCGCCTCGATCAAGGCTTACGCCGCGGGCGAGGATGTCGATTTCACCAATGTGCCGGTCGATCTCGACGGCATCGACGATTTCCGCCTCGCCATCTACGACGCGGCGCGCAAACTCAGCTATGGGCAAACCACCACCTATGGCGAACTCGCCAAGCGCGCCGGCCATGCCGGCCTGCCGCGCGAAACCGGTGCCGCCCTTGGCGCCAATCCGGTACCGCTGGTCATCCCGTGCCACCGCATCCTTGCCGCCGGCGGCAAGATCGGCGGCTTCTCGGCGCCCGGCGGCTCCGTCACCAAGGAAAAGATGCTGGCCATGGAAGGCGTGCGCGTCGGCCCGCCGCCGCCGGCGCAGGTCTCGTTCGGATTCTGACCCCTGCCGGCGCGGCCAAACGGCCCGGCTCAGTACATGGGTCGCTTATTGGTTGGGTTGGCTGGCACGGGCTGCATCACGTCCCAATGCTCGGCGATCTTGCCATTTTCAACGCGGAAGATATCCACGATGACGGTTTCCGGCGATTGGCCCTGCTTCGGCTGAACGACCTCGGTCATGACGAGGTCGCCTTCGGCTATCACCCGCTTGAAGTCGACCTTCTGTTTTGGCCAATGAGCGACACCCAGGCTTTCGAGCAGCTGTTTGACCGAGTCGCGACCGTCCGTCATCGTCGGATTGTGCTGGATATAGTTTTGCGCCCAGTAACGATCGAGCGCGGTAAGGTCGTGATCGCCGAACAGCGCCTGATAGGCCTTCAGGACGAGCGCCTTGTTATTTTGCGTCAGCTCATGCTGTTGCACCGCCTCCTTGGCTGGCTTGGCGGTTCCCGCATGTGCGACCGTGGTGAGGGCCACGGCGGCGAAAGCGGCCGCCGCGAAGGATTTGAGTAACATCGATTTCTCCTTGGATTGTGGATTAGTCAGGTCAGGGCGCGCGCGACCAGGACCGTATCGACATATTGCCGCATGCGGACGATCTTGCCGTCCCGCAGTTCATAGAGATGAGCGAACGGTGCCGTCATCGACTTTCCCGTCGCCCTGTAGATGCCGGAATACACGCCAAAGGCCGCTACCCGGTCCCCATCGGCCATGAAGGTGTGCACGTCGGCGTGGTATCCGGTCCATTCCGATCCGAGCCGCGTGAAGACGCCCTGCATCAGGGCCTCGACGCCGACATAGGTGCCGGCGTAGGGGAATCCTTCCGCCTCCGTCCATTCGACATCGGGGGAAAGAACAGCCAGAAGATTGCGGCCGTTCTCCTCGGAGGTCCCCTCGTAGGTGCTCCGGATCAAGTCGAGGTTCGTCGCCATGTCAGCCCCACTTCATCTCGCCCTTGGCGACCTTGGACCCGATATCGAGGGCGACACCCATGCCGAGACCGGGGAAGCGGGCCTCCATGGCGGCCTTTAGAGCGGCGCTGTCGGCCGCCTTGCTCAGCTCTTCCTCGAAGGCGAGAAGATAGGACTTGGTGAAATCCACGGCCGAGGGACCAGTAGCGGCATCGGGGGCCATATGGCCCGGCACCACGACGGCGGGCTTGCGGGCGGCAATCGCCTCCAGCGTCTTGACCCAAGCGGCGCGGCTTTCCTTGGTCTGCGTGTCGGCGGTCCAGACGTGAACACCCCCGAAGATCATAACCCCGCCGAATACGGCATTGAGCGAGGGCACGAACAGGTAGCGGCGGTTGGCAAGTCCTTGTTCCGCATCGACGATCTCGATCGCCTCGCCATCGACGGTGAGTGTGGGGCCGTCGAATGCCACGGGAAGAACGATGTCGGACAGAGCCTGGGGACCGTTTTCCTTCAACTGCGGGCCCCAAACGGCAAGCTTCTTCTCCACATTGCCCTTGATGGCTTCCAGCGTGGCGGAGGCAGCAATCACCTTTGCCTCGGGAAAGGCTTCCCGCACCGGTTTCAGGCTGAAGTAGTAGTCGGGATCGGACTGGCTGACATAGATGGTGGTCAGCTTCTTGCCGGTGGCCTTGATGGCCTCGGCCAGCGCCTTGCCGTCCGGATAGGTGAAGCCGCCGTCGATCAACAGGGCTTCGCTAGGTCCGGAAAGCAGCACTGGCGCCCGGAAGAAGCCGTTCGGACCTGCCGGAAAGTGTTTCCAGCCAAGCTTGCTGCCAGCAGCTTGGCCGCCGTCGACAGGGGCGAATACGGCGGTTGCGCCTAGGGCCAATGACGTCTTCATGATCTGTCTCCTCGTGAACATGGAATAACTCCGTTGAATTGGACGGGATCAGCCCGTGATCGCTATCCGCATGTGCGTGTTTTCATCGATAGAACCCGCGCGGATGGTAAGCCCGCCGGATTAATCGATAAATTACCTATAATGATACAAACTGTGTGCTAAAACATTACAATTAACTCAAGGCATCCCATGGAACCCATCAACCTCAACCGCCTCGCCTATTTTGCCACGGTGGTCGACGCAGGTTCTTTTACCCGCGCAGCCGAGCGACTTGGCATTACGAAAACCGTCGTCAGCCAACAGGTCGCCCGTCTTGAAGCCGAACTGCAGGCCACGCTTCTCGTACGCACGACGCGAAGGCTCGAGCCGACGGAAGCGGGTCGCCGTCTCCATGCACGGTGCGTTCTAATCCTGCGGGATGTCGAAGAGGCGGTTGCCGAGATTGGGGAGGCCAACACTGAGGTGGCCGGCGTACTGCGCGTTTCCGCGCCCAATGATTATGGGACGATCGTGGTTGCCCCGATCGCCGCGCGCTTTCGGCAGAAATTTGCGGCTTGCGGCGTCGAGCTCTCTATTTCCGATGCTAAAATTGATTTGATCGGTAACAAGATAGACCTGTCCATCCGGGTCGGCTGGCTGGAAGACTCCAGCCAGCAGGCGCGTCGCATCGGCACCTTCCGGCAGATACTGGTCGCCTCGCGGGATTTCGCTGCCAAGGTCACGGTCGGCGAACCAGAAGATCTTTCTCTCTTGCCGCTCGTTGCCAATGCCGTGCTTCGCAAGCCCTTCACCTGGACCTTTGCCCGCGGCGATGTCGAGCGACGGACCATCACAATGCGCGAAGCGTTCTCCATAAATTCGACCCCGGCCGTACTGGAGGCGACGCTCGCCGGCGGCGGACTGGCAATCCTGCCGGACTACCTGGTCATCGATCATCTATCGAAGGGCCGCCTCGTCCATATGCTCCCGAACTGGTCGCTGCCTTCCGGCGGCATTCACGTGGTCTATCCGGCGGCGCGCTTTCGCCCGCAGAAAGTAACGCGATTCGTGTCCATGCTCATGCAGCACATCCAAGATTGAAAGTACTGTTGCTCCAGGCAGCGCGGTTATCGGGTCAGCAAAGGATTCCGGCCCGTTGATGAGCCGCGCTCCGCTAAAGCGCGTCGCGTTGGAAGGGATTCAGGCGACGCGCCTGAGTCTTTGTTTCGATGCATGTCGTTGTCCCGGAACCGCTGCACACTTCTGGGCGACATGCATTAGTTGTTGTGGAAGAAGCGCCGGCGGAAATGCCGATCGTTGTCCGGCCGCTTGCAGTTGTAGACCGGGCAGGATTTGGCGTCGGCGCTCGGCACATAGGCGCGCGTTCTCACCTCGCCCATGGTGCAGAATTGCTGGCTCTGCACGTAGCGGTCGTAGAGCGGCAGCCCCGGCACACGTTTCGACTGGTAGCGCAGGATGACCGCGCCCTGCCGCGCTATCGTCGACTGCACCTTGCCACAGCTCATATGCGTCGGGTCGTAGCGCGAAATCGCCTGCGCCTCGGCGGCCACCAGCGTCAGGCAGGCGGCAAGCACAATGGTTTTCATGGTCTCCTCCCCTGATCCGCGGCCAGACAGCGCAATCTTCCGCAACGATTTCACCACATTGGGGCGGGCGTTGGGCAGTGCCGCGATCACGGTTTTTTCACGCAGTCTTGTTTTTGGAACGAAAGCAGACTATATCAGCCCCATTGATATTTCGGCCGATCGATCCGGGCCTCGCGATCTTCGCGTTTGCTGACGTCTATCTCCAAAATCTCGATGCACACCGGCTGGACGTTGGTCTGGTCAAACTAAAGCAAATGTTGAAGGACTATCTAAAATGGCAACTGGAACGGTCAAGTGGTTCAACGCCACCAAGGGCTTCGGCTTCATCCAGCCTGACGCGGGCGGCGCGGACGTTTTCGTCCACATCTCCGCTGTCGAGCGCGCTGGTCTGTCGACCCTGGTCGAAGGCCAGAAGATCAACTTCGAGATCGAGCAGGACCGCCGCACCGGCAAGTCGTCCGCTGGTTCTCTGAGCAAGGCAGCCTGATTTTGAAAATGGCGCGCGCCGGGCGAGAGCTCGGGGCGCGCGGCAAGTCACGGATGTACTGACGGTCGCGCGAGAAGCGCGCCCGGAGCGGAAAGACCGAAACGCTGGAACAGCAGATAGCTGCCAGCCCGGACCGGACGCTCCCGATCAGGCTACCGAAATGGGAAGGCGGGATTTATCCCGCCTTTTTGTTTGTCTGGAGTTAGGCGAAGCCGGCGAAGCTTTGCTGGGACTGCTTATCCCACCCACCCGATCGGAACATGCCCCGGATCCGCCTCCACGCGGCCGAGCCAGGCCACGACAGCCGGATAAGCGTCGAGCTGGAAGCCGCCCTGCTCGGCCGTATGCGTGTAGGCATAGAGCGCGATGTCGGCGACGCTGAAGGCGCTGCCGGCGAAGAAGGCGTTGTTCTCCAGACATTTGTTCATCACGCCGAGCGCCTTGTTGCCGCGCTCCAGCGTCACCGCCAGCCGCTCGGGCGTCGCATCGCTGGCGCGCTCGGGAAAGGTCAGCAGCGCCTTGCGCACGGCGATGTAGGGTTCGTGGCTGTACTGCTCGAAGAAAAGCCACTGATAGGCAAGCCCCCGCTCATACTTGTCCCGCGGCAGGAAGCGCGTGCCTTCGGCGAGGTAGAGCAGGATGGCGTTGGACTCGGCCAGCCGGCGGCCGTCGTCGAGCTCGAGCAGCGGCACCATGGCGTTCGGGTTCTTGGCGACGAAGTCGGCCTTTCGCGTGTCGCCGGTGTGCGAACTCACTTCGATGGTGGTGAAGGCGAGGCCAAGCTTGGCCATCAGCAGGCGCGGCTTGTAGCAATTGCCGCTGTCGATCATGCTGTAGAGTATCATGGACGGTCCCCGGAGCGCTGCCTTGTACAGGCGAGTATCGCAGCGGCGGCGTCCTCTACCAATGATTTGTTTTGGTCGGACAATCAGCGGCGGTGATGAGAGCAACGGCTTTCGCCAATTGCCGACGTGTCTAGCCGAACAACGGCACGACATTGTTCTCCCTGCCCAGCAGCGCATCGATGGCGATCGGCTCTTCGTCGAAGATGGTGCCGGCAAGCGCCGGCCGGGCGAGCAGAAACCCCTGCAGCAGGTCGACACCGCCATCGAGCGCGACGCGCAAATGAACCGGTTGCTCGATGCCTTCGACCAGCACCTTGGCGCCGCGGTCGTGCAGGCTGGAGACCAGCGGGCGGAAAAATCGTTCGGCGGCGGCGTGGCGGCAGAACTCCGCGAACCAGCCGCCGTCGATCTTGACGATATCGGGCTGAAGCAGGCTCACCCGCTCCTCCGTCGAGTGGCCGGTGCCGAAATCGTCGATGGCGATGCGGATGCCGTCGCGCCGCATCTCGCGCACCAGCCGGGCCAGCAGTACGTCGTCCGCCGCCTGTTCGGTGATTTCACAGACCAGCATGCCCGGGGCAAGGCCGAGCTCGCCGAGATGCCGGCTCATCAGCCGGATCTCCGCCAGCGCTCGCCCGGGTTGGTCGTTGATCATCGGATTGTAGTTGAAGAACAGATCAAGCCCGTCGACGCCGATGTTGTGGAAATTCCTTAAATGCAGCACCCGGCACATGGTCTCGACATCAAGCCGGTCCGGCGCGGCGACGCTATCGAAGAATGCCCGCGGCGACCCTGCCCGCCCGGCACGATGCGGCTCGATCAGCCCTTCGACCGCCACCGCGTGCAGCGAACGCCCGAGCGGCGCGAAGATCGGCTGGTAGGCGCTGCGCAAGCGGAAGCCGCCATGGATCCCGTATTCGATGCCGATCTCGTCGGCGAAGATCGCGTTGCCGACATTGCGCCGCCGCTCGAGCCTCATGGCGCGCCCCGGCGCCCGAAGGCTCTTGCCGGCCGTGGCGTCTGCGGTGAGGCTGGCACCGGTGCGGCAGACGCTACGACGGTCTCTGGCGCGGCTTTGTCGAGAACGCGAAAACTCGTCGGTGCCAGCTCCGGCCGCGCCAGCACGAAGCCTTGAACCATCGAAGCCCCGGACTTCTCGGCCAGTTCCAGTTGCCACCCCTCCTCGATGCCCTCGAACACCGTGCGTATGCCTTGGTCCTCGAAGCTTTTCACCATGGTGGTCAACAGCGCGAATCCGGCGCCGGACTCCATGAGCTGCGTGATCCAGGTGGCATCGAATTTGACGATGTCGGGCCTCAATTCCTTGACGCGGTTGATGTCGGAATCGTCGGCGCCATAGTCGTCGACGGCGATGCGAAAGCCATTGCCCCGCAGCGCCGCGACGAAGCTGTGCAAGGTCTCCTGCGACGCCGGCCGCTGCTCGGTCACCTCGCACACGACGCGGCCGGGATCGATGCCGGCCTCGTGCAGCACCAGCCGCATTTCGCGCAAGGCATTGTCGGCGATCGATCGCTCGGTGAACACCGAGGGGTCGAAATTCACGAAGATCGACGCCTCCTGCGGCAGGCAGGCGCCGGCATTGAGCAAGTGCAGCGTCCTGGTCAGCGCTTCTACATGCAGGCGGTCGGCGGCCGGACAGGTCGAGAAGAAGGTCATCGGCGATTGCGGCTCACCGTCGCGGAACGGGCGGATCAGCCCTTCAAAGGCCGCAACCGCCAGCTTGCCGTCCTTGAAGGTGAAGATCGGCTGGAAGGCACTTTGCAGCGTGTAGATACCCCAGACACCGGACGAGGTGCCGTCATCATGACGGATGATGTGGGCAAGCCCGATGCTGCGCGACACGGTTCCTCGCTCCGCAACCTGGCGGAATTGGATTTACGATCCTGTCATGCAAGCCTCTACCGCGCGTTAATGAATTTAGTGTTGCCGATCACGCCGCATTGACCGTGCCGCCCCACCTGGCCCAGCCGAGAAAGCTTGCGCAAAGGGGAATGATGCGACATGAGAAGCGCCGCGGCCGCTCCTGGCCGCGCCGATCTTCTCAAGGAGAGATATCTGGTCATGGCCTTTCTTGCCGACACCCTTTCCCGCGTAAAGCCTTCCGCCACCATCGCGGTGACGCAGAAAGCGCGCGAGCTGAAAAATGCCGGCCGTGACATTATCGGCCTCGGCGCCGGCGAGCCGGATTTCGACACGCCCGACAACATCAAGAATGCAGCGATCGAGGCGATCCGCCGTGGCGAGACCAAGTATCCGCCGGTCTCGGGCATCGTGCCGCTGCGCGAGGCGATCGCAAAGAAGTTCAAGCGCGAGAACAATCTCGACTACAAGCCCGAGCAGACCATTGTCGGCACCGGCGGCAAGCAGATCCTGTTCAACGCGTTCATGGCGACGCTCAACCCCGGCGACGAGGTCATCATCCCCCGCCCCTACTGGGTCAGCTATCCCGAGATGGTGGCGATCTGCGGCGGCACCTCGGTCTATGCCGACACCTCGATCGACAATGGATTCAAATTGACGGCCGCGGTGCTGGAGAAGGCGATCACGCCGAAGACCAAGTGGCTCTTGATGAACTCGCCGTCCAACCCGTCGGGCGCGGCCTATACGCAAGCCGAACTGCGCGCGCTGGCCGATGTGCTGCTCAAGCATCCGCATGTCTGGACGCTGACCGACGACATGTACGAACACCTGACCTATGGCGACTTCGTCTTCAAGACCATCGCCGAGGTCGAGCCGAAGCTCTACGAGCGCACGCTGACCATGAACGGCGTCTCGAAGGCCTATGCCATGACCGGCTGGCGCATCGGCTATGCCGCCGGCCCGGTCCAGCTGATCAAGGCAATGGACATGATCCAGGGCCAGCAGACCTCGGGCGCCTGCACCATCGCGCAATGGGCCTCCGTCGAGGCGCTCAACGGCCCGCAGGACTTCATCACCAAGAACAAGGCGATCTTCCAGGGGCGCCGCGACCTCGTGGTATCGATGCTCAACCAGGCGCGCGGCATTACCTGCCCGTCGCCGGAAGGCGCCTTCTACGTCTATCCGTCCTGCGCCCAGCTGATCGGCAAGAAGACCAAGGCCGGCAAGGTGATCGACACCGACGAAGCCTTCTGCTCGGAACTGCTCGAGGCCGAGGGGGTGGCCGTGGTGTTCGGCTCGGCTTTCGGCCTCGGCCCCAACTTCCGCATCTCCTACGCCACCTCGGATGCGTTGCTGGAGGAAGCCTGCACCCGCATCCAGCGGTTCACGGCATCGCTGACCTGATCGGTTTCGTTTGAAAAATGGAAAAGCCCGGCGTCAGTTCACGACGCCGGGTTTTTTTGTTGGCTGTGAAGCAGTTCACGCCCGCTGCTTGGCCTCCTTGGCCGAGCGCGCCTCGGCCGGCGCCAGCACAGTGATCAACAGCGCGGCGGTGAGGAACGCGCCAATCGCCGCAGTCAGCATCGCCGCATGGAAGCCGCCGGCATAGGCTGTCGCGAACAGCTCGTGCACGCCGCTCTCGCCGATCGCCGCGTCTGTCGCGAAATCATGCCGTGAGATGGCCGCACGAGCCACTGCTTCGGCATTGGCGATACCAGCGTCGTGGAGAGAGCTTGTGAGCAGGCTGGTCGCCCGCATGCTCATCAGGGCGCCGAGCAGCGCGATGCCGATGGCCAGCCCGCTCTGGCGGGTGGCATTGACGACCGCCGACACCATGCCGGATCGCTCGCGCGGCGCGTAGGACATGGCGGCCGCGCTGCCGGTCGGAATCGCCAGCGAGTTGCCGAGACCGTTGATGGCAAACAAAGCGCACAGCACCGTGTATGGCGTCGACGGTCCGGCCCAGCACATGCCGAGCAAGGAGAGGCCGATCAGCACATAGCCCGAAATCATCAAGACCGAATGCCCGTAGCGGGCGCTCAGCCGGCCGATCCATGGCGACACCACGATCTGGACGATGAAGGCCGGCGCCATGCGCAGGCCGGTCTGCGTCGGCGACCAGCCCTGCACCTGCTGCAGGAACATCGAGAAGAAGAAGACGCTGGTGTAGGAGGTGAAGCCAAGCGCGAACGAGGCGATATTGGCGACCGCAAAGCGCACGTCGCGGAACAGGCCGAGCGGCAGCATGGGTCGCGGGGTGCGCGCCTCGTAGCCAAGAAACACCGCCAGGCCAACCACACCGGCAATGATGGCCGTGATGGTCCCGGGATCGCTCCAGCCCGCTTCGCCGGCCGAGATCAGCCCGAAGGTCAGCGCGCCGAGCCACAGGACCGAGAGCGCCAGGCCGATCAGGTCGAGATGGGCATGTTCGGGATGCGCCGTCTCCTCGATCGAGGCGGCACCGAGCGCAATGGTGAAAAGGCCGAGCGGCAGGTTGATCAGGAAGATGCTCTGCCAGCCGACACTCTGGACAAGGATGCCGCCGAGCACCGGGCCGACGACCAGTGAAATGGCGGCGAACGAGGCCCAGCCGCCGATGACGCCGGCCCGCTCGCGCGGATCCGGAAAGGCCTGCGTCAAGATCGACAGCGCGCCTGGAATAAGCAGCGAGCCGGCTATGCCCTGCACCACCCGGCCGGCCAGCAGCGCCGGCAAATTGGGCGCGACGGCACAGATCAGCGAACCGGCGACGAAGATGCCGACGCCGGCCAGCCACGAGCGCTTGCGGCCATAGCGGTCACCGATCAGGCCCGACGACAGCATGAAGGCCGACAGGCAAAGCGTGTAGGCGTCTACCACCCATTGCAGGCCGCCGAAATCGGTGTGCAGCGCCTGCTGGATGGTCGGCAGCGCGACATTGACGATGCTGACGTCGAGCAGGGCGACGAACGAGCCGAGATAGACGGCGGCAACGAGCGGCAGGCGGTTCTTCGGCATGGTCTGTCCAGACAGTCAGATTTCGCAGCCATCTACAACGGCAGCGAACTCGCCGAAACCCTCTCGGCGTTGTTCCTCAGGATGTTGCGGCCCGAATAGACCGGGCACTCAGCCGCCATATTGCTCGGCGGTCACTGCTTCCAGCCACTCGGCATGGACGCCGTCGAGCGCCTCCTGCATGGCGATATGCGTCATTGCCGTCTTCGGCCCGGCACCATGCCAATGCTTCTCGCCCGGCGCGAACGAGATCACGTCGCCGGCCCTGATCACCTGGACCGGCCCGCCCCATGTCTGGGCGAGCCCGGCGCCCGAGGTGACATAGAGCGTCTGGCCGAGCGGATGCGTGTGCCAATGGGTGCGCGCACCGGGCTCGAAGGATACCAGCACTGCCCTCAGCCGCGCCGGCGCCTCCGCCTCGATGATCGGCGTCTGCAGAACCCGGCCGGTGAAGTATTTCTCCGGTGCCATGATGGTCGGCACGCTGCCGCAAGCAATAATCTTCATCGTCCGACCCCAAAAGCGAAGCGACCGGCGGCAAGCGCCGCCTCTCATCGAGGCATTCTCGGCCGATATCATGTCGGGCGCAACCGACGGTTTGCGGTCCGCAGCGCGAAGAAGCAGTTCTTTCTCCTTAACCATGAAGCTCTCCGCTTGGCGACGCGGCGCCAAACAACGGCGAACTCAATGTCTTCTTAACGGCTCGGCACTAGCCGTGAGCCGGTACTGCGGGGGCTGGCGGATGAGCATACTGGCGACGATCAAGGACCATAGCGGCCGGATCTATCGCGGCATCCAGGCCCTGCTTGTGCTCAGCATCGGCGCGTCCGCACTCGGTGCTTTCGACATCTCGCGGAACCTGTCCTCGGCCAGCGCTTTCACCGTCTCGATTCTGGCGACCGGCCTCGCCTTGCTGGCGCTGATGTATATGCGCAGCAGCGTCGTCCATCGCTTGCGCTCGGCAGCCGCCGCCGAGGTGGAAAAGCATCATTTCCTGACCAGGGACGCCATGACCGGGGCGACGACCAGGCGCTATTTCCTCGAAGCGTTGCGCGACAGCCTGGGCACCATGCGCGACCGGCGCGAGGCGACTTTGCTGTTGATCGACGTCGATCACTTCAAGCAGCTCAACGACACCTTCGGGCATCAGTTCGGCGACCTCGCTCTGGCACACCTGGTCAAGACGTCGGAGCGCATCTTTGCCGGCGGCATGGTCGGACGGCTCGGCGGCGACGAATTCGGCGTCATCATTCCGCATGGCGACCTCGTCGCCATCAGCAAGGATATCAGGCAATTGCTCGATGTGATGCGGGCCGGGAAGTCGTATGAAGGCAAGACCATTCCGCTCTCCGTCTCCGTCGGCGTGGCGCTGGCGCCGGCGCATGCTTCGAACACGACGGAACTGATGCTGGTTGCCGACCTCGCGCTTTATGAAAGCAAGGCGGCGGGCCGTGGCCGCGTCACCGTGTTCGACGAGGAAATGCTGTCCGACAAGCGTTACCGCCGCTTGGTCGAGCGGGAATTGCGCGCGGCGGTCTATCTCGGCGAGCTCGAACTGCACTACCAGCCGATCGTCAATCCAGACGGGTCCACTTATGCCTTCGAAGGCCTGATCCGCTGGCGCCATCCGGTGCGCGGGTTGATCTCGCCGGCCGAGTTCATCCCCATCGCCGAACGCTCGACCCTGATCGACATGCTCGGCGAATGGGTGTTCAAGCGGGCTTGTGCCGATATCAGCCATTTCCCCGGGCGCCGCATCTCGATCAACGTCTCCGGCGAACAGCTGAAGCGCGACGAGATCGTCACCATGTGCGACCGTGTGCTGAAGGAAACCGGCCGTTCCGCGGCACAGTTCATCATCGAGATCACCGAGACGGTGGCGACCGCCGCCACGCCCGAAATCCTGCGCCGCCTCGAAGCCTTGCGCGGCCTCGGCTTCCACATCGCGCTCGACGATTTCGGCACCGGCCATTGCGGCTTCAACTATCTGAAGACCCTGCCCATCGACAGCATCAAGATCGACCGCTCCTATATCAGCAGCCTTGCCCACGACCAGGTGGCGCAGATTTTCGTTTCGGCGCTGGCACAGATCGCCCGTATCCAGGACGTCACCATCGTTGCCGAAGGCATCGAGACCCAGGAAGAGTTCGCGCTGGCCAAGGCCGCCGGCTGCAACCGCTTCCAGGGCTATTTCCTCGGCAGGCCGGCACCGCGCGACCAGGTGGCCTCCCCGCGCGCCATCGATACTGAACCCATGGCGTTGAGCGCCTGAGGACGCTGAACGGTAGCGGATTTCTATTTTCCTTGCCCTGCCGGCAAACAAGTGGGACGATGCTTTTGGGCAGGTGGCCATCGAAAAGACCCCCGCCCGCGACGGTCGAACAGGCCGGCCGCCGCTCAGGACCGATTGACCACGCCTGAACCATGCATGTCAGTCGGTCCCTAGGGAAACGCCTGAGTGGAGGTCAGCCATGGGTACTCGCGCCGGAGGACGACGCACGGGACCGAAATGCATTGCCATAGTCGGTCCCTTTGCAAGCGGTAAGACGACACTTCTCGAAGCCATATTGGCCCGTACGGGCGCCATTCCCCGCCAGAACCCGGTTTCCTCGGGCAGCACAGTCTCAGATCATTCGCCGGAGGCGCGCGCCCACGCCATGAGCGTCGAGGCGACGATCGCCACCACCGAATTCATGGGTGAGCAGATCACCTTCGTCGATTGTCCCGGCTCGATTGAATTCTCCTTCGAGGCCGAGCCGGTGCTGGCCGCCTGCGACCTCGCGGTGGTCGTTGCCGAGGCCGATGAAAAGAAGATCCCTGCCCTGCAGCTCATCATGCGCAAGCTCGACGATCTCGGCGTGCCGCGCATCCTGTTCCTCAACAAGGTCGACAAGGCGATCGCGGGCGTGCGCGACACGCTGAAGATGCTGCAGCCGGCAAGCTCGGTGCCGCTCCTGCTGCGCCAGATTCCGCTGCGCAAGGACGGCGTCGTCATCGGCTCGATCGATCTGGCGCTGGAGCGCGCCTACATCTACCGCGAATATGCCGAGAGCGAGGTGGCTCAGATACCTGGCGACGACAAGGCTCGCGAACTGGAAGCACGCTTTTCCATGCTGGAGACGCTGGCCGACCATGACGACCAGTTGATGGAACAACTGCTCGAGGAGATCGAGCCGCCGAAGGACGCGATCTTCGACGACCTCGCCGCCGATCTGCGCGATGGCGCCGTGACGCCGGTGCTGATCGGCACCGCCGAGAAAGGCAATGGCGTGCTGCGCCTGCTGAAGGCGATCCGCCACGACGCGCCCGACATCGAGGCCACCCGCAAGCGGCTCGGCGCCCCGGATGGCAGTGCGACCGTCGTCCAGGTGATGAAGACCATCCACACGCCGCATGGCGGCAAGCTGTCGGTGTCGCGCATCCTGTCCGGCCAGGTTGCCGACGGCTTGGAACTGTGGCTGCCCGGCGGCGACACCGCCAAGGTTTCCGGCATCTACAAGATGCTCGGCAAGGACCAGTTCAAGCTCACCGCAGCCAAGGCCGGCGACACCGTTGCGCTGGGCAAGCTGGACGAGGTCAAGACCGGCCAGACGCTGACTTCGGCCAAGGGCGGCACCAAGCAGTTGTTCGCTTTCGAGCCGCCGCAACCGGTCTTCGCCTTCGCGCTCCGGCCGAAGGAACGCAAGGACGAGGTCAAGATGTCGGCGGCCATCCAGCGGCTGGCCGAGGAGGATCCCTCGCTCAGCCTGCGCCACAACCAGGACTCGGCCGAGACGGTGTTGTCGGGGCATGGCGAGATGCATCTGCGCGTCGTGCGCGAGCGGCTGGAGGGCAAGAACCAGATCCCGGTCGAAGGCCATGCCCCGGCCGTGCCCTATCGCGAGACGATCCGCAAACCGGCGCAGCAGCGCGGCCGCCACAAGAAGCAGTCGGGCGGTCATGGCCAGTTCGGCGATGTGGTGATCGAGATCAAGCCGCTGCCGCGCGGCTCCGGCTTCCAGTTCACCGACACCATCACCGGCGGCGTGGTGCCCAAGACCTACATCCAGTCGGTGGAGACCGGCATACGCGATTATCTGAAAACAGGCCCGCTCGGCTTCCCCGTCGTCGATGTCGCCGTCAACCTATCGGACGGCTCCTACCATGCGGTCGATTCTTCCGACATGGCCTTCCAGATGGCGGCGAAGCTGGCGATGAAGGAAGGTATGGCGGCCTGCTCGCCGGTGCTGCTGGAGCCGGTGATGAAAGTGGTGATCGTCACGCCGTCGGACGCGACATCGAAGATCATCGCGCTCATCCCGCAGCGGCGCGGCCAGATCCTCGGCTATGATGCGCGGCCCGACTGGCCGGGCTGGGATGTCGTCGAGGCGACCATGCCGCAGGCCGAGATCGGCGACCTGATCATCGAGCTGCGCTCGGCGACAGCGGGCGTTGCCAGCTATCGCGCCGAATTCGACCATATGGCCGAACTCACCGGCCGCCTCGCCGACGAAGCGATGAACGCCAACGGCAAGGCTGCCTGATTTCGTTACCGTCAGCCGCTCTCCCCCCTCAAAGGCAGGGGAATCGCATATGGCGATTTTGCGCTTGAAGTTGGTGTGAGAAGGGATTCTTTGGGAAGGCAGTCCACTGAGGAGTGACTGCCATTTCCAGCCTTGAGAGCTATTTCGGCTCGGTTCCTGATCCGCGTGCTGCCAACGCCACGCACCGGCTCGGTGATCTGATCGTGATGATGATCGCGGCGAGCCTGTGCGGCGCGACCAATGCGACGGAGTTCTCGCTGTTCGCGCAAGAGCGCAAGCAAGCGCTGTCGCG
>NZ_AXAE01000026.1 GCF_000472705.1 Mesorhizobium erdmanii USDA 3471 | reverse complement strand
CGTCGCCCGGCCGTGATTGAGCGGCGCTCGCGGCCGATCGTGCAAACCTTCCGGACCAAACTCCCGATAACGCCCTAGCCATTTGTAGCCGCTCTTGCGCGAGATGCCGTAGGCCGCACACAGCTGCGTCATCGTCTCCTCGCCAGAAAGGCAGTCCACAACAAACCGGAGCCGCTCATCCATGATGCCAGTCTCTCGCCAAACCATCGCCGGTCCTCCCGGCGGACAAGAAAACTGTCACCCATCTAATCAGTCCATTCTGTTACCTATCTATCCGGTTCGGACACTGCCGGCACCTTCTCCCCGCAAACGGGGAGAAGACCACTGGCCGCACCGTCGGCGCTCTTCGTTTGACGCCGGTGATTGGCGAAAGCGGTAATGACAGCGTCCTTCGCCCCGTTTACGGGGAGAAGATGGCGGCAGCCAGATGAGGGGCGGCGCCAGCGCCAGAAAGCCTGGCCACGAGCAGAAACAGCCTACGTCGCGCGCCGCTCGTCACGGCGCGCCGTATTGCTCCTTACTCAGCCGCCTCATATCCGGCGATGCCCTTGATCTCCAGGAAATCCTCCAGCCCGTATTCAGCGTATTCGCGGCCGTTGCCCGACTGCTTGTAGCCGCCGAAGGGCAGGCCGGCGTCCCAGGTCGGGTAGTTGATGTAGACATTGCCGGAGCGCATGCGCGCCGCCACGTCGCGGGCCTTCTGGATGTCCTTGGCCTGGATGTAGGAGGCAAGGCCGTAGACCGTGTCGTTGGCCTGCTCGACCGCCTGTTCGACCGTGTCGTAGGGCAGGATCGCCAGCACCGGCCCGAAGATCTCCTCGCGCGCGATGCGCATGTCGTGGGTGACGTCGGCGAACACGGTCGGCCTGACATAGTAGCCGCGGTTGAGTTCGGCCGGGCGGCCGGGGCCACCCGCCACCAGCGTCGCGCCTTCATCGATGCCGGCCTGGATCAGGTCCTGGATCTTGTCGAACTGGATCTGGCTGACAACGGGGCCGAGCTTGGTGTTGGCGCCGTCGGCCGGGCCGACCACGAACTTCTCCGCCGCCGCCTTGGCATAGCCGGCGGCCTCGTCATGACGGTCGCGCGGCACGAACATGCGGGTCGGCGCATTGCAGGACTGGCCTGAGTTGCTGAAGCAGCCGGCGACACCCTTGGTGACGGCCTTGGCAAGGTCGACATCCGGGAACAGGATGTTGGCCGACTTGCCGCCCAGTTCCTGGTGCACGCGCTTGACCGTGTCGGCCGCCGCCTTGGCCACCAATATGCCGGCGCGGGTCGAGCCGGTGAACGACATCATGTCGATGTCGGGGTGGCTGGACAGCGCCTGGCCGACGCCAGGGCCATCGCCGTTGACGAGGTTGAACACGCCCTTCGGCACATCAGCCTCGTCGATGATCTCGGCGAAGATGATGGCGTCGAGCGGCGCGATCTCCGACGGCTTCAGCACCATGGTGCAGCCGGCGGCGAGCGCGGGACCGACCTTGCAGGTGATCTGGTTCAGCGGCCAGTTCCACGGCGTGATCAGGCCGACGACGCCGATCGGATCCTTGACGATCAGCGAACTACCCTTGACGTGGCGGAACTGGAACGTCTTCAGCACCTCCGCCATCTTCTGCAGATGCGCAAGACCAACGCCGACCTGGCTGTCGAGCGCCATCTGGCGCGGCGCACCCATCTCGCGCGACACGGCGAGCGCCAGATCCGTGGAGCGTTTCTTGTAGACTTCGATGATGCGGTTGAGGATATCGAGGCGTTCTTCCACCGAGGTGAAACCGTAGGTGTTGAAGGCGCGCTTGGCGGCGGCCACCGCCTTGTCGACATCGGCCTTGGAGCCGAGCGAGATCTGCGCGAAGGCATCCTCGTTCGACGGATCGATGACATCGAGCGTGTTGGGCACAACAGGATCGACCCACGCGCCATCGATATAGAACTGCAGATTGTGTGACATGGTTGCCTCCTCGGGAGTGCCGCATGGCCGTTTCGGCCGTGATATCCGGTTAGAAATAACGATGCACGAGCCGTGCTGTCAAACGCAACCCCCGAACTGGTTGATCCAGCGCGCCAGTAATTGAGCCAGAATGTGCAATATCGACGTCCGCTGAAAAGCCGCCGCCGAGTTCCTTCGCGCCCCCCTCTGTCCTGCCGGACATCTCCCCCACTTGGGGGGAGATTGGCTACAACCGCTGCCTTCGCCAATCTCCAGCGTTGCAGGAGGAAAGCCAGCGTCAAAGCTGCCAATCTCCCCCCTCGTGGGGGAGATGTCCGGCAGGACAGGGGGGGGGCGCCGTAGGGCGCTACTTCTGCCGTCGTTCGCGCTCCCAACTAGCCCTGAGCGGCAACCGTCACCGTCAATTTCTTGCTCATATAGACCGTCATGCCACCCATGAACGGCTCCTCCCGGTCGACCGTATAGCCATGGCTTTTGTACAACAACACATTGGCCTCGAAGGCGCCATTGGTCAGCAGGCGAAGCTCCGGGCGGCCTGCTTCGAACGCCTTTTGCTCGGCTCGCTCCAGCAACAGCCGGCCGATGCCCCTGCCCTGCGTCTGCGGCGCGACGCAGACATTCTCGATCCACAGATGGTCGTCTGCCAGCATGGTTTCGATCATCCCGACGATGCGGCCGTCCTCGACAGCGAGCTCGAACGGATGTTCGGCGACGGCCTTCTCGTAATCTGCGCGCATCGGCAGCGGCTCGCGGCCGATCACCGGCACCCATTTGGCATAGGCCGCGCGCACGATGTCCCTGATGGCGGCGGCGTCGGCGGGTTCGGCCGGCCGAAACCGGATGGAATTCTTTGTCATCACAATGCTCCAGGCATGAAAAACCCGCCGGCTTGCGCGGCGGGCGGGGCGGGAAACGAACGAACCGGATCGATGAGGCCGGATTATCGTCGCGCAATCAGCCTGCCGCTCCGCGGTGGGCGGCGTCGCTGGGTGCTGGCGGGCGCGAAAACGAACATGGCGCCAAGCTGGCGCAGGACGGGCGCCGGTGTCAAGGACGTCTGCACCAATCGCCGATTGCATTATGGTCCCTCGACGCAAATGATCCCTGATGATGGCGTGCGGGTGCTGGCCGACTGGCGCCGCCCTTCCCCGGCCACCACCTCGATTATCCCAGCCGCCGCCAGGCGACGCCGGCTTTTCGCTGCTGGTCGATGCGCTGTCGCGGCTAGAGCATGGTCCGAAAAGTGGAACTGCGCCGACAGTCGCTCTATTTTCGCAGCCAGATCTTTACGGAGCCATCGCCGTGACCGTGACCGACCTCTATCGAGCCTATATCGACTGCCTCAACAACCAGGATTGGCAAAGGCTGCATCGCTTCGTCCATGACGAGGTGCACTACAACGGCGACCGCGTCGGCCTGTCAGGCTACCGCGCCATGCTGGAGCGGGATTTCCGCGAAATTCCGGATCTGTATTTCGACGTCCAGCTGCTGATTGCCGATCCGCCCTTTATCGCCAGCCGCCTGCAATTCAACTGCACGCCCAAGGCAACCTTCTTCGGCCTGCCCATCAACGGCAAAAAAATCTCGTTCAGCGAGAACGTGTTTTATGAATTTCTGAACGACCGGATCAGGAACGTCTGGTCGGTGATCGACAAGGCGGCGATCGAGGCGCAGCTTTGACGGCATGCCGCCGCGCTTCTTGAAGTACCATTTTGCAGACGTCGGCGCCGCCCCTTACCTGCCTGGCGGCATCCTCTCCTCGTATAGCGACGGGAGAGGGAGGCTGTCATCGGCGATTTCGCCAATCATCGGCGTTGCAAGAAGGTCGCCGGCATTGCGGCCAGCCCCTCTCGCCCCGTTTACGGGGAGAGATGTCCGGCAGGACAGTGAGGGGCGGCGCTGACTTTCGATGATTGGCGATCGAAGGCCAACGAACAGCATGATGCATGCACCAAGGGTGGCGCCACTGCGTACGCTCGATTGGCGCCAATCGTTCGTAAAAATCGATCATTCCAACCATAACAATTCGTTGGAAAGATCGTTTCGGGAATGGCATTCTCCAGGGGTACTCGCCTGGAGAATTGCATTGTCGTCCTTCACCCACATCACGAACGATATTCCGAAAACCCTGATACAGGCCGATCTGGCCGCGGGCCGCAAGCGGCTCGATTCGGTGTGGAGCGGCGTCATCCCCGGCATCGTGCTGGTGGCGATGATCACGGCCGTCGCCTTCTCGGCGCACAATGTCTCCGGCTTTGCCCTGTTCAGTCCGATGATTCTGGCCGTCGTCGCCGGCATGGTCTATTCCAACGTGCTCGGCACGCCCGCCCACGCCAAGGCCGGCATCGCCTTCTCGCAAAAGCGCCTGCTGCGCTTCGCCATCGTGCTGCTCGGCTTCCAGCTGACGCTCGGCCAGGTCGTCTCGATCGGCGCCGGCGGCGTCGGCATTGTGGCGGCGACGCTTGGCGCGACCTTCCTCTTCACCATCACGCTCGGCCGGCTGATCGGCGTCGACGCCAAGCTGGCGCGGCTGATCGCCGCCGGCACCTCGATCTGCGGTGCCTCGGCCATCGTCGCCACCAACATCGTCACCGATGCCCGCGACGAGGACGTCACCTATGCCGTCGCCTCGATCACACTGTTCGGCACCGTAGCCATGCTCGGCTTCCCGCTGCTGGCGCCCGTGCTCGGCCTCGACCAGCATGCATTCGGCCTGTGGGCCGGCGCCTCCATCCATGAGGTGGCGCAGGTCATCGGCGCTGGTTTCCAGAACGGCGCCCAGTCCGGCGAGATCGCCACCGTGGCCAAGCTGACGCGCGTTGCCATGCTGGCGCCGATGGTCGTCGCACTCGGCCTGACGGCGCGTTGGAAGTCGAGCGACGATCGCTCGGCAGCGCGACCGCCCATGCCGTGGTTCGTTGCAGCCTTCGTCGCCGTCGTGGCGTTGAACAGCCTGGTCACCGTGCCGGCCGAAGTGAAGGCGGCAATCGTGCTCGCCACCACCATCATGCTGACCATGGGGCTGGCAGCCATGGGCCTTCAGGCCGACATTTCGCAACTGCGCTCGCGCGGCCTGCGCCCACTGGCGCTCGCCTTCTGCGCCTTCCTGTTCATCGGCTGCTTCAGCCTGATGCTGGTGAAGCTTATAGGCTGATCAGTCCTCGAACGAGCTCGATGCGGCATAGATCGCGGCGAGCTTTTCGATACCGGCCTGGTCAGCCTTGTCGAAGCGCCCGGGCAGCGGGCTATCGAGATCGAGCACGCCGAAGACGCCTTCATCGTCTTCGAGCAGCACGACGAGTTCCGAGCGCGAATCGGCGTCGCAGGCGATGTGGCCGGCAAAATCGTGCACGTCCTTGATCAGCATCGAGGTGCCGAGTTCGACCGCCGTTCCGCACACACCCTTGCCGACCGCGATGCGCACGCAGGCCGGCTTGCCCTGGAAGGGTCCCAGAACCAGTTCCTCGTCCGAAGCCAGGAAATAGAAGCCGGCCCAGTTGAGGTCGGGCACCATCTGGAAGATCAGCGCCGCGGTGTTGGCGGCATTGGCGATCGAGTCGCTTTCGCCGTCGAGCAGCGCTTTCAGTTGAGCGGCAAGGTCGCTGTAGAACGCGGCCTTGTCCGTACTGTCGATGGCCTTGGCGGCAAACATGGCTTGTCTCCGAACTTGACAATCGCGGCTGCTTCGAAACGGCGCCCGGGTGGCACCCCGCGGAGCGGACCATATAGCGTGAATTCCATCCCTGGCGATAGCCGCGGGATCAGGCCCCGCCGCCGCCATCGTCGCCGGCACCGGCGGCCAGCCTGCTCCTGGTCATCAAGCGCGGCATCGGCGCTATTTCAGAGGCAAGAACAGTTCCGTGACCACCTCGTGTGCCGGCACCTCCGCGATGGGGGACAGCCGGCGCTGGCAATAGACCGGAAAGTCGCGCACTTCCTCGCCGCTGGCCGGAAGCCATTCGCGATAAAGGTAGAGTGCGGCGGGTTCGAGATTGTTGGTGTTGCCGGGGTAGCGCAGCACCGCGCAGCGGCCGCCGGGAATCACGCCAGCCTTCATCTGCCCGTCGCTCTCATCGATCGGCCGGTCGGTCCCGACACAGATATCCATGCTGTATTCGGCAGCGACCGCGGGCTCCCTTTCGGAGCGGAAGATGTTGAAGGTCGGGCTGGTCGCGGGCGACAGGCCGGCGGCCTTGCGCCAGGCGATGAACCGCTGGATGGTGGCGCCGAGCGTTGCCCGGGCGCCCCGATGCTCCATGATCGCCACCGGTGTTGGCGGCACTTCGCGGATCGTCACGTCGTCTTGGTCGAAGATTATCTGCATGAGCGTGTTCCTTGCTTTGTCGAAAGGCCCGAAGGCCATGAGCCACGCCCCCCAGTCGGGAGATTTCCGGAACGACGAAGGCGATTGTCCGAACCGTTGCCGAAAGGCGCGGGCGAAGGCATCCGGTGCGTCGTAACCGGCATCCATCGCTATGTCGGTGACGCTTTCGGCGTCGCTTCCGGCGAGCCTGTACGAAGCGCGCTTCAAGCGGGCGAGCTGGACATAGCGATGCACGGAAACCCCGAAGGTTGACGTGAACTGCCGGTGGAAATGGAATTTCGAGAACGCCGCGACGCCGCTCAATACTTCCAGATCCAGATCGCCATCCAGATGCCGGTCTATATGGTCCAGCACCCGCTGCATCCTGGCATGGTAGTTTTCAAGCGCCGCCTTCAACGTCCAGTCCTCCGTGGCAACACCAGTTAGGCGCTACCGGCCATGTTGCGCTCGACCGATCTTGCGGTTTGCCCGGTATGCCCTGATCGAGGTGGCATCGTTTGGCCGGACCGTTGCCGCAGGTGCATTGGCACTCGGCGGACAGGAGTGCTGAAATCTGTCCAGGGCTCGAATAAATATTCAAAAGTATTATTCCGCCGTCCGATTCCATGATGTCATCCGGGAGCCAAATATTTCAAAAATTTGAATTTTATCGGCTGAGCGCCTATCTATGCGACAAGTTCGTTTTCACGATTTGAGCATGAAGGAGAATTTTCGATGGCCGATGGCAATCAGACACTGATGGCGAAAGCCGAAGCCCGCTTCGTTGACAAGCAGAAGAAGACGGCGGAGCGCAACAGGGCGACCGCCGAATATGTGTCCGAGGCGCGGGCCAGGGAAATCAAGACGGCAAAGTTGAGGGAATTGCGGCTGGCCAAGGAAGAGGCGGACCGGATAGCGGCCGCCCAGAACCCGCCGCCGGCGAAGAAGCGGGCGGCGAAAAAGGCGTAGGCCAAACTCCTGCTTCGGCGTTTCGAGCAACGTTGAGCCGGCCAAGCCGGCTCAACGTCTGTTTGGGAATTTGTGGAGGCCTCGCCTCGGGATCGAACCGAGGCTTCAGAGATTTGCCGTCTCCAGCGTCGCCGCTCCGCCACGAGGCCATCGCTGTCGAATTAACGGGCAAATAATTGCTGAAAGGTTAAGCCCGCGAGTTTGTCCACAGGGTCATCGGCTTGCGCAGTGTTTTGTCGCCATGCGGCCGCTAGGATGCGCCACCGTCGGCAAGTGAAAGCCGCCGGTCTTCCTGCAAACGGCCGTGAGCCCAGCCAAGGAGTTCCGCCAGGTCGAGTGGAGCCATTTTCAGCGGCCCAGCATTGTATCCAGTGCCGGAAGGCTGACGATCGACGCCATGGCGATGAGGCCATAGCAGGCCCAGCGATAGCCGCGCTCGCTGGTGCGTCCGAACAGGTGCGAGCCGATATAGAGGCCAAGCCCGTAAAACGGTCCCGTGACTAGCGCGAGCGCAAGCACCGGCAGCGTGATCAGCCCGCCGGCGAGATAGCTGACCCCTGTCAGCGCGCTTATGTTGCAGCCAACAATCTTGGCGGCAAACGGCGCGATGTCGCCTGAGCCAACAGGTCGCACGCCGAGCCGGCCTGGCAGGGTGTCTACGCCGCCTGTCTGACTTCGATCGTCAGATGCGACAAGGACCTGAACCGCGCCAGCCGGCTGCGATAATAATCCTGTTGCCGGAGTGTAGGTGTCGAAATCGAGACGATGGCGCCGAGATGTCCAGGCCCGAGCCGCCACAAATGCAGGTCGGCGATCTCATCGCCTTCGCTCTCTATGGTCCGGCGCAGGCTTTCCGCCATGCCACGGTCAGGATTCATGTCGAGCAGGACAGCGCCGGTATCGCGGATCAGCCCGAGCGCCCAGCTGGCAATGACCACCGCCCCGACAATACCGGCGAGCGGGTCCATCCATAGCCAGCCGAAGGCGCGGGCCAGAACAAGCCCAATGATGACCAGTACGGACACAGCCGCGTCGGCGATGACATGGACAACGGCGGCGCGCATATTGTTGTCATGCGTGGCCTTGCCGTGCGCATGATGATGCTCCTCGAACAGAACCGGATAGGTCTCTCCGCCGATCCTGACATTGGCCTCGAACTCGTGCGGCTCCGGAATTTCCTCGATGGACTCCAGGCCATTGCCCAAATCCCTGAATGAGAAGCTCTGCCGGACACCATCCGGCCGCACCGTCTCTATCGAGATTGAGGACGAAGCGAGCGCCGCCCCGACCTCTGAGTGGAGCCGGAACCGCGGGGGCACTCCGTCCTCGAACACCTCCAACATGACCTCGCCACCCGCCGTGGCGATCCGATGCGTCTCGTCATGTCCGTGGGCGGTCGCGTGGCCATGAGCATGACCGTGACTATGACCATGATGATCGCCGCCGCTGAGCAGCCATGCGCTGGCAATGTTGACGGCAAGGCCAAGACAGGCGACCGGGATGGCCTCGGCAAAATGGATCGGCACGGGCGCATAGAGGCGCATGACGGATTCATAGCCGATCAGCAGCGCGATCATGGCCAGGATGATGGCGCTGGTGAATCCGGCGAGGTCGCCGAGCTTGCCCGTGCCGAAGGTGAAACGCAGGTCGCCGGCATGGCGGCGCGCGTAGGTATAGGCAAGTGCCGCCAGCAAGAGCGCACCAGCATGCGTGCTCATATGCAGCCCGTCGGCGACAAGGGCGATCGAGCCGAACAAAAGGCCGCCGACAATCTCGGCCACCATCATGACCGCGCAGAGCCAGATCACGGCCCAGGTCTTGCGCTCGCTCCTCTGGTGCTCCTCGCCGAGGAACATATGGTTGTGGAAGGCGCTGTTGGTCATGGCGGAGCTCACTTTACATAGGTGCGGATGACATCGAGCAACTGCTCGACCGCCTCGCCGTTGAGCGCGCCGGGGTGGCGCTCGGAATCGACGAGATGCGTGCGCACGTGATCCTCAACCACCTCGCCCATCAACCCGGTCATCGCGCCACGCGCGCCGGCGATGAGATGCATGATGGCCTCGCAGCCGGCCTCGCTGTCGAGTGCCCGCTCGATGGCCTCGACCTGCCCTCTGATACGGCGTACGCGCGCCAGAAGCTTCTGCTTCTCCCGGATCGTATGTGTCATACCAGCTGGCTAGCATAGCCCCCTACCCTATTCAAGAGCTCAGGTGCATGGCCTTAGGGCAATCGCCTCAAGTGTGGAGCCCTTTTCCGAGCCTCGGCGCCGCGGTTGCGGAGCAATTGGAATGGAAACGTCTTCCGGACCGGCCGGGAGCTGCACGGCGCGCCGGCTCTTGCCGGCAGGCGCTCAAGCCGCGGCGCTGCGGCCTTTCGTACCGGCTTGCGCCTTGAAGATGCGGAACGTGTTGCGGCCCGCCGCCTTGGCGGCATAGAGCGCGGTGTCGGCTTGCGCGAACAGATCGCAGGGCGAGCCTGTCCCGGCAAACGCAATGCCGACCGAGGCGCCCAGCCTCAGCGACTGGCCACGCACCGCGACCGGCTTGCCCATCCTCTCGATGATATCGCGGGCAACGCCCGAAACCGCGCCCCGGTCGAGATGCGGCCCGAGCAGCACCGCGAACTCGTCGCCGCCGACGCGCGCCACCAAGTCCGCCTCGCCGCAGCCGCCGGCAAGGCGCTCGGCCGCCGCCTTCAGGCATTCGTCGCCGACGACATGGCCGAACGTATCATTGACTGCCTTGAAGCCGTCGAGGTCGATCAACAGCAGCGCGCCGAGCGGGCGGCTGGCATCCGCCTGCGCCAGCCGCGACTGGAAGCGGGCGCGGTTGGCAAGCCCGGTCATGGCATCGAACTCGGCCATGTAGCGCATCCGGTCCGACAGGATCTTTTCCTCGGTGATGTCCTGCTTCATGCCGAAGATGCGCACCGGCACATCGGCCTCGCACTCGACGCTCGCGGTGATGCGGATCCAGCGACTGTGTCCGGCGAAAGTGGTGATCTCGGCGTCGAGCGTGAAGCCGCTGCGCTCGGCGATCGCCCGGCCGCGCAAACTGTCCAGCGCCATGCGCGATTCCTGCGGGTAGCACTTGACGATCTCCGAGCGGTCGAGCGCAACGCCGCGCGGCAGGTCGAACAAATCATAGACCACATCGGTCCAGTGCAATTCTTCGCCGGGCAGGCTGCATTCCCACACGCCGATGCGCGCGGCGGCCGAGGCGCGGTCGAAGATCTTGCGGCTGTGCGCCAGCGAAACCTCCTGCCTGGCGATGAGCGCTGCCTGCGCGGCAAGTTCGACCTTGAGCTTGGAGATGGTGGAAGCGTCGCGGCGCTGCTCACCGCCACTGTCCTGCCCGGCCCGCTTGCCGGGCTGCGAAGCCGGGCCTTTCGGAGTGTAGGATGTGTCGGGCATGGAGCAGCTCCTGGCGGGGAATCACCTTGGCGCGAAAGCGATTAAAACTTCGCTGACAGGGAGCTCGGATTTGGCGGAAACTGATGGTTACGTCGGCGCCGCCCCTCACCTGCCTGCCCGTCCTTCGCTGCAGCTGGCGCTGCTGCTCCGGAGGGGGAACCGGCATCCTCTCCCCGTATAGTGTCGGGGAGAGGGACGCTCACGTCGCCGGTTTCGCCAATCACCTGCCTTGCAAGAGGGGCGCCAGCGTTGCGGCCAGCCTTCTTCTCCCCGTCGCTATATTGGGAGAAGTGCCCGGCAGGGCGATGAGGGGCAGCGCCAGCGGTTGGAATGGGGTGATGCCACGACCGATCCCCGCCAACCCACTTTTCCCCTTGAACGCTCCCCAAAACTGGCTTAGCCTGAACTGAGAAAAGGTTTTTCCAAACATTTCCAATCGGGCTCGGCCATTGGCCGGGCCTTGTTCCGGCCTATTTGAGAAAACCTTTTCCCAGCTAAGGATACCTCGGCACGATGGCATCGGACGATCAGCCTGTCCCGGTCTTTCCCAAGCCCGTCACCTTGCGTGACGTGGCGGCGCGGGCCGGCGTCAGCGTTGCCACCGCCTCGAAGGCGCTGAACGATCAGGGGCGCATGACCGCGGAGACGCGCGAGCGCATCCGCGAGACGGCGCGCAGCCTCGGCTTCCGGCCGAACAGCCTGGCGCAGAGTTTGCTTCGACGCCGCTCCTTCACTGTCGGCCTGCTCACCAACGATACATATGGCCGCTTCTCGCTGCCGCTGATGTCGGGCATTTCAGACGCGCTGGTCGACAATGGCGTCTCGGTCTTCCTGTGCAATGTCGAGGAGGATCCGCGGCTGGGCCAGTTGCATGTCGAGGCGATGCTCGACAAGCGCGTCGACGGCATTATCGCCACGGGAAAACGCATCGACCGCCATCTGCCCGTCGACCTCGCCGATCTGCGCGTGCCCGTGATCTATGCCTTCACCCAGCCCGATCCCGACGCCGTCGCCTTCGTCTCGGACGACGCCGGCGGCGCTCGGCTGGCGGTGGAACATTTCTGCCGGCTCGGCCGCCGGCGCATCGCCCATGTCAGCGGGCCGGCGAGCTTCGCCGTGGTGCACGCCCGCGCCCAGGCCTACCGCGACGTACTCGCCGAAAACGGCCTGCCGGTGACGGAACCGCTGCTCGGCTCCTGGTCGGAAGCCTGGGGCCACGAGGCGGTAGCACACCTCTTCGACGGCAAGCGCGACAGGCCGGACGCCGTCTTCTGCGGCAACGACCAGATCGCGCGCGGCGTCATCGATGCGTTGCGCGAGCGCGGCCTCGACGTTCCCGGCGATGTCGGCGTCATCGGTTTCGACAATTGGGAGATTGTCGCCGAGGCAACGCGCCCGCCGCTGACCTCCGTCGACATGAACCTCGTCGCCCTCGGGCGCGAGGCCGGGTTGACCCTGCTGTCGCTTGTCGGCGGCCAGCCCGCCGCGCCGGGCATAAGACAACTGCCGTGCCGGCTGGTGGTGCGTCAGTCATGCGGCCGCCTGCCGGACGGCTGAAAAACGAAGTGCCGCAATCGGCGGCAAGCCGCGCAGTGCGGCCAAATGTGGAGGAGGAGAACATGAGGACTTTGATTGCCAGACTGGCCCTGACTGCTGCCGTGCTGGGCAGCGGTCTTGGCGCTGCCGCCGCAGACACCGCCAACATCTGGGTGCGCGCCGACGGCTCGAACTTTATGCCGAGGATCGTCGACGCCTACAACAAGGCGCACAAGGACCAGATCAAGCTCGATATCATCCCCAATGCCGAGATCATCCCGAAATACGGTGCGGCCGCCGCCGGCGGCACGGCGCCCGACGCGCTGTCGCTCGACCTGATCTATACGCCCTCCTTCGCCGCCGCCGGCCAGCTGGAGGACATCACCGACTGGGCCAAGTCCCTGCCCTATTTCGCCAGCCTGTCGCCGGCGCATGTCAAGACCGGCACCTACAAGGACCACATTTACGGCCTGCCCTTTTCGGCCGACGCCTCGGTGCTGATCTGGAACAAGAAGCTGTTCAAGCAGGCAGGCCTCGACCCTGAAAAAGGCCCCACCAACTGGGCCGAGATCGCCGCCGATGCAGAGAAGGTCAACGCGCTTGGCGGCAACATCAAGGGCTTTTATTTCTCGGGCAATTGCGGCGGCTGCAACATCTTCACCTTCACGCCGCTGATCTGGGCCTCGGGCGGCGATATCCTCAGTGAGGACGGCTCCAAGGCGACGCTGGACAGCCCGCAATTGCGCGGCGCCATCGACCTCTACCGCTCGATGGTCAAGAAGGACCTGGTGCCGGCCGGCGCCCAGACCGACACCGGTGCCAATTTCTTCGCCGCATTCGCCGCCGGCAATATCGGCATCTCGCCCTCCGGCGCCTTCGCCATCGGCGCGCTCAACACCCAGTATCCCAATGTCGACTACGGCGTCACCTTCCTGCCGGGCAAGGATGGCGGCTGGTCGTCCTTTGCCGGCGGTGACAATTTCGTCGTCACCAAGGGCACCAAGAAGCTCGCCGTGGTGAAGGAGTTCTTGGACTTCGCCTATTCGCTGGAAGGCCAGACCATCCTCGCTAAATACGGCAGCCTCCCGGTGCGCGGCGACATCGCCAAGGATGCGCTCAAGGATCTCGACCCGCGCTACCAGATCGCCGCCGAAGCCATGGCCAAGGGCAAGACGCCCTATTCGGTGGTGTTCAACGATCTGATCAACTCCGCCAACGGCCCGTGGACGCAGATGATCAACGAGGTGTTCTTCGGCGACGATGTCGACGGCGCGATCGCGAACGCGCAGGAGACCATGCAGTCGATCATCGACCAGGCGCCGCAGAAGTAGCGGGAGCCTACCGGCCATCCGCCTGCCTCCCTGGGCGGGTGGCCGGATGATGCATCTCTAGATGGCAGGACGATACCGTTGGGAAAGCATATCCTCACCTGGAACAAAGGTTCGGGGCGCCGGCCGCGCGCCGATCCACCTTCTCCCCCAAGGGGAGAAGGCAAGGCGAGCGCCCAGCCATGACCTCGATCCCCACAACCGCCGTCCCGCCCCGCGCCCGCAAACTCGTCGGCGCCGGGCGTCGGCAATGGATCGGGCTGCTCTATGTCCTACCGGCCGTGGCGCTGGTCACCGTCTTCTTCGTCATCCCGCTCGGTATGACGGCGTGGATGTCGCTGCACAACTGGCCGCTGATGGGCGACCACAGCTATATTGGCCTCGACAATTACTGGGCGATCCTGCGCGACACCAGGTTCTGGAACGCGCTCAAGTTCACGGGCTACTACACCGTCGTCGTCACCATCGCGATCTTCGCCGTTGCCTTCCCGCTGGCGATATTCATCGAGCGGCCGCGTCCGTTCACCAACCTCTACCGCACCTTCTTCTTCATGCCGGCGGTGGTCGGCTTCGCCTCGGCGAGCCTGCTCTGGTCATGGCTCTTGAACGTCGATTCCGGCCTGTTCAGCCCCGCCGCCTACGACCTCGGCCTGATCGACAGGAGGTTCAACCTGCTCGCCACCTTCCAGCCGGCCTTCTGGTCGATCATCGCCATGGTGGTGTGGAAGGTCGCCGGCTTCACCATGATCATCCTGATGACCGGCTTGCAATCGATCCCGCAGGACCTGCAGGAGGCGGCCCTCATCGACGGCGCCGGACCGTTCGCGCGCTTCCGGGCGATCACCCTGCCGCTGATGCGCCGCACGCTGGCGCTGGCGCTGATCCTGTCGGTCGCCGGCTCCATCCTCGCCTTCGACCAGTTCTACATCATCCTGCGCGGCGGTCCGCGCAACCAGACGCTGACGGCGGTCTACTGGATCTTCAACCAGTCCTTCGTCTCGTTCAAGCTCGGCTATGGCGCCGCACTCTCGATGGTGCTGCTGGTCATCCTGGTGGCGCTCAGCCTCATCCAGTTGTGGCTGCTGCGCAAGCCGGAGGGGCTCGACTGATGGCCCAGGCGATTTCAGCCAGGGGCAAGCTCGCCGCGCGCCTGGCCAGGCACTCCACCGGCATCATCGCCTCGGTGCTGTTCGTCGCGCCGATCGTGTGGACGGCGCTGTCGGCCTTCAAGCCGGCGGCCGAAGCGCGGCTGCCGCCGCTGCCGCCCTGGCCGACCACCGGCTTCTCGCTGGAGAACTACGCCACGCTCAATTCCTTCGGCGACGGTCTGTGGGTCTCGGCGCAGAACAGCATCTACGTCTCGGTGATGACCGTCGTGCTGTCGGTGATCGTCAGCGTGCTGGCCGGCTACGGCTTTTCGCGCTTCCGCTTCCCGTTCAAGGACCTGTTCTTCGTCCTCATCCTGTCGACGATCATGATCCCGTTCCAGTCGATCCTGACGCCGATCTTCCTGGTCCTGACCAAGCTTGGCCTGCACAACACGCTGACCGGCCTGGTCGGCGTCTATGTGACGCTGCAATTGCCGTTCTCGATCTTCATGATGCGCAACGCCTTCGACGCGGTGCCGCGCGAGATCGAGGAGGCCGCACGCATGGACGGCGCCGGCAACGCCACCATGCTGGTCAAGGTGATGCTGCCGCTGGTCTGGCCCGGTGTCGTCACCATCGCGCTGTTTGCCTTCCTCGGCGCCTGGAACGAATTCCTCGCCGCTTTGGTACTGATGACCGACCAGTCCAAATTCACGCTGCCGGTGATGATGACGGCCCTGCAATCGGGCCGCTTCGGCGCCATCGACTGGGGCGCCGTGCAGGCCGGCGTCACCGTGATGATGGTGCCATGCCTGATCCTGTTCCTCGCTTTGCAGCGCTTCTACATCCGCGGCCTGATGGCCGGGGCCGTCAAATAATAGATCGAATGGAGTGAATTCATGACCGCATCGCCATCCGCCAAGACCGGAAAGCCGAAGCTCGCCTTCCGCCCGTTGCCGGTGCCGCAGGTCGACGTGCACGGCTTCTGGGGCGACCGCGCCGACGCGGTCGCCACGCGCACCGCCGACATCCTTTACGACCGCTGCGTCGAAGCCCGCATGCTGGAGCAGATCGACCCGGACCGCCCCTCGCCCGGCGTGGTCATTCCCTTCCACTCGCCCTCGCCTGATGAAGCCGACCGCCAGGGCGCCGAATTCACCGGCTCGACGGTGACCACGCAGATGTTCTGGGATTCCGATCTCGGCAAGACGATCGAGACCGCGGCCTATTCGCTCTACCGGCGCAAGAACCCCGAGCTGGAAGCCAAGATCGACGCCGTCATCGACATGTACGGCAAATTGCAGCAGGAGGACGGCTATCTCTCCAGCTGGTACCAGCGCATCCAGCCCGGCAAGCGCTGGACAAACCTGCGCGACTGCCACGAGCTCTACTGCGCCGGCCATCTGATCGAGGGCGCGGTCGCCTATTACCAGGCGACCGGCAAGCGCAAGCTGCTCGACATCATGTGCCGCTACGCCGACCACATCGCTTCGGTGCTGGGGCCGGAGCCCGGCAAGAAGAAAGGCTATTGCGGCCATGAGGAGATCGAGCTGGCGCTGGTCAAGCTGGCGCGGGTGACCGGCGAGCAGAAATACATGGAGCTGGCGAAGTACTTCATCGACCAGCGCGGCCAGCAGCCGCATTATTTCGACGAGGAGGCGCGCGCCCGCGGCGCCGACCCGAAGGCCTATCATTTCAAGACCTACGAATACAGCCAGTCGCACATCCCGGTGCGCGACCAGGACAAGGTCGTCGGCCATGCGGTCAGGGCCATGTACCTCTATTCGGGCATGGCCGACATCGCCACCGAATATGGCGACGACTCATTGCGCGTCGCGCTCGACCGGTTGTGGGACGACCTCACCACCAAAAACCTCTACATCACCGGCGGGCTCGGTCCGTCGGCGCACAATGAGGGTTTCACCAGCGATTACGACCTGCCCAATCAGAGCGCCTATGCCGAGACCTGCGCCGCCGTCGGCCTGGTGTTCTGGGCAAGCCGCATGCTCGGCATGGGGCCGAACGCCCGCTACGCCGACATGATGGAGCGCGCGCTCTACAATGGCTCGATCTCCGGCCTGTCGCTCGACGGCTCGCTGTTCTTCTACGAGAACCCGCTGGAAAGCCGGGGCCGGCACGTCAGGTGGAAATGGCACCGCTGCCCCTGCTGCCCGCCCAATATCGGGCGCATGGTCGCCTCCATCGGCAGTTATTTCTACAGCCTGGCGGACGATGCGCTGGCTGTGCACCTCTACGGCGACTCCACCGCCCGCTTCGACATTGCGGGCACGGCGGTGAGCCTGACGCAGGCGAGCCGCTATCCCTGGGATGGCGCCGTCGAGATCACGGTCGAACCGCGAACGCCGGTGGAGTTCACGCTGCATCTGCGCATCCCGGCATGGAGCAGCAGCGCGACGCTCCAGGTCAATGGCGAAGCGGTCGACCTCGGAGAGATGACCAGCGACGGCTATGCCGCGATCCGGCGGACGTGGAAAAAGGGCGACAGCGTCCGCCTCGACCTCGAAATGCCGATCGAGCGGCTCTACGCCAATCCCGAAGTCCGGCAGGATGCCGGCCGTGTCGCGCTGTCGCGCGGGCCGCTGATCTACTGCGTCGAGGCCTCGGACAATGACAGCCGGCTGCATTGCCTGACGCTGCCGCGCACGGCTGAGATAGAGGCGCATGAGGCGCCCGGGCTGCTGGGCGGCGTGGTGACGCTTTCAGCCGCGGCGCGGGCCGATGCCGGCGACGGCTGGCAGGACGGGCTCTACCGCTCCGAACCGCCGGCCAGCGTCGAGACACGGCTGACCGCCATCCCCTATTTCGCCTGGGACAACCGCGAGCCCGGCGAGATGCTGGTATGGCTGCGCGACGGCTGAGGCCGCAGCCTGATTATGTCCGGCTTGATTGGACGGCGGTGGCAGGCATCGCCGTCTTCGCTGCCGCCTGCGGCGCGTTTGTGTCGACATGCGCCCAGGCCGGCCGTTCGAACAGGAACATTCCGAAGCCGACGCGTTGGATGATGAGGTAGAGCACCACCGGGCTGATGATCGAGACCAGCAGCACCGCCAGGCTGAGCATGCCGGTGTCGGTCAAAAGGCCGCTTGCCAGTGCCGCGCCACGGAAGAGCGACATCGGGATGGTGAAGGCGACATAGACGACCAGCGAATGTTCGCCGAGCCAGCGCAGCCATTCCATGGCGGCGAATTGCGACAGGAAACCGCCAAGCACGCACAGTGCAACCGCACCGGCGACGGCCAAAGTGAGATGCAGCGGCGGCCATGCGGCCAGCCCCATCTGCATGCCGACCGGATGCATGGCATAACCCGGCGAATAGACGAGCAGGCCATTGACGACAGCCCACAAAGCCAGGCCGGCGACGGCCAGCATCGGGCGGGGCTGCGTCCATTCGACGAGCCTGAACACCAGCGGCGCCAGCACGAAGCCAAGGTAGAAGAACACGAAATAGGCCGCGAATTGTTCGACCGCGTAGCTGTCGGGATGCGGCGCCCACATCTGCAGGGCGGCAGCGATCGGGATGACGATCCAGGCCGGCACGCGGAACTGCCGCAAAAGCTTGGCGACAAGGCCGAACACCGCCAGCATGTAGATGAACCACAGCACACCGTAAGGCTGGACGACGGCCATTGCGAGGTCGTGCAGCATGCCGCCCGGGTCCCGGCTGAAAATGCCGATCTTCAGACCGATCGAGATGATCGCCCACAGCACGTAGAAATAGAGATAGTGGACGACGCGCCGGTCGACATAACGCCGCCACGGCCGGTCGATCACCTGCGACAGGAACAGTCCGGAGATCAGGAAGAATTCCGGCATGCGGAACGGTGTCGCGAAGCCGATGACATAATGCAGGAAGCCGACGCCGCCCGTGTACTCGCCGGTGTTGTAGGCCGAGTACATCATGACCACGAGGATGATCGAGAGACCTTTGGCCGTGTCCACCCACGGCATGCGCATCGGGCTGTTCATGGCGAATCCATCTGGAGCCAGCCAATCCGGCCAGCCATCATTCCGAGATGTCTAGCACCATCAAGCTTCCCAGATCGTAAACACGGCTGTGCTGGGTCGATCGCTGCGGCGTCAAAGTTGCCGGCAATCTCCACCGCCAGCGCTGCCCCTCACCTGCCTGCCGGCATCCTCTCCCCGTAAACGGGGCGAGGGACGCCCCCATCGCCGATTTCGCCAATCGCCAAAGTCGCAAACAATGCGCCGACGGCGCCGCCAGCCCCTCTCGCCCCGTTTACGGGGAGAGATGTCCGGCAGGACAGTGAGGGGCGGCGCCGACGTTGACATTTATGCGTATTGGAAATGACGCACGAGAATTACTTCCGGCCCTTCGACGTGTTCAAAGCGATGGCGGCAAGCACCAGCGCCTTGAAAGCCTCTTCGTTGATCTCCTCGCCCCGCTGGAAATCGATGGCCCGCCGCGTATTGCCCTCGAGGCTGGAGTTGAACAGCGCCGATGGATCGGGCAGCGCTGCTCCCTTGGCGAAAGTCAGCTTGACGACGCTCTTGTAGGTCTCGCCGGTGCAGATCATGCCGTCATGCTCCCACACCGGCACGCCGCGCCATTTCCATGTCTCGACCACAGCGGGATCGGCCTGATGGATGAGCGCGCGCAGCCGGGCCAGCATGTCGCCGCGCCAGTCGCCGAGTTCTCTGATCCTGCCGTCGATCAGTTCGGAGGGAGATTTGCTCTCCTGCGATCCGGTGGTCGTCATGTGGTTTCTCCCTTGGGCTTCGATAAACAGAACATTCACATGCGCTCGCCAGGCAATTGGCTGGCCTGCTTCACCCAGGCGCTGAATTGCGCCTCGTCGAACGGGTCGTCCTCATGGATGTCGAGGTAGCGTGTGTCCTTGCTCCGGGATTCTCCCGGCGGCACTGGATTCAGCGACATGCCGCGAAAGAAAGCCACCTTGATATACCTGGTGAAGCAATGGAAGCTGAGGAACCAGCCCTCGCCTTCAATGCCATAGAACGGCGAATTCCATTTCACCGCCTTGTGCACGCCAGGCACGGCGCGCTCGATGAGCGCGTCGAGCCGCCCGCCCATCTCGCGCTTCCAGCCCGGCATCGCCGCGATATAGGCCTGCACCGACGCGTCGCCATATCCCTTGGCGATCTGCGGATTGCCGCCGGAAAGCAGTTTTGGCTCAGCCTTGGCCATACCCTTCCTTTCCTATCCCGCGTCCTTTCCGACATAGGGCAGCACGAACATATAGAGGCCGCTGAACAGCATAAGGAAGAGCGGCGGCAGTGGCGAATAGACCACCCAGGCGGGCGGCTGCCCAAACGCCATGGTGACGAAATTGGCGACGACGGTCGCCGTGAAGATGATCGACAGCCAGCGATGCCCTTGCCTGATCCATTTGCTCCAGTCCAAGATGACCTCCCTTTGAAATTCGCGTGAAACCGGGCGCGCTACCAGCGCGCCAGCTCCGTGATCTGGATGAGATTGCCGCAACCATCGTCGAGCTTGGCGATGGTCGAGCCGGTCACTTCGGTCGGCGCCATGGCGAACGTGCCGCCATTGGCCGCGATGCGCTGGTGATCGCCCCTGACATCGTCGGTGAAGAACATCACCGCCGGCTGGCCCTGCGCGAACATCGCCTGCTGGTAGGCCTTGGCCGCCGGATTGTCGTTGAGCGCCAGTTGCAGCTCGGTGCCCTCGGGCTCGTCAGGCGAGGCGACCGTCAGCCAGCGGAACGGCCCGTTGCTGAAATCGGCCTTCTTGGTCAGGCCGAGCACACCGGTGTAGAAGGCAAGCGCTTTCTCCTGGTCGTCGACATGGATGCTGGTCAGTTTGATCTTCATCGTCTTTCTCCATAGGTTTTGCTGGCGGCCAGGCCGCCCGGTGAAATCAGCTGTGGTTTTTATCGACGGATCTCAGTCCGTCCGGTCGAGAAGCTGTTCCAGCTTCTCGAGGAATTGCGGCCAGCCGGTTCTGGCGCCGCCATAGGCGCGCCGCTGGTCGGGCCGGAAGCCGGATTGCTCCATGCGCAGATGCGTTCCGGTTGGCGTCGGGGTGAGCGTGAAGGTCACCACGCTCCTGAGATCGAAAGCCGGATCCGGGTGCGCGAGGTTCCAAGTGTAGGACAGCGTCTTGTTCGGCTCGACGGCCAGCACCTCGCAATCGAGCACGCCGCCCCAATCGGCGCTGATGTTGAAGCGGTGGCCGATATCGGGCTTGAAATCGTTCTTCATCAGCCACTCCTCGATCAGGTGCGGTTGCGTCAGCGCGCGCCAGAGCTTTTCCGGCGGATGGGAAATTTGCCGCTCGACGACGACAGTGCGGCTCTGGCTGGCACTATCGTTCACTGGTCCATCCTTTTGAGCAAATCCTCGAGATCGTCGAACCGGCTTTCCCAAAACCCTGCCATCTCGCGTGTCCAGTCCATCAGCGGCGCCAGCGCGCCGAGCTGCGCGCTGTAGTGCGTCTGCCGCCCCTCATGGCGGTCGCGCACCAGCCCGGCCTGCTTGAGCAGGCCGAGATGCTTCGACACCGCCGGTTGCGAGACGCCGGACTGGCTGGTAAGCGCCCCCACCGTCTGCTCGCCCTGGCGGCACAGCCGTTCGAAGATCGCCCGTCTGGTCGGGTCGGCGAGCGTTCTGAAGAGCAGGTCTTGGGTATCAGGCATGGCAAATCGATAACCCGTTGGCTATTGGTTGACGTATAACCACACAGATATATGTTCGTCAAGCGCAAGATTGGAATGGGCGAAGCACGAGTGAAGGCCGCGAAGACCCTGGGATCCATCCCGTGACCTTGGACGTAGAGTGCAGCGGAGCAGAATTCTGCACCGTCGCGGCGTTCAGACGTCCCGGCAGGGATCCTCGGGTCTGCGCCGCGTCGCTTCGCTCCTTGCTCCGCCCGTGGATGACGAAGTCATGGGTGACGCCACCCATCACCAACGCAGGCGATCCGTCAACGCGGGCAACCGGTGCCACGCAAAGCCACTACGTTGCAGCATGAGCGCGGCCGATCTCCCGCGCCACCAGGTCCTGCAGCTGCCACAGATTGCGGTCGCGTATGCCGCAGGCGTCGAGGTGCCGGATCGTTTCGAACAGATATTGCGCGCCGGAGCCCCAATGGCCGACGGCCCTCGCCAGTGTCGCGGCGACCACCTGCTTGTCGAGCTTGCCGGAATAGCGCGGGCTCGCGGGATTGACGACGAAACCGAGCGCCTGACTTGCGCCGCTGTCGGTGCTGACCTGCAGCCAGCGCGGCACGTTGACGGCGGGCAGGATGGTCATCTCGCGGCGCAGCAGCGCTTCGAGATTTTCCGCGACGGGCTCGGCGATCTCGAACATCATGCCCTGGCACTGGCCGCCACGATCGAGCGCCATCATCAGGCCGGGCTGTTCGAGCGTGCCGCGAAAGCGCTGCACCGTGAAGCAGAAAGAACGATGCCAGCCCCGCGCCACGGCCCGCTCACCGCCCCTCACCTCGCCGGCCGGCTTCCACAGCAGCGAGCCATAGGCGAACAGTTTCAGCGGCCCCGCCGACGCCGAGGCTAGGATCTCGTCGCGGAACCGTGCGTAGTCGGCGTCGGTCATATGCACCATGCCCGGCGTCGGCCCGGCATCCTCGACCGCGCGCAGGGTGCGCGCGACCAGTTCCTCGGTCAGCGCCATCGCTGGTTTGCGTGGTGCGGTGGAGATCGGCTTCTTCATGTTCGTCATGTTGCCGAGGGCTCGAAGATTCTCAAGGGGCGCTGGACGCCAGGGCAATCACTTCAGGTGCCGAGTGCTTTCCCGCAAGCGTTTGCTCCGCCCCTCACGTGCCTGCCGGCATCCTCTCCCCGTATAGTGACGGGCCGAGGGACGATGTCATCGGCGCTTTCGCCAATATCCAGTGCCGATAGAAAGGCGCCGGCGTTGCAGCCAGCCCCTCTCGCCCCGTTCTACGGGGAGAGACGTCCGGCAGGACAGTGAGGGGCAGCGCCGACGCTGGCAATCGGCGAGTTACAACAGCGAAATCGCCAATCTAGCCGACTCAGACTCTGAGGTGTCTAGCCCAAGCCCTTGAAAAGACCTCCCTGCCCGCCGTCCCGGCGCCGCACTCGGTTCGCTGCGCCGCCACGAATCGAATGCGGCTCTGACCTCCTAGTGCGGAGGACGCCAGACCGTGTCGTCGCAGCCGTCGATATAAGGGTGGACCGACCAGCGCGAGCCGGGCTTGGCCTGCTGCTCCTTGGTGAGCGGATCTTGCGATTGCGCATAGCCGTCCTGGTAGCCGCGAATGATCCCGTCGATATCGGGAGGCCAGTCGCCATCCCACGGCCCTCCCAGAATCTGTGCCTGCTGGACAGGATGCAGTTCGTTGTGGGCTTCATTGAAGCTGTCGTGGATATGGCCGGCATCATAGACCCAGCGGCCGGTCACACCCAGGATCGTCGCTCCGGTTCCATCGCCCTTGTTCGTTTCGATGCTGGGCAGGCCGGCGTCGCTTGGGCTGGCGGTGTCCGAACTGCTGAAGGCGGCGCCGAAGAGCGCGGCGAGAAAGGCCAGGAACGCCAGGATATAGGCAACGACCACGCCGACGCCCGACATGCATATCGCCAACGCCGTCAAGGCCGCGATCAGCGCCAGGATGTTGACGGTCTGCAGATCATGGATCGAAGCCCCCTCGAATTCCACATGCAGCGCTTCGGACTTCAAGCTGGTCGCCTTGTCTTCCGCCTGATTGCCGGTGAACAGCAGGCCGTGCGAGGAGGTGGTGGTGGTTTCCGCCATGAGGTAGCCGAACGGGACACTGGCGTCGGCATCCGCCTGGCTCACGCCCACCGGGTTGTTCGGCAGCAAGAGATTGAGGCTGTAGTCGGAGTCCAGGCTTCCAGGCCATGTCTTCTCCGACGGCGGCTCGATGCTGATGACCATGCCGACGATGCTTACCGGCTCCTGGTTGCCGAGACAGACCAGCCGATTGTTGAGCCACCAGTCGCAATAGGCGAGAATCCACACGATCCCTGTAACCACCAGCGCGATCGGCAGGCACCACGGCTCGCCCATGGCCACGATAACCACGGCCATCACCGCCGCGAATATACCGCTGGTGATCGCTGCGCTGATATACTGGTTGACCGAGATGACTTTGTCCGCGGTCGTGCATTTGGTCCAGGATTTGTCGTCGGTGGCCATCACGCCTCCACGCTGCTGAGGACGGTCAGGGTGACGCCGCCGCTGGCGTGGCCACCTTCGTCGAACGCATTCAGGTTGAGAGCTTGCCGGCCGGTCCAGCCGGCCGGCGGCGTGGCGATCGCCGTGATCGTCACCTGTTCGCCCGGTGTCAGCGGCGGCTGGTCGGGCGAGATCTCGACCGTCCAGCCGGGCGGCAGCGGATGCGCGGCCGCCAAATGCGCGGCCAGCCGCCGCTTCTGCTCGGCCTTGGCGGCCTCCTCGGTCGGTCGCCGCTCATCGCGGCAAGGGCTGAGCGGCGGAATGGTGTAGGCGTCGACGCTGAACCGATACCGATGCGGCCGGCGGGTCGCGTTGCGCAGTTCGAACCGGAATGTCGCCGGCGACTGCGCCAGCCCGACATCGGTGTTCTTCTGTCCGAGATTGTTGGCGAAGTTGGCGTCGTCGGCCGGGTCGAGCAAAGCCTGCAGGCAATAGTGGCCCGCTTCCTGAGGCGTATGCCAGTCGAAGGAGACGAACCCAGGCTGGCTGGCCGATCCGATCACCCCGACCGAGACCGGCCTGGTGTCGATCGGATGCGATACGGTTCCCATGCCGAACGACAGATAGGACAGGTGAACCGGCATCTTGACGACGACGGCATCCATCGAGGCGTTCCAGACGCGCACGCGCACCTCGTAGCCGGTATCCGCCTGCAACTTGCCGGCGGGCACCGGCACGCCACCCTTGAGCACTTCGATGTCGGGATTGTCCCAGGTGACCGCGAGACCAAGGCCGATCAGATAGTACTGGTCGTAGATCAGCGGGTCGGGCCGGCAGAATGCCGGGTGGTCGATCGGCACGCAATGCGCCCTGGACCCCTTCTGGTCGACCCGGCGGTCGCCGTGCAACCGCCAGCGGCGGCAGAAACGCCGAGCCATCTCGATCAGCGCCGGGATCCAGGCGGAGAACAGTGCTCGCAGGACTGCCACTAATCCGCGCATCGACTCCCTCTCTGAAGTTAACGCAGGCAAGGGTCTGATTAACAACGGGATTCGCGCGGCAACAGCGCCTGGGCTGATCGACAACCGGTGCCGCCTGGAACTCTGTCTGGCTACTTCCGCGCGAAAAAGCCGCGCGCGAACTGCATGATGCGCTTGTGGAAAACGAGCGCCAATATTGCGACAACGGCAAGCAGATAGAGAGCCTCGGTCGATCCGTCGCCGCTGTCAGGTGAGATACCTAACCACCTTTCGATGAAATCCATGTACAGATTCCCTCCGCGCAAAGAATTGCGATCGAAAATCATCTAGCTCTTTCGCATAGCCAAGTGTCAAGAAGCGATTATGCGTTACATTGGATAAATCGGACAGTGATCCGTTCGAGGCTACGCGCTCCGATTTTATGTATAAGCTGATATTTTTCCTAAGGTTTATCTAAAAATTATACTTTCATGACGCGAATGTCAGCTGCCAAACACCTGATTGAATTGAGAAAAGCTGCGGCGTCCGCTTACGGCTGAAGGACTTGGCCTGACCTGTATTGTTGTGCCGGCTCGGCCATCCGTCCGAGTCGCCAATCAAGACACCAGCGGCATCGGCACCTTCAGCCCGTCGATCAGCGTGTCGCGGAAAAGCGCGATCGGCCGGCTGAGCCGTCCTGCCGGCGGACGGTGCAGCAGCCAGGCGCGCACTTGCGGCTTGAAGTCGGGGCAGTCGATGACCTCCACTTTGTCGCGCCAGCGGCTGTCGGCGAAGGCGCCCGGCGTGACGATGCCGATGCCGTGGCCGCGCGCCACCAGCGACATTCTGAGATCGACGCTGAGCGCTTCCACCCCGACCTGGAACGGCAGCCGCGCGGCCTCGAAACTCTGGCGGATGAAGGCGCGAAAGCCGCAGCCATTTTCGTTCATCACCCAGGAAAAGCGCGACAGTTCGGCAAGGTCCGCCGGCTTCGGCACACCAAGGCTGGGCGACGCGACGAGCAGCACCGACTGCGCGCCGAGATCGTCGCTGACCAGTTCGTCCGGTGGCGCCAGGCCTTCGGCAAGGCACACCGCCACCGCGTCGAGTTCACTGCGTGCCACCTGCTCCACCAGCCTCGGCGACCAGCCCGAACTGATGCGCAGCGTCAGGTGCGGAAAGGCGGCGCGCAGGCTGTCGAGCGGCAGCGCCAACGCCGCGTCGGAAAGATAGGGCATGACGCCCAGCCGGAACTCGCCCTTGACCTCGCCTTGCGGCGACACGCCCGCCTTGAGATCCTCCAGCGAGCGCAGCACGCGCCTGCCATGCTCATAGGCCTCGCGCCCGCTGGCGGTTGGCTTCAGCGGCTTTGACTGGCGGTCGAGCAAAGCTGTCGCCAGCCCATCCTCGAGGTTCTGGATGCGGCGGGTGACGCCCGGCTGGGTCAGGTTGAGCCTAGCCGAGGCGCCAACGATCGAGCCGGTTTCCACCACGGCGATGAAGGCTTCGAGGTCATGGATATTCATGCGTATCTCGCATAATCATTATCGAATTGATTGAATTGTAGCATGATAATGCTTCGGCATAAAGTCCCCACACAATATGCGACATCGTGAGGACTCCATGCCCGATATCCATGACGGTCAATTGCGCGAGCGGCTGCCGGCCGCGACCATCACCGGCCCGCAGACGCTGTTGTTTGCCGCCTCTACCGGCATCATCGTCACCAATCTGTTCGCGCCGCAGACGCTGGTCGGCCTGATCGGCCCATCGCTCGGCGGCGGTGCGGCGAGCGTCGGCCTCGTCGCCATGGTCACGCTGCTCGGCTATGCCGCCGGCCTGTTCTTCCTGGTGCCGATGGCCGACCTTGCCGAAAACCGTGCCCTGATCCTGCGCATGCTCGTGATGGCCGCCCTTGCGGCCGGCGTCGCCGCCTTGGCGCCCACCATCGCCTCGCTGCTGATCGTCCTGTTCGTGCTGGGTGCTGCCTGTTCGGCGATCCAGATCCTGGTGCCCATCGCCGCCTCGATGGCGCCGCCCGGCGAGGCCGGACGGGTCATCGGCGATGTCATGAGCGGACTGATGATCGGCATCCTGCTGGCGCGGCCACTGGCTAGCCTCATCGCCGATGCCTGGGGCTGGCGCGCTTTCTATGGCCTCAGCGCCACCGCGCTCGTGCTGCTCGGCTGCGTGCTCGGCTTCACCTTGCCCGATCGGCGCCCCGAAACGAAATCGTCCTATGGCGCGCTGCTCGCCTCATTGTTCGGCCTGCTGCGCGACGAGCCGGTGCTGTGCCGCCGGGCGTTGACGGCGGCGCTGGTGATGGCGGCGTTCAGCCTGTTCTGGACGGCGGTGGCCCTGCGCCTCGCCGAGCCGCCTTTCAGCCTCGGCCAGCGCGGCATTGCGCTGTTCGCGCTCGTCGGCGCGGGCGGTGCCGTGGTCACGCCGCTGTTCGGCCGCGCCGGCGACCAGGGCTGGACAAGATCCGCCACCATCGCCTGCCATCTCGTGCTGATCGGCGCGATGGCGCTGGCCGCCTGGGCCGGCTCTTTCCGGTCCGGCGTGTCGTGGCAACCGCTGGTGCTGATGGGCGCAAGCGCGGTGCTGCTCGACATCGGCGTCACCGGCGACCAGACTCTTGGCCGCCGCGCCGTCAATCTCTTGCGGCCCGAGGCACGCGGCCGCCTCAACGGCCTGTTCGTCGGCATCTTCTTCATCGGCGGCGCCATCGGTTCATTGCTGGCCGGTGTTGCCTGGACCTGGGGCGGGTGGACTTGTGTCTGTGGCATCGGCGGCGCCTTTGGGCTCGTCGCACTTCTGGTCGACTGGATCGGCGGACCGGAATGACGGCCCGGTCGGCTAGGGCAGTTCCAGGAAAAGCGTGAGACGCCGGGCAGACCGACCACGGCATCGTTCACATAGCATGGAGCTCGCCCGACGCCTTGAGCTTGATCTCGCCGGTCAACCGCGTGTTCGCGCACTGGCCGGGGATCACCGGCTCGACGGCATTGAGGACATATTCGTCATTGCCGAACCGGCCGACGCGCGACTGGTGAACGAACCGGCGGTCTTTTTCACACAGGCGCGGCATGGCAGCGGAACGACTACGCCTTCAAGGCGTTTCATCCGGCTGGGAGGAAGTCATGAACGATGCGCCGGCAACGCCCATCGGCAGGACGCTTTCGCCAAGCGAACTGGTTACCGTGATGTCGCACTTCCATCGCGCCGAGATTGCCCGCATGGCCGGCTGGCGCGACCGTCTCGACCGGACCAGCAACTGGGCGATCACGGTCGTCGCGGCCATGCTGTCGGTGTCCCTGTCGACGGCCAGCGCCCATCACGGCGTGCTGCTCTTCGCCATGCTGCTGGTGCTGCTGTTGCTTTGGATCGAGGCGCGCCGCTATCGCTTCTTCGATGTCTACCGTGCGCGCGTGCGCCAGTTCGAGCGCCATTATTTCGCACAGATCTTTTCGCCGCAGCCAGACTTCGCCTCCGACTGGCTGCTGGTCGTCGGCGAGAGCCTGCGCACGCCACGGTTCTTGGTCTCGCAGCGCGTTGCATTGGCACGCCGCCTGCGCCGCAACTACATATATCTCATGCTGATCCTGCTGCTTGCCTGGATCCTGAAATTGTCGACACCGAGCCTGATCGATCAGCACGTGCCGGTCGGCTTTGTCGGCACCTTGCGAGAAGCGATCGGCGCCGCTGCCCTGGGGCCTGTCCCCGGCGGGGTCATCGTCACGCTGGTGACGCTGCTCTATGCCGGCCTGCTGGCGACCGCCTTCCTGTTGTCCGGCGACGACGGCGAACTCTCCTTCGGCGACGTCCATGTCTAATCTCTGGCCATGTCTAGGCTCTGGAATATCTGGGCTTTGGCATGTCTGAGCTCTGGCATCAGCATCCAGCAACCGCTGGCTGCAACGCAAACGCGGGCCGCGCGTTGTGATGGTCAGCCCGCGTGATGGGCAGCATGCGGCGACGCCTTGAGGGAACCCATGAACCGGCAACCGGCAACCAAGCCACGAAAATTTGTGGCTGCCATTCTGCTGACAGCCCTTGCTTTGGTTCCGGCAAGCCATGTCCTGGCCGCACAGCCGGCCGGCCATGCGTCGGGCATGGGCGGGTCGGCGGAAGGTCTTTTCATCGCCGAGATCGTGCTTCTGCTTCTGGTCGGGCGCGGCCTTGGCGAACTCTTCCAGCGCTATGGCCAGCCGGCGATCATGGGCCAGTTGATCGGCGGCATCCTGCTTGGGCCATCGCTGTTCGGCTGGATATGGCCTGGCGCCCAGCATCTGATCTTCTCGACCGACCCGGCGCAGAAAGGCATGATCGACGCCGTCTCGCAGCTCGGCATCCTGCTGCTCCTGCTTTTGACCGGCATGGAGACGGATTTGCGCCTGGTGCGCCGTGTCGGCGCCGCCTGCTTCTCGATCTCGATCACCGGTGTTGTCGTGCCGTTCGTCCTCGGCTTCGCGCTGGCGCAGTTCCTGCCCGGCACGCTGCTGCCCGATCCCACGCAGCGCGTCGTCGCCGGGCTGTTCCTCGGCACCGCGCTGTCGATCTCTTCGGTCAAGATCGTCGCCATGGTGGTGCGCGAGATGAACTTCATGCGCCGCAATCTCGGCCAGATCATCATTTCCTCGGCCATCATCGAGGACACGATCGGCTGGCTGATCATCGCCGTCACCTTCGGCATCGCCACCAATGGCAGCCTGCAACTGCTGCCGCTCGTCACGACCGTGGTCGAGGTGGCGCTCTTCATGGCGTTCTCCTTCACCATCGGCCGCCGCCTGGTGTTCACGCTGATCCGCTGGAGCAACGATTCCTTCCGCAGCGAATACGCCGTCATCACGGTCATTCTGATCATCATGGGCGTGATGGCGCTGATCACCAATCTGATCGGCGTCCACACCGTGCTCGGCGCCTTCGTCGCCGGCATACTGGTCGGGGAATCGCCGATCCTGTCGGATCATATCGAGGGCCAGTTGCGCGGCGTCATCACCGCGCTGTTCATGCCAGTCTTCTTCGGCATGGCCGGCCTGTCGGCCGACCTCACCGTGCTTGCCGATCCGACGCTCGCCTTGCTCACTCTGGCGCTGGTCGCCATCGCCAGCATCGGCAAGTTCGGCGGCGCGTTCATTGGCGGCCGGATGGCCGGCATGTCGCGGAAGGAAGCGATCGCCGTCGGCAGCGCCATGAATGCACGCGGCTCGACCGAAGTCATCGTCGCCTCGATCGGCTTGTCGATGAACATCCTGTCCCACAATCTGTTCACGATGATCGTCACCATGGCCGTCATCACCACGCTTGCCATGCCACCCATGCTGCGCTGGGCGCTTGGCCGGCTGCCGATCGGCAACGCCGAGAAACAGCGCGTCGACCGCGAACTGCTCGACGAGCGCGGCTTCGTCTCCAGGCTGGAACGCCTGCTGCTGCTGGTCGACGACAGCCCGGCCGGCAAGTTCACCGCCTATCTCGCCGGCCTGGTCGGCGGCGGCAGCGGCATGCCGACCACGCTGCTCCACCTCAACGAGGGCAAGCTTGCCGGCCGCGACACGGGTCCGCAGCGGACATCGAAAGAGGTCAAGAAGGGCGCCGCCAAAAGCGCCAGGGTCGTCAGCAAGGCCGAGGACACCCCCGTCGACAAGGTCCATCTGACCACCCGCACCGAACTCGAGGCCACCGCCGAGACGATCGCCGCGGAGGCGCGCAAGGGCTATGGCCTGCTGTTTGTCGGGCTGGAAAAAGCGCTCACCGAAAAGGGCTCGTTCAGCCCGATGCTGAACGACATCACCAGCGGTTTCGATGGTCCGCTGTGCCTGGCGCTGAACGGCGCCAGATCCACCGGCAAGATGCCGGTGCTGCGCGCCGGCACCACGATACTGGTTCCGGTCAACGGCACGGAAATTGCCCGCCGCGCAGCCGATTTCGCGCTAGCGCTGGCGCGGCCGCACCGTGCCCGCGTCAAAGTGCTCTATGTCTCTCAAGCCAGGCAAGGCAGTCAGCCGGGCTCGGTTTCGCACCGTCGCGAGGAAGCCGTGCTCAAGGATGTCGCCGATCTCGCGGACCGCTATGGCGTCACCGTCGACACCGCGATCCGCGCCCGCGCCACACCAGACAAAGCGATCGCCAGGGAAGCGGCCAAAGGGGCAGCAATGGTGGTGATGGGGGTCACCCAACGGCCAGGTGATGAACTGTTCTTCGGCGACACCGCGACGGCAGTGCTCGCGGCGGTCGCCTGCCCGGTCGTGCTTCTGGCCACCGAGCGCGTCAAGCAGACCGACGCCGCCGAGCAGACGGCGGCCGACATCGGCGCCTGACGCCTTCGGTTCGGCTATCGGACCCTAGATGCCGAAAAACTGTCGCCCGATCATGTATCCCAGCGCCGCCACGACGAGCGGAAACAGCGCCGGCGCAGCCTTGCTGAAGAAGGACACTTTTGTGTCTTTGGGCGGCACATAACGTGCGTTGCCGAGATTCTTGGTCATTGCGTACCCCGCGCCAAACCAGTCGTTCCGCGCATGCCCTTATCCCCAAACCGCGAAGCGATCCCGGTCGACATGCATTAGAAGACGCTGATTAACAGCATGGCCGCATTAACGGGTTACAAAGAAATTCGATCGAATAGCCGGCTTTCCCTCATCAATCCGACAACCCTGCCGAAGGAAAAGCGGCAGGCACCGGGAACCGAATGGTGTGTCCGGGGGTTGTGGCGCTTGGGGGAGAAGAGTCTGTTCACGTCTCGCCAAATGCAATCGGTCCTAGCGCGATCCACGCCCTCCGCGATGCCGCGCGCGCCGACACGATCGTGCGCCATTACAGAATCTGACACGTTAGCCAGCACTAATCCAGTTTCGAACAACGCCGATCCATCCGGGACTTCATGCCGCAAACCATCACAGCGACCGTAGGCAACCCGCAGCTCGCCTTCCTCTCGGGTGGAGGCGAGCTCGGCTGCCTGATCGCCGCCTTCAACTGGTCCTCGACCTCGATCGGGCCGATCTCCGGTTGGCCGCAGAGCCTGAAGACGGCGACCTCGCTGATCCTGCGCTCCAGGGTGCCGATCGTCATGCTGTGGGGCGAGGACGGCGTCATGATCTACAATGACGCCTATTCGGAATTTGCCGGCGGTCGCCATCCGCAATTGCTCGGTTCGAAAGTGCGCGAAGGCTGGCCCGAAGTGGCCGACTTCAACGACAACATCATGAAGGTATGCCTTGGCGGCGGCACGCTCGCCTATCGCGAGCAGGTGCTGACGCTGAACCGCACCGGCAAGCCCGAGCAGGTGTGGCTCGATCTCGACTATTCGCCGGTGCTCGACGAAAGCGGCGAACCGGCGGGCGTCATCGCCATCGTCATCGAGACAACGGCCAAGGTCGCCGCCGAGCGCTGGCAGGTAGGCGAGCGCGACAGGCAGCGCCAGATGTTCGAGCAGGCGCCGGGCTTCATGGCGATGCTGTCCGGCCCGCAGCATGTCGTCGAACTGACCAATGCCGCCTACATGCAGCTTGTCGGCCATCGCGACATCATCGGCCTGCCGATCCGCCAGGCTTTGCCGGAGATAGAGGGCCAGGGTTTCTTCGAGCTGCTCGACCGTGTGTTCACCTCCGGCGAGGCATTCGTCGGCTATGCCTTGAAAGCCGAGTTGCAGCGCAAACCGGGTGCGGCGATCGAGGACCGTTTCATCGATCTCGTCTACCAGCCGGTGCGCAATCCGGCGGGCGAGGTGTTCGGCATCTTCGTGCAAGGCGTCGACGTCACCGACCGGCTGCTGGCCGAACAGGCGCTGCGCCAGAGCGAGACACAGTTCCGCACCTTCGCCGAGGCGATGCCCAACCACGTCTGGACGGCGACGCCGGAAGGGATGCTCGACTGGTTCAACCCGCGCGTCTACGATTATTCCGGCGCCAAACCGGGTGACCTTGATGGCCAGGGCTGGGGCGATATCGTGCACCCCGACGACATTGCCGCAGCGGCGGAAAAGTGGCACCAGGCGCTGGCCGCCGGCACGTTTTACGAGACCGAGTTCCGGTTGCGTCGGCAGGACGGCGTCTATCGCTGGTTTATCGCGCGCGCCGTTCCGATCCGCGACACCGACGGCGCCATCGTGCTCTGGATCGGCACCAACACCGATATCGATGACCAGAAACAGGTGGCGCAGGCCCTGCTGCAGAGCGAACGCCGCCTGCAACTGTCGCAAAGTGCCGCCGGCATTGCCGCACTCGAACTCGACATCGCTAGTGGAACCGTGGTCGGCTCCGAGGGATTCTGGGGCCTCTGGGGGCTATCGCCACGCGACAGCGTGCATATCTCCGTGCTGGAAAACATCGTCATTCCCGAAGACAAGGATGTCCGCTCCAATCCACGGACGCGCGAGCAAGGCACCGCCGTGCCCGCCGTCGAATACCGCATCCGCCGCCCCGACACCGGCGAATTGCGCTGGCTGTCGCGTCATATCGATTTCGTCCATGACGAGAACGGCAAGCCGGTCAAGATGTTCGGCGTCATGCAGGACGTCACCGACCGTCGCGAGGCGCAGGCCAGACAGGAACTGCTGACTCACGAGCTCGAACATCGCATCAAGAATATCCTGGCGATGGTCTCGGCCATCGCTTCGCAGACATTGCGCAATACCGATATCGCGACCGCCGGCGCCACCTTCAACGAGCGCCTGCGGGCGCTGGCCAAAGCGCACGACATCCTGAACAAGACGCGCTGGACCAGCGCCTCGATCCGCGAGGTCGTCGACAACACCATCGCCACCTTCCCGCTGGAGCAGATTTCGATTTCCGGCCCGGCGCTGCCGATCAATCCCAAGATGGCATTGACGCTGGCGCTCGCCGTCAACGAGCTGGCCACCAACGCGCTGAAATACGGCGCGCTGTCGACGCCGGAAGGCAAGGTGGCCATCGACTGGTCGCTGCAGGCGTCGGACGAGGCATCAGGCGAAAAGCGGCTGCTTTGGCGCTGGCGCGAAAGCGGCGGCCCGCCGGTGACGCCGCCGACCCGCCGCGGCTTCGGCCGCTTCCTGATCGAGCGCGTGCTTGGCACCGACTTCGGCGGGTCGGTGCGGATCGATTACTATCCTGACGGGGTCGAATGCGTGTTGAACGCACCGGCACCGCAGTTGCCGACAGCACCTTACTGACTACATAGGGCATGCCATGACCGCTCCGTCCCTTGTCACAGTCCTCGTCGTCGAAGACGAAGCATTTCTGCTGTTCGCCATAGCGGATGAATTGCGCGAGCTGGGTTTCGAAGTGCTGGAGGCCAGCAACGCCGACCAGGCGATCCGCCTGCTGGAGAACCGGCCAGACATCACCATCCTGTTCACGGACATCGACATGCCAGGCTCGATGGACGGGCTGCGACTGTCGGCCGCCGTCCGCGACCGCTGGCCTCCGGTGAAGATCATCATCACCTCGGGAAAGCGCCAGCCGGCGGCGGACGCAATGCCGAGTGGCGGTGTCTTCCTGTCCAAGCCCTACGCTCCGGCCGCGGTGGCGGCGACCATTCACGGCTTGCTGGGATAGGCGATTCCATCGACGCTGGCGCTCCTAGCGCCCGGGAACCGTCGTTCTGTCGACTGCGGCTATTCGGAGCCACGAATTTCCAAAGGCGACGCCTGAGCCTGGAACAAGCCGACCGGGTCGGCGGCGAATGCCCACACACACATACCATAGGCCACCACGAAAGAGATCAGCAGGGCGGTCAGGACGGATAAACGGTGCATGGGAAAGTCGGGCCTCTTTGTTGCAGACCCGTGCACAACCTGCTGCAACCCGATGGGTTCGGCATAAAATATTTACCGTGTTGGAATGATTAACGAATGGTTTCAAGGATATCGCTATATCGAGATGGAGAGCGATGTCATGTGGCGCCGCGGGCACTGCGAAAGCGGTGGCGCACCAGGAAAGCTACGCCGGCAGCGTCGGCTCGGTGTTGACCTCCAGCGCCTCTTCCGCCTCATGCTCGTCGGGCAGGACATCGCCGTGCACATCGAGCGGCCGGCCGATCCACACCGGATCGACGAGATGGTCGCGCTTGGGGTTGCTGGTGTTGGGGTGGATGAGGATGCTGAGGCCGCTGTGGTTCAGCATCAGCCACGGCACCAGCGAGCCGAAAATCTCGCTGGCGAAGGAGACCTGGTACATGGCCTGGTCATGCGGGCCGACCTTCCCCTCGTGCCAATTGCCCAGCCGCACGCGAAAACGTTCGCCGATGCGAAGCCGCAGCCATTCGGCACGCTGCCGCTCGGCCTGCCCGTCGAAATAGATATGGGCGTGATAGCTGGCGATCTCGCCAAGCGGCCTGACCTCGTTCATCGCGATGCTCCCTCCCCGATGATCCATTGTTTCGGAGCGACTCTAGCCGAGTTGCGTGCGCTTTGTCTCCAGGCGCGGCACCTTGAGCGGGGGCAGCGCCAGCCTACGTGATTGCCCTCCTCCGGCCGGCCACGCTCCTGCTTCACTCACCGACGCAACTTCCGTCGCCGCAAGCCGCTCGCGACAATGTGTATGGCCGATGTTTCAGTCTTCGCTTATCAACGATGCAGCATGCCATCCATGATTTCCGGGCAGCCCCGCCCGGCGAGGAAAACGTCTTTGTAAATGAGGCAAGGGATGGAGGGGGTTCGAGGGACATTCAGCTGTTGATCCGACAGGCGGCGTGGCTGCTGGTGCTGGACGGCGTTCCAGGCCGGCACGCGCGCCCGAACGGGCGGCGGCTTGTGTCTTCAGATCTGGCAATCAACGCGAGCCACTGAGCGGAGGCCGGTCGAAACGGCAATCCGCGACACCATGGAAACCCTTCCCGGGTTCCGTAGCGGGCCGTTGCTTGTCCCGACCTTCGATTTTGGTGGGGGCTTTGGCATGTCGCATCTTCTGTTCCTGCTCGTCCTTGCCTTCATGGCCTGGCGGTGGCTGAGCAAGGCCAAGCGCCGGACAAAGGACATCAGGCCGGATGCCGGCCGCTCCGCGTTGCCGCGATCCAGCGACGATGATGACGGCGACGATGTCGCCGATGGCGACGGTATCGCCAATGTCGCGAAAGTGGTCTCCGGTTTCCTCGGCGAAAAAGGCTTCCTTGGCGAAACCCTGCTCGGCGAGACCGGGCGCGAACTGCTCGGCCAGGCTGTCAGCCGCGCCTTGCAGGAAACCGGCGTCGCCGGCGAGATCGAGCGCAGGGCGGCCGCGGCGACAAAGCCAGCCCGGCAAGCGGCACAGAAAGCAGCCGCGCCGCCGCGCGACAAGCGGAGGGTAGAATATCTGCTCGATGGCGACGGCGGCTTCCGGCAGCGCACCGACCGCACCGCGCGGCTTCAGCAATCATTCCGCGGCAAGGGCCTCTGCTCGCCGCGCTAGCCAGTCCAGACGTCAACACAGGCATCGGGCACACGGCCCATCGGCAACCAGGAGGGAAAACATGGCAATCACCAGACAGGTCATCACGTCGCTGCAGCGCGACGGCACGGACGCGCTCGGCACCAGGACCGTGGCGATGAAGATCGTCGACGAGAGCATCGTCTCGGGCTCGCTGCTGACGGTGGAGAGCAACCATTTCTGCATCCTGAAGTCGCGTGGCGCGGTGCTCAACGTCTACGAGACCGGCCAATACGCGCTCACGACGCCGGACAAGCCGCTGGTCGGCTCGGTCGTCCAGGGCTTCTTCGGCGGCTCCTCGCCCTGGGTCTACGAGGTCATCTACATCAACCGGTCGAAGCTGCTGGTGCGCAACGAGGGCGTCGCCACCTCGGCCGAGATGGCGGAAATGTCCTATGTCGTCGACTACTACATCCACATCGACAGCAAGGAAGAGGCGCTCGACCTCATCACCCACATGCCTTTCGCCGGTGCCGTGATCGACACCAAGGAGATCGCCGACTATGCCGGGCCGGCGATCGAGCAGGCGATCAACCAGATCATCCAGGTCACCAAGATGGAGAACGTCAACGAGCGCATCAGCGACGTGCGCGAGGCGGTGAAGGCGCACCTCACCGATTTCCTCAAGGTCTACGGCATCATGCTGAACGATCTGAAGGTGCTGATCATGCCGCGTGACGAGCGCATGCGCGAGCTGATCTCGCTGCAGGCGATCGGCCTCACGCCGATCGAGTCGGTGCGCTACTATCTGGCGCTGCGCATGGCCGACAAGGGCCTGGTCTCGGCCCCCAACGCCGCTGCCGGTGTGCCCTTCTTCATTGGCGGCCAGCCGACCGGCTTCTATCCGCTGGGCGACGAGGTGGGCGCCACCAGATGAGCCGTTTCTACGAGGCCGGGCCGCTCGCCAAGGTCGGGATCAACCTGTTCTATGGCTATGGCTACAATTTCTACCGGCAGGAAAACCAGCTCAGGGCCGACGACCAGCGCGTGCGCCAGATGGCGTGCTCGCTGCTCGGCCGGGCGCGGGCCGGCCTCGACGAGGCCGAGGCCCGCTACCGCCGCGACAACATCGCCCCGCCCACCCGCGCCAACCCCTTCCCCGACGCAGGCGTCGTCGCCAACGCCCAGGCGCTCGAGCGCCTGGGCCGCGAGGTCGGCGCGCTGGAAGGCCAGATCCGCCACCAGCCAGTGCCGGAAAACGACCGCATGACCCAGCGCTACCGCTCGGAAGCCGGCACGCTCGCGGCCTTGGCGGAGAAGGACGCGGTGCTGGTCGGCCAGGCGGAGCTGTTGCGCTCGATGCTGGAGGCCGCGGAGGCGGAGGCGATCCTTGCCGGCAGGCGCGAGATCGAGGTGGGGATTGGCGCGATCACGGCGACGCTGCGGGAGCGACAGACGTTCTTGCTGTGAGGGTGGGCGACCGATGAAGGCGACAGGCCCGCCAACCATCCGGCCCCCCAACCTTCAGCCTTCAGCCTTGAACCTGCCGTTCGGCCTGATCGTCGAGATCAGCCTTGCCGTCCATGACGACATTGCCTAGCGGTGCCGAAAGCGTCCAACGGACAAAGCCGGGCTGCCGTTCGAGCGACGCGCTGCCGGACAGGCTGCTGGGCACGACACGCAGCAGCACGACATTGCCGAAGCCGCGGTGCGGCTCCGCCTCGGTCGGTTCGGCGCCGCCAGGCTTGTGCTCCTCCCAGACCAGTTCGAAATCGCCGCGCTCCTCGCCGTTCGCCGGCACCCGCCAGCTGATCCGCACCGTTCCCGCGTCGCCCGCAAGGGCGCCGTATTTCGTCGCGTTGGTGGCGAGCTCGTGCAGCGCCATGCCGATGTTCTGCACCGCGCTGAGCTGCAGCGTGACGTCGGGCCCGGAAAGCTCCAGCCGTTGCTCATGGGCGAAGGGTTTGAGATGCTCGCGCACGAGGTCCGCCAGGCCCGCGCCGCGCCAATCGTTGACCACGAGCAGGTCGTGGGAACGCGAAAGCGCCATGATGCGCTCGCGGATCTGGAACTCGAACGCGCGCGGGTCGGTCGCCCGCTTGGCTGTCTCGCGGATCATCGACAGGATGACCGCATACTGGTTCTTCACGCGGTGGTTCACCTCGCGCATGAGCAGCCGGATGTGCTGGTCGCTTGCCCGCCTTGCCGTGACATCGGCGGCCATGCCGAACCATTCCTGGATCGCCCCGTCCTCATCGAGGATCGGGATTGCCCGCGACAGGGTCCAGCCGGCGCTGCCGTCGGCACGCCGCACGCGGTGCTCCAGTTCGAACACACCGCGCTCGGCGATCGCCCGGTCGATCGCCGACTGGATGCCGGGCTGGTCCTCGGGAAACAGGTACTCGTCCTGCCAGCGGATCGCCGGCCGCTCGACGCTGAGCGGGAAACCGCTACCGTCGATCTCTTGCATTTCCTGCCAGTCCGGGCTCGTCCGGTAGATGACGTCGGAGCTGGCTTCGACCAGCGCACGGAAGCGCTGCTCGCTCTCGCGCACGCGCGACGCGGCCAGCACCCGCGCCGTGGTTTCCGAAACGATGCACAGCACAGCCTCGACGCCGCCGTCCCGCGCCCGCACCGGCGAATAGGAGATGTCGAAATACACCGTCTCGCCCACCCCGCCCGAGCGCTCGATGTAGAATGGCCGGTCTTTGGCCGAAAACGTTTCCCCTGTTTCGAGCACGCCGCCGAGCAGCGGCTCCAGGTCATCCCACAGCTCCGCCCAGTTCTCCCGCGCCGGCCGCCCCAGCGCGCGCGGATGCTTGTCGCCGATGGTCGGCGCGTAGGCGTCATTGTAGAGCGCGATGAATTCCGGCCCGCAAAACAGCACGATCTGGGCATGCGCGGCGAGCAACAGGTCGACGGTCGTGCGAAGGCTGGGCGTCCACCCATCGGGCGGCCCGAGCGGGCTCGTGTGCCAGGGATAATCGCGCATCAGTGCCGCGATTTCGCCCCCGCCTCGCGGCCATGCCATGGTCATCCGCCCTTCCGCCATAGCCGCAATAACGCGCGAAGCGGATTAAATATCCGTGGGTTGGCCGGGAAATTTCGTGCAGGCTGTCGCGGCAGCGCCTGGCCTCGTGCACACAGGGGCGGCGGACAAGCGCGCCCGGGTCGCGGCCGATGCCGGCGAGGCCATCCAGACGCCCACTCCGGCGGCCGCGCCGCTCGCCGACGCGAGGCTTTCGGCCCCGCGCACATCGTGTAGTCTGGTGGTCCACTTGGGAAGAATGACCGCATGAACACCGCCGAAACGCTGCCCTTTCTGTCGTCGGCGGTTCTCGATCGCCTGGCGATCTCCACGCCCGACATCGTCGACGAGATCGAACGCCAGATATCAGGCCAGCGGCGCGGCGAAGTCTGGTGCGCGCCCAAGGCCGCCGTCTGGCCGGGCGACGACCGCTACATCATGGCGACGCTGGGCGTTGCCTCCAATCCGCCGGTGCTCGCCACCAAGTCGCTGGTCGTCAACCCGCGCAACGCCGGGCGCGGACTGCCGACGCTGAATTCGCTGATCACGCTGCTCGACGCCGAAACCGGCCTGCCGCTCGCCCTGGTCGACGGCAACTGGGTGACGGCCAAGCGCACGGCCGCCTTGAGCGCCGTCGCCGCCAGGCGCATGGCGCGCGACGACGCGTCGTCGATCGCCTTCATCGGCTGCGGGGTGCAAGCGCGCGGCCACCTCGAAGCCTTCGCCGACCTCTTTCCCTTGCGCGAGATCCGCGCCTTCGGCCGCGGCACCGCCAACCGCGACGCGCTGTGCGAAATGGCGCAATCGCGGGGTCTGGAAGCAATCCCATGCGACACGGCAAGGGCAGCGATCGAAGGCGCCGACATGGTGGTGACGACGGTGACCCTGGTGCCCAAACCCCTGCCCTTCCTCGACGCCAACTGGCTGAAGCCAGGCAGCTTCGCCGTGATGACCGACCAGGCCCTGCCCTGGCTGCCCGAAACCATGCCCCGCTTCGACCGCATCATCGTCGACGACCTGGAGCAGGAGAAAAACATGGCCAGGCCGATGGTCGACCCGGCGACGGTCGCGGGCGATTTGACGGGGCTGGTGTGTGGGGATTTTGCCGGGCGAGAGAGTGCGCAGGAGACGACGGCGTTTGTGTTTCGAGGGTTGGCGGTGGGGGATTTGGCGGTGGCGGGGTTGGTGTATATGCGCGCGCAGGCGGCGGGGGTGGTTGGGGCGTAGGGAAGGCCCGGAAGGTTCGGTGCGGGCTGTATTGGATCGAAAATCGCGACCGGGATCATCGCTTCGCTGGCTTCGTGGCCGACGCAGAGCGTTTCCGCGCGGCCCCGGCGGTTGGCACTACGGCAAGGCGGCCCGCCTGATTAAATGCTTCAATCGCTGGACGCGAGATCGGCGCCCTGGAAGGTCAGATCCGCCACCAGCCGGAAAACGACCGCATGGCCCAACGCTACCGCCAGGAGGCGGTCATGCTCGCGGCCTTGGCGGAGAAGGAGCGGTGCCCTTAGGCGGCGTTGAACGCGAAGGGTGCTTGCTGCAACAAGCCTTCCGAGCGGACAAATACTCTGCAGCTGATGCGGGCGCGCGTGATGCCGTTATAAAGTAATCTAGCCCTTAGCTGATCGCCTCCCGGAACGCCGTGCGGCCAGAGGATGATGACGTGGTCGAACTGTCGGTTTTTCGCTTGGTGAATGCCGAGTAATGGAACGCCGCGAACGCGGTCGCTTGTATAGGCGCGAAAGTTCGCCGCCTTACGTTCGACCAACGCACGCAATTCGGGTGCCGACCACGCCGCCTTCCCTTGCCTGTTCAGAGCCTGGAGCGCTGCTGCTGTGACATGCGGGATCCAGCGAGGCGGATTCTCCAGTTGCCCAAATCGTGCTGCGATCTGGCTAGGGTTCAAAATGTCAGCGTCCGCAATACCGGTCATCACCGCCTCGATCTCGTCGGAAGCGCGGGGCTCAAGGACCAGCCTGATCGGCGGAATGTTGTAGTTGGGAGATTGCAATCCCTCGCCAAGCCTTTGAGCGATCGCATCCGCCCAGGCGCGCCCTGCCGGTGGGAAGAGGACGGCACGGGTCCCTTGCGCTTGTGCTATCGCGGCGCCAATCCGGAACGGCGCGACGTTCGGAAAAAAATAATTGATGCTTAGACCCGGTCCGGCTGCAGGCGCAGCCAAGTGGCGGAGATTTGCGCCCGCGTTCAGCAGACCCGCGACAGCCGTGCGGTGGATGTGATTGAGCTGTGTGGTCTCCCCACCTTGGAACCATGCCAAAAACGGACCTGTATCCAAATCTTCGTCGAGGCACTGAAACTCGTCTGCTGCCACGAACACCGAAGCATGCAGCGCCAAAGCGCTGATGATCCGCAGTCTCGGCGGCGACAACTCCTGCGCTTCGTCCACCACCATGACCGGGTAGGACCGCGCTACCCACATCGCGACCTGTGGGTGTTCGAGCAGTTGCCCGCATGCATCGCAGGTCTCGTTGAAATTACCCGTTTCGAGATTCAGGGAGGCAGCCAACGATCGCCAGCGGGTCCAGACCTGCAGGGCGAAGCTATCGATCGTCATGGCAATCGACTTTCCACGCAAAAGCAGATTTGATCGCAGTTCCTCATCGAGGCGCCGGCGCGAGCCATGCATGAACGTCAGCGCCAAAACCTTCTGGTGCGGCTCCAAGGGGTGTTGGGCCAGCCGCTCTTCTACCGATTCCATAAGTCGGTATGTTTTGCCCGAACCCGCCGGTCCCTCAAATCCCCGGAAAGGCATCGTTGAACGACCAGTGGACGGTGATGCCGTTGGCATGTGCTACTTGTGTGGCAGAATTCGCAGGAGGAGCCTTCCCTGTCGCGATGGCCGCAAGCACGGCTAGGACATGCCGCACGCGGCGGCTGCATGCTGGCTTTGCAACAATCAGGTCGGCAAGAGTGCCGTGCAGAATTTCGTCCGTCTTTGCCGCTGGCGATTTCAGATAATTTGCAAGCGCCGCAATGTTGGCAGGAAGGTTGAACGGCACTAAATCCGCGTGCGCGATGACACTCGCGTCCACTGCGCAAACCCAAGAGACGACATCTTCGATCTCCCAGCCGTTCGGCCACTGGATGATACGCAAGCAAGGCGATGCTCCACCGGACAGCGCATTCTTGTAGTCGTTGCCTGATGGGTCTCCATCGACGAGACAGCTGAGCGTGGGATGCACGAGTGCAAGGTCGCGGTAGGTTTCATTGATGCGGGCGTCCTTGGTCGGGATCACACCGACTTCGTGCGTAAAGGTCGCGCCTTGCGGATCGGCGGGCAATTCTGTCAGATCGGCGATGCGTCCGAGCAATCGCAGCCAGGACGCGTCGAACTTTCCTTCGGGTATCAGAACTGAAGGGTGCATCACTGCCGAAACTGTCGCCGCACGTTCGGTGAGAAACAGTGAGCGCCTGACAGCGGTCGCATTCTGATCGATTGGAACGGTCAGCAGAGGGCTCGCGGTCAGCGCCCCTGCGCGATTGACCATCAGGACAAGTTGGTGAGGGGCCGCAACTGCCGACACGGTGGGCGAATGGCTGGTAATGATCGTTTGCGTCGTCATCCTTTTAAGGTAGTGAAGCAACTTTCGCTGCTGCGGCGGCGGAACGTGCAGTTCCGGTTCTTCGATCAGCATAATGAAGTTATCGCCGCGCGCTTTTCGCAGGCTTCCAAAGCGCATCAGCAGCACGAGTGTCTGAAGGGAGATTATGCCGTTGCCATGCCTGCGGCCAGGAAGCGGCGGACGAGCCGCCTCCTGAAAATGCGGCATCACTGCATCTAGGACACCTTCGCTGTCTGTCGATGTGAGGCGAAGGCTGAGATCGATCTGTCTTCCGAACAGAGTTTTGAGATCGTTGTTCACCTCTCCGACGAGCACCGAAAGTCTACCGTCCTCTTCGAGCGGCTGTTCCGGATCGCGAAGCCTATCACGCTCTGCCAGAACCGCTTCCGCAGGATTACCACCGACATAGGCGACCGTCTTGCGGAACAGGTCGGACCCGAAAGACATCATCTTGTCCCAAGTCCGATTGGCTGGAACGAGGAAAAGGCCGAGTTCCTTAATTAGGTTGACCGGGAGCGGCACAGCGGGCGAGTCATCCGAAAACGGATCGTCGTCGAGGGCATGGTCGTAGAAGTAACGAGCGGTCTCGGTTTCTAGGGTGGTGCGGCCAAAGCGGGCGCAGAAGGCGATCTGGCAGGCGAGTTGAGTTGCTTGCGCCGTAGCCGCCGGATGAAGGTCGCCGCTGGCGGGGTCGAACCACTTCTCGACGCCGCGTCCTTGTCGAAACCACTCGTGTTGATGGGCGGGGTCGTTGGGCGCGAAATCGGAAATGGTGGCGACGATCTTGATCCTCGTCGCCGCCTGCGGATCGGAGCCGAAGAAGTCATGCTCGGTAAGGGTACGCACCAGCCGATCGCGCCCCAGCAATAAGGCGAGCGCCTCGACGACGGTCGTTTTGCCGGAGTTGTTGGCACCAATAAGAATAGTGAAATCGCCGAACAGAACCTTACCGTTCTGAATGCCACGAAAACCTTCAATATCGAGTCTTACGATTTTCATTGTTCCCACTCCCAAGGGAACAGTACCTCCCGCAGGAGCGTCGGCAAAGCGCGAAGAATGCTACTCCTAGTCTTCGTGCCGCGAATTCGATAAACAAACAACCATCAGAGGCGAGCCGGCGGCCTTCAGGTCCCGCAAGGATTTTGTCCAGTAGGCGCCATCATCTAGAAGACACAGCGAACCAAAGCATGAAAATAGCGGAACGAGCAATCGACAAACTGGCGAACGCGATGCGCATTTATGCAGAGGCAAACGCAAGGTTCGACGGGCTGAAGAAGGTCGACCTTCAGGAAGCTATCGACAATCTGGACCGCAGTTTTGAGGCCAAATTGGAGGCTTTTCACAGCCTGTACGACATAGACAAAGCGGCCTTTGACTATTTTGAGAACGCAGATACGTCGGTAATTTTGCTATTGCGAAACGCTATTCACCACAGAGATCATGAGTTGTTTTCGAGTTGGAATGAGACAATGGCCCAGGAAGGAGGTCCATTGAGGTTCTTGGGAGCCGAATTTCTGATAGCAAGTCACTATGTTGTCGGTGGCGGACATGTAGCTAATCAACTTTACAAGGCAGAGGACTTCCTTCTACGTGTGGACAGCGAGCTGAATTCGCCTGCTCTCGAAAGCAAAATGAGCCCGAAAAATCGGAGCAAGATTGCGGATCAGTTGAGAGCAGACCTCAGGTTCAACGAATTGCTCGCCAAGGCGAATGCCGAACGTTACCCAACTCGGCAGATTTATTTGAACGTCATACCGATATTCATTTCGGCCGTTTGCAGAACATTCAAGAGCCTGAAAGCCAGAGGGGCGAGTTTCGCCGGGTTCGACGCGAGCACGTATGAAATGCACTTCACAGATGAGTTGCAAGTCGACCTCTCGGTGCTTTCTTACAAGACGATTCGAATTCGTTAGGGGCTCGCGTCAGTGCGATGAAGCTCGTCGACGCGAAGCTTGCCTGACCTGTGGACGGTCGATTATCGCAGCTCGCTCAGCAACCTCTCTACAAGAACCTTAGGTGAGTCGCCCGTGATGTTCACGGCGCGGTGTTGCTTTCGGAGAATGCCGACAACGAGACAGGCCGTCCACACCCAGAATTTCGAGTTCGGTGGAAGGGGAAAGCCGTTTATGAGCGCTTCGAGGCGATCGGCGATCGGCGGATAATCCGACGTACCCCAATGACCATGCGAGGGCGTTATCGCGTACACTATGATGGCTGCCAAGGCTATTGATGTCGCGCGCTTGGCGCAAACATCCTCGTAGTCGTGGGAATGAGCTTGAGCGTATTCGGCAAGCTTTACCGTCAGGAATTCGCGAGCCCAGACGTCACAGCCGATTTCTTCCTCAGGCAATGTTGCTGGGTTGTTTTTTTCATTTAGATAGATGACGTGCTTGAGTTCGTGAAGAAGAGCGGAGGCGAGTGCAAGGAGGCTGAGGTCAAACGCGGCCTTGTCCTGATCATCCGAAAACGCGTCCCTGTCTCCCTGCGGTCGCGGCACGTCTGGTGGCCAGTCTATGTCGCCTGTCGTGGTTGCTTCGATGAGATCCTGTGCTGCGGCGAAGCGCGCCTTGTAGTCGCGCTCGAACTTTCCCAGAGCCTCGTCACGGTCGAGGACTTTTTGGATCGGAATTCCTGAGTCTGAGGCTATTAAGATGGCTGGTGAATAGGCCTCAATCGACTTCCAGGCGCTGAATCCGAGCAGCCAATAGAGATCGATTGTCTTTAAACTGAACTGAATCCTTTTGTCGGTGGCCCTCATGGTGACGCCTGGTCGATCCGGCACTATTTCCACGATAGGAGCATATTGGCTCCAGATGGAGCAGATTTCGTCGTCGCGCTCGGGGACTGCTCCTCGCAGGAGATCGAGGATTGCTGCCTTTGCCTCGGCTTGCGAGATCATCTGATGCACCATGCGAATTGAATGTAGTGTTGCGGAGCTTTAGTTAGGGGTTTGGCGCGACGGTCGTCTTGGCTGCAAAAACGAAATCGATCGCGGAGGCGCAAAAGATTGCAACGTCGAGCGCCATCGCCGGCGTATGGATGTCACTTGTTCCATGCGCAAGCGAGTTGCGCATATGGCGTAGTGCATCGATCGGATCCATTTGCCCAGCAGCGACCGTCGTTGCAGTGGGTAAGATGCCGTGCTTGCGAGCTTGATCTATCAGTTGCCCCAGACCGCCCCGATCGGGGCGACCAACCGCATTCAGCTGATGTTTGAGCGCGAATTCGAAGGCTCCGAATGCCTGGCTTTCGCCGACGACGAGCAGGTCATAATCAAACCAGGCATAGAGCAGAATGTTACGCGCGCGATCAAAGGCGGCCATAACCGCTGCCGGCACTTGGCTCTTCAGTGAGATATTCTCGATGGTGGCGTGATGGTCGGCGAGGGTTAACTGCCGTACTCCTGCGGCATCGGCGACGACCAGATTGCCAAAGCGTGGATCGGCGTTGAGAATCTGGTCGGCCGTTTTGAAAGCCATCGCGTTTCCAATCAAGTTGCAAGAGGTAACCACGCGCCGAAAGCGCTTACATGAAGAAACGCCGCGCCCGCCAAGAAGGCGTCTGTGCGTGTGCGTCACACCCCACCTCAATCATCTCTCCCGGCTAAATATCGATAGACTTCTATTGCTCGTGCTATGATGATCGTCGCTTCATACTGGTGGCCCTTGAGGCAGTTCTGGCTCGCTTTGGCGCAAACCGCATTGAGTTGGGGACGCCATCCTTCGAATGAACCGCAGTTTCACGAAGCTAGTACTAACCTTGATCGTAACCGACGAGAGGTCGGCGGCAGAATGGTTACTTGCTGATGACTTGAGGCAAGAGTTGATCGACCGCTTCCGGCCCACACCAAGACATTCGAGACACTGATGCTAAGCGTTGGCAGCGAGGGCGCCCCGTCCCCTCATCCCCCCGCCAGCCTCGGCAGCAAAAAAATCTCCGCCCCCGGCGGCAGTTTCTTCCCCCAAGTATCCCGATAAATCACCCCGTCGATCGCCACGGCAATGCCGCGATCGATCCAAGGCTCGAAGCCGGGATACTGTTCAGCCAGCTTCCTGAACAGTTCCCTGATATCCTTGGCCTCGACCTCGACCTTGCTCTTGCCGCCGGCGAGCTGGCTCAGCGCACCCCAGAGGGTGACTTCGACCATTTTCGCCAGCCCCCGCCTAGCCTTCCCGTTCCGCCTCGATCGCCGCCAGGATGCGCGGCGGCGACATCGGGATGTGGGTCATGCGCACGCCGGCCGCGTTCGACACCGCGTTGGCGATCGCCGCCAGCGGCGGCACGATCGAGGTTTCGCCGACGCCGCGCACGCCATAGGGGTGGTTGGGGTTGGGGATTTCCAGGATCTGCGTGTCGATCATCGGCAGGTCGGAGCACACCGGGATACGGTAGTCGAGGAAGCCGGCGTTCTGCAGCCTTCCGTCCTTGCCGTAAATATACTCCTCGTTGAGCGCCCAGCCGATGCCTTGCGCCGCACCGCCCTGGTACTGGCCCTCGACATAGGTCGGGTGCACCGCCTTGCCGGCATCCTGCACCACCGTGTAGCGGATCACCCTGGCGGCGCCCGTCTCGGGGTCCACCTCGATGTCGCATATATGGGTGGCGAAGGAGACGCCGGCGCCGTCGGCGACGAGCTCGCTGTGGCCGGCGATCGGCCCGCCGGTCGTGCCCGACTTAGCCGCGATCTCCTTCAGCGACAGCTTGCCGAGATTGCCGTGCTTGTCGCCCTTGGCCACCGCATGGCCGTGTTCCCAGACGACGTCGTCGACCGGGATATCCCACATCTGCGCGGCGCGCTCGCGCAGGATCTTGATCGCGTTGCGGGCGGCCGAGATCGTCGCCATGGAGGACGAGAAGGTGCCGCGGCTGCCGTCGGTCATGTCGTTGTAACCCAGGGACGAAGTGTCGGCGACGATGGCCTTGAGCTGGCTGTAGTCGATGCCGAGCTCCTCCGCCGCCACCAGCGACAGCGAGGCGCGGGAGCCGCCGACATCGACCGTGCCGACGGCGAGCGAAACCGAGCCGTCCATGCCGATGTTCAGGTCGACGCAGGTCTGGCCGCCGAAATTGAACCAGAAGCCGCAGGCCATGCCCCTGCCCTGGTTTTTCTTCAGCGGCGCCTTCATGTGCGCGTGGTTCTTCACCGCCTCCAGCGTCGGGCCGATGCCGATCGGGCCGTAGACCGGGCCGTAGGAGGACCGCGTGCCTTCCTGCGCGGCGTTCTTGATGCGGAATTCGACCGGGTCCATGCCGAGCTCCTTGGCGAGCTCGTCGACGGCACTTTCCACCGCGAAGGCCGCCATCGGCGCCGAGGGCGCGCGATAGGCCGCCGTCTTCGGCCGGTTGACCAGCACTTCGTAGCCGACCGTCTTGACGTTATCGAGCCTGTAGCAGGCAAACGCCGTCATGGCGCCGATCTCGGCCCAGGAGCCGGCATAGGGGCCGCAGGTGTAGCGCAGCGTCGCTTCGGCCGCGGTGATGGTGCCGTCCTTGCGGGCGCCGATCTTGACGTCGATCGAGGTGGCGCTTGTCGGGCCCGAGGCGCGAAACACCTCGTCGCGGGTCATCACCAGTTTCACCGGGCGGCCGGCCTTGCGCGACAGAGCGAGTGCCACCGGCTCGGCCCAGACATGGGTCTTGCCGCCAAAACCGCCGCCGATCTCCGACGAGGTGACGCGCAGCTTCGAGGCTTCCATGCCGAGCAGCTGGGCGCAGTGCTGGCGATAGACGAAATGGCCCTGCGTGCAGACCCACAGCTCCGCCGTGCCGTCGGACGAGACGCTCGCCACGCAGGCATGCGGCTCGATATAGCCCTGGTGCGTCTGCTCGGTCTTGAACGAGCGCTCGACGATGAAATCGGCATGGCCGAAGCCCTGGTGGACATCGCCATGGCCGAATTGCGAACGCTTGGTCACGTTGGACGGCTTGACCGGCTTCTGCTCCAGCCCCTCGGTGAAGATCGTGTCGTTGATCAGCGGGGCGTGGTGCTGCATTGCCTCGTCGACATCGGTGACATGCGGCAGGATCTCGTAGTCGACCTCGATCAGCTTCAGCGCCTGCCTGGCGGTGCGGGCGTCGATAGCGGCGACCGCGGCCACCGCATGGCCGTCATAGAGCGCCTTGGTGCGCGCCATGCAATTGTCGAGGATGTCGTACATGGCGGCATCGCCATCGGTGAGGTCGGGCAGGTCCTTCGCCGTGATCACCGCCTTGACGCCCGAAAGCTTTTCCGCCTTCGAAGTGTCGATCTTGCGGATGACCGCATGCGCGTGCGGGCTGCGCAGCACGCGGCCGACCAGTTGGCCGGCCATGTTGAAGTCGGCGCCGTAGCGGGCGCGGCCCGTCACCTTGTCGACGCCGTCGGGACGGACGGGGCGTGTGCCGACGGACGTGAATTTACGCCCGGAAAAACGCGGATCGAAATTCATTGTCAGGCTCCCTTCATCACATGTGCCGCGTCCTGGACGGCGCGCACGATCTTGTCATAGCCGGTGCAGCGGCACAGGTTCCCGGCCAGGCCGAAGCGGATTTCCTCCTCGCTCGGGTCGGGGTTTTTCGCCAAAAGGTCCTTGGCCGCGATCAGGAAACCCGGCGTGCAGATGCCGCATTGCAGCGCCGCATGCTCCAGGAACTTCTGCTGCAGCGTGTGCAACTGGTCGCCATGCGCCATGCCTTCGACGGTCTCGATGCGCCGCCCTTCCGCCTCCGCGCCCAGAACCAGGCAGGAGCAGACCAGCCGGTCGTCGACGATGACGCTGCAGGCGCCGCAGTCGCCGGTGCCGCAGCCTTCCTTGGCGCCGGTCAGGCCGAGCCGGTCGCGCAGCACGTCGAGCAGCGTCTCGTCAGGCTGGCAGAGATATTCAATCGTGTCGCCGTTGATTGTCGTCGAGACTGCAATACCAGTCATCACTTGCCTCCTGCACGTGCGTAGGCGGTCGTGGCGGCACGTCTGGCCAGCACACCCGCAACCTTGCGTCTGAATTCGATGGTACCGCGCTTGTCGTCGATGGGGCGGCAGGCCCCGGCGCAGACTTTTGCCAGCCGCTCGAGGGCCGCCTCGTCCAGCTTCCGGCCGATAAGCGCCTCGGCGGCTTCCGCCACCAGCAGCACGGTCGGGGCCGCCGCGCCCAGCGCCACGCGGGCCGCCGTGATGACACCGGCCGCGTCGATCGTCAGGTTGACGCCGGCGCTGACCACCGCGATGTCCATCTCGGTGCGCGGAATGAAGCGCAGGTACGCATCGCCCGAATGCGGGGCTTGGCTGTCGAGCAGGATCGCCTCGATGATCTCGCCCTTGGCGAGCGAGGTCCTGCCCGGCGCGGTCGGCACGGCCTCGACGGGGATGGTGCGCTTGCCCGACGGGCCGGCAACCACGGCCCTGGCACCGGCAGCCACCAGCGCCGGCACGCTGTCCGCCGCCGGCGAGGCGTTGCACAGATTGCCCACGATGGTGCAGCGGCCCTGCACCTGCTTGGAGCCGATCAGCTTGGCCGCCTCGACGACGCCGGGCCATGCCTTCTTCAGCGCCGCGTTCTCGCCCAGCACGGCGCAGGGAACGGCGGCGCCGATGCTGAAGCCCTCGGCGGTTTCGCGGATTTCGCCGAGACCAGCGATCGACTTGATGTCGATGATCAGGTCGGGTTCGACAAAGCCGCCCTTCATCCTAACCAGAAGGTCGCTGCCTCCGGCAAGAATGGCGGCCATGCCAGCCGATCCGGCCAGTTGGCCGACGGCATCTTCGATTGAAAGCGGACGTATGTAGCGCATCGTCTCCCCTTGGATATGGCGATTTCAGCGACCGTTATAAACACTCTCCTCATAATGGCTATCCGGTTCGTCATTTGCGACGATTGGTCCAGCCGCCACGAAATCGAGTGCGGGTTCTCAAAAAATCTGCGAGCCAATGTCGGACTGGTCAAGCCCCGTTCGTCCTTGGGACATCGAACAGGCATCATGAAAGGACAGGATATGCCCGGTACCGTACGTCTGCACCGCGTTCTCACCACCAGCCCGGAAAAGGTCTACCGCGCCTTCGTCGAGGCCGACGCGCTGGCCAAGTGGCTGCCGCCGAACGGCTTCACCTGCACCGTCCACCACCTCGAGGCCAAGGTCGGCGGCACGTTCAAGATGTCGTTCCGCAACTTCACCACCGGCGGCAGCCATGCCTTCGGCGGCGAATATCTCGAACTCGTTCCCGGCGAAAGCCTGCGCTACACCGACAGGTTCGACGATCCCAACCTGCCCGGCGAAATCCAGGTCACCGTCAAGCTGAAAAAAGTCTCGTGCGGCACCGAGATCGACATCACCCAGGCCGGTATCCCGGACGTCATCCCGGTCGAGGCCTGCTATCTCGGCTGGCAGGAATCGCTCCGCAACCTGGCAAAGCTGGTCGAGCCCGAGATCAATCAGTAAGGCGAGTCCAGAAAGTGCGCGGCGCCGCCTTCGATGACATGCTCATCGGGCGGCGTTTGTGCATCGAGGGCCCTGACCGCACGATCACGACTATCTGATCGCATCGATAGATGAGTTCGAGGCGCCCTGCCCCGACCGAATGCGGTAAAGCATGTCGTGCTGCCCTGAATGAACCTCCACCGCGGACCGCAAAGCCGGTGGCCCAACACACCGGTCTCGGTTACTTTCAGATGATGAATCTCCCGCTCCGTCGCATCGTCCTCACCGTCGCGCTGCTCAATCTCGCTTATTTCGGGATCGAGTTCTCCGTGGCGCTCACCATCGGATCGGTGTCTCTGTTCGCCGACAGTGTCGACTTTCTCGAGGATGCGTCGGTAAATCTCCTGATCCTGCTCGCGCTCGGCTGGTCGTTGCGCGCTCGAGCCCAAGTCGGCATGGCGCTGGCGCTCATCCTGCTGGTGCCGGGCCTGGCAACGCTCTGGACGGCATGGGAGAAGTTCAACATGCCCGTGCCGCCGCAGCCTGTCGCCTTGACCTTGGCGGGACTGGGCGCGCTCGCCGTCAACCTCTCCTGCGCCTACATGCTCGCCGCCTACCGTCACCACGGCGGCAGCCTCACGAAGGCCGCGTTCCTGTCGGCCCGCAATGACGCCATCGCCAACATAGCCATCATAGCGGCGGGGTTGGCCACGGCCTTTCTCTGGCGTTCCGCGTGGCCGGACCTCATCGTCGGGCTGGGTATCGCCGCGATGAATGCCGATGCGGCACGCGAGGTGTGGCAAGCGGCGCGGGAAGAACACCGCGCCGAAGCGTAGTTCGCGCGGCCCATGCCTTGCCGCTTCTCATAGGGACGTTTCGGTTTGCGGCATTGGAAGCCGTAATCCTCGACAAAGCCATGAGCCTCGTGGCGGTGGCAACCGCGCTGCTCGTGCCGGCACGCAAGCGCAGCGAACCCAGGTCCCTGGACGGCTGACCGTCAACCGCAGCAGCTGCCCTTGGCCGGCGCCGCCATATCCTTGAAAATCACGCAGTCTTGCCCGGGGCCGCCGGCGCAGGCGATGTCGCAGCGGGTGACAAAGCTCTCCAGCCGTCGTTCGAGCACGCGCAGTTCGGCAAGCTTCTGGCGGACTTCGTCAAGATGCGTCTGGGCGATGTCGCGCGTCTCGACGCAATCGCGGTTGGTGCTGATCGACAGCTCCAGCAGCACGCGTACCTGATCGATGCCGAAGCCGAAGTCGCGGCATTGCTTGATGAACGTCAGCCGGCCCAGATCCTCGTCGTCATAGGTGCGTTGACCTCCGGCGGTTCGTGGCGCGGGAGGCAGCAGCCTGATCTCCTCATAGTAGCGAATTGTCGGCGTCGAGACGCCGGCAGCCTTGGCGAGCGCCCCAATGGTGAACACGCGGATGTGAAGGTTCATCTCAAAAACACTCCTTGAACCTCAAGTTACTTGAAGGAGTACGCTTCCCCTTAGTCATGTGGAAGGAAAATCCTGCCGATGGACCTTTTCGGAAATCGCGTCGCCCTGATCCGTTGGACGTCGGCAATGCTGGCGATATCGGCGCTTCTCTTTGCCGCTGCCGTGTCGGTGGAAGGCAGCGGGCATCGGGAGTCCGCCAGCGTCGTCGCCCATGACGAGGCGGCCGAGTCCCAGGAGCAGGGCGATGAAGCTGGCGAGACCTCCAAACATCAGGACAGCGCCGCGACCAGCGAAACGGGCAGTCGTGCCGAGCCGACGCTTCTTGGCATCAACCTCGAAGATTCTCGCCTGGTGTGGGGGTTCGTGGGTGTTTCAATCTTGCTGGCAGTCGCCGTGATGCGCTTCGGGGTCGTCGCACCGTTTGGCAATACGACGCTTTTGCTGGCCATCCTGCTTGCGGGCGTCGCCGCAATTCTCGATGGTCGGGAGATATTCCTGCAACTCGATCGGGCCAACGCAACCGTCGCGGGCCTCGCCGGACTGACGGCGCTCGCCCATATTGCGGTTGTCATCCTGGCCGCGTTGGCCTGGCGCGCCGCTTCTCCCGCCCACCCGGCAACAATACGTAATACACGATGAACATTGACACGACGTTCTTCGGCACCAGTCTTGTCCTGGTGGCCTGCGCGGCCTGTTGCTCACCGCCGCGGAGACGGCGGCCGGCGCAGCCGACGCGTGCTCGAAACTCAGACGGCATGCCTGTTCTTCCGGGCACCTTCCTGACGTTTGCATGTGCTACGATCGCCCGGCATCGCGTTTCTGGCCCGCCGAAGCCAGGGAAATTGGACCGTGGCGGGTAAAGCCGTTTGTCGCTAGCACTTCCATATCGATTTTCGATGCGCCCCGGGCGACCGGGCGTAGGGTGAGAAATCCAGTGGAGGCGAAAAAAGCATGACCCTGACCAACCGGGACATCGTCGAACTGACCGAGTGGCGGCGCAAGCTGCACCGGCAGCCGGAAATCTCCAACGAGGAGGAGAAGACGGCGAAGGAGGTCGTCTCCTTCCTCGCCGACACCGGTCCGGACAAGGTGCTGACCGGGCTGGGCGGGCATGGCGTGGCGGCGGTCTACGACAGCGGCAAGGCCGGCCCGACAGTGCTGTTCCGCTCCGAACTCGACGCGCTGCCGATCGAGGAGCTTTCCGGCGTGCCGCATGCCTCGCGGGTGCCGGGGAAGTCGCATATGTGCGGCCATGACGGGCACACCGCGATCCTGGCCTCGCTTGGCCGCCAGCTCGGCCGTCAGCGGCCGGCCAGCGGCCGCGTCGTGCTGATGTTCCAGCCGGCGGAAGAGACCGGCAATGGCGCCGCCGGCGTCGTCGCCGATCCCCGCTATGGCGAGATCGCGCCTGATTTCGCCTTCTCGCTGCACAATCTGCCTGGCGTGCCGTTCGGCGAGGTGCGGGTAAAACCCGGCGTGGTCAACTGCGCCTCGCGCGGCATGCGCATCATGCTGGAAGGCAAGACCGCGCATTCCTCCATGCCCGAGACCGGTATCTCGCCGATGCCGGCGATCTCGGAGCTGATGCCGGCGCTGCCTGCGCTCGGCCGCTTAACCTTCGCCGACGACGATTTTTCCATGGTCACCGTCACCCATGCGCAAATGGGCGAGGCCGTGTTCGGCATCGCGCCAGCGCACGCCGAGGTCTGGGCGACGCTGCGTACCCGCCGCGACGAGCGCATGGCGGATCTGTGCACTGCTGCCGAAGCGCTGGTCAAGGAAATCGCCGGCCGGCACCGCCTCTCGGCCCGCTTCGACTATCACGAGATTTTCGTCGCCAGCGTCAACGCCCCGGATGCGGTGGAACACCTGCAGCGCGCGCTGGACGAAGAAGGCGTCGCGCATGGGCAGGAAGCCCTTCCGATGCGCGCCTCGGAGGATTTCGGCTTGTTCGGCCATAGCGCCAGATCGGCGATGTTCTTCCTCGGCGCGGGCGAGCGGCACCCTTCCCTGCACAATCCGGATTACGACTTTCCCGACGACCTGATCCCGATCGGCTCGAAAATCTTCATGCGCACGGCGCGCAATCTTTTGGGGTGACCGCGACCGTTACGCGGATCTGAGATATGGGCGTTTGTGGGCGGGCTTCTTGGTCTGGTAGTTCGCGGCGGGAACCGGGCGACCGACGCGAAAGCCCTGGATCCTGTCGATGCCGAACTCGCGCATGAGCGCGATCTGCTCGTCGGTTTCCACGCCTTCGACCAGGATCTGGTGGCCGCGATTGCGCACCAGGGCGATGATGTCCTGCAGCATCGCCATGCCCTTCGGCGTACCGCAGTCGTGCAGGAACGAGCGGTCGATCTTGACCGTGTCGAAATCGATCAGGCGCAGCCACGACAGGCCAGCAAAGCCGGTGCCGAAATCATCGAGCCAGATCTTGATGCCGAGAAGCTTCAGGTCGCTGATGCAGCGCAGGATGTCGGAGTGCATCTCCATCTCGAGCCCTTCGGTGATTTCGAAGGCCAGCCTGTTGCCGGTGACGCCGGTCTCGCCCAGGATGGTCGCGACGGACGCGGCGAAGCCAGGCGTCTTGAGCTGGATCGGCGAGACGTTGACGCTGACGACGCGGACGTGATCGTCCACCAGGAGTTCGTTGCAGACCGTGCGTATCGCCCAGCGTCCCAGTTCCAGGATCGCGCCGGTGCGCTCGGCGACGGGAATGAACAGGCTCGGGGGAACCAGGGTGCCATCCAGCATTTTCAGGCGCATCAGCGCCTCCACCGCTTCGAACCGGCCCGACGCGACATCCTGGATGGGCTGATAGACGAGCGACACCAGGTTCTGGGCAATGGCGATCTTCAGCAATGCCGCAAGGTTCTCGCTCTCGTCGCTGCTTTGCGGATCCGTCGGGTCGAACAGCCGCGCGCAATTGCGGCCGCTGGCCTTGGCCAGATAGAGGGCGCGATCGGCCTCGTGGATGATCTTCTCCAGCTTGGCGCCGGCCTGCGTCCTGGTGAACGCGGCGCCGACGCTCGCCGTGACGATAGAGATGCCGTCGCGCCTGAGCTCGTGGGTAAGCGCCAAATTCTCCACCGTGCGGCAAATGGCTTCCGCCAGTTCCGTCACCTTGTCCTTCTTGTCCATGCGCGCCAGCACGATGAATTCCTCACCGCCATAGCGTCCGATCGAACCATTATAGTCCTTGATCAGGTCGCTGAGCGCATTGGCGACATGGATCAGGCAGCGGTCGCCCTCCTGGTGGCCGTAGCAGTCGTTGAACTTCTTGAAGAAATCGACGTCGATGAGGATGGCCGCGAAACTCGAGCCGAGCTTCTGCCAGTCGCTCCAGTAGTCGCGCAGCTTCTCGTCGATCGCCCGCCGGTTTTCCAGGCCCGTCAGCGGATCGGTCCGCGACAGTCGCAGAAGGGCCTTGCCGCGCTCGGTGGCCTCCTTGTGCTGGATCTTGGCTTCCAGCGCGTTCAGGAAGACGTTGTAGCGCTCTTCGTTCAGCTTCCAGTTCACATAGGAGGTGAAGGTGAAGCACGAGACGTAGAACGTGCCGAACACCATCTTGTATGTCAGCGTGGCCGGTAGAAAGTAGTTCACCACATACAGGATGCACAGGATGATCGTCGACGTGATGATCGAGACCTTGAAGCTGAACGTGAAAAACAGGTTGGCACTCATCATGAAAATCGTGCCGAAGACCATGTAGAAGGCGACGCTCTCCTTGTTGGCGCCCATCGAGGCGGGCAGCAGCCAGCCGATATAGCCGAAGATGATGGCCGCGGCGCAGGTCACATCGAGCCAGTCCGTCGCCGCGCCCCGGCGCAGCTGCGCTTCCAGGACCAGCAATGCGGTCAGCCCGACCGCGAAGCGCGCGGTGATCGTATAGGCGGCGACGTCGGGGATCAGGATCAGATCCGATACCGAAAACAGCACATAGATGACGACGGCGATCCACAGGCCGGGCCTGGCGTCTTTCCTGCGCTTCGCCTGGGCTTCCCGGCGGTAAAGGATGCGCAGTTCGGCCCCCCCCAGTTCCTGGCGCGGATCGTATGGCTCCACCTGCGTATCGGCCAGTCTGGATGACGCGCGTTCGGTCACCAACCCCTGTGACAGGGCATGCTCCGATCCGACCTCTTTTCCAGCTTCTGCCGCCACGCAGGCCGACTCCTTTTGGGCGCGACACGATTTGCCGTGCAATCAAATGCAATGGTGCAAGACAAGTTTGCGTTAACTCGAACCCGGATTCTTATCTGCAAGATCACTAATGAGCTCAGATGGTTAGCGGGAAATTAATCATACCGATAAAAAGCGTCCGGGCCGGCGTTGGCAAATGCGGCATTCTACGCGATAAGTTAACTGACTGTTAACCACGGAGCGTTGGTGTGCAAACTGTCCTTGATGGCCAAAGCCTGATTACCGCCGAGATAATCGCCGCCAGTCTGCATCGGAAGCCCGAGCATCATGGCGAAGCGTTCGAGACCGCTCGTGCCGAGTTGGCGCTCATCCTCCACGCCACGCAGCAGCAGATCGACCAGCAGAAATTTCCCGCCGAGATCGTGCGCCGCCTGCTGTCGCAGCTCAACGCGCTGCGTGCCAAGGTGCATCCCGACGTCTGGCAGGCGCTGATACCGGTGGCGCAGGAGCACCCGCTGCTGCAATATTTTCTCCAGGATCCGCTGACGCACTGGTCCTTCACCAAGCCCAGGGGCTATTCGGGCGACGCGCAGCTGCTCGACTTCATCTATTGCGACCCGCACGTGGCCGACAGCGTGGCCAGCGCCTCGGAAATCGGCAAGGCGCTCTACAGCCACACCCAGAACGTTCCCTCCTGCGTGGCGGCCCGCGAACGCCGCGATCTGCTGACCCGCTATGTCGACGAGGCCGCGGCCAAGAACGGCCCCGAGACCGAAGTGCTGGCGATCGCCGCCGGCCATCTGCGCGAAGCCAACCGCTCCGTCGCGCTGGCCGAAGGCGGCCTCAAGCGCTGGGTCGCGCTCGACCAGGACCCGCAGAGCGTCGGCCTGATTGCCCGCGATTTCCAGGGCACCGCGGTCGAGGCCATCGACGGCTCGGTGCGGACCGTACTGACAAGGGGCCACAAGCTCGGCAAGTTCGACCTGATCTACGCCTCGGGCCTCTACGACTACCTCCAGCACAATGTCGCGGTGAAGCTGACCAAGACCTGCCTGCAGATGCTGAAGCCGAACGGGAAATTCCTGTTCGCCAACTACGCCGAAGGCACGCCCGACGCCGGCTACCGCGAGACGTTCATGGACTGGGTGCTTTTGCTGCGCTCGGAAGTCGACATGTGGAACATCGTCAACGCCAGCGTCGACCGCAACACCGTCGACGCGCAGGTGTATTTCGGCGAGAACCGCAACGTGCTGTACGCGGTGATCGAGAAGCGCGGATAAGCGCCAATACCCGGCGAGCGCCCGGCGTGAATTGCCGACTGCATGAGGCCCAAAGGGGACGGTCGTCTCCCGCGGGGTGTGTCCAGGCGAAGGTCTAAGCGATACCGCTCTCAAGGAGTGGGCATCCACCTTGACTGATCGATGCACCCGATCGGCGTGCGAAAGGCCAGCGCGTGCAATCGCGCTGGCCTCGGCGTGTCATGCGTGCCGGATTTCCGTGCCAAGCACTTTCAGGCATTCGCGTATGAATGCGGCAAGGGCCGTCCAGCCTTTAGCCGAAACCATTGTGCCGTCGACATAGGCCTCCGTCGGCGACAGATCGATGTAGGTGCCGCCGGCGAGTGTCACTTCCGGCTCGCATGCCCCTAATGCCCCAACCTTCTTGCCGCGCACGACGCCATCGACAGCGATCAGAATCTGCACGCCGTGGCAGATTGTGAAGATCGGCTTCTGCGCTTCGTGGAAATGGCGCACGATCGCCTGCACGCGCTTGTCGGTTCGAATATATTCGGGGCCACGACCGCCGGCACAGTAGACGGCATGATACTGGTCGAGCTGCCTCTCGGCTTCCGAGAACGTCTTGTTGATCAGCGCGTAGTGGCCGAGCTTTTCGGTGTAAGTCTGATCGCCCTCGAAATCATGCAGCGAGGTCTTGATCAGGTCGCCGGCGTTCTTGTCCGGGCAGACCACGTGGATGGTGTGCCCAACGGCTTCCATCGCCTGCTGATAGACGAAGATTTCGTATTCTTCGGTGAACTCACCGGTCAGCATCAGTATCTTTTTACCTGGCATGGTTCTTCCTCTCAGTGTCTTGGGGCTAGGGCAAGGCGCCGATCGCGCCCTGCCTTTCGGTGAAGTCGGATCGGCTCAGAATGGCGAGTCCGGGAAATAGTATTCCTTGGCGTTGGCCTGGGTGATCAGCGGCGCGTTGAGCTTGACGGTGCCACGGACGGGGGCCTGGCCGACCAGGTTCGCGACGGTCATGTAGATGGCCGTCTTGATCATCGATGGCGGGTACGGGGTCTCGACCGGCGTCATCGCGTCGCCATCGATCACCTTCTTGACGATGTCTTTCATGCCGTTGCCACCGAGCGCCAGCTTGATGTCGGTCCGGCCAGATTGCTTTACGGCCTCGAGCACGCCGAGCAGCATGTCGTCGTCATTGGCCCAGACCGCATCGATGTGCGGATACTTGGCCAGGTAGTCCTGCATCAGCTTGAACGCCTCGTCGCTGTTCCAGTGGGCATATTGAATGTCCAGCACCTTGAGGCCAGTGCCCTTGATGGTGTCCTGGAAGCCTTTGATGCGTTCGTCATCGATGACAGTCGGAATGCCGCGCAGCACGACGAGATCGCCCTTGCCACCCAGCTTGTCGATCATGAACTTCGCGGTATTGGCGCCCACGGCGATGTTGTCGCCGGCGAGATAGAGGTCCTGGATCGAGGAATCGGTCAGGCCCCGGTCAACGACGGTGATGAAGGTCCCCGCGTCCTTGATGGCCTTGACCGGCTGGGTAAGTTCCTCCGAACTGTACGGCAGGATGACCAAGGCATCCGGTTTGCGGCTGGCGGACAGATCCTCGAGCGCGCTCACCTGCTCAGCGGCCGATGGTGACGTTTTGACGACCACCTCCAAGCCCGGGAAAGCCGCATTGATTTCCTTGGCAGCCTGCTGGGCGTGGTAGACGACGCCCGCGGTCCAGCCGTGGTCGGCGGCCGGTATCGACACCGCGATGACCTTCTTGTCTTGTGCCATGGCCTGTCCGGCCAGGAGCAGCGAGCCGAGAGCGGCCGCCGCGATCCATTTTCTACTGAACATAGTCTTCTCCCATTGGACCTACAAAAAACCTGGCTCCCGCGTGGTCCGGACGCGGGGCTATTTCGAATTCGAAAACCGCTGGATGAGCATGGCGATGATGATGATGACGCCCTGAACGGCGGCGACGAGGTACTCGGAAACGAAGTCCGAGAGCACCATCAGGTTGGCGATCAGCTCCAGGATGACCGCGCCCGCGACCGTTCCCCAAACATGGCCCTTGCCGCCGCGCAATGCGGTGCCGCCGATCACCACGGCGGTGATGACCTGCAATTCCCAGAGCTGACCGGTGGTCGGCGTGGCCGCGCCCAGGCGCGGCACGTAACAGATCGCGGCGATCGCCACGCAAGCGCCCTGGACGACGTAGGCGATGGTGCGGGTCTTGACGACGGAGATGCCGGAATAGCGGGCGACATCCTCATTGGCCCCTACAGCCGCGCATTTACGCCCGTATTTCATCTTGTAGAGGATGAAGGATGCGACGGCGGCGACGGCGATGGATATCAGGATCGGGATCGGAATGCCGGCGACCGTACCGAAATAGACAGGCCGGTAGGCGTCGCGCAGCGATCGGTCGATCGGTATCGTGCCGCCGTTGGTCAGATAGGTAATCAGTGCCCGGAAAATTCCCATCGTACCGAGCGTCGCGATGAACGGCTCGATCCGGCCGACGGTGACGATCAGGCCGTTGGCGAGCCCACAGAGCAGCCCGACCACGATCGCAACGAGCATTCCTGCGGGAATGGCCCAGAGACCGGCATGCGGTGCCACCGCGTTCATGAACATGATGGTGATGCCGGTGACGAAAGCGGCCATCGAGCCGACGGAAAGATCGAGCCCTCCCGACGAGATGACGAACGTCGCGCCGACCGCGATGATCGCGATGAAGGCGCTGCGGGTGATCACGTTGGCAAGGTTGGTAGCCGAGAGGAAATCCGGATTGATCAGAAAGCCCGCCACGAGCAGGGCAGCCAATGCCAGGAAAGGTCCGACGTCGGTCCAGGTGAGATTCAAATCGCTGATCCGGCGCGTCGTCGGGGATCCGGTCATGACAGCCATTCTGTTCCTCCCTTGGCCTTTGGCCCCGGCTTCGGACCGCTGGTTGCCAGCAGCGCGACGTTGCTTTCAGTCATTTCGGCTCCGCTGACTTCGCCAGTGACGTGCCCTTCGCGCATCACCAGGATGCGATCGCACAGGCCGATCAGTTCCTGCATCTCGGACGAGATGACGATGCAGGCCTTCCCTCTGGCGACCAGGCCGTGGATGAAGGCGTAGATCTGCGCTTTGTTGGCGATGTCGATGCCGCGTGTCGGCTCATCGATGATGACCACCGACGGGTTGGTCAGAAGGACCTTGGCCAGCAGGAGTTTCTGCTGGTTGCCGCCAGAGAGCTGGGCCGCCTTCGCGCCCGGGCTTTTCACCCTGATGTCGTAGGCCTCGACGGCTTTCTCCAAGGCGTCCATTTCGCGGCCGCGGCTCATTGAAAGGCCGGGATGGAACACATCCAGCGCGGATAGCGTCAGGTTGGCCGCCAGGCGCTCCTGCAGCAGCAGACCCTTGCCCTTGCGATCCTCGGTCAGGTAGCCGATGCCGGCGTCGATCGCTGCGCGCTGTGAATGAAAGTGAACCGGCTTGCCCTCGAGTTCGACCGTCGCGGTTGCCGGACGCAGGCCGACGATACCCTCGAACAGCTCGGTGCGGCCGGCGCCGACCATCCCGGCAAAGCCGAGGATTTCGCCCTTGTGGAGGGTGAACGATACGTCCTCGGCATAGCCGGGAACGGTGGCGTTGCTGACGCTCAGCATCGGGATATCGGATGATGCCCCGGTCCTTTCGGGATAGAGCGCGGCCAGCTCGCGGCCAACCATGAGGCGCGCCATGTCCATCTGGTTGAGCATCCTGCCGGGATAGGTGCCGACCATCTTGCCGTCGCGCAGCACGGTCACCTTGTCGGCGACCCTTTGCACCTCGTCCAGCCGGTGGCTGATATAAAGCACGGCGGTGCCGTGGGCCTTGAGTTGCAGCACAATCTCCAACAGCCGCTCGACCTCTCCTCCGGTCAGCACGGCGGTCGGCTCGTCGAAGATCACGACCTTGTAGTCGTCGAGCAGCGCGCGGGCGATCTGCACCATTTGCCGATCGGCCAGGGAAATGTCGCGAACCAGCGCGGTCGGCGATACGAAACAGCCGATCTGCGCCAGCTTCTCGGCCGCCAGCCGCCGCATGGTACGGTCGTCAACGACCGGCCCACGCAAAAGCTCGCGCCCGAGAAACAGATTGTCTGCTACCGTTAGTCCGTCGGCGAGCAGGATCTCCTGGTGCACCAGCGCAATGCCGGCATCCTGTGCCTGGCTCGGTTTGGTGAATTTCACCGGGTGGCCCGCCATCGACAAGGTGCCGCCTGTCGGCTCGACATAGCCGGACAGCAGCCGCATCAACGTCGACTTGCCGGCCCCGTTCTCGCCGATGATGGCGTGGATCTCACTCGGCAGGATATCGAGCATGACATCCGACAGCACCGTCACCGGACCGTACTGCTTCGACAGGCGTTCGGCACGCAGCACCGGTTCAACGGCGCCCGTCACGTCGCCACAAGGCAACGTGCTTCCTCCCTCTCCGGCGATATTGACGGCAATGGACATCGGTTCCGGCCTCAATCAAACGCCGGAAGCAAGCGATCGCGCGAATGCTCGATGTGGACGCGCATCGCCTCTTGGGCGGCGCCTGGATCGGCCGAGCCGAACGCGGCAAGGATCGCCTCGTGTTCGTCGAGCGCTTCCTCGGTCACGCGGGAATGGTACATAAGGCGGAAGATATGGAAGTGGGTGTGCTGGTGGCTCAACGTCTGCCGAATGAGTTCGTTTTCGGAAAACTCCATGATCTTGTCGTGGAAGATCGCGTCCTGCCGGGCGAAATTCGAATAGCGCAGGCGATCGTCCTTGCCTTCGCGGCGTGACATCACGCCCGCCGCTGCCAGCAAAGTGTTGAGCTTCGCTTCGTCCATGGCAGCGGCGGCTTTCGCCGCCGCATGCGGCTCGAGCAGAAGCCGCATCTCGTACAATTCGTCGAAACGGCGCCGCGTGATTTGCGGTGCCGCGCGGTAACCGATGAGATGCGTCTTCAGCACCAGGCCTTCGCCCTCTAGGCGGCCGAGCGCCTCACGGATGGGCGTGTGCGAGACGTCGAGTTCCTTGACCAGATTATCGACTGTGATGCGTGAACCCGGCGCGATCTTCAGCGCCATCAGCTGCGCGAAGATCGCCTCGTAGACATTCTCGGCCAAGCTGTTGGAACGCTGGATGCGACCGCCCGCGGCGGACATCTCGGCAGTATCGGGTGAGTTCGCGGTCTGCATCTTTTTGCCTCTTGACAGTGAGGATGGCTAACACGATGCTCCAACGGATACAATCCTATATCCTATACGATTTTAAAGCGGATGCATTTTTGAAGCCTAACGCGCCTTCCCTTCCCAGTTCAGCCGTCGTCAAAGGACGCAGACCATCATGAGCCTCTTCGCCGCCCTTCGGCTGCCACGTGAAATCCTGTTCGGAAAGGGGCAGCGCCATGTGCTGCCGACTGTCGCCTGCAAGTTCGGCCGGCGCGCGCTGGTCTGTACCGACGAGCGATTCGCCGGCACGGCGGTGTTCGCGGAGATCGTCAAATCGCTGCGGGACGCCTCGATCGAGGTGCTGGTGCATGACCGCGTCCTTCCCGACGTGCCGCGTGACACCGTCGGCGTCTGCGTCGAGGAGGCCGAGAGTTTCAGGCCGGAGATGGTGATCGGCATCGGCGGTGGCAGCTGCCTCGATTTCGCCAAATGCGCCACCTTGCTGCTTAGTCACGGCGGCAGGCTCCAGGACTACTACGGTGAGTTCAAGGTGCCCGGCCCGACGCTGCCGCTGATCGCCGTGCCGACCACCGCGGGCACCGGCTCCGAAGTGACGCCGGTCGCGGTGATCTCCGATCCGGACCGCACGCTCAAGGTCGGCATTTCAAGCCCGTATCTGATCGCCGCGGTTGCCTTGTGCGATCCGGACCTGACGATGACCTGTCCGCCCGGGCTGACCGCGATCGCCGGCGCCGACGCATTGACACACGCAATCGAGGCTTTCACCGCCATGCGGCGCGGCGAGGACCCCGAACTGCCGCAAAAGCACGTGTTCATCGGCAAGACCGCGCTCACCGATCATTTCGCGCTGCTGGCCATCAAGCTGCTGGGGCGCAGTCTGCAGAAAGCCTGCACGGACGGCACCGATGCCGATGCGCGAGCCGATGTGATGATGGGCGCACTGGCGGCGGGTTGCGCATTCGGCACCGCCGGAACGGCGGCGGCGCATGCCGTGCAGTATCCGGCCGGCGCGCTGACGCACACCGCGCACGGCTTGGGCGTGGCAACCATGATGCCCTACGTCATGACCTACAACAGGTGTGCGGCCGCCGTTGAAATGGCCGAGATCGGCCGCGCGCTCGGGCTCTCCGCCAATGGGCGCAGCGAAGACGAGCAAGCCGGCGCCGCCATCGAAGAGATCAGGCGGCTGTTCGCGGCGATCGGCATCACTTCGACATTGGCGGATCTCGGCCTGCCCACCGACAAACTCGACTGGACCGCCGAGCAGGCGCTCGGAATCGAACGCCTCATCAAGAACAATCCGCGCCCATTCGATCTCGCCGCCATGCGACGCCTGGTCCAGGCGGCACACGACGGCGATCTCGCGGCCTGCGCCAATTGAACAAACGGAACAAGATGATGAACCTTGCCCAGCAAATCGATCAGGATGGATATGACATGTGCCGGTTTTCGCACGGGCTTTACATCGACGGCACGTGGCGCCCCGCTTCCGATGGCCGGCTTATCGATGTGGTCGATCCGTCCTCCGGGGCCGTGATCGCGGCGGTTCCCGATGCGACGATCGACGATGCCACGGCTGCTGTCGAGGCCGCAGCCAGGGCGGCCAAGGGATGGCGGGAGACGGCGCCGCGCAAGCGCTCGGAAATCCTTCGGCGCTGTTTCGAACTCATGGTCGAACGATCCGAAACGCTCGCCATGCTGATCTCGCTGGAGAACGGCAAAGCGTTGCGGGACGCGCGTGGCGAGGTGGCGTATGCGGCGGAGTTTTTTCGGTGGAACGCCGAGGAGGCGGTCCGCATCACCGGCGAATTCGGCACGGCGCCATCCGGCAGCAACCGGATCGTGGTCGACTATGAGCCGATCGGCATCTGCGTGCTGATCACGCCCTGGAATTTTCCCGCCGCGATGGCGACCCGCAAGATTGCTCCCGCACTGGCTGCAGGCTGCACGGTCATCCTGAAACCAGCCAGCGAAACGCCGCTGACGGCCTACGCCCTGGCTGCGCTTTACAGCGAGGCCGGGATACCGCCCGGCGTCGTCAACGTTCTCACCACGACCAGCCCTGGTCCGCTGACATCGGCCATGCTGGCCGATCCGCGTGTCAGGAAGCTCTCCTTCACCGGCTCGACTGGAGTGGGCCGAACCTTGCTCGGCGAAGCGGCCAGGCATGTCATCTCCTGTTCGATGGAACTCGGTGGCAATGCGCCCTTCGTCGTCTTCGACGATGCCGATCTCGATGCGGCGCTCGACGGTGCGATGATCGCCAAGATGCGCAATGCCGGAGAAGCCTGCACCGCCGCCAACCGTATCTATGTCCAGTCAGGCATCCATGAACGGTTTGCCGAAGGGCTTCGCAAACGCATGGCAGCGCTCAAGGTCGGTGCGGGCATCGACGCCGATACCGAGTGCGGCCCCATGATCACAAGAAAGGCAGTGGACAAGATCGACCGTCTCGTCAAAGACGCGGTGGCGCGAGGAGCCAACGTGCTTTGCGGCGGATCGATCCCGGACGGGGAAGGCTTTTTCTATCCGCCGACCGTACTGTCGCAGGTATCGCCCGAAGCCGACATGGCGCATGAGGAGATCTTCGGGCCGGTGGCCCCCATCACCATGTTCGAAACCGAGGAGCAGGCCATTGCCTATGCCAATGACACGGAATATGGGCTTGCAGCCTATATCTATACGCGCGACGTGGGACGTGGAATGCGTGTCGCGTCGGGTATCGAGGCCGGCATGATAGGCCTCAACCGCGGGCTGATGTCCGACCCTGCGGCGCCCTTCGGTGGCGTCAAGCAAAGCGGCCTTGGCCGCGAAGGCGGCCAGCACCACGGCATCGCTGAATTCATGGAGGCGAAATACATCGCCGTCACCTTCTGACCGGGCTCCCATGCAGAAAGACCCCTTCCGCACCCGCGACCACGTTGCTGATTTCGATGACATCGTGGCCGATATCGCGGCGCGCAGCGCCGCCACAAGGGCGACGCTGCCCATGGTGGGCGATCTCGCCTATGGCGAACACCCTGCCGAGAAGCTCGACCTGTTCTTTCCGCCGGGCCGGGGCGGCAATCTTCCGGTTCATATCTTCATCCATGGCGGCTATTGGCGCATGTTCTCCAAGAGCGACTATTCCTACGTCGCGGATACCGTGACCAAGGCCGGCGCGATCGCGGTGATCGTCGACTATGCGCTGATGCCCGAGGTCAGGATGGCGGCGATCGTGGAACAGATCCGGCGCGCCAAACAATGGGTGCTGGACAACATCGCCAGCCATGGCGGCGACCCTGGCCGCATAAGTCTCAGCGGCCATTCCGCCGGCGCGCATCTGGCCACCTTCCTGTTCGAAGAAACGCCAGCACCGTCACATGTCCATGCAGCGCTGCTGCTGGGAGGCCTCTACGATCTGAAGCCGCTGCAGACGTCCTTCCTCGAGCCTTTGATAGGCATCACCGACGAGGAGGTGGCTAACTTTTCGCCGATGGCCCGCTCGCAAGACCCCCTGACAGCCGTGACTATCCTTGTCGGAGCCCAGGAAACGCCCGCCTTCCACCTGCAGGCCGCCGCGTTCGCAATGCACTTGCGGGAGCAGAGCACGAAGGTGCGCGACGTCTGCCTGGAAGATCGAAATCATATGAACAGCGTTCGGGATCTCGGCATCAGTGGAACACAGGCATGTGGCTGCCTTGTTGAGCTTGTCGGAACGGCTGACGGCTAAAGCAATTCCAGGAACGGTGTGCATCTGTTTTCGCGGGAGAAGCGCATAACGCTTCCCCTTGGGAATTGCGGGCTCGGCTCTGCCATCAGCGCCCGGCACCGCGACCAAAAGATCCGGCTTCCCTTGCCAGCACCAGCCCGGCATCGTCGGCGACATAGCCGACATAGCGATAGTCGCGGATGAAACTGATCCGCCCCTCGCGCCACTCCAGCCACATGAAATGGCTCGGCTTGGTCGCGGCCCGGTCCTCGAACACCGCGATCACCTCGCGGCCCTCGACCCAGGCCGGCCGCAGCCACAAGCCTTCGCTCTTGGCATAGATCGTGAAGAACATCCCGACATCGGCGGCGCCCGAGCGCGGCGGATGCATGGACTGCTGCAACCTGACGTCATCTGCAAGCAGCGCCCGCAAGCCGTCCCAGTCGTGCTGGTTGAAGAGGGCGATGTAGCGCACCACGGCGGCCGACGCGATGCGTGCATTAGGAAGCGGATCGGCCTCGGCATTGATCCGCCGGAGCCGCGCGCGGCCACGCGCCAGATGCGCCTTCACCGCATCGACCGAGATGCCGAGAAGGGTGGCGATCCCGGCCAGCGGCTCGTCAAGCACATCCTTCAGGATGATGACGCTGCGCTGGTTGACCGGAAGCTCCGCGAAACGCGACACCGCCGTTTCGATCGCCTCTTTGCGCATCAGCGTCTCCACCGGGCCGGCTTTGCTGTCGTCGGCAATTTCAAGCGCGGCCTCGATCGGTTCGGCGGCGCGGACAGCGCGGCTGCGCAACAGGTCGAGCGCCCGATTGTGGGCGATGCGGAACAGCCAGGGCCTGAGTTGCGGCACCTCGCACAGTTCGTCCAGCGCGACGAAGGCCCGCGCAAACGTGTCCTGCACGACATCCTCGCCGTCGATCACCGAGCCCATCAGCCGCGCGCAATAGCGGTGCAGCTCCGGCCGCAGGGCGGCGGCAAGGGCAAGCAGCCCTTCCCGTCGGTCGCGTTCCACGGCAGGTCCTCCGTCGCTCAAGCAGCCAGGCCCTCCATGATCGTTACCCCCGCGTCGCCATTGAGGCCGAAGACGACCCCTTCCGCATAATTGGGGTCTTCCAGCACCGAAACCACCCTGTCGCCGAACGCCCGGGGCGGCATCGGCGCGCCGAAGCGGGTGACGAACTGTTCCGGCGAGATGCCCATGGAGGCTGCATAGGCACCGGCGCCGGCGTCTCCGACCCCGGTTCCGAGGATCATCTGCCGTGGCACGATAGCCTGGAAGCGGATGCCGAGATCCTTCTCCTGCGCGACGCCATTGGCGTATTTGGCCATGAACCACAGCATGCGCTTGGCGCCGGCATAACCGCCCGACATCTGCGAGCCGGCGACGGCGGCACCGCTCGACCCGACCAGTACCCGGCTGCCGGGCTTCAGCGGCAGGTTCAGCGCCGCCTGCAGCCAGTAGAGCCCGGCCTTGACGTCGGTTTCCCAGGTAGTGGAGAAATCCTCCCACTTCAACTGGTCCAGCCGCCCCGTCCGCGGCGTCGCACCGGCATTCAGCACCACGATGTCAGGCCGCACCTCGCCAAGAATGCGATAGGCCGCATCCTCCTCCGTCACATCGGCACGGATGGTGGCAACCCCAAGCCGCCCCCCAACCGCCGCCAGCGCCTCGGCGCCACGCGCAACGACGGTCACCGAGGCGCCCTGCGCGACCAGCGCTTCGACCACGCCGAGGCCCAACCCCCGGCTGCCGCCGGTGACCACGATTTTCTTGTCCTTGAGGCTCATTTGACGCTGCTCCAGTGTTGAACTGTAGCTAAGACGTTTGAGGGGCGGAGAAAGAGTCAGGGGCGCGGGGTAGCGGCCGTCCGCGTGTGACCGCTAGCTAAAAGGCCGGTAGCGGACGGGCGGCTATATGCAATACGTGCGTTGAAGGAGATTGCCACCGGCAGTCCTCTTCCCAACCCATATGGCCAACAGGACAGAATCTCGCTCAGGGTGCTGGACCGAAAACTCTCGCCGGAAACGCCCTCTCCATCACATCCAGGAAAGCGCGAACCTTTGCACCGATAAGACGTCGCGAGCTTTGGAGCGCCCAGATTTCCACAGATGGACCGGCATGAGTTCCCCAGCAAACGATGCGGCCAGCCTCGATATCGCCTGCGACAAGAAGTTTCGGAAGCAAAGCTGCGCCCGCACCCGCCAGAACCGCATCGCGCACCATCAGCAAGGAAGAGAAGCGCAGGATCGGCTCGGGCTTGAAAAGGACTTCGCCCTCGAGATCGGATTTCATCTGCCAGACAACGTTCGGCGAAGTTGCGCTAAGCAAAACCGCCTTTACGGGCCTCGGTCCACCATCCGGCGCCGCCTGTGGACGCGGCATGTCCGGCAAGGCAACGATCAGGCGCTCGTCAATGAGAAAACGGCGGCCGATGAGACGTTCATCCGGTGAAGGATCGATCCGGATAACAAGGTCGTAGCCATCCTCGACCGGATCGACCTTGCGGTCCTCGGCAACAATCTCAAGCTTCACCTCCGGATAGGCGAGCGCAAAACGGGTCCCGATCCTGGGAAGCGCCACATGCGCGAATACCATGGGAGCGCTCACCCGCAGCCTGCCTCTCGGGGTGGACGCACCCAAGACAATCGCCTCCCCCGCTTCCGCAATTTCCGACAGCAAGCCATCAGTGCGCTCGTGCAGCGCTCGCCCTTCGTCTGTCAGTCGCAGACTCTGGGATCCACGCTCGATCAGCCTCACACCAAGGCTGTGTTCCAGTTCGCTCACATGGCGAGACAATGTCGCCTTGGATCTTCCGGACATTCGACCAGCCCGGCCGAAACCGCCATGGGCGGCAACGAGGTTGAAGTCGGCCAGGGCTTCGAGATTCATGAAGATGTTCCAAAATTGAGACGAGCTATCTCGATCATGCCATCTCCCGCTCACTGTTGGAACGTATATTTTCCTCGGAGACAGAACAGAAACCACAAGGAGTTTTCACAATGGCTATTTTGGTAACCGGCAGCACCGGGACGATCGGCTCCCAGGTCTTGGCTCACCTGCAGGGGCGCGACGTAGAGGTTCGGGCCCTGACTCGCTCACCTGAGACGGCTCGGCTTCCCGCTGGCGTGACGGCGGTCCGCGGTGACCTCGCTGATCCGGATTCGGTCCGCGCGGCACTGCAAGGCATCAGCACCCTGTTTCTGCTCGCGCCAAACGTCGCCGACGAATTGACCCAGGCGATGCTGACCCTGACGGTCGCCCGCGAGGCCGGCATCAAGGGCATCGTCTATCTCTCGGTATTCGGCGGCGATGCCTACGCCGACGTGCCGCATTTTGCGGGCAAGTACACGGTCGAGCGGATGATCGAGGCGCTCGACCTGCCCGCGACGATCCTGCGCCCCGCCTACTTCATTCAGAACGATCTTCGTCAAAAGGACGCTTTGCTGAATGCCGGCATCTATGGCTCGCCGATCGGCCAGAAAGGCGTCTCGATGGTCGATATCCGCGACATCGGCGAGGCCGCGGCAATCGAACTGGTTCGCCGTGAACAGGCAGCGACGCCACTGAGCCGCGAGACCTATGCCCTGGTTGGTCCCGACAGCCTGACCGGCGAAGGTATCGCCGCCATCTGGAGCGAAGCACTCGGCCGCGCGATCCGTCATGGCGGCGACGATCTCATCGTCATGGAGCAGCGCACCAAGGCCGTGCTGCCCGCCTGGCTTGCGCTCGACCTGCGCCTGATGTTCGGCCGCTATCAGACGGAAGGCGCGGTGGCGACCGCTGACGACATCGCCCGACTGACCACGCTTCTCGGCCGCGCCCCTCGCTCCTATGCCGCTTTTGCCTGGGATGCCGCGACCCAGTGGGCGAAGGGCTGAGCCACACCTCACCAACAAAGGAGACCTGCCATGACGACGATCCATTCCCTCTCGCCCGAAGACGCTCCAGCCGTGGCCGCGATGCGAGAGGCCGCCTCGGCCCACAAGGGCGAAAAGCTGGGCCCCGAGGCGCGGCCGATGTTCGACGCCATGTTTGCCGCTACACCCGCTGCGGCGAATGTGCGGGTTGAACCCGCGACAGTCGGGGGTATTGCCGGCTTCTGGCTTCGGCTGCCGAACCCACGGCCGGGCGCACGCATATTATATCTTCATGGTGGCGGCTATGTGCTCGGCTCAGCCGAGGCACTCACCAACTTCGCGGGCCAGTTCGCCGCACGCGTCGGCGCCGATACGTTCGTCCCGGAATACCGGCTTGCGCCCGAGCACCCTTTTCCAGCCGCGATCGATGATGCGCTCGCCGCTTATCGCGGTCTCGTCGCGGACGGTTGCGAACGGATCGTGGTTGTCGGCGACTCTGCCGGCGGCGGTTTGACGCTGGCGTTGCTGTCGGCTCTCGCGACCGACGAGACGAAGGAAACCGCGCAGCCGGTCGGGGCGGCGGTGATGTCGCCCTGGACCGACCTTGCACTCACCGGCAACAGCTTCGAGACCAGGGCCGAGGCGGACCCGATCTTCACGCGCGGCGTACTCCAGGCCTTCGCGGACCTGTATCTCCAAGGCCAGGATGCCACGAACTCCAAGGCCTCGCCGCTCTACGCACAGCTCCGCGACCTGGCGCCGATCCGGATCGATGTCGGGGACGACGAATTGCTGCTCGCGGACTCAATCCGCTACGCCGACCGGGCGAGGGCTGCAGGCGTGGACGTCACGCTGTCGATTTGGGAGGGCATGCCGCATGTCTTCCAGTCTTCCCTCGGCCGCTTTCGCGCGGCCGAGCAGTCGGTGGATGCCATCGGTGCCTTCCTCCGCCATCGGCTAGCCGATGTTTCCCCGTCCAACAGCACACCTTCGGAGGTTTGAAATGAAAATTCTGGTATTGGGCGCCACGGGCGCAACCGGCCGGCTAATCGTCGCTAAGGCCATCGCGGAAGGACACCACGTCGTAGCCCTCGTCCGCTCCAAGGCAAAGGCCGCCGCAGACCTTACCGGCGTCGAGCTCGTCGAGGGCGATGCCCGCGATGCCGCCGCGCTAACCAGGGCCATCGCCGGTTGTGATGCCGTCGTCAGTTCATTGGGCACCGCCATGAGCCCGTTTCGCGAGGTGACCCTGCTCTCGACAGCAACGCGCGCGCTGGTCGGCATCATGGAGCGGCAGAACATCCGGCGTCTGGTGTGCATCACTGGCCTCGGCGCCGGCGACAGCCGCGGCCATGGCGGCTTCTTCTTCGACCGACTGGTCCTGCCGCTGCTGCTGCGGAAGGTGTATGAAGACAAGAACCGCCAGGAAGATGCAATCCGGGGCAGCACGCTCGACTGGACCATCGTTCGGCCGACCGTGCTCAACGACAAGCCAGCGCGCGGTCGCATTAAGGCGTTGACCGACCTTTCTGGCGTACATGGCGGGACGATCGCGCGAGCCGACGTCGCGGATTTCGTGGTTCAGCAACTCACGGCGGATACGTGGCTGCGCAAAACGCCGCTGATCACCTGGTGAAACCATCATGCGACCACCAGGCCGAGCCCGACGAGAAGGCGGTGATTGCCATGGCTGATCTGGCCACCGTCGCCGGCGACCAGGTTCCAGACCTGCGCCATGATGGCGTGTAGGAAGACGAAGAACAGCCCTGCTGTCCCTGGTGCCGGTCATAGTGCTAATCCTGCTCAGCGCGCATCGTCGATGCGGCTGGCGAGACGTTGAAGGCGAAAAAAGCAGGGACCATGCGCACAGTCATCGTTGCCGGCCATGTCAACCACGACCAGGTCTGGCCGCTGTCCTCGCCGCTCGCTTCGGGCGCCCGCATCACCTATCTGGATCGCCGCGTCAGGCTCGGCGGCGGCGGCTTCCACACCGCCACCCAGCTGGCGAAGCTGGGTAGCAATGTCCGGCTGATAAGCAATCTGATGGACGATCACCATGGCCGGGCGGCGCTCGCCGCGCTGCAGGCGAGCGGCGTCGATACAGGCTATGTCACCCTGTGGCCCGGCGAAACCCGGTTCACCGAAATCCTGCTCGAGCCGAGCGGCGAGCGCACCATCCTGAATGCCGGCGGCCAGCCGCGACCGCCCTTCGTCGCGCCTGAGCCCGTCAGCGGCGATGCCGCCTATCTCAACGCCCTCACGCTCGATGACGGCCTCGTTGCCTCGCTGCGGACGATCCCGCTGGTCATTTCGCAGTTTCCGCTGCGCACCGCCTCGCCGCGCCCGGCCGACATCGTCATCGGGTCGCGCGCCGATTTTCCCGGCGAGGACACGCAAGGGATCTGGCAGCGGGCGTCACACATTGCCGGACCTCGCCTGAAGACCCTGGTGCTGACCGACGCAACGCGACCGATCTCGCTCTACGACGGCAAGGCGCTCGATCACGTCACGCCGCTGAGACAGGTGTCCGCGCCCGACACGATCGGCGCCGGCGACTGCTTTGCCGGGACCTTCCTGCACGGCCTGCTCCAGGGTCTCAGCCTCGAACTCTGCGCCGAACAGGCCAGCCAGCGAACCGCCGAATGGCTGTCGGAACGAGCCCGCACCGCCTGAGGTAGACGCTCAAGAGCAATTCCAGGAAAAGTGCGCACGGTTTCCGTTCGGAGTTTCGTCAGAACAAAGAGTTGGAGCGGTTCAGCAGGGCCGGCTTTCACGGAAATGCCCGGTCGGGAGGCCTCAGGCTCCCGGACCGAAACGGTGTGGGCGCCGGACAAATCTAAACATCGAGCGCGACCGTCATCCCGCGCGCTTCGGCCATTTCCAGCAGCAGGTCCTGCAGGGTTTCGACGGTCAGTGCCGCACCGGTCATCTCAAGCAGTTCGTTGATGGTCTCGCTCATGGAAATGACCGCGACTCCGGTTTTCTCGGAAAGCAGTCGTCCGATGGCCGCGCGGATCAAGGTATTCTGGTCAGGCATGATTCCCCCTTCATGCTGGATGACGGAATAGTTTTCTTTTATGGTAGGCTTTTACCGCAACTTCTGCGAGCTTTAGCCTACGCTTGCAAGTCGTCTTGGCATGTCCGATCTCTATTATTTGTCTGACAGTTGCTCAGCGACGACAGTGACGGGAGCGCCCAGAGCTCGCCGTGCGCCTCCATGACCGCAATCAGGGCCAACGGTACTTCGTGCCGACTGAGCCCGATCAGGATCTTGTCCTGCACAATTGTCGGCAATTCCGTGGATGTGTCGAAGATGGAATAGGTGCCTGTCGGCTCGAGCAGGATCTCAAAACTGTGCAATGCAAACCTCTCCACCCCCCGAAAGCCTCTAACGCACGCGTCCATCGGAGGTTGCATGGGGGTGGAAGTTTTTTTGCAGAGGTAAACTGGCGGACCGCAGTTGCACGCGGGCGATGCCCTTGGAGACATCGTTAAAATCGCTGCGCATCATTTTTAAATCTTGACGCGTGTCAATTTTTTATCAAACATGCGCAAACGCTGATGGGGCTAGGTCAGCGCTCTGGGAGGAGAAATGCCTGGCATGGGAAACGTCCCGATCGGGTCCGTTGTCCGCGAGAAGATCGCTGGGCCGCAGGCCGCGCGCCGTTGCCAATCCCGGCATGGTTCTCGCAGCACCGCCATGCGCGGCCGCGCGCGATGGCTTGCCAATGAGACACATCAAACGAACAAGAAGCGGAGGAACACATGCGCATCTTCAACGGCCTGACGCTTGGCGCGGGCCTTTTGGCAACCATCGTCTCGATCCCTGCACATGCGGAGGACGCGGCCAAGGTCGCGGCCATCGTCAAAGGCCTCGACAACCCCTTCTTCCAGACCATGCAGAAGGGTATCGAGGAACAGGCCAAGGCCGACGGCGTCGGCGTCACCGTGCAGGCCGCCGCCAACATGGGCGACGCCACCGGCCAGGCCGATCGCCTGACCGCCATGGCGCTGCAGGATTTCGACTGCTACCTGGTCAACCCGATCAGCGTTTCCAACCTCGTCCAGGCGCTGGTGCCGGTCGCTCAGAAGAAGAAGCCGATCGTCAACATCGACTCGACCATCGACGCCGAGCAGGCCAAGGCCGCCGGCTTTGCCGTCTCCACCTATATCGGCACCGACAATGTCGCCGCCGGCGCGCTGGCCGGCGAGGAGATGCTGAAGCTGGTGCCGAAGGGCGGCAAGGTCGCGTTGGTCGCCGGCATTGTCGGCGATGTCGGCTCCAATGCCCGCATCAAGGGCTTCAAGCAGGCCGTCGAAGGCAAGCTCGAGGTGGTGGTGATGGTAAGCGCCGACTGGGATCGTGAGAAGGCACTGACGGCCGCCACCGACATCCTGGCGGCACACCCCGATCTCGCCGGCTTCTTCGCCGCCAACGATATCATGGCGCTCGGCGTCGAACGCGCCGTGCAGACCTCCGGCAAGGACGTCAAGGTGATCGGCCTCGACGGCATCGTCGACGCCCTCAAATCGGTCGCGGCGGGCGAACTCTCCGCCACCGTCGCCCAATATCCCTATGTCGTCGGCGCCATGGGCGTCGAGGCCTGCAAGGCGGCGGTCAAGGGCAAGCAACTGCCTGCCTACGTCCCCGCCCCCGTGCTTCTGATCAACAAGGACAATGCCGAGGCCTCGCTGAAAAACTTCCCGCGCCCCGGCGGCGAATACCCCGATCCGCTGCGTGAGATGCTGAAGTGAGCAACCCCACCAACAACGCGCCCGCCGCCCATTCGGCGGGCGCGCCGGAGGAGAGCCGTCCCTCCCTGTCGGCTCTCCTCCTCGATCCTTCCTTCTGGGCCGACTGGGCATCCGTCGTCGGCCTGGTCGGTCTCGTCATCATCTTCGGCATTGCCCAGCCGGTCTTCCTCAGCGTCGCCAACCTGCAGGCATTGCTGCTGGCATCGGCGATCCTGGTCGTGCTGTCGATCGGCCAGACCTTTGTCGTGGCGACCTCGGGCATCGACCTGTCGCTGGCGGCGGCCGTCATGTTCGGCGCCATCGTCCTTGGCCTCGTCAACGCGGCGGGCTACGGCATCCTCATCGCCTGTGTCCTGGCGGTGCTGGCCACCAGCGCCATCGGCTTCCTCAACGGCCTCATCATCACCGTTGGAAAGATCCCCGACTTCGTGGTGACGCTCGGCACGTTGTCGGCCATCACCGGGCTTGGCCTGATATTGTCGGGCGGCGAGCCGACCATGGTCGGCTCGACCTTCCTGCTGAAGCTCGCCTCGGGCTCGTTCGGACCGTTCGGCTATCCGGTCTGGGTGGCGATATCAGCCGTCATCGTCGCGCACATCGCCCTCTACCACACGCGCTTCGGCGTCCATCTGCTGGCAACCGGCGGCCAGACCGAGAGCGCCGGCGCACTCGGCATCCGCACCAACCGCGTCAAGATCGCCGCCTACACCATTTCGGGTTTCTGTGCCGGCATCGCGGCGATCCTGCTGGTGGCGCGTATCGGCTCTGCCGAGCCGCTGATCAACACCAGCCTGCTCCTGAATTCGGTGGCGGCGGTGGTGCTGGGTGGCGTCAGCCTGTTCGGCGGTCGCGCCTCGATCCTCGGCCCGGCCATCGGCGCCTTGATGCTTACCGCGCTGGTCAACGGGCTGACGCTGCTCAGCGTCTCGGCCTTCTACCAACCACTCGCCGTGGGCGCCATCGTGGTGCTGGCGGCACTGATCATGCGGTACCAGAAATGAGCGCCGTCAGCCCCTCTTCCGCCTCCGACGCGATCATCGCCTGCGACGGCCTGAGCAAGCATTTCGGCGGCGTGCGCGCCTTCACCGATGTCGCCTTCCAGGCGCGCCGCGGCGAGGTCACCGCCGTCATCGGCGACAACGGCGCCGGCAAGTCGACGCTGATCCGTTGCCTGGTCGGCGTGCATGTGCCGGATGCCGGCTCGATCGTCTTCGATGGCCGCGAGCACCCCTTTTCCAATCCGGACGGCGCGCGCAAGGCCGGCATCGAGACCGTGCACCAGAACCTGGCGCTGATCGACGAACTGACGGTGGCGCAGAACCTGTTCCTCAACCGCGAACTCGTGCGCCGCATCGGCCCCTTCGCTTTCCTCGACCGCAAGGCGATGAAACGCGAGGCGCGCTCGATGCTGTCGCGGCTGTCGATCAACGTGCCGTCGATCAACCAGCGTGTGCGTCGCCTGTCGGGCGGCCAGCGCCAGGCGATCTCGATCTGCCGCGCCGTCGGCTCCGGCGCCAAGCTGGTGGTGATGGACGAGCCGACGGCCGCACTCGGCGTGCAGGAGACCGCCAATGTCGAGGCGCTGATCCGGCGCCTGCGCGAACAGTCGGTCTCGGTCATCCTGGTCAGCCACAATTTCGATCAGGTGCGGCGCCTGTCCGACCAGATCTGGGTGATGCGGGCAGGCAAGATGGCGGCGACCGTGCGCGCCTCGGAAACATCGGGCAACGAGCTCGTCGCATTGGTCACCGGCGCGGCCTGATTGCCGGACGTTGAAACACGTGCTGGCCGTCCTGGCCGGCACAGGCTTGAAGTAGAGGGAGTTTGCGCGTGGCACCATTTCGTGTCGGGCTTGTGGGTCTTGGCGAGGTCGCGCAGTCGATCCATCTGCCTGTGCTGGCGGACCAGCGCGACCGCTGGCAGATAGCGGGCGTTCACGACGTCTCGCCGAGTCTGGTGGCGCTGATAACGTCGCAATATGCAGGCGTGAAAGCCTATGACAGCGCCGAGGCGCTGATCAACTCGCCTGATATCGACGTGGTCTTCGTGCTGTCGTCCGACGACACGCACAGCCGCTTCGTGCGCGCCGCCATGCAAGCCGACAAGCACATCCTCTTGGAAAAGCCCGCTTGTCTCACCGTGCGCGAGATCGACGAGTTGCTGGCGCTGATGCCGGCCTACAGGAAGACCCTCTTCGTCGGCTACATGCGCCGCTACGCGCCGGCCTATCTCAAGGCCAGGGACGAGTTGCCCGCCCATGCCGACATCACCCATGTCCGCATCTTCGACCTGATCTCGGAGGGCCGGCATTTCCTCAAGAAGAGCCAGAATATCCTCTACCCCAACGACATCGACCCTGCCCTCCTGGCGCGCGGCGCCAGGGAGCGCGACGCGCTGATCCGCGAAGTCGTCGGCGCCGATGCGCCCGCCGACCTGGTGCGCGCCTATCGTGGGCTGACGGCGCTGTCCTCGCATCACATCTCGGCGATGCGCGGGCTGATCGGCGAGCCGGCGGGCGTGGTCGCCGCCCACCGCACCAATGGCGGCGCCAACACCTCGGTCACCTTCGACTACGGCCATTTCGCCTGTCTCTACGACGCGGTGGTCGACGATCTCGGCCTGTTCGACGCCATGATCGAGATACGCTCCAACACCAGGCGCGTGCGCATCATCTACGACACGCCCTATATCCGCAGCCTGCCGACCCGGCTGGAAGTGACCGACGCCGGCCCGCTCGGCCCGGTGACCAAAAGCTTCGGCCCGCTCTATGGCGATGCCTTTTCCAACGAGCTGGAGATTTTCCACCGCCACATCATCGAGGGCACCAAGCCGCTGACCGACCTCGCCGATTCCCGCCGCGACCTGGCGCTGATGGCAGGTATCATCGAGAAGATGAAGGAAAGCGGCGGGCGTTGAGTACTGCCGGCAAGGTGTCGGCAGGAACATGTTCCGACAGAGATTGATGATTGGCTCTTGCCGAAGCCGGCGGGCTCGCTCATCCATGGCGTGGAAACAACAGCCTGGAACCAGCGATGACCGATGCCAGCCTTCATCTCGTCGAAGCGACGATCGAGCAACTGCGCCGCGCGCTCGATGACGGCACGGCGACCAGCGTCGAACTGGTCGCGGCCTATCTCAGGCGCATCGCGCATTTCGACCGCCATGGCATCAGCCTCAACGCCGTCCCCGTGCTCAATCCTGATATGTTCGAGGAAGCGGCCGCTTCCGACCGGCGGCGGCGCGATGGTGCCACGCTCGGCCCCCTCGACGGCATCCCCTACACCGCCAAGGACAGCTACAAGGTCAAAGGCCTGACGGTGGCCGCCGGATCGCCAGCCTTCGAACATCTCGTCGCCAATGAGGACGCCTTCACCATTGCCCGGCTGCGCGCCGGCGGCGCCGTGCTGATCGGCCTCACCAACATGCCGCCAATGGCCAATGGCGGCATGCAGCGCGGCGTCTACGGCCGCGCCGAAAGCCCCTACAATGCCGGCTATCTGACGGCCGCCTTCGCGTCGGGCTCGTCAAACGGCTCGGGCACGGCAACGGCGGCCAGTTTCTGCGCCTTCGGGCTCGGCGAGGAAACCTGGTCGTCCGGGCGCGCGCCGGCCACCAACAACGCGCTGGTCGCCTACACGCCGTCGCGCGGCGTCATTTCCGTGCGCGGCAACTGGCCGCTGGTGCCGACCATGGACGTCGTGGTGCCGCACACGCGCAGCGTGCCCGACATGCTCGAACTGCTCGACGTGATCGTCGCCGACGATCCGGAAACGCGGGGCGATTTCTGGCGCGCGCAGCCCTGGATCGCGCTGCCGAAAAGCGCCGAGTTGCGGCCGCGACGCTACACCGAGCTGGCTCTGGCGGGCTCATTGAAGGGCAAACGGCTCGGCGTGCCTCGCATGTATATCGGCCGCGATAACGGGGCCGATCGGCCGATCGAAACCCGGGCCTCGGTGCTTGCGCTATGGGAACAGGCAGCCGCCGACCTTAGAAGGCTGGGCGCCGAGGCGGTGGAGGTCGACTTTCCTGTCGTCTCCAATTACGAACGCGACCGCCCCGGCGCGCGCACCATGGCCGAGCGCGGGCTGTTGCCGCCGGATTTCGCCGACCGCGAAATATGGGACCTCTGCATCTGGGGCTGGGACGATTTCCTACGCGCCAATGCCGACCCGACGCTGCCCGATCTCGCCTCGGTCGACGGTCCGAAAATCTTTCCGCAGCCGCCGGGCACGCTGCCGGACCGCTACGAAGGCGGCTTCGACCTGGGGGAGTATGTCGAGCGCGCGAAATCCGGCATCACGCCCATGGCTGATATTCCGACGCTCGACGACGGCCTGAGGGGGCTGGAAGCGACACGGCGCATCGATTTCGAGGACTGGCTCGACGCGCAAGGCATCGACGCCGTGGTCCTGCCAGCCGCCGCCGATGTCGGCCCGGCCGACGCCGACATCAAGGAGGCGTCGGCCGACCTTGCCTGGCGCAACGGCACCTGGGTCGCCAACGGCAATCTGGTCTGGCGCCATTTCGGCATCCCGACCGTCACCGTGCCGATGGGCACCATGGCCGACATCGGCATGCCGGTCGGCCTGACTTTCGCCGGCAAGGCCTATGACGACGAAAGACTGCTGCGCATGGCCGGTGACTTCGAGCGCGCCACCCAGCGCCGCACCAGCCCGCCGCGCACGCCGGAACTGCCCGATGATGTGTTTTTGGTTCGGGACATTCAGCCTATCAAAGCGCCTTCGCCTGCAATCGCGCTGACCGCCGAGGTGCGAACCTTCAGGAATCAGGATGAGATAACCATCACGCTCGACCTGCCCGCTGAGGAAGCCGAAGCCGCGAACGCCGCCATCAAGGTACATGTCAACGGAGCGGCGGTGGCAATGCAGCGAAGCGGCACGCGCTTCAGCGGGAGCGCCTCCGTTCCAGCCGCCGAGCATAAGCGGCTCCACAGCGTCTGGCGCGGCTCCTACGGCTCGATCGTCACAGCGGTGGTACGGCTGGGAGATGGACGCACCGCCGGCGCCTTTGTGGTCACCGGCGGGATAAGATGAGACCGGCCACTAAGAGGGCAGCGAAGCCAGCCATTCTTCCCAAAACTCCTGATGCATGTGCACAAAGACCGGGATCACATCAGGGCCGTCGTCGAATATGTCGACCAGGTCGGTCTTTTGAGGAAGTTGCCCCATCTTCACCTTGCAGGCCATCAATCCACGACTCTTTTCCATCACAGTATTTTCGGGATAAACATTGGCACTCGCTCCGTAACAAAAAGGCAGCAAACCGTCGACTTCGAGCCCCTGACGGATTTGAAACAGAGCTTCGAAAAAGTCCTCCTCTTCGGCCTTGATCACCTTGTCCCGGTAAGCGCATGTCAAGCTGCAGACGGCGCCCTCGACATGCAGTGTAAATACGGCTTCCTCGTCTCCACCCGTACCCCCTCCGACCAAAAAAACAGTTCGCTGATGATCCATTCCATCCCCCTTTGCCATGCCGGGATGGTAGTGCGACAGCGGCGGGTTTTCCAGCTACAGCAGGCGCACGGACACCACCGGGATTGGACGGCGCAATGCATGACCAGTTGGCCGGCCTGTCTGGTTCCGCACCCGTGGGGGCAGCGAAGATCGACGCGGCTTGTGTTACACAGCCACACCACCGACCATGCGGCCTCGTACAAGTCTGGGAACCAGCCATGATCAAAGTCAAGCAACTCGCCCATGTCTGCATCTTCGCCAATGATCTCGACGAGACGCGGCATTTCTACAAAGATGTCCTTGGTATGGACACCCAGTTCAATTTCCTGCGCGACGGCAAGGTTTTCGGTTTCTACCTCAATTGCGGCGGCCGCAGCCATGTCGAGGTATTCCGGAAGGACGGCGCGCGGTTCAGCGAGATGGACCAGATCAACCACTTCTGCCTGGAGGTGGAGGATATCGACGCCGCGATCGCGCATATCAAGTCGAAGGGCGTAGCGGTCACCGCCAGGAAACTTGCCTGCGACGACACCTGCCAGGCCTGGCTCAGCGACCCCAATGGCGTGAAGATCGAACTGTTCGAATATACCGCGAAGAGCGCGCAGTTCACCGGCGGCGACCGAGTCGCCGACTGGTAAAGCCCGAGACTTAACGACTGGCGGCGAAGGCGATGTATGAGCGGATCGTTTCCAGCTTGTCAGGCGATAAGCCGGCAATGAGATCTTCGTCCATGCGCCCTGTGAAAATGAGGCCTGCGAAGACATCGAGAAGTTGGGAATACCGGTAGTCGAACCTCTGGTCGATGTCCCGCCGCTGATCGCGCAACCAATCCTCGACTTCCCACATCTCGGAGGGCGCCGTCGCGGCATTGGCCTTGCGCTTGAACTCGGCCATCGTCTTTGCAAGCGTCGCCTCAAGGGCCGTATCGAAGGCCTGGCGGGCGATCTTCTTCTCGGATGCGGACCAGCTCTCCCTTGAATCCATCTGGCATCTCCATGGTCGTTCCGGCGAATTCAGCCTGAGACTTTCTTGGAAACCTCGCTTGTGCCTACCCCCGTGCCGCCCAAAGCAGCCCACGCTCCACGATCAGCGCCATTTCCGGCACCGCGAACTCGTCGGCCGTGTGCCCAAGCGAACTGTAGAACACTTTGCCCGCGCCATAGCGGCGCTTCCAGACGACCGGCATGACGACGCCGCCAATGCCCGGGAAATGCGCCTCGGTGAAGGTCGTCGTCGCCAGCACCTCGTTGCTGGGATCGACATGCATGTAATACTGCTCCGACCGGTAGGCGAAATCTCTGATGCCGCTCACGATCGGATCGTCCGGCCGGGTGATGACCACGTCATAGTCGATGATGTTGCCGGGATGCGCGACCCATTGGCCCCCTGTCATGAACTGATAGTCCGGCTCGTTGCGGAAACTGTCGCCCATCGTGCCGTGAAAGCCGCCGAGCCCGCTTCCTTCGCGAACCGCACGCGTCAGGTTCTGCAGCTCCGCCTTTTCGATCGTCGACATGGTGATGACCGGCACGATGAGATCGAATGACGACAATTCCGGGTCGGCGAACATCGCGGTGCCTTCGCCCAGCGTGACATCAAACCCGTTGCGCTGGAGCAGCGCACGGATGATGTTGGCGCTGCGCTCCGGCGTATGGCCTTCCCAGCCGCCCCAGGCAATCAGGGCCGTCTTCGCCATGCCTTGAACCTCCTCAAATCGCCCGCCGCGATCGATGGTTACATGGCGCGGCCGTCAGCGCCAGCCCAGCGCCGGCGCGACATGGGTGAGGATCGCCTCGAGGACATGGGCGTTGTAATCGACGCCGAGCTGGTTGGGCACGGTGAGCAGCAGCGTGTCTGCCTCGGCGATCGCCTCGTCCTGCGCCAGCTCCTTGATCAGCACGTCCGGCTCGGCGGCATAGCTGCGGCCGAAGATCGCCCGCGTATTCTCCTCGATGAAGCCGATCTGGTCGCGGCTCTCATTGCCGCGCCCGAAATAGGCGCGGTCGCGGTCGTCGACCAGCGCGAAGATGCTGCGGCTGACCGAGACGCGCGGCTCGCGCTCGTGCCCGGCCGCCTTCCAGGACTCGCGATAGATCCGGATCTGTTCGGCCTGCTGGATGTGGAACGGCTTGCCGCTTTCGTCGAATTTGAGCGTCGAGCTCTGCAGGTTCATGCCGAGCTTGGCCGCCCATTCCGAAGTGGCGTTGGTCGCCGCACCCCACCAGATGCGCTCACGCAAACCTTCCGAATGCGGCTCGAGCCTGAGCAGCCCCGGAGGGTTGGGGAACATCGGCCGTGGATTGGGCTTGCCGAAGCCCTCGCCACGCAGCGTGTCGAGGAAAACCTCGGCATGATGCCGCGCCATGTCGGCGTCGCTTTTGCCTTCCTGCGGCTGGTAGCCGAAATAGCGCCAGCCATCGATCACCTGTTCGGGCGAGCCACGGCTGATGCCGAGCTGCAGCCGGCCGCCGGCGATGATGTCGGCGGCGCCCGCATCCTCGGCTATGTAGAGCGGATTCTCATAGCGCATGTCGATGACGGCGGTACCGATCTCGATACGGCTGGTCTTGGCGCCCACCGCCGCCAAAAGCGGGAATGGCGAGGCAAGCTGGCGGGCAAAGTGATGCACGCGGAAATAGGCGCCGTCGGCACCGAGCTGCTCGGCCGCGACCGCGAGATCGATGGATTGCAGCAGCGCATCCGAAGCCGAGCGCACTTGCGATTGCGACGAGGGCGTCCAGTGCCCGAATGACAGGAAACCGATTTTTTTCATGGCCCTGAAGTATATGCGAGCGGCACATGCTTCAATGCCAAAACAGCGGGGTTACACACCGTCGCCCTGGCCGCAACGAAAGTGCGCGAGACCAAACGGATCTGACGCCATGGAGCGTGGAATGCTGAAGGGCACCCGTATCATCGAGATCGAGGCGCTGGGGCCGGCGCCCTTCGCCGGCATGCTGCTCGCCGATCTCGGCGCCGATGTCATCGTCGTTCACCGCAAGCAGGCGTCCATGCCGGGCCTGCCCGAACGCTCGCTGCTCGATCGCGGCAAGCGCTCGATCGCGCTCGACCTCAAGGATGCCCAGGACGTGGCGGTGCTGATGCGCCTGATCGCCACCGCCGATGGCTTGATCGAGGGGTTTCGGCCCGATGTCATGGAGCGTCTCGGGCTAGGCCCGGATGCCTGCCGCGCGGCCAACAAGCGGCTGGTCTATGGCCGCATGACCGGCTGGGGCCAGGACGGTCCGCTCGCCCGCACCGCCGGCCACGACATGAACTATACCGGCGTGTCGGGCGCGCTCTGGTACGCGTCCTTGCCTGGCGAACCGCCAATGGCGCCGCCGACCTTGGTCGGCGACATAGGCGGCGGCGCGCTCTATCTGGTGATCGGCATGCTGGCCGGCATCATGAACGCGCGAGCGAGCGGTGAAGGCAGCGTGGTCGACGCGGCGATCGTCGATGGCTCGGCGCACATGATGAACCTGTTGATGTCGCTCGCCCAATCCGGCGCGCTCGTCGCCGAGCGCGGCACCAGCCTTCTCGACGGACCGCATTGGTGCCGCGTCTACCGCGCATCGGATGGCGGCTTCATCAGCGTCCAGTGCGTCGAGCCGAAATTCTATGCGCTGTTTCTCGACCGGCTCGGCCTCACCGCCGATCCGCAATTCGCCAGGCAATTCGATCGCGATCTCTGGCCGGCGCTCGCCAACCGGCTGGCAACGATCTTTGCCGCGAAACCGCGCGACGAATGGATGGGGTTGTTCGCAGGCTCGGACGCCTGCGTCTCCCCGGTGCTCAGCCCGCAGGAGGCAGCGCGGCATCCGCACATGGCGGCGCGCGGCTCGTGGCTGACGGTGGAAGGTGTCCTCCAGGCAGCCACCGCCCCACGCTTTTCCGGACAGGCGCAAAAGACGCCGGCGAAAAGTCCGGCCCGCGACGAACACGGCGCGGAGATTCGCGCCGAAGCGTGCAAGCCGTCTTCTATTTCCCGCAATGGTGATCGTTGATCTTGTTCACCGCGTTCGCGTCCGGACTCACGCGGTGGTAGGAACAGGCGCCTGCCGCCGTGGTAAACAGCTGCTGGTCGTAGTAGCGCGGTCCGCCGAACAGGAAGTCGACCAGATCGTCATTGGCGGGAACGTAGCGTTCCGGTTCGGCCTGATGATGGCGATGCTTGGCTCCGGCGAATGCCGGCGCGGACACGCCACAGGCCATGGCCAGGGCAAGAGCGCAGATCGCAAAGCGTTTCGTCGTCATCGGCAACACCCTCTTGGCCATTCGCATTTTCCTATATAGGCAAAAATCACCAGCCCGACAAAGGTTCCCTCGCAGCGGTTTGCCTGCCCCACGATTGTCGGCCGCCGGAGCGAACCTGCACAGCGCATCAGAAAATCGAAATTGCCCCTGCCGCCTCGAGGCGCAATGGTCCTCGGGGAGGCAGCCTCGAGACTTTGGAGGAAACGTCGGAGCGGCAGGGCCCTTGGGCATGGCCGCTCGGGCAAGCTGCCGCTTGCGCTGCATTTTTCCGACTGACGTAACGGAATGGATACTAGGCTCTACGCCCGTCGCTTCGCCCCTAGCTTCGCCCTAGGATAACGAAGGCGGGGGCGTCCGCGTAGCCGTCATTCGCAGGCCGCCCTCACCTGAATATCGATACGGCCCTCAGTCGGTCTGGATCCAGACCGACTTGGTCTCCAAATACTCATGCAGGTGCTCGAGGCCGCCCTCGCGGCCGTAGCCGGACATCTTCATGCCGCCGAACGGCACCGCCGGGTCGATGGCGTGGTACATGTTGACCCAGACCGAGCCGGCCTTGATGCGGCGCGTCAGTTTGTGCGCGGTGCCGAGATGCGTAGTGAAGACGCCGGCGGCAAGTCCGTAAGGCGTCGCATTGGCGCGAGCCACGGCTTCGTCGAGCGTGTCGAAGGGCATCGCCGAAATGACCGGCCCAAAGATTTCTTCCCGCGCGATGGTCATCTTGTCCGACACCTTGCCGAAGACGGTCGGCGCGATGAAGTTGCCGCCATCATAGAGTTCGCCGGTCAAACGCGAGCCTCCAGCGACCAGTTCGGCACCCTCGTCGCTGCCGGCCTTGATGTAGACTTCGACCTTGCCGGCCTGCCTGGCATTGATGAGCGGCCCGATCTCCGTCTCTGCCTCGATGCCATGGCCGATGCGCAGCTTGCCGGCGAATTCGGCAAGCCGGCGCACGAACTCGTCATGGATTTCGCGCGCCACGAACAGCCGCGAGCCGGCAATGCAGATCTGGCCCGAATGCACGAACACCGCCATCGCCGCCACCGGAACAGCCTTGTCGATATCGGCGTCACGGCAGACGATGACAGGCGACTTGCCGCCGAGTTCCAACGAAACGCGCTTGAGGTTGGTGACCCCCGCCCGCGCGATCGCTTTCCCGGTAAGCGTCGAGCCGGTGAAGACGATCTTGTTGACGTCGGGATGTTCGGCCAGCCGCGCGCCGGCCTCGGCGCCAGTGCCGGTGACGATGTTGACGACGCCGTCGGGTACACCGGCCTCCTGCATGAGACGCGCGATCAGCAGCGGTGTCAGCGAGGCCTCCTCCGAGGGTTTCAGCACGATGGTGCAGCCGGTGGCCAGCGCCGGCGCGATCTTCCAGATCGAGGCGGCGGTCGGCGCATTCCAGGGGATGATCGCGCCGACCACACCCACCGGCTCGCGCCGCGTGAAGGAGACGATCTCGCCGGGGATGGAATTGTCGATCGTCTCGCCATGCAGCGCCGTCGCCATACCGGCATAGAAGCGCAGCATGCCGATGACGCGGCGCCGGTTGGCGAGCGTGCGGGTGATCGGCAACCCCATGTCGAGCGTGTCGGAAACGCTGAGCTCTTCCCAATGCGTCTCGAACAGGTCGGCGATCCTGAGCAGCACGCATTGCCGCTCGTAAGGCGAGAATTTCGACCATGGCCCTTCGAAGGCCGCGCGCGCGGCGACCACCGCGGCATCGATGTCGGCGGCCCCGCCGCGCGGCACCGTCGCCAGCACTTCGCCAGTCGCCGGGTTGAGCGCCTGCATCACCTCACCGGACTGCGCCGCAACCCACTTGCCGCCGATGAACATCGGGCTGAATTCGCCGTGGTAGAGCGTCGTGGCCTTCGCCCTCGGGTCGAAATTCAGCGTCATCGCGTCCTCCTGACGAATTCCGTGGCGACTATTACTCCCGCTGCCGGCGACCTCAAACAAGGAAAGCTAAAAGGGCGTTCAGACAATCGGACTGTGCAATGCGAGAGACGTCCCCGATGGTGCCCGGCAACGGAGGAACAGATATGAGACTTGCTGGCAAGGTCGCCATCGTCACCGGTGGCGGTTCGGGATTTGGCGGCCTCGATATATTGGTGAACAATGCCGGCGTGTCGCCAACGACCTGAAACTCTGCGGCACGCCGGCGTTCGGCCAGATCGTCCCGATTTTATCGCGTGACAAGGCAACGCGCATCGGCCCCAGCACCACCACCCATCGCACGGTCACTACTTTTCGGGCATCCGCCTGCCCCGAAGACTTGGGCATTGCGTTCTGCGATATCAGTGAATATGCTTGTTGTACGATCGTTCAACAAGCCTGTTTGCAAAGCCCAGATGACCTGCAATCCCCGCTATGAAATCCTGTTCGAGCCGATGCCTATCGGGCCGGTCACCGCGCCAAACCGCTTCTATCAGGTGCCGCATGCCAGCGGCATGACCAACGCCCTGCCGCGTGTCCGCGCCGCCTTTCGCGAAGCCAAGGCGGAGGGCGGATGGGGCGTGATCTGCACCGGCGCCTGTTCGATCGACCCGAGCTCCGACGACGCGCCGCTGCCCTTCGCCACGCTATGGGACGACAACGACATCCGCGCCCATGCGCTGATGACGGAAGCCGTGCACCATCATGGCTCGCTTGCCGGCGTCGAGCTGTGGCACGGCGGCGCCTCCGTCATGAACCGCGCCAGCCGCCTGCCGCCGCTGTCGCCGTCGGGAATTCCCTGGATGGCCACGCACGTCGGTTTCATGGGCAATCTGCGGCCAAAGACGATGGACAAGGCCGACATAAAAGAAGTGCTGAGATACCAGGCCGAGGCGGCGCGCAAGGCGCGCACGGCCGGTTTCGACGTCGTCTATGTCTATGCCGGCATGGGCTATCTCGGCTACGAATTCCTGCTGCCCGAATACAATCATCGCGCAGACGAATATGGCGGATCGATCGAGAACCGGGTGCGCTTCGTGCGCGAGATGATCGAGGTCACCAAGGATGCGGTCGGCAAGGATTGCGGCGTGGCACTTCGCGTCAGCCTCGAGGAGCTGCGCGGCCGGCCCGGCCGCCATCAACCGTCCGAGGCGCATGAATTGATCGAGTTGTTGGCCGACCTGCCCGACCTGTTCGACGTCAAGATGGATTCCAGCCCGACCGACTGCTCGGCCTCGCGTTTCACCGGCGAAGGCAGCCATGAGCCGGTGATCGATTTCGTCAAGTCGCTGACAAAAAGGCCGGTGGTCGGCGTCGGCCGCTTCACCTCGCCCGACACCATGGTGTCGCAGATCAGGCGCGGCGTGCTCGACTTCATCGGCGGCGCACGGCCTTCCATCGCCGATCCCTTCCTGCCGGCCAAGATCCGCGAGGGCCGCGAAGCCGAAATCCGCGAATGCATCGGCTGCAACATCTGCATTTCCAGCTGGCATGATGGCGTGCCGGTGCGCTGTACCCAGAACCCGACCGCCGGCGAGGAATGGCGGCGCGGCTGGCACCCCGAGCGTGTCGAGCGTGCCGACAGGCCCGAGCGCATCCTGATTGTCGGCGGCGGGCCCGCCGGGCTCGAATGCGCGCTGACCCTTGGCCGGCGCGGCCATGAGGTGACGCTCGCCGACTCCAGCCGCGGCTTCGGCGGGCGGCTGACCTTCGAGAAGACGCTGCCTGGCCTGTCGGCCTGGAACCGCGTCGTCGACTACCGCCTCGGCCGCCTCGGCGAGATGAGCAATGTCTCGCTCTATCCCGAAAGCACGCTTGGCGTGGACGAGATCATCGATCTGGCGCCGGAGCGCGTGGTGCTGGCGACCGGCGCGCGCTGGACCGACATGCTCTATTCCTCGATGGAGATACCGGTCGGCCGGCTCGACCATCCGGCTGTGTTCACGCCCGACGACATCGCCGCCGGCAGGCTCCCGCAAGGAGCAACCCTCGTCTTCGATTTCGATAATTATTACATGGGCGGCGTGCTGACCGAGCATCTGGCCGCGCAAGGCGTTCCGGTCAGCTACGTCACCCCAGCCGGCCAGGCATCCGCCTGGACGATCATGACCAACGAATTGCCGCTGGTGCATCGCGCGTTGGCAAGGCGCAAGGTGCCGGTAACGACGCTGCATCTGTTGAAGGCCTTCGACGGCGAAACGGCGACGCTGGCGCATCTGTTCACCGGCGAGGAAAGCCGCATTGCCTGCCGCTCGGTGCTGATCGTCGGCCTGCGGCTGCCGCGCAACGCGCTGTTCGAGGCGCTGAGCGCGCGGACAAACGATCTTACCACTGCCGGTATCAAAAGCGTCGATCGCATCGGCGACGCGCTGGCGCCGGGCGCCATCGCGCATGCGGTGCACAGCGGCCACAAGTTCGCCCAGGAAATCGGCGCGGAGACCCGCAGGTCACCCTACCGGCGCGACACACCAATCGTCGATGCAGTGGTGGACTTCGAGTTGCGAACGGCAGCCGAATAGGAGCAATTCCAGGAAAAGTGTGAAGCGGTTTTCCGCCCGGAATTGCGTCAAACAAGGAGTGAGGAAGCCATGGAGCGCATCGCCGCACGTCGCAGACCCGGCCGTCCGCAACGCGAGATCGGCGGCATCGAGCAGCGGCCGTGGAAGCAGCTGACGCGGCCCTACGCACCGATCGAGATCCTGTCGGCCGATCAGGTGCAAACGATCCACGAAATGGGTCTCACCATTCTCGAAGAGATCGGCATGCGCGTGCTGCAGCCGCAAGCGCGGCAGTTTTATCGCTCGGCAGGCTGCGATGTCGACGAAGGCGCGATGCGGGTCCGCTTCGACCGCGCGATGGTCATGGAGCGCGTCGCCATGGCGCCGTCGTCGTTCGAGTTGCGCGCCCGCAATCCGCAAAAGAATGTCAAGGTCGGCGGGCGGCACTGCATCCTGTCGTCGGTCGGCGGGCCGGCCTATGTCATGGACAATGATCGCGGCCGCCGGCCCGGCACCTATGCCGAAATGTGCGATTACCTGAAGCTCATCCAGTCGTTCAATGTCCTGCATCAGGAAGGCGGCGGCCCGTTCGAGCCGCTCGACCTGCACCAGAACACTAGGCATCTCGACCTCTACTATGCCGAGATCACACTGCTCGACAAGAACTGGCAGCCGCAAACCCTAGGTCAGGGTCGCGCCATCGACGCGCTGGAAATGGTGGCGATTTCGCTCGGCACGACGCGCGAGAACCTCGCGCGGGAAATGCCGGTCTTTACCGGCATCATCAACACCAACTCGCCATTGCAGCTCGACGAGCCGATGGCCGAAGGGCTGATCACGCTGGCCGAGCACGGCCAGGTCAACGTCATCACGCCGTTCACGCTGGCTGGCGCGATGAGCCCGGTGACGCTTGCCGGCGCGCTGTCGCAGCAGCATGCCGAGGCGCTGGCCGGCATCGTGCTGACCCAGATCGTGCGGCCGGGCGTGCCGGTGATGTATGGCGGCTTCACGTCCAATGTCGACATGAAGACCGGCGCGCCGGCCTTCGGCACGCCCGAATACACGCAGGCCGCGCAGATCACCGGGCAGCTCTGCCGGCTGATCGGCGTGCCATTCCGCTCCAGCAACGTCACCGCCGCCAATTCCGTCGACGCGCAGGCCGCCTATGAAAGCGCCATGTCGCTGTGGGGCTGCCTGATGGGCGGCGCCAACCTGGTGCTGCACGCGGCCGGCTGGCTCGGCGGCGGGCTGACCGCATCGTTCGAGAAGCTAGTCATCGATGCCGAGATGCTGCAGATGATGTCGGCTTATTTCGACCCGCCGGTGGTCGACATCGATACGCTGGCGCTGGAAGCGGTGCGCGAGGTCGGTCCGGCCGGGCATTTCTTCGGCGCGGCGCACACCATGCAACGCTATGAGCGCGCCTTCTACTCGCCGCTGGTGTCCAACTGGGACAATTACGACACGTGGGTCGAAAGAGGTCAGGTCACCGCGAGAGAGAGGGCCAATGTCGTGTGGAAACGCATGGTCGCCGAATACGAGCAGCCGCCGATCGATCCCGGCATCGACGAGGCGCTGCGCGACTATATGGAAAGGCGCAAACGCGAAGGCGGCTCACCGCTGAATTGAGGTTTTGGCGCGACGCCGATTTTCAAGGCTGGCGCCAGGCAGCGCCGACCTGAAATGGTTATCCGCCCCGCAGCGGCCCCACCTGCCCTTCAAGCATCTCGAACCCCGCCGCCTCCGCCGCCTCCGGCGTCACCACGCTTTCGTCGAGGCACCATTCCAGCCACAGCCCGTCGACCAAAGCGATGAAATTGCGCGCCAGCGCGGGCGCGTCGACTTGCCTGCCGCGCGGCACCGCGACCGCTGCGATGTCCTCCGCCAGTTCCGCCCGGTAGGCATCGTAGAGTTCGCGATGCGCTTCCTTGAGGCGCGGGTTGACGGCGATCTCGCCCCACAGCGACAGCCAGATCAAAAGGTTCTCGCGGCTGAAATATTCGGGCGAGAAATTGGAGCGCACCAGGGCTGCCAGCGATGCCTCCGGTGGCCAATCCGATGCCTCGGCGCGGCGGCGCTTGGCCTCGGCGATCTGGTTGTTGACGCTGGCATAGAGCGAGGATTTGTAGACCTCGACCAGCAACCCGTCGAGGCTTTCGAAGTGGTGGTTGATGAGGCCGCGCGAAACGCCGGCCTCCTTGCAGATGCGGTCGATGGTGAAGGCGCCGATGCCGCCGACCGACAGGCAGCGCGTCGCCGCCTCGATCAGCATGGAACGGCGCACATCGGCCTGTTCGCGGCTGAAGCGCGGCGGCGATTTCTTGGCGCCGCGCTTGCGTTTTCCAGAGGCTGGTCCTGCTTCCGTCATGGACTCCAGCTAATCGATTGCGCCCTTCCTGTCCACATAGAGCCTGTCCCATCCCGATGACATCGGGATGGGGCTCTATCTCTGTGTCTGACCATGATCCTATCCGAAAACCGGTTCCCACTTTTCGGGATCATGGTTCGGCTCACGCCTTCTTCTTGAACAGCACCAGGTTGGGGTGACCGTCCGGATAGATGACCGGATCGAACGCGGTCTTGTGGATGGCGACAAGTGGCTGGTGGCAGATGAAGACGAAGCCGCCGGACTGTTCCATCAGATCCTCCATGCGGTTGGACAACGTGATGCGCTTGGCCTCGTCGTTTTCGGCCACCAGCTGCTGGTAGCTGGTCTCGAATTCGGCACTGTCGAAGCCGGACCAGTTGTAGGCGCCGATCTGGTCGGGACGGAACCAGACCAGGTTTTCGGACGGATCTATGCCGCCGGCGAAATCCATCAGCGCCAGGTCGATGTTCTTGTAGCCTTCGCCTTGCGTCTTGTCGCCGACGCCCCAGAAGGCGGCTTCGTCATAGGGCTGGATCTCGACCTTGATGCCGGCCTGTTCGAGGCTGGCCTGGATGATCTGCGCGGTCGCGGTGCGGATGGAATCGTTCATGACAGTCAAGGTCAGCGACAGGTCGCTGACGCCGGCCTCCTTGAGCAGCGCGGCCGACTTCTCATAGTCCGGCGCGGCGATCAGATTCGAGGCGCGCGCGAATTTGGTGCCGGGCTGGACGACGCCAGTGGAGCGCTTGGTGAGGTCGTCATAGACGCCGGTGAGGATCTGACCGACATCGACGCCGTACTGCACCGCCTGACGGACTTTCAGATCCTTGAGCCGCGGGCTCAGCTGGTTGACGGTCAGCCAGACATAGCGCGTCGATTGCGCCTCGATCAGGATTGTGTCCGCCGGCGGCTTCTCCTTGACCGCCTTGGTCGCCGAGATGGCGATCTTGGTATAGTCGAAGGCATCGGCTTCGTAGGCGAGCTGCGCCGCCTGATCGTCCGACACGACATAGATCTCGACCTTTGAGAAATCCGGCTTCGGTCCCGGCCAGTCCGGGTTGGCGGTCAGCGTCACCTTCTGCTTCTGCTGCCAGTCCGAGAAGAGATAGGGACCGCAGGTCGCCGGCGGCTGGGTGGTGAATTTGCCGCCGGCCTTCTCGGTGCCGGCGCGGCTGATGATGTGGCCACCATAGTAAGGCAGGCTGGTCACGAAGATCGGCTGATAGGGCTCCTTCAGATGAATGATGCCATTGCGGGCATCGACGACTTCGACGCGATCAAGCTTCTCGAACTGATAGGCCCAGGGCGATGCGAGCGCCTTGTCGGCGATGCGCTCGAACGAGAATTTCACGTCGTCGGCTGTCACCGCGCCAAAACCACCAGACCATTTCAGCCCGTCGATTAGGGTGAAGGCGATGGTCTTGGGGTCTTTCTGCTCGAGCTTTTCAGCTCCCCACAGCGACCAGGGCGAGCCTTTCCGGATATCGCCGAAATGGTTGAGCGAGACATAGATGCCGCGCATCATGACATCCTCGATGCCGCCATTCATGAAGGCCGGGTCGAGGCATTGCAGGTCGCCCTCCATGCGGATGCGCAACGTATCGCCGGCGGCCGACCAGGCAAAGTCGGGCTTCATCGCCAGGCCGGCGCCGAGCACGCCAGCCGCTTTCAGGAATGCACGTCTGTCCAAGGACCATTGTTTCATCTCAGTTTCCCCTTTGGTTTGCGGAAGCGCGTGAGAAGGCTTCCCGTTCTTGCCCGCCGGTCTTCAGCGGGAAATGGCAACGCACCATGCGACCGGCGTCCATGGGCCGGCAGGCCGGCGCCTCGGTCCTGCAGCGATCCTGTGCGATGGGACAGCGCGTGTGGAACTCGCAGCCCGAAGGCCGCCGAAACACGCTCGGGATTTCGCCGGTGACTGCGGGGTTATGGCTGCGCCGGCGCGGGTCGGGTATCGGCTCGGACTGGATCAGCGTCGCGGTGTAGGGATGCATGGGCGCGGAAAACACGTCCTGCGTCGGACCTGTCTCGACCAGCCGGCCGAGATACATGATCGCCAGCCGGTCGCTGACATGGCGGATCATTGCCAGATTATGGGTGACGATCATGGCGGCGAAACCGAGTTCGCGCTTGAGCTCGCCGATCAGGTTCAGCACGTCGCCCTGCACCGAGACATCGAGACCCGCGGTCGGCTCGTCGGCGAGCAGCAGATGCGGCTTCATCGCCAGGGCTCGCGCAACGCCGACGCGGCGCGCCTGCCCGCCTGACAGCTCATGCGGGAAGCGGTCGACGAAGGAGGCGGGCAAACCGACCAGCGCCAGCAGCGCTTTTGCCGCGGCGCGGCGGTCCGGCATCGGCACCCCCTGGATGATCTGCGGTTCGGTCAGCAACGTGCCGATGCGCAGACGCGGGCTGAGCGAGGCGACGGGGTCCTGGAACATCATCGCCGAGCGCCGCCGCATGGCGCGGAAATCGGTAGGCGTCTGCACGTCCCTGCCCTCGAAGACGATGCGGCCGGCGGCGGCTCGGATGAGCCCGAGAATGGTGCGGGCGAGCGTCGTCTTGCCGGAACCGGATTCGCCAACCAGTCCGAGCGTCTCGCCCGGCATCAGCGACAACGTAACGCCGTCGATGACGTTGAAGCCCGGCAGCGGAAACGGATTGATCAGTCGGTTGAGCAAGCCGCCATTGGTGAAGCTGACCGAGAGATCCTCGACGGCGAGCAATGGGCTCATGGCATCACCGCGTGGCAGCGCGCGACATGGGACGCGACGAGGTTCACCAGCGGTGGCGCGACGGTCGCGCACCGCGCGAAGGCACGGTCGCAGCGCGGAGCGTAGACGCATCCCGACGGTGGCTGAGTGAGGTTGGGCAGCGAGCCCGGAATGGTCGGCAGCCGGTCCAGGCGCTCATGGAAGCGGGCGGGGTCGCAGGCGAGCAGCGCCTGCGTGTAGGGATGCCTGGCGTCGTGGAATATCGCGTCGACCTCGCCGCCTTCCACCACCTCGCCCGCATACATGACATAGACCCGGTCGCAGAGTTCGGCGATGACGCCGAGATGGTGCGAGACGACGATGATGATGCCGTTGTAGTCGCGGCGGAGTTCGCGCAGCAGATGGATGATCTGCGCCTCCATGGTGACGTCGAGCGCCGTCGTCGGCTCGTCGGCTATGAGCAGGCCGGGATCGGTCAGCAGCGCGGCGGCGATGGCGACACGCTGGCGCATGCCGCCGGAGAGTTCATGCGGATAGCTCTGCATGCGCCGTTCGGCGTCGGCGATGCCGACGCGGCCGAGCATGGCGGCGATGCGCGCCCGCTTCTGCGCCCGGCTGAGGTCCTTGCGGTGGTGCTGGAAGTCGACGAGCTGGTCGCCGATGGTCAGCACGGGGTTGAACGCCGTCATCGGATCCTGGCTGACCAGCGCGATCTCGTCGCCGCGCAGCAGCCGCTGGCGGTGCGCGTCGAGCTTGGCCAGGTCGATGCCATTGTAGGAGATCGACCCGTCGATGCGGGCATTGGCCGGCAGAAGATTAGCCAGGGCGGTAACCAGCGTGGACTTGCCGCAGCCGCTCTCGCCGACGATGCCGATCACCTCGCCCGGATGCGCCTCGATGTCGACATGGCGCAGCGCGTGCACCGCGCCATGCGGTGTCTCGTAGCGGACGCTGAGATCGCTGGCGGCAAGCGACCCGGTCATGCCGGCCTCCGCAGGTGCAGGCGCGGGTCGAGATAGTCGCGCAAGCCCTCGCCGAGAAAGGTGAAGCCGAGCGTCGCGAGCACCAGCGGCAAGCCGCCGAAGATGACCATGAAGGGTGCTGAGCGGATCGAGGTGTAGCCGTCATAAAGGATCGAGCCCCAGGACGGGGTCGGCGGGCGCACGCCAAGGCCGAGGAAGCTCAAGCCAGCCTCGACCATGATGACGACCGGTATGTCCATGGACAGGAGGATGATCAGCGGGCCGACGACATTGGGCAGGAGGTGGACGAAGATGATGCGCGCGGCACTCGCGTCGATCAGCCGCTCGGCGAGGATGTAGTCGCTGTTCTTCAGCGCCAGCGTCTGCGCCCGGATCAGCCTGGCATAACTCGGGAACGAGGTCGCGGCGATGACGATGATCAGCGTGCCGGTTCCGGCTCCGAGCACGGTGATGATGGCGAGCGCGAACATGATCATCGGCAGCGAATTCAGGCTGTCGAAAGTCAGCACCAGGATGGCGTCGAGCCAGCGCGGGCCGTAGCCGGCGATCAGGCCGAGCAGCAGGCCGATGGCGCCGGCGATGGCGACCGAGACCATGGCGATGGTGAGTGCGGTGCGCGCGCCATGGATGACGCGCGACAGGAGATCGCGGCCGAGATGATCGGTGCCGAACCAGTGTTCGGCCGATGGCGGCTGCAGCTTGTGCAGCACGTCGATCTTGACCGGCGAATAGGGCGCCAGCCATGGCGCGAAGATGGCGGTGACGAGGAAGCCGGTGACCAGGATCAGCGCCACGCAAGTGAACGGATCGGCAAGCAGCGCGCGCAGCAGGATGAACCGTTGTCGGTCGGGCGTGGACGAAGAGGCGTCAGCCACGGAAGACATCGCGCACCCTCGGATCGAGCCGCGCGATCAACAGATCGGCGGCGATGGTGATGGAGACATAGATGGCGGTCATGATCAGCACCGTGCCCATGACGACCGGGTAGTTGCGGGTGTTGACCGCGTCGGTGATGAGCTTGCCGATGCCGGGCCTGGCGAACACCGCCTCGACGAAGACGGCGCTGGACAGGATCGAGCCAAGGCCGACGGCGACCAGCGAGATGGTCGGGATGATGGCGATGCGCAGCGCGTATTTGGAGACGATCTTCCATTCAGGAAGACCAAACGAGCGCGCGGTGCGGATGTGCGGTTCGCCCATCACCTCCATCATCGAGGCGCGCACCATGCGGGCGATGTAGCCGATCCAGCCGAGCGCGATTGCCGCGGCCGGCATGACCAGCGCCTTGGCCTGGCTGACGAAGTCGCCGGCCTCACCGGCGCCGATGGCCGGCAGCCAGCGCAGCGTGACGGCAAAGAGCAAAAGCGAATAGATGGCGACGACGAAGGACGGCACGGCGATGACGCCGACCGACAGCACGCCGATGACCGCGTCGGCCGCCGTACCGCGCCGCATCACCGACAGGCAGCCGAGCGGCACGCCGATGAGGAGCGCGACGACAACCGCCGTCAGCCCGAGGATCAGCGTGTTCGGCAGCGCCTCCAGCACCAGCCTCGAGACGGGCCGGTTCGACCAGACATCGTAGCCGAGATTGCCGGTCAGCGCATTGCGGAAGAATTCGATGATCTGCCACCAGACCGGCTGGTCGAGCCCCATGCGCTCGATCAGCAATCGCTTCAGTTCCGGCGTGGCGCGCGGACCGAGCGCGACAGTCGCCGGATCGCCCGGCACGAGGAACACGGCCGCGTACATGGCGACCATGACGAGGACGAGGATCAGGAGGCCGAGACCGATGCGCTTCACTGCATATGCGAGCATCCGTCTACCCTCTCCTCAGGCGAAATCGCGCCTGATGCGCCGGCTTGCCGAGGCGCTGTGGACGATCGCGCCCCGTTCTCGCGCCTCGAGCCGCCAACTCAGGTTGAAATGGGTTTCGTCAGCCGTCAGCTCGGTGATCGCGATCGCCTCGGTGTCGGCATCGCCGCTGGCGATCGCCCAGCGATATTCGGTGACGAGTTTCGCCGACAGCGGATCGCCGCCGCTGATGCTCATCGTGTCGCTGTTGGCCGAGGATACGGTAATGGCGCGATCGTCATAGCGCCGGCGGCCGTGGTTCGAAGTCAACGCAATGGTCTGAACGCCCGAGCCGACATCGTCGGTGACGATGCGGCGATCGAAGCCCTCGTCCAGGGTCGTGGCCGGAACCGGCGGGGCGGTTTCCGCCGGCTCGAAGCGAACGTCACGGTCGCGTTCCGATGGCGGGCGGACCGGAAGCATCACCGTGCTGTCGCCGCTCGCGACCGACAGCGTCGACAATCTGGGTTGCGGCCACAGGATCGGCCAGTGCTGGTTGGCCAGCGCCAGCCGGATGCGATGGCCCTTGGGCACGATGCGGGCGAAATCGTTGAGCTTCAGCCGCACACGAAATGGCGTTCCGACCGGACAGGGCGTGGGATGCTCGTGGCTGTCGCGATGGCTGAGGTTGAGCACGCCATAGGTCATCAGCGCCGAAGTGCCGTCTGGATAGACGTCGCAAAGCCGGGCCGCGAGATTGACGTATGGCTGGTCGACGCTGACGAGCAGATCGAGCTCCGGCGCGCCGAGCAAGGTCAGGTCGTCCTCCAGCGGCTGCGTGTCGAAGCAAAGGGCCATGCCGTCCTCGCGGCGCTGGTCGATGGGCATGTCCGGACAGGAGCCGCCATAACCGCCCCAGCGGCCGCAATCGCGGCCGGCGGTCGCCGGCGAGCGTACCGAAAGCGTCGCGCCCGGAGCGGGTTCGCTGCCCAGCCCGGCGGCGTTAAGGTGTAGCGTGCGTCGCTCGATCCGCGGCGACGGCCACTGATCCTCGGCCGCCCAACTGCCGGCATGGTCGGGGAGGTAGAAAGGTTGCGGCCGTTCCTCGCCGGTGATCCAGACGCGGTAGAGCGGCTCGTCCATGATGCCGGTGTCTTCGCCGACGAGCCAATGCCGCCACCAGCGCAGCGCCTCCTGCAGATAGCCGATCAGCGGCCCCGGCGCGCCCCGACAGGGATAGGCATGCGACCACGGCCCGACGATGCCGAGCTTCGGCCCCGGCAGATGTTCGAGCAGGCGCGGCACGAAATTCGAATAGCTGTCCTCCCAGCCGCAGACGGCCATGACCGCGCATTCGATCGCGGAAAGATCCTCGCAGACGGAACCTTGCCGCCAGTAGTCGTCGCGGCGCTGATGCGCGAGCCAGATTTCCGAGAGTGAACTCGTCGCGGCAAGCCGGCTCGTCCACATGGCGCGCCAGACGTCGCCGACGATCTGCGGATCGGGCGCCATCGCCTTCTTCACCAGCATGAAGTTCGACCACATCTCCTGCTCGGTCAGCAAAGCGCCGCCCATATAGTGGATGTCGTCGGCGTAGCGGTCGTCGGTGGCGCAGTTGGTGATGATGGCTTTCAGGGCCGGCGGCCGCCGCGCCGCGACCTGCAGCGCGTTGAAGCCACCCCAGGAAATGCCGGTCATGCCGACATTGCCGTTGCACCAGGCAAGCGCGGCCAGATGGGTGATGATCTCGCAGGCATCTTCCTGTTCGCGCGGCAGATATTCGTCGGCGAGGTCGCCGTCGGAATCGCCCGAACCCCTGATATCGATGCGGGCGCAGGCAATGCCATGGCCGGCGAGCCACGGATGGATGTCGATGTCGCGCGCCACGGTGCCGTCACGGCGGCGATAAGGCACCATCTCGACGACCACCGGCACCTTGTCCTCGGTACGCGGACGCCACAGCGTCGCGGCAATGCGGGTGCCATCGGCCAGCGTGATCCACAACGGATCGACGGTTTCGACGGCAAACGGAAACTCGGTTCGTACCACGGCAGGTACCCGCAAATGCTCTTGTTGAACGTTCGTATAACAAGAGCATTTGCGACGCAATCCCGCTTCGCTTTTTTCATGCCGAATGCGAACCGTTCTTCGACAGCCCATTCTTCTGAACGATCATCCCCGTCGTCGGCGGCGGCGGCGCCCACAGCGCCGGCAAGCCGTTTCCCAAGCGGCGGAACTGAGGCGATCGGCAGGTGTTTGGGCAGCCCGTTACGCGGTCCTGGCTCAGACGAACCAGCCGCCAGCATATTTTGTTTCGTCCTGGGCGCTGCTATTTGGCGTCGCATGCCAGCGGCAGCGGTGCCCACAATCAGGAATTTCCAATGACGATCCAGAGCAAATTCAGCGGCCTTGGCACCGACGCGGCGCCCGGACAGGAAGTCCGCCAGCTGGCCGGCGACATTGAACCGATGTTGCGCGGCGATGCGATCCCCGGGCGGCCGGTGGACTTTTCGCATGGCGACGTCGACGCATTCACCCCGACTCCCGGCTCGTTCGAGGTCTTTTCTGCCGGCGTCGAAGCCGGCGGCAAGCAGGCCTACACGGAATATCGCGGCGATCTCCGTATCCGCGAAGACCTCGCCGGGCGGCTGGCACGTTTCACCGGAGCGCCTGTCGATGCAAGCGATGGCCTGATCATCACCCCCGGCACCCAGGGCGCGCTGTTCCTGGCCGTTGCCGCGACCGTGTCGCGGGGCGACAAGGTGGCGATCGTCCAGCCCGATTATTTTGCCAACCGCAAACTGGTGGAGTTCTGCGAAGGCGAAATGCTGCCCGTCCGGATGGGCTACGCAACGACCGAAGGCCGTTCGGGCCTTGATCTCAGCCAGTTGGAAGGCGCATTCAGGTCGGGCGCAAAGGTGTTCCTGTTCTCGAACCCAAACAATCCGGCCGGCGTCGTCTACTCCCGCGAAGAGATCGAAGCGATTGCCGCTCTGGCAAGCCGATACGACGCCACCGTCATCGTCGACCAGCTTTACGCGCGCCTGCTGTACTCAGGCGTCGACTACACTCATTTGCGCGCGCAGAAGCTGGACGCGGAAAAAATCGTCACCATCATGGGGCCGTCGAAGACGGAATCGCTCAGCGGCTATCGGCTGGGCGTGGCTTTCGGATCGCGAGAAATCATTGCCCGGATGGAGAAACTGCAGGCAATCGTCTCGCTGCGCGCCGGGGGCTACAGCCAGGCAGTCCTGCGCACATGGTTCGACGAACCGGCTGGATGGATGGACCAGCGCATTCGCCAACACCAGGCGATCCGCGACGATCTTTTGAAGGTTTTCCGCGCGATATCAGGCCTCCAGGTCCGCACGACCGAGGCGGGCAGCTACATTTTTCCGGCGCTACCCCGCCTGTCGGTGAGAGGCGGTGATTTTGTCCGCATCCTGCGCCTGCAGGCAGGCGTCATCGTGACGCCTGGAACGGAGTTCAGCCCATTCGCCAAAAACAGCGTACGCCTGAACTTTTCGCAGGACCACGCCGCTGCCGTCGCGGCCTGCGAGCGCCTGGTCGCCCTCGTCGATCGATATCGCGGATGACCGGCGGCATGATCTTCACGATGACCCCGCACGGGAAGCAGGCGAAGCCGATTTATTCGGTGGCGTAGAGAGCCGCCAATTGAAAGCCGGCATTCGTGCCCGCGGCCGTCTCGGTCAGGACATCCAATGCAAACGCCGCCGAGGCGATGTCGAAGAAAATGTCATAGGCGATCGCGCCGAAACGGTCGAAGCGGGCCACGACCGCGTCCAGATGCAAGGCACGGGTCTGCGAGAGATTTCCTGGCTTCAGGCTTTCCGGCCTCAGGTCGGCCATCGAGATCCGTCGCATCAGCGCGGGCGCTGCCGGACCCGATATCACGAACCACGCCCACCCCTCGTCGCGATAGGCGTCGTATCCCTTGGCTGCAAGCTCGCTGTCGCCCCAGGCCTTGCGCAGTGCGTGCAACCGCGTCCCGCTGCCGCCAGGAGGTGCCGCAAGCAGCACCTCCTGCTGGCCAAGCCGCAGCACCGATGTGCCGCAAGGCAAGGTAAGGGCGGTATTCACTGCCTGCGGCACGGATAGACCTGCTTCACCGAGCCAGTCCATCGTGCCGGGGCCACGCAGCCCGAAGCGCTCGGTTTGCGTGCAATCGAGCACGACGTTCTCATGCGCTCCCGGCAGCCCCTCCCTGCGCGCGAGTCGTTGCGCCAGGGCGTGATGGCGCAGGCTTGCATCGATATGCCCGGCATGACCGGCCGATGCGGAATGGCTACCCGGCAGCATCTACATCTCCTGCCGTTGGTTTTCGGGATCATAGAATGGCGCGGGCACCACGTTTGCCCGGACTTCCCCACCGCACAGCCCCCGTATGTGCAGGCTGGATCCCGGCGTCGCGTCGCGCGGGTCGGCATAGGCCAGGCCGATCCATTTGCCCAGTGTCGGTGAAAAGCAGGTCGAAGTGACAAAGCCCACCGGGCGTCCGTCCCGCAAGACGAGGCAGGATTCCGCCAGCCGGATACCGTGGCCCTCGGGCAGTTCGAAGCCGCAAAGCTTGCGCTTGAGGCCGAGCTTGCCGCGCGCCTCGATGGCGGTCTTGCCCAGGTATCGAGTCTTGGCCTTCGACAGCGCCCATCCCATGCCCAGTTCGTCCGGCGTCGACAGCGCGTCGGTATCCTGGCCGATGATGATGTGGCCCTTTTCCAGGCGCAGGATGCGCGAGGCTTCCAGCCCATAGGGTTGCAGACCATGAGGCGCCCCCACCTCCAGCAGCTTGCGCCAGAGCGCCGCGCCGAAGGATTGCGGCACGTGCAGCTCATAGCTGAGCTCGCCTGTAAAGCCTATGCGCATGACGCGCGCCGGGCATCCGCCGATCACGCCGCTACGGCCGTTGAGATAGGGGAAGCCATCCGGAGAGAGATCGATGTCGCCGCCCAGCGCCTCGAGCACCTTGCGCGCGAAAAGGCCGGTGACGTTGATCGCGGCGAAGGCGGCCGTGGCGTTCTGGATATCGACCCGCATGCCCCATTGCGTGTTGAGGAACAGCATGTCGGTGAAGACGCGGGCGACGGCGCCGGTGGTTGCGGTCACGTAGAATTCGGTCTCGGACAACCGGAAGGCCACGCCATCATCGATGACCGATCCCATGTCGTTCAGCATCAGGCAGTAGCGCACGCGTCCCACCGGCTGCCTGGCATGCGCCATCGTATAGACGCGGTCGAGGAAAGCGCCGGCATCCGCCCCTCGTATCGCCAGCTTGCCTAGGGTCGAAACGTCGAGCATGCCGACCTTGTCCCGCACCAGCCTGACCTCGTCGGCGATCGTCTTGTGGACGTCGCCATTTCCACCGTAATGCAGCGGTCGCCACCACGCACCGGCGGGTGTCAGTTTCGCGCCGCCGGCGACATGGTCGGCGTGGATCGCCGTATGCCGGTAGGGCACATGGTTCGGGCCGGCTAGCAGTCCCAGTTTTTCCGGACCGAATGGCGGCCTGGATGTTGTGATACCGACCTCGCCCACCGTGCGGCCCGTTTCCGCCGCGACGATCCTGGCCGTCATCAAAGCCGAATGCCGTCCCTGCGACGGCCCCATGCCGACGGTGGAGTAGCGCTTCACCAGCTCGAGCTCGCTATAGCCGTCGCTGACGGCGTTCCTGATATCCTTGACCTGCAGATCCTCGTCGAAATCCACGAAGTCCCGCCCCTTGGCATGGGCGTACAGCGGCTGAAAATAGTTCATCCTTGCCGCGCTGGCATCCGGAATGATCGCCGGCAGGTCGGCATCGTGCCCCGCCTCCCGTGCCGCCGTAGCGCCGGCGATCTCGCCGCTGCGCAGCACCGATTTCAGCTCGAAATAGCCCGCAGCCGATCCGGCGACATGAAACGCCTGCGGCAGATTGCTCAGCACGAATTGCCGGCTGGTCTCGTCAAATCCGAGCTTCGCGCCGGCATGCAGCGGCAGCTGGTAAGACGGCGTATAGCCGGCCGCGACCACGAAATGATCGCACTCCAGCAGCTGCGTGCCATGTTCGGGCGTGCTGAAGCGGATAGCTCTTACATGGCGATTGCCCGCGGTCCCCAACGCTTCCGTGACGGTGACATCAGGGATGATGCGGACGCCACGCTCGACCAGGTTTTTCGCCAGGGGGTTGCCGGATGCATCGGCGGCGGGGGCGAGAACGGCGACCAACGGCACGCCGGCATCGAGAAGGTCAAGAGCGGTGAGATATCCATCCCGGTTGCCGGCAAAAACCACCGCGCGCCGGCCGGGGCGAACCGCGTAGTGGCGCATCAGCCGCTGCGCCGCGGACGACAGAAGGATGCCCGGCAGGTCGTTGTTGCGAAACACCAGGGGCTGTTCATGCGACCCCGCGGCCACCACTACCTGCTTGGCGCGAACGCGGTAGAGCGTCTCGCCCTGCAGCACTGGAAGCCAGTTGTCGGCAAACCAGCCATTGCATGTGGCGCCGGTCAGCACCCGCACATTGCCCAGCTTTCCGGCTGCGTCGCGCAGCGTCTTCAGCGTCGCCTCTGCCTCCGCCGTCTCGAGCCCGAAGCGCGCATAGGTCAACGCGCCGCCGAGTTCGCGGTTCAGATCGACCAGCAGCACTCCGGCACCCGCCTCGGCTGCCTTGATGGCGGCCGAAAGCCCGGCCGGACCACCACCCACGACCAGCACGTCGGTGTGCAGGTTTTCCCTGACATAGTGGCCATGACCGGCGGTGAGGTCGACCTTGCCGAGGCCGGCCGATCCGCGGATCATCGGCTCCCAGAATTTGAGCCAGCTCTTCGCGCCGGGGCCAACGAAGCTGCGGTAATAGAAACCGACAGGCATGAAGCGGCCCAGCCTGTCGAGCACGGCGCTCCGGTCGCGTTCGGCCGTTCCGTTGACGTTCTGGGCGGTGACCTTCAATCCTTCGGCGATCGGGCGCAGATCGGCGCGGACATTCGGCTCGTCGGGCAGCTGCACCAGCGTGTTGGCGTCCTGCCCTGCCATGGTCAGAATGCCGCGCGGGCGGTGGTACTTGAAGGAGCGCGACAGGATCCAGCGATCGCTGCCGGCCATGGCCGAGGCAATGCAGTCGCCGGCGAAACCCTCGAGCGGCCGGCCGTCGAAATCGAAACGGATTTTTTGGGTGCGGTCGAGACGCGATCCCCAGGGAAGCGGCAACCGTTCGGTCATGTCAGGCAGGCTTTCGATTGGGAAGATAGGTGGCGACGATCTCGTCGCTGACGGTGTGGCGTTCGGCGATCAGCACGGTGTTGGACGGTGTGTGCCGCCACCACTCCCGCATCACGCCAAGCGGGTTCTCGGCGTAGAACAGGCCTTCGATCAGTTGCTCGGGCTGTTCGGTGCTGGCCTCGCGGACCGGCCCGAGATACTGAAATTCGGTGATGTTGCGTGGCCCGTTCACCGGGCAGGTCAAAAGCTTCATCGGTGCACCCGTCAGTGGCTGGCGGCCGTGGCGCCCATCTCGTTCAGCAGCGCGAAGCTGTCGAACCGGCGCAGGTCGAATGGTTGCAGGACATCGGGCACGCGCCCGGTGGCGATGGTCTCGGCCATCCGCTTGCCGGCCACCGGTGTCGCCTTGAAGCCCCAGGTGCCCCAGCCGCAGTCCAGCCAGTAGTTCCGCAACGGCGATGCCCCCATGATCGGGCTGTAGTCGGGCGTCATGTCGGTGATCCCGGCCCACTGCCGCAACAGCTTGACCTTGTGCAGGAAGGGGAAGAGGTGCAGCGCGCCTTCGGCCAGATGTTCCTTCTGGTCCAGCGTCGAGCGCGTCGAGGCCAACTGGTAGGGATCGGAGCCGCCGCCGATGACGACCTCGCCACGCGAGGATTGCACCAGATAGGTGTGCAGATTGGCGGATGAGACGAGTATGTCCAGGAATGGCTTCAGCGGCTGCGTCACCATTGCCTGCAACGGGAAGCAGCGTATCGGCAGCCGGATGCCCGCCATGGCGGCGACCTGGCCGTTGAGTCCGCCGACGGCCTGCAGCACCTGTCCGGCGGCGATCGTGCCGCGGTTCGTCCTGACGTGCGTGACCCGGCCGCCCGCCAGTTCGAAGCCGGTCACTTCCGTGCGTTGATGGATTTCCACGCCGCGCCGGCTGGCATGTTTGGCATAGCCCCAGGCCACGGCGTCATGGCGGGCGGTGCCGCCGTCGGCATGCCAGAGCCCGCCCATCACCTCGTGCTGGCCGCCGAGGTCGAGGTTGAGATGCGGGCAAAGCGCTTTCACCGTCTGGACATCGGCCACTTCGATCCTGGTGCCCATATGCTTGCCCATCTCGGCGCGCAGGTGGAAACTGCGCATCGTCGCCTCCGAATGCGCGAGCGTCAGCTGCCCGCGCTGCGAAAACATGACGTTGAAGCCGAGATCCCGCGACATCGTCTCGAACAGTTCGACCCCTTCCTTGTAGAAGCGGACCGATTCCTCGGTCATGTAGTTCGAGCGGATCGTGGTGGTGTTGCGCGCCGTATTGCCGCCGGCGAGATAGCCCTTTTCCAGCACGGCGACGTTGCGGATGCCGTGAACGTTGGACAGGTAGTAAGCCGCCGCGAGACCATGGCCGCCGCCGCCGATGATCACCACGTCGTAGGATCGTTTCAGCTCGGGCGTCGAAGGGATGTCGCGAAAGGAAACATGCCTGGCGCGCAGGCCGTATTTCAGCAAAGAGAGAGGCATGATTTCCTGCGGTTCGGCGGCTGGGAATGGACTTCAGAAGACGCGCCGGGCGGCCATGGCGCAAGAAATCGTTCTTTACCCAGTGACATCGTTTTCGTAATGCATGAGAAATCTGAATGAGGTCTCCATGCGAAATCTCCCGCATCTTACCTATCTGGAAGCCTTTGAAGCGGCGGCACGGCATCTGAGCTTCACCCGGGCCGCCGAGGAGTTGAATTGCACCCAGGCGGCGATCAGCCAGCGGGTTCGGGCGCTGGAGCAATTCTTCGCCCGGCCGCTCTTCCACCGGAGGAGCAACGGTTTGGAGCTCACCGAAGTCGGCACCGCCTATCTGCCGGGAATAGCCGAGGCTCTGGATCGGGCCGAGGCGGCGACCGAAGGGATGCTGGGCGCACAGGCGCAGACCAGCGTGACGGTCTCAGCTCCGCTCAGCTTCGTCACGCTGTGGCTCGCACAGCACCTGGCCGGTTTTTCCGCCGCCCATCCACGTATCGAGGTCCGGCTGAACAGCACGATCTGGACCGATCCCAACGTGGAGCTAGCGGATCTGAGCATTCTGGCGCTCAATCCGTTGCAGCCTGTATCGGGTGCCGTGCAACTGGGGCAAGAGCGGCTGGTGCTTGTCTGCGACCCAGAAACCGGTCGCCAGGCCGGGGCGAAGCCCGGCGCGACCTGGTTCAACGCCGCCCGGCTCATCTATGTCCAGGGCAGGATGCATCTGCTGGATCTCTGGGCCAAGAAGGAAAACATCGTCATCGCGCCGCAAAAGGCGCCGATCAAGGCCGACAATGCGGCAGCGGCCCTGGAGATCGCGGCATGCGCCGGCGGCATCACGGCCGTCATGTCGACTTATGCGGCAAGCTACCTCAGTTCGGGGCGGCTGGTGGCGCCCTTCGGCGCGGGGGAAATCCTACCTGTTGCCCTGCATGCGGTGCCCAATCAACAGCGCCGCCTCTCGCGGTCGGCTGCGCTGTTCCTGCAATGGCTGTCGGCGGAGATTCCCCTCCACCGCTAGCTTCAGCGGCGCAGGCTGGCGTAGCGGGCATGCTCGCGGATCTCCGAGCGAGAAATGCCGGCATCCGCCAGCGTGCTGTCCGGAACCCGCCGCAAGCTCGCAACCGTCCGGCGGTAGACAAGCCAGCGGGCGAAACGGTCTCTCAGTCCGTACAACATGATCGTCTCCTTTGCCGCGCGGAATATCCACGCCCTTGGGTTGATCGAAAAACGCAAAGCATCTGGTGCAGATGCATGCGTGCGCGAAAGGATTGCATTGGCTTCCAGGCCAACCGGGGCGCTTGCCGATGTTTCGGCAAGCAGGGTTTTCCAATATCGCCAACGCCCGCATACTTGCGCATCATGCCGGCTTTGCGCTACAGCCAAGGTCGCAAGGTATTTTTCATTTCTGCAAAATGAATATTGGCTGGGACGATTTAAGGCTGTTTCTCGACGTTGCGCGGCTGGGCGGCCTTAGCGCGGCGACGGCAACCACGCGCCTCAGTGCGGCCACGCTTGGACGACGCGTAACCGCGCTCGAAAGGCAGATCGGCGAACCCCTGTTCGTGCGCCAGCAGACCGGCTACCGGCTGACCCCGGTCGGCGAGGAACTGCTGCGGCGCGCCGAGGACGTCGAGGCGGCGATGCAATCGCTCACCCGCTGGCGTGAAGGAAGCCTGCCGGATCGCATTGTCCGCGTCTCGGCCGGACCATGGACCTCGGCTTTCATTTCAGGCCATATCGGCGAGGTCTGGACGGTCGATGACGGCATCAGGGTGGAGTTCGTCACCACCACCGACCGGGTCGACATCGGTCGCCGCGCCGCCGACATCGGCATCCGCAGCGAACGGCCGACCGAGCAGTGGCTGGCTGGCCGTCAGAGCGGCAAGGTCGCCCACGCCATCTATTCCGGACGCCACCTGGTCAACGGCATCGCCGCCGGTCTGTTCGTCGGCGTCACCGGTGAAGGGGCAAACATTGCCTCGGCGCGCTGGCTGCAGGCCCATCACGGCGACCGTATCGCCGTGCGCGGCAACAACACCCATTCGGTGCGCGAACTGGTGGCCGCCGGCGCCGGCCTTTCGGTCTTTCCGTGCTTTGTCGGCGACAGCGATCCGCGGCTGGTCCGTGTCGCCCAGCCCATCCCCGAACTCGAAACCGACCAATGGATCGTCACCCATCACGAGGAACGTCACGCCCCGCCGGTGCGAAAAGTCGCCGGCCGGATTGCCGCCCTGATGCAAGCGCACCAGCCGCTGTTTCGCGGCGAGACTCCGATCCGGTAAGTTCTCGGAAGTCGAGGCGAAACGCGCGTCGACGCCCTACGGGTCATCTGTTCGACGCGTTTGCTGGGAGTGTCTATGCCTTACCTGCCTGGCTGCCGACGGATCCGGGCCAATCGGCCAGATGGAGCAACTTGATCGCGCTCCGTCTCAGCAGAGAAGGTTTGCTTTTCGTCGACGATCGGGGAGCTATCGATAGAGGTGGCCGGGCCTTGGCCAACAGATCAGAAACCTGTTCCAACATCGTTTTCAGGACGGCTTCCACGCTTACGGCGGATCAGTTGCGAAGTCGGTGGAAATCCACGCCCCCAGGGCCAAAATCCTGGCCCGCCCGCCTGTGGGTGCACTACCTCAGAAAGGCCCGCCGCGCCTCCGCAAGCGGGCCAATGCGCCGAACTATGCGGGACGCGTCTAGTTGTCCGTCACCGTTGGCACGGAAGATGAGGCATCGGGTCCGTCGGTCTCGGTACCGGAACCTGCGCCAGTGCCGGAGTTCTCCGCTTTGTCCCCACCCTGGTCGTCAGCAGATTCCGAGTCGCCATCATGGCCACTAGAACTTCCGCTGCTGCTGTGGCTATTGCCGCCATCGTGCTCGCCACCGCCGCCGCCGCCGCCGTCGCCACCGCCACCGCCGCTGCCGCCGTCGCCACCGCCGCTGCCGCCACCGCCCTCGGATTCGGCGTGGGCAGCGGCCGGCACGAGCTTGGCAGCGCCATGAAGCGCCAAGTGGTAGGGTGCAATGGTGAGCATCAGCGCCGTCGATGCACGCAGCGTGAGCCAGACGAATCTATTGAAGGAAATCTTGGTCATCTTATCCTCCTCGTGGAGTGCTGTTAGGAAACCAGTTCGGCCGAAGGTGTCGCGGCCGTGCAGCAGGTGCCGGCAGCCAGAACAGCTCCGGCGAAGATGCCCGCGAAGGCGGCTGGAATGAGAGTGCGATACATGAGGTCTCCATTCGGGTGGTTGGGGACGTGGCAATACGATTGGTATTTCAACCTGTAGGCCACAACGGCTTGCGACCGTCACGGTACGGGATAGCGAATCCAACCTGACAAC
>NZ_KI421454.1:102965-468262 GCF_000472705.1 Mesorhizobium erdmanii USDA 3471 | reverse complement strand
GGGATGATGATCCCGCCGGCGGTCTTGGATTCGGATTCGACCCGGCGAACGACCACGCGGTCATGAAGCGGGCGGAACTTCGACTTTGCCATTTTTTCTTCCTCGATGAGAACGGTGGGAAAAGCGTCCGGCAGCGCCGGACAACCTACAAAGCTCGGCTATGCCGGACCTACTGTTAGCACTCACCAAGGACGAGTGCTAACATGGTGACGGCATAAGGCCTAGGCTGGGGCTAGTCAAGACAAGAGGTGGGCGATCACGATATTCCGGGCGATGCAGGCCTGAAAGAGTTCGAGCGAATCGATGGTGTTCGGAAGCTCGGCCCGAAAGATAATATCCGCCCTTTCGGATCGCTAACCCCTTGGGCCTTCAGCGATGCGCAAGCGCCGTTTCGTTGCACCGGAGAGAGCGAGTGTGAGGCGCTGAGCATCTAGTAGCGACCGAGACGTGCCCAGCTTTTGCGTGGGGTGGCCATGCGGGATGTCTCCTGTAGCATTATCGCCCGCACCAGAGGCTTGCCCGTTTATTGGACTGTATTTCTATCCATAGGGTGGATGCATCTCATCGAAACAAACGATTTTCTCAATCTTCCGGAATCTCGCATTGACAGCACCTCACACGTCCTGATTGCCCGCTACCCTCATCGTGTGACAACTGCGAAAAAAGAGCCTGAAAGGAGAAGATCTTTCCATGAGCTCAGACGTGCGATGGAAGTTGCCGCGGGAAAATGAGCTGCAGTTGGATGCCAACGCCTCAGAGCAACCGGAACTCATCCGGTCTCCATAATTCGATTGGTGTTGGTGGGTTGCACAAGCCTGGTCAGGGACGATTTTTGCGACGTGACTGGCAGAGGTATGGCGCCGCACCCACGTCAAAAGGCATTGCTATGGAAAGGAACACAATGGCTGATCAACTCGCAACGGAAATCATTGCCACGATCAGGAACCGCGTCGAATCGGAGAGCGGCGAGAGTGCGTCCATCATCGGCGAAATAACGACTGCCACGGAACTGACCTCGCTCGGAGTCGATTCGCTGGGTCTGGCGGATCTCCTCTGGGATGTGGAGCAGGCCTACGACATCAAGATCGACATGAACGCGGCGGATGCCTGGTCGAATCTCAAGAATGTCGGCGACATGGTGGAAGCTGTCCGCGGTTTGCTCGCGAAGGGGGTCTGATTGGACAGGCGAGTCGTCATTACTGGGATGGGCGGGCTTTGCGGCCTAGGCAACAACGCCGCCTCTATCTGAAAAGAGATGCGCGAAGGTCGCTCCGCCATCCGCCCGATGGTCACTTCTGCGCTTCATGAGATGAAGGGCACTGTCGGTACCGAGATCAAGGAGCTGCCCAAGCACGACATCGGCCGCAACCAGCTCGTCTCCATGGACCGCCACAGCTTGCTCGCTGTGCTTGCAGCGCGCGAAGCCATGCAACACGCCGGACTTTCCTGCGATGAGGGAAATCCGTATCGCTTCGGCGCGACAGTGGGCGTCTGCGGCTGGGGAACGGTCGAAGAAACCTACCGCGACCTCCTTTTGGGCGGGGCGAAGCGTGCTGGCATTTACACTGCACCAAGGGGGTTGCCGAGCGCCGCTGCCAGCCAGGTCAGCATGAGTCTCGGCCTGCGCGGCCCGGTCTTTGCCATCGCCTCCGCATGCGCATCAGCCAACCATGCGATCGCTTCGGCCGCGGATCAGATCAGGCTCGGCCGGGCCGACGGGATGCTTGCCGGAGGCGCCGAAGCGCCGCTCGTATGCCTTCAGATGAAGGCATGGGAAGCAATGCGCGCGCTCGCTCCGGATACTTGCCGGCCCTTCTCCGCCGACAGGAAGGGAGTGGTGATAGGCGAGGGTGCGGGCATGGCCGTGCTGGAAAGCTATGAGCATGCCGCCGTACGCGGTGCCACAATGCTTGCCGAGATCGCAGGCATCGGCCTTTCCGGCGACGCCTTCCACATCGTCGCGCCGTCTATCGAGGGGCCGGAGGCCGCGATGCGCGCTTGCCTTGCCGACGACGGGCTGAATGCCGAGGACGTGGACTACCTCAACGCCCACGGCACCGGCACCAAGGCCAACGATCAGACCGAGACGGCGGCGATCAAGCGCGTCTTCGGAGACTATGCCTATTCGATGTCGGTCTCGTCCACCAAGTCCATGCACGCGCATTGCCTGGGCGCAGCGAGCGCACTTGAAATGATCGCCTCCGTGATGGCGATCCGGGAGGGCGTCGTGCCGCCGACCGCTAATTATCGCGAGCCAGATCCCGATTGCGATCTCGACGTCACGCCCAATGCGGCGCGCGAGCGCAAAGTGCGCGTGGCACTGAGCAACGCCTTCGCCATGGGCGGCATGAACGCAGTTCTGGCGTTCAAGCAGGTGTAAAAGCGATGCGAGATGCCTCCAGTGACTCTATCTTCGGATCCAAATGCTTGCCGGATCACGATTGTGAAGGACCTGCCCCTTGGACCGCCTCGGTGAATGCGCCAAGTGGCAGCGGAAGCTGGACAAGCCGGGCCCCATTTTTTGGTAAAATTCTCAACTGTTGAAGCGACGTGGACGTACCGCTACCCGGAAGGTTAAGCGAGGCCCTTCGAGTCCGGCTCGAGGGCCTGTCCAAAGCTGTACCCGATAATGTCTGGAAGGCGCATGGCCGCCAGTGACCGCTTCCGTGCGAAGCCGGTCCTTAGAAAGGGAATCGATAAATGTTTGATCTGACCGGCCGCAACGCGCTCGTCACCGGAGCAAGCGGTGGAATCGGCGAGGCCGTGGCGCGGGCGCTGCACGCGCAGGGCGCAACCGTCGGCCTGCACGGCACGCGTGTCGAAAAACTCGAGGTGTTGGCTGCCGAGCTTGGCGGGCGGACAAGACTGTTTCCGGCGAACCTCTCGAACCGTGACGAGGTCAAGGCGCTGGGCGCAAACGCGGAAGCCGAACTCGAAGGCGTCGACATACTGGTCAACAATGCCGGCATCACCAAGGACGGGCTTTTTATCCGCATGTCGGACGCGGACTGGGACGCGGTACTCGAGGTCAACCTGACCGCGGTGGTCCGGCTCACCCGCGAACTGACCCATTCGATGATGCGCCGCAACGGCCGCATCATCAACATCACCTCGGTGTCCGGCGTAACCGGCAATCCCGGCCAGGCGAACTATTGCGCGTCAAAGGCTGGCATGATCGGCATGTCGAAATCGCTGGCGCAGGAGATCGCGACACGCGGCGTGACGATGAACTGCGTGGCGCCGGGCTTCATCGAATCGGCCATGACCGACAAGCTGAACGACAAGCAGAAAGAAGCGATCATGGCCGCCATTCCGGCCAGGCGCATGGGCACCGGCGTGGAAGTCGCCTCGGCTGTGGTCTACCTGGCCTCGAACGAGGCCGCCTACATCACCGGCCAGACCATTCATGTGAACGGCGGCATGGCAATGATTTAGCCTCAAAAGTTCAGTGCGCCCCGATGACGCGTATCAACAGTGGAGGAAGTCCCACCCATAGCTGTCGGTTGGTCTGGCAACTGACGAGCGGGTCGGTCGGGCAACTGGCCGGGTCGAAGCCTCGTGATAAAGGCCGCCTTGGGGCCGAGGCTAGACAAGTTCTTTGAAACGCATGCTTTCCTATCCATAGCGTGGATGCATTCATCGAAACAAAGGATTTTGCCCATTCTGCAGAACGTCGCATAGTAAGATTTCAAAGATGTAAGCCAAAAGGTAATTATCGATGTTTGTATTGGCTCCGAGCAGTATTTTTCTGGTGTACGCCTTCCGGTGTGCTCGGAACACAACCGAGTCGCATGTTCATTGCGGCTAGTTTCTTCGGTGACCTGCGCAAGCTACATCGAGCCGGCTCGATGCGACAAGCGTCCTCCTGCTAGGCGCTTCCCCAACAAAACAGCAACAATGATGAGGTCTTTCCATGTGCTCTGACGTGCGGTGGAGGTTGTGCTGGGAAAATGAGTTGCAACAGGCCGACCATGTCGAACTCTCCGAGTTTTTCCGAAAGACCTACGGACCGACTGGGGCCTTCAACGCAGAGCCATTCGAAGGCGGCCGTAGCTGGGCCGGTGCGAGGCCGGAGCTCCGCGCAATCAGCTACGACGCGCACGGCGTAGCGGGTCATATCGGCATACTACGCCGCTTCATCAAAGTTGACGAGGTCGAGCTCCTGGTGGCCGACCTGGGGTTGTACGGGGTGCGACCGGATCTTGAGGGACAAGGGATCAGTCATTCAATGCGCCTTGTATATCCAGTGTTGCAGCAGCTTGGGGTTCCATTCGCTTTCGGCACCGTTCGGCACGCGATGCGGAACCATATGGAGAGGTTCTGCAGAGACGGCCTGGCGGCGATTGTGTCGGGCGTTCGTGTGCGGTCCACTCTCGCAGATGTGTATCTCGACCTGCCGACCACGCGCGTCGAGGACGTGCTCGTCGTGGTTGTGCCGATTGGACGCTCGATGAGTGAGTGGCCATCCGGCACCCTGATCGTTCGGAACGGTCCGGAGCTATGAAACATCTTGAAGGTGCCGGGTGATGGCGCTGAGGACAAGAGCGGCGGTTTTTTTGCAGAGCTACTCGGACTGAATACGCGTTCCCATTCACGTTAGCTGTGGATAACAAGGCTGAATTAACATGCAAAATCTGCGCATCTAAGTCGATCCGAGCACGAGGTTGCACGCGCACGGATTTTGCGGACCTGAATCGCCGTCACCCTGAAATCGACAAGGCATCGGCTATCCCAAAATCGGGGCTTGACGTTACGTAAGGTCCCGTGTTTTCCGATGTGCGGGAACGACTTCCAGTCTCAGCCCAAGGGCGACGAAAATGAGGGGCAGCAATGGTGGCTGGCGAACCTAATGACGTGCGCGTCAAGCGTTGTGGTGGGGGATGGGTTGTTCATATTGTCGAGGACGGCAAACTGACAGTTCTTCGGTTCAAGACACAGTCTCCCGCCGAAAATTTCGCCGATGGCCAACGAGCCAGGCTCGGTCTTGCTGCCAAGCCACCGATCGAGGAACCTGATATGTAACCGATCAGGCGTCAGATGGCTGGTGGCCTTTGGGCGCCGGCGGGAAACACTTTGCCGAAGGCCCACCTCAGTGCTGCTTGCGGCCGTTCGGCTAGCCATATTCGCGATGATTGGTTGATGCGGAAGACGGTGGCCTGCTTGATCGACACGGCGGCAAAGATCATGAAAAGCCAGGTCGTCAAGGACCCAGCCGCGGCGCTTGAGAAGGCAGCAAGAATTTGCAAGCCGCCACCGCAAGTAACCTGAGACAAGGGTCAGACATGCAAACCGCTGTTCGCCGATCAGCAGATGCGAGACATTGCGCCATCCCACGAAGGCCCACGGTGCCCAAGGCGCAGTGGGCATCAGCCTTTCGAAGCTGAGCGTCAGCAACTTCGTCGAGTCTTAGACTAGACGCTCTTCAGTGCCGAGCACGTTGCAACGGGGCGAAGAGGCTCGCACATCTGTGGAGCGCGGCTCACGCCCCGGAGACCAGGGCAGGAATGACCAAAGGCTCATCCGCCTCGTCAAGAATCGCGAAACTGTAACGGCCGTCTGTGTCAATATCGACGGAGTAGCTCAGGCGGTCGAGTATGTGGTTATCCTGGTCGAACGTGACGATCCGCGGCTTCAGCGAAGTGACATGCGCTTCGTCCAGGTAGATGGAGCTGCAGACGATAATCGGGTCGTCGGGCTGACAGGTGCGAGCCGCCGCTCCGTTGAGGATGCAGCACCGTGAACCGCGCTCGCCGAGGATGACATAGGTCGAAATCCGCGCACCGGAATTCTTATTCCATATCTCCACGAATTCCATCGGCAGGATCCCGGCTGCCTCGCAGTGGTCGGGGTCGAGCGTTATCGAACCATGGTAGTTGAGGTTCGCTTCGGTGACGTGAATGCCGTGCAGCTTGCCGGCCACTATTTTTCGCATTGGTTCTGTTGTCCTCATCATCATACAAGGTGAATCTTGGCAGCTGGTTCGCTCGGCTAAATTCCGACGACGAGGGCACCGCCGCTGAGGCCCGCGCCCGCCGCCGCCAGAAGAATTTTCTCGCCCGGCCGAAACGGCTGCATCCGATGGGCCAGCGACAGCGAGAGCGGGATCGTTGCGGCGGAAGAATTGCCATAGTCGGCGATCGTCTTGACGATCGCGTGATCGGCTATGCCTAGGTTCCTCCCGACCGCGTCGAAAATGCGGGCGTTGGCCTGATGCGGCACGAACCGATCGATATCCTGCGGCCGCATTTGGGCTGTAGCGAGCGCGTCCTCCGAGCAGGCAGTCATCATCTCGACCGCCTTGCCGAACACTTCACGGCCGTCGGTGATCGTCATGCGGATCTGCTCGAGATCGAGGTCGCCATGGAACGGTCTGTTGCTTCCTCCCGCCGGAATCTGGATCAGCCCGTAGCGCGAGCCGTCGGAATCCACCGAAGCGCCGAGAATGCCTCGATCCGGGTCATCGCACGGACCAATCACCACGGCGCCGGCGGCATCGGCAAACAGCACGGCGCTGGCGCGCTCGGCCGGATTGATGCGGCGGCTGAGGATGTTAGCAGCAATGACAAGGCTCGCTTTGCCGTGGAGGCGGGTAAAGCCTTCGGCAAACATCAGCGCATAGATGAAGCCGGCGCAGGCACCGGTCAGATCGATCGCTCCAGCACGACCCAGTCCCAGCCGATGTGCGACCAGTGGCGCGCTCGGCGGCAGGAGGTGATCGGGTGTCGAGGTGGCGAGCAACAGCAGGCCGATGTCGCTCCGGTTGATGCCCGCATTTGCCAGCGCCATGTCGCCGGCATGCGCGGCAAGGCCCGACAGCGTGTCTTCGTCCGTTGCCCAGAAGCGCGACCGAATCCCGGTGCGCCGCTCGATCCAGCCGGGTTCAAGCCCGAGACGATCTTCGATTTCCGGGTTCTCCACCTTGCGCGCCGGCGCATGATGACCAAACCCGAGAATGCGCGACGACCGGCTCATGGCTTTGAGCCGAAGCGTTCGCCGGCCTCCTCGATGGCGTCATAGAGCCCGTCCAACTCGTCTCCGGTGATGCAATAGGGTGGCAGAAGATAGAGGACATTGCCGAGCGGGCGCACAAGCAGGCCGCGCTCAAGGAAGAATGCGCGCAGTTTTGGCCCGATTTCGGCCAGATAGCCGGCAGAGTCGGTACGCAGATCGAGGGCGGCGATCGTGCCGGTCGCCCGGCTGTCGGAGAAATTTGGATTGTCCCGGAAGCGTTGAAGCCCGGCGGCCTGCTTCGCGCTCAGGGCCGCGATCCGCTCGGCCACCGGCTCGTCCTGCCAGATCTCGATATTGGCAAGTGCTGCCGCGCAGGCGATCGGATTGGCGGTGTAGGAGCTCGAGTGGAAAAAGGTCTTCTTGCGGTCCTCGGAATAGTGAGCCTGGAAGATGGCGTCAGTGGCAAGTGTGGCGGCCAGCGGGATGGCACCGCCGGTCAAGCCCTTCGAGGTGCACAGGATATCAGGAGATATGGACGCCTGCTCGCAGGCAAACATGGTTCCGGTGCGTCCCCAGCCGGTCATAACCTCGTCTGCGATCAAGAGCGTGCCGGAGGCCTCAGTGATCTTCTTCAATTCAGCCAGAACCGAAGCCGGATACATCAGCATGCCGCCAGCGCCGAGCACGAGCGGCTCGACGATCAGCGCGGCGACGCGCCGGTCACGGCTGACAGCCTCGAAACGATCCAGCGTTTCCTGCTCGCGGCCGGCGGCCGGGAAGGGGATGGTGTCGACCTCAAAGAGCAAAGGCTCGTAGGCGGCGTTGAACACGCCGCGGGCGCCGACGCTCATCGTGCCGATGGTGTCGCCATGGTAGCTGTGCTCCATGACGGCAATGCGCGAGCGCGGCGCGCCGAGGTTGCGGAAATAGCCGAGCGCCATTTTCAACGCGACTTCGACGGAGGTCGAGCCGCTGTCGGAATAGAACACCCGGTCGAGGCCGGGCGGGGCGAGGCCGACAAGCGCCTCTGCCAGCTGCTCGGCCGGCTCGTGGGTGAAGCCGGCGAAGATGATCTGGTCGAGGCTCGACGCGGTCGTCTCGATGGCCTTCATGATGCGGGGATGGCGGTGGCCATGGGTGACGACCCACCAGGAGGAAATCGCGTCCAGGATGCGGGAGCCGTCGGCCTTGTGAAGATAGGCGCCTTCCGTCCGGACAATCTCGGGGATTGCCGGCTCGAGCGCGTGCTGGGTGAAGGGATGCCAGACTCGAGACTGCGTCATCATTCGCCTCCTGCGATCGCTGTGAGGTCGAAGCCGGCAACCATCGCTTCCCTCAGCGTCTCACTTGTCAGCGGATCGAGAAGCGGCAGTCTGCCAAGCTGGCGCACGCCGCTGAATTCCACGATCGTCCTCTGCGTATCGGCCACCTCATCGCCGATGAAGGCGATGCCGATGAGCGGGATGGAACGGGCCCTGAGCGCTTCGATCGACAGCAAGGTGTGATTGATCGTGCCGAGCGTGGTGCGGGCGCACAGAATGACCGGCATCCGCCACTGTGCGAATATGTCGACGAACTTGGTGCGCCGGTTGAGCGGCACCATCAGTCCCCCGGCACCTTCGATGACGATCGGACCCGGCAAGTCCGGAAGCGAGAGCTTTGCCACGTCTATCGCGACGCCGTCGAGTTCGGCTGAACGATGCGGCGACAGCGGCTCCTTCAGGCGATACACTTCGGGCAGGACGCGCCCCATCGGCAGGCCGGCGAGCCGTTCCACAACCTCGCTGTCGGTTTCGCCGTCGAGGCCCGATTGCACCGGCTTCCAGTAGAAACCGTCGAGCAGGCCGGCGAGTCCTGCCGAAAACACTGTCTTGCCAATTCCGGTATCTGTTCCGGTGACGACGATGCGCTTGGTCATGTCGGCTCCGGTCATGTTTGGGCCAACACCTCAACGAGCGCCTCGACCATGGCGGAAATGTCGGCTGCGCCGACGTTGAGCGTCAGCGAAATGCGCAGCCGCGACGTGCCCTCGGGAACGGTCGGCGGACGAATGCCACGTATGTCGAAACCGCGAGCCTGCAATGCCGCCGCCACCGCCATGGTGCGCCTGTTGTCGCCGATGACAAATGGCTGGATCTGCGAGCCGCTGGGTACCACGCCGCAACGCTCGGCCAGTTGGCGGCCCGCGAAGGCAACGCGTTCCTGCAACTGAACGCGGCGCACGGGCTCGTCGGACAGCATGGCGAGCGCTTCGCGCACTGCCACTGCCATCAGTGGCGATGGCGCGGTGGCGTAGATGAATGGCCGGCAGCGATTGACGAGATAGTCGCACAGCGTTCGTGGTGCGGTGACAAGCGCGCCGGAGGCGCCAAGCGCCTTGCCGCATGTATGGAGCGCGATGATGTTGTCACGGCCCTCGAACGCGGCGGCCAGCCCCCGGCCGTCCGGCCCCCAGACACCCGTGGCGTGCGCCTCGTCGACCACGATGAATGCTTCATGCCGATCGGCAAGCGCGACGAGGCTCTCCATCGGCGCGCAGTCGCCATCCATGCTGTAGAGGCTTTCGACGGCGATCCAGACGCTGCCCATGCCGCCGTCGGCGCGCCAGCGGGTGATCGCATCCTCGACGGCATCGACGTCGTTGTGCGCGGTGAGCTTGAACTCGGCGCGGCCACCGCGGGCCCCCTCATGCATGCTGGCATGAGCAAGCTCGTCGAGGATCAAGAGGTCGCCCTTTTGCGGCAGCGTCGTCAGCAGAGCGAAGTTGGCGATGTAGCCGCTGCCGAAGAACAGCGCGCGCTCGGCTCCGAAGAACGCCGCCGCGTCCGCCTCCAATTGCTCATGCTCCGGTGCATGGCCGCGCAACAGCCGCGATCCGGTCGCGCCCACCGGCGTGCCCCGCGCAATCGCCGCCGCAACCGCCTCGCCAAGTCTTTTGGAGGTGGCGAGCCCAAGATAGTCGTTCGACGAGAAGTCGAGCCCGGCGCGCGGCACAAGTGTGCGCAGCCGGTCCTTGCGCGCCAGTCCCTGCAAGGTCGCGTCATAGCGGGCAAGTTGTGCCCCGTTCATTGCGCCCCGAGTTCCATCGGCTCGATGCCGAGACGGCGGAACAGAAGGCTATCCTTGTCCTCGCCCGGATTGTTCGCCGTCAGCAGCGTGTCGCCGACGAAGATCGAGTTGGCGCCGGCAAAGAAGCACAGTGCCTGCATCTCGTCGGTCATGGCGGTGCGGCCGGCCGAAAGCCGGACATGCGATTTCGGCATCATGATGCGCGCCAGCGCGATCACGCGCACGAATTCAATCGGCTCGATGGGTTTAGCTTCGGCCAGCGGGGTGCCCTCGATCGGGATCAGCATGTTGATCGGAACGCTTTCGGGATGCTCCGGCAGATTGGCCAGCGTCACCAGCATGTCGATTCGGTCGATTGGCTCCTCGCCCATGCCGACGATGCCGCCGCAGCAGACCTTGATGCCGCTGTCGCGGACATTGGCCAACGTATCCAGCCGGTCGGCAAAGGTGCGGGTCGAAATGATCTCGCTGTAATAGCGCTCAGAGGTGTCGATGTTGTGGTTGTAGTAGTCGAGACCGGCCTCTTTCAGACGAGCGGCCTGCTCAAGATCGAGCATGCCGAGCGTCATGCAGGTCTCCATGCCCAACGCCTTGACGCCTTCGACCATCGCCACCACCGCACCCATGTCGCGCGCCTTGGGATTTCGCCAGGCCGCGCCCATGCAATAGCGGGTGGCGCCGGCGTCACGCGCCTTGGTCGCCTCGGCGATGACGCGCCGGACCTCCATCAGCTTTGACGCCTTCAACCCGCTTTCATGATACGCCGACTGGCTACAATAGCCGCAATCCTCCGGACATCCGCCGGTCTTGATGCTGAGAAGCCGGCTCAGCTGGACCTTGTTGGGATCGAAATTCTGGCGATGCACGGTCTGCGCTTGAAACAGCAGGTCGTTGAAGGGCGCGTCGTGGAGCGCCTGGGCTTCCGCTCGCGTCCAGGGGGGAAGCGCCCAACCGATTGGATCCGAGGTCAGGTCTGGGCTGAGTTCGTTCATAAGGTCTTGTTCTCCATAATCTTCCGTCCTTGGCCTGGAGCGTTGCAGTGGATGCTGAAGACAAGGCGCATGCCAGCGGGAAGTCTTCTATCGAAACGCGACTGGTGGCGCGCTTGAGCGGACTCTCCAACTGCTGCCCGCAGGCTCAACTCACGTCATCCGTGGGGATTACGGTTTCCGTTATTTTACTTTGAGCACAGGAATGCTCCTTTCTGATCGCGTCGCAGGATTCGGTGAAGGCGACGTCCAGCAGATAACCCAGAAGTTCCAGCCCGTGAGAGGCCGCCAACTGGCGCATCTCGTCGAGTCGGCAGATGATGACGCCAAGGGCTGCGACGCGGCTTTCTGTGCCTTGCTGGTCCGTCCCTCCCGCCTCCGTTGTTGAAGCGTGTCGCTTGGCGCCGAGAAGGCTTGCGTCGGCTGTTGGTGGAACCGGGGACGTGCTGACGCAGTTTAGCCTGCCACCGAAGGAGTTCCTGCGATCCCGGTTCATGTCCTCTCCATCAGTTCAGATGCCTGTTGCAATTTCGGTCGGCCGGCATGTCGAGACCGATGTCGAGAATGGGCGCGCTATGGGTAAGCCAGCCGACCGATATGAGGTCGACGCCGGTCGCCGCAATTGCCGGGGCGCTCGCCCGCGTTACCCGGCCCGAAGCCTCGGTGATCGCGCGGCCACCGACCATAGCCACAGCCTGCGCAAGGTCCTCGACCGACATGTTGTCGAGGAGCACGGCGTCGACGCCCGCTGTAAGCGCTATCTCCAACTGGTCCAGCCTGTCGACCTCGACCTCGATCTTGACCATGTGACCTATGGCGCTACGCGCCCGCTCGATTGCGGTGCGGATATCGCCGGCAATGGCGATATGGTTGTCCTTGATCAGTACGGCGTCATCGAGCGCGAAGCGGTGATTGGCGCCGCCGCCCGCTCGCACCGCATATTTTTCCAGGACACGCAGGCCGGGCGTTGTCTTTCGCGTGCACACGATTTTTGCGTTATAGCCGCGCACCGCGTTTACGAGCGTAGCCGTTGCCGTCGCGATGCCGCTGAGCTTGCACAAGAAATTGAGCGCCGTGCGCTCTGCGGTCAGCAAGCTGCGGGCCGGCCCGCTTACGATCGCAATCGTCTCTCCGGCCGAAACCTTACCGCCTTCAGGACACCGCAGCTGCATGCTGATCCCGGGATCAACCAGCAGGAAGGCAAACATGACCAAATCGAGCCCGGCAACAACGCCGGCCTGCCGGGCATTCAACGCCAGCGTCGCTTTGCAATCGGCGGGGATTATCGCATCGCTCGTGATGTCGCCGGCTCTGCCCAAATCTTCCAGCAGGGCGTAGCGCACGATGGGCTCCATGATGATCTGTGGAAGCGGTGCAAGTGAAGTCATGTCAACGGCTCCGTTCGGATGCTTGCCATCTGAGCGTGACGGCATTCTCAAAAGCTGTGCAGAGCGTCAGTCGCGAAGGGAGGGCGGCGGCATCGCGCCCGGGGAAATCGGACCGATAATGCGAACCGCGGCTCTCTTCGCGTCGAAAAGCTGCGATCGCCATCAACAGTGCCACCAGGGCCGGATCGGCCGCGGCCGTCTCGCCGACAGAGATCGGCAGCAGTGTCGCGACCGTGTCGCGCAATGATTTCCCATTCCGAACAATGCCAAGCGCATTGGACACAATCGGGCGAATAGGTGAAGGGTCGGGCCGGATGGGAACAGTTGCCGGAAGCCTAGGCCACTGCCAACCCGCAGAGGTAGCCGCGACGCTTTCAGCCACCCAGGCGGCGGTTGCAACCGCTTCGGTCAGCGAGTTGCTGGCAAGCCGGTTGGCGCCATGCAGTCCTGTGCATGCGACTTCGCCACAGGCCCACAGGCCGCTAACGGAAGTTCGCCCCTCGGCGTCAACGGCCACGCCGCCCATGTGATAGTGAGCAGCGGGACGCACGGGAATGGGTTCCACCGCCGGATCGATGCCGGCATGCTTGCAAATAGCGTCGATTGCCGGAAAGCGCCTTGCGAATTTCTGCCCGAGACAATGTCGGGCATCGAGATAGACGCCATGCCCGGCGGCGAGCTGATCCGAGATCGCCCGCGCAACCACATCGCGCGATGCGAGTTCTGCCCCGGGCGTGTCTGCCAGGAAGCGATGGCCGTGCTCATCGATCAGCACCGCGCCTTCGCCACGCACTGCTTCGCTGACAAGCGGCATTGGCCGGCGCGCAATGTCGAGGGCCGTCGGGTGGAATTGCACGAATTCGAGATCGGCTAGTTCCGCGCCAGCACAGGCTGCAAGCGCCAGGCCGTGCCCGAATGAGGAGAGCGGGTTGGTTGTATCGCAAAACAGGCCGCCTATACCACCGGTGGCCAGCACCACGCGGCGTGTGGGCAATGCGAACACGGCGCCATGCAGGACAGTCAGCAAGCCCACAATGCTGCCTCCCGCGACAACCAAGCGAAGCGCTGTCATGCCTTCCATGATCGTGATCGAACGGGTTCGCCGCGCCACGCCGAGCAGCGCCCGAAACAACTCGCGGCCAGTTGCGTCGCCGGCGGCGTGCACGATGCGGCGACGCGAATGCGCCGCTTCCAGGCCCAGCCGTAGCCTCCCGTCTAGCGACCGGTCGAAAGGAGCACCAAGACGAATGAGGTTCTCGACGGCTTGAGGTACGGCCTCTACCACCCGCCTGGCCATTTGTTCGTCGCAAAGCCCATCGCCGGCAGCAAGCGTATCGGCGAGGTGCAGGTCGGGGCTGTCGTCCTCCCCCAGACTCGCTGCGAGCCCGCCTTGGGCGAGCGTGCTCGAGGCTTCGGTTCCGAGCGGGGTCCCGGACAGAAGGACGACTGTTTGCGGCGCCAAGTGTAGCGCCGTCATGAGCCCGGCGATACCAGCGCCGATGATGACCGGCGCTCCGCCAATGTGATGGATGTCCGCCGTCATACAAAGAGCATGCGTTCCACGGCCCAGCGGGCCCGTTCAGCGACATGAGGATCGATCGTGACGACGTGGCGGTTCTCCTCGAGCGCGGTCCGGATGTTGGCGAGCGTGATGCGCTTCATATGCGGGCACAGATTGCATGGGCGCACGAAATCTACTTCCGGATGCTCGACCGCGACGTTGTCGCTCATGGAACATTCCGTCATCAGCACCACACGCGCCGGCCTATGCCGCGCGACATAGTCGGACATCGCCGCCGTCGAGCCGGCGAAGTCGGCTTCCGCGACCACTTCAGGCGGACATTCGGGATGGGCAAGTATGCTGATGCCGGGATGGGCCTCACGCAGCTCGCGGATGTCGGCCGCCGTGAAGCGTTCATGCACCTCGCAGCGCCCTTTCCAGGCGATGATCTCGACTTTGGTTTGCGCCGCGATGTTCTTTGCCAGATATTCGTCGGGCAGCATGATCACGCGCGGCACCCGGAGCGACTTCACCACTGCGAGCGCGTTGCCCGAGGTGCAGCAGATGTCTGACTCGGCTTTCACCGCGGCGGAGGTGTTGACGTAAGTGACGACCGGAACGGACGGATAGCGCTGCCGCATCAGGCGTACGTCTTCGGCGGTGATCGAGTCCGCCAGCGAGCAGCCGGCGTTGAGGTCCGGGATGAGCACTGTCTTGTCGGGATTGAGCAGCTTGGCTGTTTCTGCCATGAAATGCACGCCGGCGATCACGATCACATCGGCGTCGACTGTCATCGCCTTGCGGGCCAGCGCCAGGCTGTCGCCGACGATGTCAGCCACGCAGTGAAAAATCTCCGGCGTCTGGTAGTTATGCGCCAGGATGACCGCATTCCGCTGTCGCTTCAGATTCAGGATTGCGTCGATATCCTCGACGAAGACCGACCACTCGATCCGTGGGATAACGCGCCGAACGCGGTCGTACAGTGAGGCGCTCGAAGGCAGGACGGCGCTCATCGAGCCTCCAGTTATAGTCCACCTGATTATAAGACGTTTATAATCGTTGTGACTATAAGGGGTGTCAAGCCCGTGCGAGCGGTAATTTTGTGCCGGCCACAGGCCTCTCGTCGAGAATAGTATGGTGGAAGCGGTAGAGCTGCGCAGGCCGGCCGCCGGTCTCGGCGGTCGTCGCCCCGGTCTTCTCAACCAGTTCCTGCTGCTCTATGAGCCGGCGAAAATTCGGCTTGTTGATGAGCCTGCCGGAGAGCGCCTCCACAGTTCGCTGTAGCTGCAAAAGCGTGAAGAGCGGCGGCATCAGTTCGAACACAACAGGCCGGTATTTGATTTTGGAGCGCAGTCGCGCAATAGCCGTTGCCAGAATGCGGCGATGATCGGCGATCATCGATCTGCCCGGCACCGAAGCGAGGATGGCCGAAACTCCGCCGCGCTTTGCCTCCTCCACCAGGGTGGCTTCGTAGAGCAGCTCGTAGCGCTGCAGCGCGAGCTCTTCGTTCCATGCCCGGCCGTCCAAGGCAAAGGCAACCGCCGCTCGCCGTCGGCGATCGAAGCGCGTCGCGCCGTCGTCCGCGCCGTCCGCCCATTCGATAAGGCGCGGCCGCAATTCTTCCAGCACTATCGGGGGCCTGCCGGAGCGATGATCCTCCCAGGGGAAATAGTCGTACCAGCTGGCCCAACTGCGCCTGCCCGAGGCGCCCGTATCTTCTTCGCGGGTGAGTGCGAGATAGCTGATCGAGATCACGCGCTGGTTGGCGCCGACCCGATCGCGATCGGCAAAGGTGTAGAGCTGCTCGATATAACCGAGAGGCTGACCGGTCTGCAGTTCCACCCATGCCCTGAGGCCCGACTGGAGCGAACGATGAGCGAGCTCAAACGGGCCCGAGGGAAGGGCGCCGCCCTCTTCGATGGTCAGAACACAAGGTCCAGCGTCGTTCACGGCAACGACGACTGCGATGAGGTCCGCGTTGACGTCGTTGGTCTTGCCTATGGCTCTGCCTTTCCTTGGTCCCTTTGCCTGATCCATAGTTCCTGACCTACTTGGCAGAGCTCCGCCTGTCTAAACCGATTTAGTTCTGTTCTTTATCATACCACTCGTCGCGTCAACACCACGCGCTCTGGCGATTTTACCTCTTCGCACCTCGACAAAAATATGCCAAACGCGACACTGGCCGTGGGTGACGCTGGGTGAGGAGAGACGTGGATTGAGCGCCGCAGGTGTCGTCAAGGCGATCACGCCGCCGAACATCCGTGCGCGAAAGGGCAGCACGCCGCTGGTCTGCCTGACGGCCTACACCACGCCGGTCGCAAGGTTGGTTGACGGCCACTGCGACATCGTTCTTGTCGGCGACAGCGTCGGCATGGTTCTCCACGGCCTTCCCTCCACGCTCAGTGTCACGCTCGATATGATGATCATGCACGCCAAGGCGGTTCGGCGGGGAATGGAGCGGGCGCTCCTGGTCGTCGACATGCCGTTCGGCTCGTACGAGGAAAGCCTAGAGCAGGCCTTCCGCAATTCCGCGCGCCTTATGGCGGAGACCGGATGCGCTGCGGTCAAGCTCGAGGGCGGCGCGACGATCGCCGAGACGATTCGCTTCCTCACAGCGCGCGGAATCCCGGTCATGGCGCATGTCGGCCTGACGCCGCAGGCGGTCAACGTGTTTGGCGGATATCGCGTGCAGGGCAGGGGCGAGGATGCCGAGCGCATTTGGCGCGATGCTCTTGCGGTCAGCGAGGCTGGCGCCTTTTCCGTCGTACTGGAAAAAGTGCCCGAACCGCTCGCCCGCCGCATCACCGAGAAAATCCCAATCCCGACGATCGGCATCGGCGCCTCGGCGGCCTGCGACGGGCAGATCCTGGTCGTCGACGACATGCTGGGCCTGTTCGGCGACTTCCGCCCGAAATTCGTCAAGCGCTATGTCGAACTGGGAGAGGCCGCTTCGGCAGCGATCGAGGCCTACGCGTGCGACGTGAAGGAGCGCCGGTTTCCGGCGGCCGAACATGTCTTCGGCGATGAACCGAAAGCCATCAAAGGAGGAGAAGCGACATGAGCACACCGATCGTCCGGACCGCCGAGTCGCGCAAATCCGTGGCGGCATGGCGCAGGCAGGGCATGAAGGTCGCGGTCGTGTCAACCATGGGCGCCCTTGCATGAAGGCCATCTCAGCTCGGTGCGCGCCGCACTTCAGCGCGCCGACCGGGTGATCCTTACCCTCGTCGCAATTGAACGACGCAGACGAGAGTGGTTGCCACCGTGGTCTCGGTGAGAGGGGTGAGCGGCGGCCTGTGCGGCGCGGCCCAAGCCATTTCGACGGCGTGGGGGAGATTGGTGACGAAGCTCTTTTTCCAGACCGGCGCCGTCCGCCTTCTTCGGGGAGAAGGATTTTCAGCGTTGCAAGTGCCCCGGCTTGCCCGCGACCTCGACATACCGATCGGGATCATCGCCTTTCCGACAAGGCGCGAAGCCGATGGCTTGGCGATGTCGTCGCGCAACTCTCAGGCTGTCGGCCGCACAGCACAGAGCGTGGCGGCGCCAAAGCGAAATTCTCTTGAAGCGGCCGAGAGGTTGGCACCGCCACGCGAAGCTGTATTCGCCGCGGCGACGCGATCCTTGCCGCCGGCTACAGAGTCGTTGAATATCTCGAATTACGGGCCGGCGCCGAGAGGAGGCTGCACCGCCTCACCGAGCCGAACCAACGCACGCTTGATTTGTCCCAGCTCTTCGCCTCGTTCGCTATGTCGCGGCCCGACATACTGAAGTTCGACAGCCGGTTCAGAGATTCTTGATCTCGATACCGTATTTCCTCAGCGCGTAGCCAATCTGGCGCGGCGTCAGTCCAAGCAGGCGCGCTGCCTTTGCCTGTACCCAGCCGGATCTTTCCATGGCCGCGATGAGACGCTCGCGATCGGTCATCTGCGCGTCGCTTACGAGGGCTACCCGAACAGGCGCTGGCAGTGCCTGCTGGCTGTCAACGGGCGGGGCCGCAAAGGCGGCCGAAGCAAAATCACCAGACGAACGCATGGCCGGGTTCAGTGGCGATGGTGCGATCGGCTCCGATTTCGGCGCAGTCTCCTTCGATGCGTGCTTCCATAGCATCGCGGAAAGGCATCGGCCGTGGCAGCAGTCAAAGTCGTTTCTGCCGATTGACGCTCCCGCTGCCAGGGTCGCTGTCCTCTGCACGCAATTTTCAAGCTCGCGGACATTTCCGGGAAAAGCACAGTTCATCAGCACTTCAGTCGCACTCGCATCGAAGACCATCGTACGGCCGTTCTCGCTGTTGAAATTCTTGAGAAACTCAGCGGCAAGAAGCGGAATATCACCGCGCCTTTCGCGCAATGGCGGCACCAGCAAGGGAACAACGCTGATGCGGTAATAAAGGTCGGCGCGAAACTCGTTCCTTGCAACCGCGTCTTCCAGGTTCCTGTTCGTGGCAGCAATCACGCGAACGTCGACCTTAATCGTCTGGTTGCTGCCGACGCGCTCGAACTCCTGCTCTTGCAGCACGCGCAGCAGCTTTGCCTGGAACGAGGCCGAAATCTCACCGATCTCGTCCAGAAACAACGTTCCCTTGTCGGCGAGCTCAAAGCGCCCCTTGCGCGAGTTGAATGCACTGGTGAAGGCACCCTTTTCGTGACCGAACAGTTCGGATTCCAGGACTGTCTCAGGGAGCGCTGCGCAATTGAGCTTGATGAACGGCCGCTTGGCGCGCCCCGACAGCTCGTGAACGGCCTTGGCGACCAGCTCCTTGCCGGTCCCGGATTCCCCGCGCAGCAAAACGGTGCTGTTGGACCTGGCTACTAACGCGACCTTCTCGAGCAGCCCGCGCAGCGCCGGGCTGTCGCCAACGATCCCCTTGACATTAGCCCTCTTGCCCTCATGCCCAGGCTGCTTGAGTTCGCCGAATTGCTTTTGCATCCCGATTTTCTCGGCCATCAGTCGCTCGCGGTCGGACGCGAACATGCGATGCAGCTTCACTGTCTGCCCAACCAGATTGGCGATTATGGTAAGGAGGCGGAGGTCATGATCGAGAAGGGAACCTGATTTGTTGTCCAGGATGCGGTCGATGGTCAGCGTGCCCACGACGTTCGCATCGACGTGAATGGGTACGCCGATGAACGACACTTTCATGTTGTCGGACGCCCCGAGCACGTCCTTGTCGGCGGCGTTGAAGGCCGGATCCAGCGCTATGTTCTCGGCGACCAGCGCCATGCCCGTCGTTATGATTTGGTCGATCGCCGTCCGTGGCAGATGCTTCCGGTAGCGCTCATCGTTGTCTTCGCTCCAGCCGGCGCCGACGGTCATGTCCGGTATGCCGGTACCGTCCCAGAGCGAGATGATGCCGTGCCGCACCTGCACCAACGATGGCAGGAGATCGACGACGTTGGCCAACGTGGCTTCCAGCCCAGACGGAGCGGTGAGCGCTTTCGACGTTTCAAAGATGTCCAGCGCCCTCTCGTGCAACGGCACAATAGGGACCCCGTTATTCGTCTCGGACTTTGAATTGGGCCTTTTCATTTTTGGAAGCGATATGCAGCGTGACGAGATCTGCCTGGCACTTTACTCGGAGTTGCGAGCAGCGTGTTGCATGTGATCATCCATCTCGCGCCATGAAATCGATGCTCGAGGCAAGTGCGCCTATCCTCCAGCGCGTGGATGTCCTTGGCGGATCGCATTCGTGGGCGTCTTCGCTCCGCAGGCCACTGCACAATCGACGAGTTTGCTCGCCTCGACCTGGCACGCGGGGACTCATTGAAGCACGAAAAGGCGTTGATGAAGATAGTCGTGACGATTGATCCGTCAGCAAGACGGACGTCTGCAGCCGGCTTTTCGCGAGCAATGAAATTGCCATCGAGATGATAGCTAATGTCGATGCCAGTCAGGCCCGGGCCGCGGGCAAGTGCGGTCCTGGCAAGTTGGGGCGGAGTCATGCGGTCGATCGCAAAGCGGAGCGATGCTTGACGCATGGCTTTCCTTTCTCTTCCATGAAGTGCGGGTCGTCGTTCTCGGCTGACTGGCTTCCGCCGCGCAGCAATCATTCGTCGTTAAACGAGACCGGAATGAGGCAGGTGAGTCAATCAAACTCCCGCTGCTTTTCTTTCATGAATGAAAGGAAATTAGGCTCTCATGATAGTATTTTATCAGTTTTTCAGATGTTTTCCGGCAGATAGATCTCAAACGGCAGAAAAGTCTGCCCAAGCGTCTCCGAAGTGCCGACCTTGATGGCCTGGGCCATCAGCGTCATCAGTTCCTGGCAAAGCAGGCGCTGGGGCGTGGCGACCGACATCGTGATCATGCCATCTGCGAGTGCTGCCCGTGACTCCGGCGTGATCTCGTTAACGATCGCGACGAGACCCCGGCTTTCGCCTTCTTCACGGAGCGCGGAGATCGCTCCCTCCATACCTCCGCCGGCCACATAGAAGCCGGTGAGTTCGGGTTCCCGTTGCATGAGATCCAGCGTGGCCTCGTAGGTGATCTGCCGTGCCTCAAGGTTCACGAGCGGATCGAGCAGCTCGAATGCCGGTGCATTCTCACGGAAATAGGAGCGAAAGCCGACCTCCCGCAGCTCCTGCCCCTGAAAACGGTGGCTGCCGACAAAAACCGCCACCTTGCCCGGCCGTCTTGCGACCTTTGAAAGCATCCACGCTGTCGTCCGCCCGACCTTGCGGTTGTCGAGGCCGATATAACCCTCACGAACACCTTCGGCGAAATCGGAAAGCAGCGAGAAAACGGGGATGCCTTTTGCCTTGAGTTCTTGGACGGCTGCCGTGATCGCCGGATGGTCCGGCGCCACCATGGCGATCGCGTGGCAGCGCGCGCCGAATTCCTTGAGCAGTGGAACAAGGTCGCACGGCATGTGCGACGGCGCGAATTCGATGAGCGAAGTGCCATGGAAGCACTTCGCCGCGTTGACCGCCACTTCGGCCTCACGCGCGAAGCCCTGGTAGAAGTGGTGAGTCGGTTTTCTCAAGATGAAGCCAAGCCGATATTGCGGCAGGTCCGGCTGCAGGCGCTGCTTGATAAGACCTGCGGCGTGATATCCGATGGCCTGTGCGGCCGCTAAGACCCGCTGCGCAGTCTCCTTCCGCACCGGATGACGGGCATTCAGAACTCGGTCAACGGTGGCAACACTTACCCCTGCTTCCCGGGCGATATCAGCAATTATAGGTCGCTTCGCCATTGTTCGAGTCTGATTAAACGACATCAAGAAGAAATCCGGCAAAGGTCGGTTCAGTAAAATCTGTCATTCCTGCATTGATCCTGTTCGCTACCGAATTCTTGTCGTGGCGTGGTGCGAGGTAGAAGCCGAAACGTAGAGCGTGGGCGAATTGTTCAGCCGTGCCGACGGCTCCGATCGAGCTCCGCGCCCGGTTCCACGAACCGTCGCAAACTTCGGAGGCATTAAGCGCATCATCGATGGCTTGTGTGTCGTGACCGGTGCAAGACCTTCGCAAGGCGCAGATGATTTTGCACCCACTGCATTTCGGGTTTCTTGATTTCATCGGCCCGCGAGAGTTTGTTTGGAACCCGCGGCCCGATCGTCCGGCGTTTGGGACCAGCCAGGCGATTCAACCGGCAGCGATGCTGCCGAGTTGCTCGGCGCGGGCGTTATCAGTGGCTGGCCGGTTGATGTCTCGGCAGGCTGGTGGCCGCAGAATGCAGCTTTCAATTGCGCCTGATCCAGTTCGCCTTCCCAGCGGGCGACGACGAGCGATGCCACCGCGTTACCGACCAAATTCGTCAGTGCCCTGCATTCCGACATGAAGCGATCGACGCCAAGGATCAGCGCCATTCCAGCAACGGGAACTGCCGGCACTACGGAGAGCGTAGCGGCCAACGTGACGAAGCCGGCACCTGTGACACCTGCTGCACCCTTGGAGGAAAGCATCGCGACGAGCAGCAGCAGGACCTGATCGCCAACTGACAAATCCGTATTCGTCGCCTGCGCGATGAAAAGGGCCGCGAGGGTCATGTAGATATTGGTGCCATCCAGATTGAAGGAATATCCGGTCGGGATAACCAGGCCCACGACCGAGCGCTTGGCGCCGGCCTTTTCCATTTTCTCCATGAGAGAGGGCAGCGCAGCCTCGGAGGAGGACGTTCCGAGGACCAGCAGCAGCTCTTCCTTTATGTAGCGGATAAGAGAAAAGATCGAGAAGCCGTTGTAGCGACAGACTGCACCGAGAACCCCGAATACGAAGAGGAAGGCCGTGAGATAGAAGGTCCCGACCAGCATCGCAAGGTTGGCTACCGAACCGATGCCATATTTGCCAATCGTGAAGGCCATTGCTCCGAAAGCACCGATCGGCGCGGCTTTCATCAGGATGCCGACCAATTTGAAAACGGGTGCAGTGAGGTCCTGAAGGAAGGAAAGAACCGATTTGCCCGATTCTCCGACCATCGCCAGCGCGATGCCGAAGAGGACGGAGAAGAACAACACCTGTAGAATGTCGCCTTCCACAAAGGCGCCGACAATCGTGGTCGGGATCATGTTCATGAGGAAGCCGGTCACGGACTGCTCATGGGCCTTTGAGGCATAGCCATTGACGGCTTGGACGTCGAGCGAGGTCAGATCGATGTTGAGGCCGGCGCCAGGCCGAATGACATTGCCGACGATGAGGCCGACGATAAGCGCGAGCGTCGAGAAGGTGAAGAAATAGACCATCGCCTTGCCGGCAACACGGCCGACCTTCTGAAGATCGCTCATGCCGGCAATTCCAGTCGACACGGTCAGAAAGATAACGGGCGCGATGATCATCTTGACGAGCTTGATGAAGGCATCGCCGAGCGGCTTCAGGTTTTCTCCGATTTGCGGATAAAAATGGCCAACCGCAACTCCGAGGAGGATTGCGACAAGCACCTGCACGTAAGGCTTGGCAAAAAGGGTCTTGCGGGGTGCGCGCTTTACGCTTGGAGCCAGTGGGGTCAACATGTAAGTTTTCTCTCCCTGACCGGTTTGGGGCGGGCTGTTCCTCCCCGCGGCTTCTCCCATCGCGGCGCCCCGGTCGAACGCTGCTGCGTTGTTGACCGCAAGAGCCGTGCCAAGCCAAGAGAGCGCGGAAATCGCCGGAGCCTCAGGTATCTTCAACAAATCGCGCAGCAAGATTGTGCGGTTTTCCGCACGGATCGCCTTCCCTTCTGGCAGAACCCCGCACTATGGTTCGTCGATGATCGGTTTTAAGAATACGATGGCAGAAGAAGAAGACATGGGTAATGGCGCCTTCCAGCGCGCCCCATTGGTCTTCCCTGGTAGATCCGGCGGTCGATCTCTCTGGCTTGTGGTTTTGCTTGCAATTCTTGGTGCGGCGCTCTGTTTCGTCGTCTTTGCAACGGGACGCATCGCCGGCACCAGAGCAGAGTATGCCCTACGCGACCGTGCTCTTGCCGCGTTCCCGCTTGCAGCCGACAGTTTGAAAGGAGAGATCGAGAAGCAGCGAATGATTCCGCTGGTTCTGGCACGCGACGGTGCCGTTCAGGAGATGCTTCGCAGTCCGAGCACTGCCAACGAAGCCGCGCTTGATGAGAAGCTTCGCGCCATCGCGCGCGACGCCGGCTCTTCTATACTCTACATCATTAATTCTGAGGGCGTAGCGGTTGCTGCGAGCAACGCCGGCGAGCCGACCAGTTTCGTCGGCAGCGATTACCGCTTCCGCCACTACTTCATCGAGGCGATGGCGGATGGCGCGGCTATGCAATATGCGCTCGGCACGGTTAGCGCGCGCCCTGGTCTCTATCTGTCGAGCCGGGTCGATGGGCCGGAGGGGCCGCTCGGTGTGGTTGTGGTGAAGGTGGAGCTCGACCGCGTCGAGTCGCGTTGGCTGGAGAGCGGCTTCGTGGTCTTCACGACCGATGAGCGAGGCGTGGTTCTTACCACGAGCGTGCCCCAATGGCGTTTTGGCGCTCTCTCACCGCTTTCCGCAAAGGAGAAGCAAACCGCTCGCGATCGTCTACAGCTACCGGGCGTGACTTTCGAGCCGGTGCCGCTTTCCCGCCGCGGCGACAACCTGGTCACCGCAACTCCTGAGAGTCGATCAGCCGGTTTCGTTGCGGTTTCGCAGGATCTCGGCAAAGCAGTTCCGGGCTGGCGCATGTCGTTGCTCATCCCCGCCGACACCGAGATCTCCTCGGCGGTCATGACAGCCCGCGTGACAACGCTGCTTGCCCTCGTTCTCGTTGGATTCGTCATTTTCATCATTGTTCGACGGCGGCGCGCGGCCCGGCAGCGGCAAGAAGTGCTTGTGTTGCTGAATGCGGAACTGGAGCATCGCGTCGAACTGCGCACGGCGGAGCTCCAGAGCTCGAACGCAGCGCTCGCCGGTGAGATCGCCGAGCGAGAGAACGCTGAAGCGAGAGTGCGTCGCCTGCGCGACGAACTCGCCCAGGCGAACCGCTTGTCAATCCTGGGACAGATAACGGCCGGGGTCGCCCACGAGATCAACCAGCCGGTCGCCGCAATCCGCACCTATGCTGAAAATGCCGCGCGTCTTCTAGGGATCGGCCGGTCGCAAGAAACCGCCGAGAATCTGACCTCGATCGTCGCCATGACCGGCAGGATCGGCACGATCACTGAAACGCTAAGGTCCTTTTCCCGCCGCGCCAGCGGATCGATGGGACCGATACTGGCGGACGACGCGATCGACGGCGCTCTGTCGCTTCTTTCAGGCCGAATTCGCGATTCCGGGGTGACGATTGAACGGAAGCGGATCGATCCGTCTCCAATTGTCATGGCAAGCCGCATGCGACTGGAGCAGATACTCGTCAACCTTCTCCAGAACGCGCTTGACGCTCTGAAGGATCAACCGGAGCCCCGCGTCGAGATAGCGCTCGCCGAAAACGGGGAAATGGTCGCTATTTCCCTTCGGGACAACGGCCCCGGCCTTGCCCCCGACATTCGCGGGAGCCTCTTCATGCCGTTCGTTACCAACAAGGAAAAGGGTCTCGGTCTTGGCCTGGTCATTTCGCAAGAGATCGCACGTGAGCTCGGCGGCTCGTTGCGGCATGATGATGCCGGCCACGGGAGAGGGACTTCCTTCACGGTCGAGCTGAGGCGAGCGGCATGAGTGCTGAATCAGGACCGGTCATTTTTATCGACGATGACGAGGATGTGCTTCGCGCAGCCACGCAGATGCTGAAGCTTGCCTCGTTCTCACCGAGCGTGTTCGGTTCGGCCGAGGCCGCACTCGCCAGAATCGACGGGAACTTCGATGGCCCTGTCGTGAGTGACATCCGTATGCCCGGGCTGAACGGACTTCAGCTCTTCGAGCGAGTGAAGGCGATCGACCCGGAAATTCCGGTTGTCCTGATCACCGGGCATGCCGACGTCGAGCTGGCCGTTGCCGCCATCAAGGATGGCGCCTACGATTTCATCTCGAAGCCATATGCGAACGACCGGCTTCTCGTGACGCTGCATCGCGCTTCGGAAAAACGGCGCCTGGTCCTGGAAAACAGACGTCTTAGGGATGCGGTTGTCCGATCTGCGGGCGATATCCCGCTGATCGGGGAGGCACCGGCCATGATTCGATTGCGCGAAACTCTCCGCCAGATCGCCGATACCGATGTGGATGTCCTTGTGGAAGGCGAGACGGGCACGGGCAAGGAGGTGGTCGCGGATCTGCTTCACCGCTGGAGCAGACGACGCACGAAGCCCTTCGTTGCCCTGAATTGTGGAGCGCTGCCCGAAAGCGTCATCGATAGCGAACTTTTCGGGCACGAGGCAGGCGCCTTTACTGGCGCGCAGAGGCGCAGGACCGGTCGCATCGAGCATTCGAACGGAGGGACGCTCTTCCTCGACGAAATCGAGTCGATGCCGCCAGCACTCCAGGTGAAGCTCCTGAGGGTGCTTGAGACCCGGCAGATCACGCCGCTCGGCACGAACGAAACCCGCAGCGTCGACCTTCGTGTCGTGTCGGCTACGAAGGCCGATCTCGGCGATCCGGCCGCTCGCGGAGATTTCCGGGAAGACCTTTATTTCCGGCTCAATGTGGTGACGCTCCGTATCCCGCCGCTTCGCGAAAGGCGCGAAGACATCCCGATGCTCTTTGGGCATTTCCTGGAACGCGCCTCCAAACGCTTCAGCAGGCCAGTTCCGGACATAAGCGCTGGCGTGCGCGATCGCCTCGTGAGCCACAATTGGCCCGGCAATGTCCGTGAACTCGTGCATTTCGCCGATCGCGTTGCATTGGGACTCGAAGGGCTAGGCACGCCCATTGCGTCAGGTCGAAAGGAACAAGCGGTATCAAGCCTCCCCTTGTCCGAGAAGGTCAGCCTTTATGAGGCGACTGTCATCCGCGATGCCTTGCAGGAATGCGGCGGCGACGTGAGGTGCACGATCGAAGTCCTGGGAGTTCCCCGCAAGACCTTCTACGACAAGCTGAAACGACATGGGATAGACGCGGCCGATTATCGAAAAACCGCCATTGGCTGAAGCCTTCTTGCTCGCATGTCGCGGAAAAGAAATTTCGCCATTCTCATCCGACTCAAAGGATGCACTATGGGCCAGGTTCTGCATGGAGCGCCACAACGACAGAGGCGATCCGTCGAGCGATACAACATAGTGAAGCGAGCCTGAGGTCGCTTTCGAAGCGCTATGGCATCAACCCCAAGACGGTCGCGAAGTGGAGAAGCGGAATTCGACCGCCGATCTGTCCACCGGCCCCAGGGAGGCGACAGTTCTGTCTGCCGAGGAAGAGGACCGTTGTTGTGGCCTTCCGCCGCAACAGGCTGCTGCCGCTCGACGATTGCCTCTACGAGTTGCAGGCGACGTTCCGCATCTGACGCGCTCTTCCAACCAGTTCCAGCTTGCCGTCTTACCAGCCCCTCGCCAATCTCGTTGCGTTCTTGTTTAGCGTTGCAACAGATCCTTCAAAGAAATTCATGGAATCTTTGCGAGCGCAAATCGCTGTCAATGGTACGCTCATCACAACTTTCGAGATCTGTGGCGACAGAAATCTGGTGTCGTTTTATGTTCCGCCGCCAAACAGCATTTGCGAAGAGCGCGAAATGACAAAGTCAGCAGGAGGAGGGTACCAGCCTTGCGCACATCGATTACACCCAAGTCGCCCGCGATACGATACTCGATATTGGCTACGACGACGATGCCATCGGCTTTGATGGTCGAAATTGCGCATCGTTCTGGCTCTCACCGAGCACTCGCCCGACATTAGCCAGGGCGTTGATGAAGGACGAGGGCAGGATCTCGAGCAGGGGGCAGGGGATCAAGGCTTATGTCTGGATTCGCATGTTTTCGATCTCCGACCGAAAGGCGCCATCAAGATGCTTGATCTCTTGCGCCCGATATACCGCAAGACGTGGACATACGGACACTTCGGCCGTGAAGAGCCTGAGCTCACCTGGGAGAAGACGGACACAGTCGACGACTTGCTGCGTGAAGCAGGACCGGCAGCCGCGTGAGGGCCGCTGGATCAAGCGCATGTGGCAACCCATTTCAACTCGCTAGGCCCGCGCCCGGCCCCGGCACGCGCTTCGACATCTGCTGACGGCTGTGTGATCGACACGGGCGGTTACCGGAAAGGCGACAAAAAAGTGCGTTACGACATCGTTATCATCGGAGGAGCCATCGTCGGCTCTTCGATCGCCTACTATCTGCGCGAGGAGGGGTTTTCCGGCTCGATCGCGCTGATCGAGCGCGATCCGCAATTCGCGCATGCGGCAACGACGCTGTCCCTGGCCTCGATCCGCCAGCAATTCTCGATCCCGGAAAACATCCGCCTGTCGCAGTTCACGCTGAAACTGTTCCGGCGGCTGAAGGAGGAATTCGGCGCGGACGCCGACATCGGTTTTCGCGAGGGCGGCTTTCTCATTCTCGCCAGCGAGAACGGTCTGCCGATCCTCAAAGCCAATCACGAGGCGCAGATGGCCGAGGGCGCTGACATCGTGCTGGAGGACGCCGACCAGCTTACGCGCCGCTTTCCTTGGCTGTCGACCGAAGGAATATCCGCCGGCGCCTATGGCCGCAGCGGCGAAGGCTGGTTCGACGCGCATGCCATGCTGACGCTGTTCCGCAAGGCGTTGCGCAGCAAGAACGTGGACTTTATGACCGCCTCGGTCATCGGCATCGAGCGACAGGGCCACCGTGTCACCAGCGTCAGGCTCGACAATGGCGAGACGATCGAAGCCGGCACCGTCATCAATGCCGCCGGGCCGAATGCCGGCAAGGTCGCCGCTCTCGCCGGGCTGGCGCTGCCGGTCGAGCCGCGCAAGCGCAATGTCTTCGTCTTCGAAGCGCGCGAAAAATATGCCGACATGCCGCTGCTGGTCGATCCCTCCGGCATCTATGTCAGGCCGGAAGGCTCGGTCTATCTCACCGGCGGCGCCGAGCCTGAAGAGGGCGACGGCCCGGCCGATCCCAAGGATTTCGAGGTCGAGTGGCCGCTGTTCGAAGAGGTGATTTGGCCGGTGCTGGCGACCCGCATTCCGGCCTTCGAGGCCATCAAGCCTACCCGCGCCTGGGCCGGGCACTACGATTACAACACGTTGGATCAGAACGCGGTGATCGGCCCGCATCCCGAAGTCGGCAATTTTCTCTTCGCCAACGGATTTTCAGGCCACGGTCTGCAGCAGGCCCCGGCGGTCGGCAAGGCGCTGGCGGAGCTGCTGGTGCATGGCGGCTACCGCACGGTCGATTGCTCCGCGTTTGGGTACATCCGTGTCGCCGAAGGGCGGGCGTTTAGGGAATTGAATGTGATCTAGCAACAACGGCGCTGCGACGGTCTCCTTTGGTGCCGGCGGGACAGAGGGGGCGCGAAGGTTCGCGACAGGCGGTGCCGCGGTACAAAGGCCTTGATGTTTAGCTTGCCCTGTTCGGTTGGGACCTCCGCAATATCAATGTGGAAGAAGCCGATGCTTGCGCTGCAGACATCGGTGCAATGAAGAGCGCGTCAGATGCGGGATCGTCGGCTGCAAGGCGTAGAGGCATTCGTCCAGCGGCAGCAGCGTGTTGCGGCGGATGGCCACAACAACGGTCTTCCTACGGCAGACAGAACCTTCGATCTCGGCTCCCTGGGGCCGGTGAGCAGATCGGCGGTCGAACTCCGCTCCTCCACTTCGCGACCGTCTTGGGCTTGATGGCATAGCGCTTCGAAAGCGACCTCAGGCTCGCTTATCGCTCGACGGATCGCCTCTTTCTTTGTGGCGCTCCCATGCAGAACCTGGCCCAGTCGAAGCTCAATCTTCTTGCCCGCACACAGAGGAGATCGTTGGGATCGTGGCCGCGGCCCGCGCTCAAGGCCGGCTCACTTAGGTCGATGCTGCGTGCTGTCACCGTGAGGTTCCGCTGGGTTAGCGGCGCGTAGAGCACAACGAGAGGTTCACAGCCAACGCCCTGGAACCCATGTCACTAGCCATCCATGGCGTGGATGCGTTTCATCGAAACAGACGATTTTACCGATGTTACGGCACGTTGCATAGAAAGAATTCAAGAATGTAGCAGCCTTAAGGACAGTGGTTGATGTTTGCGTTGGCTCCGAAGAGCATTTTCTGGTCTGCGCCGAAGACCAGCCCAGGCGCGCGTCCATCGCGGCCAGGCACTTCCGCGATAGACGCAAGCTACATCGCATTGGCGCAGCACGACAAGCTTCCCCGAATTGCGCAGGCGTTTGCCTCAAAGGCAGCAGCAAAGCTGAGGCTTGTGGTGTTCTGGAGAGAGGCAATTTAGATGCTTGTTGATCGCTCAAGGAACGATCGGTTCGTTGTTTCTCGACGGCGCACGGGTCTCGGTGATTGCCTGTGGTCTCTCGCGTCGGCTTGGGACTACGCACATCGGACGGGACGAGCTTTAGCAATAGATTGGCGCGGCTCTTGTTACCTTGACAACCCGTTTGCGAATGCCTTTCCAGCTTTCTTCAAGCCAATTGAAGATATCGGTGGTGTACGGGTCATTTGCGATGACCAGATCAACCACGTCTCATTCCCTGGTCCCTTCTTCCCGTCATGGTGGAACAAGCCATCCATCGACTGCGTGTACCGTCCGGATGAACAGATTTTCCAAGAACGTGACGAGCTTAACGATCTTTTCCAGGCCCAAGATGATTGTGAAGCCAACACGGTAGTGTGTGATGCTTGCTTGATGTGGCGCTGCGATGAAAAGGCCGAGCGAACCATATTTAGGAGCATCACACCGAGGGTCGAAATTGAGGATCGCATTGAAGCGCTCTACCAGGAACATTTTGACGGGCACAGCATAATTGGAGTCCATGTCCGCCACGGCAACGGCGAAGATATTATGGATCACGCACCTTACTGGGCTGATCCGAAGGTTGCCTTAGAGCAGGTATGCACTGCTATTCGTATGGCCAAGGCGCAACCGCATTCAAGACCTGTAAGGGTGTTCTTGTGTACAGACAGCGCCAAGGTTGTTGATCACCTGTCGGGCGTATTTCCCGAACTTTTCACCGTCCCAAAACGCTTCCAGGCGGATCAGGCCGGCTCCTTACACAGTGCAGCACTGGGCACCGACGGGGGTTTTTCCGCTCTCGTTGAGATGTATCTCCTCGGTCGATGCGACACTGTTATTCGCTTTCCTCCGACTAGCGCCTTCACCCGCTATGCCCGCCTCTTCGTGCCACGAATTGTCGAATTCGATTTGAACGACCCGCGTCGTTTGATCTTGGTCGACAACTCTTTCAAATGTTTCCCGGCTCCATGAAAGGCTGGCATGCCGCTCGAACTCTCCCTTGCCTTCGCGCAGAGGCCCCCGTTCGCCCTGCCCAATGTGCCCCTTTCTCGCCACGCAATCCCGCCGCAGGCGAGCATTTTCATGGGCGCGTCAAAATCAAAAAGGATTCAAGCTTGTCAAAGAGAAAAGTCGCTTTAATCACCGGAGTCACGGGGCAAGACGGCTCCTACCTCGCAGAATTGCTTTTAGAAAAGGGCTATTCTGTGCATGGGATAAAGAGACGATCGTCTCTTTTTAATACGGGCCGTATAGACCATCTCTATCATGACCCTCATGAAGGTGGCGTTGATCTTACACTTCACCACGGGGACTTGACAGACTCGTCGAGCCTTACGCGCGTCATCCAACTGGTTCAGCCGGACGAAATTTACAATTTGGCAGCTCAGAGCCACGTTGCAGTCTCCTTTGAAGAACCAGAATACACCGCGAACTCCGATGCCTTGGGTGCGCTGCGTATCCTCGAGGCAATTCGGATCCTGGGGCTCGTCGAGCATACGCGCTACTACCAAGCCTCGACGTCTGAGCTCTACGGGCTGGTGCGGGAAACGCCACAGACCGAGACGACACCGTTCTACCCCCGATCACCCTACGCTGTTGCCAAATTGTATGCTCACTGGATCACCGTAAACTATCGAGAAGCTTACAATTTATATGCGTGTAACGGCATTTTATTTAATCATGAGTCACCCGCGCGCGGAGAAACATTTGTAACGCGCAAAATCACGCGCGCCCTGGCTCGGATCAAGCTTGGAATGCAGCGGACTCTATTCTTGGGCAACCTTAATGCGCGTCGCGATTGGGGGCACGCTCGAGACTACGTCCAGATGCAGTGGTTGATGCTGCAGCAGGAGCAAGCTGAAGACTTTGTGATCGCTAGCGGTGAGCAACATTCGGTGCGCGAATTCGTCACCGTCGCGGCCGCTGAACTCGGCATCGATGTTCGTTGGGTGGGGGAAGGGGTCGACGAAGAGGGGTACGATGCAAAGACGGGAGCTCTGATCGTAAAAGTAGATCCCCGTTATTTTCGTCCTGCAGAAGTCGAGACACTTCTCGGCGATGCCCGCAAGGCGAAAGAAAAACTTGGGTGGGAGCCCAAAATCTCCTTCATCGAATTGGTTAGGGAGATGGTTCGGGAAGATTTGCGCATGGCAGAGCGTGACGCAGTGCTGATGAAGCAGGGTTATTATTCACACAGTCCACGAGAGTTATGCTGACAACCGCGGCGCCATGCTGGCTTATTGTCAGTGCTATGGTGGCCTTCTTAAGGAGCGCCCGGAGCGTTATCAATGGAAAACAAAAAGATGAAGAAAGTCTATGTAGCAGGCCATCGCGGCCTTGTCGGATCCGCCACAATGAGAGCTCTCGAGGCATTAGGATCCTATGAGATAATAACACGTACGCACGACGAACTGGATCTATTTGATCGGAGCGAGACGCGCAAGTTCTTCATGTCGCGGCGGCCTGACTACGTCGTTATGTGCGCCGCAAAGGTTGGTGGTATACTGGCGAACGCGAGCTCGCCTGTCGATTTCCTTCATAACAACTTAGCGATTCAACTCAGTGTTTTTGATGCCGCTTACGCGTCCGGCGTCGAACGGATGATTTTTCTTGGCTCCTCGTGTATCTATCCACGCGACTGTCCGCAGCCGATACGGGAGGAATACCTTCTAACCGGTCCGCTTGAAGCGACGAATCGTCCCTACGCTTTGGCAAAAATCGCAGGAGTCGAATCATGCTGGTCTTTCAACCGGCAGTACCAGACACGCTATCTCGCGTTGATGCCGACCAACTTATATGGTCCCGGCGATAATTATCACCCCGAAAATTCCCACGTTCTGCCTGCCCTGATACGCCGTTTTCATCAAGCTAAAATAAACGGCGACACCTCGGTGGAGATTTGGGGATCCGGAAAGCCTCGACGAGAGTTTATGTATTCGTCGGATGTAGGCGATGCCATTGCGTTCCTGCTTGGCCTGCCAGATTCGGATTTTGACGCCTTGACAGCCCCCGACACTGCGCCCCTGATTAATGTTGGCGTTGGTGAGGATGTCACAATTCGCGAGGTGGCGGAACTCGTCAAGGCGGCGGTCTGCTGGGAGGGCAATTTGGTATTCGACACGACGAAGCCAGACGGTACTCCGCGCAAGTTACTGGACGTAACGCGCTTGCGTAACCTTGGCTGGAAAGCCAAAACGTCTCTTGGTGCCGGGTTGCAAGCGACGTATGAGGATTTTCTTCGCATTCATGGGGCTTGATGTGGATGGGCGCATCCTGGTTGGACTGCATGTCCGACCGGGTGCAAGCTTGTTCAGTCAGGCCAAACAGAAGAGAGGGACGCATACATACCGAGGCGGCCGCCATATTGGCCTGTGCTGACGTGGCAGACCGGACCTCTCTGCGACCGGCGACGCAGAGGATCACCCAGAAGCTTGCCCAAGCCAATGGGAAGGGGGAAGGCCGCATAACCGGCCGCACCTGGAACGGCTGTGCGTGAGCGCCGTCAACTCAAGCCGCCAGTTAGAACTGCTCGACCTCGCGGGAGCCGCTGCTTACGAAGCTGGCATCGACAGGAAAGCCAACCAGGCCCGCATCATGCCTCGAGGCAGGCCTTATCCAAGGCGGTGCATGCGGAAATGGCGGGCGTCGACGTATGCTTTTCAACTCGCGCTTAGCCGCAAGCGGGATCGTGTCCCCCTGCGTGGGGGAGCTGGCGGCATTGGTCGCCGTGCTCTCCGGCATGGGCCGGGCTGATCGGATTGGTTCAGTCTGCGTTGTTAGCGCCGAACTCACTCGCCTCAGGTCATGGCGCCACAAGCGCGGATTCGCGGCGCCGTGGTGCGGGCGTTTACAACTCATGCAGCAGCGGGTCTCGTTGATGGCGAAGCGGGCTGCCCTGAACCAATCGCTCGCGTCTGCGGCGCGCCAAGCTGTCGCGCAACGCGATCATCCTGACGCTCTGGGATGGCAGTGGCAGGTGACCGCCTATATGGCAGTGGCAGGTGGCCGCCTATGCGGTGAGCACGCTTGGCCTTAGCTCGATTGGCATCGACCCCAACCGGCCCTGCTCATCGCGCCGTGCCACAGCTTTTACCGCCAAGTGAAGCCGATCAGCTGCGACCGCTCGCCGCGACAACCCTGGCGCCAGACTATGCTCTGCTCGGCTGGTTCGAGCCCGTCGCCGCTGTGTTCATCCGCAGCATCGAATGCCATATCCGCTGCAGCCTCGAATGAAATAACCGTCGTAGCTTTTCAGAGCGCCTCTCGGAGTTGTTGAAAAGCCCGGAAGTCAATTGCCCGTTTTACCTTTTCGGCAATGTTGAGGCGTCTGGGAATGGCTCAAACGATACCCCGTTTGGCTTCATGCAATGTCTCGCCCAGTCCGACGAGACGGGCTGCGGCCTGACCCGTCGGCATGTCAATGACCGTGATTGCGCTTGCCGCAAGGAAACGACGCTCGTTCTTGGTCAGCGTCGCTGTATCGATTGCCGCAAAATGTGGGCCATTGGAGCGCTTCATGATCTGCCGGGCATAGGTGCGCAGCATCTGATCGTTGAAGCGGCAGCCGATGAAGAAAAGACCACGGCTGGCTCGCCGTTCCTTCACCAGGTCAGGGATCGGCGTCTGGATGTCGATTTCGCTCAGCACTTCAACGTAGTCGGAATCTGCGACGAGGAAGTTTGCGGCCGGCCTGGCACCGCCGTGAGGGGCGTAGAGAACCGTCTTCGCCGCTGGTGCGGATTCGAGTAATATCCCGGACAAATCGTAGGCTTTCGTCCAAATGTCACCGATCTCGTGCGCCCGTGTTACGCCCTGTATTTCGACGACGTCGGTTCGGCGGGTCTGTATTAGAGCCGCGCGCATGGCACCGTCGTACCAGCTGTCGACGATCACGGAGAGCGGCAGCGTTGCAAGCCAGGCATGCAAGATGGTCGGCACCACCGGGGCCGCGAATATTTCGGCCATCCAAACTTGAAGCGTCCGGCGGTGCCGGCGCTGTTCGATATACTGCGCTACCGACCACATGTTGGTGCGAATCTTCGAAGGGGCTGGCGTGCGCTTGTTGAGCGCTGCGGCAACGGCTTCGGGGGTATGCGGTACGGGCGGTCCCGCGGAGCGGATCTCAAGCAAGCCCGGGCCGAGATAGGGAATGACCTGATCGGCCGCGAGCGCTTTCTTCAAAAGGTCAAGCTGCCTTTCGGCAAAACTGTCCCGAATGACGACGAGATGGCCCGAGGTCATTGTGTTCATGCTCGTATCCCTTTGCCGCTCTCTTTGTGTCAACCCGAAGGTCAGTCCTCGCCGGAAATCTTCCTTGCCTCGACGGTAATCGGCAAAGGCGTGTCCCACGGAAGGTCGGGCAGAACTAACCGCCAGCCGTTCTTCAGCGTCACAGCCCCGCCCCATAAGTGTTCGTTGTCGACCTTGATGATCGGCTCTTCGAGATCCTTTTTGGGAATATATGCCGACAAGCCAGCACCGGTCCTGCGGATCATTACCCTCATCGGGCCGTTCCTTTGTTAAAGCCAGCACCGATTTCGGCACTGGAAGGAGTCCGGGCCGTCTCAAGGCTCATGAGTTCACGCGCACGCATGCCGACGACGGTGCCGCGATCGACCCATTCGACCGCATAGATGTAGAACTGCTGGAGAAAGGTGCCGATGTCGCGCACATAACCCTCGTCGCCTTTGCGCACCAGATTTTCACCGATCTCCTTGCCCGGATAGGTGCCGTCATTTTTTATGTGGCGTGTGGCGCGGACCCGCTCACCCGGCATGAATCGCGGCGGTGTACGGATTTCGATGTCCTGTTCGCGTCCGAGGCTCATGGCCGTTCCTTTCTCTCGGCTGCAGCTTTCCAACAGGAGGTCAATGGTCCTGCGGAGGCGCCTCGACCGTGTCGGTAGCCGAAATGGAGGTCAGGCGGGGACGCAAGTCTTCGACACCGGACATACCGAGGCGCATTGCTGCGTTTCGAAGGTCCCCTCGCATTCGGTGCACTTTATCGGATCGATCACGTAGGTCTCGCCCTTGAACTTGATCGCGCCCGAAGGGCATTCGAACTCACAGGCACCGCACTGGGTGCATTGGGAAGCGATGATCTTAAAAGCCATTTTCAACTCCGGTTCGGTTAGAATGAGGCGGCTCAGGCCGTCGCAGCCAGTGGCTCACTCCCAAACTCGGCGGCGTAAAGCGCGCCGATCGCGGTCTCGATGTAGTCATACCCGTAAGCATCCGTTGCTCGGATCCCACCTTCCTTGAGACGATCCTCGGGGCAATTTCCAATTCTCGCGCACAGCACGATGTCTACGCCTTCGAGCATAGAGATGACGCCGTCGAGGCTCTTGTCCTCGGCCCGGCCGCCGAGGCAATACTGCTCGACCTTGCGATGACCGACGAAGCTGATCCCTTTCGGCGAGGCCTCATAAACCTGGAATTCATTCGCATGGCCGAAATGTTCGTTGATGCGGCCGCCACCCTTGGTCGCCACCGCGACCAGAAGCGATTTGCCGGAGCCCGCGGTCTTGACCATCCCGAGCGCCTCGCTCTTGGCCGCCATGCGGTCGCCCCGCTCGCGCGCGACCACTGCCCGATATGTCTCGCGCTTGCTGGCGTCGTACGTGACCTTGTCGGGAAGCCGGTCGAGCGTGAATTCCTGGCCACGATCCTCGCCGAGCAGGCCGACAGCATCGGCCCGGCACTGCCGGCAGTGGCGCATCAACTTGGCGCCGCCTTCGAGACGATCCTGAAGCGCCTTCAGCTCCATTGCCTTGGGGCCGCGCTGCCCGCTCAGGCCGTAATGCGTACCGTGCGCCGGGTCGGAAATCAGCGGCATGACATTGTGCAGGAACGCGCCGCGCTCCTTGACCCATTTATTCACCTCGATCAGGTGCTCATCGTTTACGCCGGGGATCATCACCGAATTGATCTTGGTGAGGATGCCGCGCGCCGTCAGCATCTCCAGCCCCGACATCTGTCGTTCGTGCAGGATCGTGGCTGCCTCAACGCCGGTATAACGGCGGTTGTCATAGAAGATCCACGGATAGATCTTGGCACCGATCCGCGGGTCGACCATGTTGATGGTGATCGTCACGTGATCGACATTCATTTCGGCAAGCTCGGCGACGCGGTCTGGCAGCGCGAGCCCGTTGGTTGAGATGCACAGCTTGATGTCGGCGATTTCCTTGGCGACCCGTTGGAATGTCGCCTTTGTGTTCTTCCAGTCGTAACAGGCATCGCCCGGTCCGGCGATGCCAAGCACGGAAAGCTGCGGCACTTCGTTGGCAACCCCGATCACCTTGCGCAGCGCCTGGTCGGGCGTCAGCCTTTCCGAAACGACCCCAGGCCGGCTTTCGTTGGCGCAGTCATATTTGCGATTGCAGTAGTTGCATTGAATATTGCAGGCTGGGGCGACCGCCACATGCATGCGCGCGAAATAGTGGTGCGCTTCCTCTGAAAAGCAGGGATGATCCTTGATCTTCTCCCAGACGGTCGAGTCCATCTCGTGCGGCTTCGCGGAGGAGCCGCAGGATGAAGATGCGCAGCCACCGGATTTCGCTCTCGCCGGCGACTGATCGAAGACTGTCGTGCCGGAAAGGCCCTGTAGCGAAATCATCGGTGCGGACATGGAGCGGCTCCGTGCGTGGTGTGAACATCGCACTTCAGAGCGCAAGAGATATGCCAACTCCAAAAGCGGTCTTATCCGTCATGTTGGCTTTTACGTCCGCCGTTTGTGTCCAATTGTGTCCGTTTCCTGCGACACGGTTTTGTCAGGTCGCCGACAACGGTCAAAAGCAACGCGAAAAGTGACGTCTTGTCTCAGTTACGCCCGGTGCGGGCAGCAACCGCGCCCCCACGTTTGATGTCACCAGGGACGTTTAGAACTTCTTCACTCCGATACGATGCCGGCGCAAAGCATAGCCGACCTGCCGCGGCGTGAGACCAAGAACACGAGCCGCCTTGGCCTGAACCCAGCCGGCTTTCTCCATCGCATCAATCAGCCGGTCGCGTTCCGTCAGACGCGGGTTCATTGCAGGGCAAACGGGATGGTGGGGGTCGCAGGTCTCGCCGGGCGATGCCTCATTCTGTGAGGGGCCGACTCGCATGGCAGGCAGCGGCGATCCAACCGGCATCATATTGCCACGTGCGAACTCGTCGACGGCATAGGCGCCGTGCGAACGGCCGACTCCTTTCCACAGAAGCGAAGACAGGCACTGGCTGTTCTTGCAGGCGAAATCCGACGCAGTTATTGTCGTTGAACGCGCAAGTGTGGCCGTCCGTCGCACACAATTCTCCAACTCACGCACGTTGCCAGGGAAATAGCATTGCGAGATCAGGTCAAGCGCCGACGGCGTGAAGGCAAGATCGCGATGGTTCTCCTTGTTGAATCTATCGAGGAGAGCTTTGGCAAGACGTGGAATATCGCCCGGCCGCTCTCTGAGGGGAGGCAGGACTATTGGCACCACATTGATGCGGTAATAAAGGTCGGCCCTGAACTCTCCATTCCGGACAGCCATCTCGAGGTCCTTGTTGGTGGCGCATATGAGCCGCACGTCAACCTTTAGGGTCCTGGTGCCGCCCACTCGCTCAAGTTCTCCTTCCTGCAAGACGCGCAACAGCTTGGCTTGAAAGGCAGGCGAAATCTCGCCGATTTCATCAAGCAGCAGGGTTCCGCCATTCGCCAATTCGAACCGGCCGGCGCGCTGCAGGATAGCTCCGGTGAAGGCGCCCTTCTCGTGGCCAAAGAGCTCCGATTCCAAGACGCTTTCGGGCAGTGCGGCGCAGTTCAATTTGACGAAGGATTTCTCCCTCCGATGTGAAAGCTTATGGATGGCCTGTGCAAAGAACTCCTTGCCAGTACCGCTTTCGCCTCGCAGAAGCACGGTGGAATTGGTCCTGGCCACGACCGAGACGATCTCCAGCACTTGCTTGAGTGCGGGACTTTCTCCGATGATTCCGTCGATCTTGACATGCGGATGTCGGGCCGAATGGGTCCTGTCCTCGTCGAGCGACTGCTCTGGTCTCGGTTGCTTCTCGATAGGTCGCTGACCAGCTGTGCTCAAAGTGCGATGCAGGCGAATGGTTCGGCCGACCAGATTGGCGACCATGGCCAGGAAACGTAAGTCCTCCTCGTAGCGGAACCAGGTGGTACCGTTCCTGACGCGGTCGATCGACAGCGTCCCGAAGATCCTTTCCTCAGCCTTTAACGGGACACCGATAAACGCAGTTGCGACCGTGCCGCTGCTCGATTGAGGATCAGCCTGAAATAGCTCGGACGTGCTTGTGTCTTGTATGACGATCGGCACTCCAGTAGCGACGATTTTGTCTATTACAGCCTGGGGTATGACGCTGCCGGCGGCTGACTGAGGCACAGCGCCGCCGGTAGTTGCGCTAATCTGCGGCTCTCCTTCAGCGTCCAGGACGACGATTGCGCCATGACGCATTTGCACAAACGAGGAGAGGATATTCGCGACATTGGCAAGCGTAATCTCCAGCCGGGTCGGGGCAGTCAGAATCTTCGATATCTCGTAGATTCCCCTGAGCAAGCTGTCCGCATTGCGCGCCGCTTCGACCGCAGGTTCAGGCGGGGTGTTCCGAGATGCAATTTCACCGACCTGATCTGGAAGCATGTGAGCCATGCAAACACCTCAAGGGTTGTCCAACGTGCTCCTCCCAAGCCCTTTTTTGTATTTTGAGTTCCAGAAACATAGTATTTTCAGCCTTTCGGCAATTGTGAACAATATTGGCGGTCTTGACCGCATTGCGAGCCTCTCGTTTCCCGCTCTTTGCGCCAGTCATCCGAACTTGAAGAGAACCCCGAAGCCGCCGCGCGGGTAATTCCACACGATCTCACCGCTGGCCTCGCACAGCACGCGACAGGTGCCGCATTCCATGCAGCCGTCGGAAGTCGTCTCCACCTGTCCCTTGTCGTTCAACTCATAGCACTTGGCCGGGCAGATGTGTGTCAGCGCGAGCAGGTTCGCGCTCGGCCTCTCATGCGGTCGCACTTTGATATGCGGGCGGCCCGGATCGACCAGATAGCGGTTCTGATAAAGCTTCTCCTCGACACGTAACTTCGTCACGGCCATCGTCATCCTGTTTCTCCTTCAGCGCCAGGCGAGTGCCAGGCGGACCACATCGCTGATCAGCCCCCAGCGCGAACGCGCCTTGATGAAGGCAGCAGTGGTCGCCTTTTCCTTCTCGATTTTCGGGGTTCCGTCGACCCGCATGAAGTTCTGCGCGGCCTGCGACATCAACTGCGGGTAAGTCATGAAGAAATTGCGGGAATTGGTGTGTATCAGGGCCGGCATGTCCTTATATTTCATCAGGTCTTTGACTACGAAGGACTTGTCCAGCATGGTCTTGTAGAGGGCGAGGTTCCTCCTGATCATCGGCTGGTTGCGGCCCTTGATCTCAATGATTGCCTCGCCCGCGATGCGACCGGAAGTCATGGCAAGGTTCGAACCCTCGCGGTGAATAGCGTTGTTCAGTTGGGCGGCATCACCGACCGCCACCCAACCGTCGCCGAAGAGCTGCGGAATTGCCTTGTAGCCACCTTCGGGAATGAGATGCGCGGAATACTCCTTGACTTCCGAGCCCGCGATCAGCGGCCGGATCGAAGGATGGTTTTTGAAGTTGTCGAGGAGGACGTAAGGGCTCTCCATTGTCTGGGCGAAATCGGAGACGAGGCAGCCGATGCCGAGAGAGATCGACTCCTTGTTGGTGTAGAGGAAGGCCAGTCCGGCCATGCTGCGGGAAATCGTGCCCGCCGCTTCGATCACGCAGCCTTCGTCGCCCTGGAGGCCGAACCGCTGCTCAATGACCTCATCGGGTAGGAAATGCATTTCCTTGACAGCGAGCGCCACGCTTTCTGGCTTCGGCATCTTGCGCAGGCCGGCCCGTGTACCGAGCAGTCCGTTGACACCTTCTGCGAGCACGACGACGTCCGCGTAGATCGGCCCGCCAGCCCGGTCGGTGCGCACGCCGATCACCTTGCCGCTGGCATTGCGGACAAGTTCGGTCACCGTCGTCTCGCACAGCACCGTCGCGCCGGCCTGGCGCACCTTGCGCGAAAACCACTTGTCGAATTGGGCGCGGATGATCGTGTAGCGATTGGGCTTCGCCTCGTTGAAATCGTCCGATCGATACTGCATCCCGGTGTGGGAGGTGTCGTCCATCACCCAGAATCGCTGCTCGACCAGATGCCGCTCGAGAGGCGCATCATCCCGGAAATCCGGAATGATTTGCTCCAACATGTCGGCGTACATGATGGCGCCCTGGACATTCTTGGAGCCCGGATACTCGCCGCGCTCCAACTGCAGCACCGTCAGGCCCTGGCTTGCCATGGTGTAGGCGGCCGCGTTTCCGGACATACCGGCCCCGACGACGATGGCGTCGAATTCTTCCTCGATCATGGCCCTCTCCCTTAGCTCGCAAGCTTGTCGTGGCTGTGCGGCGACAGCCGCCGGGTGAAAGCTTCCGTCAATGCCGGCAGGAAACGGATTGCGTCGGTGACGATGCCGAGGTGGGCAAAGTCGAAGATCGGGGCGTTCGGGTCGGTGTTGATGGCTACGATCAAATCAGCCCCCTCCACGCCAACCCGATGCTGAATGGCGCCGGAAATCCCGGCCGCTATGTAGAGCTTTGGCCGGATGGTCTTGCCCGTTTGGCCAACCTGCCGATCGGCCGGCATCCAGCCCTTCTGGACCAGCGGGCGCGAACAGCCATATTCGGCGCCGATTGCCCGCGCTAGATTCTTCACAAGCTGCAAATTCTCCGCTGAGCCCAGACCGAGGCCTCCGGCAACCACGATGTCGGCGTAGGCGAGATTTGCCTTTGCCGATTGGCGATCGAGGTTGAAGCCAAGGACTTTGGTGATGATCTCTTCCTCGGTCATTGACAGCTTGTGCCGGATGACACGCCCGACCGGCTTATCCGTCCGCGGTGGCATGGCCATAACCCTCGGTCGTACGGTGGCCATCTGCGGCCGGTAGTTGAGCGTATAGATCGTGCATAGCAAGGAACCGCCGAAAGTCGGACGGGTCGCAGCGAGCGAACCGTCGACCACATCGAGTTCGGTACAGTCGGCAGTGAGCCCTGTCAGCAAGGTCGTCGCTACTGAGCCAGCGAGATCCCTGCCGAGCGTGGTGGCACCAAGAAGCAGGATCTCCGGTTTGTGGGTATTGACCAGATCCGTCATCGCCTTGGTGAAAGGCTCGTTGCGATAGTCGGCAAGCAACGGTGCCTCGACGAGATAGACAAGGTCGGCGCCGTAAGCAAAGGCCTCGGCAATGGCATGCTGCGTGGCCTCACCCGGCGGTCCGAGCACGATCCCCGCAAGCTGGATGCCTAGCTTGTCGGCGAGCTTGCGGCCTTCGCCAAGCAGTTCGAAGGACACGGGATGGACCTCGCCGCGTTCCAGTTCGATGAAAACCCAGACGTGCCGATAGTCCCTAAAGTGCTCAGGCAATTCCCTCTTGATGCCGGCACGGCCGGCGGAAGGAGGGGCTTCGCGGTTAGCGTTCGACATCATCTCTCCTTGCCGTCCCGTCACTGGCCGCCGTCGAAGGCGAGTTCGTGTTCCAGCGCTGGCTGGCGGGTAAAGATTGAGGCGATCAGTTCGTCAGCGAGGTCGTGCTGCGTCTTGTCGGTCATGTCGATCTGCGTCGCCTTTTCCGCCCGCGTGGTAGGGGCGAAAACGCGCTTGACGACCGTCGGCGAGCCGCGCAGGCCGCATTTGTTGAGGTCGTCAATGCCAGCTTCGGCCGCGCTCCATTTCACGATCTGGCTGCGCGCGGCGCGCATGGCGTCGTCGAGCGAGCCCCTGCGGATTTCGTTGGTGCCTTCCAGCATTGTGACGAGGCAAGGCAGCCTGCTTTTCAGCATCTGCGTACCGCCTTCCGAACGGCGCTTGACGGTGATCTCGCGCGCATCGACATCGATAGAGTCGATCTTCGCCACATAGGTGAACTGCAGGAGGCCGAGGCGCTTGGCGATGCCGGGCCCGACCTGGGCGGTATCGCCATCAATCGTCTGCTTGCCGGCGAAGACGATGTCCGGCGCGCCAAAGGTCTCGCCAATTCTCACGATTGCCCGAGAAAGCGCGAAGGACGTCGCCAGCGTGTCGGAGCCGGCAAAACAGCGGTCGGTCAAGAGTACCGCGCGGTCGGCGCCATAGGTGAGCGCCTTGCGCAGCGCATCTTCTGCCATCGGCGGACCCATCGTAAGCACGGTGACCTCGCCGCCATGGGCGTCGCGCAATCTCAGTGCCTCTTCGAGGGCGAACAGGTCGTAAGGGTTGATGATGGTCGGCACGCCCTGGCGCATGATCGTGTTCGTCACCGGGTGAACACGTATCTGCGCGGAGTCCGGCACCTGCTTGATACAGATTACAATGTGCATTGCGTCTTTCTCGGCTCCAATCCGCAAGCGGCCCTGGCGTTCATCTCCTTCGCAGCATCATTCGTGCCAACCGCTTTGCGTTGCTCTGTTTCCTTTTGACATGGGGTTGTTTTCTTCCGAACGGTGCCGTCGTGATGACCGAGTTTGTCGGCTTTTCGACATTGTCGCGTCGCACTCGTGTCGCGTTCATTCTGTCCCGAACCGCCTCAGGATCGACTCGAACGGGACAAAGGTGTGGTCCCGAGTGGCCGGTTTGTCGGGATCGTGCTCTTTGAGCACCTTGAAGACCCGGTGGGTGAGTGGCGAGGATGTCGCGAAATCCTCATAGGCGCGTTCCAATGTCGCACGCGCCCGCGCGGCGATCACCCCGTCGGGAAGACCGGCGAAATCCTCTTCAGCGAGATATTGGCCCATGCGCTTCAGGATATGCAGCCGTGAGACATTGAGCACCTTCGGATCATAAGAGATGCCAAGGACTGCGAAGAACTCCTCCGCAGCCGACAGGCTCTTCAGCCGGGCGAGGATGTCGGTGACATCGATGGCACGGCTTTCAGCGAAACAACTGCGCATTGCTTTCTCCTGGGCCGGAAACGGTGGTCGGGTTTGCCTTGTCGCCCAGGCCTGGAGTTGATTGAAGTCCTCTCGCCTGGCTGGCAGATGGGGAAAGCTCACGCAGCTTCTTAACGATCCCGGGCATGACCTCGAGCACGCGGTCGACGTCCTCCTCGCCGTTGTTGCGCGAAAAGGAGAAACGGATTGCGCCGTGTGCCGCGTTATTGGGGATATTCATCGCCACCAAGACGTGGCTCGGCTCCAGCGAGCCGCAGGCGCAAGCAGAGCCGGAGGAGCAGGCGATGCCCTCGCGATTGAGGAAATGCAGTATGCCCTCACCTTCGATATCTCCAAAGGCGATGTTTGCGGTATTCGGCAACCGCTTTAGCAAATCGCCGGCGACGAAGGCGTCTGGGATGCACTGGAGAAGTTCCTTCTCCAGGCGGTCGCGCAACGCCTTTACCCGTGTGTTCGCGTCGTCCATGAAGTTCAAGGCAAGATCGGCTGCCACGCCGAGGCCGACGATGCCTGGCGTATTCTCCGTGCCCGCGCGGCGGTTGCCCTCCTGGCCTCCCCCCTTGATCAGCGGACAGAAGCGCACGCCGCGCTTTATATAAAGTGCGCCGATCCCTTTCGGTCCGTGTAATTTGTGACCGGAGAGAGACAGCATATCGATTGCCGTCGATTTCAAGTCGATCGCAAGCTTGCCGACCGCTTGCACCGCGTCGGTATGAAAAAGGGCGCCGACTTCCTTGGCCAACTCAGCAAGCTCGACCACCGGGAAGATCGTTCCGGTCTCGTTGTTCGCCGACATGATCGAGACGATCGCCACGCGCGGGGTGAGGGCGGCCTTATAAGTGTCGAGGTCGAGCCGGCCGTGGCGATCCACCGGGATCCTATGCACCTTGATGCCGCGCGTCTTCTCAAGGTGGGCGCAAAGCGTCAGCACGGCCGAATGCTCGACTGCGGAAGTCACGATCTCTGTGCGCTCAGGCATCACCTCGAGCGCCGAGAGGATCGCGGCGTTGTCGCTTTCCGTCCCGCCCGAGGTGAAGGTGATCTCGTCGTCGAACTCCGCTCCGATCAGCGTTTGCACCCGCAGGCGCGCCTTTCTCACCGCCGCCCCGGCGGAAGCGCCAAAATCGTGGCTCGACGAAGGGTTGCCGAATTGGTCGGTAAAAAACGGCAGCATTGCTTGAACGACTTCAGGATCGACCCGTGTCGTTGCGTTGTTGTCCAGATAAACAGGTCTCATGGATGTGATCCTTCTCCTGAGCGCAATCACACAAGGCGCACGCCCGGTCTGTCATGATGATGATGATGATGATGGTTAGCCGAAGGAGTTGCCGCCGCCACATTCGGCCTGCGCGCTTCTTGGCGCCGGCGCGGCAACCCGCCTCGACCTTGGTGCGCCAGCGTTGCGCCGGCTCGGCCCCCGGCAAGCGCGGTCTTTAGGCCACGGCGTTTTCGGTGCGCTTGATCATGGACTGTCTCTCCTTCAGGCCGGACGCGTTCGCGAACAGCTACGCATGGACCGTGCCAAAGAAGGGAATCATTTCAAAACAACATGATGGCTCTAACACTGCTATGTCGCATGTCCGACATCGGCGGGAATTGTTCAACGCGGAACGCCGTTGAATCGGGCGGGCGTAGATTCCGCCTCGCGTGAGGAGCAATCCTGTCGGGCCGTTCGCCAAGGATGCCCGCGCGACCGAGGCGTCCTGTCGGGTTTGTCGAGTGCGCGACACGGCACTGTTACGCCCCCGTTGCCCTGCTGAGACCTCGTTTGTCATTGTAGAATATGCAGAAAATTCTTCTGAGCTTCTTTCTGAGCCTTTGGCGCGGCTTTTGCGGTTCTCTCCTCGTAGGGCAGCGCGTGCCCGCGGCCGATATTCATCTCGCGGGTGACATCGCGATCGATGGAACGAAGGAAAGAAAGCAACATGTCAGGTCCAGGTCAGCCCCCCGCATTCCGAGCGATGTTTTCGTCCTCACGCAGACCTTCCATTTCAGGTTTCTTGAGACCGAGCGTCCTGCTGCGCTCGTACAAAGCCACGCGGCGTTTTCACATCGATCTGCGCGGCGCCGCCTTTCGCGACGTTTTCGCCTTCACCATACGCCACTGGAACAGGCAGCCGGTCCGGCTCGCGATCATTATGATTGCGGTGCTTGTCGCAACGCTCCTTGACGTTCTGATGCCGCTCTATTCCGGACGGCTGGTAGACGCGGTCGCCCAGGGAGCGGCAGCCGACGCCGTCGTGTGGGATGCGGCTCTTGCGGCCTTTTCAATGTTGATTGCGCTCGCACTCGGCGCCGTCGTCATGCGCAACGTCGCCTTCATTGCCTACAATGATTTCATTCTGAAGATGATGTCGGACATCGCCAGCGATGCGTTCCATCGCGTCCAGCGCTTTTCGACCGATTGGCATGCGAAAACCTTCGCCGGCTCGACGGTACGCAAGATCACGCGCGGCATGTGGGCGCTCTGCATCCTCAACGACACGATCCTTTTCGCGTTGTTCCCGTCGCTCATCATGCTCGTGGGGTCGAGCGTTCTGCTCGGCTGGTATTGGCCGATGATGGGGTTGATCATCGCCTGCGGCTCGGTTGGCTATGTGGCGCTGATCATTATCCTGTCGCTCGGCTATGTGGCGCCAGCGGCAAGTCTTGCAAACAACTGGGACACGAGGCTTGGCGGCTCGCTTGCCGACGCGATCAGCTGTAACGCGGTGGTCAAAGGCTTCGGCGCCGAGGTGCGGGAAGATCATCGCCTCGCGAAAGTCATCTCCAAGTGGCGGCACCGCACCCGCCGGACTTGGGTGCGCGGAACGGTCAGTGCTGCATTCCAAGGAATCATGCTTCTTGCGATGAGAGCGGCTTTGATCGGTTATGCCTTATTCGTGTGGTCGCGCGGCCAGGCTACCCCAGGCGACATCGCCTTGGTGCTCGCGTCTTTCACCGTCCTGTATGGCTACTTGCGAGATGTTTCCATGCACGTGCGCAACATCCAGCGCTCTGCAAATGAGATGGAGGAACTGGTCGAAACCTACAGCCAGCCGCCCGACGTGGCCGATGTTCCGGGCGCCAAGCCGATCCGGATCACGAAGGGTCACATCGATTTTGAGAGCGTCCATTTCCACTACGGCAATCATTGGTCGCCCTTCTACAGCGACTTGTCGATTTCGATTGAGGCCGGCGCGCGGGTCGGTCTGGTCGGCCCCTCTGGCTCCGGCAAGACCACCTTCGTCAAGCTCATCCAGCGGCTTTACGACCTGGATGCTGGACGAATCTTGATCGATGGGCAGGACATTTCGCGGGTGACGCAGGGTTCGCTGCGCTCGCAGATCGCGATCGTACAGCAGGAGCCCCTCCTGTTCCACCGCTCGCTGGCCGAGAACATAGCCTATGGGCGGCCGGGTGCTTCTCGGTCCGACATTGAGCAGGCGGCGCGGCTCGCCAGCGCGCATGACTTCATTGCACGCCTGCCGAACGGCTACGGTACGCTGGTCGGCGAACGCGGCGTGAAGCTCTCAGGCGGCGAGCGCCAGCGTGTGGCGATAGCGCGCGCCTTCCTCGCCGATGCCCCGATCCTCATTCTGGACGAGGCGACATCAAGCCTCGACTCGGAATCGGAGGTGCTGATCCAGAAGGCGATGGAGCGGCTCATGGTCGGGCGCACCACGCTCGTCATTGCGCACCGGCTCTCGACGGTGCGGGCACTCGACCGGCTGCTTGTCTTCGACCGTGGTTGCATCACCGAGCAGGGCGACCATGCCGCGCTGATCCGTCGCGACGGCATCTACCGCCGCCTGTTCGAGCGGCAGGCCTTGGAACTGACAAAGGGGTGCGATGAGACCAATGTGCAACACGGTTGAACGCGGCGTGAATTCAGCTTGCCTCCCCAGCAATCCTGTCGGGCCGTTCCTGAAAAGGCGGCCGCAACCTGTCGTCGGGCTTGTCCAATTCACGACACGCCTGGTGCCGGCCTGTCTTCCTGCCGCGCTGTTGAGCAAACCCATGAATGGGATGAAGACAACTTTTTATGAGCTGCGTCCTGCGTTCCCGGCACGGCGCTTGAGGCTTCCTCCTGGGGCGGCAGCCGCCTCGCGATTATTTAGATCCTGGTTGATGCGATCAATGGAGCGAAGGAAAGCAACGCGCCGGATCCACGCGAGATCCGCCTTCTCTGGCATAGGGGCGTCGCCAAATCGACACCCTCACAATATGCGCTCACCGCCCGCGTCGACGTCGGGAACAAGATCTTGATTGTCGTCTGCGCTCAACCGCTCTTATGCCGAACTCGAAGGATACGGACCTGCGTCTCGCCGCGCGGGATTGCATAAGCTGGCTGCAGCGTCCATCGGCATCACCGGTTCGGCTTCGAGACGTTCCGGAAACCCGCCGAGGCCGGCGCGCCGGCGATGCGCTCGTGGCCATCGAAGCGCGTCCCGACATGGCGCGGGCGTAACGACCGGCTTGCGAGGAAGGGGATCATGTCAGACCTTGCGCTGTTGCAGAAGAAGGTCCGCAAGCTGCAGTCGCGCGCGGGAGCCGCCAAGATGGAATTGCACGACCTTGCCGAGGACCTTCCGGTCAACTGGACCGAGATCGAGGCGGTCGCCTGGAAAGCCTTCGAGGTTTTTGCCGAGTTGGATGCGGCAAAGGAAGAACTCGCAGCGTTGGAGAATTCACAATGACGGGCGCTTTCGTCACCCGCGACGGCTCTCCCTGGACGCCGCACTATCTGACGGCGATCGATGGCGCGACCTGCATCGGCTGCGGCCGCTGCTTCAAGGTCTGCTCGCGCGAGGTCATGCACCTTCATGGCGTCGATGACGCAGGCGAAATCCTCGGCATCTGCGCGGGCGAGGACGACGACTTCGACGGCGAGCTCAACCGCATGGTCATGATCGTCGACCATGCCGGCCTCTGCATCGGCTGCGGCGCCTGCGGCCGCGTCTGCCCGAAGAACTGCCAGACCCACCTTGCGGCCGACAAGCTTGCTGCATGAGCTGGGAACAAGACCAGCAGAACGGCGCCACATTCGCCCATCACCGTGGCTGTTTCAGCACCAGCCAATGGCCGCCGACAGACCAGGCGGCGGCGTTCGACCGGCATGTGCTTGCCTGTGTTTTCTACCTCGCGTTCGAGGAGGTCGAGGCCGGCAAGGCGACCGCCACCGAAGCAACCGGCCTTTCGCGTGCCGACCTGCGAGATGTCATGACACGCTATTTCCCGGCTGTTCCCGTCAACGCCTTCGCGCTGGAAAAGCTGACCGATCCCGAGCCGGATATGGAGGAAGGGCTTCTGCGCGGCTTGCTTATTGGGCATGCCAGGCCAGGCGATCCGGCGTGCACCCTCTTCGCCAAGATCATCGCCAGGCGCAGTTTGCGCAATGACCATCTGTGGCAGGACCTTGGCCTTTTCAATCGGGCCGAACTCAGCCGCTTAATGGCCAGGCATTTCCCGGCGCTGGCGGCCGGCAACACCAAAAACATGAAATGGAAGAAGTATTTCTATCGTAAGCTCTGCGAGGCTGAAGGCTTTTCGCTATGCACCGCGCCCAGCTGTCGGGAATGCGGCGATTTCGAAAGCTGTTTTGGCCCGGAGGAAGGCGAAAGCCACTTGGCACGGATCAAGAACGGGCTCGCTTAAGAGCCGCTTTCGTCGCCGCCGCCGCCCGGGCTTGATTGGCATCGAAGACGCACGCGCTTTTCCCGGCGACGTCGCGCGGAGGACGGGATGTTCAGCGCCTCACGATATTTCGCAACGGTGCGGCGAGCAATGTCGATCCCGGTTTCCTTGAGCCGGGTGGCGATGTCGTCGTCGGAAAGCACTTCGTTGGGCGATTCCACGGCAACCATCGCCTTGATTTGATGGCGGACAGCTTCGGCGGAGTACGCGTCGCCGCCTTCACAGGAGCCGATCGCGACAGTGAAAAAATACTTCAGTTCGAACACGCCGCGCGGGGTCAGCATGTACTTGTTCGACGTTACCCGGCTTACCGTCGACTGGTGCACGTTGATCGCATCCGCGACAGTCCTGAGATTGAGAGGCCGCAGGTGGGCGACCCCATGTTCAAAAAAGGCGTCCTGCTGGCGGATGATTTCAGCCGCTACCTTGAGGATCGTCTTGGCGCGCTGATCAAGGCTGCGGATTAGCCAGTTCGCGTTTTGGAGGCATTCGTTGAGAAATGACTGATCTTTCGAATTTTGAGCGCTTAGGCGGGAGACCTGGGCAAAATAGTTTTGGTTCATCAGCAGCCTGGGCAGCGTGTCTGGATTGAGTTCGATTTGCCACCCACCTCCGGGAGAGGGCTGGACCAAGACGTCGGGAATGATCGATTCAGGCCCTCCGGATTGGAATCGGTTTCCGGGCTTGGGATCCAGCGCGCGGATTTCGTGCAACATGTCGAGAAGGTCGTCTTCATCGACACCGCAATGGCGCTTCAATGTTTGAAAATCGCGTCGCGCCAGCGCTTCAAGATTGGCGACCAGCGCTGCCATTGCCGGGTCGAACCTGTCTAGCTGCCGCAATTGTATCTCAAGGCATTCGCTGAGAGTTCGCGCAAAAATACCCGGTGGATCGAACTGCTGCAAGGTTCCGAGAACCCGTTCCACAACAGCCTCCCGGACATTCAGGCTGCGGGCCAGTTCCGCAAGGTTCACCGGAAGGTATCCGGTGTCTTCCAGATGACCGGCAAGCTCGCCAGCTATTCGCCGCTCCAGCGGCGCGAATGCGCTGAGAGCGATCTGACGAGCGACATGGTCGTGCAATGTTTCGATGGACGTCCAGGTATCTTCGAACGCATGGTTTCCCCCCGGTTGGACATTGTTTTTGCCGCGGATTGATTTCCACTGCGAGGCCTGATCCGATATTCCGCCCGTGGTCGGCCCGATGCGCGGGTTCCCGGCCGAAATCGACGGAATGTCCTTCGGCGCCCGGTTTGATGCCCGTTCCAGAAAGGGGTTCTTCTCGATTTCCTGCTCGACGAACTGATGCAGTTCGGGATGCGCCAGTTGCAACAGGCGAATGGATTCCATCATTTGCGGCGTCAAAACCAACGATTGCTTCTGACGCTGAAGCAGGCTTGCTGAGGACTCCATGGCTAGCGTGAAACTCCTACCGAGCGACCCTTCGCCTTGTGCAAGGGGACTTTCGAGACGTTGACTCGTCTAGATCATGCAGCCGTCACGGCTTTGGCGGCTCTCAGCGTTTCAAGGACGTTCTGCGGCGACGATACGCCATAGGGGTCGGCCTCGCAGTTGTCGCAGAAACCGTCCTCCTCGAACCACTGCTCCACCACGCTATTGTTGATCACGGCAGCGTAGCGCCAGGAGCGCATGCCGAAGCCGAGATTGTCCTTGGCAACCAGCATGCCCATCTTGCGGGTGAACTCGCCCGAGCCGTCTGGGATGAGCTGGACTTTCTTCAGCCCCAGGGCCTTGCCCCACGCATTCATGACGAACGCATCGTTGACGGAAACGCAGTAGATTGCGTCAATTCCCTCCTTCTCGAACTCGTCGTAGAGCATTTCGAAATCGGGCAACTGGAAGGTCGAGCAGGTCGGGGTGAAGGCACCGGGCAGCGAGAACAGGATGATGCGCTTGCCGCTGAAACAGTCGTCGGATGTCTTGTCTTCCCAGCGGTGCGGGTTTGGTCCCTCGATGGAATCATCGCGAACACGCGTGCGAAAGGTGACGAAAGGAACCTTTTTTTTGACGGTCATCAATGTGCTCCTGGAGGAAAACTGGTGCGCTGCTTTTTCGGTTGAAACTGACACGGCATCGACCGCGGCCGGCAATTCGGTCGAGCGCCGCGCGTTTTGCGTCGACCTTGGATCAGCCATGGCAAAACCGCTCGCGAGCACGGGCGTTCTCGATTTGTGGCGGCACGAGAACGGTTTCACTAGGCGCTTGTACGGGGCGTCGCGATGTCAGCAATGGTCTTACTCCTGGCCACCTTGTGATGGGTTCTGCCGAGTACGACGCAAGCGCCGTGCCATTTGATTTTCAGGCTGGGGGTCACACTGTTTTTTGCAGCGACACTCTTTGCCTTGAGCGGCCAAGACCGTGCCTTCGCCGAGAGCGAGCGCGCCCATAATCATCTGATCGTGAGCTCTGGGCAGAGGGGATCCCGTTTATGCGTATCAAGCCGCGCCCCTCTTTGTCCGAAGCTGGACAAAAATGTCGGAAGTCGGACCGGAGGGTCGCCGGGTCGCCGGCGCGGCGAACACGTGGCTCGTATTCGAAGCGAAAATCTGGGCTCAAACTCGGAACGAGGGACAGGAGTCGATCGGGGTTAACCTGACGAGGGTCCCTATGGCCTCCGTTCTCAGGATTGAGACGGCTGACAGGCCCACGCGCTTCGCCCTATCGACGCTCGCGAGACCGCTTCGAAATCGACAACGGGTACAAAAAAGCCAGCACGTCCATTAGCAAGCTGGCCATGTGATCTTTCTGAACCGCGCTTGCGTGAGGCGGGCACGGTCCCAAGGTGACGGAAAAAGCCGCCTTGTGCTCTCGGAGCATTTTGAAGCTGCCGCGACCTTGCTGTCGGGTTTGTCATGTCCGGGACACGGCTTTGCTCCGCCAGGCTTGCGGCTGCGCATTCGTTCAAGCTGTTGAATGATATGTAGAAAATCTCCTGCAGGGCTCTTTCCGCGCCGTTGGCACGACTTTTGAAGCTCTCATGTGAGACGGCAGGAGATACCGACTGGCGTCCATTCGTGAGTGATATCGCGCTCAATGCAATGAAGGAGGACGGCATGTCAGGTCAGCGTCAGTTCAGATTCTATCCGAAACGGGCATTGCCCGCGGAATGCAATATCGACCGGCGTGACTGGCGTCACCGTCACAACCGCCCGGCACCGGCCAATGGCCACCGATCGACCTGCAGATACGGTTCGACCAGAATGTGCTTGCTCCTGCCCTCTCGCCGGCGCTTGAGGAGACCGGCGAGCACTTCGGCGGCCAACCGGTCTTTCGCGTGCCGCGCTGCGGATATCCTCGAAGAGATGATCGACCCCGAACCGCTGTGGAGCAAGAGCTTCATTCCGGTTCGCCGTTCGAAGCTGGAAAACGCCGGGTCTCCGACGATTTCGCTCGTCGGCTCTTTGGCGGGCAGGCAGCGGTCTGGCCAAGAGGGCAACAAGCTTGCTGGATGGCCAAGATGCCATGGTGCGCGGCCTGGTTAGTGGTTAGACGGCAGGAGAAATGCAATGGCGATCAACCCGGTTCCAGATCATGTCCCGCCCGAAATGGTGAGAGACTTCAGCCTGTTCACATCGCCAGGCATGCCACCAACGCCCAACGGGGATCCACACGCAGCCGTCGCTTGCGCCCATGACGGGCCTCCGATCTTCTATTCCCCCTACAACACGCAAGATGGCCGGGGCACCTGGGTCATCACCCGCGCCGCAGACCAGCGTAAGGTGCTGCAGGACGCTGAAACTTTTTCCAGCCATCGCAGCATCTTCTCCTCCATACTGGGCGAAACCTGGCCGACGATCCCGCTTGAGCTCGATCCACCGGCCCATGGCGCATTTCGCTCACTGCTCAGTCCGCTGCTTTCGCCCAAGCGGGTGACGGCACTGGAACCGGCTGTCCGTGAGCGAGCGATAGCCCTGATCGACCGGATCACCGCATCGGCCACGAGCTGCGACGTCATGAAGGATTTTGCCTTTCCGTTCACTGTCAGCATCTTCCTTCGCTTTCTGGGGTTGCCGGATCAGGGACTCGATACATTTGTCGGCTGGGCGAAAGATCTGCTCCACGGCGACGATGTGGAACGACCTGTGGCTGCCCGCAAGATTGTGGCTTTCATCGATGAACTTGCAACCAATCGCCGCAAGGATCCGGTCGACGATCTCATGACCTTCATCGTGCAGGCACAGATCGAAGGCCGCCGGCTAACCGACGGGGAGATCCGTGGCATCGGCGTGCTCGTGTTCGTCGCGGGACTTGACACTGTCGCAGCAGCTATTGGCTTTGACCTGGCTTATCTAGCGCGCAACCTCAAGGATCAGGAACTGCTGCGCAGCGAACCGGACCGCATCCTGCTCGCAACCGAAGAGTTGCTGCGGGCCTATCCGCCCATTCAGTTGATCCGCGTGGCTACGAAAGATATCGACTTCGAAGGCGCGCCGATCCGAAAGGGGGACTATGTTTCGTGCGCCACGATGATTGCAAATCGCGACCCGGAGGAATTCGAATCCCCCAACACGGTCGATCTGGCGCGAGAGCACAACCGCCACGCCGCCTTTGGCTATGGTCCCCACCGTTGCCTTGGCTCACACCTTGCCCGGCGCGAGATTGTCATTGGCCTGGAGGAGTGGCTGGCGCGCATACCGACCTTCCGGATCAAGGAGGGTACAGCGCCCATCACCTGTGGCGGCCATGTGTTCGGGATCGAAAATCTGATCCTGGACTGGTCATGACCATCGCCGAGCCATGCCAAGACAATGGAGGCAGCGCTATGCGCATTATCGTCCACAATGCCAAATGCCAGGGTCACGCGCGATGCTGGGCGCAAGCGCCGGACATCTTCAAGCTTGATGACGATGGCTACATCCTGCCCGGTGACATTCAGGTTGCGGAGGGGGAGCAACTGCTTGCGTCACAAGGCGCGCGATCCTGCCCCGAACGTGCGCTGGAAGTCGATCGCACATCGGCAGCGCGGTTCGAACCAGCCGCCATGCAACCAAGAACTGGGGAAGCTTAGGTGGAATCGACGAGACGTGGCCCCACACCGCAAAGCAAGATGTCCGGCCGCTTCCCTGCCTACCTTCTCTCCGGCATCGAGACCTCAATGACACGCACGCGACACGTGAAGTTCGTCTCCGTTCTGGCTTCTTCAGTTGCCGATCGGTTCGACCTTGCACGCACCTAGAGGCACGAAACGCCTCTTCCAATCTCAAATTTGCGACAGAGCGATGGGCCAGGCAAAAATCACCGAACTGCGCGACCGCGAGGCGATCCGCGACTGCCTTTATCGGTACTGCCGCGGCATAGATCGCGCGGATGAGGCTGCGCTGCGCAGTGCATATTGGCCCGATGCGCATGACAATCACGGTGCCTATCGCGGCTCAGCCGAGGGCTTCTTTGAGTTTGCGCTTGGTCTCTTCAAAACCGGACCGCGCTTAATCCACCAGATCACGAACGTCTTGATCGAATTCATCGACCCGTCGGAGGCCGTGGTCGAAAGCTATTTCACCGCGCTGCAACGCGGACCAGACAATGACGGAGAAGCACGCCAGGTGCTTCTCTGCGGCCGTTACTGCGATCTTTTTCAGAAGAGGGAAGGGGCGTGGCGCATTGCCGAACGGACCGTCGTTTACGATTGGCTCGAAGAGCAGACCCCACCAGCGGTCCCCGATGCAGAACGGTTCGGCTTGCGGCAACCGATCGGAGCAGCGCATCCCAATGACCCGGTTTACGCGCTCAGGAAGCGCCGCAGCTCGTCATCAAAATGAAAATGCCATGCATGTCACCACAATGCTTTCCAAGGCTCCCAATTGCGGAGCCGCGTCGCGGGAGCGGTCGCGGAACGCAACGCGTCTACCCGGTATGGAAACTCGCCGTCACCAGGACGTCCGCGACCGGTCTTGCTGCTGACTCGCGTCGATATCTCTGACGCTGGCTGCGGAGAGGTTCATATGAAGCAGGCAGGACGGGTCGTCATCATAACGGGAGCGGCAGGCGGAATCGGCCGTGCGCTGGTCGAGATCGTTGCCGCCGACGGAGACATCGTCGTTGCGGTGGACCTTCCTGGCAGCGGCGTTCTTGAACTGGCCGGCGGTCTCGGCCATCCGCATCTGGGCCTCGAATGCGATGTCTCACGAGAAGAGGACATTGTCGCCCTATACGGCCGCATCGAAGCGCAGTTCGCGAAAATCGATGTTCTCGTCAACAACGCGGCGATAGGACCCGCCATGGCTGCGACTATCGACACCGGTTTCGAGGCCTTCCGACGCGTGCTGGCAACAAATCTGATCGGGCCTTTCATCATGGCCGGCGAAGCGGCGAGGCGCATGCAGCCCGGCGCTGCCATTGTCAACGTCGCTTCGCTGGCGGGCGTGCTCGGCAATCCCAAGCGCAACGCCTATGCCAGCTCGAAGGCAGGCTTGATCGCTCTCACGAGATCGCTTGCATGCGAGTGGGCCTCGCGCGGCATCCGCGTAACGGCGGTAGCGCCAGGATACGTGCGCACGCCGATGGTGGCGGAACTGGAACGTGCGGGCAAGATGGACCTCGCGGCCGTGCGCCGCCGCGTGCCCATGGGGCGAATGGCGCGCCCCGACGAGATCGCTCGGGCCGTGCGTTTTTTGGCCAGCGCACAGACGGGCTACATCACAGGATCGGTGCTGACGGTCGACGGCGGTTGGATGTCGTTCAACCAGCCGGGCGACGCGCACCCGCCGGTCGACGAGACGCCTCGAGCCGAACTCTTCCGGCCGGTCGAACGAACTGGCGCGCGCACAGTGGTCGTGACGGGCGGCGCGAACGGTATAGGCGCCGCCGTCGTTCGCCGCGAACTCCGACACAGTCGTGATTGCTGATAAAGATGGTGCTGGGGCGGCAGAACTCGCTGATTTGCTGGGCGGCAGGCACGTGGCGAAATCCGTCGACTTGGCGGTCGAGAGCGACGTGGTGGCGCTGTTCGAGGAAATACGGGGGCGCTTCGGTCGCATCGAGGTCCTCGTCAACTGTGCTGCTATTGCCGATACGTTTGTGCGAGGGATCGAAATCCCGCAACAGATCGAGCGGGTGCTGGACGTCAATCTCACCGGCACCTTCACCTGCGCGCGCGAGGCGATCAAGTCGATGGACGCCGGCGGCGTAATCCTCAATCTTGGATCGATCAATAGTTTCCTGCCCTTCGTGCCGCGCCATGCCTATGGGGCGTCCAGGGCGGGTATGAACATTCTGACCCGGTGCATGGCGGCCGAACTCGGGTCGGTCGGCATCCGAACGGCAACCGTCGCTCTTGGCTATATCCGTACGCCTGACATTGCTCAGCTGGTCGAGTCCGGCTGCATCGATTCCGTAGCGATCAAACGGCGCATCCCGATGGGGCGGATGGGAGAGCCCGAAGACGTCGCCGAGGCAGTGTTCTTTCTGGCCTCGCCTGATGCCTCATACGTAAACGGCTCGACCCTCTACGTGGACGGCGGCTTGACCTCGTTGGCTGACGCGCGAAACGCCCAGCCAACCGATCAAGAAAATCCAACGGAATGTTCGCCGGCGACGGGTTGCGGTTCGTCGAAGCCGACGAGGTTCGAGGATTGAGACTGCGGCTGCATGGCACGTGCCAAGCGCGGCTTGCCAAGTGATCGTCTTCATCGGTGACGGAAAACTCGTCATCAGGGTCGAATCACTAGCCAGGTTTTGGCGCTTTCCTGCGGCCGCCGAACGATAAGCGGCTTTGCGCAAGATCGTCGACTACGTCGCCGCCAGGCCGGATCGATACCGCGGCCCACCCGCAATCGGCACAAGTCGAAGGCTTGATTGGCCACTTTGTGTAAACGAGGGACAGGCCATGGAATTCGCGACGTTCATCTTGGCGGCCCAGCGAGGCTATCATCAATCGTGCGACAGCGTCATCGGTAACTCCATAGAACAGACAATCGCTTCGGAGCAGGCTGGCTTCAACACCGCTTGGTTCGCCGAGCACCACTTCAACAATTACAGCCTGGTTCCCTCGCCCTTGATGATGGTGGCGCACTGTGCTGGCCTTACGAGCACCATTCGCCTTGGCACCGGTGTGTGTGTGCTGCCGCTATATCAACCGCAGCGCCTGCTCTCCGAGATCGGCTTTGCCGATATCGTTTCGAACGGCCGCCTCGAACTCGGCGTCGGCTCGGGATACCAGCAGTTCGAGTTCGAGCGCTTCGGCGTCGATGTCGATCAGGCGCCGGCCGTGTTTGCGGAATACCTGGATATCCTTCTCAAGGGCCTTAACCAGAAGGTCTTCGAGCACAATGGCCAGTATGAGAAGATACCTTTAACGGCGATTTCGCTGCGCACCATCCAAAGGCCAGCCCCACCGATCTGGATCGCCTGCGGGTCCGCGCGAAGCATGTGCCGGGCCTATCGTGAGGGCCACAATCTTTTCGTCACGGCGTTCCACAACGGCTTGGAAAACGTGAGAACGCTGCGTGAGACCATCGTGGCAGCAGCGGCCTCGCGGGGTAAGGATGTCACCGCCGCCAAGATAGGGCTTCTGCGCTGCTGCTATGCCAGCGACGATCAGGCGGAGATCGACAGCTATCTCGACAACGCCCGCTTCCAGCGCCGGCTATCTGAAGCACTTCATCAGCGCCGCCAGCAGAGCCGGGACGGCTATCTGCTGCAGGAAACACCGACGCAGCAGGATCTGTCGTTCGAGACCATGCGCCAGAACCTGCCGATCGGCAGCGTAAGTCGCGTCATCGATCGCCTGCTGGAAGAGATAAGTATCCTGAAGCCGGACCAGATCGCAATTCAGACCCAATTGGGAGATTTCGACCAAAAGACGATGCTGCGCCAGATTGAGCTCTGGGGAGACAAGATCATTCCAGCGATCAACAAGTCGCTTGGTCAGGTCAAGGCTTGAAGTTCGGGGCGGCCACTGGGGTCCTGAAATCTCGCATGCCGATGCTCGACAATTCGTCCATGCGGCATGGATAAATAATCAAGCCGCCTGGCGATTGTCGGGATCGAAGACCAACGCCGTCGGTCACCTTGCCTGCACGGATCGCCGGTCTTCCGCTCTCTGGGCCATCTCGCTTGCGATCGTTGATCGGCAGCCTGACGGGACGGCCGCCACGGCGCAGACGAATAGCCACTCCCACGGCCCCTCTTGTGTCCGAAGTTGGACGAGGATGTCGGAAGCCCGACCAAGGGTCGAGAGGGGACCTGGCCCGCCGGTATGGAGAACTGGTGCGGCGCAGGTGGTTCGCCAATTCGGCACGCGCCTTGCTTCATTGGTTCTGTATGGGTGCACGACAGTGGCAGATCGCCGATCGGTGGGCAGAGCGGTTCGCCTCTGAAAGTACTTCGTGCGGCAGCGATGACAGGCTTGTCGGCTGGACAGCGTCGGTGGAGGTGAGACCGCATGGTGGAGAGGCAGTCTGGTGCGCAGACGCGAGAGAGCTTGCGCCGAATGATCGCGTCCAGTGAACTCGCCTTCGCAATGGAGGCTCATGACGGCCTTTCGGCGGCGATTGCCGAGCGCGCTGGCTTCAAGGCGCTCTGGGCGTCCGGCCTCTCGATTTCATCCAGCCTCGGATATCGAGATGCTAACGAAGCTTCCTGGTCCCAAGTCGTCGATGTCGTTGAGCGAATCACCGACACGGTGGACATTCCAGTCCTCGTCGACGGGGACAGCGGGTTCGGGAACTTCAACAATGCCCGTATGGTCGCCCGCAAGCTGCGCCAACATGGTGCGAGCGGCATATGTCTTGAGGACACGGCGTTCCCGAAAATGAACTCGTTCGTCGGTGATCGGCACCCGTTGGCCGATATTCCCGAGTTCTGCGGCCGGCTTAAGGCAGTGAAGGACCAAGTGCCGGATGCGGAGTTCGTTCTGGTCGCCCGGATCGAGGCGCTCATCGCCGGCCACGGAGAGGATGAGGCGCTGGCGCGGGCGCAAGCATACGCTGAGGCGGGCGCCGATGCCATTCTAATTCATTCCCGCAAGTCCAACGCTGAGCAGATTTTCGCCTTCACGCGCGCTTGGCAGAACCGCCTTCCGGTCGTGATCGTGCCTACGAAATATTATCGCACGCCGGTCTCCGCGTATCGGGCGGCCGGAATCTCCACAGTCATCTGGGCGAACCATAACATGCGCGCGGCGATCTCGGCCATGCGCCAGGTCTGCGACCGCATCCTCCGCGAAGAAAGTATCGCCGGTATCGAGGACGAGGTGGCGACGCTCGACGAACTCTTCGATCTCCTCAACTACCAGGAACTCTCAGCGGCGGAAGAGAAATATCTGCCCCAGACGGCGACCGGCGTCCGGTAGCAGGCCCAGCCCGTCTTTTGAAAAAGCAAAACGAAAACGGGAGCGCACATGCTTGGACGGCCAAGGACCACGGCGAGCGGCTCCTCGAAAAAGATGGATGGAGGCGCCCGTGCTGGCGCAACGGACACCCTTTTTAAAATCCTCGGGAACGGCGGCGGCGCGCGCCGCCAAAAGGCTGCCAGGGACGCCAGCCGAGAGATCGTCGATCTGACGGCTAGCGAAATCTGGAGCGATCTGGTCTCGACGATTTGCGGAGGACGATCGACGCATCCGAAAGGGCGTTGATCGCTACAATACCCGGTCGGGCTGTATCAGCCCACGGGCAGCGCGGCTTTATGGCATTCCGCCTAAAAAGCCCGAACCCGGCCTGGGCTGTCTCGCTGCCGGCTTCAGCGCATGGGAACTACGAATAGTCCGCAAAGGCACCGCACCAAGGGATAACCAATGACCGACATCTATCCAAGGCAAGCCGTTATTCTCGCCGCTGGTTTCGGCTCGCGTCTGCGACCGCTGACCGACTTGCGGCCAAAGCCCTTGGTTGAAGTCAATGGCACTCCGATCCTCCACAACGCACTGCGAAACCTCGAGATGGTTGGTGTAGAAGCGGTCACTATCGTCGTCGGCTATCGCAAGGACGCAATCGAATATTCCTGCGGCAACTGCTTCGGAAGTCTCGAGATCAGTTATGTCGAATCCGATGTTTTCGACAGAACCGGTAGCGCCTATTCGCTCTGGCTGGCACGCCACGTCCTCTTGATGGGCGATACCTATCTTCTCGAAGGTGATGTCTTTTTTGAGCCGGACGCGCTTCACTGCCTCGCAATAAGCGAGGCAAAAAATGTAGCAGCCGTTGCCCCGTTCGGCGCATCGATGGAAGGTTCCGCCGTGATCCTGACGGATCACGGATATATTGCCGAAGTGCGGATGGGACAGACCGCTGCAAACCTAACGGACGGTTCACCGCAGCTGTTCAAGACCATTAACCTCATCCGCCTTTCCGGCGAGGATCTGCGCACAACGATCATCCCGCACCTCGATGCTCTCATCGGCGCTGGCGCCGTTAAATCCTACATCGAGGAGCTGCTATCTCAGTTGGTTCAGCAGAAGGGCCTGCAGATCGCGGCGGCCCGGTGCGACGATCTCAAATGGTACGAGATTGACAGCGAGGAGGATCTTCTGATCGCCGAAAGGATCTTCGCGCCAGAAGGCCTGACTGCAGCCCGCCCCCTGGTTGCGAGCGGTTCTAAAGGCTGAGGCCTGGCAGAGGCGAACAACAGGAGACTGACATGTTGGCGCAACGAATTTCTCTCCTTTCCGGACCAGGGACCGCGGCAGCTCGGGAAGCAGTTAAGGCAGCGGCAGCCCAAGGCCGCGAGATTGTGGACCTGGCCGCCGGCGAGGTGATCACCGAACCACCGGAACTGGTTCGCGAAGGTGCGATCGACGCCATAAATGCCGGCGTAAACCGTTATACCGAATCCATCGGCCTCGCGTCTCTCCGCAGAGCCGTTGCCAAAAAACTGTCGATTGAAACCGGGCTTGCCTGGGACACTGACAACATCGTCATCACCGCAGGTGCGAAACAGGGCCTGCTTGACGCCGCCTTGGCGCTCCTCGATCCAGGCGACGAAGTCATCATTATTCGTCCCTGCTGGCCGACATTCCCATCACAGGTTCGCCTGGCCGGCGCAAAGCCTGTTTTCGTGGATGCCAAACCGCCTTCTTATATTCCTGAAATCCGCGCCATCCGGGGCGCCGTAACGCCGAAGACGATGGCGATTATCATCAACTCGCCGAATAATCCGACGGGAGCAGTGTACGACCGGGCGACCCTCCAGGAAATCGGTGATCTTGCAATAAACTACGACCTTTGGATCGTTTCCGACGAGTGCTACTCCGGTTTTGTTTTTACCGGTGAACGTCATCAGTCGATCACCATGGCTCATGCGGGCATTCGTTCGCGAACCATCCTGGTCAATGCCTTTTCCAAAGAGCTGGCTATTACCGGGTGGCGCCTCGGCTATTTCGCGGCACCACCGGAGATAGTCGCTGTGGCCAAGAAGCTTCAAAGCCACACCACATCGAATGCGAATGTGATTGCTCAACACGCCATACTGCATCACCTCGAACTCGGCGACGGTAGCTATGAACGGGAGATGCATCAGCGCCTCGCCACCATACGGAAGGCGGGACTAAGAATCCTTTCAAAGCTGGAAGACGTCGCACCACCGCGTGCCGATGGCTCGTTTTTCTTCTATCTCGATCTCACGCTGCTTCTCGCCAGGCTGTCGAGGACGAGCTCAATCCGGACGGTGGATGATATTGCCTGCATCCTTCTTGAGGAAGCATGTGTCGCTTCGGTCGCAGGAACCACGTTCGGCGACGAGGCAGGACTGCGGCTTTCATTCGGAGCGCCACCGGAAAAAATCGAACTGGCCTTGGAGAAAGTCGTCGCTGCACTCAATGGCCTGAAAAGCCGTCAGTCGGCATCCTGATTGAAGGCAATTGGAGGCCGAGTAGGCCAAGGCACGTTACGGATGGCACTCGCTCTCTGGAATGAACTACCTGGATCGCACGCCCCCTCTTTTTCTACTTGCGGGCCGACGGCGCCCGGTGCCGCCACCAAGAGCTTTGTCAAGGAAGTATGCCCATGCTGATCTACCTTCGAGACTATGCCAATGCCATTACAGCAGCGGGCTATGTGTTCGCGATCCTCGGACTTTTCCTGGCGCTGAACGGTCGCATCGAGCTTGGTACCGCATCGATGCTCTGGATGTGGTTCCTTGACCACTGGGACGGTCATGTCGCCCGCAAGATGGATAACCGTCGGCGGCCAGGCATGGCGGATTTTGGGAAGACCTTTGATGGGTTCGGGGATTTCTTTCACGGCGTCCTATTTCCGTCCACCGTTATCGTCCTGATCGGCAATGGAAGCCTTCTGTCCTTTATCGCCGTCCTCTCTTTGGTAATGGCCGGCGCGCTCCGGCTTAGCTATTTCGCGAACGTTGGATTAACGTCTAACGCCCGGTTCCAGGGAATTCCCGTGTCCTACGACACGCCGCTAGTGGCTATCTTTTTGCTCGGCAAACCGGCCGTTCCGGATGGCATGTTTGCAACGCTGCTGTGCGTTGCGTTCATCGTCCTTGCGGCTCTTCATGTGGCAACACCCGTTCAAGTACCCGCCATACGCGGCAAGGCAGTGCCAGTCGCCTCGGTTGTTGCCGCATGCGTGTCAGTCGCTTTGGCGATCCTCGGCCAGCCGAATACGGGCTTCGGCAAATGCTGAAAAACGGGATGAGGACACAACGGAGGAAACCATGAACAAAATCCTGCCATTGGTGGATCCATCAAGAAATACGTCAGAGTCAGAGCTCATCGACTTCGGCCGAAACTTCCCCCCGCCGTGTCCGATTGTTAACGGCCGTTTGAAGGCCACGTTAAACGCGATCGTCGAAACGGATGTGGCTACGGCCATCCGCTTTCCTCGATTCTTGGGATCGGAGCGCGATCGTCTCGCAGGCGTAAAGTGGCTATCTCGACGGTTAGGGGCACCGCCATCTTTGGAAACAACGATACTCACCAACGGATCGCAAAGTGCGCTGATCATGTTGATGGCCAAACACGTGGGTCCAAGCGGAATTCTGCTGACAGAATCTCTCACATACCCCGCCATCAAGCCCCTTGCGAAGCTTCTCGGCATTCAGTTGCGGGGTGTCAGTATCGACCATGACGGTATTGACCCCGACGACCTTCTGCGTGTTTGCCGGCAGGAAGGCAGAAAAGCGCGCGCATTATATTGCATGCCGACGATCCACAATCCGACTTCGGTAATCACGTCCCCTGAGCGCCGCGCGGCGATCGCGCAGATTGCCCGAGACACCGATCTCCAGGTTTTCGAGGACGACATCTATGGCGTGCTTCCGGAAATTGCGCCTCCACCCCTGTCAACATATGCGCCCGAGCGGAGCTGGTATATTCAGGGCCTCAGCAAGTCGCTTGCCGCCCAACTCCGCATTGCCTACGTCGTCGGCCCGAGCGGAGAAGCCCTATCTGAGGTATTTTGGCCTAGCGTACGCACCACCAATTGGATGGTTGCACCGATCGTAGCCGAAATCGCGACCCGATGGCTGGAGACGTCGACCTGCGAAGAACTCCTGTCAACCGTGCGGCAAGAGACCGCCGAGCGCCGCAGGCTCGCGACGGAAATCCTAAATCTCGCGCCAAGCACCGGCCATCCCTCCAGTTATCACCTGTGGCTTCAGGTGCCGCCCGGGATGACGCTGAACAAACTGATGCTCGGATGTCGAGATCACGGAGTCAGCATCGGGTCGGGCAATGATTTCGAAGTCGATTTCGACTCAAGTCCCGAGCGCTTTCGTGTCGGTCTTGGGGTTCCGAGCGATCGCGCGGTTCTAACACGCGGCCTTGAGGTCGTTGGCAATTTAACTCAATGACGCCCAGCCAAAAGAAAAGGCCATGGGGAAAAAATGCCCATCAACGAGGAACTGTCGGATCTCACATACCAACGCCTTAGCGCGGCCTGGTTCATACCCGTGTTCCCCCGAATGTACATGACAGAGGATGCGCTTCATGTTGGACTTGTCGAGGAAGTCGAATGCGAGGAAGTCCGACGGATCGGTCTGTTGCCCGCTCGTGCACCGGCACCAGTATATTCCTATGCGGCCCAACAATTTCACCTGACCGTCTTTCTTGGCGACATGATCGTTTCTGTCGCAACATTCTTGCGCGAGGATCAAGCCACAAGCAAACGGTTGGAAGGCTCTTCTTGGCGCCTGCGAGCCACGGCCACGCATCCCGACTTTCGTAATCAGGGATTGGCATCTGCAGTTCTCGAGCACGGCCTACGAACGCTTCGCAGAAGAGACGCCGCGCTCCTATGGGCCAACGGCCGATCGACTGCGATGGGGTTTCTACCTTCGGCACGGGTTTTGCAAGCGGCCGAAGAACGGAAACCGCCCGGCGTTCAACCACACTACCAAATTGAACGCCGTGTCTGAATAAAGCGCATTACTCAAAAAAACACAGCCCGTTTCGGGGAATCGCGAGTATGCGCAAACGGACGAAATCCCAATCCGGTTGCCAAAGGTCCGTCTGGCTGGAAAGGCGGATAGTTGGGACGGCTAAGCGGCCACTCACTCAGCGAAACAGGACAGCCTTACGCTTCCGCCGTTCCGCCCTCAATATAGGTAGTGCTTCCAACATGGACACGCCGAAGAACCTGGCGGAATCCGCCGAGCGTGGCCTCGAAGGCCTCTCCACGGATATTCTGGCCAGATCGCGATGCCGGCTCAATAACTTCGCGCATAACGCGCCCGCTCATAGTGCCCGGCTGCGCAATTCCGAGAAGGTGTAGAATGGTCGGAGCAAAATCGCAGATGCCCGACGGAACCATGGAGACGGAACCCGGCGCTGGGAATGCCGAACCGGCGACAATTCCGACGGCAGCGAGCTCTTTCGGATGCAATCCGCCATGCACGCCTAGGCCCGTGCGGCGGTCGTTGTCATAGAAGGTTCTCCCGTCAAGGCCAAAGAGGTCGACACCGTTATCCGCCCGGAAGGAAAACGAGACGTCTGGTGCGTGCGGGTGATCGGCAAGGACCAGATGGTTGCCAAGGCTGCCGGGTGCTATTCCGTCGATCTCGTTTCGCTCACGTGTGAAGACCGGTCCACACCACGGTTGGCTGGTGATCGTCGCCACAAGCCGCACGATCTGTTCGTCAGTAGGTTCGGCGAGATAGAGCGCGCCCACCTGTCCGGGCACCACCACGACATCTATCTCCGGCGCCGGCGCGACGCCTGGCCGGAAGCCGGCGTCCCGCAGGCTCTCGATCACCGAGACACGTGTATGGCCGGTGATATGACCGTGATCTGAGACTGCGATGATCTGTACGCCTTCGGCACGACCTTCCGCCTCCCACCAGTCGAGAACACGGCCAAACTGCCGGTCGCAGTGAGCGATGATGCCCCGAGTCGCCTCGGCTCCCGTTCCATGGAAATGCGACGTTACGTCAGGCTCGCCATAGGAAAGGATCGTCACATCCGGCCGATGCTTCGGCCAGACCACCTTGAGAAAGGCCGACGTGATCCAGTCCTGCCCAGCCTTGTCCGGCTCGATCTTGGGCGGCCCCGGCGTTAGCGGACCCACAAGGGCTTCAGCTTCCGCCAACACATCATCAGGTGTGCATGCCTCCAGGAAATGTCCCGAGAGACGAACATGCCCGAAATCCTCCGCCTTATGATGGAAGAAGCGGGTCGTGCCCGGCGTGTTCGTGGCCAGCACGGCAAGGCTTCGGCCTGCTGAAGCGAGAATTTCGCCCATCGTCGGCACACACATCAGTTTGCCGCCGCTTTCGAGATCGAGCTTGCGCAAGAGCACAGCGTCCGACGTATCGATATAGCGCGGCGGCGAAATCGAGCGATCGAAATATTTGTTGCCGACCATGCCGTGCCGTCCGGTGGTGGCGCCGGTGACGAGGCTCGGGAAGGCCGAACGGGTTTCGCTGGGATAAACCGTGCGATGGTTCGACAGCGTGACGCCCAGCGACTGCAAACGGCAAAGGTTCGGCGTCAACTCGGAGGAGACGAGGTCGGGACGTAAGCCATCGAAGCTGATGATGAGGAACCGCGGGGAGTGCATCTTATGCTTGGCTCGTTGTCGACAATGATTTCCGGACTTGGTGATGGAGTTGCTTCCTGGGAGTTGGTACGCCAAGGCGAGCACGCAACCGCGACTAATGGAGTGCTATTAACGAACCGCTCGGCAGTGAAGCAACGCGCCGGAAACACTGGGTGATCCCCAGGATAGCTCGGGGTGAGTAGACGCCCCCCCTGCTCCTCGAGCCAGTAGTCAAGCAAGTCGCTTCTACGGCCTTGTGGATCGCCATAAACAATGCGAGCGAGCACCCCCTCTGCCGGAAGACCACGAGTGGCTTCATCGGATCGCCGAGGCGAGCATAACAGAGGACAGGAATACCTAAGCAATTGTGTTACCTGCCATCAGCAGGACAGCGGGGGCTCTCGCTGATGCGAATGGTGACCACGGGTATGGCCTCGAAATTGTATCCGACATCGTCTCCGGATCGGTGTGCACGGCGAGCGGCAGCCGGACATATCCAACCTGCTTGCCGTCCGCGTCCAGATCGAGGTATTTGGCGCTGTATCCATGTCCGTTACTCAGCAATTGTAGGCCTGGATGATGGTATCCAAGCCGCGTTGAAAGGTGGCTCGATCGCGGGCTGTCCCGGTTCCAAAGCGGATCGCATTTGGTGGTGTGCGATTACCAAAGGCATAGGTGGCGCTGGGACTGATATTGACCCCCAGGGAGCCCACCAGCTCGACGAACTTTTCCGCCGGGCGCTCTTCCGGAAGATGAAGCCAGACATGTAGGCATTCAGGCATGGTACGGAGATCGGCACCAGTAAAGCAGGCTGCAATAAGGGCCTGTCGCTCGCGCGTTTCTGTGCGCACAGCATCGATGATGCAGGTAGCTCCGTCGCCCTCGATCAGTCTGGATGCAACGGCTGCGTTGATCGGCGCGCACATCCAGTAGGTCGCGCGTACCCCGGGCCAGAACAGCTTAGGTACGTCTTTTGCTTTGGGCGCAACGAGATAGGCAACCTTGAGTGCGGCTGCCATGGATTTGGCAGTGCCAAGGATGTACCAGGAAAGCTCCGGTGCGAAAGACGAGAGCGGCGGCGGAATGTCACGCGGCAAGAGACTATAGATGTCGTCCTCAATGATCGCGACATTATAGCGGCGGCAGATTTCGGCAACTGCTTGTCGCCGTTCCATGCTCATGATTGCCGTTGTCGGATTCTGAAGGGTCGGGAGCGCATAATAGGCGGAAGGCGCATCCTTGCGGCACATCGATTCGAAGGCCTCCGGCTCTATACCTTCACTGTCCATCGGTATGGCGCTCAGGCGAAACGCGAAGATGTCGGCAAACTGGCGCATCGTCGGGTAGCTCAATGCTTCGATAGCAAGGCAGCCGCCTTTCCCCACGAGGCTATGCAAAAGCATGGACAAAATACTTTGCGTCCCATTGGCGACAACCACCCGATCCTCAGACGGAATCTCCGGTAGCCGCAGAGCCGCAAATCTCGAGCCTGCGGTCCGGTCGCGTTCGGAACCGCAGAATTGGTGGGCACCTATCAGTGAATTAGGGGAGCCCTCATCCAGAACCTGGGCGATCGCGGCGCGGTAGATGTCGTCGAAAACGTGAGGTACGAGCGGGGGCAGGTTTCCGCTCATATTGATGGGATTCATTTCATTCGTCCTAGCATTCTGTCCATTGCGTTGTTTCGGATGAGCCAGCAGACTTCCGGAAAACGGGGCCGTGCCGCCACCGAATCGTAGATCATTCCGCCCATCTATTTTCGCTGTGGTCTGGGGCTGGGAGGCAATCGTGCCTCCCACTGGAACAACTCACCGGCCAAGCAGCTTTGTTGTCACGTCGACCATAGTGGCCATGGCCTCTTCTGGAGTGGTCTGACCGGCAATGAGCTTGCGCTGAGACTCGATCATTACATCGAAAATCTTCACCGAGTTATCGCCTGGGAATGCGTACCAATCGACAGTACGATCAAGCTGTTGGAGCGAAGCTTTCTGTAAGGGATGCGCATCAAAGAAGTCGCTCAGCGCGCCGCCGGCTTTCGCCACGTTCTGATTGACTGGCATATATCCGGAGTTCTCGACCAGAATCTTCTGGCCAGCTCCGCTCAACATAAACTTGAAGAATTCCCATACTTCTTTCTGCTTCTCGGGATCGTCGGTCAGCATCATCAGACCATTGCCGGCTCCGGGGATTCGTCCCTCCTTGGACAGAACCGGAAGCGCCTTAATGTCGAAGTCGAAGTTTCCAGCGCTCTCCTTCACTACCCCGGGAATACCGGAGGCGGTGCGGATGTTGATGCCAAGAGTGCCGGCACTGAATGCCCGCCTTGCTTGTGCAGACGACATATCGACGAAACCGGAGCGACCAAATTCGGCGATGAGCTCAAGAGCTTTTTCGCCCGCGTCGCTGTTAAACATTATCGCTGAGTCGTCGGGGCTCATCATTCGCCCGCCATAACCCATCAGGAAAGTCTGAAACATCCAGGCTGAGGAGGAATCATATTCAAGATTGATTCCTATGACGTCCTTTTTCGAACCATGGATCTTTTTGGAAATTTCGAATATTTCCGCCCAGGTATTTGGGAAGCTGTTTGGATTAGATCCTGCAGCCTTGACCAGATCACGGTTGATGTACAGCACCGGGATCGTCGTTGCATAGGGGATGGCGTAAACCTTCCCGTCCACCGAGACGGTTTCCTTCATTGCTGCCGGCAGACCCAGCGCTTCCCATCCTCCGTCTGCTTCGATGAACTCGTCGAGCGGTTGCGCCAATTTTCGGCTGGTAAGGAGCTTGGTATAGTTCAATGCCTGCTGAACGAAATGGGGCTTGTCACCAACAATTGCCTGGCGCAGCAAGGTTTGGACGGCGGGTTCCCAATTGTCGCCCAGCGGAACTTGCCGGACTTCGATGCTGGGGAAGCGAGCTTCGAATTCCTGCTCTGCAGTGCCGTTGATTCCTTTGAGTGACGCAGACGATACGGTGCCGAACTGCATACCGTTGCCCGCTGCATAGCTCGATCGTCCCGCAGCTCCCAAGACTGTCAGTGCAGTGAGACCTGAAAGCAATTCTCTTCTGTTAATTTCCATAACCAACTCCTCGGTTCATCTGTTTGTAGCCTTCGATCCGCGTCAGTTGAGGGATCGCCATAACTTCACTTGACGGCTCCCCCGGTCAGCCCTTCAACGAACCACCTTTGAGCAGAGAGGAAGGCGATGATGAGTGGAAGGACGACTAGGGTAGATGCCGCCATAAGGGGACCGTAGTCGTTCCCAGCCTCCTCGTTCTTGAAGACCATGATACCGAGCGGCGGCGGCATTAGGTTCTGATCACGCACAGCGATCAGCGGCCAAAACAGGCTGTTCCAGTGGCTGACGACGGAGAAGATGCCGAAGGCGATGATCGCGGGCAGCGCCATCGGCACCATGATGCGCGAGACTATCCCAAGCTCAGAGAAGCCATCGAGCCTGGCGGCATGGACGACGTCGTCGGGGATCGTCTTGAAGAACTGCCGGAACAGGAAGATGCCTAAGGGCGAGACCACGTAAGGGAAGACCAGCCCCGCATAACTGTTCAGAATCCCGAGCTTGGCACCGAGGATGAAGAGCGGAAGCGCCAGCATCTCGTGCGGCAGAAGAAGGGCGATCAGCACCAGCGCGAAGAGCAGGTTGCGACCGGGGAAGTCCAGCTTGGCGAGTGCGTAGGCCGCCGGCGCACAGATCACGATCTGGAGCGCCAGGATTGCGGCGCAGACCACGACGCCGTTAAGCATGTAGCGCGGCAGCGGTGAACTCGTCAGCGCCTCGGTGTAGTTCTCGATGCCATAGAACTGCTCAGGCCAAAAGCTGAAGGACGCGCGGAAGATTTCTCCCGGTGACTTGATCGACAGCGACACCATCCAGACGAATGGAATGAGGATAAGCGCGCCGCTGATTAAAAGGACCGCATGGCGAACGATGGCCGACGGCGGTGCAAGGCGTTGCGCCCTCATTGGTAGTGAACCTTCTTATCCATCACACGCGCCTGGATCAGCGTGAGGGCTACAACAATGAAGAGAAAGACAACCGCGACCGAGGCGCCGTAGCCGGTCCGCAGATATTGGAAGCTCTCGCGGTAAAGCGTGTAGAGCAACATCTCCGAGGCATGGCCGGGCCCGCCCTGGGTCAGGATCTGCACTGTGTCGAAGGTCTCGAAGGCTTTCAGCGCCACGACAATGAAGATGAACATGGTGACGGGCCCGAGCATCGGCAGCGTTACGGTGCGCAGACGGTCGAGAAAGGCGTCCGCGCCATCGATGTCGGCGGCGTCATAGAGGTCCTGGGGGATGGACTTCATGCCCGCCAAGAACAGCACCATCGCATAGCCGAGGTTCTGCCAGACGCCGATAATGGCGAGCACCGGCAGGACCGTGTTCTCGTCGCGCAGCCAATTGGCCGTCGGCAGGCCGAGACTGACAAACGTTTGGTTGACGAGTCCGATGGTCGGATGCAGCAACGCCTCCCAGGCGATCGCCGTGGCCGTCAGCGTTGCCATGAATGGCAGGAAGTGAATCGCGCGATAGAAGGCGCGGAACGACTTGCCGCTTTCGATGAGCAGCGCGATGGCGAGACCCAGAACGATGGTCCCGGGCACGACGATCACGACATAAAGGATGCTGTTGACGAAGGAGGCGCGGAACACCTCGTCGGCTAAGAGTTCGCGGAAATTGGCGAGGCCAACGAAGGTGAACGAACTTGCCCCGAACTGCCAATCGGTAAGCGCGACGGCAATGACGGCGAAGACCGGCAGGAAGAACAGGACGATAAGCAGTAGGAGCGCCGGGCCGGCGAGCGACCAGGCTGCCAGCATCTCCGCAATCTGGTGACGGCGCAGTGCCTTCTGTGAAGCGCCGCGATCAGCTGGGGATGTGATCGCTTCCGCTGTGGCGGACGAGGCGCTTCTCATTGCACGCGCTCCTTCATCTTCACGAGGCTGGCGCTTTTATGGTCGTGAGGACGCAGGCGCCGCCCGTCCCCGGCAAAGAGGAGCAGCCTTTCCGGTTTGACGCCGAGATGCAGCGTCCGGCCGAATGTTATCTGCGGCGCACGCTCGGCAAGCAGGCGGGCGATGACGGGATGGTGTGTCCCCGGAACGTCGAGATGCACGTAAAGGTCGGAGCCCATGTGCTCGACCAGGCGTACGGCACCGGTCAGGATGTTGTGGCCGCCGGCCTCGACGAGATGGAAGGCCTCGGGCCGGATTCCAAGAGCAACATCGGTCCCCAACGCAATATCCGCAGGAATGGTGAAGCTCGTACCCGCCGTTTCGGCCAGTCCGCCATCGCGCACGCGTGCCTGGAGCTTGTTGATCTTTGGCGAGCCGATGAACTCGGCCACGCGCAGGTCATCGGGATTGGCATAAATCTCCTGCGGCGCAGCGACCTGTAGAAGCTCGCCGTCGAGCATGACCGCGACCCGGTCGGACATGGTCATGGCCTCGGACTGATCATGGGTCACATAGACGAAGGTGACGCCGAGGCGGTCGTGCAATTCCTTGATTTCGGCGCGCATCTGCACCCGCAGCTTGGCATCCAGATTGGAGAGCGGCTCGTCCATCAGGAAGACAGCCGGCTGGCGCACCATGGCGCGCCCGACGGCGACACGCTGGCGTTGGCCGCCGGAAAGCTGGCCCGGCTTGCGCGCCAGAAGATGGCCGATGCCGAGCGCCTTGGCTGTTCGCATCACCTCGGTCTCGATCTCGGCGGCAACCGCCTTCGTTCCCGGCCGGAAACGCCCGACCAGCGGCAGGCGCTGCCAGGCGGAAAGCCGGCGCATCCGGAGCGGCACTGCCATGTTCTCCTGAACCGTCATATGCGGGTAAAGCGCGTAGGACTGGAACACCATCGCCACGTCGCGCCAATTCGGCCGCACGCCGTCAACCACGCGTTCACCGATCGCGACCGAACCGCCGGTCTGCACCTCGAGCCCTGCCAGGATCCGCAGCAGCGTCGACTTCCCGCAGCCCGAGGGACCAAGCAGCGTCAGGAACTCGCCGTCGGCGATCTTGAGCGAGACATCACGCAACACAGGCGTGGCGCCGAAGGATTTTTCTATTTTTTCGATAGTGATGGCTGCCATAGTACTTTACCTCTTCAGCCGAGCGCGGCGGAAACCCACCCCCTTACTGAACTATTACCGCGGCAGAAGATCAAAGCGTTTTGTTACAGGCGCGTGACATGTATCGAATATTGCGATAATTGGCCTACGAATCGGGATGGATGAGGGCGCGGGTAGGGGTGAGATTTTGGACGAGGAAAAGGATCTTTCGCTCAATGCTGTTCGGGCTTTCGTGCAGGTCGCACGAGACAACAGCGTTACTCGGGCCTCGAAAACCCTTGGCATCACCCAAAGCTCGGTGAGCCGCCACCTCGCGGTATTGGAAGAGTATTTCGGCGCCAAGCTGCTCGAACGGCACGGACGCCTGAGTCAGTTGACGGATTTCGGGCGGCTATTCGCCGACGCCGTTGCCGAGCCGCTCGACACGATTTTCTTTACGGCAAAGCGGATGCGCCGTGGTGACAGGAAAGATGCCAACCGGCTCGTCGTAAGGACGTCGCTCTCGACGTTCGCCTATACGCTGCTGATTCCCAATTTGAACGACTTCTCGAAGGAAATGGGCGGCGTCACGGTCGACGTCATCAGCACCCTGTCGGCCCCCGCCTCAAACGACAGCTTCGATGTCCTCCTGACCCGTGACCTGACGCTGACCGAACCGGGAGATCGCTGGGATTTCTATGATGAACAACTCGTCTGCGTCGGGTCGCCCGACTGTGTCGCCGGCCGCGGCCTCGAAGCGCTGCGAACCACACCGCTGATTGCCGTCACCGCGCGGCCGGACATCCTGCCGACCTGGCTCCGCGGCATGGATCTGAAGACGTCGGACATCATCTCCGGGGCACGCTACGACCATCACTACCTGGCGCTGCCGGCGGTAACGACCGGCCAGACCTTGCTGGTGACGCCGCATATCGTCGTCGCGGACCTGATCAAACAGGGGCTTCTTGAGGTCCTTCCCGACTCGCGCGCGCCGAGCGGCATGCAGTACCGGGCCTATGCGGTCGATCGCAGCGGCAATCCGGATCTCGCCCGCGCCTTCTGTCGTTGGCTCACAAGGCTCTGCCGGAAAAAGACCGAGGAGGAGAGCACAGCGAAATAATTTTCCTGGCGCAATTGCATCGCAAAACGCGATCATTTTGCCCGCATTCCGCGATGCAAAAACTGGCGAGCAAAGGGCGCCTCATCTAGCTCTGGGCATAAACTCCCCTGGTTTGAGGAATATCCATTTGCCCCTACTAGCCAAAAGACTCCAGGCCGTCCGCCCCTCCCAGACAAAAGACATGACCGCCAAGGCGACCGCCTTGCGCGAACAAGGTGCCGATATCGTCACGCTGAGCCAAGGTGAGCCGGATTTCGACACGCCAGAACCCGTCCAGCAGGCCGGCATCGCCGCCATCCTCAATGGCAAGACGCGCTATACGCCGGTTGCCGGAGTCAAGCCGCTGCGCGAGGCGATCCGGGAGAAGCTCTCACGGGACAACGGGCTCGATTACGACATCGATCAGATTACCGTCGGCTGTGGCGCCAAGCAGGTGGTCTTCAATGCACTCTTCGCCAGCCTCGATGCCGGGGACGAGGTCATCATCCCGACACCCTGCTGGGTCTCCTATCCGGACATGGTACGGCTCGCCGGCGGCGAGCCGGTGCTCGTCCCCTGCCCCGAGCGGTTGGGTTTCAAGCTGAAGCCGCAGGACCTGGAAGCGGCGATCACGCCGCGCACCAAGTGGCTGATGCTGAACTCGCCGAACAATCCGACCGGCGCGGTCTATTCCAAGGCCTGTCTGGCCACTCTGGCTGAGGTCCTGCGCCGACACAGCCATGTCCACGTCCTTTCCGACGATATCTATGAAAAGCTCGTCTATGGCGTGCCTTTCGCCACGATGGCCGAGGCCGCGCCGGACCTCATCGACCGGGTGCTGACGGTCAACGGGGTTTCCAAGTCCAGCGCCATGACCGGCTGGCGCCTTGGCTACGGTGCCGGTCCAAAGGATCTCGTCAAGGCGATGAACACGATCGAGGGCCAGACCTCGTCGCATACCAGCTCGATCTCGCAATATGCAGCGATCGAAGCCATTGCTGGCAACCAAGACCACATCGCCGATTTCGTATCCGCCTTACGCAAGCGCCGCGATCTCGTTGTCGAGCAGATCAATCATGCCGAGGGCCTGAAGTGTCGCGTTCCGAACGGCGCTTTCTATATCTTCGTCTCCTGCGCCGGCGTCATCGGCAAGGTGACCGGCAAGGGCAAGGTGATCGAGAGTGACATGGATTTCGCCATGCATCTTCTGGAAGAGTTCGGCGTCGCGGTCGTGCCCGGCAGCGGCTTCATGGCCTCACCCTATATCCGCATTTCCTATGCCGCATCCGAGGACGAGTTGAAGCGCGCCTGCGGCCGCATCCTCGCAGCCTGCACCGCCCTTTCCGAAAGCGAGAAGACCCATGAGCAAAGCGAAGCAGCTGCGTGACCGCATAGCCGAACGGGGCCTCGTCCATATCATGGCCGCCCACAGCCCGCTTTCGGCCGTCTTGGCTGAGGAAGCGGGCTTTGACGGTCTCTGGGCCTCGGGCTTCGAGCTCTCCGCCCTTTACGGCCTGCCGGACATGAGCCTCATTTCGATGACGCAGCATCTCGACATGCTGCGTGCGATCGCCAGCCGGTCGTCGCTGCCGATCGTCGCCGATATCGACACCGGCTACGGCAATGCGATCAATGTGATCCATGCCATCTCCGAATATGAGCACGCCGGCGCCTCGGCCGTCGTGATCGAGGACAAGACCTTCCCGAAGGTTACCAGCCTCGCCGCGGGCGGACGGCAAGAATTGCTCCCGGTCGCGGAATTCCGGGGCAAGATCGAGGCGGCCATCAGCACCCGCCCCGATCCTGACTTCCTCGTCATCGCCCGCACCGAGGCCTTGATCGCCGGTCTCGGTGAGGAGGAAGCTCTCGCACGCGCCAAGGCTTATACGCAAGCCGGGGCGGACATGATCCTGATTCATTCCAAGAAAAAGGATCCGTCCGAGATTGAAAGCTTCGCGCGCGCCTGGGATGGCGATGTGCCGCTCACCATCGTGCCGAATGCCTATCCGGAGCTCGACGCGCCCCGCATCCAGGCGCTCGGCAATATCCGCATGGTGATCTACGGGAATTACGGCATCCGCGCCGCCACGACCGCCATGCAGGACACCTTCCGCCGCATCATCGCCGACGGTGGCGTGCACAACGTCCATAAGGACATCATCCCCGTCGAGGAAATTTTCCGGCTTCAGGGTATGGAAAAAGCCAAGGCCGACGAGAAACGCTTCCTCCGATAGTCACGGTTGAAATTGCGCTCGGCCGGATCGAGGCAGCTAATGGCAATAGCGAGGTTTTCGCCGCCGCCCGCGATCTCGACGGTTTTGCCCGGGAAAGTGCGATCCGCTTTTCGCGAGGCAAGCCCGGCGACGAGCCTTACATCGTGTCGGATGGCGAAGACGCTATGCCGTATGACTGTGAGTGGCAGAGCACTGGCTGGATTGGTTCACCTCAACCGGCGCTTCAAATGGCTATCGAACCCTGACTATCACACGCTCGACCTTGGCGATCTCGATGCTGAAACACGTTTCCGTCGATACAACCGCGCTCTGAAAGTCATACGATGGAACCTTTTTGACCATGGCCGATCCTGCCCCATCGTCTCGAGATCGAGGCAGCCGGACAAAGAACCGCCAGGATCGATGTTGCGCGGTCTTCCGATCAAAATCGGCTCAGACTCGCTGCCTGACATCCCCAACCCTCTCCGGTCTGCGAGGTATACAGGTCACAATCAACACCATCCGACATCTCCTGTCGCCTTTGTCGGGCCCGCGACACAAGTTTATTTAGCCAATTTAATATTTTTGCCAAATGTTAAATAGCTGAAAAGCAATCATAAAATTTCTTCTTCGATCCAACCGGCCAAATTGGCACGAGTTTTGAAACGATCGGTGCGAGGCGGCGGGATCTGCCGACCGGCATTGAAGTCGCGGGTAGCCGCTATGGATGGAAGAAGGAAGGAAAGCAACATGTCAGGTCTGCGTCAGATCGCATTCTACGGAAAGGGAGGCATCGGCAAGTCCACCACCTCTCAAAATACGCTAGCCGCCCTGGTCGACCTCGGACAGAAAATCCTGATCGTCGGCTGCGACCCCAAAGCCGACTCCACCCGGCTGATCCTGAACGCAAAGGCGCAGGATACGGTTCTGCATCTCGCCGCCCAGGAAGGTTCTGTGGAAGACCTTGAACTCCAGGACGTGCTCAAGATCGGCTACAAAGACATCAAGTGCGTGGAGTCCGGCGGCCCCGAGCCGGGTGTCGGCTGCGCCGGCCGTGGCGTCATCACCTCGATCAACTTCCTCGAGGAAAACGGCGCCTATGACAATGTCGACTATGTCTCCTACGACGTGCTGGGCGACGTGGTGTGCGGTGGCTTTGCGATGCCGATCCGCGAAAACAAGGCCCAGGAAATCTACATCGTCATGTCCGGCGAGATGATGGCGCTCTATGCCGCCAACAACATCGCCAAGGGTATCCTGAAATACGCCCATTCGGGCGGCGTGCGGCTCGGCGGGCTGATCTGCAACGAGCGCCAGACCGACCGCGAGCTCGACCTCTCCGAGGCGCTGGCCGCCAGGCTCAATTCCAAGCTCATCCACTTCGTGCCGCGCGACAACATCGTCCAGCACGCCGAACTGAGGAAGATGACGGTAATCCAGTATGCGCCGGACTCCAAACAGGCAGGGGAGTACCGCGCGTTGGCCGAGAAGATCCATGTCAATTCGGGCCAGGGCACCATCCCGACCCCAATCACCATGGAGGAGCTCGAGGACATGCTGCTCGACTTCGGCATCATGAAGACGGACGAGCAGATGCTTGCCGAGCTTCAGGCCAAGGAAGCGAAATTGGCCGTCGCTCAGTAACTGCCGCTACCGACAGGGGGCGCCGACCGTGACCTGGCGCCCCTTTCTTACGAAACAAGGCCTCGTTGGCGAGGCGTTACCGGAACCTTGAAAGGGGCAGGTCCCATGGGCCTCGACTATGAGAATGACGGCGCTTTGCATGCGAAGCTTATCGAAGACGTGCTGTCCCAATATCCAGACAAGGCGGCGAAGCGTCGCAAGAAGCACCTCAGTGTCGCAACGAGCAAGGACGAGGCCGAAGGGGAGGACAAGGGCCTTTCCGAATGCGACGTCAAATCGAACATCAAATCCATTCCGGGCGTGATGACAATCCGCGGCTGCGCCTATGCCGGCTCCAAGGGCGTGGTGTGGGGTCCGGTCAAGGATATGGTCCACATCTCGCACGGGCCAGTCGGTTGTGGGCAATATTCCTGGTCGCAACGCCGCAACTATTACGTCGGCACGACAGGCATCGACACATTCGTGACAATGCAGTTCACCTCCGACTTCCAGGAGAAGGACATCGTTTTCGGCGGTGACAAAAAGCTGGAAAAGATCATCGACGAGATCGAGGACCTGTTTCCGCTCAGTGGCGGCATCTCGGTGCAGTCCGAATGCCCGATCGGCCTGATCGGGGACGATATCGAGGCCGTGTCGCGCAAGAAAGCCAAGGAGCACGAAAAGACGATTGTACCGGTGCGCTGCGAAGGTTTCCGCGGCGTTTCACAATCGCTCGGCCACCACATTGCCAATGATGCGATCCGCGATTGGGTCTTCGACAAGGACGATGTCGCGTTCGAGTCCGGCCCATACGACGTCAACGTCGTCGGCGACTACAACATTGGCGGCGATGCCTGGGCCTCGCGAATCCTGCTCGAAGAGATTGGGCTTCGGGTGGTCGGCAACTGGTCGGGCGACGCCACACTCGCCGAAATAGAGCGCGCTCCCAAGGCCAAGCTCAACCTGATCCACTGCTACCGGTCGATGAATTACATCTGCCGGCACATGGAGGAAAAGTACGGCATCGCCTGGATGGAATACAATTTCTTCGGCCCCTCCCAGATCGAGGCCTCTCTGCGCAACATCGCCAAGCATTTCGGCCCGGAAATCGAGGAGAAGACCGAAAAGGTCATCGCCAAATACCGGCCCTTGGTCGATGCCGTCATCGCCAAGTACCAACCGCGCCTCGAAGGCAGGACGGTGATGCTCTATGTCGGCGGGCTACGTCCTCGTCACGTCATCACTGCTTACGAGGACCTCGCTATGGTGATCGTCGGCACCGGCTATGAGTTCGCCCACAACGACGACTATCAGCGCACCGGCCATTACGTGAAAAATGGCACGCTCATCTATGACGATGTCACCGGTTACGAGCTGGAGAAGTTCATCGAAGGCATCCGCCCTGATCTCGTTGGCTCCGGTATCAAGGAGAAGTACCCGGTGCAGAAGATGGGCATCCCGTTCCGCCAGATGCACTCCTGGGACTATTCCGGCCCGTATCACGGCTATGACGGCTTCGCCATTTTCGCCCGCGACATGGATCTGGCCATCAACAACCCGGTCTGGGGTCTCTACCGCGCGCCGTGGAAGAAGATGAAGGACGCACCGCTGAGGGCCGTCGCCGCCGAATGAGGACTGGCCTCCCTGCCAGGCAGGGAGGCCGATAAATGCTCGGGGGCACTCGATCCGCGAGAGGCCCTTCAAGTTTCGATGTCCCTGTGCTGCCGCTTGCCGCGGCCAGATGGAAAAGGTGACCACCATGCCGCAATCGGCCGAAAAAGTTCTCGACCATGCTCCATTGTTCCGCGAGCCGGAATATAGACAAATGCTTGCCGAGAAGAAGCTGAGTTTCGAATGTCCGCACCCTGATCAGATCGTCACCGATCAACGCGAATTGACCAAGACTTGGGAATACCGCGAAAAGAACCTCGCTCGCGAGGCGCTTGTCATAAACCCCGCCAAGGCCTGCCAGCCGCTCGGCGCGGTGTTCGCGGCCGCGGGCTTCGAGCGGACCATGTCTTTCGTTCACGGTAGCCAGGGCTGCGTTGCCTACTATCGCTCGCATCTGTCGCGACATTTCAAGGAGCCTTCGTCAGCGGTTTCCTCCTCGATGACCGAGGACGCGGCAGTGTTTGGCGGCCTGAAGAACATGGTCGACGGGCTCGCCAATACCTACAAGCTCTACGACCCCAAGATGATCGCCGTCTCGACCACCTGCATGGCCGAAGTCATTGGCGACGACCTGCGGAGCTTCATCGAGAACGCCAAGAACGAAGGCTCGGTCCCGAGCGACTTCCACGTGCCTTTTGCTCATACGCCTGCCTTCGTCGGCAGCCATGTCGATGGCTATGACGGCATGGTGAAGGGCGTGCTGGAGCATTTCTGGAAGGGCAGCGAGCGCTCGCAAGCCGCTGGGACCATCAACATCATTCCAGGCTTCGACGGATTCTGCGTCGGAAACAACCGGGAACTCAAGCGCCTCCTCGACCTGATGGGTGTCACCTATACCGTCATTCAGGACGCCTCTGACCAGTTCGACACGCCGTCGGACGGCGAATACCGCATGTATGACGGTGGCACGAAGATCGAAGACGTGAAAGGGGCGCTCAACGCGGAGGCGACACTGTCGCTGCAGCATTACAACACCCGCAAGACGCTGGAATATTGCAACGAGGTCGGGCAGGCGACGGCATCCTTCCACTATCCGCTGGGTGTCCAGGCGACCGACGAATTCCTGATGAAGGTCTCGGCGATTTCCGGCCAGGAGATCCCCGAGACAATTCGGATGGAGCGCGGCCGACTGGTTGACGCCATGGCGGACAGCCAGTCATGGCTGCACGGCAAGAAGTACGCAATCTATGGGGATCCGGACTTCGTCTACGGCATAACCCGCTTCGTCATGGAGACCGGCGGCGAGCCGACACATTGCCTCGCGACCAACGGCACATCGGCCTGGGAGGCCGAGATGAAGGAATTGCTTGCATCCTCGTCCTTTGGCCAGGATGCCCAGATCTGGGCGGGCAAGGATCTCTGGGCGATGCGTTCGCTGCTGTTTACAGAGCCGGTGGACCTGCTGATCGGCAATTCCTATGGCAAGTATCTGGAGCGCGACACCGGCACGCCGCTGATCCGGCTGATGTTTCCAATCTTCGACCGGCACCATCACCATCGCTTTCCCCTCATGGGCTACCAGGGTGGATTACGCGTGCTGACGACGATCCTCGACAAGATATTCGACAAGCTCGATCGCGAGACGAGCGAAACGGGCGTGACGGACTATTCCTATGACCTCACCCGCTAAGCCCGTGCCGGCTTTTCGTCGAGGCCGTCCATTGCCCAATCGACTTCGGAGACTGACGCAATGACCTCGCTCAGTGCCAAGATCCAGGACGTTTTCGACGAGCCCGCCTGCGATAACAACCGCGGCAAGGATGCCAAGGCGCGCAAGCAGGGCTGCTCGAAGCCGCTGACCCCCGGGGCGGCAGCCGGCGGCTGCGCCTTTGACGGCGCCAAGATCGTCCTGCAGCCAATCACCGACGTTGCGCACCTGGTCCATGCGCCGCTCGCCTGCGAGGGCAATTCCTGGGACAACAGAGGCGCAGCTTCGTCCGGGCCAACCCTGTGGCGGACAAGCTTTACAACCGATCTCACCGAACTCGACGTCGTGATGGGGCAGGGCGAGCGGAAGCTGTTCAGGGCGATCCGCGAGATCAAGGAAACATATGCGCCGCCGGCAGTCTTCGTCTATTCGACCTGCGTGACGGCGCTGATCGGCGACGACATCGAGGCCGTGTGCAAACGCGCGGCCGAAAAATTCGGCTTGGCCGTGGTGCCGATCAATGCGCCGGGCTTGGCCGGCTCCAAGAACCTCGGCAACAAACTCGCCGCCGAAGCGTTGCTCGATCATGTCATCGGCACGGTGGAACCCGACGAGGCCGGGCCCTACGACATCAACGTCCTTGGCGAATTCAACCTCTCCGGCGAATTCTGGCTGGTGAAGCCGCTGCTTGATCGGCTTGGCATCCGGGTGCGCGCCTGCATTCCGGGCGATGCGCGTTACATCGACGTTGCATCCGCGCACCGCGCCCGGGCGGCTATGCTGGTGTGCTCGAGCGCACTCATCAATCTGGCCCGCAAGATGGAGGAGCGCTGGGACATCCCGTTCTTCGAGGGCTCCTTCTACGGCATAACCGATACCTCCGAAGCACTTCGCAACATTGCTGAGCTGCTGGTGAAGAAGGGCGCCGATGCGGAGATCCTCGATCGCACAGAGACGCTGATTGCCGAGCAGGAGGCGATTGCGTGGAAGAAGCTCGAGGCCTACCGCCGGCGGCTTCAAGGCAAGCGCGTGCTTCTCAATACAGGCGGTGTGAAGTCCTGGTCAGTCGTCCACGCGCTGATGGAGATCGGCATGGAGATCGTCGGCACCTCGGTCAAGAAATCCACAGTCGAAGACAAGGAGCGGATCAAACGGATCCTCAAGGACGAAAACCACATGTTCGAGCAGATGGCAGCGCGCGATCTTTACGTCATGCTCTCAAAACACCAGGCCGACATCATGCTGTCGGGCGGGCGCACGCAATTCATCGCCCTGAAGGCCAAGACGCCCTGGCTCGATATCAACCAGGAGCGCCAACATCCTTATGCCGGCTATGACGGCATGGTGGAACTTGTCCGGCAGATCGACCTCGCCATTCATAACCCGATCTGGGACCAGGTGCGGGAGCCGGCGCCGTGGGATCGCCAGCCTGCCGGGGAGGACGATCTGGCGAGCACGAAGAACGGGACCGCGACTGTGAACGCCTTCAATGAATTCGCTGGCGCGACGGCTCACCGCTTCGGCAACCGTTGAGGAAATCCGATGGTCCGCATCCTTCGCAAAATCAAATCAGCGGCGGTCAACCCGCTGAAGTCGTCGCAGCCGCTGGGTGCCGCCTTCGCTTTTCTTGGAGTCGAGGGTGCGATGCCCCTGTTCCACGGCGGCCAAGGCTGCACCAGCTTCGCGCTCGTGCTCTTCGTGCGGCATTTCAAGGAAGCGATCCCCTTGCAGACAACGGCGATGGATGAGGTGGCAACCATACTCGGCGGAGCGGACCATCTGGAAGAGGCGATCCTCAACCTCAAAACCCGCACTAAGCCAAAGCTGATAGGAGTGAGCACGACCGCGCTGGTGGAGACCCGTGGCGAAGACTGCGCGAGTGATATCGCCAACGTCAAGCTGAAGCATGCGGAAGAGCTCGCGGGTACGGAGGTTGTGCTGGCCAACACGCCTGATTTCGGCGGCGCTATCGAAGAAGGCTGGGCCAAGGCTGTCGCGGCGATGATCGAAGGGATTACACGGTCGGGCGCACGGACCCGGCAGCCGAAGAAGATCGCGATCCTGCCCGGATGCAACCTCACTGTCGCTGACGTCGAGCATTTGCGTGACATGGTTGAAAGTTTTGGGCTCAAGCCGGTTATCCTGCCGGACGTCTCCGGCTCACTCGATGGCACGGTTCCTGACCGCTGGGTAACCACTACCTATGGCGGCACCAGCGTCGAGGAAATCCGCGAGCTTGGCACGGCGGCGCAATGCATCGTCATCGGCGAGCACATGCGCCACCCGGCGAAAACGCTGCACGGGTTGACCGGCGTGCCTTACGCGGTGTTCCAGTCGCTGACCGGATTGAGGGCTGTTGACCGGTTCGTCTCGCTGCTATCGGCGGTTTCGGGCGCGGCGGTGCCGGCCCGGGTGCGCCGTCATCGGGCGCAATTGCAGGATGCGTTGCTCGACGGACATTTCCATTTCGGAGGCAAGAAAATTGCGATCGCGGCTGAACCAGACCAACTCTATCAACTCGCAACCTTCTTCACCGACATGGGCTGCGACATCGCGGCGGCGGTCACGACGACCGATATGTCGAAGATTCTGCAAAAAGTACCGGCGGAGTGGGTTCAGATCGGCGATCTCGGCGATTTGGAAGCTCATGCAGCGGGCGCGGATCTTCTCGTAGCACATTCCCACGGTCGCCAGGCGTCGCAACGCCTTGGGATTCCGCTCATGCGCGTCGGCTTCCCAATCTTTGACCGGCTGGGCAGCCAGCATAAGCTCACAATCCTGTACCGGGGGACCCGCGACCTGATCTTCGATGTTGCCAATATCTTCCAGGCCAACCAGCGCGCGCCGACACCTGAGGCGCTTGACCCATTCCGTAATCGAGAAATGCCAGATGAGCTCCGTTCGTCGCCTCTCACTCGTCACTGACGAGGTTCACGCACCGATGCCTGAACGACGAGCAGGCGCATTGCGCGTAGCCATCGCCACGCAAGACATGAAGGGTCTCAATGCCCATTTCGGGTCGGCCAAGCGCTTTGCTGTCTACGACGTGACGCGCGAGGAGTGGCATCTCGTGGAAGCCCTGGCCTTCGATGACGTTTCCGATGAGAGCGGGAAGCGTCGGACCGAGGGCGATGACCGCATCACGCCGAAGGTGGAGGCGCTGAAGGGATGCCACCTGCTGTTTTGTCTGGCCATTGGCGGGCCTTCGGCAGCCAAGGTTATTTCGGCAAAAATCCATCCAATCAAGGTGCCGCAGCCACAAACCATCCAAGAGGTGCTGTTGCGCACGCAGATGATGCTGAGAACCTGTCCTCCGCCCTGGCTGCGCAAGGTGCTGGCCGAAGCCGGTGTCGCCGAAAAGAAACCCTCCTTCGAGGACGAGGACTGAAACGAGGAAAGAGCAAAATGTTTGAAGTCGCGATCAGCCATGCTGTCAACGATGACGAGGCGGCCCTTGCCAGCCCGTTCGTCAAGTGCCTCGTGCGGCTGATCCTTGCTCAAGATTCCCACGGGTCCTGGGACGGCAAAGCGGACGCCGAGTTGCTGGCGGACTTCATCGTCAGCAAGGAACAGCGGCGTACGATTCCGATCATCGGCGATCCCGATCCGGACGTGCTGTGGAGGCTCGACAAGTTTTACACTGCCGTCGCCCTTGCGATCGAGGAGCGCTCCGGCCTGATGGCATCGCCGATGATCGAAATGAGCCATGAGGGGTTCGGGCGCGTGCTTTTCACCGCCGGGCGGCTGGTCGTTCTGTCCAAGACCGTGCGCGACGTCCATCGATTCGGCTTCGAGACGTTCTGCAAACTCGCCGCGGCCGGTACGAAACTGGTCGACGATGCCATCGCAGCCATCGACGCCTATCCCGAGGTGGCACGGGCATGAAACCGATTTTCGAGCAAGAGGATCATGTCAGGCCTTGAGGAGCCGCGATGGCCAGCCCACGCGGCCGATGCGGTCGAGGCCAATTTGGTTCTCGGGGTAGCGCTGATGAAGCCACGCGTCCTGATCTGTTCGCAAGATGCGGAGTTCTATCTGTTCCTCAGCCACATACTGGAGGTGGACGGGTTCGTCAGTGAGCCGGCAGGCGGCGCGAAGGAAGCACTTGCAATGGCCGACGATCGCGACTTCCAGGCCGTGGTGCTGGACTGCGGTTCAACGAGCCTTACCGGGTCCGCAATCTGCGCCCGGCTCAAGCGGGAGCCCCGAACCGGCGGCCTGCCCATCATTGCCCTGATCGCGCCCGGCGCCGAGAACCAGCACCTCGATCTGTTGAAGGCCGGCATTGACGAGAGCTTTGTGCGGCCTGTGGCGCCGGCCAAGCTGCTCGATTGTCTGCGGACGAGGCTGGCGCTGCCGAAGCCGGGTTCAAACGCGATTGAAAACAACAGCTGGCTTTCCTATGGCAGCCTTGAGATGAAGCTCGATGCCCACCGGGTTTGCGGCAATGGCCATGACATCCATCTCGGACCGATCGAGTTCAACGTGCTGCGGCATTTGCTCGAGGCGCCCGGCAAGGTCTTCAGTAGGGACGAGCTGATCGGCGGGGCCTGGCCGGCCAATATCCATGTCGGTGTACGCACAGTCGACGTCCACATCAGTCGGCTCAGAAGGGCTCTGGAGGCGGCCTCGACGGGTATCGTCATCCGTACCGTCAGGTCGGCCGGCTACTCGCTCGAGAAGCTGGACGGCTGAATTGAGTGCCGAGTGTGGTGCCACTCCCTTTCCTCGCGCTGTGAGCCGGTCTTGCGGCCTGAAACGCCCTCAACGGATACTCAGGAAGAAACAGGAAAATGGGCTTTAAAACGGTACTCTGTTTGACCGGCGCTGACCATTCCGATCAGGACGTCAGAACTGCTGCCGGCTTGTGTGCGGAAATCGGCGCACACCTTTCCGTACTGATTATACCCGCTCCGATGCTCCTTATGTCGCATCGGCGGATCGGAGATGGTGTCCCCGAGTGGCCGGCAGGACGTGGACAGGCAATTGCCAGATTGAACGATCGGTTTCGGCAAATCGATCGATTTACACAGGACGCGGTCAGACTGGAAAAACACTCCAGAGATATCCAGAAACTGCTGGAAGCTATGTCGCTCGCCTATGACGTTGACACCGACTATTACGATCCGGCCAGCCTCGGTGAAGTGGCACGACAGCGGGCGCTCTGCGCCGACCTCACGATTGTTGGACCAGGGCTCCTCAACGACGAGAATCTCGGACCTCCTGTGGTCAATGGCTGCTTGTTCGATACGGGAAAGCCGGTGCTCGTTGTGCCGAAGGGGGCTGAGGCGACGCTGTGGCCACGGCGCGTCCTGGTCGGTTGGGATTCGCGAGTCGAGGCGTCCCGTGCGGTTCGAGAAGCGCTGGGCCTCCTATGCGTTGCTGAGGAAGTTCGTGTCGCCCTGGTCGATCCGAAGGCCAACTACAACGGGAACGGCGCGGAGCCTGGAGCCGACATCGCTGCCTATCTCACTCGGCACGGTGCTCGGGTGTCGGTTGACCTCCTGCCAAGTGCCGGCAAATCGGCGGCCACGGTGCTTGCGCAGCACGCAATCGACATTTCTGCCGACATGATAGTCATGGGCGCCTATGGCAGCCGCCGGCTGCGTGAGCGGCTCTTTGGCGGTGTGACCAGATGGATCTTTGAAAAGCCGACATTGCCCCTGTTTTTGGCTCGATGACGGTTGCGGACCCGCACCGATGCTGTTCAAACTCTACTGTGACGCCTGCATTCATACGTAGATGGGCTCCATCGAAATAATCGATCTTACGAAGAGAAACGAACATGAAAAGCATTGCTCGGGAGGCGACGCCCTCCGGAAATCTCTCCAGTCATGCGCAAGGCGGAGGTGGAACGGCCAGAGCGTGACCAGTGTCAGCCTCGACAATGGCGACAGGCTGGAAGTCGGCATCGTCGTCATCTCAGCCGGGCCGAATGCCGGCACGGTGGCTGCCATGGCGGGGCTGGTGTTTCCGGTCGAGCCGCGCAAGCGCAACGTCTTCGTCTTCGAGGCGCGCGAGAAATATGCCGACATGCCGCTTCTGGTTGATCCCTCCGGCATCTATGTCAGGCCGGAAGGCTCGGTCTATCTCACTGGCGGCGCCGAACCGGAAGAAGGCGACGGCCCGGCCGACCCCACCGATTTCGAGGTCGACTGGCCGCTGTTCGAAGAGGTGATCTGGCCGGTGCTGGCGACCCGCATTCCCGCCTTCGAGGCGATCAACCCCACACGCGCCTGGGCCGGCCATTACGACTACAACACGCTCGACCAGAACGCGGTGATCGGCCCGCATCCGCAGGTTAAGAATTTCCTCTTCGCCAATGGTTTTTCCGGCCACGGCCTGCAGCAGGCGCCGGCGGTCGGCAAGGCGCTGGCCGAGCTGATCGTGCACGGCGGCTACCGCACGGTGGACTGCTCGGCGTTTGGGTACAGCCGTGTCGCTGAAGGGCGGGCGTTCAGGGAATTGAATGTGATCTAACGCTGGCGGGACAGCCCCCCTCTCTGGCCTGCCGGCCATCTCCCCCGCAAGGGGGGAGCGGCAGCTTCCCTGGCGGCTCCAAACTTCTAGCCTTGGAGATTGGCGAAGGCAGCGATGACGGCCAATCTCCCCCCTTGCGGGCGCGGTCAGCGGGGTCGTTGCCTTTGGCGATGCATGTCGTGGCTGGACCGGGTGAGGTGAGTCCGGCCCGTCTACCCAGCCTCTGCGCCCGCCCCGAAGCCGCTCACCCGCTCAGCGCTATGAGGGCGCGCTCGCGAGCGGCTTCGCGAACGCTGCGCTACAGCCCGTGCAGGGACGCGACCCCAGTGAAGGCATACTCCAGCGTGGCTTCGCCAATTCCGTTTCGTTGGCCCCCCTCAAGCCGGTCTTCCAACCGATGGCCGAACGCGCCAATTCGCCAGCCAACTCCATCAACGATTGTCTAAATCCGCAACCTGGGGCGGCTCGCTCGTTTGCTTGAGCACGGCACAGACCGGGATCGCGAGTACGATGCCGCGGAATGGGAACGCACCCCCATGCTTGGGCACGAGAGCCCCCAGCCAACGCGCATCGCGCCAATCGGCGTCGTCACGTTCGAGATACATCACCGGCTGCTCGGCGCTTTTACGCTCGCATATGCGCCGGCACGCCGCTGGCGATCGATGACGCATCTGCCGACGAGGCTGCTCGTTCCACGAAAAAGCGATAAGCACGAGATCAATGGGCAACCTCGTCGGGATCGAAAAGAGCGCTAAACCGGGTTGCTAGATCGATCCAGGGTGCCGCGTCGCCGCTCTCTGAAGCTATTCGAACGACCGCCGCCAGATAATCGGTAAAAGCCTTCAGTCTTATGGCGCCTTGCTCTGAGAGGCAGTCAATGGCGTCAAGCCGCTGGTAAACGGCAGCGAGCATATGTTGCACCAAAAGCAGGGAGGATGGGCAAGGGCAATCGCTCTTACTCGCGAGGCGCCTGCACTCGCTGCAAAGCGGCGGAATGTCCTCTAAGCCTAGGTAGCTGGAAAGACGTTGTATGAGATTGTCAGTGGCGTTCCTTGTCGAGAAGCCGTCCACCAGCTCCCCATCGCGTTGGTTCAATGAGATATCACAGTAAAAGTTCATGGTTCTCCCTTTCCGATGGCGAGGCTAGGCTTCCGCGAGATAGTCGTGGACGACCTTCCCGAGCGCGAGCGTGAGATCTGCGACGAGGTGTACTGCCGAGACTACTTCCAGCACCGGCAGTTCGGCGACGGGGGCAAGCGCATGCGACCAGAGGTTCAGGGCTGCCGGGCCGGTCCAGGCGCCCCTCAAATGGACGTCCTCTAGATGATATTCCACGAGCTCACAGATGCGCGGCGTGCCGTCGACATGCGGGATAATTTTGAGGAGGAAATTCGGTTCAGCGAGCGAGGCCCTCACGCTCGCGAGGTCGGCGGCTCGGTGCTTGTAGCCCATGGTACCCGTCGCGACGCGGACCGGCCCGTAGTCCAGCGTGCCAACAAGGGTATCCGTCTCCGTTCGGAGCGTTGGGCTAGCGAGCTTCTTGGGAAAGCCCCACAACTCGCGTCCGCCCGCTATCGGCGGATGGTCGTCGAGAAACATGCAGTGGGTATAGCTCCCCCTGCGGCCACAGAAGGAGACAGGGATGACCTGTCCGCCTTCCGTGTAGTCGCCGAAGCCCGTCGAGTCCGGCATGCGAATGAACTCGAACTTGACCATAGGCTCGCACACCTGAAGCGGCTCCGGCACAAGGTCGCGCAGTTTCTGCGGATCGGTGCGATATGTGATGATCAGATACTCCCGGTTGCGGAAGCGATATGGGCCGGCCGGGTAGGCCGGGCTGTGCATGGCGAAAGCTTTCCCACGGACGGTATCTTGGTGCATGTTTGAAATTCCTTTGTGCTGGATCAGGTGGGCTTAGATCGGTCTGCATGATGGCGGCGAGGCTCTCCGAGGTGCTGTCGTAGCCTCGCAAGGGATGCATGGCGTAATCGCGCGTAGCCATTTGCGCTGGCAATTGCCTTGGAGCGCGAGGCGATGGTCGCGGACGCGGTTCCATGGCTCCGGATGTGATCGAGAGGCAAGATTCGAGGTAAAGTGATTTTGTTCCTCATTTGAAGGCGCTGCTTCCCGTCTGCCCTCGTGGTAGGAGGAGGTGGAGTGGCGGCCAGCTCCGATTTGTCCTCATGACGGGGGTTTGCGGATCGACGCGCATGCGCCATGCCAAATGAGAAATCGTTCGGTGCCCGCAGGACAGACGGCCTCGGCGAGCCAGTCGAGAGAGAAGGTCTTCGCCTCACGCGGATCAGATACGAATTCCCGAGCACTGCGGTGATGTAGCAAGAAGGCCTGCGGCGCCACCAAACCTCTGTCGCGAAAATATGGAGGTGACGCGGTATCCGCCGTCTAGCCAAACAGCATACGCAGCATCCGGCAGCACGCACTCGACGGCCTGGCCCATCGCCGGCTTCAGGAGAAAAGATCAGCTATGAGCCGGCAGGCAGTCGCTGCACGCGGCGGTCAGGTCGTGTAGATCTTCCGCGCACACAGCCGGCGCCGAAATGATGCTAGATGATGAGCCGACGCCAACATTACCGCAGGGGAGACAGCCAAGTCTGTCCTCAAGCGTCTGAAATGCATGTCCAAAAGCTGACAGCGACAAAAACATGTCTGGTCCAAAACCACCGGCCGCCTTGGGCGTGAGGTTTCTCGAAGCCTACTCGTGCAGTTGCTGCGGCTAAGCGCGCTGGCACGGCCTTTGCTGGAGATGCTGCAATATTGAGTGGCTGACCGCATAAGAACGCGAGACGATTGATGGTCTGCTGCGCCATCTCGGCGGCGCGCCCGCTCAACGGTCACGGCTACACCTTGGCAATGGCTGACGGGCGACTTTGCGGTTGCGCCGCCCTGCCGCGCCGATGCGCCCAAAGTTCGTTGATAGTCCGCTCGGCCGATTGAGGAAACCGGCTGTTGACTGCTGCCAAGGCGGAGATGGCTGGGCTCATTCGGACTGTCTTGACCGTCGGTGTCATGAAGCCAAAGACACCATGCTGGACGTTATGCATGACCAAGACGAGTGGGAGTCACAACGAATGATTTTACCGGAGCTGCGCTCTGCTATCCCAGCCGGCAGAGTTTTGGAGATAACGACGACCACAGGATGCATCGTGGGATGTTCATATTGTCCGCAGGACAAGTTCGCTGACCGGCAAAGAAAAGTATCTGATACGAAGCATCTTAGTCTTGGAGATTTCAAGCGCTGTCTGGCGCGCGTACCAGCCTCCGTCGACATTAGTTTTGCCGGGTATTCTGAGCCATGGCTCAATCCGGATTGCACCGAAATGGTCGAGCACGCTTCCGCCAAAGGCCACGGCATCAGGATTTTCACGACGCTTGTGGGAATGAAGGGGCAGGATCTACAGCGGTTGCAGGCGCTGCGGTTGGGGGTATTCGTGGTTCATGTTTTTGATGATGGCGCCCACATGAATAGCCGCCTTGTCGGAGACAAGTATCGCGATTTGGTTGGTCAACTCGTCGACGCCGACATCCCTTCGATCCGATTCTTGGTTTTGGGTGAGCCCCATCCCGATATCGCCGACATTATCCCTGCCCAAGCCCTAGTTCGCGCGCGACCGGTGAGCAGCAGGGGTGGAAGCGTAGACCCTAAGATTGTAGAACCACGGCAGCCAGTCGTCGGAGCGCTGATATGCGTGGACGAACGGCAGTATCGGAATGTACTCCTTCCAAACGGCGAGGTTACTCTCTGCTCCATGGATTTTGAGCGGCGTCACGTATTGGGCAACCTTCTATGCGACGAATATGGCGATCTCTTTAAAAGCCCAGTTTTTTGCGAAATCGTCGATCGCATGAATGGAGCGGCTGGTTTTCTGCTTTGCAGGATGTGTGAATTTGCCGATCCAAACGATAGGAACTGACTGACGCCGGCTGACCGCGGCGGGCGTGAAATGCCGACGTCCCTGAAACGGCAAGATGCACATGCCCGCGAAGTCATCGTGTTTTCACGTCACGCTAACCCGATCCCGTAGGCGCGGCAGTCAGCCTCGACCATTTCCGAGACGAACTCATCGAAAGTGTTCTTCGGCTTCCAACCGAGTTTTGACGGCTGCCTTGGAGGCATCGCCGATCAGCAGGTCAACCTCGATTGGCCCGAAACAGCGTTTGTCGATCCGGATCAGCGCTTCATTACTCATGCGTTCACGGCCCACCTCGTCAACGCCTTCGCCCTCCCAGGCGATCTCTTTTTCGACTCGCCTGAAGGCAAGCCACGACAAAGGTGCGGACCGTGTGTGTCTCGCCGGTTGCCAGCACGAAATCGTCACGTTGATGCTGCAAGATGCGCCACATGCCCTCGACATAGGCGCGCGCCGAGCCCCAGTCGCGCTTTGCTTCCAGGTTTCCGAGATAGAGACGTCCCGTTTGCCGGCCATGATCGAGCCACCGCACGCGTCACCTTGCGCGTGATGAAAGTTTCGCTGCGCGTCGGCCCTTCGTGATTGAACAGGATGCCATAGAGCCCGTATACCTCGCGGTAGTTCATGGTGATCCAGTAGGCGTAGACCTTCGCCACCGCATAGATCGAGCGTGGATAAAACGGAGTGCTCTCCTGCTGCGGGATGCCCTGGACCGAACCAAAGAGTTCGGAAGTTGACGCCTGGTAGAACCGCGGTTCTTTCTCGAGACGAAGAATGCGGATCGCTCGGCAGCAGCAGCGTGCCGAGCGTATCGGCATTGGCGGTGTATTCCCGGTCCCGAGGGAGACTGCACGTGGCTTTGCGCAGCCGGTGCAAGGTTTCGGCCTCAATGTCGGATACTCGACAGGATCGCAAACCTGCTTCCGTTGCTTTGCTCATGTTTTGCTCTGGCACGTTCGATGCAGGGACCCTCCCGAATGCAGCAGCGGATGTCTTCTATGATCAAACCCACGGGAAAATGCTGTCGCCGCACTCATGACCGCGCCCTCGCTGGTCGCCAAGCAGGCCGAAGGTCGGCTCATCACGGTCGAGGCGGGCAACTGAGCCCAATTGCAATGAGGGATAGGCTGCGAAAGCATGTCACTGACCACGCGGGGGGCATCGAGGCGGGATTCTCGATGCCAGCCACGCGCAACATACCGCCGGCATGAGTGCCGATCTCATCACGGAGCCGGCATCCGCGGGCGTCACACCCGATACTACGAACGCGCGGACAAACTGTTGCAAGTCCTGCGGTGTCGACGATGCGTGCGGGAAGGGCAAGCCCAGCGGCCATGGCCGACATTCGCCGCATATAGCGCCTGATTGGGAGGCGTCAGCAGGAGCAGGACAACTGGATCTCTCTTGCATTGGGATCGGTGCTGGCCCGTCCAATTTGAGCCTTGCGTGTCAGATACACGAGCAAATCGGGCACGGGGCATTGTTCTTGGATCGGCAAGTTGACTTCCGCTGGCATCCAGGCAGCGCATTCGACTCTTCAGAACTCCAGGTCAGCCACGTCAAGGATCTGGTAACGCTGGTGAATCCGCGATCCGCCTACACTTTCATAAACTACCTGCACGAGAACGGGCGTCTGTACCACTTCCTGAATGCACAGTTCGATGCTGTGCTCAGGGCTGAGTTCGAGCAATACCTGAACTGGGCGTTCCGCAGGAACCCACTTGTGCGCGGCGGCGAGACCGTCCGCGAAATACGCTATGATGGCGAGTTTCGGGTGCGGACGGACGACGCGGTGCTTAGTGCCAGAGACCTGGTGGTCGGCATCGGCAAGCAAGCGTGGATTCCACCTCAATTTCAGGGCTGGATCGGACGCAACCTGTTCCATTCATCCGATTTGCTGCACATCCATCCTGAGGTGCGGCAAAAACATGTTTGCGTCGTTGGTGGAGGCCAGTCGGGAGCCGAGGTGCTGTTGCATTTGGTCGGTGGGCCAAGAGAACGGCGGCCTGCCTCGATCACCTGGGTCTCGCAGCGCGAAAACTACCTGCCCCTCGACAACAGCCCGTTCACAAACGAGTTGTTCATGCCCTGTTTTTCGGATCGTTTCGCGGCAATGAGCGAGCCGCAGCGCAAGCTGTTCCTGCGGCGTTTCGTGCTCGCCTCGGATGGTATTTCGGATCGCACTTTGCGCGCCGTCTACCAGGCGCTGTATCGCCACGAATTTCTTGAGCCAGACCTATGTGACATCGCACTGCGGCCGGGTTGCAACGTTTCGCGCTGCATCAACGCCGGCGCGGGTCACAACTTGACGCTGCAGCGCGGCTTGGGCGACGTCGAAGAAGTCACGGCCGACATCGTCATCCTGGCCACCGGTTACGAGAACGCCGTGCCAAGCTTTTTGGAACCGATGGCGGATCGGCTGCAACAGACCGACAATGAGTTGGTCATCAACGCGGATTTTTCGGTGTGCTGGGACGGACCGCGTGACAGACGCATCTTCGTACAGAACGCCAATCCCGGGCAGCGCGGGCTGGCCGATCCGAACCTAAGCCTGCTGGCCTGGCGAGCTCGCCGCATTCTTGACAGCCTTCTACAGCGCGCGCCGTGCGCGAACCCTGAGCATCTTGGCTTTATCAGCCGTACCACCGTCGAGAGCTGGCCCGACCCGGTAGCCGAAGAAATGGGCAGCGGGATATGACTCAGCGACTACTGATCATCGGCGGTGGCATCCAAGGAATGATGTCCGCCTCCGCTGCGGCGCAGTCCGGAGCCCGCTCCGAACTCATCGTGACTGAACATGCCCTTGGACCTATGGGCGCATCGCTTAATTCTGCGGGCGAGAATTTGCCCCACGGTCGTCGAAACCGTACAAGGTCGCTCACTCGAAAGTGCCCAGTGGCCCTAGCGGCCATGGCTGCGTCGGCCGTTAGCGGAGGCCTCCCGCCCGTAGCGATGCGTGTGGTGGCTGGACCGGGTAAGGTAATTGATCGGGACCAGCTTAGGGAACCCGAGGACCCGGCTTGGCCTCGGATGGGCAGTCTAGCGCCGAACTTGTGCGGACAATACTCGTTTTTGGAGCATCGATGGACCCGATGCCAGCGACGTGCCTCCCTGATCGCCCGACCGGAACGGGAACTTGTCGCAAAAATTTTCGCGGCGCACGACTTGCGTTGCGTCAGGCTGCACGAAAGGTCGTCTTATCGGGCAGTCGCACCATCAACAGCATGCTCGGCCGTGACTACTATGCAGACGTACCGGATCGATAGATCTTTACGGGCCTGGGCGATCTCTCCATTGAGGAGGGACAACAAAGCCTTGCAATCCACCCGGAGCGGAACGCACTTTGCGTCGCCGTCTGCATGCCGTGGAGTATCGTCTCCGTGGGCCCACACCCTGACGGCGCCCGACTGCCTCTAACCGGAATGTTTGACCAACCACTCTTTCCAACAGGAGGCTTTTCGCATGTTGACCGATGCACAAAGAGAAAAGTGGAAGAAAGACGGATACGTCAGGCTCGAGAGGTTCTTCGATCCCGCGACTCTGGAAGGTATTTCCAGATCTGTTGAAGACATATCACGCTGGGATGTCAGCGACGATAAATGGCTCATGTGGTTCGAGAAAACGACGGACAATCGGAAGATCATCTCCAAGGTCGAGAATTTTCTCGACTTCCATGACCCATTGCGTCGTCTCCTCCTAGAAGATCAGCGCATCAAGTCTGCGGTCGAGGATTTGCTTGGCGAAGATTCGCGCAGGCTCAAGGAATTGCTGATTTTCCACTATCCCGATACCGGCGGCTATCGCCCGCATCAGGACATTTATCACATTCCACACAGGCTGCCCGACCGGATGGTTCATGCGGTCGTTGCCATAGCCATTGACGACTCCGACCCGGACAACGGCGGCCTTTTCTTCAGTCCCGGCAACCACAAGAAGGGGGTATTTCCCATGGATGCCGGCGGGGTGATCGATCCTGAAGTTGCCGAAAGGTTTTCCTGGGAGCCCATAGTATGGAAGGCTGGAGACGTCTTCATCTTCGACGATTACGCACCGCACTACTCACAACCGAACAAAAGCAATCGTTCTCGGCGGACACTCTACTTGGTGTTCCAGCGTGCTTCAACCGGTGGACCGACCCGCGCTGAATATAACGTGCTTAAGCGCGCCCTTAATCCGCCAGAGGGCAAAGTGGCCGATCTCGACAACCTCAAGCCCCCAAACGGCATTTTCTATCGGGATTGAGCTGACGGAACCAGGCGAGGCGTCCACACGATACTGATCGACCGCTAAAAAATGCGCGCAGAGCAGGACGTTCTGATTGCCGGCTACTGGACCCCGCCCGCAGTCCGTTACAACACTTCGGTATGTCGATTGTGCAGGTGTCGCCGGGGGTCTTCTGTAACGCCTAGAGCCCCACTGGCGCTCGTCGTCGCCCGCCTGGGCCCCAGAGCCGGATTATTCTGACGGAGCCGGCCAACGTGTCGGGCTACCGCCTCTCTTCGCAACTTGCAGCAGAGCCTGTTGCGTTGGCAGCCGAAGATACCACTGCTTCAACAGCTGAGGTTCGTCATGCGCAAATCCACGTTTTCTCGAACGGAGCTGTCGCGGGCGTTCGGCATCGACATGGCTACGCTTGGGACGGGAAGCGCGGGCACCGGGTTTTCATTTGGCAAGGTGGCACCAGGCGTCACATCCGAGCCCCATCGGCACGACGAAATCGAGGCCTTCGTGGTCCTGTCTGGAGCGGGCAAGGTCAGGACCGACCTTGGGGAAAGCTCGGTCGCAACCGGCGATGTCGTTCTGTTCCATCCTTTTGAAGCGCATGTGCTGCACAACGATGGGGTCGAAAACCTAAACTTCGTCGATGTCTACTGGCGCGACGGCAAGGCCGCCCTCGCAGCTGCTGCACAGGTCGCGATTCCCCGCGGGCCGATCTTCGTCTTCTCCACGCCGCCGACGCCTAATGGCGATCTGCATCTGGGGCATCTTTCTGGCCCTTATCTTGGCGCCGATGTCTACACGCGTTTCCTGCGCATGAAAGGGGTCGAAGCCTATCACCTGACTGGAAGCGACGATTGCCAGAGCTACGTGGCCACGCGAGCCGATGCCGAGCAATCGACGCCCGCAAAGGTGGCGCGCCACTACGCCCATGAGATTCGAGCCACGCTTGCGCTTCTCGACTGTGAGGTCCACAGCTTCCTCCCGACTTTGGGCGATAGCGCTTATGCAGAGTTTCAAGCCGCGTGTTTCCGTAGTCTTCTGAGCAGCACGGCGGTAGATCTGCGCCAGAGCCCTGCGCTCTTCGATGCTGTGACAGGCGACTACCTTTACGAGCCGGATATAAGCGGCCTCTGCCCCGATTGCGGCAGCTCCGCTGGTGGCAACATCTGCGAGGAATGCGGCGCACCGAACCTATGCCACGACCTAGATGCAGTCCGGTCGCGGCACTCGGCCGAGGCGCCGGTGGTCGGCTCCGTGCGCCGTCCCGAACTTGCGCTGGAACGGTGCTACGACAATATCGACCGGCATTTAAGGGCGTCGGGCGCCCCCGTTCGGATCATGGACCTCTTCGCGCGTCTACGCCAACGTGGCGACTTTTCCGTGCCCATCACCCACCCCTCGGACTGGGGCCTGCCAGCCGAGGGGCTCCCGGGGCAGGTGATCTGGGTCTGGCCAGAGATGGCGTTTGGTTTTCTTTACAACATCCAGGCGTTAGCTACATCGCTCGGTCGAGACTGGAATGCGGCCCTGCCCAGCAATGACTGGCAGATTGTCCATTTCTTCGGCTTCGATAATTCCTTCTATCACGCCCTGCTTTATCCGGCGCTTTATGCTGAGGTCTTCTCCCACTGGACCCCGCGCATCCGGTATCATGTGAACGAGTTCTACCTGCTCGACGGCCAGAAGTTCTCGACCAGCCGCGGTCATGCGGTCTGGGGCAAAGAGGTTCTGGGCCCAAAGACAGTCGATGTCGTCCGTCTTCATTTGGGCCTGACACGCCCGGAAGGTGAGCGAACGAACTTCACGCTGGACACGCTACGCCGCACCGAGAACGAGGTGTTCCAAGGGATCTGGCTGAATTGGCTTGATGCGCTGCACCGGGAAATCAAGCAGGACTTTGGCGGCTGTGTGCCCGATGCAGGCGACTGGGCTCCCGCCGATCGCGCTTTCTTTGCTCGGATAGAGATCCATCGCGCGGCGATGGAACGCGCCTATTCGGACGATGGCTTCTCGGTCCGGCGCGCGGCCGCGCAGGCCTGCGATTTTGTGAGCGATTGTGTAGTCTACCGACAGGCGCAAGACTATACAGCGGCGCGACGTCTCTATCCCGCCCGCACCCGGACTTCGCTCGCCCTTCAGACGACGGCCGCTGCGATCCTGGCGCAGACACTCGCACCGCTGATGCCCCGATTCGCCAGCACGCTGGCGCGAGCTATCGATGGCGTCTCGACCGAAACATGGCCCACGTCCGTCCGGCGCCTTGCGCCAGGAACGACCTTTGATCTCGGACCCGTGCTAGGCTTCTACACCAGAGCAGAGCTTCCTGTTCTCAATGAGGAGGAGGCATAATAGCCTATCGTGATTTCGACCAGATTTGGGCGGCAATCAAAGCCGAGGATGCCGAAGCTTTACTCGCTACCACTGGCTGCCCGAAGGCCACTCCCAGACCATAGGCACAAACACTGGCCGGGCTTAACCAACATATCGTCGAGACGCCGGCCCGCGCCCTGGAGGATCGCTCGGTTGACAGCTTTCGAGCGCTTGCCATTCGTGCGCCAAATGCCGAGCGGGCTGCACTGCGCTGACCAACTTTTTCGGAATCGCGGAATTTCCAACCTATAGCCAGCCGATCAAGAAGGTCATGCGGTTCGGGGCGCTGGGTGGCCTAGCTGTGCGCGCCCGCGCTTCGCGGCGGCGAATGATGCTAGATGAGCCGACGCCAACATTACCGCAGGGCAGACAGCCAAGCCGCTCTCGCCCTCAAGCGTCTGGACGCATGATGCGTGTCCAAAAGCTGACAGCAGAAAACATGTCGGGTTCAAAACAACCGGCCATCTTGGGCTTGTAAGGTTTCGAGGCAGAATCATGCATTTACTGCGGGCAACGCGCTGGCATGACGTTTGCTGGTTGAGATCGGCAATACTGAGTGAGGGCTGATCGCATGAGAACACGCAAGACTTTGATGGTCTCCTAACCGGTGTGTTCCGTTCTGAGAGAACCAGCTCGCGCATAAACGTCAGGAAAGGTGTGGAATGGAGAACAACATGTTGCGTAGAGAGTCCCCGGCTCTTCTGATCAAAGTGGACGACTGGCTGCGTGGCTAACCTCTCACGAACTTTCAGCCCGGCAAGGTGTCGGGATGACAAGTGGAATGGAGCCCTGATCAATTCGCGCATTTTCTGCGGCGCGCTCGCAGTAACTGTGTTCATGGAGCACAGGGTCGACGGTCTGCTCCAGGTCAGGGCTCGGACCTTAGACTTCCAACCGAATAGCCGCGGCGGCGATATTCGACGCGAATTTGGCCCGTCGTTGAAGACGTCACAGTCCAGGACCTGTTCAAGGTCGGCCATAGGGGCAGCATTTACGTGGAATCGGCCTGGCGGCTGCGTAAGCGGGCCCGAAGTCAGCGTAACCGAAAGCAGAAATCCTCCGTTGAGGACGAGATCTGAAATTGAGGAAACGAAATGTCTCACGCAACGCTTGGCCCTGCCGTCAACAAGGATGGCGAGGCCCTTTTCCCGCCCGTTCGTCAAATGCCTCCTGCGGCTGATCCGTGCTCAGGATTTTCACGGCTCATGCCAACGGAAATCGGACACCGGGCTGCCGGCCGATTTTACTATCACCGAGGAACTGCGCCGGAATATCCACTCATTGGCAATCCGGCTCCGGACGTGCTGTGGAGGCTCGACATGTCGGAGCTGGCGATCGAGGAGCGCTCAGGCGTGATGACATTGTCAACAACAGAAATCAAACGTCTGTCGAGACGTCTACCGATTCGGCTTCGAGACTCTCCGGAAACTCGCGGATACCGGCGCGAAACTGGTCGGCGATGTGACTGCAGCTATTGCCTATCCTGAAGTGGCGCGGGCGTGAAGAAACCCATTTTCGAGGAAGGATCATGTCAAACCTGGATGAGATGGCGAAGAAAGTCCGAAAGCTTCAACTGCGCGCGGCAATTGCCAAGACGAACTTGCGCGACCTTGCCGAGGGTCTCCCGGTCAAATGGATTGAGATAGAGGAAGTCGCCGAGAAAACGCATGCCGTTTATGCCGAGTTGGATGGTGCCAGGAGAGAGCTTGCCAAAATGAAGACTTTGCGATGAGGAGCAAATTCATCAGCCGCGACGGCTCCATATGGGTGCCGGAATATCTGATCGCTATCGATGGCAAGATCTGTATCGGCTGCGGCCGCTGCTTCAAAGTCTGCTCGCGCGAGGTCATGCATCTTTACGGCGTCGATGACGCGGGTGAAATCCTCGGCGCCTGCGACGCCGATGACGACGATTTCGACGGTGAGCTCAATCGTATGATCATGGTTGTCGACCATGCCGGCCGCTGCATTGGCTGCGGAGCCTGCGGCCGCGTCTGCCCAAAGAACTGCCAGACCCATGTCGCGGCCGACCAGATCGCAGCATGAGCTGCATGATTTGACGAGACAAAATCAGGAGAACGGCATGCGCTTCATCATCTTTTGTCGGCTCCTCGGGCTGGTCCTGTGCGGCAACGCTGTGACGGTTTACTTCGCCTCGCATTCGTTCCGTCTAGCAGTCGTCACGACGCTGGGCTGTTCGCTACTTCTTCAGCTGGGCTATTTCGCAAGTGTGCTCTTTCTGATTTGGCGATCCAGCTGCGCTGGCAAAGCCGGGCAAGAAGCTGAACTTGTCGATAGGTCCCAGGAAGTTCGGTACCAGTCGAGCGACGATGAGCATTGGAATGAAACTCAAGATGTGCCACAGCGCAATCTAACGCTGGGCATATCGCTGCTCCTCCCTTGAGGCGCCGTGACAAGATCAGAGCTCAGATTCGTCACTTTTGGAGTCCAATTTTGACTCCCGGTTGGAGATCTGCGACCATCCGCTTGTCTCGGCGAGCGGATGGAGGGGGATGAATTGGTGGATACGATTGCCCGTATTCGGCGCGCTTTTTATGTTCCGGGGTGGTCGGTCAAACGGATTTGCTGGGACCTTGATCTATCGCAGTGCGCAAGATCCTTGCCAGCGACGCATAGAGGACGACGGCGCTGCTCGACTGGCCCACCCTATCACTACGAGATCGAGACCGGAAATGAGTCTTCGCGCTTCAAGACCCCGCCTGACGCGCCCCCACCGCCAAACAATCTGCACTCGCCCGGCTGCGCAACCCCGACCAGCTCCGTCCGGCGAGCGCTCCTCGTCGCGCCTATGCAAGAGGGGTCAATATTTGACGCTTTTGGGGAAAATTCGAGCGGCATTGACAGTTCGAGGCCAAGACCCAGTTCGCGGTCGTCTTCGGCGAAAGGTTCGTCAGCCAATGACGAGATCGGCCTCGCGCACAGAATTCCTGACAGTCCCTTCGTTCGCATCCGACGCAAACTGCATTATCTCTGGCGAGCTATAGCGCGACGATCAGCATGGCAACGTGCTCGACGTCTTGGTCCAAAGTCGCCGTAACACCGGGGCGGCCAAGCGCTTCTTTCGCAAGCTGCTGAAGAGTTTGTGCTACGCGCCCAGAGTGATCGTGACAGATAAACTCGGGTCCTATGGTGCCGCGAAACGTGAGATCCTGCCGGGCGAGGAACATCGGCAGAGCCGGTTTGTCAACAATCGCTGTGAGGTATCGCACCAACCGACCCGGCGGCGGGAACGCCACATGAGGCGGTTCAAATCAGCCGGACATGCGCAGTAGTTCCTCGCCACTCACACTCCGATCCACAACTACTTCCAGCTCTGCCATCATCGTCTCTCGGCCTGTGAGTACCGAGCTGCTCGTGATCGCGCCTACCTCACCTGGCGCGATGCGACTGGTGTTGCCCTCGTGGGCTGATGTGTACTCGCGTGACGGCTTCTCCCGCGGCAGCTTTGCCTCGCCGTCGCCAAGGTGACAGTATCGAGCCTTGCCCAAGATTGCTGGGTCTGGCAGCTGGGTTCATCGAAACCCAGATCATTCGTCACGAAATGCGCGCTCGATCTGATCCACCAGTGGCTTCGTAAGATAGCTCAATACCGTTCGGTCTCCTGTTTGGATGAACGCTTCCACGGGCATGCCAGGGATTAATTTTTGTTCCAGATTTCCGCTTTCGCCATCGGCGAGCGAAATCCTCGCAATGTAATAGCCCTGACCAGTTCGAGGCTCGGCAATCAGGTCTGCAGAGATTCGGGAGACAACTCCCCGCAATTCGGGCGTCGTACGTTGATTGAAAGCAGAAAACCTTAAATGCGCCTCTTGCCCTACATGGATTTGATCAATGTCTTGGGGAAGCAACCGTACTTCCACCACCAAGTCATCAGCATCCGGAACGATCTGCATCAGCGTTTCGCCCGGGCCGGCGACACCATCGACCGTGTGAACCGCAAGCTCGTGGACGTACCCTGCTTGGGGAGCCCTTATGTCAATTCTGCGGAGTTGATCTTCGGCTGCAATGCGTGCTTCCAAAAGTTCGGCGACTTTCGAGCGAACCTCAGCAAGCTCTCGCGCTGCTTGTGTCCGAGCTTCATGGTCCACTTGAGAAATTTTTAGCTCGGTTTCGGCAATGGCGCCCCTGGTGCGCGCTATGTCAGCGATAATGGATGCGGTTTCGCCTTCCAGACGCGCCTTTTCACGCTCCAGAGGAACCATCTCCTGAACAGTCGTCAGCTTCTGGTCGAAAAGCTTATGCTTGCTTTCAAGCTGCTTCTCCAAGTAGTTAATTTGTTTTTTGCTGGCAGAGGCTCGCTCTTTCAGCCCTTGTATCTGCTGTTGCATCTGCAACTCCTGCTCGAAGAGCTGAGCCTTCATGCCCTTATCGCCATTCGTGCGGGTTTCGAAGAGCTTCAGCTCTCCTGATAGGAACGCCTTCACCTCTGGTTCTGATACTCGTACGCGGAGGTCAGCAGGTATGACAATCTCTTTTTGGCCCGCCAGTTCGGCTTCCAATCGAGCTCGCCGAGCTGCAAGTTCGTCAAGCTGGTTATTAATAATCGCCAGATTTCCCCGTGCCTGCGTCCCATCAAGGCGTATTACGATGTCACCCGCTTCTACCCTGTCGCCGTCTCGCACACGTATCTCGCCAATCACTCCGCCAGCGGGATGCTGAACTTTCTTTATACTGCTATCCACAACGAGAACTCCCACGGCGATTACGGCCCCCGAGAACTCTGTAGTAGAGGCCCATCCACCCACGCCGCCCAAAAGCAGCACGATCGCCGAGAACCCAGCAATTAGATGTCGCTTGATCGATTGCGAGGTTTTGCTCCATGGCCTGACCATCAATGGGCCCCACTCTCTGCGACCACTCTAATACCGCCCTCGGGTCGGTACCGCCGCCGGGTCACCAGCAGGCGCACCCAGAACATCGCTTGTGAGCCCGAATGCGTGTTGTCGACCTTCCATCATTATTAACACGTGGTCCACACCAGCCAAGGCGCTCGGCCTGTGAGCTACGACGATAGCTATGCCGCCTCGTTCTTTAATCTTCAGAATGGCCTTGGTAAGAGCCTCGTCACCCTCGGCATCAAGGTTTGAGTTCGGCTCATCTAAAACCACCAAAAATGGATCGCCATATAGAGCGCGGGCGAGACCAATCCGCTGCCTCTGTCCGGCAGATAGGCCGATCCCCGCAACTCCTATAATGGTTTGGTAGCCATCCCCCAGGCGAAGGATCAAATTGTGCACGCCCGCGGCCCGTGCTGCTGAAATGATTGCCTCATCATCGGAGCTTTCAGCGAACCGCGAGATGTTCTCGGCAATCGTGCCCGCAAATAGTTCAACCTCCTGCGGAAGGTAGCCAATATGCTGCCCCAGCGCCTCTGGTGACCACTGGTCAAGTGCTGCTCCATCAAGACGAATATCCCCGCGCATCGGACGCCATACACCCACAATCGCCCGAGCCAGTGAGGACTTGCCCGAAGCGCTAGGGCCGATGATGCCCAACCCTTGGCCCGCTCGTAGTTCGAAACTAGCTTCCTGGACTGCTAGTCTACTGGCTCCAGGAGGCGCCACAGAAATCTTTTCTACCGACAAAGCCGTCACAGGTTTCGGTAACCGGGTGGGCTGAGGTTTCAGGGGAAGAGCCTGCAAGAGGTGGGAGAGACGCTGCCAGCCTTGCCGAGCCCCGACGAAACCTTTCCAATTTGCGATTGCACGTTCGACGGGAGCAAGTGCTCGGGCGCTCAGGATTGATGCGGCAGTTATTATTCCAACACTTGCTTGGCTATTGACGACCAGGTAGGCGCCCAAAGCAAGCACGCCCGACTGCAGCATCATCCTAAGAGATTTCGACAGCCCCCCTAACCCTGTCGCAACATCAGAGGCGCGCTGCTGGAAATCCATATAGCTTTCATTTGCAGCGCTCCAACGGCTTCCTACGCGCTTGGCCATTCCCATCGCGCGAACGACTTCAGCGTTGCGCCTGTTTGCTCCTGCAATGGAATTTCTGATGGTTCCGAATTCGGCTGTCTTGCGCGACGGCTCTCGGGTGAGCCGCTCGGTCATAAGCGTGACAAACACCAGAAGCAGAGCCCCGACCAGGACCGCGCTGCCTATCCACGCATGAAACATAAAGCAGATGCCAACGTAGAGCGGCAACCAAGGCAAATCGAATAAAGCTCCCGGTCCCCCACCGGAAAGAAAGCCGCGTATTTGATCCAGGTCACGAAGAGGCTGAAGACCATCTCCCGTCTCGCCGTTCACGAGCGGCAGGCCAATCAGCGTCTCGTGCACCCTCCCACTCAACCTCTCGTCAAGAAGTCGGCCGACGCGCGTAAACAGGCGTGCGCGGACCACATCCAGCCAGCCTTGGAAAAGGAAAAGACCGCCAGCAAGAATTACGAGACCAACAAGCGTTGGCACGCTACGACTTGGCAGAACCCGGTCATAAACCTCGAGCATGAAAAACGCGCCGGTCAAGTGCAGCAAGCTGATGACTCCGCTCATCGCCGCAGTACCTGCCAATGCCCAACGACAGGCGGCGATAGCTTCGCGAAGCTGCGAACCGGTTGCATGCTTGTTCGGCATTAATGGTATCCGTCGACGCTGGAGAAGGAGTGCGGCGCTGAGGGAAATCCCCTTGACATTACCCTCCAGCCCAGCAGATGGCGCTGACTCAGATGAACCTGCAGCTCCAGCGCGTGGGGACCGACAGCTCCGGCCACGGGGCTGCGCAGCATCCAGATCAGGGTTGCACTGCCCCGGCAGCCCCTGATCGATCTGGGACCTATGGCTCGCGCCAACGCGAAACCTTTCGTTGATGCGAGCCTCGTGGCAACCCCTCGAGAGTCGCCATGGCAAAGGCATGGCCTCCCGACGCAGGTCCGTCCACGATGGACGACTGGGCCCGGAGGCCGGAGCCTCCTCCTTGCGCCGTCAGAAGAGCAAGAAATAAAGTTCTGGGTGGTCGTGAACGTCCTCAGCCTTGACATCGAAGAGCCGGATCGAGTTGTCATTGCCGAGGTCGACAACCGTGTCGCCGTGGTCGTCGTGACTGGCGTGAGCGAGGTCGGCGAGCGTCTTGATGTTGGTGCCGTTGATCCCCTTGTTGACCTTGAGGATGTCCTCGCCAGGCTTGAAGTCCTGAACTTCATCTTCTTTGCCGCTGCCGCTCAGGAATATGAACTTGTCGTGGCCCAAACCGCCATTGAGCTTATCGACTCCGGCGCCGCCCAGCAGCAAGTCGTCCCCGTCCGCGCCAGAGAGCGCATCGTCTCCGCCGCCCCCCAGCAGGATGTCGTTCCCTTGGCCGCCAAAGAGATTATCTTGTCCGCCGTCGCCAAACAGGCTGTCGTTCCCCCCGGCGCCGGTGAGCACATCGTCCTGGGCGCCGCCTGTCAGGACGTCGTCCCCTTTTCCGCCCGTCTTAACCATCCCGGGTTGGGGTTCATGTCCAGGGTCGATGTCGGGATCAGGGTCAGGGTCAGGGTCGGGATCAGCGCCCCCGGAAAGGTCAGGGCCAAGAACAAGTTTAGGGTCCCCGGGACCAACAAATCGTTCAGGGTCGGTCTCGGGATCAGGGCCGCCTCCCGTGACCAACTGGGGGACGACGGCATCTCCACCGGCATGACGGTCGAGATCGTAATTGCCGAAGATCACGTCCGATCCAAATGTCGTGCGCAAGATCTCGCCAAGGTCTGCGCCATTAATCGTAGCCATGCCTATCTCCTTGTTAGGTCCGCCAGCCGAGAGGCCGCACTGTTTACGGCCGGCCCCGGAGGGGCGGACGGATCAACTATTGAGGACGCTGTGAGCGCGCCAAGGTGGGAGCCATCACGAACCTCCCATGCAGCCCTGATGGAGTATTCCGGAAGAGGGGTAAAATTGATTTGTTCGATGGCACCATCCACGCTATGGATGAACTATAGCGGAATGGGTACTGTCAACTTGGCGCCGGCGAGGCAAAGTTGCCGCGCGCAACTCGAAGCATGTTGCTTCGGGTGTCTGGCTGCGCTCGCAAAGCTGGCAAAAACGCAGATGCCGACCGCGTGTCGTCTTTGGTCCTAGGGATGGTCGCCTCATCGCAGCATGCCGGCATGTGGATCGCTTCGTTTCAATCGCAAGGAAAGCGCTGGAAATCCCCAAGGCCCTGATGGGAGGTCGAAGAGCGCGGCCGACCAATCCAAGCAGCGCTTATGGAACGAGTTTTGCGTGGCTATTTCAGCTGAATGATCATCGCGGAGAGAATATGCTGAAAAAATTCGAGCGTTACCCGCTCACCTTTGGACCCACACCCATCGAGAAGCTCGACCGGCTCGGCAAGCATCTGGGCGGCAAGGTGGAGATCTACGCCAAACGCGAGGACTGCAACTCCGGTCTGGCGTTCGGCGGCAACAAGCTGCGCAAGCTCGAATACATCATCCCTGACGCGATCGCGTCGGATGCCGATACCCTCGTCACCATCGGCGGCGTGCAGTCCAACCACACGCGCATGGTCGCCGCCGTTGCCGCCAAGATCGGCATGAAATGTCTCCTGGTTCAGGAGAGTTGGGTCCCCCATGAGGATGCCGTCTACGACCGGGTCGGCAACATTCTCTTGAGCCGCATCTTGGGCGCAGACGTGCGCCTGGTCGACGAAGGCTTTGACATCGGCATCCGGCACAGTTGGGAAAAAGCGCTCTATGAGGTCAAGGCAAGGGGCGGCAGGCCCTATGCGATACCGGCCGGGGCGTCTGTTCACCCGAATGGAGGTCTCGGCTATGTCGGGTTCACGGAGGAAGTGCGCGCCCAGGAGGAACAGCTTGGGTTTGCCTTCGACTACATGGTCGTTTGCACGGTCACCGGTTCAACGCACGCCGGCATGCTCGTCGGATTCGCCAAGGACGGTCGACAGCGCAACGTGATCGGTATCGATGCCTCTGCTACCCCGGCCAAGACCAAGGCGCAGGTGCTTAGCATTGCCCGACATACAGCGACCCTCGTCGAGCTCGGATCGGAACTTGCCGAGGATGACGTGGTGTTGATCGAGGACTACGCGCACCCGCGGTACGGCATTCCATCCGAGGAAACCAAGGAGGCGATCCGTCTGTGTGCGCGGCTCGAGGGTATGATTACCGATCCCGTCTATGAGGGCAAATCGATGCAAGGGCTGATCGACCTCGTCCAAAAAGGCTTTTTTCCAGAGGGCTCGAGGATACTCTACGCGCATCTCGGCGGCGCGCCGGCCATCAACGGTTATGGCTACACCTTTCGCAATGGCTGATGCTCGACAGATCTCCACGTGCTGTGCCTGCCGTAACAGCGCTGCGCCAAGTTTGACCGAAGGCCCGTTGGCAAACTTCAGCGGGCAGCTGTTAACTGCCGCCACGACGTGGGGTCGTGGTGCTGGCATGCTTGGCAGCATTTGCCTATGCTCAATGTGTCCTGGAGCCGCATAAGAAGAGAGAAGACATGGCCGTTTGACTTTTTTGTCATTTTGCGTTGCGGCGATAATCGCCGTAAATTTGATAAATTGTAAGCCACCGAAGATGTCGCGCAGGTGCGGAGGTATCTACTTGATCAGGTGTGGAAGCTGTGACCAAGCGTGCTCGAGCTGGTCGTCGTCGGCGAGCACATCGCCGCACACCCCCAGCGCGGCGGTGAACTGGGCCAGCACGGGCGAGGGAAGAGGCGTCCCCCGCGAGCGTGACAGCGGGGCAGGTCGGTATCCGGCTTAACGAGGCCTTGCTCATACCTTTTGCGAGCGTCGACGAGACCGTCGTCCCTTCGGCAATTTTGACCGAAACGGAGCGCGTTCAGCCGCCGCGTTGCCTTCGGGCGGGTTCGTCCACCTGGCGCTCTTTTAGCACCACGTGCGCAGGGGGCTAGGGCGTCGCCGAGCCGCTCTAAACGAAGGGGCGCGCGCGAGGAGGCGACGATGAGGTCGAGTTGTCCCCCGATCGCCTCTACATAGCTCTAGGAGTCGACAGATACATATCGGCCTGCTTCTCGATCTTCGAGACCGAGGGCTGCTTGATCTTGAGGGTCAAGGCAATCTCTGCCTGGGCCTTGCCCAGCCGCACGGCGCAGCTCGCCGAAGCTCTCGACCTCCCTCCTTAGCTCTTGGAAACGTGCGTCGACACGCCCCCGACGCTCCTCAGGGAGGGCTGCGATCACGTCATCAAGCCTGCGTTCCATCATTTCCTCTCCTTCTTGTTCGCCGCCGCCCGGCGGTGAGATGCCCTTGATGGCATTTGTCCAATGGCGTGTTGATTGGTGGCCCGGAACGGGAAGTCGCATCTGGCCATTGCCATCGCCCGGGCGCTCATCCGCGACAGCGGGCGCGGCCGCTACTTCGACGGAACAACGACCGCACTGCTCGATCATCTCACACATCGTTGCGAGATCATCGAAATCGGACATGAATCCTGGCGCTTCAAGAACCACGCCTGATCACCACATCGCCCAAGACGATCCGCGCTCGCCGGGCTTCGCAATCCCGGACCAGCTCCGCCCGGCGAGCGCTAAGCGCGATGCGCTGCAGCCAACTTTACCGGGATATTCGCTGCGGCCAAGCAAGACAGACACCTTCTCAAAAAAGCAAAACTGGGCTCATTATCGATGTAGCACCGCCATTGCTCTACTGGGTGGATTGCAGAGCGTGATTGACTTGCGCCGAGCTGGAACGGTCCGTGCAGGCCAAAATGCGTTCATAGGAAAATATGATCACTTGGCAAAAACGGCTGTTTGACCCGAATCTTTTCTTTTCAGTGGCTGAGCGGAGTCAGATTGGTCGATGTCTGCAGCGTGATGGGTGTTGCAATCAACGATGCCCAAAATGGCGTGCAGCATCTGGCGGTCAATGCCCTCAAGGGATTTGGCGGCCGAATCCTTGCGGTGGTCGACGACTTAGACAGTGATACTTAGCGCCCGTCCGTGCCGTCGCTTCGCTGGTGTGATCTGCATCTTTGGTTCCAGAAGAAGGGCAGGGACACGCCCAAGTGCGAAGTCGATCTCGTTACAGCGATTGAAGGTGGCTGAGACGCACGATCGCGAAAACTATGGGAAGGAGCAAAGTCATGACTGAAGAATCACCGGCGAAATGACCAGCGGCAACGTGTTTGCGGATTTGGGCTTTGACAATTCCGAAGAGGAATTGCGGAAAGCCAAGCTCGCCCGTGAGATCCGCGCCGTCATTAACCGTCGGCGCCTCACTCAAGCCAAATCAGCTCCATTGCTTGCCATGAAACAGCTCGACATATCCGCCGTAGTCATGGGCGAACAGGCAAGTTCTCTATAGATCGCCCGGTGCGCTGCCTCGATCGAGGCGCTTATAAGGTGGACGTTGTGGTGCGCCACAAGCCGCGCAAATCGGCGCCGACGACCGATGCAGCCTAATCATTGGCGCAAGCTTGGGGGCCAGCTCTCGACAAGGTCGGCTTCCTCGGAGATTTCCATCTCCTCGTCCTCTCCTGGCCTATTTCGGTTGCTGCGAGGATCATGAGTGCCGAGCTGCCCTTTGCGCCCCAGTTTTACTCCACGAAGCGGGTCGCTTCGCAGCCGCACGGATGACCGTATCCGGACGACGATGCCTCTTCCGATTCTTAAGTCCAAATGCTCTCTGGCGTGAGGATCTCGAACGGAACAAGCCGCTGTTCGATTAGCCGTGTGTCCGTGCGTTCATCATTCGCAGCATCACGTCGATGAGTTCTTCATGCATCCTGTCGATGGGATGGCACAAGGAAGCAGTAATCAAGCCTTCGCTCAATCCCTTGCGTGTCTCGGGCCCGATGTCGCGGCAGACGACCCGGATTTTACAATGCTCCACAGCGAGCTCGCGCATGGCACGCAGAACGCCGGAAATGCCGCCGCCATTGACGAAGATGCCGCGGAGCTCCGGCTCCTCCGCTATCAGCCTGCGAACGATTGCATAGGCGTTCCTCGGCGCTCATGGGTCAGGAGCGTTTCGCTGACGTGGAACTCGGGCGCGTGCTCGCGCATGTAGAGCGAAAGCTCGCATCCGAGATGTCTCGGAACTGATAACGGTTGCTGCCGATGAGAGGAAAGACGTTGCCGGGCCGACCGGACGTCTGGCTGATAAACCATGCGGCGGTGCGGCCGGCCTTCCAGTTGTCGGTCCCCACAAAGCCGGCCCGGCTGGCGGCGGACAGGTCGGTGACGTAGGCGATCACCGGAACGCCTTTGACGCGCAACTCGTCAATCGCCTGGCCGACGAGCGGGTGATCGGCCGAGATCACCGCGATTGCATCGGCGCTTCCGCCTTTCTTGAGCAGATTGGCAGCGACCGCTTCTGGGGAAGGGTCGCCCTGGAAGAGCACGTCTGGCTCAATAACCGCATCTGTGCGTCGCGCGCAGGCACCTAGAAGCGCCTCGGCCCAGATCCGGCAGAGCGGCCAGTGCGATTGCTGCATGAGAAAGCTCAAGTGCCGATGCGGGAGATTGTCCCGCCTGCGTTCGTGCAGCGGCCCCGAACTGCGGAAGCCGATCTGCTGCGCTGCGCTCAAGATGAGGTCGGCCGTCTGCGGTCGCAGTGTGCCAGTTCCGTGCAAGAGCCTATTGACCGTGGAAACACTTACGCCCGCGGCTTTCGCCAGATCGGCGATCGTTGGCCTGTTCATCAGCCGCCTCCCATTCGTGAATGACGTCTACCAAGTGCAAAGGCCATGTCAGCGGAAGACGCGTAGCTCTCCAGATCCTTCGAGGAGAGGCCTGACATGTTGGATGAAATCTCCGCGCCGCCTGACGCCAATCGGCAAGATTGTTCGCCCGCGGCCCCCATTTTTCCCGATGGCACCACGCGCGCTGCGGCTGTGCGATCCGAAGGCGGCGCGCTGCAACGCGAAGGCGCCTGGCTGACGTCAACGGACAGTGCTTTCTGGACCTCGACAACACTTTCGCCATTCTGATGCATAGGGATGGCTTTGCCCCGGCGCTTGATGCGGTCGCGCGCATCCTTCATGACGGCAGCGGCCTTTTCAATTCGACGGTACATGAGATCGACTTTGCTGAATTACCTGCTCGATTGTCTCCGGCGATTGTGCAGATCATTTCGTCAACTTCGACACTGAGGCTGTGACGATCGCCATCAAGACGGCACGCGCATTCACTGGACGCAGGAGCATTGCGAGATCGAAGGCGCTTATCAGGAATCCTATGATTGGGCCGAGGTAGGCCAGGGGAGGGATATCCGCAACATCGCGTCGCCGCAGGCGCCTGCGCCCGTGCCGGCTTACGCAGGCGCCGGCATCGATTGCCGATGAGGTCGTCATTCGTCGCTTCAATGATGCCAATGGTGCGGCCATGCGGGTTATGGACCTGCATGGACGATCCTCCAGGATAAGGGCAGGCTCGGGCATCAACCGCCTCTCGTCGAAACCAGACCTCCCCTTTTTCTTGGCGGTACGCTCCACGATCAATCCGACCGGGACCAAGGATAACAACCGCAGCCTGCTCGCCATGGTGCTGAACTCCCCTACCAAACAGCACCACGCGAACGGCAAAGATCATCAAGGTCGATGGCATGGAACAGCCCTTCGAAACGGCATCGAAGGCGCCCACCCTGGTCGTGCTGAACACCACAAAGAAAGGGAAACGATCTATGGAACAGATTGCCGCCGTCGGCCTGGATCTGGGCGCTCACGTCATTTCATGGGCGGCCAGGGGTGCCTCTTTGCAGGACCGGAATTGCTCCCATCCCGCTGCGCGAAGATGACACTCTATGCAGGTCCCGCAACCGAAACCCCAGCTATGTCTATGCTCACGGTCTCCGCTATAGCAGGTGTGGCTTCCCTCGCAGATGAGCTTCACCAGCGCCTCACCGCCCAGACAATCCGCCAGCGCCCAGGTCTGCGCCTTGTCGCGCTGCATGAGGGGTGTGTGAATGATGAAACGCGTCTCCATTCCAAGGTTCAGGGCAAGTTGCATCGCTTTGACTGCGTCATCCCGACAATCCGGGTAGCTGAAACGATCCGTCTCGGAAACGCCGATCACGAGGTGTTTCGCGCCCATCCGGTAAGCTATCGCGGCCGCAAAGCCGAGGAACAGAAGGTTGCGGCCAGGCACGAAGGTATTTGTTAGACCGTTCGCGTTCAGTGCGACCTCGACGTCGCGCGTGAGCGCGGTATCACTGATTTGGCCGAGCACGGCCATGTCAATCATGTGGTCCTCGCCCAATCGCCCACGCCAGGCCGGAAAGTCTTTTCGAATGCGCGCGAGCAGGTAGGGCCGCACATCGAGCTCGATCCGATGCCGCTGCCCATAGTCGAAGCCGATTGTCTCGACGCGGTCGAAGTTCTCCAGCGCCCAGGCCAGACAGGTTGTGGAATCCTGGCCGCCGGAGAAAAGGACGAGTGCGGTTCCCGGATCTCGTTGCATCGGGTCAACCCTCGTATTCAGCCCAGCACAGCGGTGTCTCGTAGACTGTTACCGAGCACATTTGGCCAAGAAGCGGCTTGGTTTGGTTCCAGATCCAGACCGCAATGTTTTCCGCGGTCGGATTGTCGAGACCTTCAATCTCATTCAGATACTGATGGTCGAGACGTTGCAGAAGCGGTCCGAACACAGCCTCGACATCGAAGAAATCGATGACAAAGCCCGTATCTGGATCGACGGGCCCCTCCAGACGCAGTTCCACACGGTAGGAATGGCCATGTATGCGGTGACAGCGGTGGGTTTCTGGCACCCGCGGAAGACAGTGCGCTGCCTCGAAGGTGAAAGCTTGCGTAATTTTCATGGGATCCCGAGAAACTTGTGGGTTTGCAGGCTCAGGCGCCAACGTGGGTTGGCAAGACAATAGGCCACTGCGGCGGTCGTATTCGCCTCGCGCTCGGGCCCATCCATCGGCTGAAGCAAAAGGTGCTCAAACGCGAGAACTTCGAAATGTTCGGGCTCCGCGCCAATCTGAGGATATACAAGCTTTAGCTCGTCCCCTGCCATGACCACGAGGCGTGCATTGCATTTCGGACTGACGCACAGCCAGTCGATGCCGGCGGGTGTGGGAATGGTACCGTTGGTCTCCACGGCAATTTCAAACGCCAAGCAATGCAGCGCTTCCAGGAGTTCTTCATCGATCTGGCAGAGGGGTTCCCCTCCGGTGAGCACGACAAGACGCCGCCCAGTACGCGTCCCGCGCCAGGCTTGCTCGATCGCCAACGCAAGCTGCCGTGCGGTGTCAAAATGTCGGCCACCGGGGCCATCGACCCCAACGAAATCGGTGTCGCAAAATCCGCAGAATGCTTTTGCCCGGTCGCCTTCACGTCCCGACCAAAGGTTACAGCCGGCGAAACGACAAAATACGGCGGCCCGCCCGGCATTTCGTCCTTCACCTTGAAGGGTGTAGAAGATTTCCTTGACCGCATATGACATTGCTTAAGCGGCCTTCGAGTGAGCAAGGGAGCATCTCTGCTGGCTTACGAGACGCGGCAAAAGGTGGGAAATGTCCCACTGCACGTTTTGTAGCGCGTTCCACCGTCGAGGCTCGTTACCGAAAACCCACTCGCTCGAACTCCACGCAGAATTAGGGTTCAGCGAGCGGAGGCTGCGGGGAAGGGCCTCTGGCTCCTCGAAGCTTATCACCACGAGAAACGCTTCGATCACGTCGCTCATGGCGATGGTGCCTTGACGAGGACGAGGCGTGAGAATCCTGGGGTCTCCTCGAAAGCCTTCCTTACAGCCCGGAAGAACTCGCTCATCAGACGCAAGCCGCGCTCCAGGATGAGGCGGTCGAGCGATGAGTAGGTCGTGTGCGGCGGCAGGGCGCGGAGAAAAACCGCCATGTCCTGATCGGTGATCTGAAGGGCTTCATCGATGGTCTTGCCGACGATGAATTCGGTAAATGTCGAGGAAGCGGTTATGGCCGAGCCGCGGCCGAAGGTCTGGAACGTTGCGGCAGTAATCGTCTCGGTCTTGGGGTCGAAACCCATTATCAATTTAAGCCCGTCGCCGCAGGCGACGGCGCCGACCTCGCCGGCCGCATTGGGGGTGTCCAAAGCGCCGACATTGTGCGGGTTGATGAAATAGAGCTTGTCGTTGAAGAGGTAGACGTTGTCGGTATTATCCCACACGGCGCCGATCCTTGTCGTGATGGCGGCTAGCCGAAGGACTTGCCGCAGGCGCATTTGTCCCGCGCGTTGGGATTGTCGAAAACAAAGCCCGAGGACTCCAGGTCCGTGACGAAGTCAACGGTCATGCCGGCGAGATGGGGCTGAGAGTTTGCGTCGACGAACACCTTGAACCCGTCCGTCTCCATGATGGCATCGCCCTCCCGCGAGACGCTTTCCAGACCCATCAGGTATTTGAGGCCCGCGCAGCCGCCCGCCTCGACCTTGATGCGAAAGCCTTCCGCCGGTTCGTCGGCCCGGGAAAGCGCGGCCTTGACGGCGGCGACGGCGTTTTCAGTGAGTGTGATCATCGGACTATTTTCTTGCTGATGCGTTCGCAAGCCAGGCTGCACAGAACGTGCCAGAGAGGAAAATTGGATTGAAACACCGGGTTAGCGGATTTGGCGCCCTCTCTCACATCCAACAATTGTCGGATGTCGAACAGAGTGAAGCTTTGCGTACAAAAAGCGGAATCGGACAAATCGCCAGTGTCGTCGCCTAAGCCAGCGTTTTCGATCATATGAATGTGGACCGGGTGGGAACTCTTAGTCGTGCTGCGCTCCAAAAGCGGCGCCGTCGTCACCACACAGTCCGGTGGCGAACACCGGGGTTGTCGATACCGCTTCGATCGCGTCTTCTCGAAGCAGGCGCGTCTGCGTCAGCTCGTGGGTGCCGAACACCACTCGCGTGCTCGGCCCGTGGCCTGCGGTGCGGAAGCCACCTCGCGAGGGGCCGAGGCATTGTATATGGCGTGAAGCCAGGAGGTGGGCCAGCGCGCCGCCCAGGAAACAGCGCAATCACCGCCACGGTGGCCACGGCCACAATTAGAGGCTGCGGTCAGTTCCAGTTCTGCCGCCAATTCGCGGTCCGGCTCGTTCGCGTTTCAAACGAAACCCGAGCGAGCACCGGTCTCGCCGTCACATCGAAGTGAGACATCGCTATCTGCCACAGCTACTCGTCGGCAAGGATCCCGTCACGGCCGACGTAGACAAATACCAAAGCATCGTGCTTGCAGTCATGCTGGAAAAACCGGTGCGGTTGTGTCAGTCGCCCCCGCCAACAACGCCGCCGATGGCGTTGCTGCAAAGGCGGGTACTGACTGTCACGCTATCGCTATCCAAAGCGATGCAACAGATTCGTCAAACAAGTTTACAGACTCTTTGCGAATGCAAGTCGCTGACCATGATACGTTCGCTTTAAGTCCGAGATTGGCCGTAGCTAATCGTCTAACTCAACGGTTTGGAATGCGTGAACATAGAACCTGCAGCGTTGATCGCAAGCCGCATACAGAGAGGCCCTTTAATGGATATCGGCATTTTCGAAGCTTATGAGTCTAACGTTCGTCGCTATGGACGATCATTTCCAACAGTCTTTAAAAAGTCACTTGGGGCGACAATCTGGGACGAGTCCGGAAAGCCATATATTGATTTCCTTGTAGGGTCCGGCGCGCTCAACTACGGTCATAACAACCCGGATATCATTGCGCCGGCAATTCAATATCTCGCCGATCAAAATATTGTCTTGTCGCTTGATATGTATACAGCTGCAAAGCGTGACTTCATAGAAGTGTTTGTCGAGTCGATCCTGAAGCCCCGGGGCCTTTCTTACAAGATACAGTTTCCTGGGCCGACCGGGACAAACGCTAACGAAGCGGCGTTGGCGCTGGCGCGAAAATATACCGGCCGCTCGAGTGTCATGGCCTTCACAAATTCGTACCATGGCATGTCGCTCGGCTCCTTGGCGGTGTCGGGATCAGCGTCAACCAGACAGCTTGGCGGCGTGGCTCGCCACGATGTGATCCGTGTCCCTTACGAGAACTATCCGAACCAAACTTTCGATTCCGCGAGTTACATTGATTACGTGTTGGGCGACCCAGGCAGCGGGATAGAAAAGCCGGCCGCAATCATCCTGGAGCCCATCCAGGCAGAAGGCGGCATGAACACCGCATCCGCACCTTGGCTCTCAGAAATTCAGCGCATTTGCCGTAAGCACGACGTTGTTTTCATCGTCGATGACATTCAGGCAGGTTCGGGACGAACGGGCGATTTCTTCTCATTTGAGTTCGCGAAAATCGAGCCCGACATCGTGTGTCTTTCGAAATCGCTAAGCGGTTCAGGTAGTCCGTTGTCCATAGTTCTGATTCGTCCTGACATGGACATATGGAATCCGGGAGAACATAGCGGGACCTTTAGAGGCAATAATCTCGCCTTTGTGACCTCCTCGGCCATGTGCACAATGTGGTCCGATAGGCAGTTTACTAAAGCCGTCGAGGGGACGGCCGTCAAACTGCAAGAACACCTTGATCGCCTCGTTGCGAAATTCCCCAAGTGCATCGAACAAAAGCGCGGCCGTGGTCTGATGGCCGGCCTCAAGTGCCGGTCACAGGCCGTTGTTGGCCGTGTGCACGATGTCGCGTTCGAAAACGGCCTGCTGATCGAATCCTCCGGGCCAAATCGCGACGTCATCAAAGTCCTTCCGCCGATAACAATCTCAGATGACGAACTTGATCACGGCATTGCCATCCTCGATCAGGCACTACAGGAGAAAACAAATGGCGACTAACCAAGCACCTCAAACGCCGGCCATCTCGCCTCTTACGATCGAGGAACGAACCGGCTCGATCAGCACTGCGGAGATCATCTCGGTCCTAAAAGGTGAGATCACGGCTCTGCACATCAGCCAAGCTTTCAGCACCGAAATAGCCGAGGAGATCACCGCGAAGTTTTTTAGCAGTCCCGGTCTCAGGGAGCGTAAAGACGGCGTCCCCGGACAATATGTGGGCGCATCCCACTACAGGAAGGATGCAGCCACCTATTTCGCGGAGGCAGAAACTGCGCGGCCGCACGTTGACGCTCTTTTTGGCAGTTTAGTTGACCCGGTCCGAGCCTTATTCGACGCGTTGAAGCGCGAGCTTCACAACCAAGGTATTGAATTGCGGCTGGCCCGTTCAGAACACGGTCAGGCTAACGTTTGTCGGGCTCTCAGTTGGACCGGAAGCGGCACATTTTCCTTGGATCCCCACGACGATGTCGCTCAAGTGTTACGCGCTGGGAACGATTACGAGCTTTCTGCGGTGGCGCACAACACCGTCGCAGCACTCAACTTTTATCCCAGCATGCCTGAGGAAGGTGGAAACTTGAGGCTATGGAGTCACAAGCCGACAGTCGCAGATCGAAAGTCGCAGGGTGTGGAGACCACGGGATATCCCTACTCCGCAGCTTATCTCGAGGCCGTGCCTAGTCGCGAAATCCAGCTCAAGGCCGGGGATATCGCGCTACTTGACGGCGGTTTCGTTCATGGGGTTACCGGTCAATCAGGCAACGGAAAGCGTCGCGTACTGCTGAACAGCTTTTTCGGATTTGCGCGACCAGATCTTGTTCTCTGGTGGACTTGAAGTTGGATGTCGCAGCGTAGACCCGTCGATCAGTATGGTATCGACGGCACATCTCGATGAGCTGTTGCCAACTGCGACAGTTGCGGGCAATGCGCTCGCGCGATTCCGCCTGGAGCAGAGCGGCGAGATCGTCATCGACCGTCTCGATGCAAAACCAGCCGAGCGCCACTAGGTGACGGCGCATTGCATACTGCAGGGCGCTCCAGTTGGTTGGGCCCGGAATCTTCTCGTCGATCAGGGCGCGCCACCACCGTTGAACGGGGGGGCGGCCGCTCACGATTGCGGACGCCGATGCGCACATAAAGGATCGCCTTGCGCCAACGTGGTCGAGGTTCAGGCGCACCGGTAGCTTTGTCCGCATCAGGCGCGTCTCTTCGGGCAGCGCCTGCGATGGCGATATCTGCGCGGTATTCGCATCGTGCAGTTTGAGATCGAACTGATATGGCGTGGGCTGGCGCGGCATAGACCCCCGATACGCGTGGTAGGCTCTGATGCTGAGCCCGAATCGTATTTGGCCGTTGCGTCCTGTAGCAGCGTCACCAAGACGCCAACGTACTGGGGGCAGTTGCGCCATGCCGTTCAGACCGCGCCTGCAGCGGAAAACCTTCCGGCCGGCTGTCTCGATCACCTCGCGAATGTGAACACAAGCCCAGCCCGAGGATGCCATGACCAAAAACTCGCGTTCCCCACGTCCTCTCGGCGTTGTTTCGTTGTATTGTTCAACACTGCGAGGCCGCATTCATGGCTCAACTATGAGCCCCCGGCAACCACAACGGAATTAATGGCGCAAGCGCCTTCGTTAACTTCTCTAACCATCGCCGGAGGACAGTTCAGAGGGCTTCCTCCAGTTCGATAATCCCGAGGCGTACCGCCTTGATAACAGCGACCGTTCTGCTGCCCGTGTCCAACTTGCGCATTATGTTTTTTATATGAAAATTCACGGTGTTTTCCGACCTGCCAAGTATTCGTCCTATCTCCCAAGACGATTTCCCTCTAGCTGACCAGAGTATGCACTCTATCTCCCTTGCGGAAAGCACGGGAACTTCTTCGATCGGGGGGTGATCCATAGTTTCTTCTCCGCAACCGTTTGCACCGAATATTCAGAACGGCGCACAAAGCTGCGGCTAAGGCTCGGCGCGGCGTCCTTGGCAGGTCGGTGTTAAAGCTTTAGCACGGAGTTGCCCTTAGGAGAGTTATCTGAACGTGAAATTACTATTCATTTATTACACAATTTCAAAAAATGGTGAAACATATTAGATCTTGATAATTGTGAATAGGATTTCTCGAAAGTCGGTTCGATCCAGTTGTAAGATGGGCTTGGCTCATGGTCCGCGCGCCAATCCGACGGGAGGACGAACATCTCGCGGGCAATCCTTCCCACTTTTTCCTCGTCGCTCGAACTGGCGGGCCCGCAGTCCGAGTATGTCGCGTCCGAGGTCTTCTTGGCCTTTCCACATAAAATCAAACCTCAGTTCCCGGTTTGGGCTGCGCCAGCACTGCGCTCAGGAACTTTGTAGCGATGTCACCCTCCAGCAGCCGGTCGCGGTTGTTGGAGCACATCCAATGATCCCAGGCCGCATCGTCGACGGCGATCCCGACGAACTAGCGGAACAAGAGGTCGTATTCCAGCCGCTCCATCAACAGCCGCGCCGAGCGGATCGAATAGAACGCCTATAGCAGCGTCTCTGGCGGGACGACGGCCGCCCGATCGGCGAGGATAGCGCGGCAAACTCCCGCTCCAGCGCCGAAAGCGTCTCGTTCACAATTGCCCGAATACGGCGCAACAGATGATCGCGCCGAACCCGAGCCTCAAGTCCACGTAGCTGAACAGTTCGCCCGTCTGTCCGTCACTGCCACGGTTCACTCCCACATCTTCGCGGTCAGAGTGAATCACGAACCTGAGACTGTCGCGAGGCCTTTTTAAACAGCCTGCTAGGGTTGTAACGTTGCTTTGCATATCGATGCATCTCAGTGCGCTGAACACACCATGGCTTCTAGAGGTTGCGGGAAAGCGATACTACGGCATCTGGTAGTGGACGCGTCCGGTTATAGGCGGGAGAGACTTTTAGCATGAGGGACAGCACGCGCACGGAACATCCGCTCCGGGATCGTCCCTTGTCCGAGCGTCACGCCGTGAAGGCGGGGCGCACACGGCCTCGCCAAGGGTGGCGCAACGTGTCGCCGCGAGCTGGAAGTAGCGGCTAAACTTGACGAAATCGCTGCGTCGTAGACAACAGTTGCGAAACCGCTGCGTTCTTGATGTGCGTCGGCGTTGAGGGCTCGCCTCAGCCCTTCGGCAATTTCCCTATCTGAGGAGTTTAATGCAAATTACCATCTCAGAAAGGAGTCCCTACGTGACTCGCCCATCACACGGCCATCTCGGCATTCATCCCGCTGTCCATCCTAGCTGATTCTCGGTCTGTCACCAACTACTAGGGTGTAGTGTGGATTTCCCGCGACACCATCAGGTATTTTTCTGCCTGACGAGAGATCCTCTGCTGTGGGTGCCTAATGGGGCCTGTTTATCCTCGTCTGAGCATCATGGGGATGTTGGGAGGCTTGTTTGGTTTTCGATTATATCGTGATCGGCGGCGGTTCCTCTGGATCCGTCATGGCGAGCAGGCTCTCCGCCGATGGAGATCGCGTACTGCTCATCGAAGCGGGTCCTGATACGCCCCCGAATGCCGTCCCTGATGACATCCTGGAAGGCAATCCAACACGTGCTTACTTCAATCCTGATTATCAATGGCCTTCACTCGACGCGACCACGGTCCGGGATGGCCGCAAGACAATTCATTACGAGCAGGCGAGGGTGATGGGCGGCGGCTCCAGCATCAATGCTCAGGTGGCTAACCGCGGTGGTCCCGAAGACTACAACGACTGGGCTTCGAGCGGTGCAGCGGGCTGGAGTTGGGAGGAGGTTCTACCCTACTTTCGCCGCCTCGAATGCGATCTTGATTTCGAGGGCGAATTCCACGGCAAGACTGGCCCACTACCTATAACACGTGTGCGGCAATCAGACTGGTCCGGCTTTATCCGAGCGGTATCCAAAGCGTATGAGAATGAGGGTATTCATTTCAGGCCAGACTTCAATGGTGAATTTGGTGACGGATACTCGGTTGTTCCCTTGACCAACCGCAACGGTCAGCGGGTTTCTGCTGCGATGGCCTACTTGTCCGAAAGTGTCCGCTCACGGCCCAATTTGACAATCTTGTCGGAGACGACGGTTGTGCGGCTCATCTTTTCGGGACGCGCCATAAAGGGCGTCGAAACGGAGAACAGCTGCGGTCGGCAGTCATATAGCGCTTCGGTTGTGATCCTCTGCGCCGGAGCCATCCATTCTCCCGCTATATTAATGCGCTCCGGGATCGGCCCGGCCGAGCAACTGGCAAAGCTCGGAATTCCAGTGGTTACAGAGTTGAAGGGTGTCGGCCGCAGCCTTCAGGAACACCCAGGGATCGCCGTTTCGTCGTACTTGAAACTAAGCGATCGCATGGCACCCAATGTGAGTGGCCACATCCAGATGCATGCTCGTTACTCGTCTGGCTACACCGGGTGCCCTTCCACAGATATGGCAATATCGGCGGTTGCCAAGTCGGCCTGGCACCCGCTTGGCAAGCGCCTGGGCTCCCTCTATTTTTGGGTCAACCGCACCTATTCGACAGGAACTATCGTCCTGAAGGATCGCTCACACGCAGTTGCACCGGACGTCGATTTCAACTGGTTGAGCGACGTACGGGACGCCGCGCGATTGAAGCAGGGATTCCGTTTTATCGCCCGCCTGCTGAAGCAAGATTCACTGTCGGCCGTGGCACTCAACCCCTTCCCATCAGCTTGGAACGCACGAGCCAAGCAGGTCAGCAAGGTCAATTGCATTAATTACGCGCTTACATCGGTGTTGGCGCTGCTCATGGACTGCTCGCCACGGCTGCGCCGTGGCCTCATCAGACACTTGATAACCGATGGACATACCATTTCAGAACTGATTGATGACGAGGGGCAACTGGATCGGTTTGTCCGTCAGAACGTGACCGGCAATTGGCATCCGACATCGAGCTGCAGGATGGGGGCGGCCTCTGACCCGGCAGCCGTGACTGATCCGTCCGGCCGCGTTCGTGGCGTTTTCGGTTTGAGGGTTGCCGACGCATCGGTGATGCCATTCTGCCCCCGAGCCAACACAAATATTCCAACGATCATGGTGGCTGAAAAGATGGCTGATGTGGTTTTAGAAGAAAACCGGAGAGGTTAGAGCCGCTTGCGATCGACGGATGCATTGTGATGGGACGACGGTTTGGGACTGTAGTCCATCATCCACTTTGATGAGCCGAAGATTTGAAGGTCATTGAGCGACGATCTTTGATTGTGGGTATGAAAGCATTGGAGGAGGGTATATCCGCGGGAAGCCACCACCCTCACTGGCGCGCTGCCGCTGAAGGGCATGACCGTAGTTTCTTATCACGCTGGGGACTCCACGGGCAGGCGGATGGACATCGATAGCTTACACGACTGTCCTAGCCCGAGAGCCGCTATTGCTTCCGGGCCTCGATTCCCCTGCCCAACCAAAAAAGGAAAAATCGCAGCCATACTGCTGTGACGTTCAGGTCGCACTCTCAGGTGACATTTTGACCGAGCTCCGGGTCGCCTTAAGGCAGATGCGTCAAAAGATTTCGGCGAACAACATTAAACAGCGTCGTATGCTACATAACAATAGTTCGCATATAATTAATACATCATATATTGTCCACTGGGCTAGAGAATATTATACGTGTTGGTGAGGAATTTGAAAGTGATTCAGGCATTCTCACCAATGGGCCAGTTGCGAAAAAGTCCGAATGTGAGGTTTGCAAACTGGTGAAAGCCGCCGCTGCGGGATCCATGGACAATTATTACATCACGACCTGCGGCGGTCACGCCTAGGCATGCCCGGCCAGATTGGGTGCTCGAGCTGGTTCGGTCATACTCAAGGCGGTGCCCTCGCCAGCAAGCGGTCAAGACCACAACAGATAGGTCGGGAAGACAATGCACATTACCAAATTTTCCAGCAGCCCTATCAAGGCAAAGCAAGAACGGGAGAAGAGATTATGACCACGCTACCGCAAATATCACTGGCGAAGCTGGCCTCTGATGAAACGCGACACGAGGAGCAACGCCGGTTACTTTTGGCCTGCGAGGAGTACGGGTTCTTCTACCTTATCGAGCACGGGATTCCGAAAGAACAGATTGCGCAGGCCATCGACGCCTCCCGCCGGTTCTTCGCATTACCCCAGGCTACCAAGGAACGTTACGGTCACGCCTTTCAAGATGTGTACCCCGCTACCGCCCGAGGGTATAGTCCGTTGCACGGCGAAATGTTACATCCTGAGTTCGGCCCAGATCCAAAGGAAATGTTCGACCTCGGAATCGACAGTGAAGGCGACCGGCGTCCGTTTGCCGGGCGCACCCGCCTTCCGGATGACGAGTTGGCTCCTGGTTTCGCTCGAAGCCTACTTACTTTGCAGGCTACCGTGCTCGACGGGGTTGTGCCGCAGCTCGGGATGGCGCTGGCCGACCTACTCGGTATGGAAAAGGACTGGTTTCGACGCCATTTCAGCCCGCCGACGGTGCTGCAACGCGTGATCCGGTATCCGTCTACTGGCGGCGCGGCCGCCAAGCATACAGACAACGGCTTCTTCACGTTGCTGCTGCAGGAGGAACTCCCAACGCGCTCTTTGCAGGTATGGTTCGGCGGGCGTTGGATACCGGCACCGAGCCTCCCTGACAGTCTTGTGGTCAATCTGGGCGACATGCTTCAGGCTTTGAGCGATGACCGGTTCAAGAGTACGCCACATCAGGTCGTACACCGTGGTCCGGCCGAACGCATTTCTCTTCCCTTCTTTATCTACCCCGATACTGACGTTCGCCTGACTTCGCACCAAGGCAAGAACACGTTCAGTGTGGCAGAAATGATGCTGCGCAACTACGAATCCATATGGGAAAAGGGCAATGGTGCCGGACGCGCGCGGGAGTTGCAGTAGGTATTCGGCGTTATGCCAGCAAACTCCCGTACGAGGCAATGACGTCACACCAGCGGGATCATATCTTCAAAGCGCCTTTAAGCCGGAAAGGACGAGACCAGCGTTTTCGTTATTGGTTGCAGCGCTGGTTCCATGAGTCATCTAACTCAAGGGAGAGTAGGTTGGTCCTTACAGACCTTTGAGAACAGGAGAATGCTCATGTGCGTGAGCCGTGATCTCAACAACGCATTGCAAGGAGCCCATAATTGGATCAGCGATCTAGCGTGGAGACTTCGCTGGCATGATCGCGAGCAGGTGTACCAAGTCCTGATTGCGACCCTGCACGCCTTGCGCGATTGCGTGGATCGCGACCAGGCCGTTTCCCTGGGCGCGCAGCTGCCAGCCTTACTCCGCGGCTTTTATTACGAGGGCTGGCATCCCGCCCGACGAACTATAATTAGAAGCCGGAACTCATTTCTAGAGCGGATCCACGTTGGCGACCACAGTGACCCTGCACTAGATCCGGAAGAGGTTACCCGCTCGATACTAGCCCAATTTGCGGACCGTATGACTGCAGCAAAGATTGACGATGCAAAGGCTGCCACTCCAGCAATGCTGCGTGACCTTTGGCCAATCTAAGAAAGAGGTCCTACCCCGCGAGAATGCATAACCAAAGCTGGGGGCCTTTCGACCGGGCAACGGGTATGTACCTCGACGCCGGAAGGAACATTAAAAATGGCAAATGACGTTGCATACTACGATGAATTTGCTCAAATATATCAAGAATATACGGAAAAGTTAGGCAGAGTATCTGAGGCTGCTGCCACCGCCACCTTTCTTGAGCGCTATTCCCGCGGCGGGAGTGCTCTTGAACTTGGCATCGGCAACGGGCGTGTCGCGATTCCGTTGAGTGAACGCGGCGTCAAGGTCCAAGGTATAGATAACTCGGAAAAAATGTTAAAACTGCTCGCCATGCGGACGGATATGGTCAAGGCATCGAAGGGGAACATTGCCGATTTTAGTTCAGAGCGACGTTACGATCTTGTCTATTGTGTCTATGACACGTTCATGTTGCTCTTAAGCCGCGATGAGCAAATAGCTTGCCTGCGATGTGCGGCCGAGGTGCTAAATGAGCGCGGAGTGTTGGTGCTAGAGGTGCGTGTGCCAGACCTGGAGGGATTCGTCAACGGCCAGAAAATTACTACTGCGCTTGTCGATAACGAAAATACCTTCGTCAATACGGAAATCCACGATGCAGTAAACCAGAACTTGTTTCTAAGCGTCCTCTGGTTCTCCGGTACGTCGGTCAGACGTTTTCCAGAACGCGTTCGTTACGTCTATCATCAGGAGGTCGATACAATGGCGGAATGCGTAGGGCTGGTGCTAGCTGAGCGTTGGGGGGATTGGATGAGAGGCGCTTTCACTGCGGGGTCGAAACGTCATATCTCAGTTTACAGCCGAGCGACGCTGTAGTCCGCCTTTGTTGCCCCAACTTTCGAGCTTTTTGATGGGGGCCGATCCAGTCAGAGCCGACTTGTTGACGGATCGGGTGAAGACGAACCGCCGGGATGCTTTCATTGGCAAGGCTGCGGTGCACCGGCGAATTGACGGTGGTCTGGGTTCGCAATGAAGATCCCCAACAGTCGCTGGCGCCCGATCGTGCGAGCGCTCCAGACATTGCGTGGGGTCAATCTGATCGTCGCCGTGACCGCGCTGCCGAGGTCGTCGAAGTGAGCCGTTTTGAAAGCCCTCGCCAGCTCATGGCTGCCTCGGCCTCGTTTCCGGCGAGCGGTCGACTGGAGAGACAATAATCAGGCGTGGCGGCATTACCAAGGCGGGCAATGGCCGCGTTCGCCACATACTTGTCGAGAGCGCCCGGACCTATTGACCTATGACATCAGCCTCGGATCGGTAAGGCGAAGCCGTACCGGTTGGAGCAGGCACGCAGGCACCACCGAACGTCCGTGAGATCGCATGGAAGGGTCAGGTCCACCTCACGGCCCGCTACCGCATGCTGAGCGCCCGGGGCACAACGGACAACCGTCGTCTACACGGCGATCGTCCGCGAACTTGTCGGCCTCGTGTGGGCCGTCGCTCCCCGGGGAAGGCACGCCTCACCTGATCGGCGCGGCGCGTCAATGTATACCCTGCGCATGGGCGGAGGCTGGACCACGGCAGGAATGCCCGTCAGACGCTTTGTTTGCGTCATTTTCGGCGAGTCAGCGGAGGCGTTTTATGATGCACTCCAGAGCATGGTTGCCACCGATAGCATATCAGCATCTGACGATCCGGAAGCTGCAGCGGGCGCTGCATGGTCAGAGTTCTGAACGCTCAGCCCGCCTGCACGACCAGATGGAGCTCACCTTCGAGGAACTGGAGAGCACCGCGACGGAAGACGAGATCGCCGCCGAACAGGCTGCGGCCCGGACCACCGAGGTGGCGCCTTATGTCCGCAAACGACCGGCGCGCCAACCATGTCCTGAGCATCTGCCGCGCGAACGTATGGTCGAGCCGGGCCGACCGCTTGCCATTGCTGCGGCGGTCAATCGGCTGCGCAAGCTGGGGTAAGGATATCACCGAGACGCTGGAGGTGGTGCCGCGGCAATGGAAGGTGATCCAGCACGTGCGGGAGAAGCTCACCTGCCGCCGCCTGCGAGGCGATCAGCCAGGCTCCGGCGCCGTTCCACGCCACCCCGCGAGGCTGGGCCGGTCCCGGCTTGCTGGCGATGATCTTGTTCGAGAAGTTCGGCCAGCATCAGCCGCTCAACCGCCAGGCTGAACGCCATGCCCCCGAAGGCGTGCCGCTCAGCCTGTCGACGCTTGCTTGGGCCACGCAGCTGCGCCGTAACGATGTCGAGCCGCTCGCTCACGTCCTCGCCGATCGGATGCAGGCCATTGCGGCAGCATGCGCAGGCATGGTGCTCAATGTCGATGATCATTTCCACCCGCGGCAGATGGGGTGGCAACGCGCCGCGGTTCGTCCGGCACTTCCTGGCGCGCTCCAGACGCTCTGTCTCGGGTGGCTTGCCGTTTCCGCTGCTTCGATGGATGCCTGGCTACAGGTTCCGGCGCCGCCACAACCGCCGGCACGAAGGCAGGAGAATCTTGCTGCACCGAAGCAACCTGTTTGCGCGCTTCGCGGCGCCAGGCGAAGACCTGCTGCGGCCTGAGACCATAACGGGCGGGCGACCTCGGAAATGATCGCATTCGGCTCCAGCGTCTCCGCGATGATCCGCGCTTTGTCATCCATCGACCACTGCCGCCGACCGCCAGCACCGTTGATCACCTCGAAACGCCCAAGCTGCCGCTCCGGGTCAAACGTAAGGTCAAGTCCAGACACAAGCCGATCTCCGATCCCAATGCAGAACCGGCAACCTCACTGATCGCGACCACTCCCGAAAGGTGTTCCCGAAACACCGCTTATTGTGGATCGAGTCGGGCGCCAGCTTCTTCTCGTTGGTCGATAGACCGGATAGGTCCGAATGTCCTCGCGCCCGAGCAAGTCCGGCGACTTGCTAAATAGCGGGCGAAAAGCGACACCTGTTGCAGATACAACAGCTGGGTGTTGAGCGCGAAGTTGCGCACCTCCATGTCCTCGCTAATGCGCTGGCGAAGTTGGGTCACGACAAGCTCCTTTGTCGGATGGAATGGGCTGCAAGTAGCCACTCCATGCTGACGTACTCGGAGCTTGGTTGGACACATGACCAGCGCGACAGAAGACTCGATCAAGACCACGCTGTCGACACACACCCTCCTTGCCGCTCCGAGATCGCGTAGCGGGTTAGTACCACCGAAATCATGTGGAGCGCAGGATAATACTGAGCAGCGGCTCGAGCGATTCCTTCCTCCTGTTACAGTATTTTAGCCTACCAGGCGGGCTTTCTCACCCGACAGGTGATTGCATGGTGCGATATCACGACGCCGCGGGGCATCCGCGACCGTGCGATCCTGCTGCTGCTCTCGCTCAACCTACGTGCGGTGACGGTCGGGACATGCGCTCCTCGACGACATCAACTGCCGCGTCTCATTGGCTGCCAGGGCGCCACTTATGGTCACGAGCGGAGGTCGTCAACTACCAGATGGCGCAGTATCGATGCTTGCCCGAACACCCTAGAAGCTGGATGGGTCCAGCGTATTAAGAGGTGCCTCGGCATGCAAGGCGACGTGACGACGCTACACATTTCGAAGTATATCTGTGCAGCAGAGGAGCTGGGGCGCAGGTCCGGCCTTCATATTACAATGGGCGACGATTTTGAGCAGTATGTTGGGATTACCGACAGGCTCCCCGGGAAGGCGCCAACCTATCCAAACTTCCGCCCCGACTGTTCTTTTCTTCCACCTGGAAAGGCGTTTTGGATCATCGGACGGGATCCGGAAGGAAGAGTAGCGCATGTCCAGGCAATGCGTTTTGACCATCTATCCAACACAAACCTTGCTGAGCACCTTAGATCGCTCAGAGCCTGTTTCGCGGATCCCAAGCTCAAAGCCATGCCCGGTTCCTCGTCTCGCTGCCACGCACCGACCGCTCCCAGCATCACTGGGCTGGTTGCTTATCATGGGGACATTTGGTTGCGCGAGGACTTTAGAGGCCGCGGGCTCGCTACCTTTATAGGTCGCATTGCATTCGGATTGGCATGGGCCAAATGGTCGCCAGACTTCATTTACGCGCTGGTTGCGGGCTGGAACATCGAAAAAGGCATAGTCGATCGCTATGGCTATGTGCATCGAGAGCCGCACGGATCTATTCTGCACTTACCGGCGCAGGGGATAAACGATGATGAATGGCTCGTTTGGTTGACGCGAGACGAATTGTTGAAGACGCTTCGTACTTCGGGATCTTTCGGGTTTGGCGAGGGTCACTTGGCTGCAGCTGACTCATCTGATGATGGACAGCATCACTGACACTCACCTTACTCTATAAGATCCGCATCGACATCCCTGGGCGTCTCATAGGGGAGTTAAAAAGTGGCCGACAAAAAATTGAATTTCAGTTTGGAAGAATATCGAACGCGACTTGGTAAAACTCGGTCGGAAATGCAAAGGCGCGGTATTGATATTCTTATCCTTAGCGAGCCTGCGAATATGGCTTGGCTGACCGGGTATGATGGCTGGTCTTTTTACAATCACCAAGCGGTCATCGTTCCCCCGGAGGGCGATCCAATCGTATGGGTTCGTTGTTCGGATGAATTCGGCGCTAGGCGCACGGTCTATTTTTCGGATGACAATGTCCTCAGCTATGCCGATAAATACGTTCAAACTCCCGTTTGTCATCCGATGGAAGATCTTTGCAAAGTTCTTGCCGATCGCAAGCTGGACAAGGGCGTTATCGGTGTCGAGAAGGATAACTACTATTTATCTGCAACGGCATTTGAGACGTTGGTTTCGCGTATGCCCAACGCCAAATTCGCTGATGCAACGGTGCTTGTTAATTGGCTGCGAGCAATCAAGAGCCCCCGCGAACTAGAGTACGTGCGTAGTGCGGGACAGATCGTGACCCTGATGCATGAGCGCATCTTGGAGAAGATTGAACCTGGTATGCGCAAATGCGACCTTGTTGCCGACATTTACGATGCTGCGATTCGCGGGACGCGCGACTTTGGAGGTGATTACCCGTCCATCGTGCCGATGCTTCCATCGGGCACCAATCTGTCGGCGTGTCATTTCACGTGGGACGATCAACCTCTTCGCAACAACGAAGGAATCTATTTTGAAGTGGCTGGTGTCTACAAGCGCTATCATGTTCCGCTCTGTCGGACGTATTGCCTTGGCGAAGTGTCACAGCATTTCTTGGATGCAGAGAAGGTCACTCTAGAGGGAATGGACGCAGGTCTCGAGGCGGCCAAGCCAGGTGCAACTTGCGAGGACTGGGCGGTGGCATTCTTCAATGTCCTTGAGAAGCATGGCGTGGATAAAATTACACGAGCCGGTTATCCAGTCGGTCTATCTTACCCTCCAGATTGGGGTGAACACACGATGAGTTTGCGGCGAGGGGACCGGACAGTACTCAAGCCAGGCATGATCTTTCACTTCATGACTGGTTTCTGGCACGACAACTTTGGTTTCGAAATCACTGAAACCGTTCTCATCACCCCCAATGGTAATGAGTGCCTATCGAAAGTACCTCGGAACCTCTTCGTTAAGGTATAGCGTCTCCAAACGCACCCTTCTGGTTTTTACGAGCCGTCATTCGGAGCGGTCACGATTAGACGCACCGGCGACCCAATCCAAAGAGATTATCTTTGGAAGCTCGACACAGAAGACGAAGGCTATGCCGCCTCGATTCGTCATATACTTGGAACAGTTGATGATAGTGCACCCGGAGCCTCGGCACTTCCTCACGCATGAGGTCCTATTGCGCAATTGTGGAGGAAGCTTGGGAAGAACTGAGGAAGAGGTGCATGTGTATCGTTTGCAAGTTTCGGGATGTGAAGAGGCGCTTTGAGGACCCAACCAGATTGCGGGCGCAGCTATGGGGTGATCGCAGGCCAACGGCGCATTTGAAGGCGACCATACCAAAGGCGCGAAGGCTTGTGCTTTGTGAACATGGCGGACACGGCGAACCGCGCTTCTAAGTAACAAACAAAGCAAAGGACTGAACGCATGGACTCTAAGAGCATCGGCTTTATGCCAGCGGCCGAATTGGCCCAGTTGATCCGTACCAGGAAGATTTCTCCGGTAGAGTACATGAGCGCCCTGCTAGCTCGTATCGCTGAGCTGGAGCCTAAGGTGAACGCCTTCGCCTATCTTGATGCAGATCGCGCAATGGACGACGCGAAAAAGGCTGAAGCCGCCTTGACGAGTGGCGCGAGGATCGGCCTGCTACACGGTGTGCCTGCCACGATCAAAGATCACTCCATCACCAAGGACATGCCGACACAGCACGGCAGCAAGATCTTCGCCGGCCATCAGCCGGCCGAGGATACACAGGTGGTGTCGCGCCTGCGGGACGAGGGTGCGATCATTCTCGGCAAGACCACAGTACCAGAGTTCGGCTGGACGGGCGTTTCGCGTAGTCCGCTCACCGGGATTACGAGCAACCCTTGGAAGCTCGGGTACAATGCCGGCGCCTCCTCGGCTGGCGCTGGCGCTGCGGCGGCGGCAGGTTTCGGGCCGTTGCACCAAGGCGGTGACGGAGCGGGGTCAATCCGCATGCCTGCACACTTCTGTGGGGTGTTTGGACTAAAACCCAGCTTCGGGCGTGTGCCCTACTCTCCACTCGGCGTCGATGATTTCAGTGCCCATGTCGGACCGATAACGCGCACCGTTGCAGACAGCGCTCTCATGCTTCAGGTGATAGCCGGTCCGCACTTCCTGGACCATACGACGCTTGAGGCGGGACCTGCCAACTATCTCGCGCGACTGCACGACGGCGTAAATGGCAGGCGGATTGCCTACAGCCCGAATTTAGGCGTCGCCCGCGTCGATCCTGAAGTCGCGTCGCTCGTGAAGGCCGCCGCCGCGCGTTTTGAAGAGCTTGGCGCAATCGTCGAGGAAGTAGCCACTCCTTGGGCGAAGGATGGGCCGGAGCTGATCCGTTTCTTCTGGTCTGCTCATCAAACTGGCCTCGCCCGGTACCTTCCGCAATGGGAGGCCGATATGGACCCCGGACTAGTCGCCTGTATCAAGCAGTCCAAGGATGTCTCCATCTCGCAATATCAAGAAATGCGTGAGCGGAAGATGCGCTACGTTGAGAAGATACATCGGTGGTTCCAGGACTGGGACTTCCTGCTGACGCCATCGGTTTCGGTCGCCGCCTTTCCCGCCGAGAAGCTGATGCCAGATCACTGGCCTACGCATCCATGGGACTGGATTATGTGGGCGGAGTTCAGCTATCCGTTCAACATGTCCTGGAACCCGGCCGCAAGCGTGCCATGCGGATTTACCCAGAGTGAGCTTCCTGTCGGTCTCCAGATCGTTGGCAAGCGCTTCGATGATCTTGGTGTCTTACAGGCCTCTGCAGCCTTCGAAACGCTAAGGCCATGGGCCAACAAGCGCCCGCAACTCTGAATAGTTTTGCAGGGGCGAATCAACCGTGAGCGTCACGAGCACCCCATCTTGCCGGAGGGCAATGCACTGGCGAGATTTGCCGCCTCATTTTGCGAGCAGTTGACCTGCCACTGAACCTTGATTCAGTGGCGATTAGAGCCTCGGCCGGCGCAGCGAAGTGCGAGGGTGCCCACGGCGCAAGCCGTTCGCCGTGGTCGAGGCCGCTCACTTCGGCTTTCCCATCCGAAATTTATTTCTGACAGTCACCCGGAGTTGACGAAAACGCCGCTCAAAACACAAAGCCTCCCACGTGCAGCGGAAGGCTTTGTTGTTTCGTGTGAACAGATTTAAGGCTTCACGAAAAGCTTTCTCGGCACCGAGGCTAGGCATTCGTTGCCCTCGGGAGTTATGAGAACGGTTTCCGTGATCTCAAATCCCCAGTCGCCATACCAGAATCCGGTCATGAAATGGAATGCCATGCCCGGTTCAAGGACAGTCTTGTCACCTGGCCGCAGGCTCATGGTGTGCTCGCCCCAGTCCGGCGGATATGACAGACCAACCGGGTAGCCTGCGCGGGTGGTTTTGTGCAGGCCATGCTTATTAAGAACCTTGAAGAACGCCTCGGACCAATCCTCACAGGTCGCCCCTGGCTTTGCAACCTGCAGACCGGCCTCCATTCCTTCTAGCGTGGCCTTCTCCGCTTCGATGAAATGTTGAGGTACTTCGCCAAGGCAATACGTCCGGCATGTCGGGACGTGGTAACGCTTGTGCACGCCGGCAATCTCGAAATAGGTGACCTCGTTGTTGAGCAGCGGCCTTTCATCCCACGTAAAATGGCACGAGGAGAGATCGGCGCCAGATGGAGTTATCGGAACGATGGACGGGTAGTCGCCTCCCGCTTCCGGAGTGCCCCGAATCGCGGCATCATAGATGTCCGCAACCAGGTCACACTTTCGCAAGCCAGGTTCCATTTTATCCAGTATTCGTTCGTGCATGCGGGTAACGATCCGTCCCGCGTGGCGCATGTAGTCCAATTCCCTGGGGCTTTTCACAGCCCTCTGCCAGTTTACCAAGACCGTCGCATCAACGAACTTCGCGTTCGGCAGCCGAGCTTGGAGTACCTCGAAGGCAAGAGCCGAGAAATAATAGTTGTCTTTTTCGACGCCGATCGCCCCGCGGTCGAGTTTTCGCTCACCCAGAACCCTGCACAGATCTTCCATCGGATGCATGTCAGGGGTCTGGTTGAATTCGTCCACGTAGCTGACCACATTCTGTTCCGAAAAGAACACAGTCCGGTTAGCACCATTCTCATCGGAACACCGGCCCCACCAGATGGGGTCACCTTCGGACGGGACAACGACGATTTGGTGGTTGTAGAAGGACCAAGCATCATAACCGGTCAACCAAGCCATATTTGCCGGCTCGCTGACCAGAAGTGTATCAATTCCCCGTTTCTGCATTGCAGAACGGGTCTTCGCTAACCGGCTCTGGTACTCACTTAGCTCAAAACTCAGTTGTTGTGCAGGCATTCACATTGCTCCCGTGCTTCCGGCCGGAAGCCCGCGTATGCGGGATCCCTCGCTGATTTTAGCAAAGCACTCCGGGCAAAAATCCCGCAGATTCAATCAAATGCGCAGGAAAACCGCATTTTAGTCTTTCTGGCAGGCTGGAGTTCGCCAGGCGCAAGATCCAGCCTCTGTTCAGAAAACCAGCACATCGGCTGGTGAGAAACCGATCCTAACGGATTGGCCCACTCCGAAACTTGTCCGTTGGCTGCCGCTCTTTTGAATGGCGAGGACTCTTGGGCCGTGGTCAATATCGATGACGATATGGACATCGGCGCCCAACGGAGCGACGTCGACCACGGTACCGGGCATGGTGTTTTCGTCCATAGTCGCCGGCTCCCCGGCGGCCAGTACGTCGATGTTTTCAGGCCTGATGCAAAGGTCAACCTTGCCGGATGTGTTTGGCTTGGCTTGGCCGCATATCGAGATGCCCGCGACGCTTTCGTAATTAACAAAGCCATTAGCTGCGTCGCGCCAGTTGCCTGCGTTAAACCAATTTGATCTGCCGACGAACTCAGCGACAAATCGATCCGCAGGGTCGTTGTAAATCGCCGTGGGGGATCCGCGTTGTGCAATTCGTCCATCCCGCATGACAACGACCTCGTCTCCCAGACTGAGCGCTTCTTCCTGATCGTGGGTCACCACGATTGTAGTTGCCTCCACCGACCTCAGAATTTCCTTCAATTCGAGGCGAAGTTCCAAACGCAGCTTGGCATCCAGGGCGGACAATGGCTCATCTAGTAGTACGACCTGGGGATCAGTGGCTAAGGCACGTGCCAGCGCGACGCGTTGCTGTTGACCTCCACTCAACTCGCGAGGATATCGCCCTTCCATGCTCCCGAGCCTTACGAGCCCGAGCATCCTGGCAACACGAGCAGGAATCTCGGAGGCAGCGATCCCCCTGTACTTCATCCCATAGGCAACGTTCTGGAACACGGTCATATGAGGGAAAAGTGCGTAGTCCTGGAAAACCAGACCCACGTTGCGATCGTAAGGCTTCAGATGACCGACATCAGACCCGTTGATGATGACTGAACCTGAATTAGGGGCTGTAAAGCCAGCAATCATCCGCAAGGTCGTGGTTTTTCCACAGCCACTGGGGCCGAGAAGCGATAGTATCGCCCCCTTTTCGATAGTGAGGGATACATCATCGACCGCCAGAAAACTCCCGTATGACTTGGATACCCGCTTCAGCTCAAGAACATTCATGAATTTACGCCTTATCAACGCTGAGGCCGACAACACGGTCGAGACCGACGGTCCGGTCGAGAACCAGCAGCAAAATGAGAGTTACGCCCATCAAACCCACTGCAGCCGCAGCAATGGTAAGATCAAAACTCGACCGCAAAAGCCCAACGAGTGCGACGGGGAGGGTGAAGGTATTGAAATCGCTGAGAAACAAGCTGATCGCGAGATCATCCAAGGAGAAAGCGAACGCAAACACCGCTCCGGCCGCAATGCTGCTTTTGGCCAATGGAAAGTTAATCGTAAGAAATGCCTGAATTTCATTGGCTCCCAAGCTCAACGCGGCTTCGCGCAACGAGCTCTTGACACCGAGGAGGCCTATTAACGCCATCCGAATGCTGTAGGGAATGGTGATTACAAGGTGGCCTGCGATCAGTCGGGTGAGGGGGGAACCGATACCAAGTGCTGAAAACAGCATCAGCAATGCGAAACCGATAATCACGCCGGGAACGATGAGCGGCGACAGGAACAGGGACGACAAGACGTCCCGGGCTGCACCGGTCATCCTACTCATTGCGACGGCGGCAAGAGTCCCGACGATTGAAGAAATCAGCGTCGCAGCCGAGGCCACGATCAAGCTGGTGTAGAACCCGGCCCAGAGGTATTGTTCATCCCATAGCTTGTCGAACCACTGGAGCGAGAGGCCTTGAGGAGGAAACGGACCCAGATAATCACGAGAGTCGAAGGCCATTAGAACCGTCGTCACTACGGGAAGTATCAGGAAAACCGCGGTGAGGAGGAAAATTAGTCCAACCACCAGCGTCATCAAACGATCAGCCAGTTGTTTCCGTGACATGGGATTACGACCGATCTGCTAGTGTTGCGACACGTGAGACAATGTAGATCATAACCACGCAAAGTATAATCATAATCACGGAGATTGCTGCGCCGCTCGGGAAATTCGCAACCTCATTGAATCGGCTGTATATAAGGTTTGAAACGAATAGGACGCGACCGCGACCGAGTATCCAAGGTATTGCAAACGCGCTTATACCCATAGTCATAGACACTAGAAATACAGACACAATGCCTCGAACGCATAACGGTATTGTGATGTTGACATGGGATCGAAAGGCGGAAGTGCCTAGGGACTGAGATGCCTCCAGTAGGCGCGGATTGAGATTCTGAATGGTACCGATCAGGATGAGCATTGACATAGGTATGGAGTACTGCAGCAGACCGGCTACAATCATAAAGTAGATGTACTCGCGGCTATTCATGCTAATTCCCAAGGCGGTGAGAAGTGGCGCGAACATTCCGGTCGATCCGAACGTCAGCTCAATCGCATAGATTCGAACGAGATGACTGAGGAACAGCAGGCCCACAGTGATGAAGATTACGCCTTTTCTGACTGTCGGCGTGCTGCGGCGGCTTATGTAGTAGGCAATGGGAAACGCGACGAGAATGGCGACAATGGAGGAAATAAAGGAGAGTGCATACGTCAACGCAAAATATTGGATGTAAACCGGATGCAAAAGCTCGGCATAGCTCGCAAGTGTCAACGGCGCACCACCCACCGAACCGATGCGGCCAGGCGTAAATTCACGAAAGCTTTCGACACCTGCCAGAACCAGGGGCAGCGCGAGTAGGAAGATGAACAGGGCCCCTGCTGGCAGAAGCAATATACCTTGGTTTTTGTCGGCTTTCATAGGACTCAATCAGGTTGTGAAAAAGACTGCGCGTAGACGCTATGTCATCAGAGACAAAGGTGCGAGCAAGATCAAGAACTTGCTTACGGCAACCTTGCTTACGGCATCGCGGCTGTGTCTGTCCCGTCACCGGCGGCCAGTAAGCAGGTAGCCTGCGGCCTTCGCCAAAAAAAGAATGCGGCGTTGATCATTTTTGGTTCCCGTTTGTTTTTATGACAATGACGTAAGGTTGCTTGCTGCCCCATTCGCAGCAAACGACGGTTTTTTTACGTAAGCCTAGCCCTTCTACCTTTCAGATTGAAGTTGGTACGTGCCGGCCGATGAAGCCTGGGCCCGCATTCGGAATGGCTCGCTAATTCTAGAGATGGTAACAGGGAGCGACTGAGGAAAAAGCTCGTAATTTGCACATCCATGCAGGTTTGCGGCGAATTTCGGGAAAAATGCCTGCGAAAGCTGGCGATAGGCAAGCTTCTAATGAAATTTCCCCCGCAGCAACACGGCAGGCCTCGGACACCCTGACATCTTGCCTGTCAAATGCAATGACTTAATTTCCCTCGCCCAGACGAGAGGAATTCCGCAAAATCGGATTTCCGGCCATTTGCAAGAAAGTACGCAGGAAACATGCGTTTGAACGTTGAGGTTCGCTGCTAAAGGACCGATAGGGGTGGCATTCTGGTCCCCGGCACACAGATACTCCTCCCTGCCCAGTGTAGGCGCTGCAATGAGGGGAACGGCCCATACCATCGGTGTGGAGGCTAAATCGCTTTGGTTCATGGCTCACTCAATAGGAGGTATTAATGGAATCTGCAAAATGCTCGCGAACATCGTCGCCCCGCTCGGCTGCTGGCATCTTTTTCAAAACTCTTGTCGCGGCCGGTATTGCGGCTGCGGCTGTCGTCGCAAACGCTTTTCCGGCGTCTGCGCAGTCGCTTTTGGAAAAGATCAAGAAAGGCGAGCCGGTCAGGATAGGATTTTCCAACGAGTTGCCTTGGGCGTACCCGGGGAAGAATGGTGAGCCGCTCGGCTTTATGAACGCCATTACGATCGATGTTCTGAAGAAGCTCGGTACGGCCAAGGTGGAGCCCATCCTGACTGAGTGGGGCTCCCTCGTTCCTGGTCTCCAAGCCGGACGTTTTGATGTGATTACGGGCGGCATGTACATCACCCCGGAGCGATGCCGCAACGTTCTGTTCACCGAACCACTCGGGACCTTCTCTGATGCACTGGTGGTGCCAAAGGGCAATCCTGAGGGCTTGCACTCCTATAAGGACATTCTCGACAAGGGTCTGACCTTGGTCATAGCCACGGGATCAGTCTTCGTTAAGCAGGCGATAGATGCTGGCATACCCGATGACAGGACGATGCAGGTAGCCGGCAATCCCGAGGTCGTCCAGGCCGTCAAGTCGGGCCGCGCTTCAGCCGGTAGCGGCTCCTACTTTACGCTCAAGGAGTCAGTCGACATGGATCCTGCACTCGAGCTCGCCGAACCTTTCGAAGCACCGGGCGGTCGGGCCTATCCGGGTCTGGCGTTGCTCCCCAGCCAGCAGGCTGACGTGGACGCTTTCAATGCCGCGCTGAAAGCCTATATGGGCACGGAACAGATGATGAAGGCGGTCAGCAAGTACGGCTACACCAAAATCAATCTGCCAGATGGCACAAAAACAGCGGATCTGTGCAAATCGTAGACTAAGGCGGTGGCCCTAGTCAGTTGGACAATGGCCACCGCGCTAAAGGCGGGACTGTTCAGTTTGTCTCAAGCAGGTTGCTGCATCTGATTGTCGGCCTCGCCGGGGTTATCTCCAAGCAGGACGCCTAAATGGTGCGCGGCGAGAAGGTCTCGGTTATCGGTCCCTCCGGCTCAGACAAGACTACCGTCCTTCGCACGTTGATGACTTTGGAAACCCTGGCGGTGTGAATCTGGGTCGAGGGCGAACCTCTCACACACATGCGAAAACGTGACCAGCTGGTGCCGGCAAAGGAACGGTATATACTCTCCGCATCTAACGGCCCTGCAAAATTTGCATGGAGGTTCCCATCGCGGTGGTCGGTTCGGATTCGTCGAGTGAAGCTTAGCGCAATCTTCCTTCGGGAAGGTCATATAGGCCAGCACGTCGGGCATGGCGTCGTCCGTGATTGTCGCCAGCTTCGGCACCTTCGGCCGGAGCTGGTCGGCGACGGCGCGCCATTGTACGGACGCGGCCTCGCGCGTCTCCTGGGCGAGAGCGGTGGCGATGAAGGCTGAGACGACCCTGCGGCCGCTCTTGCTGGCAGTCCATGTCGTCGACAGCAGCTTGGTGGCGGCGGCCTTGAGGCTTTCGTGCGCATCGGAGACGACGAGCTTGACGCCGCGCAGGCAACGACGGGTCCTCGGTCCAGATCGGCTCAGCCTAAGCTCCACCCGAGCGAACGCTGACCGCCGCGCATTACATAAGGGGCGTCAAAATTGGACGGCGATCTTCTGACCACCCGATAACCCGTTGGACGTTGAGCTCAAGACGGTTAAATTGGGGGCAGCGGACCGAGGATTTGGCTCCTGGGATCGCTGCCCTCTCATACCGGTGATAACTCAGGCGACGATATTGGGGTTCGAAACCTGTATCCCCACATTCCGGGTCTGCACGTAACCGTCGAGTGCTTCCACGCCCTTTTCCCGGCCGTAGCCTGATTTGTTGATCCCGCCAAAGGGCGTTTCCACACCGCTTACGTACCAGCCATTAACGTAGACGTGCCCTGCCCACAGCCGCTCTGCAGTCCAGAGAGCCTTGTCTAAATCTCGCGTGAAAACGCCTGCTGCCAGTCCCTGGTCAGTCCCGTTGGACAAATTAACTGCCTCTTCGGCACCGTCGAAAGTTGTGATCGCCAGCACAGGACCGAAGGTCTCCTTTTGGAAGAGGTCGCTTTCAGGTCGGACGTCGGCGAACACTGTGGCTCCCACGTAATACCCGCTGCGGTCCGACAGGGCAGCTCCGCCGGTAACCGTGCGAGCACCCTGTTGCTGGGCAGTCTGGCAGGCTCGCGCAACACTAGTCTGTTGTTTCCGTGAGATCAGCGGTGTGATGTCGCAATCGTCGCGGCCTCGGCCGACCGACAAGGATTCAACGCGATCCTTGAGCCTTTCGATGAGTTCCTGGGCAATGGAGCGATCAACCAATAGTCGGGTAAGGCCGTTGCAATTCTGTCCAGCGTTCATGAAGGTGCCGATCCGGATGGATGCCAATACTGCATTGAGGTCAGCATCGGCGTGGACAATCGCCGCTGATTTGCCGCCTAGCTCCATGATGCATGGTACGATACGCTCTGCTGCAGCGCGCAAGACCCTCTGTCCAGTGGCCATCGAACCTGTAAAGACCAGGTGCCGAACTTCTGGATGATCGATCAATGACTGGCCCGCAGTGTGCCCATAGCCGCTCAGAACATTTACCGCCCCGGCCGGCACACCCGCAGCCTCACAGGCCACAGCCATGGCGACACCCGAGAGGGGGGCAAGTTCCGGCGATTTCACGACCACCGAGTTGCCCGTAGCCAAGGCGCAGGCAAGGGACCTTGCGGTCAGTTCCAGTGGAAAGTTCCACGGAACAATATGGCCTGAAACCCCAAACGGGCTGGGAATTGTGTAATCGACAAGATTAGCGCCACGCGGGATCGACCGGCCTTCATGCTTGTCCGCCAGGCCGCCGTAATAGCGAAGATATCTTACAGTGGTCTGGACTTCCGATACGGCTACGTTCAGGGCCTTCCCCGTATCGTCGCAGAGCATTTCCGCCAGTTGTGCACTTCGGCTTTCAATCTGTTCAGCGATGCGGAAAAGCATCCTTCCCCGATCATAGGGGTGCATATCGATCAGAATCCGTTCGCGGAACACACGCTGGGCCGCTTTCACGGCGAGTTCGACCTCGTCACGGCCTGCATCGGCAACGACTGCAAAAACTTCCCCAGTGGAGGGGTCGTCGACCTCGATGCGGCCTCCGGTGGAGGAGTCTCGCCATTCTCCATCGATGTAGTTCTTAAGAACCTCGCTGCCGGCCATGTATCCGATCCCTTCGTTGTATGTTTGGATTGTCTCGGCAGTCGCCGATGCGCATTAATGGTTGGCCGTCAGGTCCGGCGGGATTGCGATTGGGAGCACGCCATACCGTGCCCCCAACGCGTTTTTGCGCCCAAATGACGGGTTTTCCTCACGCAAGACCTAGTTGAGGGTTTTGCTCACGGTTTCGACACTATCGCGAATGACCGAAAGGCCGCGGCGGAGATCTTCTTCAGTGATCGTGAGCGCTGTCATGAACTTTACCACTTCTCCGTACGATCCCGCCGTTTCAATCACCAAGCCACGGCTTAGAGCTTCCTTCGACACTGCGGATGCGAAGTGGCGATGTTTTTGGCAAACAAGACCAAACATCAGTCCACGACCGCGGACGGTGAGTCCGAGGGCCGAAAATTCTTCGGCGATCGCTTTGAGAGATTCAGCCAATACGGCTGATTTCTCGGCAATTTGCTTTTCAAACTTGTTGTCTGACCAGTAAACTTCAATTGCCCTGCGCGCGGTGATGAAGGCCAGATTGTTGCCCCGGAACGTGCCGGTGTGTGCCGCCGGGGCCCACACGTCGACCTCCGGCTTCATCAGGATAAGAGACATTGGTGTGCCATAAGCCGACAGCGACTTTGACAGAGTTACAATGTCGGGGATGATCCCGGAGGTCTCAAAGGCGAAGAACTTGCCCGTGCGGCCTATACCGGCCTGAATTTCATCGCAGATGAGCAAGATGCCATGCTGGGTTGTCAGTTCGCGCAGCCGCTTCAGCCAAGGCGTGCTGGCGATGTTAATGCCACCTTCGCCCTGAACTGCTTCCAGAATGACAGCAGCGGGTTTGTCTAAGCCGCTGTTCGGATCAAGGAGAAGCTTTTCGAAATAATCTAGGGTGTCGATACCTTCGCCGAGGTATCCATCGTACGGCAGCATCGTGACGTTCGCGAGTGAGATACCGGCCGCCGTGCGGAACTCCTTGTAACCGGTCGCCGCAAGGGCGCCGACACTGACGCCGTGAAACCCGTTGGTGAAAGCCACTACGTTTGATCTACCTGTCGCAAGGCGAGCGAGCTTCAGGGCTGCTTCAACGGCATTTGTGCCCGTGGGTCCCGGGAACTGCAGCTTGTAGTTAAGCCCACGGGGCAGGAGGATATGCTTCTCAAAGGCCTCCATGAAAGCCCTTTTCGCCGTCGTTGCGAGATCCAGACTGTGGACGATGCCGTCGCGCTCGATGTAATCCAGCAGAGCCTGTTTGAACGCGGGATTGTTATGCCCGTAATTGAGAGCGCCCGCACCACCGAAGAAATCGATGAACTCACGACCGTCTGCGCCCACCAGCTTTGTGTTGGACGCGTGGTCGAACAAAACGGGAAAGGATCGGACATAGCTGCGGACTTCAGATTCGAGCCGATTAAATATCTCGATGCTAGTGTCACTGGGGGGAGTAAGTGGCTTGTTCATAGCGAATCCTCGTTTTGACGGCCGGCCCAAGACAAGGAAGGCCGGGGACACAGGGCGCTGGCGCTTAACGTCAGGCGCTGCCCTTGGTTGAACCTAACAAGGCAGCATCACCGATCGTCGCTAAATTCCGGTCTTCCCCGCCGAAATTCTGCAAAAATCGGCTTGTCCTATTTATTCTCGTGCGAAAATTGGGATCCTGCGAAAAAAACCACCGATATCGCCTTTGCCGGCGGAAGCTCAATATTCCAACATTATGCGTTGGTAGATTTGGACGGCATAATCGAGCTGATCCAAAGTAATGTACTCGTTGCTGGTATGGGCTTGAGCCATGCTACCGGGGCCAATCACTACACAGGGGATCCCGGTGAGCTGGCTAGCATCCGTTCCCCAAGGCGCACCCGTAAACGTGCCGGTTCCTGCCACATCCTTGCATATCTGGGACGCCACCTCCGCAATTCTGCTGCCTTCGGCACTCAAGGGGGCGGGGTCCTCCAGCGCCGGAAGGAGTGAGCGGGCGACAATCTTGTATTCGCTTTCACGGAAGTGTTTGAGAATATCCTCGACCTCTTGAATGGCTCCCTGTGGAGACTCTCCAGGAGTTAGTCGACGGTCGATCCAGATCCGGCAGGCCGGGGGAACGGTTGTCAGTTCTATCCCACCTTCAATCAGGCTTACGGTCAGGGCAGGGGGGCCGACGAGCGCATTTTCGCGCAAGCTTAGGTTCCTGTTCAGCTCCTCGAGCGCTAATATGATCCGAGCCATCCCGGTGATCGCGTTGACGCCCAGGTGCGGTCTCGAAGAATGAACCGGTATACCTTCGACTTCGACCTGCCAGCGGACTGACCCTTTGTGGGCTACTACCAATTCCAAGCTTGTTGGCTCGCCGACGACGGCGGCTTCGTAGGCAACACCGGAATCTGCTACGGCGCGAGCGCCGATTTTGCGGTATTCCTCGTCAATACTGGCCACCAGGACTACCGTGGCTTTCGGTTTTCGTGCTCCAAGCGTGCACAGTGCCCTTAGCATTGCTGCGAGGGAGCCTTTGGTATCACAGCTGCCCCGGCCGTGGAGAAGCCCGTCTCGGATATCTCCCGAAAACGGATTATCCTCCCATTTGTCGACCGGCACGGTATCCGTGTGGGCAATGAATAGGATGCGCCGGTCGGGATCCGTTCCAGGCACCAAAACCACCAAATTCGGGCGCCCGTCCTTCACTTCCTGAAGCTCACAAGCTAACCCGCGTTCCTCGCAATATTTCTGCAGGTAAAGAGCCATAGCCCGTTCACCGCTCCCGGTCTTGGACAGAGAGGGGTTGACGCTCTCAATGCGCGTCAAGTCCTGTAGGAGCGATACCAGCTGTGGATCGGGCGAAGGCATGATGGACCTCTTCTGGGGTAGAATGCGATCAGGCGGGGCGGGTCAACCAGCCCTTGGCTATGTCAATAACTTGATCGACCTCATCGGCCGTATTGTAGAGATGAAGTGAAAACCGCAGCACCCCACGGCGGGCGGATGCGATGATCTTGTGCTGCGCCAGATGATCCCGCAACGATGCCACATCTAACTGGTGTGATGATTGACCGCCGAGCAGTGACATGTCGCCTACCGCCACAATACTGCTGGAGCCTGGTCGAAGCAGTCCCCCGCATACAGGCATGCCCAGACCATGAAGACCGGTTGCGAGACGGGCCGCCAGACCGGTTACGTGGCGCTCGATCCTTTCCATTCCGACGGCACTCAGCTGCCGGATGGATGCTGTTACCGCGATTAGACCCGGGAAGTTATAGTGCCCGATGTCAAAGCGGGTTGCGCCAGGGCGGAGAGTAAACGTGTCGGATACCGGAGCAGATTCCAAAGCCTCGCCGAGATCTACGCTGAATCTCGCAAGATAGGCCGGCAGAAGCCGGTCGGCCCATTGCCGCCGGCAATACAAAAAGCCGGATCCGTAAAGACCCATAAGGCCCTTGACTGTCGAGACAGCCAGCCCATCGATGCCCAGATCGCGCACATCCGTGGCAAGAATGCCTACTGATTGCGTGGCGTCTGCTAGGAGGAAGACCCCCTTTTGGTTGCAAAGCCTGGCAATTGCCGAGACCTCGGTCCGGAAGCCGGGCACCATCGTCACCGTGGCGATCGTAACAACGCGGGTTCGGCTGTCGATGGCTTTACCCAAAGCTTCGACGTCAATCTGTCCGTTGAGTGGCTCGATCGTCCGGACTTCAACCCCCTGACGAGCCTTTAATTGCAGCCATGGGAGAATGTTGTTGGCGTGTTCGAGTTTCGGGCAGAGAATTATGTTGTCGCCCTCTTTCCAAGCGAATGCATTGGCAATGATGTTAATCCCCTCCGAAGCGTTTTTCGTCAGGGCGATCTCATTTGTCTGAGCGCCGATAAAGCGGGCGAAAAGCTCGCGGGTCTCCTCTACCTTAGCCAACTGGTGCAGTTCGTCATTGATGCCGACGAGCCGGTTGTTAAGGTGCTCATTGATGGAATCGCGGACTGCCCGCGATATGAGGCCCTGGTTCGCAACATCCATGTAGATAAACTCACTGGTCGCCGGGAAATCTTTGCGGATGGCGTCAAGAAACGAGGGGGGGCTTTCAGTCGCAACTGTTTGATTCAAGATCGTAATCCAAAGTTGAGCAAACCAGACGCCATCGTGGGCGGCCCCAGCAGGTTACACGTCCCACCTGTCCGTCTTGCAGCTTTGAGAGCCGGCGAGCCGCATAATTTCTGCGCCGTAGGCCAATGTAGCGAAGGGACGCTGCTGATCTTTTGTAATCATCGCCCGGCGGTGTTCACAGACGCAGCTAGGCGCCACCAAGTTGTGTTGTAAGCTCGCCGTCCTCTCCGCCCCCGCCCAACATAACCGTTTCGGTGCAAAAGAACCCGAAAAATCTTTGGCTTCGCGGCTTTCATGCGCAGAGCGCTCGAAATATGCCGGACTTCAACATAATAGACGGTGAAATCCCGAGTTTTACGTCCTAAGCCTTGTTAGGATGGCAGGGACAACAACATCGCAATTGTGCGCTTGGTATGTGGCCTGCTGGCTCGCGGCAAGTTGAGGCTGTATGACAAACTATTCTGCGTTTGAATTATTAAGGCACGCTGTCTCGGGTCGGCCATGGTCCCGCGCTTGGCGCAATCCTGAACCAAAGTCGCAGTATGACGTGGTGATAGTGGGCGGCGGCGGACATGGACTTGCCACCGCCTACTACCTGGCCAAGGAATTCGGTATTCGTAACGTTGCAGTTCTCGAAAAATCTCACATCGGGTCCGGCAATGCCGGTCGGAACACAACTATCATTCTGGCAAATTACCTGCTGGCGGGTTCGACCGAGTTTTATGGGCATTCTCAAAAGCTCTGGGATACGCTTTCGAGCGAACTGAACTTCAACGTCATGTTCAGTCCGCGCGGGCAGATCCTTCTGCTGAATTCATCAGAGGACGTGGATGGGGCAGTGAGGCGTAGCAACATAATGCTTCGCCACGGCATTGAGGCGCGTTTGCTAGACCGCGCGGCAATGCAGAAATTAGTACCGCACCTGGATTATCGGCCGACAGCACGCTTTCCGATCTGGGGAGGGTTGCTTCAACCGAGCGGGGGGACTGCCCGCCATGATGCGGTCGTCTGGGGATACGCCCGCGCTGCATCACAGCTCGGAGTCGACATAATTCAGAACTGTGAGGTTACCGGTTTCCTCCGAGATGGCGGCCGCATTACCGGTGTGGAAACAACCAGGGGTCGCGTCCTGTCCAAGAAAACGGCAATGGCGGTGGCGGGTCATACCTCGCAGCTTGGCGAAATGGCCGGTCTGCGGCTTCCTATAGAGAGCCATCTCCTGCAAGCCTTTGTATCTGAACCATTGAAGCCACTTCTCGACCACGTGATCGACTTCGTGTCACACGGTCAATTCTACATCAGCCAATCAGATAAGGGTGGGATGGTATTCGGCGGCGATCTCGACATGTACAACTCATACGCTCAACGAGGCAATTTGCCGGCTGTTCGTGACGTAGCTTCTCTAGCGGTTTCACTAATGCCGTGCCTAGGCAGGGTCCGTCTGGTGCGGCACTGGGGTGGCATCAATGATATGACCATGGATGGCTCGCCCATCATTTCAAAGACACCGCTCGAAGGTCTCTATCTTAGCGGTGGATGGGGTTATAGCGGATTCAAGGCAACGCCGGCGTCAGGCTGGTGTTTTTCTCACCTAATTGCTCGAGGTGAGAATGATCGCCTGTCAGCACCATTTTCACTCGATAGATTCGCGCGAGGCGCAACTATCGACGAGGCCGGCACCGGCCCCATTCCAAGGCTTCACTAATGCGCATCAGCTGTCCTTTCTGTGGCGAACGCGACCACAGTGAATTCACGTATGGTGGCGACGCTAGCGTGACGTTTCCCGAACTTGATGCGTCACTCGAGGAGTGGAATGACGCGGTCTATATAAGGTCAAATCCCAAAGGTGTGCTTCGCGAAAAGTGGCAGCACTCTGGTGGCTGCCGGATTTGGCTGGTCCTCGAACGCGATACCTTGACCCACTCCATTTCCCAGGTCGAGCCGGTGCGCCTCACCATTTCGGAGCTCGTGAAATGACCGCCTTCCGCTTTGAAGTTGGGGGTGCGCTGGATCGGGATCGCCCGGTCGAATTCTCGTTCAATGGGCGCCGCCTCCAGGGTTATACGGGTGACACATTGGCGTCGGCTCTGTTGGCAAACGGTGAGTGCTTGGTAGGCCGTAGCTTCAAGTATCATCGGCCACGTGGAATCATGAGTGCAGGCCTTGAGGAAACGTCTGCGCTGCTGACTGTAGGAAGGGGGGCAAGCGCTACCCCGAACACTCTCGCTACCACGGAGGAGCTTTGCCAAGGCTTGGAAGCCTACAGCCAGCATTGCTGGCCCTCGCTTCGCTTCGACATCGGCGTCCTCAACCAGCTGTTCACGCCGTTTCTCGGCGCGGGATTTTATTATAAGACCTTTATGGGCCCCGGCAAAACGTCGCGAAGCTGGATGTTTTACGAGCGTTTCATTCGCAGGGCCGCCGGGTTGGGACGCGCCTCTCGCGAACCTGATCCGGACAGATATGAAAATGTTGAAGGCTTTTGCGACCTTCTCGTTGTCGGAGCTGGTCCTGCGGGTCTTGAAGCGGCACGCGTCGCGTCTGGGGCCGGACTCAATGTGATATTGGTGGAGCGCGACTTTCAACTGGGCGGAAACCTCTTGCAGGAGACCGTCCCGATTGAAGATGTGACTGCGTCGGCTTGGCTGGCGTCAAGAGAACGAGATCTGCGAGCGTCCCCCAATATTCGTATCCTCACGCGTACGACTGCTTTTGGTATTTATGACCATGGGGTCGTCGGCTTAGTTGAACGTCTGCAGCGTTCCCCCGGAGAATTGGACAATACCGCCAGGGAACGGCTGTGGACCATTCGGGCCAAGCGAGTCGTCGTGGCAGCCGGTGCCATCGAGCGTCCCCTCATCTTCGGCAACAACGACCGGCCCGGCGTCATGCTGGCCTCGTCGATGCGAAGCTATGCAAATCGGTGGGCAGTGGCTGCGGGCAAAAGCGCCGTCATCGTCACGAATAATGACAGCGCATACATTGCAGCGCGCGATCTGGCCAAGGCGGGCATTTTCACTATCCTCGTTGATGCTCGCGAGAAAGCGTCCGGCTCCATGGTCGATGCGGCCTTGGCCGCGGACGTCGAGGTCCGTTTTGGACGTGTACCGCTGAGGGCTAAAGGCCGTAATGGCGTCACAGGGTTACAGATAGGTGACCCCAACGGAGGCCATGCAGAGATCATTCGCTGTGATGCTATCGGGATGTCCGGCGGATGGTCGCCTACCCAACATCTGCTTAGCCAGCGAGGCGTCCGGCCCGTGTGGAGCGATGAGCTTGCTGCTTTTCTGCCCGGCGAGACCCGAGAGCCTATCCGGTGCGTCGGCGCGGCTTCTGGTGTATGGGGAAATGACGAATGCCGCGATTCTGGGCGCGCTGGCGGAGCGGAGGCGGCGATTGCGCTAGGCAAAACGATCGTAAAGCCAGGTTTCCCGCCAGCAGGCGGATGGGATAACCCCATTCGCCAACATGTGTTGAATTCGATTAAGGGGAAAGCATTTGTCGACGTCCAAAATGACGTAACGCTGGGCGACATTATCCTAAGCACATCGGAGGGTTACGACGCTCCGGAGCTGCTGAAGCGCTATACGACACTGGGTATGGGAACAGACCAAGGACGAACGTCTGCCGTCAATGCCTTAGCCCTGATCGCAAAAATGCGGGGGCGGCAGATCAGTGAAGTGGGAACGACGACATTCAGGCCGCCGTTTGCGCCGGTTTCAATCGGTGTATTAGCGGGTTCTGACCCAGGTCAACGTCTTTATCCCACGCGTCGTTCTCCCGTGCACAATGCGTCGATAAGCCAGGGCGCGAACATGATAGAGTCAGGTTTCTGGCTGCGCTCACAATACTTTCCACAAGGCGCCGAAAGCCTTGAGGCGGGTTACCAGCGGGAGATGCGAATGGTCCGAAGGTCCGTTGGCATCTGCGACGTGTCATCTTTCGGCAAAATATCGGTCCAAGGCCCGGATGCGGGAGAATTTCTGAACCGGGTGTATGTCAACGCCTTCAAATCATTGCCGGTGGGCAAGGCACGTTATGGTGTCATGCTGCGAGACGACGGCTTGGCAATGGACGACGGGACCTGCTGGCGCGTTGGTGAGTTCGACTACCTTGTGACAACCACAACCGCCTGCGCGGGCAAGGTCTTGTCTTGGTTAGAAGAATTGTTGGAGACGCGATGGCCGGACCTGCGAGCCTCCGCAACTTCGGTCACCGAGCAGTGGGCGGCCATATCTATCGCCGGGCCACGATCGCGCGAATTGTTGGAACCGATAATCACCGGCATGAAATTGGATAACGACGCCTTTCCTTTCATGGGGGTCCGCGAAGGAAAAATCGACGGTGTCGACTGCCGTGTTGCTCGGATAAGCTTTTCGGGTGAGCTCGGGTATGAGGTCTACGTGCCAGCGGATTTTGGGGAAAATACCTGGAACCTGCTGCTTACTGGCGTGAAAGGTCTTGGTGGAGGCCCGTACGGAACTGAGACTCTGGACGCACTGGCAATTGAAAAAGGTCATATAGTAGGTGGCGAACTGGACGGTCGTTCAACACTGGACGACTTGGGCTTGGGGCGCATGGCATCCGGCAAAAAGCCCTTTGTCGGATCCGTCATGCGCCGCAGACCCGAACTATGCAACGATAACCGGGCTCAATTGGTGGGATTGGTGCCTGTGACGGATGGTGAAACGTTTGAAGTGGGCTCCATCCTCTGCCAGCAGCAGGACCTCAGTGGCCATGGATTGGGTTGGGTGACTTCTGCAATCGAAAGTCCCTCTCTCGGTCATTGGATCGGGATTGGTATGCTGAATGGCGGCCTCTCCAAATGGGAAGGTAGAACGCTCCTGGCTGACAATCCGATCCGCGGCGTCCGTTATCTCGTGAAGGTCGTTTCGCCTCACTTCATAGACCCTGAAGGAAAACGGCTCCATGGCTAAGCGCATTTACCCAACAGAGGGCTTGGCGACAGTTTCCGAGGTCACCTACCAGCCTTCAACAACTGTGGTCCAATACCATGCTTGGCCGCAACGTTATGTTGAGATGGCTGGGACTTTGGCGGCCCAGTACAAGCTTTCCACTTCGCCAACACCGGGAAAGGCCGTATGCGGTGCCTACGCATCCCTGCTGCGCGTCCACCCACAACGCCTTTGGTTGGTTGGCGGAGATCTCGCACCGGACGTCAAACCCGACCTTCCGCCTGATATTGGCTGCGTCCAGGATTTATCCCATGCCTGGCACACGATACAGGTCGACAGCTCTATAGCCTCCCAACTGCTGAACCAGTTTGTGAGTGTGAATCTCGTGCCGCAGCATTTTCCGGTCGACAGCGTCGCATTGACGCCACTGCATGGGATCGGTGTGGTTCTATGGTGCCGACCAGGCGGAATCAGTGTTTTGACACCACGCAGCTTTGCACAATCAATCTGGCACGCGCTGGTCGAAACCCGCAGGAGACTTCCTAGCCAAAAGCCGTTGTGACGGGATCGCGCAAGGTTGTCTTGCTCAGCACTTATCGCAACTGGGGCTGGACGACCCTCCGGCTCATAATGCCCGAAACTGCGTGTAGGCTTTTCGATGCATGAAAACGCTCATGGCTGGCTTGAGAATGCAGGTTTCCTGCAGAAAGCGGTCAAAATTGTCTATTGCCCGTAAACTGCCACTGCTATCGTTCCAACGTGAATACTCAGTACCCCGCTGCTCCATCGCGGCAGGCGACTGCGACGATTAGGATCTAATCACCAATGGAATCTAAGCTCACACCTTCGCTTGGCGTATTGGCGCTTGACCAGGGACCGCGCGATCCCGCCAGGGAAAACGAAGTCGGCTCTATCCAAAACCCGGCCTCGATCGATTTCCCCACGATCACCGAGGTGCCTGAAGGTTCTTTTGGAGAGCGCGTTTTGCGCGGTGACCCAGCTTTGGAGCCCTCCTACATCGCAGCGGCGCGACGCTTGGTGGAGCAAGGCGCTGTGGCCATCAGTTCAAATTGTGGTTTCACAATACGATTGCAAGGTGCGGTGGCCTCTTCAGTCCAAGTTCCGGTGGCGATGTCCAGCATGCTTCTGCTGCCGATGCTATTGAAGCAGCTGCCGGCGCCGGCGAAGATTGCCGTTCTCACGTACGACTCAAACTACGTAAGCGAAGATATGATCGGCTTGAGCGACCCGCAAGACCGGGCGAGGGTTGTTGTCGGCGGTATTGAGGGTAGCCAGTTTTGGCACGACGAGCTGAAGATGCCGGCGCCTCCGTTTGACGTCGTGGGTCTGGAGAAAGTCGTCTCTGAGCGTGTGATGAAGTTGCGGGAAGAGCACCCGGAAATTGCGGCTATTTTGTTCGAATGTGCGGTTTTCCCCGCTGTTTCTCCGGCTATTCGCCGCCTCACAAACCTCCCGGTATACGACCTCACTTTGCTCTGCAGAATGATGCTAGCGGCAATCGGTAAGTAAATTGATGCAGGGAGGACAGATCGCGTGTCTAAAACACGATAGCGTAAACTTTGCTTCGTTGCAGAGGAGAGGCAGTAATACGCCTAAAGACATTGAGGCGACGAGCATATCGACGCTTACGAATATGTATCAACTATAAAAAAGGGAACCTGAAATGAATAGAATGACACGGCGTCAATTCACCAAACTGGCTTCATCGGCGGCTGTATTGTCTACAGCAGGACCGCTGTCTCTGGGCCGAGCCTTGGCTGCAGAAAAGATCACTGCTGTAGAGTGGGGGGGGGCCTATCTTGATGCCAGCCAAGCGATAGCAGCTAAGCAGACGCATGTGGACGTTAACTGGCAGCGTCACGCGGGCGGCGCCATGGTCATTATGTCAAAGATCAAATCCACATGGCCAAAGCCAGGAATCGATCTGCTTTCAGGATGGGACCCATCTTGGCAGATGGTCGCGAAAGAAGGATGGGCTGAACCAGTTACGCTGGAACAAGTTCCCAACCTCGCCGACATCCCGCCTAAGTTGCTCGTGAAGGATGGGGGTGGCAATATCGTCAACATCCCGCGAACCGTTGCGTCCACGTTCTGGATTTACCGCAAGGACACCATCCCTTTTGAGATTACGAAGGTCGAAGATCTTCTAGACCCGCGGCTGAAGGGCAAAATCTGCTGGAATGTGCCCTCGCTCGGCTCAAACCTTCAGATGGTCATGCTGGCCCTTCACAAAGGCGGCGACGAACGAAACTTGGAGCCCGCATGGGATTTCGTGAAAGAGCTCGCGCGCAGCGGTAATATCGGCCGCGTCGCCAATTCCGATCAGGACATGACAAGTTCGATAAGCACCGGCGAAACAAGTATGGCCTTCGCAGCCGCGTTTGTCATTAAGGATCTCGCCAGGAACTTCCAACTCCACTATTTGAACAAGATGGACACGGCGTCAGGTTTCCGAACGTTCATCTACCAGGAAGGATGGACGGTGCTTAAGGGTGGCAACACGAAGGCTGCTTTCGATTTCGCCAACTTTGCGATCAGTCCGGAGAATGACGCCACCTTCAACCAGATCTCAGGAGCTGGGTTGCCCGCCAACGTCAAATCGGTGGTCTCTGAAGAGTTAAAACCATTCTCGCTCAATAGCGAGGAAATGAATCTTCATGCTTACATCCCTGACTGGGCCTACCTGTCTGAACAGGAAGCCGTTTGGCAAAAGCGGTGGGAACAGGAAATCGCTCCATTGTTGTAACAGCTCAATAGGGGCGGGTTGCACCGGGCGCTAACTTGCGTCTGGTGCAGCCTGCGTACCCCGCAGATGCCTATTGGTGAGGAACTTTGGGTACTATGGCGGACAGGCGGCCGTGCGTTTTTCTCAGGCGGGCTTTGCCCACCGACATTTCGTTCATTATCCGAACAGAGCAGATCCCAGCGTATAGGGATTTTATCGACCAATGGAACGAGTCTCAGCATCTGACCGCCATCGCTGATCCGGACTATCGATATTTTCTGGCGGAATCTGACGGCATCCCTGTGGGCTTCGCGATCTCGAATGGTTGGCGAGCAGCGGAAACTTCGATTTTCGTTAAGCGGCTCGCCGTGACGAAACAAGGGGGGGGGTACGGTCGCGCCATGATGTCTGCGCTAATCGAAACTGTATTTGCCGAATCTTTGGTGGACCGCCTTCGGCTTGGTTGTTTTCCCGAAAATCTGAACGCGAGGAGAAGTTACGAGGCGATCGGTTTCAAGCTTGAAAGCGTGGCGCGCGGGTGCTCTATTTTTCGCGGAAAGCTTTGCGACGAGCTGATCATGGCCTTCGAGCGGTCCGATTGGAAAAGCGGGAGAGCCGACGAAGTTCTACCCATTTCTGGGTAATGTGACATCTGAAGAACGAAGAGACACCGTACTCAGAACGCTTGTCATGCACGTACGGTTGACACAGCAAGGCTCAGGTACCCATTCGATGAATGCGTCGATTTCACCTCGCGCGGGAGATATCCAAACCGCTTGTCTGATTGGATATACCAACCGCCTCTCGGTCCGTGCGGGTGAAAGCATCGAGGTCAAAGTTTCCAGCAGCTTTACGCAGGACTACGCTGCAGACCTAGTGAGGATTTTCTCAGCAGACCCTAACCCAAAGGGACCCGGTTTGGACCTAAGGCCGGTTGCCTCGCCTTTTGAGGGGGCATATCCTTCGGTCTCCAAGCAAATACAGCTGGGTTCTTATGGAGTCATCCCTCTGCAAGGCGCAGATCTGAGGGAAAATACGTTCTCCATCCGGTTTCAGCCTCGGCTGCTACGTTCGTCTCCGCAGACCTTGTTCTCCTTCGCCGACTTGGAGGGCATATCTGTTTCCATCGCCATCACAGATACCCAGCTCGTCTGTCGCACGCCAGCCCAAGTGAGTTTCAAGGAACTCAGCTTAAGAATTGGCCAGTGGTACGAACTGCGCATTGCAGTGCATGGCCATGCGTTGGATGTCGTCGGGTACAATGTAGCTGACGGATTACAAATCGTCGGACACCAAGTCTTCGGATACAATCAGAAAAGCGCAAATGAAAAGGTGGTACTGGCTGCGACGCCGCGCGATGCTGACTGCTCGATGCTCGAATTTTTTTTCAACGGTCGGCTTGAAGCACCTACTCTCCTTCGTGGGACTCAATTGCCGCAAAGACTCGACGGCACACAGCCAATGCCTGACACGATGCTCGCGTGTTGGAATTTTGGTCTGGAAATGTCGACGTCGACAATCCGTGACACTGGCCCGTTGAGGCTTGATGGACAACTTTTCAACTTGCCCACTAGAGCCGTACGCGGCTCGCACTGGTCGGGCACGGAGATGTGCTGGCGCCACGCGCCCGACGAGTATGCGGCGGTCCATTTCCATGAAACCGATCTCTATGATGCGAAGTGGGACACAGATTTCACCTTTGATACAGCGCCAGACCTGCCCAGTGGTGTTTACGGCATCCGACTGAGATGCGGCGGTGCCGAGGATATCATTCCATTCTTTGTGCGGCCGTCCAAACAGTCTTGCAGGGCAAGGATTGCCATACTTTTTTCGACTTTCACCTATGTTGCCTATGCAAATCACCCCCGTTCGAATTTCGGCGCCGAATATGTCAAACGCCGAGACGAATGGAAATCATACCCCTACCATCCAGCGGAATATCCTCAATACGGTCGGTCCCTTTATGATCTGCATGCCGATGGCACTGGTATTATGTTCAGTTCTATACTTCGACCGCAACTCAACATGCGTCCCGGATATTTCGCCTATGTAGACCATTATGGCTCTGGGCTTCGGCATTTCCCGGCTGATATGCACCTAGTTTCTTGGTGCCGCGCCAAGGGCATTTCTGTTGATATTGTCACGGACCATGATTTGCAGGATGAAGGGACGGCCGCGTTAGCGGGCTACTCGCTGGTACTCACGGTTACGCATCCGGAATACCACACGAAGAGGACTCTCGACGCTATCGAAAGTTATATCTCCAGCGGTGGAGGCTTCGGATATTTGGGAGGTAATGGCTTTTACTGGCGCATCGCAACCAACGAGCTGTTTCCTGGTGCCATTGAAATCCGACGGGCAGAGGCTGGAGCAAGGGGCTGGGAGTGTGAGCCGGGGGAGTATTTCCACGCATTTGACGGCCAGAATGGTGGGCTGTGGTTGAAGAACGACAGACCTCCGCAAAGGATATTCGGAATAGGAATGTCGGCGCATGGCGACTTCCTTGGTACGCACTTCGTCCGGACCCCGGCGTCGTACGATGAGCGGTTCGCAAGGTTTTTTGAAGGCATCCAAAGCAAAGAATTCGGCGGCTTCGGGTACTCGGGAGGTGGCGCTGCAGGTTTTGAGGTAGATGTCGTCGACGCAAGCCTCGGCACGCCCCCCGAGACGGTAGTGCTTGCTACCACTGAAGGTATTCCGGGGGAATATTTCTGCGCACCGGAGAAGGCGTTCTGGCCGGAAATCCATACGGCGGAGTGGCAGTCGGCCCAGGTACGAGCAGATCTGTGCATCGTTCCCAAGCCGCTGGGGAATTTTGTCTTTTCGACGGGCTCGATCCTGTTCTGCGGAAGTCTCCCATTCAATGAGTACGATAACGACATCTCAAGGCTTTTGGAGAATGTGGTTGGCGAGTCTTTAGCTCGATACGATGAGTTGGAGCGCCGGCTAATAGAATTAAAGCCATGCCTTTCCGGTTGACGGTGACTAAAATGCCACCTTTGATATTTTCAGAAGAAATCCGCGGCGCATCCCAGATTCGGCTTTCGCCAATAGACAGCTAGCGGTAAGAATTCCCCTCATGCAGTAAACCTGCGTGTCAGTCGTGATAAGTGAGGTTTCGGGGTGGAACTGGACCGGATTGATCGTAAACTCCTCGTCGCTGTTCAGCAAAATAATCGGCTCACGACAGAAGAGTTAGGCAGTCTCGCAGGGGTGTCGGCAACCGCCTGCCAAAGGCGGTTGAAGCGCCTTCGTGACGAAGGAGTGATCCAGGCGGACGTCTCAGTGATATCTCCAGATGCTGTAGGCCGGCCACTAATGTTGCTGGTGTCGATCGACCTCGAGCGCGACCGCTACGATATTATCGACCGGTTCAAGCAGGCGATACGAAGGACACCTGAGATTGTCAGTGCCTATTTCGTCACTGGAAACGCGGACTTTGTGTTGCTCGTTTCCGTCCGCGACTTAGCAGAGTACGAGTCCTTCTCGCGTCGGTTTTTCTACGAGAACAGCGATGTGAAAGGTTTCAGCACGATGGTGGTCATGGACCGAACTAAGACCTCTCTGGCCATTCCGATAGATGGCTAGAGTTACCGTAGCAGCTATCAAGCGGGGCCTTTTCTCGAGAATAGGTCACCTTACCTAACGCCTTGCGGCGAAGCGAGGTGACGCCGGTGCTTCCTCGCGACCGCGGGCGAGCGCGGGCCTCTTTGGAATATGCCTTGATTCGATGTGCGGTTGTTCGTTAGGTCATAGTCGATATGCGCCGTGGAGGTCGCGCGTCTTTAGTGATGTCTTGCTATCAAGGAGAGCAGGGGCTGCAGCCTGAAAAGCGCGGGGCCGCGCCCATTTCGCACCTCAGCAGCTCTGCCCCTCCCTGAAGCATTGGCCGCGACCGACCACTCTACAGAACTTAGCCCGTTGGCCAACGCGGGCCAGTCAGCCGGATTAATCCAGCGGAATACAAGATTGATCATCGTCTTTCTCAGCGGATCGCACGCCTGGGAAGTAATGGAGAGAGCTGCCGGCCACCATGCGTTCCCGGTATATCGCGGCAAGAGTTAAGCATTGATGCGTAAAAATAGCCTGAAACGCAGCTTTTCTGCGAGAATATGGCGATCTTACTGAAGACGGCGTCGGCGCCGATGGTACTGTTCTGACTACAAATTCAACAATTGATCCCACAAAGGCATCCATGAAAGTCTCCGGCATTGACAGCGTTAGGGTCGAGAAGGACCTCGCGTTCGCGGTAACTGAGTACCAAACTCGCCTGAAGGCAGTTCGTGAAGGTATTTTGAGCCGAAACCTTGACCTGCTCGTGGTGACGGTCCCCGAAAATATGCTGTACTTGAGCGGATACACCACGCTGGGTTACGCTTCGGCGCAATACCTGCTCATCCCGATTGACGATGAGCCGCTTCACCTGACCCGAGGCATCGAAGAGGTTAACGTCCGTGCCTTTTCCTGGATCGACAGAAGCGCGAGCTACATGGACCACGAAGTCCCGCTCGAACTACTTGCACAGACGCTCCGTGACCTGGGTTATGCGAAATCACGGATCGGGTTCGAAAAAAAGTCGTGGTTCTTCACCATCGCGGATTATGAAAATCTCAAGTCGCTACTTCCAGACGCCCAGTTCGAAGACGGATCAATGATCGTCGAAGCGATCCGTGTAGTCAAATCAGACGCCGAGCTGCAGTACATCCGCCAAGCAGCGAGGATCGCGGAGGCTGGCATGAAAGCTGGCATCGGTCAGATCCGTGCAGGAGCCAATGAAAATGATATCGCCGCTGAGATCCAGCGAGAAGTCACGCTGAAAGGTAGTGAATACCCCGGCTATCCGCCGTTCGTGACTTCGGGTGTTCGAACAAGCTATGCGCACGGCACCTGGTCGGGGCGCGTTCTCCGAGAAGGCGACCCGGTGTTCCTCGAGCTGTCCGGAACCGTGAGGCGCTACAGCGCGGCGCTCATGCGCGCCTCGGTAGTCAGTCCGTCAAACCGTGAACTGGAAAAAATGGAAGATGTTTCCCGCCGCGCGCTGGAAAACATGATCGATGGCATCCGACCGGATCGTCCGCTCGGCGAGGTCTGGAGCATTTGGTCTGACACGGTCAACGCGGGGGGGTACGAAGGTCGCTTCAAGCGTACCGGATATTCGATAGGTATCAACTATCCACCGGATTGGGGCGAAGGACACATTCTGTCCTTCAAGCGCGGAGAGACCCGGCTGTTGCAAGCCAATATGACCTTCCACATTCCGTCGATGGTCAAGGCGTTCGGCTTCGCCGATGTCGGCACCAGCGAAACGGTGCGCGTTACCGAGACAGGCTGCGAGATGATCACCAACTACGAACGGAAGCTCTACGTTCGATAGCATCACGACGACCGCCGCACCTGGCGGAGGCAATCTCTGCCAGTATGCGCCGAGGATCCGGCGATATCCTTTTGGTAGGTGGCTCTTGCAGCGAGCCAATTGAGAACATGCGCAAGTCCTGCCAGATCGCGGCTACCTTCAACCACGCATCCTTTCCTACCTGGCCTCAAGCACAGCGCTGAGAAATTGTCGGGTCCGCTCGTGCTGCGGATCGCCGAAGAGCTGGTCGGGCGGGCCTTGTTCGGCAATCTTGCCGCCGTAAAAGAAGCAGACGCGGTCGGAGAACTCCTTGGCAAAGGCCATCTGGTGCGTGACCATCAGCATTGTGAGGTCATGCTCTGTGCCGAGCTTACGGATGACGTTGAGCACCTCTCCGACGAGCTCTGGATCAAGCGCCGATGTAACCTCGTCGAACAGCATCACCTTGGGTCGCATTGCCAGCGCCCGAGCGATCGCCACGCGCTGCTTTTGGCCGCCGGAGAGCTGGATCGGGAAATGGTTCTTCTTGTCGCTGAGCCCGACCATATCGAGCAGCTCCGCCGCTCGGGTCTCAGCCTCCTGTCTGGACAGCCCGAGCACCGAGATCGGCGCCTCCACGCAGTTCTGCAGGGCGGTCATGTGCGGGAACAGGTTGAAGTGCTGGAACACCATGCCAATTTTGCCGCGCACACGCCGCAAATGACGCTCATTCGCCGGCACCATCTGGCCGTTCTTCCGCATGTGCGTGAGCGGCTCCCCGTCTACCCAAATCACCCCCTCATTAATGCGCTCCAGCGTCATCAGCATCCGCAGCACGGTGGTTTTGCCCGAACCGGAGGGACCGATGATGCACACCTTCTCGTTGCGGGCAATGTCGAGATTGAGTTCATCCAGCACGCTAAGCGTGCCGTAGCGCTTTGCGACGTTCTCAAAACGGACCATAGGTTCGCTCATGACTTTCTCGGTGCGCGCGATGCCTAATTTGAGTTCCTCCAGCACGCTACAGCGCTTAGTGAGGTTCTCCAAGCCGACTATGGTTTCGCTCATGGCGGACCTCCTACTGGAGATGGTAGCGACGGTTGAGCCAGAAGCTCACCGACTGGATGATTGCGGAAGCGGCCAAACTGAACACGAGGTAGAACAAGCCGGCCATGGTGATCGCCTCGACGTAGCGATAATTGTCACTTCCGAAATTCTTCGCCTGTTGCAGCATCTCGAGGATTGCGATGGCGGCCAGGATCGGTGTGTCCTTGAACATGCCGATGAAGTAGTTGCCGAGGCCCGGCACGATGGGCGGGATCGCCTGCGGAAGGATGATGGCGCGCCAGCTCCGCGCCGGCGACAGGTTGAGCGCTGTGCAGGCCTCCCATTGGCCCCCTTCCACATTCTCTATCCCGCCGCGGTAGCACTCCGAGCAATAGGCGGCATAATGTATACCGAGCACGCCGATGCCAACTGTCCAGGCAGGGATGACGATGCCGAACTGAGGTCCAACGAAATAAACGAAGAACACCTGCAACAGCAGCGGCGTGGAGCGGATGAACTCCACGATCTCCGCCATCGCTGTGGAGATGTAGCGGTTCGGCGACTGGCGGATCAGCGCGAAGACCAAGCCCAGCACCAGCGCGATCGCGAAGCCGAGCAGCGTGGCCTCAACTGTGACAATCGCGCCCCGATAGAGATATGGGAACGCCTGCCAGACATAGGACCAGTCCCAAAGGCTCACGCCTGTGCCTCCCGCACAAAGCCCCGCGAGAAGCGGCGTTCCAGCCAACGCACCAAGGGCGTGATGAGCGCGCGCGCGATGACGTAATAGCCGAACAGGGCCACCGCGAAGAACAGCAGGTAGTTACCGGTGGCGTCGGCAGCAAGCTTGGAGGCGGTGGTGAGCTCTGTAATGGTGATGAAGAAGATAAGCGAGGTACTCTTGAGCAGATCGATGAGCAGGTTGCCCCAGGCAGGCAGCATGGCGCGGATCGCCTGGGGCAAGAAGATACGCCGCATCGCGGTGAGCCGCGGCAAGTTGAGCGCGATGCTGGCTTCATACTGGCCGCGGTCGACACCCTGGATGGCAGCGCGGACCAGCTCGGCACCGTAACCGGACACGTTCATGCCGATACCGAAGATCGCGACGGTCCAGGGTGATAACGCGACCCCGAAGATAGGCAACACAAAGAACCACCAGTAGACCTGCACCAGCATCGATGTCCCACGGAAGAATTCGATATAGGCGACGCCAAACCAGCGCAGCGGCCAAAGGAGCGAGATCCGGATCAGGCCAACGATCAGCCCAAGGACGATCGCCACCAGCGATGACGCGAGGGTCACTACGAGGGTGATTATGACGCCCTTGGCGAGCGCTGCAACGCTGAAGCCGAGCGCTAACTCGTTCATCATGTCCTTCCCCTCGCTGAGCGCCCCCGGCCAGGCCCGGGAAGGCGGTGTGGCGTATGGATGGCAATTCCTGGCCTGGCATCAATGCTCGCAGAGCTCGGCAGTCGTCTTGCCATCCGGCAGGTTGGCTTTAGTATAGCCGTATTTGCCGACTGACACCATCATCTCGTCCGAACCGATATAGTCTTTCAGTACGGCGTTGAAGGCATCTACCTCCGCCTGCTGGTTCGGCAGGAACGCGAGGCCCGAATAATAGTTGTTACCAACCGGGACCAGCGCGACACTATCGTCTTTGTCAGTGAACTCCTTCATGGTGAAGTAGGCGCCCGAACCGGCGGCGGCACGGCCGGACTTCACCGCTTGGAGGATTTCCGCCGGGCCGGCGACCTGCATGATCTTGTCGTCGGGGACGCCGAGCTTGCGCATGAGCGCGATTTCGCTGTAGCCCGCGCCGGTGGCGAAGGTGAGGCTCTTGTCGTGTACATCCTGATAGGAGTGAAGGTTTTCCGGATTGCCAGCCGGAACAATAAGCGCGTCAGTGGCCTTGACGATCGGGTCCGTGAACAGCACGTTGCGGCAGCGCTCCGGCAGGATGTACATGCCGCCCGTGATGATGTCGAAGCGACCCGCCTGCAGGCCCGGAATGAGCGAGCCCCATTCGGTCACCACCGGCTCGACCTTGGTCGTGCCCAGCTTCTTCAGCATGTCGGTCGTCATCGCATTGACGAAGCCGAGCGGCTGGTTGTTCTCGCCGGGATAGGCCCAGGGAACCTCGTTGGAGAAGCCGACTCGGATCGTCTCTCCGTTCTTGATCTTCTCCAGCAGCGACTGCGCCGAAGCCGAACCGGCTAATGAGGCGAGCACCATCACTGCGACTACGAGCGCGGCAATTCCACTCTGGATTGCGCGTCTCTGCGGCCCATGTTTCCACTTATCCATCTAAAGTTCCTCCCGGCTCACTTTTGTTTCACACTAGTCCCACCAAAAATCTGCGAGGCTGCGTTCAGGTTATCTACGCGTTCACATGAATCACGATGCAGCAGTCCCAGCGGGGTTCAAAGGCACCTCTATCCTTGGGCCTGCCAGCTCATTTTTGATGCCGACCTTTCAGGTGGCCGCTTTATAAAGGTAGCAGCCCAAATCGGCCGCTTTGCGCGAACCAATACCTCTGAACGCAGGAAATCGGCGTATTCTGGCTGCATTCGAATCAAACCGACGATTAACGGGCGAGGGGTTGCATTCTGCGCTGATCAACGCAAATTGTGAACTACCTGCCTGGCACACCTAAGCCACGAGAGTGTTCTCTACGAGCTTGATCCAGAATGATGACCCGTACAGAATCGCTTGGTCATTAAAATCATAGGCGGCGTGATGCAAGCCTGCGCTGTCGCCGTTTCCGCACCAGACGAAGGCACCGGGTCGCGCCTCCGCCATGTAAGAGAAGTCTTCCCCACCCAAAATGGGCGGGGTCTCAAGCACGCTGTCTTCACCGGCCACGTCCTTCGCCGCTCTGATCGCAAGTGCGGTCTGCATAGCATGATTGAACACGACGGCATCGCTGGTCTGGATAGTAAGGTCGATCTTGGCGCCGGTTACCTGGGCGATGCCGGCGACTACCTCGCGCATCCGCTTTTTAACAAGCTGACGCACCTCCGGACTCAGCGTGCGAATGCTGCCTCGCAGTTCTGCTGTCTGCGCAATTACTCTCTGCGTGGTGCCGGAATGGAATTCGTGGAACGAAATCCCCGCCGATTCCAAGGGATCGACGTTCTGAGCCAAAATTTGTTGCAGAGCCATGATAAGTTGCGAGGCAACTAAGATCGAGTCCACGCATTTATGAGGCGTCCCGGGATGGCCGCCCCGGCCTTCGATTCTAATCTCGATGCCATCCGTTGCAGCCATCACGGGCCCTTGTCGTATACCAAATGTACCAACTGGCAAGCCGGGAAGAGTGTGCATGCCATAGACCTGTTCGATTCCGAAGCGCTCCATCAGGCCGTCCTCGATCATCGCAACCGCGCCCGTACCGACCTCTTCCGCAGGTTGGAAGATCAGGACTGCCGCGCCGGCGATATTCCGGGTTTCGGCAAGGTAGCGCGCAGCGCCCAACAGCATCGCGGTGTGGCCGTCATGACCGCAGGCATGCATGATGCCCTTATTCTTGGAGGCATAGGGCAGATCGGTTGATTCCTCGATCGGCAGCGCATCCATGTCAGCGCGCAAACCGATGACCTTGAGGTTGCCGTTGCTCAGGGACCCCTTGCCCCTGATCACGCCGACGACGCCGGTCTTGCCAACTCGGGTCACGATCTCATCGCAGCCAAATTCGCGCAGGCGCTCGGCTACGAAGGCCGAAGTGCGGTACACGTCAAAGCCCATTTCGGGATGTGCGTGGATGTCGCGACGCCAGGCCACGATCTCCGGGAGAAGGTCGGCGATGCGACTGACGATGGGCATGGAGTTTCCCTTTCTTGCGGTTGGTATAGCTTTGGTGCTGTCTCGCCATTTCCGATGAGCCCGTGGCACTAAACGTGACCCTGAGCATTGCGTCATCCCTCAGTCGTGGATCGTGACAGGGTTGACGCTGTCGGTGAGCCAAATCGCAACGCTCTGACCACAGGCTAGGCTGGCATGTATTCGACCCGGTCATAAAGCAGCTGCGGAAAGTCGAGCCCAAGAAATGGCAGGACGCGTTCCGGCCTCCGAGACCGGGATCGGCAACAGGACGGCTTCTAACTTCAAGTGTTCGTAACTGTGGACCAGTGAATTGCATTTTGTAGGTCGGACCAGGTGGTTTCGAAAATGCCCTCGATGCTGCCTTCTTGGCCCACTAAGTGAGACACGGCATGGTAGCAGCTTAAATGGACTGGTCTGCGCGAATTATTCCGTCTGAACGCAGGAAACAGGCGTTGTATCGCTCTTTCGCATATAGGCCGACGTTTTACGGGTGGGTAGCAGATTCCTCGCTCCACAATAGTCATTTTGAACGCATCACCCACACAGCAAGGAATCCTTGGTCGGAATGGGGCAGCTCGACTACGTCAGTATTGCTGTTTCGGTTGCTTTGGGTCATGGCGATCGATGACGGACGGCAAGGATGACGGCGCCAAATCCTCCGCCACAATCGCACGCTTGGGCGTTTCATTCGACGCATGAGCTGGAGTTGCGTTATTCACGCGCCGAGGTCACGATAGCCGTGGTCTTAGAGCGCGTCCGTTTTTTCTTGTTAACCGCGTCGGTCGACGACCTGCGTAGACTTTAAGAAGACGCTGATTTCCTGCGTCCAGTCCGAATAATTCGCGCAAAGCGCCCCAGTCATGTTTGCTACATTCACGAAATGGGGTCTCACCGTCCGACCCCCAGAAATCGAAGCCGACATGACGCGGCTAGTCCGGTTGAAGAATAATGATCACTGAATACCGCATATCGGTTAATGGTGTCGCGACAGCTTGTCGGGAGGACTGAGCCGCTAAGCAATGCTGCTTCCCTGCTTCTCCAAGCGTGCTCTGCGCACCGAACTTCCCATCTAGATAGCCCTTCTACTTCTCCCGATCTAGGGTTCAAATGAGATCCGCAGAGCGAATTTTGCACTACGACTACATCATTGTTGGCGGGGGTTCGTCCGGCTGTGTCCTCGCGAATCGCCTTTCTGCCGGTGACGCGCGGGTATTGGTCATCGAAGCCGGACCAGACACGCCCCCAGGCGCAATTCCAGACGATATTCTTGATGGTAATCCGACCAGAGCCTACTTCAATCCCAGATATCAATGGGCAGGCCTGAACGCCGTGCCTGTGGCGGGAGCCGCACCGGCTCACTATGAGCAGGCGCGGGTAATAGGCGGCGGGTCGAGCATCAATGCCCAGGTCGCCAACCGAGGCGCTCCAGCAGACTACGATGAATGGGACGCGGCCGGAGCGGCCGGCTGGTCATGGCAGGATGTGCTGCCCTACTTCCGCAAGCTCGAGAGCGATGGCGACTTTGGCGGGAAGCTCCATGGGAACGAAGGACCGTTGCCAATCAACCGCGTAAAGCGAGCCGAGTGGTCCGGTTTCATTCGTTCCCTATGCCGATCGTACGAGAATGCGGGGCTTGAGTTTAGGCCGGATTTCAACGGAGCATACGGCGACGGCTTTTCTACTGTCCCCTTGACCAACAGGAGCGGCCAGCGTGTCTCGGCTGCCATGGCCTATCTGACTGCTCAAGTGCGTACACGACCAAATCTGACGGTTTTGCCGGATACCAGCGTTCTGAGCATTGTATTCGATGGGCGGAAGGCCACCGGAGTCCGCACCCGCAATGCCGGCGGCCAATCGCATTTTATCGGAAGGGAGATCATCCTCTGTGCTGGAGCCATTCACTCCCCCTCGATCCTGATGCGCTCGGGGGTCGGTCCAGCGCAGCGTCTGCGCGACCTCGGCATCGCCGTCGTGGCGGACGTGAAGGGGATCGGCAGCGGCTTGCAGGAGCATCCCGCCGTTGCAGTTTCGGCCTATCTTAGGCCGGAAAACCGAATGTCACCTAAGGTTTCTGGTCACATCCAGGTTCATGCGCGTTATTCTTCGGGTCATCCTGGTTGCCCCTCGACTGACATGGCTATTTCGGCAGTGGCGAAGTCCGCTTGGCATCCTTTAGGCAAGCGCCTGGGTTCTCTTTGGCTTTGGGTCAATCGGAGCTACTCTTCGGGCTCGGTCAGGCTAAAGGATCACCGACCTGAGATCGAGCCGGAAGTGTCTTTCAACTGGTTCAGCGATGAGCGGGATATGGCGCGGCTGAAGAGTGGCATGCATTTTCTGGTGCGCATCCTTGCTTCAGAACCGCTGCGTGATGTTGCTATCGACCCTTTCCCTTCAGGCTGGAATGCACGCACCAAGCAAATCAGCAAGATTTCGCGCCTGAACTATTGTATCACCGCCGCAGCTGCAGCCTTGATTGACGGCCCCGCCTTTCTGCGCCGCGGCCTGATTGACAGTTTCATCACGCAGGGACAGCGGCTTGTCGACTTGGTCGCGGACGATCGTGCGCTGGAGAACTACATCCTAAGTAACGTAACCGGCAACTGGCACCCAACATCCACCTGCCGCATGGGCGCCAGCGATGATCCGAGCAGCGTCACGAGCCCCGATGGCCGTGTCCACTCCATTGATTCCCTCCGCGTCGCCGACGCTTCCGTCATGCCCTTCTGTCCGCGAGCGAACACGAACATTCCCACAATCATGGTCGCGGAAAAGATGGCGGATGCGATCTTGCGCCAGACATGACAAACACCATGCGGCTCCAATGGCTCTCTGCAGAAACCGAACCGGCGCTGGGTGGAGTTCGTGTCGGAAGTGCTGGCCGCCGGTTCCGTTTTTTAGCAGCAGCAGATTGACTTCACTTGCGAGCGCCTGGTGCTGGGACACATCGCGATCAGCATGCGGGTAGCGCGGGAGCCCGATGCCTCGCCGACCGGAAGACCAGGCTGCTGATGGCGGACACAGAGCTACAGTCCTAAGCTATCGTGCAATCGCGGCGAAAACCGGGAGTACATCGTGCGAGGCAATTCGCCCAGAACGCCTCGTGGAGACCTGACGGCCGCTTCGTGAGGGGATGCCTCGATATCTGTTCCGCGGCCACCGCAGGCCGTATCGTCGAAGAATGGAGGATCGAGTACGACCCGCACCGCCTTATACGAGCTTGCGTGGCCTCACCCTAAAGGAGCAACATTGGTTAGGTTCGCGCAGTAGAGGGCTGAACCACGTGTTCGGTTGCTCTAATTTAAGCTTGGCGAAGAAGATGCCGATTTTCTGCGTAGACAGCTGGCGAACGCCGAATATCCGCGCCTATCCCGAAAGATTCGCGCGAACTGCTCGTTCGACGCTGCTATCTTCGCCAAGCGGGCGCCCGCACACCCAGGTGGACTGATAGTCATGCGCGGCTACGCGCGCTGGAACCCACCGTGTTGAGCATTGCAAGCGGATTTGAGGCGTCGCAGATGTCGGCAAGTTGCGATCCAAGGTCTGATTATGGAACCGTCACGACCGTACGCCCGAAATTCGGTTGGGGCGAAAATGATGTTTCGCACGAGTAGTTGCGGGGGACAAGGATCAAGAAGCAACCGGGACTTTATGTGCAAAAGGACGCGACTTACGCCACCTCCCAAGGCGTGCCAGCCCGGCAGCGAGCTTGGTCTCCTGTCGGGCTGGTTTGATGCAGTGGCGGCAACTCCTCGCTGTAGAGCGATGTGACAAATGTGACATGAGCAAAGGGCAGATTGAATGAGCAGTTTCGCGGGCCGAGACGCGGATCCAACGACCCTTGCGCCGCTCAAAAATCGAACCTTTCGTTCTATCTGGCTCGCCACCCAGGTTTCTAGTCTCGGCTGGTTGATGCAGATTCTTGCCATCAGCTGGCTGATGGCAACGGTCTCGACTTCCGATTTGATGGTAGCGCTGGTTACGGCGTCATCGACGTTGCCAGCCTTCGTTCTGTCCGTATTCGCCGGGGCCATCGCCGACAATTTCAGCCGTCGCCGGGTGATGTTCGCTGGCCGCTGCCTGATGGTAATAGCCTCTGCGATGCTGACCGCTGCTGTGGCGCTGGGCTTTGTCAGTCCGTGGATGATCCTCGGCTTGACCTTCTTGATCGCGTGCGGCGGTGCTCTCAATGATCCCGCCTGGCTAGCCTCGGTTGGCGATATTGTGAGCCGACGCGAGGTTCCCGCTGCCGTTACCCTCCTCTCCGTAGGTTTTAACGCTGTCCGGACCGTTGGCCCGGCACTCGGCGGCGTCGTGGTTGCCTCTTTTGGCCTCCTGACAGCTTTCGCCGTAACCACACTTAGCTACCTGGTACCTCTAGGCACGGTATGGCACTGCAAGTGGAAGGTTAGCTCTTCGCCTCTACCGCGTGAGTCGATGAGGACGGCGATCTATGACGGGCTCCGCTTCACGGCCATGTCGTCGGAGATCAAGGCGGCGATCGCCCGCGGAACCCTCTTTGGCCTGGCGAGCGTCGCCATACTCGCACTGCTGCCCCTGGTTGTCCGCGATCAGCTTGGAGGCGGACCGCTCGCCTATGGCACTCTAATGGCCGGCTTCGGGACGGGCGCCGTCATAGCGGGCATCTCAAATAGCCTGTTGAGACGGAACTTGTCACATGAACGCCTGATGGGAATGTCGTGCGTCGCCTGCGCGGCGTGCTCCCTTTCCCTTGCGTTGACCTCTTCGAGTGCAGCGGCCGGAATTGCGCTCGCCTTGGGCGGCGCGGGTTGGGTCACTGCTTGGTCCGGGCTTGACGTGAGTGTGCAACTGGCGAGCCCGCGCTGGGTCGTGGGGCGCACCATCTCGATCTACTATGCCTTGGCAGATGGTGGCATGGCCGCCGGCAGCTGGGTGTGGGGTATGGTGGCGCAGAACCATTCCCTCACCTTGGGGCTGGAGGGTTCCGCAGGTGCTCTGTTGCTCGTCGCTGCATCGGGCGTCCTGTTTCCTTTACGCGAACGCGGCGGGCCCGAGCCCGATCCACTGAATGAATTCGACGCACCGGCAATCTCGCATCATCTTAAGCCGAGAAGCGGTCCCATCGTCGTCAAGGTAGAATACTTGATCCCTGAAGAGAACGTCGGGGCCTTCCTGGAGCTCATGCGCGAGCGTCGGCACGTGCAGACCCGCGTCGGCGCAAGGCATTGGACTCTGCAACGCAACCTCCAGAGACCCGTGCAATGGACAGAAACATTTAGCACGCCGACCTGGACAGACTACCTTCGTCTGAACCATCGCCTCACGACAGCGGATCAGGAATTGGACAAGCGTTTTCTGGACTTGCACATTGGCGAATTTCCACCTCAGAAGACGCTTTTGATCGAGCGTTCCACAGGCCATACTCGCAAGCCCGAGCAATCGACGCCTTATTTTCCACGCCACTGATCATGCACAGCTTGTGTTCGGCGTCTAGGAATCTGACACAAACGCACCGGCGGCTGCAGCGTAAAGTGCTCGTGGTAAAGGAAACCGCGACGGCGCGCCTACCGGAGAGTTCCCTCTCCACCGGCAGGATGCTCCTCGCGAGGTCCAAGCCTAGTGGGCTACCTCGAGATGCAATACCTCCGCATAGGCGGGATCTGATAGCTTGGAAGCAGTGCTCAGCCGACAGACGCGGTAATCTGCTTCAACCTCGCGGCAGCAAATTGCAACTGCTCGATGAAGAGAAAAACTCCCATATGCGTTACGCCCACGCCCCCAGAAACACAATGCAGTAGGAAGGCGGCCACACTATCGCCGTACCAAAGGATTGCAATTCCGGCCGGGAGGCCGGCGCATCAGCCGGGTAAAATCGGCGCGCGCAAAGTTGTTGTCGGCTTGACAGCGGGCTTACCTTGAACTCGCGAAGGACTGCTAATTATGGCCAAACCTTCTGCAAAGCAATACATCAGCGGACTAACCGCGATGGGAGTCATCGTTTTAGCCTACGTTCTGATAGGTATCACCGTCCGACTGAACTCACCGGATCATCAGCTGCCAGTCCGCGAAGAAACGGGTTCAGCGAACTCAACAACATCGCGGTCGATACCAGGCACTGCTCCCCTAGGCGAGCACGTTGGAGTGGACTGGCCCCTCGGTTCCGGCCATTGAGAAGCTAGGGAGCGCCATCGGAGGGGCCTTAGCCCGAGCAGCTTTCGGGCTCGACAACATGTGGTGGCGAAGCCCACGCTCGCTCCCAGAAACGCTTCTATGGTGTGAGCGGCGACCGTGCCGGACCGCATGCGGCCTGGTCAGCGCCTCCCATGCTGCGATGCGAACGGTGCCGCGGCAACCACAAGCTCTTGAAGGCACAAGAGGTCAGGGATCAGGGAGAGCCCAGGAAGTCGCGCGCTGCCTCGGCCCTACGGAAACCAAATTCCGCACTGATCTAGCACCTGCGCCCCACGCCGCGCATGAGACTAAATTCGGACATTCGGACCTTTGGTATGCGTAAACACGCCGAAACTTGCAGGAATTATGCTTGAGCCCGACAGAATACCTCTACCGCCCTTCGCCGCTGCAGTTTAGCCTCTAAGAACTTGATAGCTACCGAGAAATTGATCCGGGGAGTCTATCGTCGGTAGCATTTAAAGGAATTGAGATGGATATCCTCGAAATTGGTCGCAAGGACAGAAACGCCGTTCTGCATCCTTTTACACAGCTCAAGGATTTCGCGAGCGGCAAGCTGGGCGAGCCCACAATCGTGGAGACCGGCAAGGGGATCAGGATCCAAGACGCCCACGGAAACGAGCTCATCGACGGGTTTGCCGGCCTCTATTGCGTCAATGTCGGCTATGGCCGAACGGAAGTGGCGGATGCAATTTCACGCCAGGCTCACCGTCTCGCGTACTATCATTCCTACGCCGCCCATACCACTGACGAGCTTGCGATCCTGTCCGACAGGCTCGTTAAAATGGCGCCCGGCAAAATGAGCAAGGTCTTCTATGGCATGTCGGGTTCGGACGCGAACGAAACTCAGGCAAAGCTTGTCTGGTACTACAACAATCTTCGAGGCAAGCCGACCAAAAAGAAGATCATATCGCGTGAGCGCGGATACCATGGCTGCAGCGTGGTTTCCGGCTCGATGACTGGCATGAGCTTCTACCACGACCACATGGACCTTCCGTTGCCTCAAATCGTCCATACGGGTGTACCGCATCACTATTGGGGCGGCCAGCCTGGCGAAACCGAACTTGAATTCTCTGCGCGGCGTGCAGAGGAACTTGACCAGCTGATCGAACGGCTCGGACCCGACAACGTCGGCGGTTTTATTGCTGAGCCAGTGCTTGGGACCGGCGGCATTACGCCGCCGCCAGAAGGTTACTGGCAGGCGATTCAGCCGGTACTCAGCAAGCATGATGTGTTGCTGATCGCCGATGAGGTTATTACCGGGTTCGGCCGTACCGGCTCGATGTTCGGGTGCCTCCATTACGGGATCAAGCCGGACCTCATCACGGTAGCGAAGGGCTTAACCTCAGCTTACTTCCCGCTCTCCGCGGCGATCATCAGCGAAAAGGTCTATAAGGTGCTCGAAGAGGGCGCCGACCGCGTCGGAGCATTCTCCCATGGTTATACCTACTCTGGACATCCGATCGGCGCGGCCGCGGCCAATGCAGTCCTCGACATCGTCGAGCAGGAAGACTTGCCCGGCAACGCCCGCGATGTCGGCGCTTTCTTCCAGGCTCAGTTGCAGGAAAGGTTCGCGCAGCTTCCGATTGTGGGAGAAGTTAGGGGCGTCGGGCTTATGGGCGCAGTCGAGTTCGTTGCTGACCGTGACAACCGCAAGCGGTTTGACCCATCACTGAAAATTGGCGCGCGGATCTCGAAAGCCGCCCGGGAGATGGGATTGATTGCGCGTGCCATGCCTCACGGTGACATTCTGGGCTTCGCACCACCGTTGGTCGCGACGAAGGCCGAAGTGGAAGAGATTGTCGCGATCGCAGAAATGGCTGCCCGCTCTGTCATGGACGAGCTTGCGCGCGAAAAGGTATGAAGCTTTGTAAGGTCCCGCCATCTCCCTTGGTCGGCACGCTCCAGGCCGGTCGAGGGAACATGAGCTGATCGCTATTAGAAGGTTAGACCAATATGCCAGTTCTCGACCGAGTTGCCGCCATACAAAAAGACATCGTGGAGTGGCGCCGAGACCTCCATGCCCATCCGGAACTCGGCTTTGAGGAGAACCGCACCGCGACTTTCGTGGCAGAGCAGCTACGCGCGTTCGGTTGCGACGAAGTGACAACCGGAGTTGGCAAGACCGGCGTTGTGGCTGTTATCAGAGGCAACCACGCGGTACCCGACGGTAGGACCAAGGTCATAGGTCTGCGTGCGGATATGGATGCATTACCTATCCACGAAACGACCAACCTGCCCTACGCGTCGAAGCATGAAGGCGTAATGCACGCCTGTGGTCATGACGGGCATACTGCTATGTTGCTTGGCGCCGCAAAGTGCCTCTCGCAGGACAGAGATTTCGCGGGCACTGTTGTGTTGATCTTCCAACCGGCTGAGGAGATTGGGGCAGGGGCTATCGCGATGCTCGAGGATCGCCTGATGGATCGGTTTGAGATCGAGCAGATTTACGGCATGCATACATTGCCCGGACTGCCGATTGGCACGATCGGCATTAGGGCCGGTGCTGTAATGGCCGCAACGGACAGCATCGAAATACGGATTGAAGGCCGCAGCGGTCATCCGGGCAGGGCGCATCTGGCTATTGATGCCATTATGGTGACGGCTCAGCTTCTCAATTCGCTACAGCAGATCACCTCACAGAATGTAAATGCTCTCGAAGCCGCCAATATGACGTTTCAGGAAATACACGGCGGCGGTACCCACAGGGTCATTGCTGAAAAAGTGGAGCTGCGTGGTAGCTTGCGCACCTTATCCCCGGATGTACATCAACTGATCAAGAATCGGGTGCGGGAAGTGGCATCCGGCGTCGCCCTGGCTAGCGGAGCAAGGATTGACGTGAAATTCGAGCCAGACCACGGATGTGTCTACAATAGCCCGGCTCAGACGGCAGTTGCACTCACAGCTGCCCAGGAAATCGTCGGCAACAATATCGAGGAGACCCCTCCGACCCTCCTGGGTGAGGACTTTGCGACAATGTCACAGGTACGGCCCGGCACTTTCGTGTTCTGTGGTAACGGAGACAGCGCTGCACTTCATCATCCGTCGTTTGACTTCAATGACGAGTCGGCTGCTTACGGGACGTCCTACTGGTTAAGCCTTGTCGAAAAAATACTGGGCGAAGATACTTTCAGGGTGGCTCAACCATCACGTATCGTATAAAACATTAGGGCCGGCAGCGGCGATTTTTTCTGATCAGCGTTATCGGTTGAGGACTTCAAACGAGCTTGGTTTGGCGCTCATACTTCGCGCGTGCCTTCTCGGCTTTTGTAAGCTGCAGCACGGCGTGCGCCTCGCGCACATGGCGGCTGATCTCGTGGAGGTGAAGCTGCATGGCCGCGGTGTCGGCAAACGGCAGCGCCATGGCTACTTCCTTGACGAGCACCGCCAATGCTGCCTGATTCGGGTCTTCCACTACTGGACCAATATGCAAACCGGATTTGATGCCGCCTAATGGGAAGACAATCTCCTGGCATCCGAGACAACTGCGTGATTGGCATGACTCCTATTCGCCAATTGGCACAGCAAAGGATACCTTGGTGCGTTCCATAACGACCATCGTGCTAAATTTCTTTATATCGGCATTCTCGAAAAAAAAGCGGCGGGTCAACGCCTCGTACTCCACCATACCGCTTACGGAGATTACAAGAACGAAATCGGTTTCACCCGTCACGTTATATGCGCACGTAATCTCGGGTGTTCGTCGAACGGCTTGCTTGAAACGATCAAGGATATCTGTGCGATCGCGTTCGAGATTGATATATACCAGCATGAGCATTGGCCGGCCGACGGCTTCGGGCGAAACTATAGCTACGTCAGCTTCGATGATTCCGACATCACGAAGTCGTTGTAAGCGCCGCTGACAAGCGGTGCCTGATAGGCCAGCAAGTTTGCCCAATTCTTTTGTGGTAAGGCGGTTGTTGCGCTGAACGGCATTGAGTATCTTCCGGTCAATTCGATCGACATTTCCCATTCCAGAAATCTCTCTCCTGTTTCGGCACCGCACCGTCGTACCTGGCGCCATTCGACAGGTGCGGGGCGCGATCTGTAAGTCGACCAATCAATCAAGTTGGCGGAAGACGATTAATGGTCAGGCCTCGCCAGTGAAAAGACCAGATTTGACATGTGAGCGTTTTCGTAAAGTGCGGATTCAAGTGCAAGCCGTATGTGCAAGCCGTATGCCAATTTGAAAGCGCTTTTATTTCAATGTATTGGCTGTTCCCCTCCCATCCTGTCCGTTTGTAATGGCACAATTTGTTTGTGTCTTCCGACAATCGACAAGGTGGTGGTCGAGTAGCTCAGCCATTCGCTTTCGCCTCTTAGACGGGCGGGTCGCCTCGCCTTGTCGACCAGGCAGCCCATAGCGGAGGCCCGGCGTGGTAGCAGCTGGCAGGACGCGCGCCCATCGCGGAACTTGCTCCCATCAAAGCCCTTATCGCTGGTCTGGGACGCATACAGCCGGCATGGCGGGGCCTGCGGCTTGATCTCGGGGGGCGATCAATTAGTTTCGGGCGGCTGTTCAGCGCAGGCCTCAATTACAAGACCTTTTAGGTCCTTTTGGATCGGATTCGTTGAGCTCAAACTGCTCCGGTTCTTTTCCGGATCGTATCTTCCGCGCGTCACACGCTTCTCCTCGTGGTCGGAGCTTGGGCGATCGCCGCTCGCGGATCCGCATCTGTCGTGTTGCCCGCAGGCTCCCTGTTGGTGACCAACGATGCAGGGAACCGTGCGTATTATCGGCATGGACATACACCGCGTAGCCGCCGAGGTTGTGGCGTTGCTTAATGGCGAAATCGTTAAGCTCGCCCGCGTTCAAATGCTGCGCGACAAGCTTGAAGAGTTCGCCAGGAAGGAATTCACCCACGATGATCATGTGGTGATCGAGGCGACCGGCAATGCCGCGACGGTCGCTGAAGTGCTGTCACCCTACGTGGATCGGATCGTGATCGCCAATCCCAAGCAGAGGTGCATATGATCGCGCAAGCGAACGTGAAGACTGACACGATCGACGCCACTGTCCTTGCGAAGCTCTACGCCTCGGGCTTTCTACCGGAGGTCTGGGTTCCGGATCCAGCGACCCTTGGGCTCGAAGACAGATCACCAGGCGCACACAGCGCATCGTCCAACATCTGGCGCGAAGGCGAAGACGCCGCGGCGGGCGAGCGGCGACAGGCCCCCTTAACCGACGAGCGATCATGCCGCCACACGCTCCAGTTGGCCCCGTGCTTCCCGGTACCGGCTACGCAATAGACTCTGGCGCCCCGTTCTCCGCGGTCATGCCGCAACCGGCGACATCCGCTCCGATCCGGAACACGACGGGGGTGAACTCCCGTCTCGACGACGCGGACGTCGCCGCCGTTGCAAAGGCGATCGTCGCCATCGGCTCGTACTTAATGCCCAAGCGAGTCAAAGCGGCCGGCATCTGACGCCTGTCTCTGTCAAGCAAAAACAGTCGTGCGGTGCTCGTGACGCTTACTTCATAAAGCACGCTTGAGGCCAGTCGTTCACAGGCCCGCCACGGCGCCATAGGCTGACCTACAACCTCGCTCGGCAGCAAAACATTTACAAAATCTTTGCAACCGCAAGTCGTCGACAAAGGTATGTTCACCGCAAGCCTGAGGTCAAGGCATCCCTGGAGGTGATGCAGATTTACGCTCGGCCCCGGTACAGCGGCCAGCCTCGAGTCAACAGAAGGCAAGTAACGCTTATCATCGCCAAAGCCGCATGCCCGAAGATCAAAGGCTTTGTTACCACCAACGGGCTGAGTTTGTGGGTGCAAAGGCTAGCAACAACGATCGTTTTGAGCAAAGCCGATGCGATCGGGGCCGCACCAACTGACTAGCCGATCCCGTGGGCCGCCGAGCATGCGAAGGAAGACTCGTTACATCATGCCAACGAACGGATTGATTATGCCGAAAGCCGAAGTCCAGTTTGCCGAATTTGGAACCGAGTATCTCGACGACGCCCTGAGGCTAACGATTCAGGCCGGATGGACTCATTCCAGAGACGAGTGGGCAATGCTTCTGGGCTTAGGGTTTGGCTTTGTTGCCATTAAAGAGGGTCACGCTATCGGAGCGGTGTGCATGAAACTCTTCGATGGAGTCGCGACTATCGCACTCCTGATCGTCGATGAAAAGATGCGTGGTCGGGGGCTCGGGGCTCAGCTCATGGAACTCGCACTTGAAAAGGTGGGGCAACGCGAATGCCGCCTGATCGCCTCGCCGCTTGGCCAGCCGCTCTACCGCAAGCTTGGATTTCAGGAGATCGAGACGATATATTCCCATCGGGGGGTAGTAGCGACCGTGCAGGCGCCGCACGACGTCGAATGGGCGACTGATGACGATTTGCATCAGATCTCCGAAATTGACCGCAGCGCGACGGGGATTGATCGCCGTGCACTCATCTCCGCACTTTGGAGCAAGGCGCGATTCGCCATAGTGCGCAGTTCCGGAAGAGTCATGGGCTATGCGGCACTGTTACCGTACGGGCGCCAACAAGTTGCAGGACCGGTCGTCGCTCGCAGCACCGTTGAAGCGAGGTCCCTGTTGTCCTTTCTCTTTTCGCATCACGCCGGCGCATTTCTCTGCGTCGACCTCCGTCCGCACACCGGGCTCGCAGACTGGCTAAACTCGATAGGGATCGCAGAGACGTTCGGTAGCACCGCGATGCGCCGTGGTGAACCCCGAGTGGATGCTGAATCGTCTCCCCACACCTATGCGCTGGCGACCCTCTTGTTTGGCTTTCCGTGATTGAACTCAACCGACCGCAGGTCATCCCGTTGGCGGCCTGCCACAAACGTGTAGCGGTCTTGCCGCGCGGCGATCAGGATGAATCGTCACAGCAAGATCGCTTGAAAGAATGTTTCGACAAATCCAGACCGAACTGACTAGGGACGAGTTCAGGTTAACGACGGCGTGTAATTTGTGGTCTGTCGCTAGTTAGCGTGGTTCAAAGAGGCTTCCGCAGATTCGGAGGAAGCCAAGCGAAGTTGGTACGCCGCGCCGCAAGAGCCTCTTGGAGCGTTTTTCGTCTATCAAGGACACCCGCTATGCCCGGAAAACAATCCGTCAAGGGACGCGAAACTCGCAACCTGGGATACCGACGATGGCAGCTCTCCAACCACGTTAACCTGGACTCATTGCCCTGCCGACCTGACGATCTCGGTTCGCCTCCCGGATCCGCCGAGGCTCATCGGACCTCAAGGGATGAGTGTGTCGGTGTGGTCTCGCCAGACAGCCTTCATGACGGCACCTTCGATGAGGACACCCGCGGTCATGTATTTCCACAGCGCCACGAGCAGCTTCCTTGCAAGGGCGACGATGGTTGTCTTTTTGAGGCGCCGCCCCTGATTGCGCATTACGCGTTCGTGGAACCAGCGGGTATGCGACGAACCCGGTTGATTGCGCAGCCACAGCCAGGCCAATGCCGCAGGCTTTCGGGTACGGTCCTCGTTTGTTTCCACAATCACCCGCGATTCGGGCCCGCGGCCGGAGCTGCCCCAGATGTGAGGTGGTCAGGCTTCAGTGATGGGGATGGCGGAGGATTGACTGATCGGGTTTGCGGGCCGAGCTTGTCGGCCGCTCAATCGAAAGCGTCAACTGAGGCCGCAACCTTCAGAAGCCCATGCGTACGGGCACATTCCGCACGCCGACCTGGACCGACTATCTTCGCCTCAACCATCACCTCATGGGAGTAGACAAGGAACTGGACGAGCGTATCGGCCACACGGGAGAACAAGCCGCTGGAGCGTCCAATTACAAGCCCCGACGCGGCTGTGGACATGGCCTGCGCTACCTCATAAGCCGAGGAAGGTCTCAACGTTTTTCTCACTATCAGATATTTGACCTTGACCATGATCGGGCCGCTTCTCGACTTCAAATTGAGAGCGACAGCTGGAGCGTTCCTCCAAAGGATGGGCTCGGATTCGCGGCGCTCGCCAGAGGAAACAGAACGCCCGCTGCTGCGATGAGCCAGCAGAGCTCCAGCGGAGCCCTCCAGCGCCCACGTGGGCGACGCTCCTTTCTAGGCCCGCCGCGGCGTGCCGCAACGCTCGCTTCGCTCGCATCCTCCACTCTGTTCCGGCCCTACGGGTGCCTCGTTCAGCGGGCATCGCTTTCTGCCGCCCACCCCCCTCACGGGGCAGGCACGCGAGGTTCGGATCGAGCCTGCCTGTACCGCGCATGGGATCTTCCGGGGAGCGCGCTCGCTGCTGGCGCTTTCCGACTTCTTACACGTTCTTGTCACCCTCATGGCGGGCTTCTTCCATACTGCTCTGCACCGCACTAATGCTCTCGCGCACGATTGATAAACCACGGCGCAGGTCAGCCTCGGTAATGGTAAGTGCGACGAGGAACTTGAGGACCTCGCTCCGCCCGCCACAGGTCTCGATCACCAAGCCGCGATGCAGGGCCTCCCGAGAGACTTGGACCGCCAATGAATGGTGTTTTTGTGATACAAGCCCGTACATCAATCCGCGGCCCCGTACACTCAGGCCGAGGTTGGGGAAATCGCTTGCGATTGACTTGAGTTCTTCAGCCAAGATCGTGGACTTGCCAGCGATTTCGTCCTCAAACTTGGTATCTGCCCAGTAGGTCTTTAGAGCGGCCCGAGCAGTAACGAAAGCAAGGTTGTTGCCCCTGAACGTACCACTGTGCGCGCCAGGCGACCAAACATCCAGTTCAGGCTTCAGAAGAACGAGGGACATCGGCGTTCCGATCGCCGACAAGGACTTCGACAGAGTGACGATGTCCGGTACGATCTTAGCCTCTTCAAAACTGAAAAACTTTCCCGTGCGACCCACGCCCGCCTTAATGTCATCGACGATCATCAGGATCTCGTGTCTTGCGGTCAGCTCACGCAGCCGTTGCAGCCATTGGAAACTGGCAGGATTGATGCCCCCTTCGCCTTGGACTGCCTCCAGAATCACTGCGCAAGGTTTATCGACGCCACTACTAGGATCGTTGAGCAGCTTCTGAAAGTAATCAATCGTGTCCACCGAAGGGCCGAGATAACCATCATATGGCAACGACGTCACGTGCGCGAGGGGGTGGCCTGCGGCACTCCGGTACTTCTTGTTTCCAGTCGCAGCCAACGATCCAGCGCTAACGCCATGGAACGCATTGGTAAATGCGACGATATTCGCCCTGCCGGTTACTAGGCGCGCCAACTTCAGCGCCGCCTCGACCGCATTCGTACCAGTGGGACCTGTGAACTGCAATTTGTAAGTCAGACCACGCGGCTTCAGGATATACCGCTCAAAGGCCTCGATAAATGCCTTCTTGGCGGTGGTGGCAAGGTCGAGCCCGTGCACGATTCCGTCGCGCTCGATGTAATCCAGCAACGGTTGCCTAAAGGATGGGTTGTTGTGACCGTAATTGAGGGCCCCTGACCCTGCGAAGAAGTCAAGATATTCTCGACCGTCTGCGTCTATGAGGGTAGTGCCAACCGCGCGATCAAATAGGATCGGAAACGAGCGGATGTAGCCACGCACCTCGGATTCAAGGCGCTCAAAAACGGCGAGGCCCGAATTGTTAGTATCGGTGAATTTCTTGTTCATAGCAGCAATCTCCTTGCTCATAGGGACGAACTCTCTCGGTGGGGAGCCTGCAACCACGTAAGGCCGGGAAGAACAGACCGCTCAATGCCCGCTTCGTGATTGAAGTAGGGTCAAATGGAAGGCGCCGAGTGCCGCAATTGTCACGAGCGGCACCCTAACGAAGTGGATGCATGATCTCCTAAAAACGCGCATTCGCTGAGTTAAATTTCTGTGACAGTCTTGTTTCCGACGTCTGGAGCTACTTAGGATTTCGCTGAGAGCGGCATTTGACGATGATGTTGCTGGAGTCACCACACCTAAGGAGGTTCGGCGAGCCGGATCCGGCGACGTGAAACTCGCCGCCGACGGCAGAGGTGGATGATGGTGGGCACCGCCTTAGGGTGGCCGCCCGGCTTCAATCGCTTTAATCCCACGAAATCTCTCTCCTGTAGATACAAGGTGGAGAGATGAAAATGCCAGGCCTGATGGCTGGCTTGAAGCCAGGAATGAAGCCGGGGATTGTCGGACGAGTAGAGGTGATTATGGGCCGTCGTCGGCAGCGCGCGTGGTCGGTCGAAGAGAAGGCCCGGATTGGGGCGGAGAGCGCTGCGCGAACGTGTGGGAGCTTATGCGTTCTGACGGTGTCGCGGCGACAGGCTGTGCCCTGATCCCTAGACAACTGGACTGCTCAGAATTTAGAGTTTTCTGCGCTAGCGTCTTTTTCACGAGCGGCTTGGTTCCTTACCTGAGCTTGCCTCGATCGGGGGCGCATAACGCACCGCCTCCTGTTCCGGAGAGCGGTTGCCCTCGATGTGATCGAGAATCTGACTGACCTCAGTTCGTCATTCGTCGACGCGTCTCGGCGGCCAGCGCCTGCCATTGCGGCGTCTGCACTGCGATGGCGTCGTTCAGCTTCGAGAACGGAACTGTCGTGGGCTGACGCGGCATGCACATCTCCCCGATTTGCATCGTGAGAGCCCAATGCTTGCGCCCGTCTTCTGCGATTGCGATGGGCCACCATTTTCCCAGAGCATTGTCGACAGGGCGCCAAGAGCGGGAAGGCCGACGTGCGGAGCTGTATCGAGCTCGCGCGGCGGCCCCGATCGAACGCCACGCCGGAACCTCCAACCACCGATCCGATGCCTTGCCGGAGATGCTGCAGCGGAAGACCGCTAGGTCACTCTACTAATCACCTGATGAATGTGGACCTGGCAAACTGTCCAAGTATGCCATGGATAAAGAAGCTCGCATTGGCCGGTGGGCGCTCCGTAGCTGAGTCGTACAACGATCAGCGGCCTCACGCCGCCGTGGTCTACTTGAACAAGACCAAAACGGACCGGCATGGGTAGAGTAGCTTAAATCCCGAAAGCCTCCAAACATTGGGGAGTGGCTCACTCGTACGCAAATTCCGACTCATCGCAATTTCTTCCAGAGCCATACGTCGTTGTGCCATTCACCCTGAATGCATGCCGCTTCGTGTAGAACCGCTACCCGCCGGAAGAAAGGATTAGCGCTTCTTAAACTGCGAGTATTTCTTTCATATGAGCGCAACACTAGTAGTCGAAATCCAAGGTTGGTGGCGGCTTCAACCAAGTGCGAGAGCATCAGCTTGCCAAGTCCCTTCCCTCGATGGTTCTCATCAATATAGCGTGATGTCTCGGCGACGTCCGTATATTCAGGGCGCACGGAAAATCGACTCAGTGAGCACCAGCCTATCACTTTGCTATTTTCAATCTCGTAGACGAACGCAGGAAAGGGATCTTGATGTTCCCTAAGCCATGCGACGCGTTCGTTGGGAGTGTCAGGAGCGATTTGACTAAGGGCAAACGTATCGGGCTTCATCGCTTGATTGTAGATCTTTGCCATGTCGTCAGCATCGGCATAAGTTGCACGTCGAAACATGGGTATACCTCGCTTCTTTCTTGTTCAAAACGCGTGAACGCGGTGCCATCCGCTCTCAGCGCCCACCGAGTTCTGCCGACGTGACCCGGCAACTCGCCGTCTGCTTTTCCTCCGGACAAGTCAGCCGTTTATTACTTTGGGTGCGGATATCAGTTACCCTGCGTTCAACCATGCCGAACAACCACAGTCAAATCTGCCCAAACAAGCTACCAGCTTTGGTAGGTTGCCGCGAACTCCGGAGACCGCCACTGTGAGATAGCTCTAGTCGAGCCATCCGCTATGCAAAACGGGATTGGAGGACTTAATGTCGTACCAAGTGCGTCCGTTGCGAACAGGTGACCTGCCAAGCGTGACAGAGATCTACAACGCCGCATGTCGTGCAAGGGAATCAACACAAGGAACGCGCCCCTGGAGTGTCAAGGAGATGAAGGAATTTCTGTTCGAATCGCGCCCGTCATTTGAGTCCTACACGTGCGTGCATAAGGGCGCCGTGGTCGGCTGGACAGCACTCACTCGGTTGCGCGTCAGGGAAGATGTTAAGCACACAGCGGAAATGTCTCTTTATGTTCAAAATTCATGTCGTCGTAAAGGGATCGGATCCGCTCTCGCGCACGCTCTTCTAGATCGAGCAATTATCCTCAATCTGCACTGCATTTTTGCGCTCGTCTTCAAAGATAAGCCGGAGGTTATTTCTTTCGCGGAAAAGAAATGTGGATTTTCGGTAGCCGGATGCCTTTTGGAAGTATTTTCAGACAGCGAAAAGCATCACGATATTTTGCTTTTTGACCAGCTTCTAGTGTGAGCCTCTATCGTCGTTCAGGTGGCCTTTGTACCGTAACCGTGCGTCATGTCCGCGATCCGCTCTGCCGACGTCAGCGCGTCCCCGCTGTAAGCATCTGGGGGAACGACCGCTCGCATAGGGCGTCGGCCTTCGTCGGCGGTGTCTAAGGTGAAGGAGAACCTCACCGACACGAAACGCTACGCTCCTTGATGCTCTTCGCGCGGTGGGCCGGGACCCTGTCGCCCTTCTCGCTTTCAGATGACAACGATGTGCTATGCGTGCAGGCCGGTAACCGAACCTTGAAGGAACAAACAAGCCAGCCCCCATGGCATCGGCTATCGGGCTGATCTGATCGACACAGCGGTGGTAGCGTGAAGTTTGGGGCCCCCAAAATGGGTTTGCCAAATAGGTTCTTGCGCGGGTGGCGGTCCAAACACCAGAGGTGAACGATCAATGACTTTTCGAATGAACCGCAGAAGCTTTCTCCGGACTACATCTTGTGCCGTTGCCGCGTCGGCAATGCCCCCATTTGCTGGACGAGTGTTGGCGCAATCCCAAGGTGAACTGGTCATTCGGACAGGTAGCGGAGGTTCATACGGTAACTCAATTATTGAGGCCTATGTGAAGCCGTTCGAGGCCGAAACCGGGATCAAGGTGACGGCCATCACCGACTTGACTACCACGGCACAGCTTGAGCTGATGGTGACCACGAACAGTGTTTATGTCGACGTGATAGGCGTGGTCGGACCCGCGGCGCTTTCTGCTTTTGAGAAAGGCTATCTTGAGCAGATCGACTACTCAATCTATAAGAGGCAGGAGCTAGACGCCATCGTAGACCATGGGAAGCAGTCTTTCGGTGTCGCGTCTGTTATCTATTCAGTTGCCATGGTTTACAACACCGCAAAGTTTCCGCCTGACAAGCCGCGTCCGACCTCGTGGGCTGAGTTCTGGAATGTCGAGAAGTTTCCTGGGAGCAGAGTGCTCTCGTCAGGTCAGACAGGACAGCTAGGTCCTTGGGAGGAAGCGTTGCTGGCGGACGGTGTGTCTGCGGATAAGCTCTATCCGATGGACATCGATCGCATTTTTGCTAGCCTGGACAAGATCAAGCCGCATGTCCGCAAATGGTGGACGACCGGCGCCGAAATCCAGCAATTAATGCAACAAAATACGGCTGCCCTTTACAATTCATATGATAGTCGGTCAGTTTTGTCCGTCGATCAAGGCTTGCCACTTGAGATCAATCGGAACCAATCCAAGCTGCTCTGGGACTATTGGGCGATCCCGAAAGGTGCCCCGAATGCGCAGAATGCGCAAAAATTCATCGAATTTGCCACACGCGCCGAGCGCCAGGCGGCCTTCGTCCAAATGTTTCCTATCGGCCCGACCAACCGCATTGCTTATGAGCTGATTCCTGAGAACGTTGCCCGCAAACTTGCCAGCCAACCGGACTTTTTGGCGACCAGCATTCCCCTCAATTTCGAGTGGTATAGTGAGATCGGCTCGGACGGTCTATCGAACGTTCAGCGGTTAACTCAGCGCTGGAACGAGTGGGTTCTTCTTTAGGTCCGTAACACCGTAGACTGTGCGGCAAGGCAACCACGAAGCCGTCGGCAGCCCTATCCACCGCTGATGGTCGACTGGTGCTCAATTCGACTGGAGGCTCAACAATGAAAGTACATGCCGGCCGTTTCTTGCCACCCATAGAGGAGATCGCATTGGAGAAAAGCCCGGTTCCTCCGCAGATCGAATTCTGCAGCGTTACCAAAATGTATGGGACGGTCGCTGCGGTTAAAGAGTTGTCGCTGTCAGTTAGTCGCGGGGAATTCCTGACCATTCTCGGTCCGAGCGGTTCGGGTAAGACCACAGCGCTCATGCTACTTGCCGGGTTCGCGGCGCCCAGTGAGGGCGATATCCTAATCGCCGGAAAATCAGTCGCCGCAGTTCCGTCCTACCGGCGCGACCAAGGCATCGTCTTTCAGAGTTATGCTCTGTTTCCGCATCTTACGGTGCGCCGAAACCTGGAATTTCCGCTCGAAATGCGTGGCATGAAAGCCGCAGGGAGAGCAGCGAAGGTCGACCGAATGCTCGAGCGCGTGCATCTCTCGGAATTGGGCGGCCGTATGCCGTCGCAACTGAGTGGCGGCCAGCAGCAGCGTGTGGCGCTTGCCCGCGCGCTGATCGCCGATCCGCCGATCCTCCTGCTCGACGAGCCGCTCGGCGCGCTCGACCGCAATCTTCGAGAGCAGATGCAGGGCGAGATCAAGAGCCTGCACAAGGAGTTCGGCAAGACCACCATATGCGTCACTCACGATCAGGAGGAAGCGCTCACCCTGTCAGACCGCATCGTCGTCATGCGCGATGGCAGGATCGAGCAGATCGACACACCGGAAGCTCTCTACGACCGGCCGGCCACGAGCTTCGTGGCGACCTTTCTGGGCGAGGCAAACATCCTCGAAAATCCCGGTTTCAAGATCGAAACCGATGTAGCGCAACCTTCAGGCACTGTAGTGATGATCCGGCCGGAGTGCATCTGCATCGCCGCTCAAACGGCGCCGAAGGGCGCCCAGGCGGGTCAGCGCCAATCTGTCACCGGGATGGTCGAGGACATGATCTACGCCGGTCCGTTGCGGAAATATCATGTGCGCGTCGAAAGCAGCGTACTCATCGTGCGCGAGCATGTCCCCTCGGGGCAGCAGATCTTCGAACCCGGCGATGAAGTGCAGCTCGACTGGCTGCGGTCCGACATCCGCCTCGTCCCGGCTTGAGACAGGAAGAGGGAACCTGTATGAGAACGCTTCAGAAGCTTGGGCGTATGCCCATTGCGCTGACCGTGCCGGCCTTCGCCATTCTGCTAGTGGCGTTCGGCGTACCGGTCATTCAGCTCCTCCTGACCAGCCTCAATGCACCGGCCTTTTCGGTTGTCAACTACCACGCGTTTTTCGAAAGGCCGGCGAATGTTCGCGTGCTCTTCCAGACCATTGAGATAAGTGTGGTGGCCACGGCCATCTGCCTCGTTATCGGCTATCCTACGGCCTATCTGATCGTGGCCGCTTCGAAGCGTCTGCGCACCGTGCTCCTCGTGCTCGTCTTCATTCCCTATCTGACCAGCCTACTGGCGCGCACCTATGCATGGATCGTTATCCTCGGTGACCGCGGCCTGATCAACAATCTTCTGCTCGACCTCGGGTTGATATCCACTTCTGTGCCGATAATCTACAGTGGCGTGGCCCTCTATATTGGCATGGTTCACATCATGCTTCCGATCATGATACTGCCGCTGATCAGCGTCATGCTTGGCATCGACAACTCGTTGATAGCAGCGGCCCGCAGCATGGGTGCGCGGCCCCTTGCCGCTTTTTGGCGCGTCTTCCTTCCGCTCACTCTTCCTGGTATACGCAGTGGCGTCCTGCTGGTTTTTGTGATTTGCCTCGGCTTCTACATCACTCCGCAAGCACTGGGCGGGTTGCGCGATGCCTTGCTGTCGACCGTCATCGCGGCTCAGGTCCAGAGTGCCCTCAATCTAGAGTCTATCGCTGCTTCAGCCTTCATCCTCTTAGGCATTGCCGCAGTCGTCCTCTCAATATTCGGACTGGACATTTCCGGTAAGCAGGGCCTCGCGGCGCAACCAACGAGGGGGTCACGTCCCAGCCGGCTACCCTGTCTCGGCAAACTGGCACAACATATCAAGGAGCTTTTCGCTCCTTATCGATCGAAGCGCTGGATAGCAGAACTCTACCAGCCCGCGAACGATGGCGGCTGGTGGCAGATCGTCGGCGCGGCGTTCGTCACGGTTGTCATGTTCTTCCTATTATTTCCGGGCCTCGTAGTCATGATCATGTCATTCGGTGCCGGGACGGCTTTGGAGTTCCCACCGTCGGGCCTTTCGCTACAGTGGTACCGCTCCTTCTTCAGCAATCCATCTTGGTCTGGCACCGCCTGGACCAGCATTCAGATTGGTGTTGCGGTCGCCATCCTGTCCACTTTCGTTGGGACGCTCGCGGCCTACGGCCTCAGCAACACCGTACCGCGACTGCGGGGTCTCCTGACCATGGTGATCCTGACGCCGATTACCTTTCCGGCTATCGTTGTCGGCGTTGCGACCTATTTAGGACTGGTCAAACTCGGGCTGATCGGCACGAAAACCGGTTTGATCTTAGCTCACAGCATCGGTTCCATCGCCTTTGTTGTCGTCATCGTTTCGGCGACTTTGGCGAACTTCGACCGGCGGCTGGAGCAGGCGGCGCAGAGCATGACGGCCGGGCCGCTACAGACATTCATGAAGGTCACGCTTCCGTTGATCCGCCCCGGCGTCATCGGCGGCGCGTTGTTCGCGTTCATCCACTCCTTCGACGAGGTGGTCCTTTCGTCCCTCGTCGGTGGGGCGGTTCGAACCCTCCCATTGAGAATGTGGGAGAGCATGCGAAATGAGTTGGATCCTACGATTGCCGCGGTGGCGTCGCTACTGATGCTTCTACCCGTGCTGTGGCTGGTCGCGCTCTACGTCACGTGGTGGCGGTCGAGGTCGACTGCGAAACAAGCACCGCCCAACACGTGACTAAGGTGGTCAGTCAGCTTCGGCATTGCAAGTCTGTCCGTGATCTACTTATCGTTGCCACCGCTTTCCCGCGCCGAAGTGACTAACGACGTGGTTCTGGCTCTATTTCCGCTTCCCGCGCAGCCTGCGCATGCTCGAAGATATGCTGCCGCACGCGGCATCATCGCTCCCTTCAGACCATCCGAAACTGGGCAGAGAAATTCAACCGACAGTTTGCTGGGGGCATAAAATGCCGATCAGCGGGGCGATTGGTGACAAGTCGCATGTGGACGAATGCGGGGCCACCATCAATGACAAGAAGCAGTGGCTCTGACGCGCCGTCGACCAGAATGGTTTCGTGCTCGACGTGCTTATACAGAGGCCGAAATGCCAGAGCTGCCAAGCGGCTGATGCGCAAGCTGCTGGAGGAGCAGGGCCGTGCACCTCGGGCCATGATCGCGGATAAACTTATGGGCACGCCACGCAGAATGTTATGCCCGGCGTCGAGCCAGCCGATCCGACGACGAGAACAGATCATGAAGCGATTCAAGTCATCACGCCAGCTTCAACGCTTCGTCTCTATCCACGATCCGATCGCCAATGTGTTTCACTTTCCCCGCCACGCGCTATCATCTTCCGACCATCGTGGTCTGCGCAGCGCCGCGAGATGGAAACCTGCCCTGAAATCGCGCATACCGTGGCAGCTTGATGTCTCACCACCCTAATCATCTCTGTGCCCGCTGACCGATAACCTTACGATGCCTGCAGGAGAGTAAGTCGCTGCCAGGTCTGCCAAGCACAGGTTAAAATCTTCTCTCGTCGGTGCGCCGATGCGGCCCCGTTGTTTTGGTGGGCTTTTTTTAACGGACTCAGCTCGTGGATGAGGGCGCGGGCGGCTGCCTGATGATCTTGATACGCGCTACACTGCACCGGCCGTTAACACCGACGGGGACCTCCCCGTCGATGGCAACGCGACGGACGACGCGAGGCTGGTCGCAATAATCCCTAACCGCGTAATGCATCGTGGCGCGGTTGTCCCAGATAGCGACATCGCCCTGCTTCCAGTTCCAGCGCACAGTGTTTTCAGGAGAGGTGATATGAGCCTCGAACAAATCGAATAGCCTCTGGCCGTCATGTTTAGGCACTTCAACAAAACGTTTCACGTAAAGGCCAAGCACCAACGTCCGCTCGCCTGTTTCGGCGTGGACACGTACAACGGGATGCTCGGTCTCGAAACTCGCTCTAGTAAGGGCCTCATCATAAACCCTTTTTTCGGCTTCGGTAGGGCGGGCAAATACGGCGAAGTCGTGCGCGTTGCTGTGAACTGCCCAGAGATCATCGGCAAGCCGTTGCAGCGGCGCCGGCAAGTCGAGATATGCCGCTGCGGTGTTTGACCACACCGTGTCGCCGCCGACTGGAGGGATAATAGCGCCTCGCAGCAACAAAGTCTTAGGATAAGCATCCAGGTAGGAGAAGTCGATGTGCCAAGCGTCAGTCCGAAAACCTCCGCTCGCAATCTCGAGGATCGACATCGTTCCCTTCGCAGGATCTAACGTCGGAGACAGCATAGGCTTCCCGAAACGAAGAGCAAAGCGCTCGTGCTCGGCGTCGTCGAGATGACCCTGGTCACGGAAGAAGATAACTTTGTGGTCAAGCAGCAGGCCTTTAATCGCGGCGATGATCTCGTCTGGCAGATCGCCCGACAGCTTGATATCCCTGATTTCAGCGCCAATGCGCGGCGCGCGTTTAACAACAGCCGCACGCGGAATGACACCATCGATCAAAGCCGTTTCACTCATGGTGGTATCCTCCAAGTTCGCGGTTCCTTCGCCAGACCAAAGCCGTGCAACTGCGGCCATTGAGCTCGCTAGCACCCATGTCCCAAGCAAGCAGCGTGCCAATCGCGAAAACTGAGCGTCGAGCCGCTCATTTAATAGCTCATGCTCGCGTCAGCGAAGCCGTATTGTCGCGAATGCAACAAGCGCAGCTCGAGACGCGATCGCAGCGTTGGGCTCTCACGTACGAACGCAAGTGAGTGGCGTTCTATAAGCGGCGCTTCTCGCGCGGAGACACAGCGCATCTAAATCCGCGACGTCGGGGGCTGAGGCGTTCACCTGACGAGGCGTCCGCAGACGACCTGCGTCGGTTCAAGGTCGAACAGCGTGAGGCCGGAGAGCCCGTGTCGACCATGAACAGCATTGTGTCGGCGCTACGGTTCTTCTTCACCCAGACGCTCGACCGGCCGGACTCGCATGTAGGCTGTTGGCGTGGGCCGTCCCCGCAAGCTGCCCGTCATTCTGAGCCGTGACGAGGTGGCCGGCTTGCTGGACGCGACCACCTGCCTCAAGCACCAGGCCGCGCTGTCGGTAACTATGGCGCAGGCCTGCGGGTGGCAGAGATCTCGATGCTCAAAGTGCGCGACACGACGGCGAAGGCACCGTAAAGTTAACTGACGGCTGAGGAAACTGTGCGAACACAGATATCCAACCCATGGACGCCGTCGTAGCGAAGCCTGCTGCCCGAAGCGGCAACCGAACTTCAGGTGTATTTGCGGCTGAGTCGCCGGCAACCTCTTATTGACGCCCCGTCACAGCACTACCTGCACCGCTTTCGACGTCCGGGCCGTCAGACAAATTTTCCCTCTAAGGGCCGTGGCATTGCGCGGCTTAGGGCGCTGTTTGACGATCGAGGCTCGATTAATTGAACACTGCTTCACCCCCGCGTATAGATCGGCGTGCTGTTGGCGCAAGACATTCTTCTGGACCTTGCCCATTGTGTTGCGCGGCAAGTCCTCTGCGAAGATGATGCGCTTGGGCTGCTCGTAGCGCTCGAGCCGATGCTTAGAGCGCTTGGGATCGTTTTTCATCCAGGGCACTCTTGCCCGTCTTATGCACCGAGAGCTTTCGGTTGTCTAAGCCAGCCCTGCCACCACATCTCGCGAGCCACACCCGCGATTACCGACGATACGTTGCTGCCGCTCTCATTTCCAGCCGTTGGGCGCAAGAAGATCACAGCTGCGTTTGAGGCCGGATGCATCACCACGGATGGTGGCGTCATGCTTTTGGCCGCGGCGAGCTACACCTGCAATTGGCCGACAGGTTGGCCGCTGCGATCCACGATTCGCGCGACCCACTGCGGGTGACACACGCCATGGCCGACATTCGCGCGCCCCCGCATCTTTGCGATCGCATGCGGCTACGAGGATGCCGACTATCTCGACCGACAGCGCACCGACCTGGCCTTCAAGCTCGCCTGCAGCGGCTGCCCGACAGCGGGATTGATCTGTACTCCCAGCCGACCTGCGCACCGTCATCCGACTCGGCTGGTGCTTTCTATGGCTGTCGAGCTATGCCGCGCCCAAAAGCGTGACGCTCGAGATCGATGACACGGTTGATGTCGTTCACGGCCATCAGCAGCTTTCGTTCTTCAACGCCCATATGACGAGCGCTGTTTCCTGCCGATCACATCTATGACGCCGCGACCGGACGTCCGGTCGCCGTGATCCTGCGTCCTGGCAAGCCCCCCCGACGGGCAAGGAGATAGCGCACCCAATGCCCGAGAATGTTGGCCGGTGGCTCCGGGACGAGATTGAAAATGCAGTTCTTTCGCGGACGCATGTCAGCTTGCAGGGCGAAAGGTTCAGCGATCTGGTCGCGAGCATCGCAACGATGACCTGGAAGCAGCACGCAGCCCCAAAAAAAGAAATCTCGGTGTTTGAGAAGTTCGGGATCAAGCCGAGCTCCTGCCCTGTGAAACGCTGGGAGGCGGGACCGCCTCAACGTGTCGTTCAGAAGTGGGCTTCCGATGATGGCGTGAGCGCGACCCTTCGACTTGGATAATGGTCATGGATGACCAAACTGGCGCGCTGCCCAATGCAACAGTTTACACACAAGGTGCCAACCTTGCGTTCCTCTTCTAGCGCCTTGGGGACAGGGACCCTGCGGTCCATCTCGCTGTCAGATGCCAATGATATGCAAACTGTATTTGACGCATGGCAGCCCGACAACTGATGATCAAAAGGGAATGGCAGCCGTTCGTCCTGAAGAAGCTAGGGCGATGTGAGTTGGTTGATTGCCCTGTAGGTCACGTGGCGGTCGGTGCCGAGTGCGATGACAAGCACTGCCGAATCCGGTACTTGAGTTGCTGGCCACAAACATCGTCGAGGTGTTTCTCCAAGATCCGCAGTTTAAAGAGAATAGGTCGATCGAAATTACGGTTAATCATCCCACATGTAAGCACGCTGCAGCACGTAATTACGGAAAGAGAATATTTCACACATGAACAAGAGTTTCGATCAGTCTCCCTGTGCGAAGGAGTTATCACAGGTATTTGCGCACATTGACTCTAATAAGGACTTGTTTGTCGATCGCTTGCTAGAATATCTGCGACATCCCAGCATCAGCGTCGAAAACATCGGGATGGAAGTGGTTGCCGAACTCCTGGTTAGAATGCTGAGCGACTTGGGGTTTGAAGCGCAAATGATACAGACGCCCGGATGCCCTGTCGTGATGGCGCGCTGGGAGCGCGTCCCTGGAGCGCCAACGGTGTTGCTCTATGGCCATTATGACGTCCAACCTCCAGACCCGTTGGAGGCTTGGGTCAGTCCGCCATTCGAACCGAGAATCCGAGACGGGCGCGTTTACGCACGTGGCGCTGGAGATAACAAGGGCCAGCACTTTGCTCAGATCCTCGCCTTGGAATCGCATTTAGCTGTGCACGGCCGCTTGCCATGCAATGTGTTGTTTCTACTGGAGGGAGAAGAGGAGGTTGGAAGTCCGAACCTCGCTGGCTTCGTTCGGGCTCACGTCGATCGGCTCAAGTCAGATTTGGTTGTAACAGCGGATGGCCCTGGGCACGAATCAGGGCAGCCGATTATAACCTATGGTGTAAGAGGTATCGCCTCATTCGAACTGAGAGCTCGTGCTGCCAATCGCGACGTCCATTCCGGTAACTTCGGCGGTGTCGTGCCAAATCCTATTTGGACGTTGGTGCATCTGCTGGCGACTATGAAAAATCGAGATGGCGAGATTACAATTGACGGCTTTTATGACGACGTTGTGCCACCAACCGACATTGAGCGTGTGGCGGCAACAAGTTTGCGACTAGAAGCAGATCACATTAAGCAAGAATTCGGCCTCATAGAGCTGGATGCGCCAACTGATCGTCCGGTTGCGGACAGGCTTATGTTTCATCCTACATTCACCATTAACGGATTCCATGGCGGTTACGGTGGAGCTGGCTCGAAAACAGTTCTGCCGCATGAGGCTCTCGTTAAGTGTGACGCTCGTCTCGTAGAACGGCAAAATCCTGAAGATATCCTCGCGAAGATGGAGGCTCATGTCAAAAAAAATGCTCCCGGCGTCGAGTTTGTTCGCACGGAGTCCACGCTGCCGTCGAAGACGCCACTCGATTCACCATTTTCCGATGTTGTTCAGCACGCCGTGTACGCGGCACACGGTGTCGAGCCGCTTATCTACCCAACACTCCCTGCTACCCTGCCAGATTACGTCTTCACGAAGCTTCTTGGTGCGCCATCCTTCGTAATTCCTTACGCTAATTACGATGAAGCTAATCACGCGCCCAACGAGAATATTACGATCGACTGCTTTCTCAAGGGTATCCGCACCGGAGCTGCGCTGCTGGACGGACTAGGTCGACTCGCGGGATCGTAGAGAACGAGGTCGGACTAACGTAGCACGGGCCTGAACGGCATGCGAAACTTGTTCAACCGACTGCCAGACGAACTCGAACTGCCACGAAAACCGAACGGAAGAATAAAATGAGCATCAGCAAAGGGCCTCAAGCCTTCCCGAGGATCGAATACCTAGGTAGGCTTGCCGCAGTGAAATCCGAAATGGCACGACGCGGGGTCGATGCGCTTGTCGTCACCAGCTGGCCTAACATCACATATCTTACCGGTAATCTGACCCGGATGTTTTCCCTGCACGCGCTTGTCGTTTCTATGCAGGAAGAGGAGCCAACGCTTATCGTACGGCGCATGGATGTGCCGGGCTGCCTCCATCAGACGTTTCTGGAGCGCAATAGGGTGATCGGCTATTCCGATGACTACATCGGTAAGGTTGACAAGAACGGCTTCGACGCAGTGATCGATTTCCTTCATGACGCCGATCTCGCAGGTGGCGGTATTGGAATGGAACTTGCCGGCGGCGGGATGGGAGGAGGGGGGTCCCTCTCCTCACACGCGGCGGAGAAGTTCAGGGCGCGGCTGTCGAAGGCTAGAATCGTGGATTGCAGCAAGGTCGTGGACTGGGTGCGCCTCGTAAAGTCCGACCTTGAGATCGAGATTATGCGCGAAGCCGCTGCCATCGCAGATGCGGCCATCATGCGCGCGACTGAAGTGATCCGTCCCGGAGTGCACGAAGCCGAGTTGGCGGCCGAGATCGTGGCGGCGCAGGTTCGCGGTGGCCCGAACGGCAAGCCTGCGTCAGGAGTATTGGCCCCCCTGATCTGTTCGTCACCCCGCACGGGCACTTGTCACATCCTGTGGAGCCAGGATGTTTTGCGCGATGGTTCGCAGATCAACATAGAACTGAGCGGCAACCGCCATGGCTACGTTGCTGCCATCATGCGAACTTTCACGATTGGGGCGGCCTCCGACCGCTTACGCCGTTTACATGAAGCCGAGGTGGCCGGTCTCGAGGTCGCGCTTGGGACAGTGCGACCCGGACGTACCTGCGGCGACGTTTCCAGCGCCTTCTATCGCGCGATCGAGACAATGGGTTTCAAAAAGGAGTCGCGCTGTGGCTACGCTATTGGCATCGATTGGGTCGAGCAGACGGCGAGCCTTCAAAATACTGACACGACAGAGCTGAAGCCGAACATGACGTTTCACCTGATGCTGGGCAACTGGGTCGATGAGGATTTCGGCTATATCATCAGCGAGACGTTCCGTGTGACCGAGACCGGCGCCGAGGTATTGACGCAAACACCACGCAAGCTGTTCGAGCTTTGATCAGATGCCTTCCATGACATTGAAAACGCCACGTCCACTCGGAGTCCTGCGAACAGAACGCGGGTTGCCGCCAGGCTCGCCGCCGTGGATGCTTCCCCCCGGGTATTTGGTGAATCCGGCGACATTCGACTTCCCGGTGATCGAGGAAACCGTGGAGGGTGGTTGGGTGGACCGGGTCTACCGCGGCGACCCGGCGCTCGAGCCGGCGCTTGTGGCGGCTGCACAGCGCCTGGTCGAGCGAGGTGCCGTCGCAATCAGTTCGTCCTGCGGCTATTTTATCCGGTACCATGCGGCGGTGGCCGCCTCCGTCAACGTTCCTGTGGCGACATCAAGTTTGCTCCTGCTGCCGGCTTTGCTGCGTCAGTTCCCGCCGCCCGCGAAGATCGCCGTCTTGGTGGCAGATTCGACCAGCTTCAGCGAAGACATGCTCGGGATAGATAACCCGCGCGAGCGGGCTAGAGTGGTAATCGGGGGTGTCGAAGGCGGCACATTGGTCCGCAATGAATTAATGCGACCTCCGCCGCCTACCGAACTCGCCGATATCGAGGTAGATGTCGTCAACTGTGTCACGAGGGTCCGCACCGCGCATCCGGACATCGCGACGATCTTGTTCGAATGCACCGTATTCCCGTGCGTAGCCCCGGTGATCCGCCGCACGACAGGGCTGCCGGTCTACGACGTTACAACCCTCTGCCGGATGGCGATGGCTTCCGTAACCTAAATCCAGTTAATTTTCCTTCCCAAAAAAATGGAGCCGCAAATCGTGGAGATTACGGCACCACTGGCGAGGCGCGACGCTTTGTTCTGGACAGCTTGGGCAGCGCGATCCCAGGTGCTCGAAGCGACCAGCAGGTCGATTGCCAGGTCAAGATGCCGCTGCACTTGAACAAATGTTCGGTGTGGCGAGTTCAAATGTCGCGATTCCGATCGGGCCGCTTTGGTCTAGGCAGATCGTACTCCTACAACGTTTCGAGAACGGGGGGCCGCGATGGCTGCCGGTTTCGCGGCGAAGTGGATCGAGCGCGGGTCGGAAGCTTGCCTCGATTTCGATGGTAGCCCGAGTATTTTACGATGGTCGATGCACGATACGTCGATCTCGATGGGGCCATCGGAAGAAGCGAGGCGGTCACTTGCCAACATTTCTACAAGCCGTGGCCGAGCTGCCGGTTCCATCGTCACTCTTGCGCGCGGCCACGAGCGCGAAATTGGTATATCGGGGAGACTCCGTGGCAGGCGTCAACACTGCACGACTTCCTGCGAAATCTTTCAATGCGGAATCATGAACCTTTGTAGCCAGGCAATTCAGCTTCCTTACGCGATCGCGACGCTTCTGCTTGACATGCCTCCAGGGCCGGCGTGGGCTTCGGAGCGGCATTGAATTCCGCGGTGAGGGAGCTCCGATCGAAGGTCAAGTTTACTGATCCTTGAGCGGCCACAGCTCCCCAGTACTTCGTGCAAGGGCAATCGACAGCGGGCATGAGGGTCCCAAGTCTGCGGTCGAAAGGACCAGAAAGGACCGGATGTAGTCACGCACCTCAGCCTGAGCGCTGGAAAGCGCGAGGCCCACCACTGGTAATCCTGGGCTTATATGCGCGAAACCCGGAGAACGCCGATTTCCTGCGTTCAAAGAGGATACTTCGGTGCAAAGCGGCCCCTTATACTCTGCTACTTTCATAGAAAGGTTACTGAGGCTCCAGATGCCTCTGTCAAGGCTTGAAGCAGGGAATCCCGTGAGACGCGGATCCTCCGCGCCGCTAACCAAGAAAGAGGACCAGGACATGACGAGCGGCTGTCCCGCAAGATGCAACAACTACCCGAAGCAGCGTTTCAATGTCAATCTCGATCATGATGTCCGCATACCTATGACAGACGGCGTGGGCATTTACGCCGACATTTACCGTCCGCGCGGAGCCGGGAGCGGCCACCAACCATCCTGCTCTGTACACCCTATAGCAAAGAACCTTATCGCGATGGGCGCGATTCGAAACATGCGGTACCCTACACGTTTGCTGGCCGGGCTTCATCGTCATGGTGGGACGTTCGCGGCCGCTTCCTTTCCGAGGGAAGCCAGTGGGCAACACGGATGAAAACGGCACCCCTTCAGCACGCCCGCGGCGCTAGGAACCTCGCTTTGCAGGACCAGCCGCTCGCCGCGATTCACCTTGCTGCCAATCTGTGGGGTGGCGCTGCGCAGCGCGCTTGTAGGGGTGGCGGGGTTGAACGTGATGTCGTCGTCGGTACCCATCTCGATCAACCGCCAAAGATAAAAGGCCGCAATCCGGTCGGCGATCAGCCAGGCAACAGGCAAATCGTGCGTGTGAGGAGGAGGGCCGTGTTCTGACGCGACGCACAAGCCGGAGGGCATCTAGCTGCTAGATCGTAACAATAGCAAAACTGTATTTGACCTGCAGCCGGCGAAAGCCTCTCATCGACACAACCAATAGAGAAAGGGGAATTTCTATGACACGAAACTTTAGCTCCCTCGACGGTCTTCGCTCCGGCCTCACACCTGTCGAGCACCACCTGATCGATGGTTACGTCGATGGCCGCCTGAGCCGGCGGGAGTTTTTGCGGCACGGCAGTTTGCTTGGCCTGTCGCTGCCTTTTCTTGGACAGGTCACACTTGCGGCTGGCTTCGGCGCAGCACCGTCGGTAGCCCGGGCCAACCCTCAGCCTGGTGCCACGATTCGGATCGCATCCCCTACGCCCAGTGGCCAAGTTTTGGTAAGCTACCCCGGCGGGCTCCTGCTGTACCAGCAGGTCGCCGAGTACCTTTGCGTCGACGGGTCGGACCTGGTGCTAAAGCCCTGTCTCGCGACAAGCTGGAAGCCCAATCAGGACGGCACCGTCTGGACCTTCACGCTGCGCAAGGGCGTCAAGTTCCATTCTGGCGGCGAGATGAAGGCCGATGATGTTGTTGCCACCATGGACCGGCTGGCCGACCCGAAGAATGGCTCGGAAGCGCTCTCGTCCTTCAAAGGCTTCCTGCAGAAGGGCGGCACCCGGAAGGTGGATGACTATACCGTCGAGTTCCATCTCGACGCTCCGAACGGCAACTTCCCCTACCTGGTATCGTCCGGCAACTACAACGTCATCATCCTGCCAGCGAACTATTCAGGGGATTTCGAGAAAACCTGGGACGGCACCGGTCCTTTCAAACTCGAGAAGTACACCCAAAACGTCGGGGCGAGTTTCGTGCGCAATGAGGATTACTGGGGGCCGAAGGTGCTGCCCGCGAGGACAGAATTCATCTTCTTTAACGATATCCAGCCACAAATCCTCGCGATGCAGGCTGGGCAGGTCGACATCATCAGTTTGCTTCCCGCGCTTGCCGGTGTGGCATTGCTCAACGACCCGACAGTCGAAATCCTCAGCATGAAATCCTCCGCGCATCAGCCGGTCCACATGCACTGCGACACAGGCCTGTTCAAGGATCGGCGTGTCCGTCAGGCGATGGCGTTGTGTCTGGATCGCGAAAAGCTCGTGCATGGCCTTATGAAGGGCCGCGCCGTCGTCGGCAACGACAGCCCCTTTGCCCCGGCCTATCCTTCGACCGACCCGACAGTGCCGCAGCGCAAACAGGACATCCGCAAGGCCAAAGAGCTCATGAAGGCTGCGGGGATGGAAAAGGGCTTCCAAGTGACGCTCACCACAGAGCAATATCTGGAAATCCCCACCTATGCGCAGCTCATCCAGAGCTGGGTAAAGGAGATCGGCATCGACCTGAAGCTCAACATCATGGACCGGAACCCCTTTTACGGCGATGTGGTTCCCGGAAAGTCGCCTTGGCTTGACTCGGAGATTGGCATCGGCGACTTCAGCCATCGCAGTGTGCCGAACTTGTTCCTCACGTCGATATTGATGAGTGATGGCCCCTGGAACCCAGCGCGTTTCAGCAACAAGGAATATGACACGCTGGCCAAGAGCTACATCGCCACGCTCGATCTGGAGGCGCAACGGGCGGTTGCAGGCAAAATCCAAGGGCTACTGCTTGAGGAAACGCCGATGCTCTATGGCTATTTCTACGACCGCCTGACTGCGACGAAGAAGGGCGTCATCGGCGTCGAGAGGGCCGGCACGGGGCAGCTCTTCCTGCAGGGCGTCGGAAAGGCGTAACGCAGGCTCGGCGGACCGGGACGAGCCGGCCCGCCGATCAACTGCCGTTTCGCAACCTCATTAAAGCAGACCTGATGAACCGCTTCCTTGCCCGACGCTTCGCCTTTTCGTTGGTGACACTCTTTGTGCTGAGCCTGATCGTGTTCTTTCTCGGGCAGATTCTGCCCGGGAACGTCGGCCGAACTATCCTTGGCCCTCTCGCCGATCAGCAAGCGGTCGATGCGCTGAACCACCAGCTTGGCGTCGATCGACCGCTCCTCGTGCAATATGGCGCGTGGATTTGGCCTTTTCTCCAAGGCGACATGGGCCAGTCCTACATCTATCGTTCCCCTGTCGCCGCCTTCGTAGTTCCCGCGCTCGGCCATTCGCTGAAGCTTGCGGCGGTGGGCTTCCTGCTCGTCGTGCCGCTTGGCATCCTCGGCGGGGTAGTGGCTGCGCTGAAGGTAAATCGGCCACTTGACCGCGTCATCAGCCTCGGCGGCCTGTCGGCGACCGTGCTGCCGGAATTCGTCAGCGGCATCGTGCTGATCCTGATCTTTGGCATTTGGCTTCGCTGGTTGCCGATCGACGCCGCCTGGCCTGATGGCGCGGGACCCTTGATCCAGCTCTACTACCTGGTCTTGCCCGCGATGACACTCGTGCTCGGGCTGTTCGGCTACATTGCGCGCATGGCAAGAGCGGGCATGATTGAGGCGCTCGACTCCGACTACACCCGCACTGCCGTGCTGAAGGGCCTGCCTTGGCGCCTGGTCATCTGGCGGCACGTACTCAGGAACGCGCTGCTGCCGACCATCACGGTCATCGCCAGCCAGACGGGCTACCTCATCGGCGGTCTTTTGGTGGTGGAGACGTTGTTCCGATATCAAGGGATTGGGTCTCTGATCTTCAACGCGGCCAAGGCCAAGGATTTCCCGATGCTACAGGCGTGCGTGCTAATCATCGGGATCACCTACGCTGTGGCGACATTGCTCGCCGATCTCCTTTACTCCTTCCTCAACCCACGCATTCAGATGGGAGACGGCCAATGACGGGCTTTGCCGCCGCTGCGGCCCCGAGCCGGCGTCAGGAGGTCTTCACGGCGCTGTCCCGTTCCGGCGCCTTCCTGACCGGCCTAACCATCGTGCTCTTCTGGGTGGTCTGTGCCCTCTTCGGCCGCGACTTGGTGCCGTACGACCCGCTAGGCGAGGATATCCTGAACGCGCTAGGGCAGCCCTCTGCAGAGCATTGGTTCGGGACCGACCAGATCGGCCGAGATATCTTTTCCCGCGTCATCGTCGGCTCGCGCGACATTCTGACCGTCGCGCCCCTCGCGACGATCCTGGCGACCGTTGTGGGCACAGTGCTCGGGCTTCTCACCGGCTATTTCCGAGGCATCATCGACGACATCGCCTCGCGCCTGATCGAGGCCACGATGGCAATTCCAGGAGTGATCGTATCACTTCTCGCGATTGTTGCGCTAGGCACGTCCGAGACCACTGTCATCATCGTCATCGGCCTATCCTTCGGTCCGGGCATCGCCCGCACTGTCCGCTCCGCGGTCCTGTCGGAGCGGGAGCTTGACTACGTCGCAGCCGCCAAGCTCCGCCATGAGAATTCAGCCCATATCATGTTCGTCGAAATCCTACCCAACATACTCCCGCCCATCCTCGTCGAATCCACGGTGCGCCTCGGATATGCGATCTTCGCAGTCGCCACGCTGAGCTTCATCGGGTTCGGCCTTCAGCCACCCTCGCCGGATTGGGGGCTCTCGATCTCCAACAATTACTCGATGATCAGCGGGGGCTATTGGTGGACTGTGCTATTCGACGCGCTGGCGATCGCTACTCTCGTGGTGGGGATAAATTTGACGGCCGACGCGTTGCAGGAGGCGCTCGATGGTTGAGCCAGCGCTGCGCCTAGACCGACTCTCGGTCGATTATCGCGCCGGAGGCCGCAATCGCGCTGTACTGCGCGACGTGAGCTTTGAGATTGCCCGTGGTGAGGCGTACGGGCTGGTCGGCGAGTCGGGCTGCGGCAAGTCCACCGTGGCGCTGACCGTGGTACGCTATTTGCCGCGGAACGGCAGGATCACTGGCGGGGCGGTCACGCTCGACGGAGCGGACGTGATGCGGCTTGGGCCCCAAGCGCTTAAGGACCTGCGAGCAAAAGATGTCTCGATGGTCTATCAAGACCCTGGCAAAGCGCTGAACCCTTCGCTGAAGGTCGGACGACAGTTGGTCGAGGTGTTCGAGGTGGTGGGAGTTCCGCTGGCCGAGCGCGAAGCTCGTGCGCTCGAGATGCTAAAAAAGGTGCGGATCGCCGATCCCGGCTCGGTAATGCAGCGCTATCCGCACCAGCTTTCAGGCGGGATGCAGCAGCGGGTGGCGATTGCCATGGCGCTGGCGAATGATCCGACAATGCTGATCCTCGACGAGCCCACGACGGGCCTTGATGCCACCGTGGAGGCCGAGGTCCTGGACCTCATCACCGATCTCCGGCGCGAGCTTGGGACCTCGGTCCTGTTCATCAGTCACAACCTCGCCGTAGTGGCGAAAATGTGCGACCGCGTCGGCGTCCTATACGCGGGGATGCTGGTGGAGGAGGGGCCGACACGAGAGATCTTCGGCTCACCGCGCCATCCATACACTATTTCTCTCTTGCGGTGCCTTCCGCGGGGTGGGCAACGAAAGGACCGTCGACGGCTCGACACCATTCCGGGCTTCCTGCCCACCGCCGGCATGCTGATGCCCGGTTGCCCCTTCGCCGAGCGCTGTGCACTGGCTGACAACCTCTGTCGGACGGAAGTTCCGAAGCTGCGGGCTGTTTGCGGTCGGCTCGTGCGTTGCCATTATTCGGATCGGGCGGTCGACCTTCCGCGTAACACGCCTGCCGACGTGGTGATGCCAAAGCCTACAATGGGGGGCGCGCCGGTACTGCGCGTCAGCAACCTCTCAAAGACTTACGGCCAGGGCAGCCATGCGATCCGTGCGGTCGCCGACGTATCGCTAAGCTTGCTCCCGGGGGAAACACTGGGTCTAGTCGGTGAATCCGGCTCCGGCAAAACCACGCTGGCCCGAATGCTCCTGGGCCTGGTGCCGCCCGATCTCGGTGGGACCATCGAGCTTGACGGCAATCCCCTTGCCGCCAGTCTCGACCGACGTCGGGATGAAGAGGTTAAGGCGGTGCAGATTGTCTTCCAGAACCCGGACTCGGCGCTGAACCGCTCCCATTCTGTCTCCCGCATTATTGGGCGTGCGTTGCGCAGGCTGGGCGGCTTCCGAGGCGCCGACCTGTCTAGCCGTCTCAATGCGCTCGTGGCGGCCGTCCGCTTGACGCCCAGGCACCTAGCTCTCCGCCCGCGCCAGCTTTCCGGCGGGCTCAAGCAGCGCGTCGCCATAGCACGAAGCTTCGCGGGCGACCCTCGCATTGTGGTCTGCGACGAACCCACCTCGGCGCTTGACGTTTCGGTCCAGGCCGCGATCCTGAATCTTCTCGCCGAGCTTCAGGCGGCCCGCGCTGTCAGTTACGTCTTCATCTCTCATGATCTTGGCATCGTGCGCTACCTTTCCGACCGAATTGCCGTGCTCTACCTCGGGCGGATCATGGAGATGGGGCCATCGGAGCGCGTCTTCGAAGGACCAAACCACCCTTATACCGAGGCGCTTCTTTCCGCGGTCCCCAACCTCGATGGCACCCGGAACACCCGCATTCGGCTATCTGGAGAAATTCCGTCCGCGGCCAATCCGCCTTCAGGATGCCCCTTCCAGAGTCGATGCCCGCGCAAGATCGGCGCAATCTGCGAGATATCAGAGCCACCGCTGACTGAAGCGGAGCCCGGCCACGTCATCCGTTGCCATATCCCGGCAGCAGACCTTGAGCGCCTCCAGCGGGAATACAAAGCCGGCGCGCGCAACGTCGAGGCGGGTCAGGAAATTGAGACTGCGGTTATTGATGCGAGCCATCAATATTAACTACCCCATCGAGTAAGGACGTAACCAACATGAAACTAAGCGAATACGTCGATCACGATGCCACCGGTTTGGCCTCTCTTGTGAGAACGGGCGAAGTGACGCCCTTGGAGTTGACGGGGCTAGCCCGGCAGGCCCACGACGAAATCAATCCCCGCATCAATGCCGTCATTGAGTTCTATGAAGATGCTGAGACTGTTGCCGGCTCGGACGGAGGGCTCTTCCATGGCGTGCCTTTCCTTCGTAAGGATAGCGGGGCCACCGAAGCTGGCCGGTTACAAGAAGATGGAAGCCGTCTACTCAAGGGCTTTCGTCCGCAGACAGATAGCTACTTTATTCGCCATGCCAGGGACGCCGGGCTCCGAACGCTTGGAAGAACGACAACACCGGAGTTCGGCACCTCCGGATTCACCGAATCCATACTCAATGGCATCACCCGCAATCCATGGAATTTGGAGCGCTCCGCGGGCGGTTCCTCCGGGGGATCCGCGGCGGCGGTGGCCGCTGGCATCACTCCGATTGCCCATGGCAACGATGGCGGTGGATCAATTCGCGTCCCTGCTGCCTGGTGCGGCCTTGTCGGACTGAACCCGTCCCGTGGGCGTATTTCTGGCGGCCCGAACACCCAGGACACAGGGTTTGGCATACCGCGCGAGTTCGTTCTATGTCGGACTGTGCGCGACATGGCCGCCGCGCTTGACGTCTTTTCCGCTCCTCATCCCGGCGATCCTTTTATCATCGTCCAACCAAGCCGTCGCTATGTTGATGAGCTTTCCCAGCCCACGGGGCGGCTGAGAGTGGGGGTTGCCAGGACCAAATGGGGCGAGATCGATGTCGAGCCAGAAATCCTGAACGCTGTCGACTCGGCGGCGGCACTTCTTGAGGAAATGGGGCACATCGTGACGGAAATTGCGCCACCGTTAGAGCCTGAGGAGCGCAAAAGGCTACGCATGACAATAATGCAAGGAAGGTTCAGCCTCAGCCGAGCTTCACTTGAAGACACAGCACGCGCTATGAGGCGCCCAATCAGCGCAGACACCTTGGAGCCAGTGAATCTCAAGCTTCTCGAACATAGCCGAGATTCACCGCCATCGAACTTTGCGGACTTGCTTGAGGCCTTGCGGAGTATGCGGTTCCGTGTCGGGGAAGCGATCCAGCCGTTTGACATTCTGTTGACCCCGACGATGCCAACCGTGGCGCTACCGCATGGCACCGGTACTTGTACAACGAACCCAACGGTCTCTGCAAAGGAACACATGGACGCGAATGAGGCGCTATACGCGTATCTTGGGATATTCAATGTAACGGGACATCCATCGGTATCGCTACCCTTGGCACAAAGCCACAGCGGACTGCCAATCGGCCTCCAGATCGTCGGCCGCTTTGGCGATGAGGCTACGCTGGTTCGAATTGCACGCGATCTGGAGGAAGCCAGACCGTGGATCGACCGGCGACCAAGTGTTCGAGCAGGAGTCGGTTAATGTGTGCGCGTCCGGAAGCTGGCCGATTTTTGTTCCCGTGGGGGCTGCCATCAATAGAGGGCGCTCGGTGAAACGGCGCGGATGAAGGGCGTGAGCCCGAAAGTGAGGTTTGAATATGCTGTTATTCGAGCGATCAGAATATTTGACGCGTGTCGCACGTGTAAAGAAAGCGATGGAGCGCCAAAACATCGATGTGCTGCTCGTCGCGTCGCCGGCCAATCAGTTCTGGCTTACCGGCTATGACGGATGGTCGTTCTATACACCCCAAATGGTTGCCGTGAGTTTAAGGCAAGAAGAACCGATTTGGATCGGTCGGAAGATGGATTCGGTCGGAGCGAAGTTCACTGCGTTTCTCGCCGAGAAGAACGTCGTCCCCTATCCGGACCAATATGTTGGCTCCTCCGATCTTCATCCAATGCAGTTTGTCGCCGAAGAACTGCAGCGCCGCAGTTGGGATGGCGGAACAATCGGAGTGGAGACTGACGATTATTACTACACGGCCAAGTGGGATGCCCTTCTCAAGAAGCATCTTACAAATAGTAAGTTCGTCGACGCCTTTCTGCTTATCAATCGCTGCCGGATGGTAAAGTCCGAACGCGAACTCGAGTTTATGCGCCAGGCCGGCCGAATCGCTGCTGCAGCACAACAGGCAGCATTCGATGCGGCGCGACCCGGAGTGCGTCAGTGCGACGTTATGGCCGAAGTCTATCGCGTCACAACAGCGGGATTGCCCGAGTTCGGTGGCACGTTTCCGTGCAAGCCGCCCAACGCCATGGTGGGCGAATATTGCGCCGCGCCGCACCTGTCATGGACCGACGCGCCGCTTGTCGAGAACGACCTCTTCTACATCGAACTCGGCGGCGTCAGGCATCGTTATCACTCACCCCTTTCCCGGTGCATCTACCTTGGCAAGCCGCCTGAGCGTATGGAGTATGTCGCCAAGGTGATTGCCGAGGGCCTGAATGCAGTGCTTGAGAAGGTGCGCCCGGGCGTGGTGTGTGAAGAACTGGCCGCCGCGTGGAAGGCGGTGATCTCACGATACGGCATCGAGAAGGATGGCCGAATTGGCTACCCGGTCGGCATCGGTTTTCCGCCAACTTGGAACGAACTCACCGCCAGTATCCGCGCCGGTGATCGGACTGAACTCGAGCCGAATATGACGTTCCATTGCATTCCCGTGATCTGGATGGAAAACTACGGGCTCGTAGTTTCGGAAACATTTGAGGTGACTGATCGAGGCGTGAATTGTTTGGCCGACTTCCCACGCACCCTGCTATCCAAAAAGTGAGGTCTGTGATGAAACGCGGTTTGCTCACGGGCGGACACAACCTTTATGGTCACAGAATAGGCATACTGATGATCGAGGGGCGTTTCCCTCGACCGCCCGGTGCTATCGGTAACGCGTCGACATTTCCGTTTCCCGTAATGCATCACGTCGTGAAGGGAGCTTCCGGGAGTCGAACGGCGCGAGATCTCGGTGTACTTGATCCAGCAAGCAGTGAATTTCGGAAGGCGATTGAGCCGTGGCTCGAAGGCGCGCGCTACCTTGAAGATCAGGGATGCCGGGCGATAACCACCTCATGCGGGTTCGCCGCACTCTTTCAGTCTCATTTGCGCGAAGCAGTCAACATTCCGGTTTTTGCCTCGTCGCTGATGCTCGTGCCGTTCATTGCCGCGACACTTCGAACAGGCCGAAAAGTGGGAATAATCACTGCCGAAGTAGCCAGCCTGACCAGGCGACATTTGAAAGGAGCTTCCATTGACCCCGAAACTATCCACGTCATCGGCATGGAGGGGTGCGCTGAATTTGCTGCGACGGCTTGGGAAGACAGGAGGACGCTCGATTTTGCCGCTGCCGAGGCCGAGACAGTGGAGGTGGCCAAGAAATTGGTCGCCGATCGGAAGGACATAGGCGCAATACTCCTCGAGTGCTCGTTGTTTCCGCCCTATGCTGCGGCAATCCAGGCGGAAACGCGCCTGCCAGTTTTTGATTTCACTCATTTGGTGACATTGGTGCACAGTGCGTGTGCGCGCACGGCCTTTTCGGGCCTCCTATGATGCATATCGCACAGTTCCGGGCGCAGGGGACTAGCGCCTTCCAATTCCTGTTCAGCGATTTCGGAGTCGAGACGATAAACAACTGACTGGTAGCAGAGAGCAAATGACCCTAGAATTACAACGAGGTGGATGAAATCTGGAAATCCGTAGTCTTGATCACACACAGTATCACAGAGCCGGTAATGCTGGGAGATCGCGTCGTGGTAATGACGCCCATCCTGGGCGCATCCATGAGATCATTGAGGTCCCGTTGCCGCGGCCACGCGACTTTTCGTCTCTACGTGACGTCAGATTTTCATAGCAATTGCGAACGCATAAGAACGTTGATGAATGCATCAAGATTTATGGAGTAACCAAGCGTGACCGCGAACATCAGAAGCGAAACGTTTAGGTCGCATCGTCCTGTAGTTATGGGCGAGCGCGGAATGGTCGTCGCTGGGCACCCCCGGGCTTCAGAGGCAGGTGTGGCGATGCTACGTAAGGGCGGAAATGCAATGGATGCCGCAGTGGCGGCGGCCGCAACCCTTGCGATTGCTATTCCGTTCATGAATGGCCTTGGCGGCGACGCAATTGCTCTTCACGCGGGGCCAAATGGAGATGTCACCGCGATAAACGGCTCCGGCCCAAGTCCGCGGTCAATATCGGTAGCGGCTTTACGCAAGCGTGGGATTATCTCGATGCCGCGACGTGGCCCAATTCCGGTCACCGTGCCCGGTGTGGTTGCTGCTTGGGGCGAAGCACTTGAGAAGTTTGGAAGTCGCTCACTGATGGAGGTCCTTGAGCCGGCAATCGCGCTTGCCGAGGAGGGTGTTGGGCTCGATGTATCAGCGGTCGATTTTTTTAACGGAGATGAATATGCGGAGCTCGTAGGCGAATTCCCCGCGCTGGAGGCCAAATTCGGTAAGGCTGGCGGGCGCCGCCTCGGAGAACGTTTGAAGCAACCCGAGGCCGCCGATACGATGCGGGTCTTGGCTAGGCAGGGCTGGCAATCATTTTATTCGGGGAACCTTGCCCGGCAATGGCTGGCGGAAGCACAGCATCAGGAGGTTCAAATCGATCTCGAAGATCTCGCGGCGCATGCGACTTCCTTTGAAGGAGCACTGTCTATGACATGGCGAGGGCGGCGGGTCCACGTGGCGCCCCCAAATTCTCAAGGGCTTGCACTCCTTGCCATGCTTGGTCTTTCCGAAGCTCAGCCGGCTCCCGCGCCGTCAGACGGATCTGATCCGCTTATTGATCCGGTCTCTTATCTAGCGCGGAAGAAGGCCGCGTTTGGCATACGCGACTCCTACTGTAGTGACCCGCGCAGGATTGCTCTACCGCAGGACCTTCTCTCGCCTGATCGGCTGAAAACGTTAGCGCTTGAGGCCGCACCAGCCATAAGCCTCTCAGGAGGAGGCGACACCTCTACCCTGGTCGTCGTGGACGCCGCCGGTCATGCCGTGTCTTGGGTGCAATCGTTATTCGAGACCTTTGGTTCGTGTGTTGTTTGTCCAAGCCACGGGATCGTCTTACACAACCGTGCAATGCTCGAGTCCCTCGATGACAACCCGCTGCGGGGTTTGCGCGGTGGCTTTCGGCCTTTCCATACGCTTTGCCCCGCCTTGGTGACTTCAGACGAGGGCGTGGAGCTTGCGATTGCGACACCTGGTGACCACGGACAGCCGCAGTCCCTGTTTCAAGTTATCCGGCGTCACTTCGAGCAGGGGCTTGATATTCAGGCCGCGATCGAGTGGCCGCGCCTGCGTCATGACCAAGGTCGGACTGTCATGCTGGAGGCCAGATGTCCGCCCGATTGGGACATTCCTCTCACAGATGCCGGTTTTGTAGTAAAGCGACTGGAGAGCTGGTCTCGGATGATGGGGGGTGTAAACGCGATCCGAAAATGTGAGGGCCTCCTTATGGGCGGAGCGGATCCGCGACGCTCCTCCTATGCGATTGCGGAGTGAAGCGCGCCAGATCCTTCGCTGTGGATCATGCTCGCGCTTCAGAGCCTGACCTTCTTATCATACGCGACGGAGCCCTGCTGAAGCGTGGCTCATGGGGATTGCGTCTGGTCAGCCCATCTCATGGTCGATGGTCACGGTTCTTGCCGCATAAGATTAGCGACTCATTATCGCGCCGACATGCCTCCCGTGTATCTATGTCCCAAAAGTGCGAGGGCGACGTGCGAGTTCCATAGCCAGGCTACAGGCGCTTTTTAGAAAAGTCATTCATGGGCGCGCGGCTTAAGGTCGCTTTGCACGGCCTATGGCAACGTACTCCACTAAAGAAGATTTTTGTGGATGCGCAACCCAAGTCAATCTTCCTTCACCTCCAACAGCGTAACATACAACCTCGTGAAGAGTGTCAGAAAACAAAAAAGTTGACGCAGGTTCTGCGGCGTGGACCTTTTCGATTGAATACGAGAGCCAACCGTAACTTCCCTTGGGAATGTTTGCTTGGCTAGAACGGTCCTGTCAATTGCATCTAGTCATTGCAACGTACGGTCGCCGCAGTGCGCGATTTATGGAGTGGTGAGCAGGAAAAGCGAAAAATCGCGCCACGCACAGCCCACGTGTGTTCGCTCGCGGCGCACCACGCCTCCGGTTGCTGCGCTTAACCACCAGGAGCAGCGGCGCGGGAGCAGAATCGCGCAATGACGTCATCAAGTGGTACTGCCATGGCCCGCTCTAGATTCGCCCAGTAGTACTCGGCGCTAGCGAGTAGCTCATCAGTCTGGTCAGGTGCACGTTCCGCCTTCCAGTACCTGATCAACGCGAGCATGGTGAGCCGCGCGAGAGCCGCAACTGGCAAAAGTGGAAGTTCTGAATCATCTATTGGCCGGCTCTGCTCGTACCCGGCGACAAAAGCAAAGGCATCGTGCCAAGGGTGATCCTGAGTGCGGCCGATCAGGTGCGCTACCGTATTGGCAGGATCAAAGATCACCGCGCTATGGACAGCGTCACCAAAGTCAAGGACGGCCTTCACGAAGACCTCGCTGTGCGGATCCACCACTACATTGTTGGGAGCGTAGTCGCCGTGGATTACTTGCATCTCGAGACTCGGCAGCCTCGGCAGCACGACTTCTTCGAAGATATTAAGCACTCGCTTAGCCAGCAATCGGTGTTTGGGGTCTGGCGCGTATTCAACAAGTCCGGCCCAATGGAGGAAGTGCCTAATATCATAAACTAAGCTGCGCGCGGCAGCTGGATGCCGAAATAATCGCAGCGCAACGTTTACTCGCCCTAGTATGTGTCCCACCTTGGTCAACTGCTCAATGTTGGCATCCATTTGCTCCCATAGTAGACCCTTGACAAAGCAGAAGACACTGAGCGTTCGACAGGTGCCATCGCCCAAGTCGATCGGAACGCTATCTCTTTGATCAAGGGTAGGCTTGATCCGCTGGATCGGCAAGGCGTTAGCGGCATCATCAAGATAACGCATCGCCCCAATCTGCAACGCCGTCATTTGTTCGGGCTCGTCAGATGGTGAGACCTTTACGAGGTATTCACTCGCATCGGCTTTAAGCCTGAACGTGTGGCCTTTTTCACTGCCCAATCGTTCAAAATGCCCACTGAGTCCGAAGTGCTTCCCAAGCACGCTTTTCAACAGCAAGGGGTCAATAGATTCTCTTGATGAGAGCAGGCTGCTATCCTCCAGGAGCCGTTGCAACACATTGGGAGATCTTTTCATGTTGTTGGAACCTTCTAAAGCAGCAGTTTCGCTACGGCGGCAAAGGTTTCTAGGAGTCGGGATACATCGGCAGCGGTGAAAGCGACTGGAGGGCGAACTTTCAGCACGTTACCCGCCGGCCCGGTTCGACTGATTAGAACTCGACGATCACGAAGGTCTTTGATGATGTTTTCGCAACGAATGGGATCGGGCTCGATCGTCTCTCTGTTCTTGACGATCTCGATACCAAGGTAAAGTCCGCTGCCTCGGATCTCTGAGACGTAAGGAGAATTCCGTGTTAGCGTATCAAGCCCTGCGAGCAAGGTCGCTCCGTTCACTACGACGCGTCCACGCACGTTCTCCTGTTCGAATACATCGAGCACTGCGGACGCTGCGGCCACTGAAAGGGATCGGCCGCCCAGCGTGTTGAAATAGCTGACCTTCTGTCCGAATTCGTCAGATACTTCTGGACGGAAGGCGACGCCCGAGATAGGAAAACCGTTCCCAATTGCCTTGCCCATCGTGACAATATCCGGAACCACGCCGTGCCGGCTGAATCCCCACATTGAATCTCCAAGCTGAGCGAACCCCGATTGAACCTCGTCGGCAATGTGGAGGCCACCAGCGGCATGGACCTCGTCGACCATTGCTTGCATAAAGCCCACAGGATGGGTAAAAATGCCGTCGGAGGTGAAAGCGGAATCGGCGATCAAGGCTGCGAGCCTGTAACCATGCCGATTGAGGTCATTAATCGCGGTACGCACTTGCTCCCGCATATAATTCTCAAGTGATTGTTCAGATGCGCAAAGTCTAGGGTCAGGAGCGGTGATAAGCCGGACGTTGGGTCCGAGCGGGGAACCTGCACCCAGCATTGGCGAAAAACTAGCAACCTCACGCGTACGGCCGTGAAATGCCCATCGAGTAACTATGATTCCCTCGCCGCCTGTATGGAACCTCGCGACCCGAACGGCGAGATCATTCGCTTCGGATCCAGTGCAGGGCAAACTTAGCTTCGACAGCTCAGCTGGGAATGTTGCAAGTAGCCGCTCAGCATACACCACCAGTGCTTCTTGGGGGTAGCGCGTGTCAGTGTTGATTGATGCTATCTGGCGCGACACGGCGTCTGCAACATGCCGGTGCGAGTGGCCGACGCCCTGAACGTTGTTAAATGCGTCGAGATAATCATTGCCTTCGCGGTCTACCAAGTGGGCGCCAAAACCCGAGACAAATTCAACCGGTATGGTTTCTGAAAACTGGTAGCCAGGTCCGAGGACGGTGTTCCGGCGTCGGATAATTTCCTGGAGTCGATCTGGGAGGTCGCTGACGCCGCTCGGGTCAATCCGCTTAGGGGGGCGCGCAGTCATTTCAGCCTCCCACCGGCAACGGAGCCTTCGTCGGGTCAGCTTCTATCTTGCGGACAATAGCAACGCTTCGCATAACGACGGCGGGTTCAGCTTGGATGCGAGCCATTGCACCCGGGACGTTAACTGCTGGGGAAAAGCATCCGTTCATTCGGAGTGTCCTAGCGGCTGTAATCAGTGCCATGTTCACAATCGGCAGTAGACAGCCGGCGGCCGCGGGGGTCCAATGCATTTTGGAGATTGGTATGTTCTCGCGACCAGATGACTCATGCACCGCGGCGGCCGGAGCGCGGGCGTCCGGTCGGTCGCGATGCGCCGGCGCAATTCGCCGGCGCTCTGCGCGTCATCCCCGACGGCCGCATCTGTCGTGACGCCCCCCAGATCCTAGGGCAAGGGTTAGCTCCGGGTTCAAGCACACTCATCGTGAGAGGTAGTGTACTGAGAATTCTACAAATTCGCTGAGAGAGGGCGGTCATGGCAGACCGTTGATGCTCAACGTCACCGATTCCGGCGAAGGAACGCCACCATGACCAAGATTGAAAGTAAACCGCCAGCGCTGCCGTCATAGACATTCTTCTTTCGAACTCTGATGGACTCAATGAAGTCACCCGTGCGGTGATGCAGAAGGTGCTCGAGGCCGAGATGGACGAGGCGCTTGGTGCTTCGAACGGCGAGCGCACGCCGGAGCGCTCCTTGATGCGAACTGTTGACACCTGGGTGGAGAGGGCTCGAATTCGAGGAGCTACGACCCTTCCCGATAAGTCGCATCGTTACGGTCCGATCTCAATGCCTTCGCGACGTCTGCGACACCTGATGGCGCTTCAGTATGAGCGCTTCCAGGCTTGGCTTACGCTCATAAAGTCCAAGAATTTGGCCTTTAAGCCGCAAAAGGGCCGCGATTGAATCGAGATGGGGTGTTGCGATGTTCAGCCGCCGCGCGATCTCGATAACTGAAGAGACGATGGGATCGATCTCCAGCGGTCGTCCAAGTTCAATATCGTGCGTAGTCGACGGCTTGTGTCCCACGATCTCCGCACCGCCTCTAATACGCTGTTCGATGCCGATTGCAAAACGCGCGCCGATTGCCTCGCCCACGGCGCGGCACTCTCCCATGATATCTTGAACAAGCTGACGACATCCTCCGTTGGCACCGATGATGTCGAGGCTGGCCCCAGTCAGGGCAGAAACCGGATTGAATGAGCAATTTCCCCAGAGCTTAATCCAGATTTCGTCGCGCAGCCCTCGCTTTCGGGGGGCCTTAAGGCCGCCCGTGATCATCAATTCCGAGAGTAAGCGGACGCGTTCGCTTTGCGAGCCGTCTGGCTCGCCGATAGTGAAGCGGTTGCCGCTAAGGTGCCGGACGACGCCCGGTTCTGGAATATCGCAGGCTGGATAAACGACACAGCCGATCGCCCGGTCTGGACCAAAGAACTGCCATTGGACCCCGCCTGGGTCAACGCTTTCAAGCCAAGTTTCGTCCAACGATGTTCCAGAATTTGCGTGGTGGAAATACCACCACGGGACCCCGTTGACGGCAGGCACGACTGCGGTTGCAGGCCCGAGTAGGGGTTTGAAGAGATCGATCACAGGAGCCACGGCATGAGCCTTTAGGCCAACAATGACGTAGTCCTGTTCGCCCAACTCGCGCGGATCGTCGGTTGCCCGAACCCGAAATGTCCGCTCGGACTTCTGTTGGCGTAGTTTCAGGCCGGATGACCGGATTGCTGCCAGATGCCGTCCGCGCGCCACAATAGAGACATCGGCGCCCGCGACCAGCAGGGCGGCGGCTAAGTAACCGCCGATGGCACCAGCGCCGAAAACGCAAATCCTCGTCATAGACGTTCCTTTGCGAGCCCGAGCGTCTTTGCCAGACCGATGCGTTGGACCTTGCCGGTGGGTCCCTTCGGCAACTCCGCCAAGAACAGCACGGTTTTTGGCACTTTGAAACGCGCCAAGCGTTTGGCAGCGAAATTTTGCAGTTCCACCGCCGTTGGGGATGTTCCTTCCACCAGCACAATTGCCACGGCGACCTCCTCGCCTAATGATTCGTCCGGAATCGCGAAGGTCACGACCTGGGCGATGGCGGGATGCTCCAGTAGAACGGCGTCGACTTCCAATGGCGAGACCTTTTCCCCGCCCCGGTTGATAATTTCCTTTATGCGACCAGTAATTCGAAGGTAGCCAGACTCGTCTAGGTAGCCTTGGTCGCCAGTGCGAAACCAGCCGTCGACAAAGCTCGCCGCGTTAGCCGCCGGATTGTTCTCGTAGCCGGCCATTACGTTGTCTCCCTTGATGCAAATCTCGCCCTCCTGCCCCACGGGCAGCATTAGGCCGGCCCGATCCAGAATGCGGATTTCGGGACCGGCGGCCATGCCAACGGAACCTGGCCGTTGTTGACCATGCGTCACTGGATTGGACGCCATCTGGTGCGTGGCCTCGGTCATGCCATAGGCCTCGATCACCGGGCAACGGAATGTCTGTTCAAGTTCCCGGAATACCGGGGGCGGCAGCGACGCTGAAGACGAGCGGACGAAGCGAAGGGCGAGGTTGTTCAGGATCTGTTCGTTGCGTCGTGCGCGCACCAGGATTGCCTGATGCATGGACGGGACGGCAGAATACCATGTTGGTTTCTCGTCGGCCACCCAATTGAAAAATCGTAAAGCATTGAAACCCGGTGTGCAGCAAACGGACGCACCAGCAGCGACGGATGACAGCACGACAGCAATCAAGCCGTGTATGTGAAACAACGGCATGATGTTCAGGCAGTGATCCTTGGGCGAAAGCTCCAGGGTTCGACCAATATTCCGTGCCGAAGCGACAAGGTTGGCGTGTGTAAGGGGTACGAGTTTCGGCCGCGACGTCGTTCCGGACGTATGCAGGACCAGCGCTTCGCTGGTTTTGGTAGGCCAAGGGACCTCAACCTTCTCCTCCGGCCAAAGACGGAAGAAGCCGGCAACCGCGTTCTCGCCAATTTCCAACTCACAGACAGGGATGGCAAGCCGGGCAGCGACAGCGGCTGCCACCTCCCCTGAACGCGATTCGACAATTAGCAACTTGGGCCTCAGGTCGGCGAGGTAGAATTCGTATTCGGCATCCTTATAGGCAGGGTTTAGCGGAGCTGCGGAGGCGCCCGACGCAACCGCCAAGAAGCATGCCGCCATTTCCGGACCATTCGGCAGCACGATCGCGACGCGATCGCTAGGTCCGATGCCGCGCGCGGCAAGCTGGCGCTGCGTAGCCGCAATCAGATCTCGCAGCGCCTCGATAGTCATGGGACGCCGCTTAGGCGCCGTGAAGGCAATATTGGCACCATCGGCGGTTGTAAGAAGTTCGGGTATGGTTATTGACATCTGGCATCCCGCTTGTCAGAGCCAATCCGGCGCGTTGTTCAGTAGGCAGACCGGATGGGTCTGCCGTGGCAGCGGATCGCCCGCGGATCTGCACGGGACCCGCTCCCTTGACGGGCCATGGCATTGCCGGTCTGGGCCGTCGCTTGATGATCCAATGTCAATCCCCTTCACTATTTGAGACTCGTCCGCAGCGGCGGGCTGAGTCAAATGCAGTGTTTATATCGTCGTCATCTGACTTCGAGATGCACTTGAGGCGACGATGGCCCACCTGAAACTGCGAAGTGCCCGCTTATCTGAAGGAGTCGAAGCGTTCTGTTCCGCCCGACGGAATCGGCTCCGCGCGAAATTAACCGAATCGCTTGGCGTCCCGTGGCAGCGATGACGAGACTTCGGACACACAACGACCCTTTGAGTCATTTGCTCACTCGGGCTTTGCAGCCGGGAAAAGAACGAACACTGGGAACTAAGGCCGCAGCACCCCGAGCCGGAGCCCGAGCGCGAACGGGTGGCCAAATAACTAAGCGCCACATCGATCGCCTGGATCGTCGCGATGACGAAAATAGCGACCAACCAACTAGAGAGACTTTAATGCCTCCAGCGCCGTAGCTGCGGTTTCAGGATCGAAGATTATGTCGGCGAGCCTTCTTGCTAGGAGGCGCGGTTACGATCCAAGTATAGATCGGCGTATTGTTGTCGAAGGACGTTCTTCTGGACCTTGCCCATTGTATTGCGCGGCAAGTCCTCCGTGAAGATAATGCGCTTGGGCTGCTTATAGCGCGCTAGCCGATGCTTGAGAGCGCACAAGATTGTTTTTTCATCAAGGGCGGACTCTGGCTTGCGCACGACAATCGCCGTCACACCTTCTCCGAAATCGGGATGCGGAACACCGATCACGGCGCTCTCCGCGACACCCTCGAGTTGGTCTATCTCGCCCTCGACCTCTTTCGGATAGATGTTGTAGCCGCCCGAAATCACTAGGTCTTTGCTGCGGCCGACAATGTGGACATAGCCGCGCCTATCGATCTTGCCTAGATCGCCGCTGATGAAGAAGCCGTCGTCGGTGAACTCGGCTGCGGTTTTTTCGGGCACGCGCCAGTAACCCTTGAAGACGTTCGGCCCCTTGATCTCGATCATGCCGGTTTCTTCCCCAGACAGTGCGGCTCCGGTGGCTGGATCGGTCACACGCACCGTGACGCCCGGGAGCGGGAAGCCCACCGTCCCGGCAATCCGGTCTCCGTCATACGGATTGGAGGTATTCATGTTAGTTTCGGTCATGCCGTAGCGCTCCAGGATGGCGTGCCCGGTGCGGTTCTCGAACTCGACGTGTGTCTCGGCAAGCAGCGGTGCCGAGCCCGATATAAAAAGGCGCATATTCGCGACCCATTGCCTGTCGAGACGCGGGCTTTGCAGCAGGCGCACGTAAAATGTGGGTACCCCCATCAGCATTGTTGCCTGGGGCATCAGCGAAATCACCTCGTCCGCGTCGAACCTCGGCAGCAGAAACATTGAGGCGCCCGCGAGCAACGTGACGTTCGTCGCGACGAACAGCCCATGAGTGTGAAATAGCGGCAGGGCATGGACGAGCCGATCTTCGGCGGTGACGCGCCAGTAGTCGCGTAACGTCATCGCGTTCGAGAGCAGGTTTGCATGGGTGAGCATCGCTCCCTTGGAGCGCCCTGTCGTTCCCGAAGTGTAGAGGATCGCTGCCAAGTCGTCCGGCGAGCGCGAGGCATCGACAAAGTCGGATGGCTCGTCACGTGCAAGATTGAGCAGGGAGCCGCTGCCGTTAGCCTCCAGCGTTTCAATAATCGCCCAGTGAGCCTTCGCAATCTTCTCAACGTTCTCCCGAGCAGCCGAAGAAACGACCACCAGGCGCGGCTCGGCATCGCCAATGAAATAGCCGAGTTCAGTCAGCGTATAAGCGGTGTTGAGCGGCAGATAGACCGCGCCGCTGCGGATACAGGCGAGATAGAGCATCAGGGCCTCGGCGCTTTTCTCGGCCTGCACCGCAACCCGGTCGCCAGGGCGAATGCCAAGCATTTCCATCGCACTGGCGAGGCGGCCCGAAAAGGCGAGCGCGTCATTGTAGGTCCAGATGCGGCCGTCGTCAGTTCGAATGAACGGCGCCTCGCCGGGCGAGTTTGCTTGTATAGCGTCAAAAAGATAGTTGCTCACTTTTTTCTTTCTTCGATCCTCTGTGCGAATGGCCGGGAGCGTGGCTGGCGCTTGACTCCGCGCCGGCTTTCGCCGCTCTGGTTGAGCAAGCTCCTGACCTCGGGTGAGGCGATCACTTCACCGCGCTGGGCGAGGGCCTCGTGATTGGCCACGATGTCCTCGAGCTTGTAGAGGTAATTGACCATCAGACCGTGTGCCTGCTGCATCGCCTTGGTCGAGCGGTCGCCGAGAAAATTCAGTCTCTCCAATCGAGCGCCGTTGCCAAGATGGAATCGCGCCACCGGATCGACCGGCCGGCCCTCCGGCGTCAGCTCGGTCATGAAGTAGCGTGCTGCGAGCGGCAGCAATACAAGCTGGACCTCGACCGCCATGCTCTCATTATCGGGCCATCGCGTATCGTCGAGCAGCATTAGCCTTTCGCGGTTCCCATCTGAGAGCACGTCGGTTGCCGAACTGCGCGCCTCAGCAAGCCAACGGGCGAAGCCCGGTGCCGGTGACAAAGTGACGAAGTGTTTGAGGCCGGGGAGATCCCTGCGGAGGTCTTCGACGACCTGCTTGATTAGGAAGTTGCCGAAAGAGATTCCGCGCAAACCGTCCTGGCAGTTGGAAATTGAATAGAAGACCGCAGTCGTCGCCTCATCAGCATTGATCTGTTCCCTGTCCTCATCGAGCACGTCTCTGATCGCGGCAGGGACGGACCGGGTGAGCGCCACTTCGACGAAGACGAGCGGTTCGTCCGCTAGCCTCGGATGGAAAAAGGCAAAGCAGCGACGGTCGGCCGGCGCTAAGCGGCGACGCAGCTCCTCCCAGTCGGCGATTTCGTGCACGGCCTCGTACTTGATGATCCTTTCGAGAATGTGGGCTGGCGTCGCCCAGTCGATACGCCGAAGCGTGAGAAAGCCACGATTGAACCAGGATCCTAAGAGATGGGTGAAATCGGCGTCGACCGCGTGAAATTCAACAGACATTTTTTTCCAGGAAAGAAACTGCTGGCGCATTCTGACGAGCTTGGCCGTGCCGTTCGGCGCATGATTCAAGCGGCGCAGAAGCTCCTGCCGACGCGGTTCTGCCGCACGGTGTAGAGCCATGATTGCAGCAGAACTCCTGTCGTCTCGGTACTTTTCGATCGCCCGGTCGAGCTTCGTCATGTCGGGGCCGAACTTTTCATGAAGCATATGCAGAAAGTCCTGCGCATCCCCCCTACCAAGTGCGCTCCAGCGATCGACTATTTCGGTGGCTAGCGCCATGCCTGATGCTTCGCCCCGGCTAGACAGCAGCATTTCACAGAGCGTTTCGAGATCGGCTTCGGCTACACCTAGCGTGATCCGCGAGCCGGAAGACAAAAGCGTGCGTCCGCGGTCGGTGATGTTCTGCAGCATGTCTTTGAAAAAAGAGGTGTCAGGCATGCCTATCTCCCCTTAACTTCGCTCGCCTCGGTTTCGGGCGCTAGCGGCTGCTTCCCATCGTCGAGTTTCCCGGTAATATAAAACACGTCACAATAGGCATACGACATTAAGACACGCGTATACAAGAACTTTGGTTGTGGATAACGAAAGCGCACCTATGCCCGAAACTGTTGGCCGGTGGCTCCGAGACGAGATTGAAAATGCAGTCCTTTCCAACGAGTTCTGCCCTGGCGAGCGGCTCGACGAAATGGTGCTCGCCAATCGGTTCGGAGTGTCGCGGACGCCGGTGCGCGAGGCGCTGATGCAGCTTGACGCCATCGGCCTAATTAAAATCCGGCCCCGAAGAGGTGCCGTCGTGATCGATCCGGGACCGCACCGAGTCTATGAAATGTTCGAGGTGATGGCTGAACTGGAAGGGCTCGCCGGATCACTGGCTGCCCGCCGGCTGAATGGCGAAGCTCGCGAAGCGATCACGGCCGCCCACAAACGTTGCGAACTCTCAGCCAGGGCCGGCGATAGCGACGACTATTACTATGCCAACGAGGAGTTTCACAAGGCGATTTACGCGGCAAGCCGGAGCGAGTTTCTGCAGGAGCAGTGCATCCAATTGCACCGTCGCCTCCGACCGTACCGCAGGCTGCAGCTGCGCGTGCGCAATCGCCTATCTACCTCGTTTTCGGAACATTGCGCAATCGTAAACGCCATCGTCGCGGGGGAAGGGGAGGAAGCCCGCCACCTGCTGCGGACGCATGTCGGCGTGCAGGGCGAGAGGTTCAGCGATCTGGTCGCGAGCATGGCAACACGATGAACTAGAATCTCAGGCAGTAGTCGCTCGCGCTTGAAAAAGAGACTCTCGGTGATGGACATCTCTGGAATAGGGCGAGCTGCTGCATCGCTTCAGAAAGGCTGAATTCTTCACTACGCTGCGGTGCGATGCGCGGCACCCTAATTCATCGTTTCTGAATGGCCTTCCGACGACGTCCTCAATGGAATCTGGGCTGAGCGCGAACCTGCGGTTCGTAGAATCGTAATGGATGACCGAAACTGGCGCGACTGACCGTCTTGGCGGTTGATCTGGCCTTCGACAGGGCTCGTGCCAGGGCTGGGTGAGCGCCGCCTGGACAGTCTCTGTGCAAGGGATGCCAGTTCGCTGTTCATGGCATTTTCGATCCATTGATTGACTCGCCACGTATCATTGTCGGGAGGAAGGCCAGCGCAGCTCTGGACCGAAAGTCAAGCGTCGCGGCTTCGACGCAGCAAGGCGACCGGCCATAGGTGGCCCCCCCCGCCCGCAACGAGCGGCCACAGCACTCCGCTAAATTCGCGATGGCGGCCGCGATTGCGCCTGTGAATAACTCCTGTGCGAAGACCCGCAATTCGATGAGCAGACCGAGCGCCGGGCCAAGTCAGCCGTGGTCGGAGTTCCGGAGCATATTCATCCAGATTGTAGAGGAATCCGCTGGCGCACTCGAGGCGATGCTCGGCATCGAACTATTCCAGCGACCGCATGGCCGCCTCCGCCCGCTTGCTCGGGGACATGATCTATGCGGAAATACCATGTGCGCATCGAGCGGACGAACAACTGGGCTCGACGGGATGGCTTTGGGGCGCATCCGGGCAGAAGGGTGAGCGCGCTTCCTCGAACAGCTTCAGGTAGAAATGCACTCTGGCGCATATCGGCCTAAATTTAGTCATGCGCGGCGCAAACTCATCACCGAGGCCGATAAATCATCGCAATTCGGCCTTTGGGCATCCCACGATCAAGGATCGTGCCGTCCAACGCGCGGGGTCAAGACACTTTGTGCGAGGCCGGACCGAGCACGCATAGCGCGTTCGGAATGTAACTGTCGGGCTGCCTTGCCGCAGAAGTGCGTCAAGCCGGCCAAGGCCGGAGAGCAGGACGACCAATGCTGACGTCATGCCACGGGTCATGATCGTTCCTGAGTCAGCCGCTACAACAAAACCTTCCAACAATTTCACAGAACTTTTACGACCGTCGATCACGGCCAATGGTAGGTTCAGCGCAAGGTTTGAGGTCCGCCAAGAAAGCTGTGCCGGTCTACGCGACACCGCCGTACAGCACGCAACGTGGGAGTTACCAGCCAATGGCAAGAAGAGCGCTCGTCCTGGTTGAAGGCGAAAGCAATATGCTGCGATACGTCCAAGCGGCCCAGCGTCTTGGGCTTCATCCAATTGCCCTGTCGGCGGATCCAGCTCAGTACGACTATCTTGGGGCGGAAGGAATTGAGGTGATCGGTGTCGATACAGACAATGTTGATGCCCTGATCGGCGAATGTTCCCGGCTAAGTGCGACCTATGATATTGCTGGCATTACGAGCGCCCAGGAGTCGGTCTATGCGACGGTTGGCAAGCTCTGCCGGCATTTCGATCTACCAGGACCGAACCCCGCATCGATTGAACGATGCTACGACAAAGTTACTCAGCGCCAGCTCCTCGGCGAGGCCAGCGTTCCGATACCTGCTCACCGCGTGGCCGAGAATGCGACGGCCGTGGAGAACTCTGCCGCGGAGATCGGCCTGCCGGTGGTTGTGAAGCCCGCGGTGGGCATCGGCAGCATCGGTGTCCGACTGTGCCGCAGCGTCGATGAGTTGGCCGAGCATACGGCCTATCTATTGGGCGGAGAGCACGTATGGCGGTCTTCGCCGAGGATACTGGTCGAAGAATTCGCACAAGGCCCTCACTATATTGCTGAGATAATGGGAAGTGAGGTCATTGGAATTACCGCCGCTGACTTCGGCCCCCCGCCCCATTTTGTCTTCCGTAAGTTGATCTTTCCGGCCCCGCTGACTGATGACGAGCATGACCGTATCGCCGATGTTTCGAAAAACAGTTTGCGAGCTCTCGGCCTGGGTTGGGGACCAACGTGCATTGAACTCCGGTGGACGAAGCGTGGCCCAGTCGTCATTGAAGTCAATCCGCGACTTGCTGGCGCGCCCGATCCTCAACTGGTTCAGCTAGCTTGCGGTGTCGATCTCATCACCGAGCATATCAAGCTTGTCATCGGCGAGGAATGGAATTTGCGCAGAAGGCATTCGCACGTTGCGGCAGCACGGAAATTGGTTGCTGATAGCGATGGCACCCTTGATTGGATCAGTGGCGACAGTGAGGCGGCTGCTGTATCGGGTGTCGCCGAAGTCAAATTCTATGTTAAACCCAAGACGCCGATCGTTAGGGAAGGCAATTGCCGAGACTCCATCGGGTATGTCATCGCGGTTTCTCCCACCCTTGCTGAAACCGAGGCGATACTTCACCATGCCGCAGACTTAGTCGGCTGGTCGATCACGCCATTTCCGACCGCCCTTGACGAATAGGCACAATCTGCGGCCCCGGGCCGGGGCATCGCGAACAGGTGGGCGAGGACATCGCGAACAGTTTTGCATGCTATCGAGCCAGGTGTTGAGGTCGATGGTTTCTATTTTCTGATGTCTGAACCATGCGTCGAAGACGCCGTCTGTGGCGGTGGCCTGAAGGCGACGCTCTCCTGCGAAAAGTCCTGCACAAGCGCATGGGGCCATCAAGCTTGGAGACGAAGCCGTGCTGCTGGTCGTGGCGGATGAGATCGTCCTTGGCGTATTCAGCTCGACCCTGTCGCGATACTGGCGCGGCGAGACCTGATAGCGGTCGAGTTGCACACCGCCGTCCAGAGCATCGTGGGGACGCTGGGCGTTGTACAACTCAGCGACGCAACACCCACGGGACCGGCCCGGAGCGCGAGCTTCTCTATCCATGGCATCCTTGGGCGGGTCGCCAAGTCCATATTCACGAAGTGATCGATCGGAATGACGCAGCAGTCTTCCGCTGTAGCGTTTTCGGCCAGGCCTCGGATCGGTGGTTGGAGGTCCCGGCTTGGATGTTCTATCGGATCCTCAGTAAGAGTTGGCGCATCACGACTGCTCCGCACGTCGACCTTGCCGCGCTGGGCACCCTGGCGAAGCTGCTCCTCGACACCGGCGCCCCATCGCAATCGCCGGAGATGGGCGCAGCATCGGGCTCTCACGCGAATCGGAGAGACGTCCATGCCGCGCCAGCCCACGACATACCAGTTCGATCTGTTCTCGAAGCCGAACGACGCCAACACGGTGCAGACGCCGCAATGGCAGGCGCTGCCGGCCGCGACGCGCCGATCAGTGACGAAGCTGATGGTCAGCCTGATCCTCGGGCACGTCGACGGCGAGAGTGCCGTACAACGGGAGGGCCCGGATCATGATGCATGAGAAGATTAGGCCGCAGCATCTGGAGCGTAAAGCGATCCTGTATGTGCGGCAGTCGTCAGCCCATCAGGTCCTGCACAATCGTGAGACCAGCATGCTTCAGTACGCGATGCGCGATCGCCTGACGGCGCTTGGCTGGTCTCGCGTAGAGACGATCGACGACGATCTCGGCCGTTCTGCCGCCGGCGGCGTCGCGCGTGCCGGCTTCGACCGGATGGTCGCCGAGGTCTGCCTCGGCAAGGTCGGTGCGGTTGCGGCGCGAGAAGTGTCTCGGTTTGCCCGCAATAGCCGCGACTGGCAGCAGCTCATCGAGATGTGCCGCGTCGTCGACACCGTGCTGGTCGACCAGGAGACGGTTTATGCGCCGCCGCAAGGCAACGATCGGCTGCTATTGGGGCTGAAGGGGAGCCTCAGCGAGTATGAGGTCGATCTTCTGCGCCAGCGTTCCCTTTCCGCACGCTACGAGAAGGCCCGGCGCGGTGAACTCGTCGTGGCAACTCCTGTCGGCTTCGCGAAGGTCGGCGATCGTCTTGAGAAGGATCCTGATCGGCGTGTGCAGGAATCCATTACCCTGGTGTTCGACAAGGTTGCTGAGCTCGGCAGCGCCCGTCAGGCCTTGATGTGGTTCCTCGAGCATGGGTTGGATTTGCCCGCCAAGCGCAACAACGGCGATGTGGTCTGGCGCAGGCCGAACCATGCGACCATCCACCGGATGATCGAGAACCCGATCTACGGCGGCGCCTACGCCTATGGTAAAACTCGTGTCGCGCCGGGATTTGGCCGATCCGCCGTTCGAGCAGGTATCCGACGCAGGACGCGCGAGGAATGGCTGGCGCTGATCCCTCACAGCCATGAAGGCGGGTATCACGGCGCTGGCCACAGACCTTCAGGCTGTCTGGTCGGCGCCAACGACGGACGCCGGGCTCAAGAAGCGCATCGTGCGCACGGTCATTCAGGAGGTGGTCGCCAATATCGACGATAAAGCCTCCGAGATCGTGCTGCTTATCCATTGGATTGGCGGCGCCCATACCGAGCTGCGCCTGCCGAAGCGCCGGCGCGGACAGCGCAACAGCACCTCCACCGATATCATCGCAGCCATCCGGCAACTGTGCTGATCGCCAGCGATGATCTGATCGCCGGCATTCTCAACCGCAACGGCTTGGTGACCGGGCATGGCAATCGCTGGACACGGGAGCGGGTCACCGCACACAGATCGCATCACAAGATCCCGGTCTTCCGGCCGGCACCGGATGGGAACGAGCCATGGCTCAACCTGAACAAGGCGGCGCGCCTACTTGGCGTTGCACCCAAGACCCTCAGACTTGCCGCCGAAGCCAGCGAGATCGAGAGTCTTCATCCTTTGCCGGATGGCCCGTGGATCTTCAGCCGATCAGAACTTGGAAAGCCGCGGGCCCAGCAGATTGTTCATCGCGCGCGACAGAACCCGAAATACCCCGCGGGATCGCACCCCGATCAGCAAAACCTATTCCCTTCAACGACATAGACAGATGGGTGTTATGAAACAGGATTCTAGACATGGCGCCACCGATCGAATGCGTCCTGGGCCTTGGCGATATCTTCGAAGGACGGCCCCTGCAGGGACTCGGCCTTTAACGAACGATGGAAGCGCTCGCCCTTGCGAGCGTCTGGGGATGGCAGCAGTCGTTGCGGCCGCCATCGTTCCAGGGCGGGCCATTGCCGGTGGCGATACGCCAGGCCGTAGCGGCGGAAGGCGATGATCAGCCGGGCTTTTACAGTCTCAGTGATCTGGTCGGCGCAGGCCGACAGCGCGACCGAGAAGCGCGAAGATCATCGGGCTCAGCGAGTGGATGCAGCCGGCCGGCCGGCAAGGCGACGTGACCCTTGAAGTCCATCTCCCGCCGCATGCATTGTCAACGCCGAGCCTGGGACCCCAGGTGCGCAACCTGCCGTCAGTCGAGCTACGGGTCAGGATGTTCCGACGCCGCCTGGTACGGAAGCGCTGGTGATCGCTGCGCCGGGATAAATGGCCGTCATAATCGACTTCTCCGGATGGCAGTCGCGGGTCGTCAACCAAGCCGCGTCAACTAAGCGGGGCTTCTTGAAATTGTCCGCTTCTCAATGGTGGTGACGAAAGAGGTCGCGGTGACCGCGCCAATGTCGCGGATCGACATGACAATGCGGCAGGCTTGGCTTTGGCGTTGCATCCGTGACGAGCAGACGCCCGAGCTCGGCGGCATGGATGCGCCTGCGCGCCGGCAACTCGGACCTGCCGTCGCGAGCTGTATGTCGGCCAGGCGTCAGCTATCTGAAAACACGATGGCACCCTCCGGAACATTGTATTGGCGAACTCAACACCATATGGCGCATACTAGGCAGACTGCGAAAAGAATTGCTTGCGGGCCGCCAACAGCGGTAGTTCCATAAGAGATCGAGCGAAGTGAAATGCAGATCAAAGACGTGCTGTTCGCTCCCGGCAATGGCGCATTTTTCTATGACGACCAAGCTGCTATAAGGGCTGGCGCAATCCAGGACGGCTTCATCTATATCAACGAACCGATAACGCCTGGATTCGTGTCCATTCGCGTTCCAGCATTTTCGCTCAGCATCGGGCTTGTGCTCACCGACGACACTGTTGTTTGGGGTGACATTATGGGCGTTCAGTATTCTGGTGCTGGCGGACGTGATCCTTTATTTGAAACTGCTCAAATCTCAGATTTAACGTCGCGCGTTGTCGCGCCGCGGCTTCTCGAGGTCGATGCATCTCGTTACCTTGAGGCTACCGCGAAGGTTCTCGATCTTCACGAACATAAGCGGCTACCTCTGGCAATCGAGTATGGCGTCAGCCAGGCGCTGCTTCGAACTGCGGCGTTTCTCCAGCGCAGAACCATGGCAGAGGTTGTATGCGCTGAATTTAACCTGCCGCTGCCGACGAGAAAGGTCCCGATCTACTGCCAGAGCGGTGATGCTCGCGAGATCAATGTAGACAAGATGATATTGAAGTCCGTGGATGTGCTTCCCCATGGCCTGATCAACTCACGGCAGAAATTCGGAGTTAACGGCCAGACCTTCATGGAGTTTGCAAAGTGGGTTGCGGCGCGCATACGCGCAATCGGCCATGCGGGGTACCAGCCGGTGCTGCACTTCGATGTGTACGGCTGGATTGGCCTTGAAATTGGCCTGGAACCGCAACGGATTGCCGATTTTATCTGCACGGTTGCCGATAGTGTTCCGGGTTTCGCGCTTAACATTGAGTCGCCGGCGGACTTTGGTTCCACACAGACTCAAATTGAGAACTACGCCCAGATCGTATCCATTTTGGATGACCGCGGTTCCAGTGCGCGCATTGTCGTGGATGAGAGATGCAACACGCTTGAGGATATCCGGCTCTTTGCCGAAGCAAAGGCCGCGCATCTCGTCCAAATCAAGACGCCGGACGTCGGCTCAATTGCCGACACAGCGCGTGCCGTTCTCATTTGCAAGGCGAACAACGTCGGAGCGTATGTAGGAGGCAGCTGTACCGAGACGGATCTTTCCGCTCAGGTTTCTGTCCACGTGTCGGTGGCAACTCAGGCCGACATGATGCTTGCTAAGCCCGGAATGGGTGTCGACGAGGCATTTTCAATCGTGGGGAACGAACAAAACCGGTTGCTGGCGATGCTGAACCGTCGTCGGGCTCATGACGAACACGTTGGATGAAAAGCGCGGTGTGTCACGATGCGGAACTGTCTGGAGGGGATCACCGTCGTTGCTGTGGAGCAGGCCGTGGCTGCGCCTTATGCATCGTCTCGTCTTGCTGACGCTGGCGCACGTGTCATCAAAGTCGAAAGGCCCGAAGGGGACTTTGCCCGAAACTACGACAAGTTGGTGCGGGGGCAGAGCGCTTACTTCGTCTGGCTTAACCGGGGTAAGGAGTCGGTTTGTCTGGACTTGAGATCGGAGGCGGACCACGCCGTCCTGGATACCCTTGTTGCCGCTGCTGACGTCTTTATCCAGAATCTGAAGCCGGGCAGTATCGAAAAACTGGGTTTCGGATCTGCGGATCTGCGTCGCCGCTTTCCTCGGCTGATCACCTGCGACATTTCCGGTTTCGGGCAGGAAGGGCCGTTTTCCCACCTGAAGGCTTACGATCTCATCGTCCAGGCCGAAACAGGTCTGTGCGCGATTACCGGTACACAACATGGGCCCGCCCGGGTGGGAGTATCGGTTTGCGACATCTCCGCAGGCATGACAGCGCATAGCGCCATCCTCCAGGCGCTGTATAACCGTGAACGGACAGGTGAGGGTGCCGGCATACAAGTCTCGCTGTTCGATGCCGTCGCCGACTGGATGAACGTACCGGTTCTGCAGCACAACTATAGCGGCTACCGGACGGTGCGTGGTGGTGTTAACCACCCGTCGCTGGCCCCGTATGGTGCCTACCGTTGCGCCGACGGCAAAGACGTCATCTTCTCGGTCCAGAATGACAGGGAATGGGTGAACTTCTGCGAGAAGTTCCTCAAGCGGCAGGAACTCACACGCGCACCCGGATTTGCCGACAACATGGAGCGGCTCGGTAACCGCGCTCGTCTAGATGAGATCATCGAGTGGCGTTTTTCCGAACTGTCCTGCGAGGAGGCGATGCAGGAGCTTGAGGCGGCCGGTTTGGCATATGGCCGACTGAACGAAGTGTCGGATCTTTCAACGCATCCACACGTTCGAAGGGTTGAGGTTGGCACGCCTGAAGGAACTGTAGAAACGATTGCGCCGGCTGCAATCTTCAACTCTGAGCGCGCCTTGCTGCGCCCTGTCCCTGCTCTTGGCGCCCATACGGAGACTGTCCGCGAGGAGATCCAAGCGCGTTTACGGCCTAGGGCCGCTTCCGCGTGAGCCCTATCGGTGCGCGCTCACGACTTCGAAACCATCGCGGCTGTCGCCATCCGGCCCAACCGGCCGCCAAGGAAGGTCAGAGCCGCCTCGCTCACTTAAAAATCGACAGGAGGAGCATTTTCATGAGCAGGGACACCCTTCCAATCGTCCTTAGCGCGACCTCCTTCCCGCGCTGGAGGTCCCTGCTCTTTGTCCCCGCCCACGTGTCCCGGTTTGTGGAGAATGCGCATGACCGCGGTGCAGATGGCATCATACTCGACCTCGAGGACTCGGTCCCGCAAGACCGGAAAAGCGAGGCACGGCTGCAACTTCCTGAATCCGTTACAAAGGTTGGTCGTAGGGGTGCGTCGGTTTTGGTTCGCGTGAATCGTGGCATGCGCGCCCTAGCCGCCGATCTCGACGCAGCCGTCATGGCGGGTGTTGACGCACTCCTTCTCCCCAAGGTGGATTCGGCGGAATGGGTGTCAGAGGTCGCGAACGTCGTAACGGAACTTGAACAGGAGAGAAATCTTGCGCTGGGATCCATGCGGTTCCTTGCGCAGATCGAGACCCCGGGAGCACTGCAAAGACTCGCGGCTATTGCCTCGGCCAGTCCAAGGATGGTCGCAATGGCTCTTGGTCCTGAAGACTTCAGTGCCGCTGTTGGCGCCGCCCCGGAATTTGACCTGCTCCTGGCTCCGAACCTAGCCGTTCTGTTCGCTGCCCGTGCGGCCGGACTGCTCCCTCTGGGCTTTATTGGAAGCATCGGCGAGTTCTCGGACACCCGTAAATTCCGTGAAAACGCGATGCATGCGCGACGGCTTGGCTTTGCCGGCGCCCTGGCGATTCATCCGGCACAGCTGGCCATCTTGAACGAGGCTTTCTCGCCGGGTACAGAGGAACTCGATTGGGCGTGCCGTGTCGTCGCGGCTCAAAAGGATGCCGCAAGGCGGGGTCTGTGCGCCTTCGCAATCGATGGCAAGATGATTGACCCGCCGGTGGTGCGGCGCGCCCACGAAATCCTGACCCTCGCCGGCAGTAACTGACATACACCTAGTCAACCACTCATCAGGGAGCTTATTTCCGGTGTGAGCTCGGCGACATTGCATCTTGCTCGCCATCTCATTTCGAGATAGACATGAAGATACTGGGAGAGTGACTCAGCTGGATCCCTTAAACCGTGGAAATCAGACAGTTAAAATACTTTGTCGGAGTAGTGGAAGCAGGCAGTTTTACGAGGGCAGCTGGGCTCCTTCATGTTGCGCAGAGCGCCCTTAGCCTGCATGTACGTCAATTGGAGGAAGGCTTCGGCACTCAGCTGCTGATACGCGACAGGACTGGCGTCAGCGTGACAGCGTCAGGAGCGAAGCTGCTCGAACGGGCGCGCGCGATTCTGAAGGAAATTCAACTCACCCAGGCGGAACTGACCAACACAGGGGCATCCCCTGCGGGGGAGGTGACCATTGGCATTCCGTCCGGAGCCGCTCGCGTCCTTAGTGGCCCCCTGCTTGAATCAGTGAGAATTGAACTGCCGAGGGTCTCACTAAAGATGATAGAGGGTATGACAGGACCGCTGGAGGAATGGATGGCTGCTGGACGGTTCAATCTGGCAGTTCTTTACCGCACTGCGGACAGTGTGGCACGAATGACAGTCCTGGCGCGCGAAGAGCTCTGTCTGGTGGTGCCGTCGGGTGAACCGCCTTTCGAAGACTCGATTTCTCTGGCGGATCTACACGCGTTCCCCCTGGCGGTTCCCATGCGCAATAACAATGTCAGACGTTCGGTGGCTGACGTGGTCGCACAACACGGTTGCGCGCTAGATGTCAAGTTTGAAGTGGACTCGCTCTCAACGATCATCAACATGGTGATAGAGGGCAAAGCCCATTCTATCCTTGCCCCTTCTGCCGTCCAGAAAGAAGCCTCTCAGGGGCTCGTCAGGGCGGTCAAGATTGTCGATCCGGTGATTACCCGCTCGGTCGTGCTTGCCGTAAATCCTAAAGACGAGCGTTCTGCGGCCGTTTCCGCGGTCCGCAAGCTCATTCCCAAGGTTTCCAGAGAATTAATTGAAAGCCGAGGCTGGGCGGCAATGGCTCCTGAGGCGAGCTGACGGGCATGACCGCTTGCCGCCATCAGGAACAGATCAATCTGGATTCCAGATGGATTTCGGCATTAATCGATATTTGACCCGCCTCGACATCGCGAGGAAACTGGCTCAAGCGATGGTTTCGATATCGAACAGCGCTCGTATGGCAAAAATTCACCCAAGTGGAGCACGCGATGTCCGACGCCAGGAGCCACGAGCTCTTCATCAACGGCAAATGGCGGCCCGGTAGTAGCAAAGCGACGTTGTCGGTGATTAATCCGGCAACGGAGAAGGTATTTGCCTCGGTGGCCTCGGCGACGGTGTCCGATCTGGATGAGGCCCTCGCTTCGGCAGAGCGCAGCCGCAAGGCGTGGTCCTCACAGCCAGCCAAATATCGTGGCGAGATCCTGGTAGCAGCCGCAAGAATTTTGGCAACGAAGATTGAAGCAGCAGCTAGGGACCTGTCGGCCGAACACGGAAAGACGATTGCCGAAGCGACAGGTGAGTACGCACGTGCCGTCGAAACACTGGAGTGGAACGGCGCGCACGCCGAAGAGCTGTCGGCCCCTATTCCGATGGGCCCGAACCGGATGATCGTCCCCGAGCCCCTTGGTGTCGTTGCTGCTTTCACGCCCTGGAACTATCCGGCCGTTCTCATAGCCCGCAAGCTCGCCCCCGCGCTGGCGGCAGGCTGCCCGGTAATCCTAAAGGGGGCTGAAGAGACCCCGAGCGTGGCGGTCCATATCGTTGAATCGTTGCACCAAGCAGGGATCCCGGAGGGCGTGGTCAATCTGGTCTTCGGCGTGCCGGTGCATATATCGCGGCATCTGCTCAGCTCGCCAATCGTGAAGGTCTTGACTTTCACGGGCTCAACCGCGGTTGGAAAGCAGCTAGCCACGCTCGCCGCAAATAATTTGCAGCGTTGCATCCTTGAACTCGGTGGGCACTCCCCGGTCGTTGTGTGTGAGGATGCCGACCTGGCAAAGGCGATACCGGCAATTTCGGAATACAAGTTCGAGTGCGCGGGCCAGAGCTGCAATGCGCCTAGCAGGATTCTCGTCGCTCGGTCTCTCTATGAGCAATTCTTGTCCCGGATGATAGAAGCAGCCCGCAAGATCAGGATCGGCCAACCGGACGACCCTGCAACGGAGATGGGACCGATGGCAAACGCGCGGCGAATCGAGGCCATGCAGCGTCTGACCAAGGATGCGGTCGATCGCGGCGCCCGCATCGAGACTGGTGGCACCCGCCTCGACCGACCGGGCTTTTACTGGCCGCCAACCATCCTGACGGGCGTGCCGAAGGATGCCAGAGTGCTTCATGAAGAGCCGTTCGGACCGATCCTCACCGTCGCTCCGTTCGATACGCTCGAAGAGGCCATCGAGGAAGCCAACGCCACTGAGTATGGCTTGGCCGCTTACTTCTTCACGGACGATGCCGATACGCAACGAAAGCTGACCAACGGTCTTTCGGCGGGCGCTGTCAGTGTGAATTACCTGAAAGGGGTTTCAGCGGATGCGCCTTATGGAGGCGTCAAACAGAGCGGCTATGGATATGAAGGAGGCGAGCAGGGGGTGCGGAGCTTCCAGATCTTGAAAATGGTCAACGGCCTCAGCTCATCTGGATGAAATCCGGTGGGAAATAGAACACGGACCATCGCCGGAAAGGACATCATAGGGAGCGTGGCAGACGCTCTTCAGTACATCTCGTACTACCATCCTCCAGATTATATCCGGTCTCTTTCGCAGGCGTACGCGCGTGAACAGAGCCCAGCGGCGAAGAACGCCATGGGGCAGATTCTGCTGAATTCCCGCATGGCGGCCTTCGGGCGGCGCCCGATCTGCCAAGACACCGGCCTAGTGGTGGTCTTCGCAAAGGTCGGCATGGAAGCCCGCATCAAATCAACGGTCAGTTTCGCAGATCTCGTGAATGAGGGCGTCCGTCAGGCCTATCTGGACCGTGACAATCCCCTTCGGGCATCGATCGTTGCCGATCCGCTTGCCGGACGGGTCAACACCCGTGACAACACCCCGGCAGTCGTCCACGTCGACCTTGTGCAAGGCAACCAGATCGAGATCACCATTGCCGCAAAAGGCGGCGGGTCAGAGAACAAGGCGCGCTTTACCACCTTGAACCCCAGCGGGTCCGTTTCCGACTGGGTGGTCGATACCGTTTCCACCCTCGGCAGCGGATGGTGTCCGCCCGGCCTGATCTCCGTTGGCATCGGTGGTAGCGCTGAAAAGGCGATGCTGCTGGCCAAGGAGGCCATGAACCAGCCCATCGACATGGTGGAATTGATCGCCAGGGGGGCATCAAGTGTGGAGGAGGCACTGCGGATCGAGCTTTATGAACGGATTAACGCGCTGGGGATCGGCGCCCAAGGCCTTGGTGGCATGACGACAGTCGTCGACGTCAAGGTTGCGACCTATCCTACCCATGCGGCGTCCAAGCCCGTGGCGCTCATTCCTCAATGCGCCGCCAACCGGCACCTGAAGTTTAGCTTGGATGGCTCTGGACCAATCCGGCTGGAACCTCCCGATTTGCGCGAATGGCCAGACATCGGAACCGACGAATTGAGTTCGGCCGGCGTCCAAAGGATCAATCTCGATACGCTGACGAAGGAGGAGACAGCATCGTGGCGCTGCGGTGAAACACTTCTTCTGTCCGGAAAGATGCTGACAGGCCGGGACGCCGCCCACAAGCGAATCGTCGAGTTGATCGACGCCGGCAAGCCGCTTCCGTTCGATCTGCAGGGGCGCGTTATCTACTACGTTGGACCCGTCCGCGCCGTGAGAGATGAGGTCGTCGGACCGGCTGGCCCAACAACCTCCAGCCGCTTGGACGATTTTACGGACAAGGTGCTCGCCGAAACCGGGCTTTTCGCGATGGTGGGCAAAGCGGAGAGAGGACGGGCTGTCATCGAGTCGATTGTAAGACACAAAACGCCGTATCTCATCGCAGTGGGTGGGGCTGCCTACCTGATATCAAAATCAATCAAGTCAGCGCGGCTGATTGCCTTCGAAGACCTGGGCATGGAAGCAGTCTATGAATTTGAGGTGCAGGATATGCCTGTCATCATGGCTGTCGATGTTGAGGGAAACTCCATTCACAATTCCGGGCCTCTTGAGTGGCGCAAGCGCATGGCGGCCGATAGCATCGCACGCAACATCGGCGTTTGAGCCTTCCGACCGAGCTCGGTTGGTTGGCGTCAATTCCATTGTCGACACCGGCTAAGCAGAAGCTCATGAAGTCGAAACCCAATCCTGCGCGCCTGGACGCTTGCGACTTCCGGATTCTCTCCGAGATTCAGTCGGACGGCCGGATTTCAAAAAGCGAGCTTGCAAACCGCGTTCATCTTTCGGCGTCGGCCTGCTCGGAGCGGCTCCGTGCACTCGAGGTCGCAGGGATTATTGAGGGGTTCTACGCGCGGTTGAGTCCGGCCCTCATCGGCGGCATGGTCTTTGTCATGGTGGAGGTCGTGCTGGAACGTCATCGCCTCGAGGACCAAAGACACTTCGAGACTGTGATCGGAGAATTTCCGGAAATCCTGGATTGCTGGGCTATCGGCGGGCGGATCGATTATCTGATGCGCGTCGCATCTCCTTCTATGGCTGCGTATCAGGATTTCATGGAGGGGCTGCTGCAGGCAGGCTTGGGGATCGATCAATATTACAGTCTTGTCGTGACCAAACCAGTCAAATCCAATTCACCAATCCCCTTGTCCGCACTAAGGCGACGGTAAACGCCGAGGCCTTGGTTTCCACGGCTTTTGATCCAGATTCCGCGAATTCGTCGGCGAAGGACGTGCATTCCCGCGAAACTGGAGAGGCGTTTGCGGTATGCTAATTGCTAAGGAGGCGGCCGGCCGAGTGCCCTCCGCCAATCCATCGCGAGGAGAGGGACTATGCGGTTGAGCAATCTGGGAACCGAGCAACTCAGAGAGAAGGATCGAAGCTTCGTCTTTCATCCGTCTACGCATCTGGCCAAGCACAGTCGAGGCGAGACCCCAAATCGGATCATGGCCGGTGCGGAAGGCGTGTACATCTGGGATAGCGAAGGCCGAAAGAGCCTCGACGGTTTCGGTGGGCTCTACTGCGTCAACATGGGGTATGGCTGCACGGAAATTGCCGAGGCCATTGCCAAGCAAGCACACGAATTGCCGTTCGCTCATGTCTATGCAAGTCAAGGAACAGAGCCAGTCGCCCTCTTGGCAGAGGCCGTCGTCGAATATTTTGGTAAGAACATGCGAAGGGTGTTTTTCGGCCTTTCCGGCTCCGACGCCAACGAAACCAATATCAAGCTGGTCTGGTACTACAACAACATTCTAGGCCGCCCTGAAAAGAAGAAGATCATCTCGCGACATCGCGGCTATCACGGGTCTGGGCTGGTCACCGGGAGCCTGACAGGCCTTGCCTTCTTCCATAATTTCTTCGACCTGCCGCTGGATTTAGTGCGCCATACCACGACGCCGCACCACTATCGCCAGGCGCATGACGGCGAAAGTGAGCAAGCGTTCTCGACACGCTGCGCGGATGAACTTGAAGCCCTTATCCTCGCTGAAGGCCCGGAGACCGTCGCAGCTTTTATTGGCGAGCCGGTGCTTGGGACAGGCGGTATCGTTCCACCCCCAAAAGGATACTGGACCGCGATCCAAGGCGTGCTCGACAAGTACGATATCCTGCTGATCGCCGACGAGGTGGTCTGCGGGTTTGGACGAACCGGTGAGCAATTCGGTTCCCACCTCTATGGCATGCGGCCGGACTTCGTGACCATCGCCAAGGGTTTGAGTTCCGCCTACCTGCCCATCTCGGGGTCAATCATTGGCGACCGGGTCTGGTCGGTCTTGGAACAAGGAACAGAGAAGCACGGCGCTCTCGGCCACGGCTGGACATATTCAGGTCACACGCTTTGCGCTGCGGCCGCGCTCGCCAATATTCGACTCCTAAAGGAAAGAAATATCCTGGAGCATGTCCGCGATGTCGGACCGTATTGGCATGCCCGCATGAATGCCGAACTGGCGGGACACCCCATCGTCGGAGAGGTTCGTGGTGTCGGAATCCTCTCCGCCGTAGAGCTGATGCGAGATCCAAAGCAGAGAATACCGTTTGAATCCGATCTTCAGGTCGGGGTTCGAGCCGCCGCTGCTCTGTTCGAGAATGGTGTCATCGGCCGTGCCATGCCACACGGCGATATCCTCGGCTTTGCCCCGCCTTTGATCATCACGCGGAAGGAGATCGACATAATCGTCGACGCAACCGCGAAATCAGTCGAGACGACCTATCGCGCGCTGAAGGCCGAGGGTGCGATATGAATATGCGAGTGCCGACGGAAGCGAGCCCCGGGTTCGACGCCGTCCCGGGTAAAGTGGTCCCTGGGAGGAACTTTCCCACGGACCAAGCGCTTTGACGTCAGCCTGTCGTTAGGGCTGGTCGCCCACGGTGTCCCATTGGTGAAGGCGGGTTGACAGCGCATTTCGCGCCGAGCCGACCGAAACTGCTAAACTTGAGCCGTCAGATTCTAAGCATGCTTCGGATACCTTCGATCGCAAGCGATAACCAAATCAGTTCTGCCGCCGCTGTCCTGTTGCCCAACGACCAGGGTGTTTGTGCGGCGCGCCCTGCCGGTGTACCTCCCCGCCGGCAGGGCGCCTTTTTTGACCCGCCGGATCTGGGTGCCCCGCTAGATCTGCGTGATTGTAGCGCGTCCGCAATCGAAAGTTCGAGAAGGAGGTCATCTGCATACCCGGATGGCACATCAAGCTTCAATATTTCTACTACACCATGGCAACCGCCCACAATCGCAGCTTCGGACCAGCGGCTTACGGCAGCCGGCGTCGAGGTCGCATGCACCTGCTTTCATATGATCAAAGGTCCGGGGAGCAGTCACCGCGGTGTATTTTCTCCAGCGTCGAATATCTTGGGGGGCGAGTCTTCTCGCCGTAGCTGCCAAGAAGCCAGAAAGTCCCATGTCTAATTGAAAACAGCCGCTGGAGAAAATGCAGCTCGTCTTCGAAACTTTGCTGGAACAGTTGTCTTTGAGCGTTGATGAAGTCGACTTCCATAACGCACTGGCCAGCGCCGCCGGCGCCTTCGACATTCCCGCATTCGCCTATCTGTCTCTGGTGTCTGATCGCGTCACAAAACCCAGGCTGATATCGAACTATCATTCCGGCTGGACGTCGCACTACTTGCGCCACCAATACGAAAAGATCGACCCGGTCATAGAATGGGCAAGGTGCAGCGAATGTCCCTTTCAGTGGGGACCGGGTTTCGGCCATGCCGGCATTTCAACGCGACAGCAACAGCTTTTCGATGAGGCTGCCGAATTCGGCATCTGCTGCGGACTGACGATTCCACTTGTCGATCGCCGCGGCGGTGTCGCTGCGATGACCTTCGCGGCAGACAGGCTCGATTCGACCTTCCTGCGCATCGCCGAGCAATATGAACAGGCGCTCGAGATTATGGCGATGTGCTTTCACATTAGCGTTCGCCGCAAGCTTTCGGGTGGTCTGGCGGTGGATGGTGTTTCGCTGACGCCCCGTGAGTACGAATGCCTGCAATGGACGGCAAAGGGCAAGTCCGCCTGGGAGATCGGCTGCATCTTGGGGATCAAGGAGCGCACGGCCGCTTTCCATCTGGACAATGCCAAGAAGAAGCTCGGCGTGCGCACCAAAAATCAGGCGGTGACGCTGCTGGCCTCCTCACGATCATCAATCCTCTGAGGAACAGAATCCCTCTCTGATCTACCTGTACAAATGCACAGGCAGTCGCGGCATGAAGGTTCGCCTCCAATGGCAGGGTCATACCTGCGAGGAGACCATCATGATTGAGCTTATTGCGCCCGGCTGGTACGGCGCCTTTGCCGACGAACTTCACGAAATGCACCGCCTGCGCTACCGCATCTTCAAGGAGCGACTCGACTGGAACGTGCGCACGACGGGCGGCTTCGAGATCGGTTCATTCGATTCCCTGAAACCGCACTATCTTGTGTTGCGCGATTCCGCCGGTCGCGTCGGGGGCTGCGTACGCCTCCTGCCCTCGACAGGGCCGACGATGTTGCGAGAAGTCTTTTCGAGGCTGTTGGAGGGAAGAACGGCACCCGAGCAACCAAGTGTCTGGGAAAGCAGCCGATTCGCCCTTGATCTTCCACCGTCTGCACCGAAGGGCAGTGGGTGTATTGGTGTCGCGAGTCCTCGCTGGCATGATCGAGTTCGGTCTGTCGCGGCAGCTCACCCATATCGTCACGGTTACCGATTTGCGCATGGAGCGAACTCTGCGCCGCGCCGGATGGCCGCTGGCCCGGATCGGTCCGCCACGACAATCGGCACCACGCGCGCCGTTGCCGGCTGTTTGGATGTCTCAGAGGCGAGCCTTGCTGCGGTCCGCCACAGTGGCAGTCTTGGCGGTCCCGTACTGTGGGCGCCGATGCTCTGCACGGGCGCCTGACATGGCTATGATAGGTAATGACGCCGACTGGCCGGACTGGCAGGATGAGAAATCTTATCGCTATACGCGGCACTTGACGCGACGCGGCTGGGCCTGGGAATTCCTGCGGCGCAATCCGGCCTTCCAGCGTGACTGCAGGCACGCGCTTGAGCACGCAGAATTTGCAGAAAGGTGGTTCGAGGTAGAAGTGATGAGATCGTCGCTCGATCTCACGCAGTGGGGGCTCCTGTTTCGCAAGCTCGTTGAGGCCTGATGCGGCTGTGTTCTGGTGCTCCCGCCAATGCCCGCATGTCCTGCCGGTCATTGCGAAAAAGGCACTGTCGCCCGAAACGCTTTCGTTTGATCTCGCTACATTGCCATGCCGGGCGGCACTCATGATCACGGCGGACGGTCGACAGCACGTCATGCTGCGAAATGCTCACCGGGACCTCCAACTTGTCGTGGAGGGCGCGGAGGTTTTGCGCCCCGTTCAGCTTTCCGTCGACGCGATCTGGCCCGCCGATCGGATGAGGCAGCACCTGAATGCGCTCGAATGCCTCAATGCTTTTCACGCGACTGGACAATTTCCCGACAGGCTGTTTCCCCCCGAAGCGCGCGCTAGCCGTCTGCGCTTTGTTCTTCAGGCGCTCGACGGCTCGCTAGGCGGGGCATCGCATCGCCAAATCGCAATGGCCCTGTTGGCTCGACAACGCGTCCAGGCCGACTGGACGGATCCGCGCAACCACCTTCGCGATCGAATCCGCCGTGCCGTCCGGCGCGGTCACATGCTCATGGATCGCGGCTATCGGGATTTCCTCGTCTAAGATGATTGGAATAGCTCACCTGGAGCCTGTCAGCGCGCGAACAGTTCTTTGTATCCAGTCGTAACCATCCAGTTTGCCCGATCGAGATGGCTGCGAACCGCCATTCGGGCGCGCTCAGGTTCTCGCATCGGATCGATGCCGAGGACGAGCTGCGCCATCTCGTCTTCGCTGGCATCGTCGGCGGACGCGTCCAGGAGCCTCATATAGATGGCGAAGTGCTCATTGTCGTAAGCGGTCAGGCTGTCCGACCAGGGGACTTCGTCTTGGACTTTGCGTTTCATCGCGACCCTCTTGCCGGTTTGGGGTTTGTTGTGATCGGGCACGGCTTCTCCTCGGTTGGCTCATCATAGCGAATAGGAACGATCGTTCCTAGAACGATAGTTCCGGTTCTGGTCCCTATCTCGCCATGGACCTCACGGAAGTCATGGCGATCAACATGCGTCGTTTGCGCCATGATCAGGACCTGACGCAGGAAGAATTGGCTGCCCGCGCAGAGCTGAGCATGCGCTATGTGGGCTCGATCGAGCGTGCTCGGGTTTCCGCAAGTGTCAGTGTGCTTGGCCGGCTCGCAAAAGCGTTTGACGTTGATCCTTGTGAGTTGATTAGGCCGCCGCAGTAACAAAGGCGATCAGTCCATCCCGGATTGCCGAAATCGATCTGGATGACGCGCAACCGCCGCCCATGAACTGAGCCCGCTTTTCTTCGACATGGTCTCGACCATACAGTTTGCTCCATGGCGCGGCTTGCCTTGTGGATTGCAAATATATCCTAAAATGGGATAATCCGAAACTGGGATTAGTCGATGAGCCGGTTCCCTTCTGGCCGGTTCATCTGATGCCGAAATCCCTTCGATCGCCCCGCCAACGCCGGCTGCTGGAACAGCTGATAGCGGCGCGCAAGAACAAGGGCTTAACCCAGGCCAAGGTTGCCGAAGCGCTTCGCCGCCCGCAGTCTTTCGTGGCCAAGTATGAGGGCGGTGAACGTCGCATGGACGTCATTGAGTTCCTCGATGTAGCGGAAGCGCTCGAAATCGACCCTTGCGAGGTTCTCGCACGTGTGCGTCGCTTGCGTGACCGATAGCTTGTGCTGCTTGGCAAGCGACAAGTCACCAAAATCGTAGCCTTGGATTTGCTGCCCCCCGGCGGCAGATGGTTCGGGCACATCGATGGCATAAACTCAATGGCTTTGACTTGCTGACCTTCGCATGGAGACCGCAAGCTGGTCTGACGAAATGCACGCAGGATCAGGGAGAAGGCCGGCTTGACGCAGGAGCAGCTTGCCGAGATCTCCGGCTTCAGCCAGCAGGAAATCAGCGGGCTGGAGAAGGGCAAAGGGAACCACCATCGTCACGCTTTATGAACTGGCACAAGCCCTCCGTGTCAGCCACATCGAAGGGGTGCGACCTAACTGACCAGATAAGCGCTATTTGGAAATGGCCGACGCGCCACGGACATTTCGACCGCATCCGCCGTGTAGATGATGCTGCGCACACTCGGATAGGGGAAGAGGCACGACGTGCTGCCAGTCGCGCCGCCAGCTCTGAGTGATCGCCGGGTGTCGCCGGCCTCGAAGTCCTGCAGAGCCTTCATGCCGGCCTAGCGTCCGCCCCCGGCAGATGGCTCTGAGCGTCGGCACAACGGCTTCGCGACCTTCCGCGACACGAACAGATGGCGGATCAGGTGCACGATGCAGGTTAGCACTGTCGCCTAGCAGGCTGTTGAAAAAGGCACTCGCCACCGGACCGCAGCGGTGATTCACTGTTCCGAAGGGATTCGGAGGTGCGCGGCGGCGACGATCGAACTGGCGAACTGTTCAGCTACGTGGACCTTGAAGCCCGGGTTCGGCGCAATCATCCGTTGCGGGCGATCCGGACGATCGTGAATGAAGCCCTGTCGGCGCTGGAGCGCGAGTTCGCGGCGCTGTACTTGCCGATCGGACGGCCCTCGATCCCGCCGGAGAAGCTGCTGCGGGCGATGCTTTTGCAGGCGTTCTATTCGATCCGCTCGGAGCGGCTTTTGATGGAGCGGCTGGAATACGACCTTCTGTTCCGCTGGTTCGTCGGCATCGGCATCGACGACGCAGCCTGGGACCATTCGGTGTTCTCGAAGAACCGCGACCGGCTGCTTGAGGGCAACATCGCGGCGAAGTTCCTCAGTGCAGTCCTGGCGCAGCCCAAGGTGAAGAAGCTCCTTTCCACGGATCACTTCTCGGTCGACGGAACGCTGATCGCGGCCTGGGCGTCGATGAAGAGCCTCAAGCCGAAGGACGGTTCGGGCGAAGAGCCGGGGAATGACTCAGGCGAGCCGCCGGCTCAGGGCGGTGGGCGTAACACGGAGGCGGACTTCCACGGCCAGAAACGGTCGAACGAGACGCATGCTTCGACCACCGACCCCGATGCCAGGCTCTACCGCAAGGGGCGGGGCAAGGAGGCCAAGCTCTGCTTCATGGGGCACGGGTGGAGAACCGCCATGGCCTGCTGGTCGATGCCTGCCTGACGCTGGCCGACGGGCATGCCGAGCGAGTGGCCGCACTGCATATGATCGAACCCTGCGCCGACCGGCCGCAGGCGATCACGCTCGGCGCCGACAAGGCCTATGACGCGGAGGACTTCATCAACGAGTTGCGCTCAATAAAGGTGACGCCGCATGTAGCGCAGAACACGAACGGCCGCCGTTCGGCGATCGATCGCCGCACGACGCGGCACGGCGGCTATGCCGTCAGCCAGCGCGTCAGAAAGCGCATCGAAGAGGCGTTCGGCTGGATCAAGACGGTCGCCGGGCAGGAGAAGTCCAAGTTGCGCGGACGCGACCGCGTCGGGTGGGCCTTCATCTTCGCGGCTGCCGCCTACAATCTGGTGCCGCTACCGAAGCTCCTGGCGGTGCCGACATGACCGCGCCCGCGGGCTGCCAACTGATCGGCCGCTGGCGGATCATCGAAGCCGATCTGTGGGATCGCGGCTACCTGAACCTGAGCGGCCCCGCCATGATCACCATCGGCGGCGACAACAACGGCGAGATCGCCTTTGGCGCCCTGCAAGCCGGCCTCGATCTCAGCTACAGCCCCTCAATAGTTCACTTCACATGGGGCGGATGTGACGAGATGGACGAAGTCACAGGCGATGGCCATGCCGAATTGCTCGACGACGGCTCGATCGAGATCACATTCGCCTACCACAACGGCGACGAAGCCATCCTCAAGGCCAAGCGTGATCCTTCTTCAACAGCCTGCTAGGTAGAGGTGGCGCCGCTCGCCTCCCTGTTGGCCAAGCTGTTTGCCAGCTTGCCGTCTTACCAGCACCTCGCCAGTCTCGTTGCGTTCTTGTTTAGGCCTTGCAACAGATCCTTCAAGGAAATTTATGGAATCTTTGCGACCACAAATCGCTGTCAATGGTACGCTCACCACAACTTTCAAGTTCAGTGGTGGCAGAAATCTGATGTGGTTATGTTCCGCTGCCGAACAGCATTTGCGAAGAGCCCGACATGAAAAAGCGAGCAGGACGAGGGGTTCGGTTCTTCTATTTGGCGCCGTGCTGACCAATGATGATACTTGTCGATCGCCTAATGACAGCAGCACATCTTGATCGCCTACGGATCCTGGGCCTTTGCGCGCATGCCGACCTGACTGTCCGCGAACTGGCGGAGATTCTCGATCTTCGTCGGGAGCGCGTCGCGCGACACGTCCGGATGCTGGCCAGAGCCGACTTTCTTTGCGGCAACGGACAACGTCCTTGGTCCTCATATCATCTCAATGCAGGGGGCAAGGACGGAGGGTTGGTTCAATTCCTGGTCGATCTCCTGCCCCACGACGATGGCTATCATAAGCGGGACCTGGAGCGGCTCGAGGCGGTACATACGCGTGGTCGAAGGGGACTGCTGCTTAATCGTGAAAAGATCTGCGGGAGTGCGAAACTACCATGAATAACTCCGCTGACGCAGCCATCGCAGAGCCCGGCACATTCGGACGGTCTTCCTTGGTCCATGTCGATTGCCGCGTTCACGAACTGCTTCTACGACAGAGGCGGCAAGAGCGGACGATGCTCAAACTCATCGCATCTGAGAACTTTGCCTCCTCAGCCGTACTGGAAGCGACCGGCTCTATCTTCGCGAACAAATATGCCGAGGGCTACCCGGGCGCGCGCTACTACGCGGGAAACGAGATCGTCGATGAGCTTGAGACCCTCGCGATCGAGCGCCTGAAAGCGCTATTTGGCAGTGAGCACGCCAACGTCCAGCCTTATTCGGGCTCACCAGCCAACCAGGCTGTCTATCGCGCGCTTTTGAGCGCCCGTGACAAAGTCATGGGGCTGCCTTTGCCCGAAGGCGGCCATCTGACTCATGGGTGGCCCGTCAACTTTTCCGGCACTGATTATCAACGCATCCCCTATGGGCTGCACGAAAAGACGAAGCAGATCGACTACGACCGCTTGCGCGAGACAGCCAGACGGGAACGGCCGAAACTGATTTGGGTCGGCGGGACAGCCTATCCGCGTGTTTTTGACTACGCGGCAACGGCCGAAATTGCTTCGGAGGTGAACTCGTATTTGGTGGCTGACATCGCCCACATCAGCGGCCTGATTGTCGCAGGAGTGCATCCGAATCCCGTGCACCATTGCGACGTCGTCACCAGCACGTCTCACAAGTCGATCCGCGGGCCCCGTGGAGGCTTTATTTTGTCGAAGAATGAAGATCGCTATCAGGCGCTCTATCATCCCACGAGTAAATACAATCTCGCCAGACGGATCGACCGCGCGGTCTTTCCTCAACTGCAAGGCGGGCCCCATGTGCATACCATCGCCGCGCTAGCTGTCGCTTTGCAGGAAGCCGCGACCCCCTCTTTCCGCACCTACGGTCACCAGATTGTCAGGAATGCCAAGGCTCTGGCCGAGGCGCTTCTGGATCGCGGTTATGACCTGGTCACCGGCGGGACTGACAATCACATGCTGATCCTTGATCTGCGGGACCGGCCGCTGTCAGGCAAAGCCTATGCCGAGCGCTTGGCCAAGGCAGGCATCATTACGAACTTCAACATGGTGCCGGGCGACCCGCGCGATCCGGCGGTTACAAGCGGGATCCGGTTAGGGTCGCCGGCAGTGACGTCCATGGGCATGCGTGAGCGGGAAATGGTGCAGATCGCCGCTTTTATTGATTTGGTCTGCCGCCAGCCCGACGACGAGGAAGTTCATGCAAGCGTACGAAGAGACGTCGCCGACTTCTGCACTGCGTTCGACGTCCCCGGCATCAGCGACCGGTAAGGCCGCCCGAATCCAGAAACTCCCCACCTAACTCCAACACTTGAAGCGAGGACATTCCATGACCAGGCAGTTCGTGTTCTCTTCCGAATCCGTCGGCGCGGGACACCCCGACAAGATGGCAGACAACATCTCCGATGCCATCCTCGATGCGGTCCTCCGCACCGATGCGAAGGCGCGCGTCGCCTGTGAAACGTTGGTGAAGACAGGGATGGTCGTTCTGGCTGGCGAGATCACCAGCCACGCAGAGATCGATTACAGCCAAGTTGCCCGCGATACGATTCTCGATATTGGGTACGACGACGATGCCATCGGCTTTGACGGTCGACGTTGCGCCGTCGTTCTGGCCCTCACCGAGCAGTCGCCCGACATTAGCCAGGGCGTCGACGAGGGACGAGGGCAGGATCTCGAGCAGGGGGCGGGAGATCAGGGCCTCATGTTTGGATTCGCATGCAACGAGACCGATACATTGATGCCCTTGCCGATCCAACTCGCTCACCAGTTGACGAAAAGACAGGCAGAGGTCCGGAAAGCGGGACAGCTTGGCTGGCTGCGTCCGGACGTAAAATCTCAGGTGTCCGTACGCTACGAGGGTCTCCGCCCGGTGGCGCTGGACACCATAGTCCTGTCAACGCAACATGACGAGGCGGTCTCCCAAGAAACAGTCCGCGAAGGCGTCATTGAGGAGATCATAAAACCGGTCCTGCCGACCCACCTGGATACTTCGGAGATCAGATTTCTGGTCAACCCAACCGGCCGGTTCGTGGTCGGTGGGCCTGCCGGGGACTGCGGCCTCACTGGACGCAAGATCATTGTCGATTCCTACGGTGGAACGGGGCGTCACGGCGGCGGCGCCTTTTCGGGCAAGGACCCATCTAAGGTTGACCGCTCGGCGGCCTATGCGGCGCGGTACGTCGCGAAGAATATCGTTGCCAGCGGACTTGCGGAGGTCTGCGAGGTTCAGCTTGCCTACGCGATCGGCGTGGCCAGTCCGGTTTCTGTCATGGTCAACACCTTCGGAACTTCAAGGATCGAGGAAAAAAGGATCGAGCGCCTTGTACTTGAGCTTTTCGATCTCCGACCGAAAGGCATCATCAAGATGCTTGATCTCTTGCGCCCGATATACCGCAAGACCGCGACATACGGACATTTCGGCCGTGAAGAGCCTGAGTTCACCTGGGAGAAGACGGACAAAGCCGACGACTTGCTGCGTGAAGCAGGACCGGCAGCTGCGTGAAGGTCGTGAATCAAGCGCATGCGGCAACCCATTTCAACTCGCCAGACCGCGCCCGGCCGGCGTGGCAAGAAAGCCGGCAGGTTCCCAGGCGGAGACATTGATGCCGGATTATGACGTGCTTTGCATCGGCAATGCCATTGTCGACATCATCGCCCAGTGTGACGAGGCATTCCTCGAGACCAACGGCATCATCAAGGGCGCGATGAACCTCATCGACACCAGGCGCGCCGAACTGCTCTACAGCCGCATGGGCCCGGCGATCGAGGCCTCGGGCGGCAGCGCCGGCAACACGGCCGCAGGCGTCGCCAGCTTCGGCGGCCGTGCTGCCTTCTTCGGCAAGGTATCGAACGACCCGCTCGGCGAAATCTATGCCCATGACATTCATGCCCAGGGCGTTGCCTTCGACACCAGGCCGCTCGAAGGTCAGCCGCCGACGGCGCGCTCGATGATCTTCGTCACACCCGACGGCGAGCGTTCGATGAACACCTATCTCGGCGCCTGTATCGAGCTCGGGCCGGAGGACGTCGAGGCCGATAAGGCGTCGGGCGCCAAGGTTACTTATTTCGAGGGCTATCTGTGGGACCCGCCGCGCGCCAAGGAGGCGATCCGGCAGACGGCGAAGCTCGCACACGAGGCCGGACGCGAAGTGTCGATGACGCTCTCGGATTCGTTCTGCGTCGACCGCTACCGGGACGAGTTCCTCGAGCTGATGCGATCGGGCACGGTCGACATCGTCTTTGCCAACAGCCACGAGATCAAGTCGCTCTACCAGACGGCTTCGTTCCACGAGGCGCTGGCGCAGATCCGCAAGGATTGCCGGATCGCAGCCGTGACGCGATCGGAAAAAGGTTCGGTGATCGTGCGCGGCGGCGAGACCGTGGTCATCCAGGCGACCGCCATCAGGGAGCTGGTCGACACGACGGGCGCCGGCGATCTCTACGCAGCCGGTTTCCTGCATGGCTACACGCAAGGCCGCGACCTCAAGACCTGCGGCGACCTTGGCTCCCTGGCGGCCGGCTTGGTGATCCAGCAGATCGGACCCAGGCCACGCCAAAATTTGCGCCGCGAGGCCGAGCAGGCGGGGTTGATCTAGCCGGGCGATTCAACGACGAACTGCCCCCTCGTGCAGGCTGTGCGGGAAAGTGCGCGTAAATCGAAATGTCGGCTGGGCATCCGCATAAGACGCAGCCGCTGGATGTCACGATCGAAACGGTTGATCGCGGTGTCGCACTCCAGTGCGAACCTTCTGCCGTGCGATATAGGGAAGCGTTCGGATCAGCAGCTCGACCTGTCGCATATTGCTCACCCGCTATCGTCGACTTCGTGTGGCAACAGGTCGGCCCGGATCGTGATGCGATAGAAGGGGTAAGCGGCCAACTGGTGAATTGACATGAACCCATCGCCCGATTGAGATTATCCTGCCGGGAGCGCAGTGCGTTGTTCAAGCAAGTCGAGACGATCATGGGCAAATATAAAGACCATCGTGAGCCACGACGGCATCGCCATGACGATGACGCCGTTTCTTTTGCGGAACGGCCATCCGAGCCAAGCTACTTTCAGCGTTCGTCCACCGTAACCGCGGATCCTGTTGACGCCGAAGTGATCTGGTTCAACACCAGCAAGGGTTTTGGCTTTGTCAAATTGCCGGAGGGCATCGAGGCCTATCTGCATATCCGGGTGCTGGAGGCGGCGGGGAGCAGCGGTGTTTCCGAGGGAATGCGTCTCAAGGTCACAACGCAAGAAAGTCCAAGAGGTGGTCACCAGGTCGCGCGAGTGCTGGCGGTCGGCGATCAGACCGCGAAAACTCAGCTGCATACTCGATGTGCTGGAGAGTCCACCGCCGGGACGAGTGCCCAGTTGGAGAGCGAGGGCACCGTCAAGTGGTACAATCCCCAAAAGGGGTTCGGCTTCATTGCTCCTGAAAATGGTGAGAAGGACATCTTCGTTCATGCCACCGCGCTGACCCGCTCAGGATTGAGCATGCTGGTGGAGGGTCAGAAGGTGTTTGTCCAATGCGGGCAGGGCAAGAAAGGCCTGGAAGTTCGGAGCCTTCGCCTCGCTTAGAGCCAAATGCATTGGCCCTACCGAAATCGCGCCTCAGACAAAGAAAAAGCCCGCTACCGGGAGGAGGTGGCAGCGGGCTCGATTTAGAATGAGACGCGGGAGGAGGTGCGCCCCATTCAGCGTCGGCACCACATCTGGGAGGAGTAGATGGCCGACACCATGATCATACCGATCGCCCCGGATATTGCAACGCACAAATTTTATCTCGCGAGTGCGAAATCATGCCGGGCCCGCTTCGTCGATCCTGAAAAAGTGCGGTCAGGCTGCGGCTTTCTTGCGGGGACGCTTGGCAGGTGCCGGCGTTCCCGGTTCCTTCGGCTTGCGGCCCAGACCCATCGTCTTGGCCAATGCCGAGCGCGCCGCAGCGTAATTCGGCGCCACCATGGGATAGTCCGCCGGCAGTTCCCATTTCGCGCGATATTCGTCGGGCGTAAGGCCATAGTGGGTGGCCAGGTGACGCTTGAGCGACTTGAACTTCTTACCGTCCTCAAGGCTGAAAATGTAATCGGGTGTAACCGATTTTCTGATCGGTACGGCAGGCTTGAGAGCTTCTGACTTTTCTGGTGCGGCACCACCAGCAGTGCCTTTCAATGCGATGTGTATCTGGCCGATAAGCCCAGGCAGTTCACCGACGGGAACCGGATTGTTCGAAACATAGGCTGAGACGACATGGGCGGTGAGTTCGATGAGGTTGTCGGCTTTGCTCTCGGTTTCGTCGGTCATGAAAACGCTCCTGCGGAATTAGACTAGCCGGTTATGAATCACTTCATAGCTTAATAGTGACGACCGCCTTTGATGGCAACCAAGCCATTGCATGATGTGTTGGCGGATCGCTGCACGCCCGGTCGCAGGCGCGGATCTTCCTCTTGAACCGTCATCGCCCTGACAACACATTGTGCCATGGTCGCCGTGTCGATGCGGCGCCTCTTCACCGCAAATTGGCTATTTAGAAAGTTGGGAGAAACCAATGAACGCTGAGGCTTTCAGCAGCCCCCTTTTCGTGAAGCGCGCAACGCACATCATCCAAGAGATTGCCGGCCTTGCGGATGCAATCGATTTTCTCAATGAATGGCCGGAAGATCGCAGAGACCTGATCCACGAAGCCGCCCTGAGAGCATGCTACGATGCATACGATGGGCGCAAGCCGGTAAGCACGGCGCGCAATGCCTTTTTCGGCTTTGCCAAGCGGGTCGCCATATTGGAAGATCCAACCTCCGCGATGCAGTGGATCGCCGCCTGCAGATCGGGCAGTGGAAAAGTGCAGGTGTAGACATCGACGACATGTTTGAGACTGGCGAGGCGCGTCAAACAGTGCACTATGTTCAGGTTTCACAGCTAGACCACGCGAATGAGAAGCAGTTCCTCACCATCGACTGCACAACCGCAGATCGCACGCAAGCTGACCATGGCCGGACGCGCCTCATGGCGATCGCTTGCCCGCCAATGGCCAGGCTCAATGGCGCAGGTGCAGCGGTCGCGTTCGGCTGAGTTAAGAAATGCGACCCGGGCTGTTTGCCGCTTAGTGGCTGTGGAGGAGGGGGATGACCGGGTTGATCAGATTTGAGAGGCCAGTCGTTGTTCAGCTTAGCCGCCGCAGCTCGGAGCGTATCGTGTTCGACGTCAACGACGCGGCCGCTATCTTGCTGCGGGATCTGCATCATGAGACCGATAAACGCAGAATAGCGATGGACACCTGTCTGCAGGTTTTACGCGGTAAGACCCATCCCCCAGCCGCTCGACGAGCTTTCGTCGCAGCCGCACTCGAAGCACGCATTCTGCGCAGTGATTGAGATTTGGGACGCCGCTCGTGAATTTCGGCCGTCTGCACATCGCGATTGGGCGCGGTCCGAACACCCCTGCCGGCATCGGCCAGGAGCAAGCTAACCCCGCAATTTCCGCGACGGCTTTGCTGGTCCCGGCGCCGGATCTTGACCATCAAAACAGAAGGGGTCCGCCTGCCAGCTGCGGCCGCTCGGCTTCGCCTTCGCGGCGATCGTGATTGGAGACAGAGGCAGACGGAGCCATTGAGCGGGAGTTGGCCCGCTGCAGATGGCAGAGCGTCGATGCCGCCTCAATCGTCTCCAGAAGTGCCGTTTGAACGTTTCCCCAGCTTGCCCTGCATCCGGTCTCCTGGAACGCGCTCCGCGGACCGGCGGCGCGTGATCGCCGATGCTTCTTCCGACGGTCGGGAGCGGGGTTTCGGCGATCAAGATCGGGGAGATGATAATGATACTGGATTTTATCGACTACGGAATAATCCGAAGCTGGCTGGCCGTGAGCCGTCTCGTTTCTGGCCGGCTCATTTGCGGCCGGCCTCCTTCGATCGCCTGCCAACGCGGGGCTTCTGGAACAGCTGACTTCAACCCGCCGTAACAAGGGCTCAGCCAGGACAAGGTTGCCGAGGCGCTTCGTCACTGGCAGCGCGATTGCCTTGGGCGCGCCGGATAGACTCCCCCAAGATCGCCCTGTGTGTGGCGTTGCCGCTCACCGCCGGCGAGTGGCACCGAGCCCTACGCCGTCTGCGCTTTTTCCCGAATTGCGCGTGCTGCAGCCACCATGTTCACCAGGGCAGGGCGGACCTCCTCCCACCTGCGCGTTTTGAGACCGCAGTCGGGATTCACCCACAGTTGGCCATCCAGCAATCGCTCGCGCGCAAGCATGATGAGGTTGGAAATATCGCCCACTTCCGGGACCCGCGGCGAGTGAATGTCATAGACGCCGGGACCGATCTCGTTCGGATACTTGAAGGTTCGAAGCGTATCGAGCAGTTCCATCTGCGAGCGCGAGGTTTCAATGGAGATCACATCGGCATCCATTGCGGCAATCGCGTCCACGATATCGCCGAACTCGGAGTAGCACATATGGGTGTGGATCTGGGTCGCATCGCCGACCGCCGTTGAAGCCAGCCGGAAGCATTCGACGGCCCAGTCGAGATAGGCCTGCCACTCGGCCTCGCGCAGCGGCAAGCCCTCGCGCAGTGCGGCTTCGTCGATCTGGATCATCCTGGCGCCGGCCTTTTCGAGGTCGCCCACTTCATCGCGAATGGCGAGCGCGACCTGGCGGCAGACGGCTGAGCGCGCAAGGTCGTCCCGGACGAAGGACCAGTTGAGGATCGTCACCGGGCCGGTAAGCATGCCCTTCACCGGCTTGGGCGTCAGCGACTGGGCATATCGCCACCAGTGTAGTGTCATCGGCTGTTGTCGCGACACATCTCCAATGATGATCGGGGGTCGCACAAAGCGCGAGCCATAGCTCTGCACCCACCCGTGTTGCGTGAAGACGAAGCCGCAGAGCTGCTCGGCGAAATACTGCACCATATCGTTGCGCTCGAATTCGCCGTGGACCAGCACGTCGAGTCCGATCTCTTCTTGCCAGCGAACGGCGGCTTCTATCTCTTTTTTCAGGAAGGCCTCATAGTCGACGTAACTCAGCTCGCCCTTGGCATGGGCTGCCCGCGCCTTGCGAACCTCGGCTGTTTGCGGGAAGGAGCCGATCGTCGTGGTGGGGAAGGATGGCAAGCCAAACGTGTCGCCCTGAAGCTTGGAGCGCACGTCGAATGCGCTCTTCCGGCGCGTCATGGCGACCTTGATGCTGGCGACCCGACCTTCAACGAGCGGATCATGCACCTTCGCGGATGTCGCGCGAGCGGCGGCAGCCTCAGCCGACGCCTCCAGTTCGGCGGCGACCGCGTCCCGGCCTTCAGCCAGGGCACGGGCGAGCACGACCAGCTCGTCGGTTTTTTGCGCCGCGAAGGCGAGCCACGATTTCACATCCGCATCGAGTGCCGTCTCCATGTCCAGGTCGATCGGCACATGCAGCATCGAGCAGGACGGGGCGATCTCCACGCGGTCCAACGGCCAGCCGGCGACGATCGGCTTGATGCGGTCAAGCATGGCAGGCAGGTTCGCGCGCCAGACGTTGCGGCCGTCGATCAGCCCGAGCGAGAGCACAAGTTCCTTCTGCGCGAGCCGGCCGACGGTCTCCAACTGCTCTGGAGCGCGCACGAGATCGACGTGCAGTCCCGCCACGGGCAGAGAAATTGCGGTCTCGAGATTGTCTCCCAGCGATCCGAAATAGGTAGCGACCATGATCTTCAACTCCGGTGCTGCTTTTGCCAGCCGGCAGTAGGCGAATTGGAGCGCATCCCGTTCGTTGGGAACCAGATCGACCACGAGCGCCGGCTCATCGATCTGCACCCAATCGGCTCCCGCGAGCTTCAGCCTCCGCAGGAGCTCCTCGTAGACGGGCAGCAGCCGTGGCAGGAGCGCGATAGGGTTGAAACCTTCCTCAGGTGACTTCGCCAACTTGAGAAAGGTAACCGGTCCAAGCAGGACCGGGCGCGTGTGGATGCCGAGCGCCTTGGCCTCGAGGAAATGATCGACCGGTTTCGCCGACGAGAGGGCAAAGCTCTGATCGTCCGTAAGTTCCGGCACAATGTAGTGATAGTTGGTGTCGAACCATTTGGTCATTTCCATCGCGGCAAGGCCATGCCCGTTGGCCGCATGCTCGTCACCGGCATGTCCACAATCAGCGGCCTGACCTTAGTTGCCGCGCGCCATTGCGAAATAGGTATCGAGTGGGACCTCGCCGTCAGTCCAGGCGTATCGTGCCGGCACGGCGCCGACCATGGCGACGGTGTCGAGCACATGGTCATAAAGCGAGAAATCGTTGGAGGGGATTTTCGACACGCCGCGATCGTGCTGCTCCCTCCAACTGGCGGCGCGTAGCGCCTTCGCCGTCGCGAGCAGGTCGGCAGCGGGAGATTTTCCGGACCAGTAGCTTTCAAGCGCGAATTTGAGTTCCCGCCGTCGACCGATACGCGGCACGCCGAGCGTTGCCACAGGAATGTGTTGAGAGACAGTCATGCCATACCCCGATGGTTGGGGCGTGGGGACAAGGAACGCGCGAGTAGGCGGCACGAAGCCAGGCTACCGCGGCCACCGAGACACCCCGCCCGTGGACGTTGTTCGTCGTGGCAGGTCTCCTGGCTCGCGGGTCAAAGCCTCTGCCCGTCTTCCCGAGGCCGTTCGCCTCAGTGACACCAATGGGCTTGGCTCGCCGCTAACAGTTGCGGGGGCAGCGCCGGCATCGCACCGGCTTCCCTCTTAGCTCCGCTACGGCAGTGCCGCGCGGAGAACCACGACATGCGCACAATCACATCCGCTTCGCTCCTTGTCAATACATATAACGAGATGTTTATGTGATGATGCGAATAATGCCCTTGCGCGGATCGGTCTCTTTCGCCCAAAGCCGCATACGATGCGGCCTCTCATCGGTGCAGGCTCGGCGAGGTCCTTGTCCCCATCGGCGACGCCTGATCAGATCGAGGTCGCCGGGCTCAAAGGCGTAAAGTCGGGCCAGGTCGTCACAGTCCGCCGGAAACCCCAGTAGTTGTTCCCGCTCGGCTTCGCTCAGCGTGCTTGCGCATTCGCCCATCAGCGCTGAGGACCATGGCCGGAAGCGGAAAGGAGAGGGGCGCCTCAGGTTGGCGGGTTGGGGCTGGGCTGCCAGCGTCTCGAACAACTGCGCGGCGATCGCCTCGACCTGCTGCGCGAGCAGCTGAAGGCCGGCGCCACGATCGTGCGTAACCGGGCATGCTCGCCCCCCTCGTGCGAGTCCAGCCTCCCGGAGAACCGAGAATCACCGAATCCGGGGTGAATGCCGCACTTCTCTAAGCGACGGAAGGGCGGAAGGTGACCGGCAGGCGCTGCGGGCAGCGAATGACGTAAGACGGCATGTAGACGACGTCCTCCGCAGCGATGGTCAGCGCCAGATCCTCCAGCCGCCCGAACAGCGCGGGGAAGGCGCAGCGCAATTCCAGGCGCGCCAGCGCAGCGCCCAGGCAGGAATGCGGCCCCTCGCCGAATGACAAATGCGGGTTGTGCCGCCGGGTGACATCGAACCTGTCGGCGCCGGGACCGAATGCCTTTTCGTCCCGGTTCGCCGCATGGAACGCCATCAGGACGGCATCGCCGCGGCGGACCATGCATCCGTCGATCTCCACGTCCTGGGTGGCATAGCGGAACGGCAGATTGGCCGCTGAGCTGCCCCAGCGCAGGATCTCCTCGATCGCCTGTGACCACGGAACTTGGCCGCTGCGCACCAGGTGCAGTTGCTGCGGATGCGTCAGCAATGCCAGCACGCCATTGCCGATGACGCCGGCGGTGGTCACGAAGCCCGCAGAGAGCACCATGAACAGCATGTCGATGAGCTCGGTGTCGGAAACGAGCTCGCCATTGTCACGCGCGACGATCAGGGCCGAAGCCAGATCATCGCCGAGCTGGCCCCGCTTGAGCGCGATCAGGCGACGGAAGAACTCCGGGATGCGCTGCCGCGTCTGTCGCACCTCTTCGGCTGTGGCGGAGGTGTTGGCCAGGCTGTAGGTGAGCGCGACGATCTCTTGGCGCTGTTCGTCCGGCAAACCGAACAGTTCGGCGATCACGTTGGTGGGCAGCGGAGCAGCGAACTCGCACATCAGATCGGCACTGCCGCCGCGCTGCGCCATCTCGGCCAGGAGTCGATCGACGCATTGTTCGACCCGTGGCGCCAGCAAGGCGATACGACTGGGCGCGAAGCTGCTGGACAGCAGGCCGCGCAAGCGCCGGTGATCGGCGCCGTGCGCCGTGGTCATGTTGTCCACTTTGCATATCCCGATCAGCGGATGATCCTCGGGAATCTCGCCGTCCTGCAGCGCCCGCCACTGTCGCCAGTCCTTGTTGAAACGCTGGTCGGAAAGCATCTGCCTGAGCGTCTGGTGACGGCCTGCCGCCCAGGTCACCACATCGCCTGGCAGCGACACTCGCGCCATCCCCCCCTGCCGCAGAATCGCAGAAGAAAGACGATCAAGTTGCGTGGGAGCGGCCGGCACACCGATCACGTCGCAATGATCGTTTTCTACGCGCATGCCAACAACTCCTTTAAGAACCATCGCGGGTCCACTTCTCGGCACGGAAGATCCGCGCGCGGACTTCGAAAAGTGCCCCTTCAGGGTCCTTTCGACATTAGAAGCGGTAGGTGAGACCTGCGCCTACCAGCCAGGGATCGAGCTTGGCCTTGCCTGTGAGCTTCGTGCCGGCGACAGTGACGTCGAAGTCGGGCTTAAGGAAAAGCTTCTTCACGTCGAAGTTGACGCCCCAGTGCTGGTCCACCATGTAGTCGAATCCGACCTGCAGCGCGGCGCCGAATGTATTCTTGACCTTGAGATCATCGGCGCTGCCGGCTTGCTGATGATAGAAGATCGTATAGTTCACGCCGGCGCCGATATAGGGCTTGAAGGCGCCGAAATCGGTAAAATGATACTGCAATGTGAGCGTGGGCGGCAGCAGCCAAACCTTGCCGACCTTGCCCAGCCCGCCGATCGCACCTTGGCCATCGATGTTGGCATAGGTGGTGCCGAGTATGAGTTCGGTGGCGATGTTGTCCGTGAAGAAATATGAGATATCGAGTTCCGGCGTCACGGTGTTCGAATAGGAAAGACCGGAGCCGGGCACCGCATTGACATAGCCCGAATCCTCGGTGATCACCCCCAACGCACGCAGGCGGATCTGCCAGGGGCTTGGCGCTTCCGCGACGCAGGCTTCTGCCTGCGGGACGCTCGCGGCTTGCCCAACATCTGCCGCGCCGGCCTGTCCCGCAACGATGAGGACGACGGCCGCTGTCACTGCCCGCGCCACGCCAATTCGCGCTCTCGCCATACTCTTCTCTCCTTGATCTTCAGAAACGACGCACTGCGCCTTGATTGAATCCTGCCCGCATCATTCGAGATTGACGGAGCGCTCATGCGGGAGAGCCCTCGCATGTGTTGTGCCAAATGAGAAAATCGTTGCGAAACAGTGCGACCACCTCCGATAGCGCTCTGTCTCATGTCCAACTTCGTCGAAGATCCGACAATGAGTGCAGCCGTAGCCGCCCCTGGTAGCCGTTCGTCAACATCGGCCGGCAGTTCGTTGACACGCTCGTACTCGGCTTCGAGTTTTGGCGTATTCTGCGTTTAGCGCCTTGATCGTCGCCTGCTGCTTCGCCGTCAGGCCGGGGAACGTTCCAGCCAGTTGGCGCAGTCCGTGGGCGTGTCCGTAAGGCGTCTCGACCGCGACCGATATGGGCGGGAAATCCTTTGGCAGCATGCGCCAGCCGCCATCCGATCGGGCCATGTAGCGGAACGCGTTCAATACCTTGCGCAAGTCCGTCACCACGCGCCGCCCGGTCTTGGCCGCGCCCGGCAGGAACGGTTGTATCCGCGACCATTCCTCATCCGTCAGATCGGAGAGGATAGCGCTTGGTCTTCTTCTCGATATCGGCCATCCGGCCACGCGTCGCTCGGGTCCACTTCCCAAGCTTGAAACACGATTAATCCCGCCAATCCGCTGCCCGCCCTGCAGCAGGCCCCTCTTCGGGCGGCAATTAATCCTGCTTCGGTTTGAAATTCGCTATGAGAGCACAATATCGTTGTGACGACCGACCTGGATTGATCATCAAGTGGCCGATACCGCCGTAGAATGCGACGAAAAGGCGCGTGGCCGTTCTGAACCTCCGGGCCGGCCGCCGCGCAATCGTGCGGTGATGAAGCACTCCGATGTCCTTGGCGGGCTCGATTACCTGGCGGCGGACTATCACCGGCAGGATTTCTCCAAGCATGTCCACAACGAGTATCTGATCGGGCTGATCGAGCGAGGCGTCCATGATGTTTGGTGCCGAGGTGAGGTTTGGCACGCCGGTAGCGGCACCGTCGCGACCTTCGCGCCCGGCGAACCGCATTTCGGGGGTGCTGGTGACGATCTTGGCTGGAGCCAGAAGATCTTCTACATGCCCGAAGGCCTTGTCCGGCAAGTCCTTGAGGACAGCGGCCAACACCAACCCGGAACGATCGACTTCAAAAGCCCGTTCCAGGAGAATGCGCCAGTTGCACACGGCCTCAGCGCGTTTTGGCGCCTGCTTGAACATGGGCATAGCTCGGCACTGGAGATCGAGGAGCATCTGGTCCGTTTCCTGCCCCACGTCTTCGCACAAGTCGGCAGGTCGCGCGTTGCTGAGCCAAAATTCGTGCCACCGAGGTTCCGCGACGTATGTGACTTCATCCATGCCCACTTCGACGAAGTTCTGCAGCTCGCCGCCCTGGCCGCCCTCGCCGGATGCTCCAAGGCGACGTTGATCGATGGCTTCAAGGCGCATTTCGGGTTGCCCCCCACCCGTTACCTCATCCAGGTCCGCATCGACGAGGCGCGACGGCTGCTGAGGCGAGGCCAGCACGTCGCCGATGTCGCCGTCGCGGTCGGGTTCGCGGACCAGAGCCACCTGACCCGGCACTTCAAGGCGGTGCTGGGGGTGACGCCGGCGCGTTACCTCTCGGTTTGAATATCGTTCAATAAAGCGCGCGGCGAACCGTCTAGCTTGGACGCTCAATGGATGAAAAGAGCGTCAAGACCATGAACGAAAGCAAGCAGACCCGCCCCCGCGGCTTCACCAGCGACAACATCGCCGGCGTCTCCCCCGAGGTGATCGCAGCCATCACCGCGTGCGCGTCAGGTCAGGCGGCTCCCTACGGCAACGATGAGCTGACGCATACCGTCGAGCGCCAGCTCGCCGAGGTGTTCGAGCATGCGGTCGACGTGTTCCTCGTTTCGACGGGGTCGGCGGCGAACGCGCTGGCGCTCGCGGCGATTACGCCGCCATGGGGCAGCATCCTCTCGCACGCCGACGCACACATCAACCGCGACGAGTGCGGCGCGCCGGAGTTCTACACCGCCGGTGCGAAGTTGGTGCAGCTTCCAGGCGAGGCTGGCAAAATCGACATCGACGCCTTGGCGGCCAATGCAACGCGCATGGTGGGCGATATCCACTCGGTCCAGCCCTCCAGCGTCAGCATCACGCAGGCGACCGAGATGGGATCGGTCTACGCGCTCGACGAGATCAAGGCCATCAGCCATATCTGCCAGTCAGCGAACCTGCCGCTCCACATGGACGGTGCTCGCTTCGCCAACGCCCTCGTCACTCTGCGCTGCTCGCCGGCCGAGATGACGTGGAAGGCCGGCGTCGACCTTGTGTCATTTGGCGCCACGAAGAATGGAACGTTTGGGGTCGATGCGGTCGTCTCGTTCCGCGGAGATCTCGCGAGCACGATCGCCTTTCGCCGCAAGCGGGCCGGCCAGTTGAGTTCCAAGATGCGCTTCATGGCGGCGCAAATGGACGGTTATCTGAGGGACGGTGTCTGGCTTCGCAACGCGACCCATGCCAATGCGATGGCATCGGCCCTCGCGCAGGGGTTGGCCCTGGTGCCAGGCGTGAAAATCCAGCAGCGTCCCGAGGCCAACATCCTCTTCTGCCGACTTCCCACGTCCCTGATCCGAGGGCTGCTCGACATGGGATTCCGCTTCTACCATGATCGCTGGGAGCCCGGAATCGTGAGGTTCGTCACCTCTTTCGCGACGACCGAGGCGGACGTGTCCGACTTGATCGGCGCGGCAACCAGCCTCTGCGCACCGGTCGGCTCGGCTCGTGTTCCGGCTGGCGCCGAATGAGTTGTGGCGACCGTCGAGCGCTCTCGCCGCCCGTCACGGATGTCCCTCTTTGCTCGAATGCATTGTCCGAGCGTTCTGGCCGCACGAGCATCTCAGGCTGTATCGTTTGTCCCAGGCCCTTTTAGACTTGCAGCTTCATCTTACCTCGGCAAGGCGGCTTCACCGTGCAGTAGCGAAGTGACCGGGTTGATTTTCTGTAAGAAGGACCTCTATCTGCGCAATTGACCTCAAGTCATCCCGGAATACTGCATGCTTGTAATATTTATTTTGCATTTTTTTATCATATTTTTGATGAAAAATGCTGTTCACTCGTCCGAGTTACTTAAAAGAGTGAGTCGGATCTGCGCGGATAGCAGCATGAATCGGGATTTGAGCACTAGCAGGAGAAAATATGCCTTCCATATCTACGCGCCGCGCCAACGCAACGGACGCAGGGACGGTCGTCCGTTTTATTCACGCGCTACTCGATGAACTCACTGGCGGGAAAGCTCCCGCGCCCGACGACGTGAGACAAAGCGCGGAGATAATGCTTGCCGACGCTGGCGTGGTCGCAGTGATCGCAAGTGCAGATGACGAGCCGGTCGGCATCATGGTGCTGAATGAATGCACGGCGATCTATGCAGGCGGTAAGTTCGGCTATATTTCGGAGCTGTATGTTCGACCCGAAAAGCGGTCCAAAGGGATTGCCCCTCAACTGCTTGAGGTCGCCTCGCGGGAAGGCCGTGCGCGTGGTTGGAAGCGACTTGAGCTTGCAGCGCCCAGGCAACCAAAATGGAAGCGCACGCTCGATTTCTATCTGCGCAACGGGTTCGAGGAACTCGGCCCTCGGCTCTGTCGGATTATCTAGACTCAGAGTTTGCTATGGGCTGCTCAAAGCAACCTGCACGACCTCAGCGGGTTGAGGTCCGGCGTGGTCGCTGCCTGACGCTGCAATCGTACCAGCATCGTCATCGCAAATGTGTGCCTCAGATAATGCACGGTTCCCGTCACGCCGGCCGCCCGGAACGCATCGGCAAACCGCCGTCAATCGGGTCACGCTAGCGGCGTTTCCTTGAGTGTTGAGGAACAGAGCCGAGGGCGGCAATTTTGCCAACCTACAGGGGCGCTGCATAGACGACCGCACCTGACTTGCACCCGGTTACGCTGCGTATAGCCGAATGGCGGATGATTCCTATGGGGGTAGTCCTATGAAATTGCACGCGAAAGTCTTTGGTGGAGCGGCAGCGTTGCTCGCTGCCTGGCCGGCGATGGCCAGCGACGCGGTGGCGAGCGAACCGGCGCCCTACAATCCCAATTTCTCTTTCGTTGGCGGCGTCGGCGTCATCGACATCCAGGCCAACGAGCTGGTCTATCAGGCTCCCGGCAGCGGCTCGAAGCTGAGCCACCTTATCTGGGAAAACACCTCTGCGGTCATTTCAGCCGAGATGACGGCGCGCAGCGAGGCCGGCTGGACCGCCAAGCTTTCCGGCCAGATCGCCTTCAGCGGCGACAGCTACATGGAAGACTATGACTGGAACCCGTCATTCTCGACCAATGATGGCTGGAACGACTGGAGCAACCGTTCGCGCCATTCCGACACCGATCTTGATTACTTCTATTCGGCAACCGTCGCGCTCGGCCACGATTTCCAGTTCAGCGACCAGCTGCTGATCAACGTCAACGGTGGTTTCAAGTACACCTCGGTCAAGTGGACTGCCTATGGCGGCTCCTATGTCTACAGCGTTGCCGGCTTCCGGGATTCGGTTGGCGACTTCCCAGGAGACGCAAAGGCCATCAGCTACCAGCAGAAATTGCCGGTCGCCTTCGCCGGCATCGATGCGACCTATGTCCAGGATCGCTGGAACTTCGGCTTTGCGCTGAAGGGCGGCACGACCTTCTCGGCCGGCGATACCGATCATCACTGGATGCGTGACCTGCGCTTCGAGGATGATTTCGAATTGGCGCCGGTTCTGATGGTCGGCGGCAGCGTCGGCTACCAGTACAACGAGCGGACCAGCTTCTTCGTCTCCGGTTCCTACGAAAAGGTGTTCACCGCTCGCGGCGACTACAACACCTATGACATTGCGACCGGCGCAGAGACTGGCGGCGAAGACGACTGGATCGGCGGCGATTTTGCCGCGGCGACGGTGATGGTCGGCATCAAGACCTCGTTCTGATTGAACGAGTTCGACCGGAACGCCAAACCGATGTCCGCACCGCGCAGAAATCTGACGCGCCCGCGCGACTGGATTGGACAGATACTTAAGGAAAATCAGCCAGTTACGGGCCTGGTGCAAAGATCGCACACGAAAGTTCTGCTTCTCTCGCTTTTTCGTTCCCACCATGAAGCAACCGACAGCCCTTTTCGGACGCTCTTCTGCCGACGATATTGACCGCTTCAATGCTGCCGGCGGCGCTCGCCAGTCGTACGATGAGGTTTGAATGCTCTTTAGCTAGGGTGAGCGCCCTGAGCCAATCATCATGCTGCCGGCGAACCACCTACCGGCGGCTCAAAACGACGTATTTTGGACTTTCCGCGGCGCCCTCCTGGCGTTCTCATTGACAGGAGAGACATCGAATGATGGAATGTCCTTGGTCCTAGGACAGAGGACAAGCTGCAATGATTGGAATGAAAAGTCAGGATATCGTGGTGCTTCTGAAGCTCGTGAGCTTGCAGGAGCAAGGAGAGTTCGCGGGCCATGGGGAACAGCGTAGGGGCTTTGCGGGCGAGGACCCCTTCTCTGTTCGCGGGCTGGAATCCCTAACAGGTATCAGCAAGACGGAGATCAACGCCTCCTTAAAGCGCAGTCTCTCATCGGGGTTGGCCATTAAAGACCGGGATACGGGACGGGCCAATCCTCACCGCCGCAATCTCTATGAATTTATCGTCCACGGCCTGAAGTTCGTGTTTCCCGCGAAGGCAGGCGCGATGACGCGCGGTATTCCGACGGCGTTCGCCGCGCCGATGCTGAAGGGGCTATTGGTCAGCGGAGGCGAGTACATACACATATGGCCCTATGCCCAAGGGCGGGACATGGGGCAGTCGGTTGAACCTTTGTTCAAGAGTGTGCCTGAAGCAGTCCAGAAAGATGAACGGCTCTACGAATATCTTGCTCTCGTTGATGCCATCCGGCTCGGCAATCAGCGCGAAGCGGGCCTGGCGGGACAGCGGCTTTCGGAGAGGTTCCTGAAAAAATGACGGTCCGAGGCCAATTGCTCCTGATGCTGCAGACGGTGGCGGAAGCTTTGGGGGAAGACTTCCGGGAACGGCTGGTCTTTGTCGGCGGGTGCACAACCGCTCTTTTTATAACAGACGAAGTGACCCTTGAGGATGTGAGGGCGACTGACGACGTCGACCTCATCGTCGATCTTGCCGGTTATGGAGAGTGGGCGCAGTTGCGGGAAGAATTGAGGCAGCGAGGTTTCGCTGAGTCCCCCGAGGACAACGTCATCTGCCGGATGCGGCTGCGGGACCTCAAGGTCGACTTTATGCCGGACGATGCCGGCATACTCGGCTTCACTAACCACTGGTACGCAGCTGGGATCGAAACGGCAGTAACCCATGAATTGACCGATACGCTCAGGATCAAAAAGCTTTCCCCGGAGCTATTTGTCGCGACAAAGCTGGAAGCTTATCTCGGGCGCGGCGCAGGTGATCTGTTCATGAGCCGTGACATGGAAGATATCCTCCTCATCGTCGACGGCGGCCGGAGATCGTGGACGAGATTCTTGCTGCAGAGGCCGAAGTCCACCGGTTCATCGCCGAACAGTTCACAGTCCTGCTTCAGAACGGCGACTTCGAATATTTCCTTGAGGGAAATGTCCGCGGCCCGGCAGGGCGGACCGACATAGTGCGAGACCGGTTTGTCGCCATTAGTCGTGGCGCCGGGTGAAGAGGATGGTGGCAGCCAGTGCAGGAGCACGTGTGATGATTTCGTTTGAGGTCGGCAGCAAGGGCGTGTCTTCCGCAGTTCCGACCTCGTGGCGGAGACGGCGCACGGTGCCGCGCACGACGACGAGGCGGACGAGGACGATCGACCGCTCTATCGGTTTCGGTTCGCGACCACAAAAAACGGATATCACCGCATTCCCGGGCGGATCCTGGGGATCGACAACGATGTGCTGATCGTCGCGGAGGGGATCGCGCTGGACCGGAAGGTCTTTGTCGCCGAGCGCAATATCAGCATCTTTCGGCGCATTGCAAAGCTGAAGCCCGGCAGCGAAATCGTCGTTGGCGGCGACCGGGTCGACAGCATCGCCGTCGAGGCCTTCGGCGAGCTGCTCGAGAGGTTCCCGAACAGCATCGAGGTCGACCGCTATGCCGCGGCGCGCGTGGAGACCATCCTCGGCGAATTCTTCGACGGCGCGACCAGCGCGCGCGATCACTACGAAAGCTACCTGAATCGCCGGACCGCCGGTGCGCGCGGCCGGGCCTTGCGACGGGATGAGCTGCTTCGTGCCGAGATCGACAAGTTCGTCTATCTGCGCGAGACCCTCTCCTCCTGGCTCGCCAGGGCGGCAAGCTACTCCGAGAAGGAGTGGCAGAAGATGGTCGTCGGCGTCATCCTACTGCTGTTCCCGAAATATGTGGCGGTGTTGGAGAATGTTCGGATCGCCGACTTCTATTCGAGGCCGGACAAGCGAAAGAACCGATACGTCGACCTTTGCGTGGTCGACGCCAACGGCAACATCGACGTCATCGAGATCAAGAAGCCTTTTGACGACATTCTGCTGAGCAGAGGAATTTATCGTGGCAACAGCGTTCCGACCAAGGAGCTGTCAGGCACCATCATGCAGGCCGAGAAATACCTGTTCCACCTCTCCAAATGGGGCGTTGAGGGGGAGCGCGAACTGTCGAAGCGATACGGGTCAGCACTTCCCGCCGGCCTCCAGATCCGGGTGACCAATCCCAAGGCGCTGCTTCTGCTCGGCCGCGATCGCCGAACGGACGGCACTGGCGGGCTCACCGAGAACCAATCGTTCGACCTGGAGGTGATCAAGCGGAAATATGTGAATATGATGGACATCGTCACCTACGACGATCTGCTCCGCCGCCTCGACAGAATCATCGTCTCGCTGACGGAGCGCGCGGGCTCGGCCGGATTGGGGCAACGCGCTGACAAGCGTGGCACAGAACGGCGGGATTGAACCGACAGGTGCGCGGGCGGCGGGGATGCGTCGGGAGCTGATGCGTGCTGAAGGGCGTTTCGACCTCTTTTGCTCGGCGGAGTTGAGGCATGTTCGCGGGCACGAAAGGAGACCTCGTCCATGAATGCCCAGGAACTTCTCGACAAGATTAAGGAATTGCCCAACAAGCCGGTCGATGTGCCCACGCCGCCGGCGATCGAGCTCGTCGCCATGGTGGTGCGCTGGGGTCGCCATCTCAAGCAGTGGAAAGCCACCACGCTCGCCGACTCCGCGCGTGTCTCGCTGTCGACGGTCGAGCGCGTCGAACGCGCGGAGAAGGTGAGCGACGAGGCGCTCGACCGCATCGCCCAAGCGCTCGGCCACGCGCCGGGCGCGTTCACCACGCCGCGCCTGCCGATCGGTCCGGACAAGGCGGCCGAACACCTCGTCGAGGCGTATGGCCATCTCGAACCGGTGGCGGTGTCGCCGATGAAGACGCACAAGGCCATCCGCGATGCCGCGAAGTGCGACGCCTATCTCATCCACCGTCCCGGCGTGCCCGACACCCATGACGACCACATCGCTAATCTCGGCGAATGGCTCGATCTCGCCTCGTTCATCCTCTCCGACATCGTCGAGGAGCCATTGTCGTCGGGGCGAGGGCGGCGCCAGCTCTACAATGACATTCTTGCCGCGGTGTCCGAGCTGGAGCGCCGCGGGCTGACGGTCCTGTCCGGTGTCATGGCCGCGCCTCAGCCGGGCATGCCGGACTGGAAGGTCGCCATTGTCTCGGTGACGCCGCGCCTCACCGATCCCGGCGCGCCGAGGCGTCGTCACGTCATGGTCGACCGCCGGACGGTCGGGCTGGCTCACCGACGATTAGGGGATGAGGGCGAGGCGCTCGGTGATGAACTGGGCGATCTCGGCGGGATTGAAGCGTCGCGCGTCGACGTAGCCGTCGGTGCGGAACACGCCATCGACGGCGCCGTCGTCGACGCGCACGTACATGACGCGCTGCTCGTCCCAAGCCATGGTGACTTCGCGGATCGCGCGGAACTCGACGCCGCACCAGTCCTTGCGCTGATAGTCGGCGCCGATGAAGGCTACGATGAGCTTGGAGCGGTTGCGATAGATGTCCTGCAGCAGGGTGTCGAGCGATGGCCGGGCAAGCTGGGAGACGTAGTTGTTGTCATAGAAATAGGCGTTGGGGCCGAGACTCGCCTCGAGCTCGCGGGCCACCTGCTCGACCAGCCCGCGGGCTTCGCCGGGAAACGAGAGACCAACATCGAAATGGTGCTGGGTGATGTCGACGGCGCGGCTGGCCTGCCGCGTCCACGAGGGCAAGGCAATGCCCCGCGCAGCATGCAGTTCTTTCGGCAGGTTGACGTCCTTGATCGCCCAGTGCGTGCGATTCATCTCCCATTTGCCGATGTCGAGCTCGAAGGCGAGGGCGTCGAAGTCGGCCGCGCTGAAGGACGATAAACGGGCGATCTTCGCCGCCGCCGCGCACGCGCAACGCGCCGTAGACTATCTGTTGCGCTTCAGCGCCTCCGAAGCAGCCGCCGCGTGAGCGGCGGCCTTCTGGACCGAAGCGTCTACAGCATGCGACGGCTGGCCGTCGCTGCCACGCCGAGTGTCACGTTACGCGTCGGCGTGGGTATCGGCGCGCAAGAGAACATCGTCAAAAATAACGCCGGCCTCATCGCTTATGGCTGACAGGGCGACTTGATAGCGTGCATACTCGCCGGGCGCGAATTCCACTCCGAACCGGTCGACGACATCCTTTTGGGAAAGCCTGAAGCCGTAGGTGCGTAGCGACCGGCGCCCATTGGTATCGCGCGTCGTGACCGCAACCACTTTCCAAAAGACAAGAGGATACTGCACCGGGCCGGTCCCGAAATCTTCGGATGGATCGTTCGGGTTCAAGATCGGACCCGCTATGATGCAGGCGCGCGTGTCACCTGATTGCAAGTCGCGTTGAATGTGGTTTTCGAAACCGCCCCACAAGCCTTGAACTCCCGGCCATTGCTTTCCCGGTTGGGAGCGGTTGAAGGCCGCGTGCTGCGGCGTGCAATTTGAGAAGTGAAACGTGTCGGAATTGGCAAACTCGATTTCCGTCGGCGTATCACCCCAGGCATTGTCTTCCCTACGCACGATATGACCCCGGTCGATCTGTTTGGCGGGCGCGTAGATGTCGGGATCGCCCAACTGGTATTTCTGAGGAATTCGCGGGTCAACCACCCAACGATCTTGACCGAAGAAGGCGCGGCCGCTGGAGGTCCTTTTCGATGCATCGTAATCGACATTCACCGCCGACCACATCTGCATGCGCCGGGAAGCGTTCATCGCCAGGCTGAAGTGATGGTACTTGAGCACGACGATCTGGCCATTCTCCTTATACATCTCCTGGTCCCGCTCCTGCGAAATGCGAGGCAGCGGCACTGTGATATCGTTTTCGAGAAAGTCAGGGTTGTAGCCTTCTCGATCGTCGTAATTGGGGTCGAAGCGCAGTGCTTTCTCGAGCGCCTCGTCTGCCGCGACCGCGGCCGTCGCCTGTGGAAGCTGTGATGCCGGCACACCGCTACCAACGAAAATCGTCACTGGTCCGGAAAAATTCATGGTAACCCGCCCATCACGTTTCCTTTCGTGTTTGCGAAAATTTTGGAGGGATCAGGTAACACAGGACTAAGGGCTTCTGGCGCGCGAGGCGTCGCTAGCTTCGCGACCTCATCGGTAGGATCGGTCGTATTGGCCAGCAATTCGTCCAAAAGATGCTTCGAGGCGGGCGTGGTCGGTACAAGCCCGCCGAAGGCCTTTACCAACGCACTTATGCGCACACCCTCATTCGCGATCCAGTCTATCCCGTCATCCGGCTGGCCAGGTGACCATGCCGAACCGTCCTTATTGAGAATAGTATTGCCACGCATTTTTGGAATGGAGGCGTGGTGCAAACCGACGACCTCCCACATTTCCGAATAGCAGGCCGAGCCCGACGATCCTTCCTCGGTGTCGGTCTCGTACCGGAGGAAACCGTCCTCCCGCAGCTCGAGCAGCCGGCAATTCTCCATCGCATAGCGTTTTGGCCCGCCATCAGGATATTCGATCATCCGGATAGGCATCCCGGGCAGGATCTTTGACCGCGATCCATTGATCGCCAGGAAGTTGACAGAGGAGAGAAGCTCGCCGGTGATTGCCTTCGGCTTCACCGCGACGAGCGCGAAATCGAGATCCTCCGCCGAGAAGAAAAGGGCGTCCGGATCAAACTCGAAAATGATGCCGCGGGCGACACCTGATGCCGTCTCATCATGAAGAAAATTTGCGCCGGTTCCTCGTACCGAGCCGGGATCCGGAAACACATGCCAGTTTGTCAGAAGAACGTTAGGTGAAACCATGAACCCGGTCGCAAACCCGACCGGGTCGACCTTCGGATCGACGTTGGCCACGATGCGGGCGACCGGCCGGCCAGCGGCTCGGGCAGCATCGTCTGGCGGCAAGGTGTACCAGTCAAGGGTAGGCCCCATCTTCCGCTCGACGAACACCGGAAGACGGCCTTGTGCCTTCAGTTCGCTCGCCTGATCAAAGCTCGAACGGCGAGCGTCGTAGCGCGCCTGTTCCGATGGCGTCACTTGCGTCGTCGCAGGCGTCGGCGGCTGCGCTTTCCATCGTTTTGCAGCCGCAATCATTACCGCGCGGCGGCGCTCGTCGAACAAATTAGTCGCAACCATGGTTGATTCCTCCCTCCAAGGAATAGAGACAGTCTATGAGATTCTATTTGACGATAGGGATTGAGAGATTTGACATTAAACGATTTAATCTCCAGGCGAGTGAATAGTTCAAATGCGTCATATTTACGCGGCTAACATATTTGCAAACGCAGGCCATTCTGACCCGCTATTCCTCTATCAATTTCTAAAAAGAATCCAAACAGCCTCTTACGTCACTATGCAACAAAGAGTAATGTGCGGTCAATGTGAAGAATAGAGTTCTCAACGAAGTTCCTAGGGCGGGATCGCTTGTTCGGTTGTCTTTAGCGGCAGGAGCTTCGGCGCCTGCCTGCGCATAGGGGCACCTGAAGTCATTCGATCACGTAGAGATCACAAAGCGGTGATTTTCAGTGCCGCCGCTTCAACGGGTGCAGAGCATTCTTGGGGGAGACGTCCATGACAGCGCGTACCAGACCGGACACGAAGTTGCGTGTCGCTCACTTTGCTGCCGCCGCTCGTCGGTTCGTTCCGGTCCTTCTCATTTTGGTTGGCGTTTCGGGCTGCGAAAAAAATCTCTTCCAGGCGCCAATCCATGGTGGCACTGCCGATGTGCCGCCGGCACCCGTGTCGGACAGCGTTCTCACGCTGGTGGCGCAAATCCCGTATGAGACGCTAGTGCAAGCAGCCCAATCGAAGATACCGCAATCCGTTCCAGTGCAAGGAGATGGTCAAATCGGATGTGTCGGTATTCCTCATATTAATCCCGGACACGTGGGACATCATACTGAGTGCCGTTGGATCGGTGTCCGTGTTTGCGCTGAGGTGCCGGATATTACCGCTCCGAGCCTTGGCACTACGAACCAATGCGCCGACTTTCATTGGCATGCTGACATCGCAAGAGATGGCCCTCTTGTTGTGGCCCAGGCGGGCAATGGCGTTCACGTCGAACAGCCGCTGTTTGTCAGCGGTCAGGCCGGCGTAGGTGGCGACCTTGCCAAACTGCTTTCGCTTTCCGGAAAGAACTTCGAAGCTCGGCTGGTCCCCGGCGTCGATCTGCAGTTCGACATGAACGATAAGTGGTGCCCCGTGCTCTCGGGAACCCCGACCGGCAGATGGGTGAGCAGTGCTTCGGTGGAAGTCGTGGGCAAAAACTGTCTCGGCTTTGATTTTGGAAACCTGGGGCACCCCCAAGTCTGCGCAGGGCCAATCAATCTGGGACTGGCTGACGTGTTGAACGGCCAGATCAATGACCACCGCGCCAAGATACAGGATGCCATCGCCAAAGCTCTGCCTTGTGATGCGCTTCGGTCAAAGGTTGAGGCCCAATGGCACGCCATTGCGATCAAGATCGACCGCCCGGACAGCACGCCCGTCTATCTCAACATCGTCCCCACAGCGGCGAGCTTTTCGGGCATGGTCGGTGAAGCGCAAGGCATGAAGATGACCGTGCGTGTCGCAGCAAAGACCAGTCTTGCCGCAGAGCCAGTTGCCACACAGTCGCTGTCTCTGCCGCCATTGGGCAAAACAGCAGCCGATCGAAGTCAAGCCGATATCACCGTGCAAGCAGCTGCTCCCTACGGATTGCTATTGGACGAGCTGTCAAAGAACCTTAAGGGTCGCGATTTCCAGCAGCAGACACCGGCCGGCGCCGTCGATGTGAAGGTCGAGGATGTTGACCTCTATCCGAGCGCTGGCTTCGTCGTGGTGGGCTTGAAGGTACAGGCAAAGCTGCCGGGCGAGTTCCTGAATACGACCGGCTGGGTTTACCTCTCAGGGCTACCCCGCGCCGAGAAAACTGGCACAGCGATCTCGATCAATGAATTGCATTTCGCGACCGTCCTGGACAACGCCTTCTGGAAGGCTGCACAATCCCTGTTCGAAACCCAGATCCTGGCAGATTTAGAGGCTCATTCGAAAGTCGATCTCAACAAGCAGATCAACGACGCGTCCGATGAGATCTTGAAGGCCGTTCACAATACCAACGTTCCGGGGTTGAAGATTTCCGCTGACACTCCGTCGATTGAACTTCTGGATATCACTGTCGGGCCGGAAAATCTGATTGCCAGTGCCCGCCTCAAAATGAATTTCGATATGGCGCTATCAGCTGATTTGGTAGGTCAGTAGCCTATCTGCCAAGCGAGCCGCGGCCATTCATAACGAACAAGAGGGTGCCAATGACGCAATCCCAGCTTAGCAAGGTTTGGTTTGTGGTCAGTGCGCTCCTTCTCTATTACGCCCTGAATTCTTGGGTGGTCGCGCAAGGCGGGGAAGAGATTTTCGGTGCAAAGCTGGTCATGAAGGCGAGGGTGCCTGCAGTAATGATCGCAATCCCGATATGTTCGATTTTGCTCGCCCTAACCTCACTCATCGGACGGGTCTATGCCCTACGCAGCGGCTCGCACTGGCATGCGCGGATACCGGTTGTCGGCTTCGACGCGATCGAGACGGGCTCGCGAGAAGGCCGCGTCTATCAAGGCGCGATGATTGTGGTCTTCTCTGTGCTGCCCGCGATCGCGCTGGTCTATTTCTGGTGTACGTTTCTCTCCGCGACGGTAATGCTGAACGACGGCAAGAAGGACCCAGGCGCGAGCCTTTGGGATTGGTCGGAACTCCGGACGCTGAACGATCCCGCTCGTATCTGCACTGAATTTGACAAGGGGCTCGACAAGCCGTGTATCGGCAGCGCCACGGTGCTGCCGGGCCTTGAGCCAACAATCTTTGGCGCGCTTACCCTCGCGGGCTTTATTGCGCTCGCGATGCACTGGCGTGCTGTGGCGATGGGTCAACGGCATGAGGCCTCACCGATCACGACCCACGGCAAGTAGGAGTCAGCGGATTGAAACTGTCAGTCAGTTGCGGGCGACGAAAGAGGCTTGCGGCCAAGCAATTCCAGCAAGGCGACCTGGCCGGTAACGGCAGATCCGGCAACCCACGCCAGCATCACCCACTCGGAAACAGTCATGCCGCCGGCGCGCGCGTAGAGCATTGCGCCTACCACGGCTGAGAACAGGCCTAACCCCACCGCCAACATCACGGCCATCTTAAACAGCGCGTGTGGCGGTTTCTGTCCGACAAACTGTCCGCAGGCGTACATGGCGGCAATGGGGATGCTCACAGCGATGATAAGAAGTCCGATTGTTGCAAAGAACACCATCTCTCTCATCCCTCCGCCTTTACGGCGTTTGCATCTGTGGCCGCTTCTTATCCAGCGCCATCAACAGAGTGTCTCGCAAGCAATTCCGTCGCCATCGCGATCCAGCTTGCCACCCCATGGACAGTTATTGAGATACCATTGGGCTTCGTCGCAAGAGCTGATTTGCGAGCATGTCCGCCGCGGTTGGCATGAAAAGCTTTGCGCTACCTGTGAGCGGCTGATGATGCCAAGCGGCTGGCTCGACGGCCTCGCATCGCCGGCGTGCAAAGCCCGCCATTCCCAGGGTGCCTGAAACGTTCCGACCCAAAGACCGAGTTTCGCGGCCTCCGCCTTCGCCTGCTGCGCTGAATACGCCCCGTGGCTGAAGCGGGGCCAATCCAGAGCCTGGCCGTGCTCGACCATCCAGGAGGCGACGCTGACGCCATCCGCGCGCTGGCAATCACCGACAAACCGGTGATATCGGTCCCAAGTTACGAAGGTGCAGTGCACCGGCCTGGAGGCCGCTAGAAATGCGTCCAGTGCGTCGGCTGAGCGGCGCCCGCAGGGATAGTCGAATCCCTTGGCGTCGCTGCAGTACTGCTTGCTCTCCGGCGCGTCGATGCCGTTAAAGCGGATCCGCTGGCCATGGACTTCGATCGTGTCCCCATCGATAACGGACGCGACGCCAGCGATCGGCTCCGGCTTCGACCCGAACCAGTTCGAAACGCCAATGTCTGGTATTCGGTCGGTGTGCTGCATGGCTGATTGCGTGGCTAGGGCGGCAGCGGCAGCCACTGTCAGAAAGACCAGGCCCAACGGCACGCTTGCGCGACGCCAGGCGCGTGATCGACCCACGCCATTGCCCTTGCGCCCCTGACGCGAGCGATTTTTGTAGCGAGATTTGTCCAAGCCATTCTCCCCATCACTAGAATGCTATCAAATTTGGCGCTGGTCTAGGTTTGGCGGGTGACAAGGGTTGAGAATCTTTCTGTATGGCCGGGAGCTGATCGATCGCGTCAACACAGTGTGTCAATAACTCTTGCGAACTGGAGCAAAAGGTAGCGGCCTCAAAGTACGCGATGCGAAAGACCATGGCCGGCCGCGCTGGTTGCAAGGAATCGCTCCGGAGGCCGAACCACTTCTTTAGTTTGCACGCAGCGCGTCGATGTACTATCGAGCACATTCAGAATGGGTTTTTTGCATTCTGCTGGGTGGGGCAAGCCGGATATGACAGACGCCGATTGCGGGACTGCTGCGCGATGAAGCGCGCGGCGTGCTGCAAGCATGTTTTTTCCGGGGTTCGATCGTAGGGGTAAAGACGTTGGCTGCGAGGTTTGAAGCGCTCGAGAAGCTGCGCAATCGGATAATGGAAGCGAACCACGACTATAGGGTGGGGGCAGACATTTTCCCGAGTCTCAATGTCGAAAAGATTGCCCGGGACATGGACCTCGACGGTCAGGGAACGGCGCATGGCGAAAAAGACCAGCCATCGTCCTCGTCGAAGACCTTCGACGAGATCGAACACTCCATCGTCGAAAGGGTGCAGGATGAGAAAAAGGCGGCCCACCAGATCCTGGAGGATCAGCTTCACCTCTTCTCCGGCCGCGTTGCGAACCTGGGCCTTGAGGAGCAGTTCGGCCTCCTTCAGCAGGCCAATTCTTCAAGCCTGTCCGACTTCAAGGGAGAAATAGCGGTCGGTTTGGATACCCTTCACGCCAAGCGAACCGACCTTCATGAGGCCACCAGAGAGCTTTCCAGCTTCCGCAAGAACCACCGCCTGGACCGTGTTGCCAGACTGCAGCAAGGAACAGCCCATCTTTTCAGGGTGGCGCTCCTTATTTTCCTCCTGCTGGTCGAGACGTATCTCAACGGATCCTTTCTGGCCAAGGGCAACGACCAAGGCTTCCTCGGTGGTGCCACGGAAGCATTCGCCTTTTCCTTCGTGAATATCGTGTCCGCGTTGATTTTCGCCATCTTCTGCGTGCGCTGGGTGACCCATCGGTCTTGGGGAGGGAAGCTTGTCGGAACCGTTTTCATCCTGCTCTATGCCGCTATTGCACTCGGGATCAACTTGCTGCTTGCGCACTATCGTGAGGTCAGCGGAACGCTCGCCGACGGAGCTGGCAACATTGCGGTCCAGAGAATGCTCCATAACCCGCTCGGGCTTGAGGAGGTGAGATCGTGGATGCTCTTCCTGGTCGGTCTGCTCTTTTCTATCATCGCCTTCATCGACGGCTGGTTCGTTCTCGATCCATATCCAGGTTATGCCGGCGTGGAAAAAAGGCGCCGGGAGAGGCGGCAGGATTACACCGATACCAAAGCCGACCTCATAGACCGCCTCATCGAATTGCGCGACGACCACAATACCAAGGTCGAAGACATCTTGAAGGGGCTAAGCAGCCGTAGAAGAGAACACGCTGCAATCCTATCCAGCCGTGCGCGGCTTTTGGCTCTGTTCAATGAACATCAAGAGCAGCTCGAGAGGAGTTGCAACCAGCTGCTTTCAAAATACCGCGAAGCAAACATTCGGGCGCGCAAAACTCCCGCTCCAAAACACTTCTCCCAGCCCTTTAAACTCCAAAAGACCACGCCCATTGTCCAAAACGACGGTGAGATCAAGGATAGCGATCTTGCTTCATCAATTGCCGCGGCCCAGCAGGCGCTGAACGAGCAGATGCTGCAGGTGGGCAAGGAATGTGAGTCCGGGATCGAAAAGTATCGCGACCTCGACAAGCTGTATCCGGAGACGCTCGATGGCCAGGCCTAGAAGCCGTCGCAGGGCAGGGAGCTCGCGCGGGAAAGGCGTTGGAGCGATTGTCGGAGCAATCCTGCTTGGACTTGCCTCGCTCGCAATGTTTTCCGGCTACGTCTGGCTCAACGTAAAGGCCCGGGACGTGGTGGAAACAGACGCAAAGACGGGCTGCCCGACAAAGGCGGGACCGAACAGCGTCACCGCTGTTCTTTTTGACACCTCTGATCCCGTCCCGCAGGCGACCATGGAGGATCTTGCCAACAAATTCAGGCAGATTGCCGGCTCAATCAAGCAAGGCGGCTACCTCTGGGTTGGCACCTTGACAGCGGTACCTGGCGACCTGAAAGAGCTGTACGCGCGATGCAATCCGGGAGACGGCTCAACGGTTGACGTCTGGACCAGCAATCCCGGAAAGCATCAGAGAATCTGGGAAGAGGCCTTCGACAAGCCCCTCAAGGAACTGCCGGAGCACTTGCCGGCGGATAGCCAGGCTGATCAGTCGCCGATCATGGCTGGCATCCAGAAACTGAAGCTCAGCCTGTTCGACAACGGCATGTTCGACAATGTTCCAAAACGGTTGGTCCTCGTGTCGGACATGATGGAGAACACGCCCGCCTATTCCCAATACAAAGCGGGCGCCGACTACAACGCCTTCAAGAAAAGCCCAGCGAATTCGCGCTTCAGGACCGATCTTCTCGGCGCCGACGTAACCATTCTCTATTTCAACAGGCCGGAAAGGAAGTTCCCGTCCGTCGACCACGCCAATTTTTGGACGCAGTGGTTTTCGGAGAACGGGGGCAATCTCAGCGACTTTACAAAGCTGGAAGGGATGTAACCCATGGCCGCGCGTAGACAATCCTTCCTCGATACGTGGATCTTCCCGCAGGCTTTCTATATCGCGCTAACGGTAGGGGGGTGCATTTTCATCGCCGTCACAAAGACCGCCGGCATAAGTCCCGTTATCTCGTCAACGGTGCCGATCGGCATCATGATCGGCTACTTCGCGTTTTCCTGGTACGTCGGGAAGTTGCGCGTTCACGACGAGCAGACAGGTGACAACCTCTATTACATGGGCTTCCTGTTCACGCTCTCCAGCCTGGGCACCTCGCTTTACCAGTTCGGCACAGACGCATCGACCGACGAAATCGTCAGGAATTTCGGCATTGCCGTGACGTCGACCATCACAGGCATCGCGCTGCGCATCTTCCACAATCAGGTCCGACGCGACCCCGCCGACGTGGAACGGGCTGCCCGTCACGAGCTCGCGGACATGACACGTCGCGTGCGCACCGAGATGGAAAGCGTAGCGCGTGAGTTCGCCGACTTCCGCCGGGTTTGCAATCAGATGTTGGAAGAAGGCTTCGACGAAATAGCCCGACAGGCGGAGAAGAACGGCGATCAGGTCCGACAGGCCTTCGAGGGTATGGCCGCCAAAGCGATAAAGCCCGTCCAGGAGACTTCGGAGAAGATAGCCAAAAGCCTCGATGACACGTTCGGCCGTATCGAAAGCAGGTTTTCAGGTGTCGCTGAAAAGGTCGACACAGTCGCAGCGTCGCTCGACACGGCGAATGCCTCCATGGCTGGCACGATCTCGAAGTTCGAGGCGCAGGCCGACATAGTTGCCGGGAAGCTCGCCAACGTGGTTATTCCGGACGAGGTCCTCAAGACGGATGTCGTCACAGTTCTCAAGGTGCTTGCAGCGTCTGTCGGAAGGTTCACCGAGCGGGCTGAGGCGCTTTCCAAAGAGCAGGGGGAAAGGACCGACAAGCTTTCGGATACCGTCTTGAGGATGGCGGCGCATCAGAAGCTCCTCCTGGAGAGGCTTGAGAAGCAGGCTGAGCAAAACGCCAGTACGACGAACCTGCTATCCCGCATCCTCGATCGCGATCGTGTGTCCGTCCCGAACGAAATTCCTCCGGTTGCACCTGTGCACGCCAATGAACCGTCTGTTGAACCTCCCATCTTCATCCCCATTTCGGCGGCAACTGCGCAGGGTGAGAAGCCAGGCGCAACGGCAACAGCCAACGGCGCTGATGCCGGGCAGCAGGCCTCCCAGCCGATCGTGGAGAAAGTCCAGCCGAGGCCGAGATGGTGGCGCTGAACGAACCCGGCGGAGCTTCGGTCGGCTACGAAAAGAAAGGCTATGCCCGCGGCTTGATCCTCGGGCTCACCATGGCCGAAACGATGCTCCTGCTCGTCTTCTGCCTGCTGTTGGTTGCAGGCGCCATTGTCGCAAAGAAGAAGGCCGAATTGGAAACTGCCCTTGAAAGGGTATCCCGCAGCGAAGCAGTGATTCAGCAACTCAAGCAGGAGAACAAGAACCTGCTGGCCCAGGTTGCCGAGCTCATGGAGCGCTTCACTGGGCACAAAGTGCCTGATGAGGAATGGCGAAAGCTCGTCCTCGCCAAAAAAGCGATCGAGCAGATCGAGCAAAAGGGACTGTCGGCCGACGAAGCAGTTCAGCTGGCGGAAGCCACAGTCGCGGTCCGAGACAACAATCTCTCAGCCGACGACGTACGCAAGCTAGTCTCAGCAGATCAGCGTGCGACCGAAGCCGAACGGAAGCTGGCTGAAGCCGAAAAGGAACTCGCTGAAACGACACGGCAGCCTAAGGATCTGCCACCGATCATCAATCTGAGCGAAGCCAAGGGCTATTCCTTCGAAGTCAGCAGTGCCGAACTCAAACCGGCCTTTAAGGCCAAGCTTGAGGGCGCTATTGCCGAGCAGATTGCCGATATCGTCGCAAAATACGATGTCGATGTCGTCGAGGTCATTGGCCACACTGACGAGCAGCGATTGTCGAGGCAGTCGAACATGGACTTCGTTCTGGGGCGCGTACTCTCTGGGGATGAGAGCGTCAGCGAAATGGAGCCGGGTGATAATGCCGGGCTAGGCCTCGCGCGAGCGATATCCGTCGCGTCCGTTCTGAAAAAGATACCGGCGTTTGATCATTTGAACATCCTACCCATGTCAGGCGGCCAACTGATCCTGCCGGATGATCGCCTCACGGATGGAGCTCAGTCAGGCGACGCTCCAGAAAGGCGTCGTATCGAGATCCGAGTACGCAAGAGCAAGCAGAAGCTGGCCGCCGAGGGGCATCACGAAGGCAATTAATAGGCAAACCATGTTGAGCCAAAGCGTGGGTTGCCATCCACCGGAACACGAGTAGAAAGCCCGCAAACTGCCGCGGTCCAGTGCCAGCGCGCCGCGCTTTAATTAGTCGGGCGCTCGCTGACGCGTTTTTTCCGCGCCGGAAGTCGAATGGAAAGCGCTTCAGGAAACCAGGAAATGCATTCCAGTCGTGTGATCACCGCTGCCACAATGCATGGTGTCCCCTATTTCTGATGCTACACAATAATAGGTCAGGGCGAGGCAATTATTGATGCATCGGTGACTAATATTAACCAATAATCAGAGTTTTATTGGCAACCTCTTCTGCCGGGTCCGATGACTGTGTCGGAGGGGATGTGTAATGAGTCTGGGTGCCGCAGGGCTCACGCCCATAACGCCTGCTGCTTTCATCAAGAAGTGGAGGAAGTCGGAACTTGGCGAGCGGCAGGCAGCTCAAGAACACTTCCTCGATATCTGCTCGCTGGTCGGCCATCCGTCTCCGAGCGATGAGGACCCGACCGGCGCGTTCTTCGCGTTCGAGAAAGGTGCGAACAAGCTCGGAGGGGGTAAAGGTTTTGCTGACGTCTGGAAGAAGGATCACTTCGCATGGGAGTACAAGCGTAAGAAGGGAAACCTCGACGAGGCCCTCCTCCAGTTGATGCGATACGCGCCGGCGCTTTTGAGCCCGCCGCTACTCATCGTTTGCGACATCGAACGCCTTCGCATCCATACCGCTTGGACGAACACCGTTCCGTCCACATACGTGATCACCCTAGATGACCTGGCGGAACCTTCAGCGCGTGAGATGTTGCACAACGTCTTCTTCAGCCCGGAAAAGCTGAGGCCGACCCGAACACGCGCGGCGGTCACCAAGGAGGCAGCAGACAAGTTTTCCACGATCGCACTCCGCGTTCAGGGGCGAGGCACACCAGATGAGATTGCTCATTTCGTAAATCAGCTGGTCTTCTGCTTTTTCGCCCAGAGTGTCAGCCTGCTGCCTGATGGCCTGTTCACGAAGCTCCTGAAGCGATCGGCCCGTGCTCCCGAACGAGCCATGAGCTACCTCGACAAGCTGTTTGAAGCAATGGAGCGCGGCGGCGAGTTCGACCTGACCGACATCACATGGTTCAACGGCGGCCTGTTTGATGGTCGCCGAGCGCTACGGCTCGATGACGGTGACATTGGTTTGCTTGTCGCCGCAGACAGCCTCGATTGGGGCCTCATCGATCCGACGATTTTCGGAACTCTGTTCGAGCGGTTTCTGGACCCGGAAAAACGCGCCCAGATCGGCGCGCACTACACCGATCCAGAAAAAATTATGCGTCTTGTCGATCCGGTCATCCTGAGGCCTCTGAGACAGGAATGGGAACAAGCAAGACGGGAGATTGTCGAACTCCTGAATGGCAATCGCAAGCCGCCAATGCGCAGGCAGCAATCCCGCCGGATGACGCGGGAGGAAGCGGCCGCCGAAGTACGGTCCCGGTTCACGGAACGGCTGCGAAAGCTCCGCATCCTGGATCCGGCATGCGGGTCTGGGAACTTCCTATACCTCGCTCTCCAGGGTGTGAAGGATATCGAACACCGCGCCAACCTCGACTGCGAGATGCTCGGCATGCCCGCTCAGCTTCCGCTCGTAGGGCCTGAAATCCTGCGCGGCATCGAAATCAACATGATGGCGGCCGAGCTTGCACGCACGACCATTTGGATCGGAGACATTCAGTGGCAGATCAAGAATGGGATACGCTCGAAATCGATACCAATCCTACGCAAGCTAGATGCAATCGAAAGGCGAGACGCCTTGGTTAGGCAGGCCCAAGACGTTGATACAGCTCGTGACGCACAAGGAGACCTTCTTGCTGCACTGCAACCAGTCTCGGAAGATGCTGAAGCAGAATGGCCAGAAGCAGAATTCATCGTTGGAAATCCGCCGTTTGTCGGCGTGCGTTTGATGCGGCAAGCCTTGGGCGATCCAACGGTTGATCGCCTTTTCGATATGTACGATGGGCGCGTCTCTCGCGAGGCTGATCTCGTCTGCTATTGGGTGGAGAAATCCCGCGCCGCTGTCGCAGCAGATCGAACGCGTCGAGTGGGTCTGGTCACGACGAATTCCATACGCGGTGGAGCGAACAGAAGGGTGTTGGATCGGATCATCGCCGAAAGCCGGCTATTCGAAGCCTGGAGTGACGAGCCGTGGGTCGTCGATGGCGCAGCCGTACGAGTATCCCTAATCTGCTTCGGCCACGGCGAGGACCCGTTGTGCCTCGATGGGAGGACGGTTGCACAGATAAACGCAGATCTTACCGCCGGCGTAACCGACTTGACCAAGGCGCGCAGGCTGTCTGAAAACCAGAACGTAGCGTTCATGGGCGACACGAAGGGCGGTGCCTTCGACGTCCCGGGTAGCTTGGCGCGGGCCTGGCTCTCGATGCCGATGAATCCCAACGGTAGGCCAAACTCAGATGTGCTCCGTCCATGGCGCAATGGAATGGACGTCACTCGCCGCGGCCGCGACATGTGGATTGTGGATTTCGGCTGGGAGATGTCCGAGCAGGAGGCTGCCCTCTACGAGGCGCCGTTCCAGCACATTAGAGAGCATGTGTTTCCGGAGCGCTCAAAGAACAGGCGTGATGCCTACCGCGAGCGTTGGTGGCGACACGTGGAGCCGAGACCGGCTTTTCACGCTTCCTTGCAGGGCCACTCGCGTTACATGGCAACACCTCGCGTCGCAAAGCATCGGACATTCGTGTGGCTTGATCAAGCGATAGTGCCCGACTCCCGCATCTTCGCGTTTTCTCGGTCAGATGATGTCTTTTTCGGGATTCTTCACTCCCGATTTCATGAGGCTTGGAGCTTCGGAACTTGCTCGTGGCACGGCGTCGGCAATGATCCAACCTACAATAGTGCGGGGGTATTCGAGACCTTCCCGTTCCCCGAGGGCCTCACGCCGGATATCCCAGCAGTCCGATATGAAAAGGATTCACGAGCCATCGCCATATCACAGGTGGCCAAGAGGCTTGATGACTTACGAAACGCGTGGCTCAACCCGAGCGACCTTGTCCAGATCAAGCCCGAGGTCGTGCCCGGCTATCCGGATCAAATCCTTCCGAAGGACATCGTGTCGCACGCGATCCTCCGCGAGCGTGCCCTGACCAACCTCTACAACCGGCGTCCGCAGTGGTTGGTCGACGCTCACTCGGACCTGGATGCCGCCGTTGCCGGAGCCTACGGGTGGCCTACAGATATCTCTGAAGATCAAGCTCTGGCGAATCTCCTAGAACTCAATCTGGCGCGTGAGGCATTCAACGAGCACGCCAAATCCGGTCTGAAGACAAGAAGGCCACGTCGTCGTCCGACGCCGGAAGAGGTTCGACGTGCCCCGCAGATGAAGTTGCCCATTGCAGGTGGCCGCAAGTCCGTTGTCGGTCCGCAGCAATTGACCACCGAGGATCGCGAAAACCAGCCGACGTCAGCAGAGCGTCCGCGAAACACCAAACGCCGAACAAGCTGACCCAGGTCAGCCAAATTGTGCGAGACGCCCTTGCTCCAAGACCGATGATAGACCCATTCCAGTCATTTCCGTTACACCTCATCAAAAGCAGATCGAAGCCGGCCGCGCCTATGACCGCCTTCTCAAGCGCGGCACCCGGCCGAAGGGGCTCAAGGCCATCGTCGCATGGTTCAAGCGCCTGTGGATCAAGTTCATCGGCTAATCAGCGTGCGGCCGACGGCATCGCCTTTGCAGGCACAGATCAGGTTGCCGACGCCTTCGGGAAAGCCGGCCTCCGCGCCGAGTGCAACCATTGCGCCTGCAACAAGCGGCGTCTGTTCGGCAGGTTTGAGGATGACCGCGCAGCGGGCCGCCAGCGCCGGCGAGCTCTTGCGCGCAACCCTCGAGGCCGAGAAAATTCCACGGCGTGATGGTGCCAACAACGCCGATCGGCTGCTTGACCGCCAGCATGCGCTGGCCCGTCGAGGGCAGGGAGATCGTCTCGCTATAGATGGCTTTGGCCTCTTCGGGCGTCCCATTGCAGATCGCAAGCAGCGTGAGAGACTTCCGAGCCGGCTTCGGCAAGCGGCTTGCCCATCTCAGCGGTGAGAATGGCAGCAAGGTCGTCCGCATGGTCGATGATCAGCTGATGCCAGTGCCAAGCCATGTCGCTGCGCTCTCGGGAGGTCATGGCTGCCCATCCAGTCTCTTGCGATACAGGCCTTGCTGCCCGCGTCTCCGTGACCCCATGTTGCGAATTTCCGCCAAAACGTCGCCAGTGGAATCAAGACCTCGAAAATTCGCTCGCCAGGCGGCGTGCCGAGTGGCGGCATGCGGTCGAAGGCGCCGAACAGCTAAGCAGATTTCAGGTGCAAGCGGTTGGCACAGAGGCACGCCTCGCGGGGACACCGGCGTTAAGTCCTGCGAGCTGATAAAACCGCAGCGCAAGGCATGGCGTCCAGGCATCCGGCAAGCGGCAGCCTGCCTGCACTTGATGACGCCCGCGCGCCCTGACGGCGCGTGCCGGGTGCTCGTGAACCGAGCCCGTTTTTTCTTCGCAAGGCTCAGGCGGCCTCGGCCAACCGGCTTCGCCGCCTCCGAAGCGCCAAGGGCGGACGGCCGCCCTTTGATACGGTGATGATGTTGAAGATCATGGTGCTTCAGGCGCTCTACTGTCTCTCGCACGATCAGGCCGAGTTTCAGATCCAGGACCGGCCGTCGCCGGTGGGCATGGCCCCATATCCATCCCATGGATGCATTATATCCAAACAATCAAGTTTACCCATCAGTCATGATGCTGCATAGCGCAGGAAAGCCAATGTCCCGTGTTTTCCAGCTCACGTTCACGAGCGTGGACTTTGTAGGAAGAACCAAGTCGAAACCGGCGCATCGTAAGGGGCAGGTATCCATGAACGGAATGGCGGCGGGGCAGGCCGGATCTGAACGTTTTATTGCTTTAGAGGGGTTGAGGGGGCTGGCTGCAGTTGGCGTCCTCTTGTCTCACGCCCTCTTCGCTGTCGAGCCAGGGATATTCAAAACCATGTACCCGTTGGCGCAAGCAGCGTGGCCAGAAATCGGATGGCCTGCTCAGCTTCTAACTCTTCCCCCATTCAGCATGCTTATCAACGGAAGCTTTGCGGTTTGTGTATTCTTCGTTCTAAGCGGCTTCGTCCTTACCAAGTCTTATGCTGACACTGGAAATGCGTCGGTGCTTGTATCCAGGGCAATCCGACGGATACCCCGCCTCGGCATTCCAATCGCGGCTTCAATCGTTTTTGCCGGTACCATTTTTGCCATGGGGCTGATGAGAAATCTTGAAGTTGCTCCACTCACGGGCTCGATCTGGCTGACCTGGTATTACCCTAGCTCAATTACGGCCGCGACCATCGCCAAGGAGGCCCTATATGAGTCCTTATTTCTCGGTAAGAACAAACTCAATTCACCACTCTGGACGATGTCCATTGAGCTCGTCGGTTCATACTTAGCCTTCATGTTCGCCTTCGCTGCGAGGTGGTTCACCTTCGCCCTCGTCACAGTTTTTGCCGCGGCTCTCTCTTTTGCGATCCATATAGCTTACCTGCCCTTCGCCTTGTCGTTCGGGGTCGGCGTCCTCCTGACTCGCGTTTCTCCAGCGAAATGGCCTCACAAAGCCAAGATCGCAATCTTTCTTGCTGCCATCTATCTTGGCGGCTTCTCAAACGACATCTTGTATGAGCCGATCATCAAACTCTCCCCAATCGACTTTAATCCCCTGAAAGACGCAATGCACTGCGTCGGTGCAACCTTCCTTGTCGCTAGCGTTCTCGCGCTTCCATCGCTTCAGCGAGCCTTCTCGTCATACTTTTTCCCACTCCTGGGTCGATTGTCGTTCTCGGTCTACCTCCTTCATTTCCCTATCCTTTGCTCGCTCGGGTGCTTTGCCTATCTCTGGACTATCCAATGGGGGCATGCCATTGCGGCTAGTAGCACTGTCCTCATTGTACTTGTAACCACCATCATTGCTGCGGTGCCTTTTCAGCGCCTTGTAGACGTGAAGTCCATGGAAATAGCCAAGAGGGTGGACCAATACCTGAGAGGTTTTTTGCGTAAGACTGCGGAGGCGTAGACTGGCGCTGCGCTCAACCATTTGAGCGGGACAAACATAGCTAATCATTCTAACCTCAATAAAACGAAAGGTGCCCTGCCTTGGAAGAATTCGTATCACGCATCGCCACCAATGTCGGCGTCGACCCGGCCCTCGCAGACAAGGCCGTTGGCATGATGCTGGGTTTCCTGCAACGCGAGGCAGCCGACGGTCCCGCTACGCGCATGATCGAGGCCATTCCCGGAGCTTCGGAATTAGTGGCGAAGCATGATGGTGAGGACACAGAGGGCGGCAGCGTCCTCGCCGGAGGCGGTGTGGTGGGTTTCGGCCAGCAATTGATGAACGAGGGTCTCAGCCTGGGAAATATCGCCGGCCTTGCTAACGAGACGATCGCCTTGGCCAAGGAACATGCCGGCGACGAACTCGTGGACGAGGTTCTCAATTCCATTCCCGGCCTTCCCCAGTTCGCCTGATCAGCAGCAGCCGGGTGGCGTACCAATGTCGTGCGCCCATCTCGGCCCGTTTGCGCAGCTAGAGCAGATTCGACTTATTCCGGGTCATTGCCGTCTGCCTCGACATGGTGCGTGCATTCCTCGGCTGTGAAAGCTGCGAGGCAGTTGGCCACGACCGACCAGAATTCGTCGATGGTTCGGGTTGCAGCCCTTCTCAGGAGAGCCTTGAGCTTCGAGAAAGCCATCTCGATCGGGTTGAAGTCGGGCGAGTATGGCGGCAGGAACAGGAGCCGCGCCAACTGCTCGATCACCTCGCGCGCGCCGCTGATCTTTGGGCGGGCAGGTTGTCCATGACCACGATGTCGCCGGGGCGAAGCTCGGGTGCGCGGACCTGCTGCGCATAGGCGAGGAAGCCAGAACCATTCGTAGGGCCTTCGAGCAGAATTGGCGCCGCCAAGCCGCCCAGCCGCAGGCCGGCCATGAATGTGGTGGTCTTCCAATGGCCGTGAGGAACGGCCGCCCGACAATCGTTCGCCGCGCAGGCTGCGGCCACGCAACCGCGCCATCTTTATGGATGCTGCGGTCTCATCGATGAAAATCAGCCTCTCGGGGTCGAGATCGAGCTGGCCATCGAACCAGCTTCTGCGGCGGCGCAGGACATTGGGGCGCTGCTGTTCGGCGGCGTGCGCCGTCTTCTTTTGAAACGTGATGCCGCGCCGGTCGAGGTACAGCCGGACCGTGGACGACGCTGCCCGCACGCCACGCTCGGCGGCAAGGCGCTCCCCGATCTCAGCAAGCGTGATGTCCGGCGCGTCCTCGATGAGACCAAGAATGAAGGCCGCATGCGCATCGAGCTTCGAACGCGACGGCTGGCCCTGCTTGCGCGCTTCCATCTGGCCGGTCTCGTGATAGCGGCGATACCAACTCCCGGCCGTCGAAATACCGATCCGGAAGCGACGCGTCGCCTCCCGCGTCGAAACCCCGCCTTAAGTGGCCGCAATCACGCGCCCACGAAGGTCCGCCCTTAGGCTCCTCGTCATCATCACCTCCTCGCAAATCACCGGGACAGTGAATCAGACAGGACCTATCGGCCGATTCTTGTGTTCATCAAAGATGCTCGAGGCATTCTCCGCCGAGTGTTCCGTACGGACCCTGCCAGACCACCAACCGCCGGGCGCGCAAAGCGAATGAACTTTGGAGTTCATTCGTCTACCCCAAAATCGACTGCAGGCGTACCGATGTGCATAACTTTAGGCGGCAAAGGCTTATCCTGAACGCTTTCGATGAAGCCCGCGAGATAAGCAAATGTATTGTACTTCTCAAGTACCAACCGCTTCGCCTCTCGTATTGCATCGCGACGTTCCTTCCAGAGGTCCGAGTCGATGATTTCTCGGATCTTTTGAATTACGTTCTTGTCATCTGGATCAATCAGAACCATTGAGTCCGGCGGAAAGAACCGCGTGATTGCCGGGCTGCCGTAATAGATCGGCATTGTTTCAGCAACGAAGCAGTCCATAAGCTTCTCTGTAAAATAGTAATCAGCGCACGTATTCTCGAAAGCTATACTGTAGCGGTAAGGTGCAAGTGCGTCCCATTTATCTCCAATCAGTTGAAAACCTCGGCCGAACAGGTCGAACTCGAGCTCCCCTCTCAGCCGTTCCAAAAACGCCAGCCGATATCGATGTCCTTTAAGCATGGCGATGTTGCTGGTAATCCATGAGAGCCGACGCGGCTTGTCAACGACTTCGCTGAGCAGAAGTTGGTCATACGTCTTTCTTACAGACCAAGACCGAGTGATAGGTGGAGACAAGACGAATCGACGCCCTGCATTCTGCCGAGCTACCAGCTCTGCGTCAGACGTCAGAACGATGGTATTTTCCCCCTGCCCAAGATGGAGGGCGCGATGCGCTTTCGTCGGCGGTTCGCCGATTGCAAAAATGGTCCTGTTCGGGCTCGCCTCGATATCAACAGGAAGTCCAAAAACAGAAGGAGAGTTAAAGATTATATGCCAATCCGGCGTGAAGGACGTCTTGCGTACAAAAGCGACATTGTTCCAGATTCCACTGCCCTTTGGAGTGAGATGGTGGATTGCGTCTTCCAGACCGCCCCAAGAATCGAGGCATGCAGCAACAATGGGCGCCGGACGTTCCGTCAGCAATTTGGCGCTACACAAAGCAGTCCGACTCCTTCACTTCGGTGGTACCGGCAGTAATTTCTGCACGAGGGCCAGACCTCTCTGCGCCTATTCCCGTCGTGAGATGAAGCTAAAACGATCGGAATCGATGGCCAAACGGTCCGCAGGTAAACCCATCGATATCGAAAAGTTTGGCAGAGCTGTACAAAGGCTTGTAAGCCCTCCTCCTCCATCTCAATCGGCTTCCATAATTTAGCTCTGACTATTTTTTGATGCAGTTTGGGAGTTCTGTCCAGAGTCTTCTGCAAATTTGCGATCACGGTCGCCGGTGTTGGCGGGTCAGGCGCGGCGTCTTCAAGTAACCGCGGCCTTGGGCTGCTCCAGCTTGCGCAGCATCTCCTTCTTGTGCTCGGCCAGGCGCTCCATGTTGAGATTCGCATGGCCTCCAGCCAGTTTTCGTGTGTTTCGACGGCGAGCGCGCGGACGAGCCGCAGGCAGCTCTCGGCGCTGGGAAAGATGCGCACCACATGGATGCGCCGCTTGATCTCCTGATTGAGCCGCTCCAGGATGTTGGTGCTCTTCAGGCGCTTGTGATGCTGGCGTGGCAGCCGGGTGAAGGTGAGCGTCTCCTCGATGTTGTCCTCCACCCACTGGCACAGTTTGGGGCAGCGCGCGTCTCCCACTTGGCCAGCCATTGGGCGAGGTCGCGCCGCACTTTGGAAAATCCAGCGCAGTTCCTGCAGGCAGTCATCATCGATCCATTGGGCCGGCAAGATGGCTCGCGAGCAGATCGAAGCCGGCCCGTGCCTATGACCGCCTTCTCAAGCGCGGCGCCCAGCCGAAGGGGCTCAGGGCCATCCTCGCATGGATCAAGCGCCTGTGGATCAAGTTCCTCGGCTAATCAGCTGCGGCCGATGGCATCGCCTTTGCAAGTATAGATCAGGTTGACGACGCCTTCGGGAAAGCCGGCCGCGCACATTGCGCCTGCAACAAGCGGCGTCTGTTCGGCAGGTTTCAAGATCACGGTGCAGCCCGCCGCCAGAGCCGGTGAGATCTTGCGCGCCACCATTGAAGCCGGGAAATTCCATAGCGTGATCGTGCCAACAACGCCGACTGGCTGCTTGTTCACCCAGCATGCCCCGGTCAGTCGAGGGCGGGGAGATCGTCTCGCCATGGATGCGGTTGGCCTCTTTGGCATACCATTGCAGATATGCCGCCGCATGCGAGACCTCCGACTTTGGCTTCGGCAAGCGGCTTGCCAATCTCTGCCGTAAGAATGGCAGCAAGGTCGTCGGTATGGTCTTGATCAGCTGATGCCAGCGCCAGAGCATGTCCCTGCGCTCCCGGGGTCAACGCCGCCCATCCAGCCTGCGCCGTATAAGCCTTGTCGATCGCCGTGCGCGTCTCAGCGCCCATGTCGGGTAGCTCTGCCAACACTTCGCCAGTGGATCGATCAAAAGCCCTCGAACTTTCGCTCACCCCACAACGTGCCAGGCGTCGGTATGCGGTCGATAGCGCCGAACAGGTCGGAGAGTTTCAGATTCGCTTCAGCGGCTGGCACGGAGGCATCCCGGCTTTCTCTTCAAAACGGCGGATGTTTTCTATTGGCTGCGTCAGGATGTGTAACCGCACTTCGCATAGGACCTCGAGCGACGGGCCACTGGCGACCTGCCGACCGCGTTATGGAACAGGAACGACCGTTCCTGGAATGAGAATTCCTGTTCAGCGCCTTTCTCGCCCGTACGCCTGGCGGGGGCACCGAGCGTTGAGCCCTGCGACCTGATATCCGCAGCGCAAGGCATGGCATCCACGCATCCGCGGAAAGCGGCAATTTGGCCTAAGCTTTGACGGCGCCCGCGCGCCTGACGGCGCGTGCCGGGTGCTCGTGAACCGAGCCCGCTTTTTCTTCGCCAGGCTCAGGCGGTCTCGGCCATCCGGCTTCGCCCCCTGGCGCGGGCAGCCTGTCGGCTGCTGACGGTCGCCGGCCTGTCGGCCGGCGCGGTTTGTCTGTTGGCCGTTCCCGGCGGCGCGGGGTGGGCGGCACTCCCTTCTAGGCCCGCCGCGGCATCCCGCAACCCTTCGCTTCGCTTCGGGTCCTCCTCTTCGTTCCGGTCCTTCGGATGCGGTCCGCCTCCGACGGCGGGCCTTTCCGGTCGCGTCTCGCCGCCCACCCCGCTTCCGGGGAAAGGCGCGGGATTGAAGAGCGGAGGACCAGACGATGCGTGCAAAACACCAGCGTTCCGGCAGCGCAGAAGCTGGCGCGGGCAGGGGCGGGCGCCCGGGCGCCAGCCTTTATCAGGAAATCACGGACCGCATCATTGCCGAACTGGAGCGCGGCACCGTGCCATGGGTCAAGCCATGGGGCAGCGCAAAGGCCGACCTCGGCCTGCCCAGCAACGCGGCCACCGGGCGCCGCTATTCCGGCATCAACATCCTCATCCTGTGGGGCGCCGTCATCGAGCGCAGCTATCCCGGCCAGAACTGGCTGACCTTCCGGCAGGCGCTTGCCCTTGGCGGCAATGTCAGGAAGGGCGAGCGCGGCACCACCATCGTGCATGCCGACCGCTTTGTCCCCAAAAACGAGAAGGAGCGCGCCAAGACGGATGGCGACGAGCCGCAGGCGGTGCCGTATTTGAAACGCTTCACCGTCTTCAACGTCGCGCAGTGCGACGGCCTGCCCGAGCACCTTTACGGCAACGCCGAACCGCTGCCCGAACGCGAGATCGTCCCCCAAGCCGAGGCGCTTATTCGAGGAAGCGGCGCGGATTTCCGCATCGGCGGCGATCGCGCTTTCTACATGCCGGGCACCGACTCCATTCAGGTGCCGCCGCAGCCGGCATTCTTTCAGCAGATCGACTATTACCGCACCTGCTTGCACGAGCTTGGCCACTGGACCGGCCACCCGGCGCGGCTGGCGCGCGACCTCTCCGGCGCCTTCGGTTCCAAGACCTATGCGCGCGAGGAATTGGTTGCTGAAATCACTGCTGCCTTTGTCTGCTCGACACTCGGCATCGAGCCGACCGTGCGCCATGCCGACTATATCGGCACATGGCTGAAGGTGCTGCGCGAGGACAATCGCGCCATCTTCCGCGCCGCCAGCCTTGCCTCCAAGGCCGCCGATTTTCTTCTGGGCTTCAACGCCGAGGCCGAAGGCGCGCAACAAGACGAGATCGCGGCATGAGCGCGCGCGATCCCGACACCCCCGGTGTCCGGCCGCTCACCACGCGCGACCGACTCGCCCTTTTGGCCGACGCGCCGATGCGCCCGCGCGCGGCGCAAAAGCCGCTCGTTATCGGGCTGTTCGGTGACGCCCCCAGAAATCAACTCGACCTGTTTTAGAGGAGTTTTCCCATGATCCTGATCACCGACGAGCTTTGCGCCCGGCTGCTCGCCAATGGCGCAACCGACACCGAAACCGACCATTTCCCGGTGGTAAAACTGTTCGATCCGACCGGGCCAGCGACCTGGCTTCTCACCGAACTCGACGCCGACGGCGACACACTGTTCGGCCTTTGCGACCTCGGCTTCGGCTTCCCCGAACTCGGCAGCGTCAGCCTTGCCGAGCTTGCAAGCGTCAAGGGGCGGCTTGGCCTCGGCATCGAGCGCGACCTCTGGTTCAAGCCGCGCTTTCCGCTCTCCGTCTACGCCCAGGCAGCGTGCAGCGCCGGCCACATCACCGAAGCCGAGCGGCTGCTGCGACAGGCGGCAGAAGCCCTTGGCAACGCCCATTCCAAGCTTCCGCCCGACACGGCGGAACAGACGCGCCGCTAGGCGCGAAAACCGTCCCGCCGCGCCGGCTTGCAGCCTCTGCGGCGGGGCAATCCCACCCCTGAAACGAAGGAGACAGACCATGCAACTTTCCCACATTCCGCTTGATAAGCTCAACATTTCCACGCTCAACATGCGCCATTCCAAACGCGCGCCCGACGTGTCGGACATCCTGCCGTCCGTTCGCGCGCGCGGCGTCCTGGTGCCGCTTCTGGTGCGGTCCAACGGCACGCCGGAAAGCTTCGAGATCGTCGCCGGCCGGCGCCGCTATTTCGCCGCGAAATCGCTCGCCGACGAGCGGGGCGAGGGCGATGCCTTGCCCTGCGCCATCATGGAAGACGGCGACGACGCCGACGCGCTCGAAGCCTCGCTGATCGAAAACTTCGCCCGGCTCGATCCCGACGAGGTGTCGCAGTGGGAGACGTTTTCGCGGCTGATCAGGGAAGGCCGCACCATTCCAGATATCGCCGCAACCTTCGGCATCACCGAGCTTCTGGTCAAACGCATTCTGGCGCTCGGCGATCTTCTGCCCAAAATCCGCGAAGCCTATCGGCGCGAGGACATCGACGCCGAGACGGCGCGCCATCTGACCATGGCCTCCAAGGCGCAGCAGAAGGATTGGCTGGCGCTTTATGCCGATCCCGAGCAATACGCGCCGCGCGGCCACCAGTTGAAACAATGGCTGTTCGGCGGCCAGTCGATTTCCACCAAGGTGGCGCTGTTTGCCGTCGAGGATTATCCCGGCCTGATCGTCTGCGACCTGTTCGGCGAGGACAGCTATTTCGCTGACGCAGACCTGTTCTGGCAAAAGCAGAACGAGGCCATTGCCGACAAACGGGATGCCTATCTGGAAGCCGGCTGGCCCGAGGTGGCCGTACTGGAACCGGGGCAGCATTTCCAGTCATGGGACCACGAAAAGACGCCGAGGAAGAAGGGCGGCAAGGTCTTCATATCAGTCTCGCATCGCGGTGCGGTCGAATGCCACGAGGGCTGGCTGTCGCGCAAGGAGGCCCGCCGCGCCCGCGCGCAAGGCGAAGCCGGCGCGCTCGACGAAATCCCCGCCAAGCCGTCGCGGCCGGAACTCACCGGGCCGATGCAGAACTATGTCGATCTGCACCGCCACGGTGCCGTGCGTACCGCCATGCTCGACCATCCTTGTGTCGCGCTGCGCCTGATGGTGGCGCATGCCATCACAGGTTCGGGCCTGTGGCAGGTTCGCCGCGAGCCGCAGCGCACCGCCAATGAAGCGGTGGCGGCAAGCCTCGCAGCCTGCAAGGCCGAAGCCGCCTTCGCCGAAAAAGGGCGCGCGGTACTGGCGCTGCTTGGGCAGGCCGACGAGGAGGGTGCGATAGCCGGCGGCAATGGCGACGCCTTTGCGCTTGCCGCCGTCTTCGCCCGTTTGCTGGCACTTTGCGACGACGATGTCATGCGCGTTCTCGGCCTTGTCATGGCCGAGACGCTCGAAGCCGGCAGCGCCGTCGTCGAGGCGCTCGGCAATCATCTGGGCATCGACATGGGCGCATGGTGGCTAGCGGACGACGCCTTCTTCGACCTGCTGCGCGACAGGGAGATCGCCAATGCGATGCTGGCCGACCTCGCCGGCAAGCCTGTCGCCGACGGCAATGTCGCCGAGAAGGTCAAGACGCAAAAGAAGATCATCCGCGATTGCCTCGCGGGCGAGAACGGCCGCGAGAAAATCGACAACTGGCTGCCGCGCTGGATGAAATTCCCGGTCGAAAGCTACACGAAACGTGGCGGCTTCCGCACCGCTGATCAATGGGCGAGCGTCCAGCCGCTGTTCGTCCGCCAATAGCTGCCAAGCCGGGCGGCGGCTCTTTTCAAGTGCCGCCGCCCCGTTTGCCTGCCGCTGGAATATTGGCTGATGCGCACGGCGATCCGAACAGCATTTGTCACGCGCAAGGCTATTGTGCGTTGCACAAAAACCGACGCGCGCCTACACGTCCTTCCGTTGCGGGAATCGGGCTTGGACCAGCGGCGAGGCAGTGAGAATCGATGCTTCGTCGATATCATATTGCATTCATAGCTGAGGACCTTCATGACCCTTTCGAGCCCTGACAAATCTGGCGCCGCCAGTCTCGAGGCCATCGCGCGAAACGGCGGCGTGCTGCGCCGCATCGCCGTGCGCATTCCGACCTATCTGTCGGACATTCGCGAGAACCCGGCATGGCTGCCGATGTTTGTGCTCGCCCGCACCATGCCGGCGCGCCGGATGCACTGGCGTGGGGCAAAGCCGGTTCGCGTGTCGCAAAAAGCCCACGACACCATGTTTGCCGGCGTCGATCGCCAGGAAATTGTCGAGGCGCTGCGGTCGGACGGGCTGTTTTGCGGGCTCGTCCTGCCGACTTCCATCCATGAGGAGATCGCCGCCTTCGCCCGGTACACGCCTTGTTTCGGCAATTTCGATCGCCGTCTCGAATTCATGGCTGAGGACCATGCCGAGGCCGAGAAGCGTTTCGGCCGCTCCTTGCTCAGCGGCCACTTTTTCGAACACATCCTCGGCTGCAAGGCAGCGGTCGCCATCCAGAACGACCCGCTGCTGCTCGACATCGCCGCGCATTATCTGGGCGCTCAGGCGAAACTGATCACCACACGCGTGTGGTGGAGTTTCCCGACCAGCGAGGCTTCCGACGCCGACAAGAACCGTGCCTCGCTCGGCAAGTATCATTTCGATCTCGATGACTGGCGGATGCTGAAATTCTTCTTCTATCTGACGCCGGTCGACGAGGGCACCGGCCCGCATGTTTATGTGCGGGGCAGTCATAACCGCCGCGCCATCAAGCATCAGCTGACGCTGCTTGTCGGCCATCCGGCGCAGGAGGTTCTCAAGGTCTATGGCGATGACAGCCCCGTCACGCTGACCGGCGAAGCCGGTCTCGGTTTCGTCGAGGATCCGTTCGGCTTCCATATGGGCACCGTGCCTTCGCGCACGCCACGGCTGATGATGGAAGTCGGCTTCGGTGTCTCGCCACCCTCGCGCCGGCGCTTCCATGGCGAGCCTGTCATTCGCTGATCTCGCAAAAGTTCTGAAACAGCCTTACCAGATCAGCCGCCTGGTTCTCGCTTGCGCTGGCTGGTGCCATGGCGTCGCCATGGGATCAGCTGGCGCATGACTGGATTGGATCGATGTCATCTGACGCCGGTTCGGCCCCGACTGACCCAGATCAAGGCCACGCCCTTGTCGGCGTGGTTTGATCGCCCAGTCCTTCACGGGAAAAACGCATGGGCTGACCGACAGTCTGCCGTCGCTCCCAACGTCTTGACAATCCAGATCATACAGCAGGCAAATGACGCTTCACCAGCCAGGAACCGACGTGAGAAACGCGCTTGAGGCGATGCGGGCAATAGATCACAGCGCAATCGATGCACGACATGTGGCTCGGCTCCCCCAACATCTCACGAAGAGAACCGACGCGCTGGCGGCACGCTGATGGCCGGCTGTGACGACAGCTTCGACATTATTGTCGTGGGCGCCGGGCCGGTCGGACTTTCCTTCGCCGCATCGCTTGCCCATAGCCAGCTCAAACTGGCGGTTGTGGAAGGGCAGTCCCTGGAAAGACTGGCAAGTCCGGCTTTCGACGGCCGCGAGATCGCGCTCACCCACGCCTCGATTGGAATCCTTCGCGAGCTCGGCGCCTGGGATGTTATCTCCGCTTCGGACAAGTCACCGCTTCAAGGCGCACGCGTCCTCAACGGATCGAGCCCGTTTGCGTTGCGTTTCGATTCCCCCGGCGGATCCGCGGAACCACTGGGCGTTCTGGTCCCGAATTGCCAGATCCGCGATGCCCTGTTCAAGATCATCCGCTTGCAGGGCCACGCCCGGCTGCTGTGCGGCCACTCGGTCGTGCGTGCAACAAACAGCCGTCAAAGAGCAGTGATAACGCTCTCCAATGGCAGGCAGCTGAGCGCTCGGCTTCTCGTTGCAGCCGATTCGCGTTTTTCCGCCACCCGCAATCTGCTCGGCATCGGCGCCGATATCAATCGGCTTGGCAACTCCATGCTGATTTGCCGGGTGAGGCACGAGCGCCCCCACCACCAGATCGCGATCGAATGGTTCGATCACCATCAGACGATAGCGATGTTGCCCCTCGCGCCAGGCGTGTCGTCGCTGCTTTTGACTTTGCCCTCAAACCAGGCCGACGGACTGCTTGCCCTCGACGACGAGTTGTTCCTGAGGGAGTTGACAAAGCGCTGTCGAGGGCGCCTCGGCACCATGAGCCTGGCAAGCCAACGTTATATCTATCCGTTGGCCACGACCTGGGCGCACAGGTTCCGGGCGCCGAGCGCCGCATTGATCGGCGACGCTGCCATCGGCATGCACCCGGTGACCGCGCATGGCTTCAACATCGGCCTCGGCGGCCAGAAGCAGCTCGCCCGTGGTATCCAGACAGCATGGCGCGACCGTCGCGACATTGCCGATCCCGACATGCTCCACAGATATGAAAGCCGACTGCGCCTGTCGGCGGCGCCGCTCTACCATGCTACGAATATTCTCGTCGGGCTCTACTCAAGCGAGCATCCGGCGGCACGGCTTGCAAGGCATCTGGGGCTGCGCCTCGGCCAACATCTTCCCTTTGTCCGTCATGGCATTGCGGCCATGTTGAGACGGTGAACCGCAGTCATCATAGGATCATCGTCAGCGTGCTGGCGTCGTAGCAGGCGGGCGAGTGTGGTGCGATGTGAGCAGTGTGTCGGCCGGCGCCACACAGACGTGGACCCAGCCACGCCCAATTCGGCCCTCAATGTGTTTACGGCGTGGATGGTTACATCCAAACAATCAATTTGCCAATCCTGCGGACCCTATTAGGAGCGTGACCGAAATCAAGTGCCTCGGCCCGCAGGTCTGCCCGGTGCAGGAAGCGGCCCCGCTTCTCAGAATTGGTGTGCCCGGGTCCCGACGCTAGCGACATCTGACGGCATTTGCAGCGCCGGTGATTGCTGCCTTAGCGAGGTGGGAATTTGACCCATAAAATCGATCATGAACTGCTGAATCGAGAAATGGCCGCAGACGATCCATGGCGGCTCGATGGCAACCCGTTCGAGCGGGAGCGCCACACGCAAATTCTCCTTTTGTCACTTGCGCAAGGTCGAGTCGCAAATGCGCTCGAAGTCGGGTGCGCTGCTGGCGCTTTTACGGAACGGCTAGCCCCCATTTGCCAGCGGCTCACTGTGATCGATGTCGTCGAGCCAGCGATTACGCGAGCACGTTTACGCGTGAAGGAGCCGCCGCACATCAGCTGGATAATCTCCGATGTTCAACAATTTTCGAGTGATGAACTGTTCGACCTGATCGTCGTGGCGGAAGTTCTTTACTACGTCGGAGGCCTCGTTCAGATCGGCGCGGCAGTCCGCAACCTGGTAGGCCTGCTTGCGCCAGGTGGGCAGCTGGTCTTCGGGTCGGCACGTGACGCCAATTGCCAACGCTGGGGGCACGCTGCTGGTGCAGAGACCACTATCGCCATGCTGAACGAATCGTTGACCGAGATCGAGTGCATCGAGTGCCGGGGCGCGTCGATCAATGAAGACTGCCTGCTGGCCCGCTTCCAAAAGCCGATTTCCGCTTCCTGATGAAACGAAGCGCCAGATAATAACCCTCCTTGCTGTTCTCAATCACGCTTTCGAGTGAAGAGTAGGGTACATATGCATAGCCGCTGCGCATCAGCAGGAGCGGCGTCAGAACGCGCGACAGCCTTCCATTGCCGTCCTGGAATGGGTGGATTTCCAAAAAAACCACGATGAAAATCGCCACCACGAGCAAGGGATGCAGGCTTTGCTCGTTGAGTGTACCACGCGTCCACTCGATAAGTTCCTTCATCCGCTTCGGCGTATCGAAAGGCGTCGCCGTTTCGAAGATGACGCCGATCTCGTTCCCGTCGGCATCGAACGCACTCACATTGTTTGCGAATGTCTTGTAGGCGCCGCGATGAGCTCATCCTGTTGCAGCCGCTCGACTTCAACGGCGGTGAGCTTACTTCCTTCGATACGGATAGAAAAGCCAATGCTCTCGATGGTCGCAACACGGCGCAAAGCCGATAGGCGCTCTGGCGCGAGCGTGCCAACAGCCCGCGAAGCCCCTTTGAATTCGTCAATCTCCGAGACGAGGGTAAGGATTTGGGGGGTAATTTGCACGGAATCTGTCTTCAGCGTCATATAAAAAAAATACCCAAAAAATCAAGAAACGGGTTTACCCAATAAATGACCCATAAATACCGAAATGAAGCGAAGTCCTTATTTTGCATGGCTCCCTATGCGGGACGGGCTCTACGGCTGCCGCCACCGAACCTCAAAGGTGTTTCGGCCCAGGTGGTTGACGATCCCTAGCCGGGAAAGCGGCACTCCTCGTTGGGGGCCGTCGGTCCCGTGTCCCGCCTTCGGCGGCGCTATGCTGCCACTCCTACGGCTGCCCTTTTAACCGATCTCGTCGTTGCAGTCAGTCCCGCGTCCCGACCCTTCGGCCGGCGCAAGTGCTGACGCTCCTTAGGCTGCCTTTTCTGTGTGCGGCGATCTTTGATGGGGCGCGGGATCTAAGAGTTTGGGACCAGCCCCTTCGCGCACTTCAGTCGGCCAAAACCTCAAACAATTCGTTCGAAGTAGCGCCATCCGGGCGCGTCCTCCTTCCCGCTCCAGGTGCTTTCGCCGACAGTCCGGTTGACAGGCGACACTCGAGAGCATTGACCAGACGATTGCTGTTGGCGAGCGCGACCATCGCGTCATTGGCATGCCGCCTTGCCGCAACTTGTTGAGCCACAGGCTTCGCGGAACCTGTTTGCCGCCGGCGATCCAGAGCTGCGCGATCGTGCGTCAACGGTCGCCGCGTTTGCTGACGCCTATCGGGCCCATCCTCCACTTGATCGCTGCTTCGCCACGAGGCGCAGCCACGCCGCTGGCGGCCGCTCTTGAGGCAGGTTGTGTCACCGCCAGCTGCCATCGGTGCGTCGCCGCTATCGGGGCCAATCGGGCACCACCAGAAGGTTCAGATCAAGGCCTTTGAAACGCATGGTTTCAGCATCCATAGCGTGGATGCTCTCGATCTAAACAATCAATTTTACCAATCTGGGGGGGTCGTTCATAGACCTCCACATGACATGCGCCGCCGTTGCTCTACCGCGTGAGGTGCACAAAAGAACGCAAAAAAAGAGGAAGTCTTCGCATGCGCAATAACGTGCAGTGGAGGTTGTGCTGGGAAAATGAGTTGCAGCTTTCCGATCACCTCGAACTCTCTGAGTTCTTCCGGAAGACCTATGAGCCGACCGGAGCCTTCAATGGAAAGCAATTCGAAGGCGGTCGAAGTTGGGCCGGTGCAAGGCCGGAGGTCCGCGCAATCGGCTATGATGTGCACGGGGTCGCGGCTCACATGGGCGTGCTGCGCCGATGCATCAAAGTTGGCGACGTTGATCTGCTGGTCGCTGAACTCGGTCTATACGGGGTGCGTCCGGATCTTGAGGGGCTGGGAATCGGCCATTCGATTAGCGTCATGTATCCAGTGCTGCAGCAGCTTGGCGTTCCATTCGCTTTCGGCACGGTTCGGCAAGCGCTCCGGAACCATGTTGGGAGGTTCTGCCGCAAAGGCTTGGCGAACATTCTGACGGGCGTTCGCGTGCGTTCAACCCTCCCGGATGTGTACCCCGATCTGCCTTACACGACGCGAGTCGACGACGACGTACTCCTCATGGTGCTCCCAATTGGACGCTCGATGAGCGAGTGGCCGGCCGGCACTTTGATCGATCGGAACGGTCCAGAGCTATGACCGCGGATCTGTTATCCGTCCGCTTCCCTCAAATCCACTGAAGAATCTGACATCTCATGACCCTGTTTGCCACAGCCAGTACTGTTGCCATCTGCTCTTATGCGCTGCTGTCGACCGTCTACAAAACCGCGCAGGTGTTTTATACCCTGCCTACAAACGTAGCGCCGACCTCGGGCGACCCGCCCGGCGGTGAGCCTTGGCCGAGCGTCGATGTCATTATCCCGTGCTACAACGAGGCGCCTCGCACCCTCTCGGACTGCCTGGCTTCCATTGCAAGTCAGGAATACGCCGGCAAACTGCAGGTCTATGTCGTTGATGACGGTTCTGCAAACCGCGATGCCCTCGTGGGTGTACACGAGAAATACGCGGGCGACCCGAGGTTCAACTTCATTGCGCTCCCAAAGAATGTCGGAAAGCGCAAGGCGCAGATTGCCGCCATTCGCCGCTCGTGCGGAGATTTGGTGCTCAATGTAGATTCGGACACGATCCTCGCGCCGGACGTCATCACCAGGCTTGCGCTAAAGATGCAAGATCAAGCGGTCGGCGCCGCCATGGGCCAGTTGGCGGCTAGCAATCGCAGTGAAACTTGGCTGACGCGGTTGATTGACATGGAATACTGGCTCGCCTGCAACGAAGAGCGGGCAGCGCAGGCTCGGTTCGGTGCCGTCATGTGTTGCTGCGGTCCGTGTGCCATGTACCGGCGATCCGCGCTTGTTTCGCTGCTGGACCAGTACGAGACGCAGCGCTTTCGAGGGAAGCCGAGCGACTTCGGCGAGGACCGCCACCTTACGATCCTGATGCTGAAAGCAGGCTTTCGAACAGAGTATGTCCCGGAGGCCGTCGCGGCAACAGTCGTTCCCAACAGCATGGGTCCCTATCTGCGCCAACAGCTTCGCTGGGCCCGGAGCACTTTCCGTGACACGTTGCTGGCGTTCCAACTGCTGCGCGGCCTTAATATTTATCTCACATTGGACGTGATTGGCCAGAATATTGGCCCATTATTGCTCTCTTTGTCGATTCTGGCGGGGGTCGCGCAATTCGTAACGACAGGTACTGCGCCTTGGACGGCATGCCTGATGATTGCAGCCATGACTATAGTTCGCTGCAGCGTGGCAGCGTTTCGTGCGCGCCAACTTCGATTTCTCGGATTCTCGCTCCACACAGTCATCAACATCTTTCTCCTGCTCCCTTTGAAAGCATACGCGCTGTGTACTTTGAGCAATAGCGATTGGTTGTCGCGAAGCTCTGCGGCCAACGTGCCAGACACCGGCGGCAGCATTCCAAAGCCCGACTTGGTTGGATCTGACGCAGCTTACAGCGAACAGCAATAGTCACGTGACCTTAGGTGGAAGAGTTTTGAGCCAGGACCAGAAACATCAAGTGTTGAAGCGTAAGTTGGGCCCAGAGGAATTGCGGCGGCTCGAGACTCCTGCGATCGAACGGGAGTCTCACGGGCAAACAAGCGCGAAAAGCTCCGTGCCTGACTCTGCGTCAACCGTGGCAGTCGATTTTGCCGGCGTAACCAAGTCGTATGGGAACAAGGTCGTTGTCGACGAACTGTCGTTCTCCGTTGCGTCGGGAGAGTGTTTCGGCCTCCTCGGACCAAACGGGGCAGGCAAAAGCACGATTGCGCGTATGCTCCTCGGCATGACATGCCCTGACGCGGGCGCGATCACGGTGCTCGGCGTCCCAGTGCCGGCGCGCGCTCGGCTGGCACGCAGGGGCATTGGCGTGGTCCCGCAATTCGACAATCTTGACCAGGAATTGACCGTACGCGAGAACTTGCTGGTGTTCGGACGCTACTTCGGCATGAGCACACGTCAGAGCGAAGCGGTCATCCCGTCGCTTCTCGAGTTCGCTCGCCTCGAGCGCAAGGCGGATGCGCGCGTCTCGGAACTGTCCGGCGGCATGAAGCGATGCCTGACGATGGCGCGGGCGTTGATCAACGACCCCCAGCTCATCGTGATGGACGAGCCGACAACCGGCCTCGATCCGCACGCGCGCCACCTGATCTGGGAGCGGCTGCGCGCCCTGTTGACACGCGGCAAGACGATTATCCTGACGACGCATTTCATGGAAGAGGCTGAGCGATTATGCGATCGGCTATGCGTGCTCGAAAAGGGCCGCAACATCGCCGAAGGCGGCCCGCAGGCGCTGATCGACGAGCATATCGGATGCCAGGTCATGGAGATTTATGGCGGCGATCCGCACGAGTTGCTGTCGCTGGTCAAGCCACATTCCCAGCGCATCGAGGTCAGCGGCGAAACCCTTTATTGCTATGCGCCAGACCCTGACCAGGTGCGCACGCAACTGCAGGGGCGAGCAGGTCTGCGTCTTCTTCTGCGTCCAGCCAATCTCGAGGATGTTTTCTTGCGGCTGACCGGGCGCGAGATGGAGGAGTGAACGATGATTGAAGGTTTTGCGGCGGCGCTGCCGGCCAATGCGTGGAACTGGGTTGCGGTGTGGCGCCGCAACTATCTGGCATGGAAGAAAGTCTCACTCGTGACGATTCTCGGAAACCTTGCCGATCCTATGATCTATCTTTTCGGCCTAGGCACCGGCCTCGGCATAATGGTCGGCCGCGTCGACGGTGCGTCCTATATTGCCTTTTTGGCGGCCGGCATGGTCGCGGTAAGTGCGATGACCGCCTCTACCATGGAAACATTGTACGCGGCTTTCGCTCGCATGCACTCTCAGCGCACTTGGGAAGCAATGTTGTATACGCACGTTACCCTCGGCGACATCGTTCTGGGTGAACTGGCGTGGGCAGCCACCAAGGCCTTCTTGGCCGGTACGGCAATCACCATTGTCACCGCAACGTTGGGTTATGCAGCCTGGCCGTCCGTCCTCTATGCGCTGCCAATCATTGCTCTCACTGGGTGCGTGTTTGCGAGCCTCGCGATGGTCGTCACCGCGCTTTCGCCCAGCTACGATTACTTCGTGTTTTACCAGACGCTTGTCCTCACACCTATGATGTTCCTGTCGGGCGCCGTTTTCCCATCGGATCAGCTGCCTCACGCGTTTCAGCAGATAGCGCGATGCATGCCGCTGTCACATGCGATCGACCTCATTCGTCCGGTTATGCTTGATCGCCCGATCGGCGGCATTGCCCTGCATGTCGGTGTGCTCGGCCTGTACGCGCTGTTGCCATTCTTCCTCTCGATGGCGCTGTTGCGCCGCCGACTCATGCGCTGACGCGAAAGAGAGGGAGATAAGCAATGCGCAACGGACTTCGTGCTGCCAATAAGCGACATCGCCAACAGAAATCGGCATGCCACCCAGGGTCTTCGGTGGCATCCACTCAATCTATCAACTGGGCCGCCCGGCACCTCGATCACAGGATCTCATGTTGATCCCCGGCGGAAGAGAATTTCTTTGAGGTTGGCGATGTCTGACTGGCGTTCGCGCCGGCGAACGACAACGCAGCCTGTGTTTTTGATCAAACGGCCTTGAGAAGGCCAATTCAGTCTTCCTGTACGACAAATGGAGAGCGAGATGCTGTGTCTAGGATTGAGCGGCGGATTAGACAAAGTCTATGAAAACAGATTCCAGGTTCCGAACTCATTCATGCACGATGGCGCTGCGGTACTCGTCCGAGACGGACAGGTCATTGCGGCCGTAGAAGAGGAACGCCTCAATCGGATCAAACACTCCAACAAGCTCCCAATCAGTTCGGTTCAATACTGTCTTTCAGCCGCTGGGGTTCAGCTCAGCGAAATCGATCATGTGGCGTACTACGCTACCGAAGCCTATTGCAACGCCATGCTCGAAAACATGCTTGCTTCCGAGCCCGACGCCTCCATTCCGTTGGATGCCAAACTTTTGGTGCAGCAGCTATTGGCGCAGGAGTTCGGTACCGAACTCGACCCTTCGCGTATCTCATTCGTAAGTCATCATCAGGCGCACGCCGTCAGCGCTTTTGCAATGTCGGGCTTCGAGCAAAGTCTGATTTTCGCGATCGATGGCTCTGGTGATTTCCTGTCGGGCCTCGTGGCGGTAGGATCTGGTACTGAAATTTCGCAACTCGCGACTTTCCCAGAGAGCAATTCCCTTGGGCTATTTTATCTCGAGGTGATCCGGTATCTCGGCTACGGCTTGTTCGATGAATATAAGGTAATGGGGCTTGCCCCCTACGGCGATCCCGTTCCCTATCGCGAGCTTTTCGAGCAGTTCTATGAACTGTCTGCAAGCGGCGAGTATCGGGTCCACCTGGACCGCATCGGTCCGACTTTGCTTCGCACCATTCAGGTCCGGCAAAAGGGAATGCCATTCACCCAGCAGCATAAAGATGTGAGTGCGTCGTTACAGGAAGCGCTCGAACGCATCGTGTTTCACATTCTTCGGCATCATCGTGAGGCCACCGGGATGACGCGGTTGTGCCTGGCCGGCGGCGTTGCGCACAATTGCTCCGTGAACGGCAAGCTGCTCTATTCAGGACTTTTCGAAGACATTTTCGTGCAGCCCGCATCGCATGACGCTGGCTGCGCATTAGGCGCCGCACTAATCGTGTCTGGTGAGCTGGGCCGCCCCGCGCCGCGTGCGCGATTGCAGGAGGTTTATTGGGGGCCGGATCTCGCGAGCGATCACGCTGTCGAGGAGGAACTAAAGGCTTGGGCGGGGCACCTGGAGTTTGAACGCACTGAGGCGGTGGCGGATAGGGCAGCCGAGTGGATGGCCGGTGGCGCCGTGATCGGCTGGGTGCAAGGTCGTTCGGAGTTCGGGCCGCGCGCGCTCGGAAATCGCAGCATTCTTGCCGACCCCAGGCCCGCCACAAACAAGGACCGGATCAACGCCATGGTCAAGAAGCGGGAAGGGTATCGCCCGTTCGCCCCGTCAGTGCTGGAGGAGGATGCGCGCGAATTTTTCGACCTCCCAGGCAGTGCGTGCGAATTTCCCTTCATGAATTTCGTGGTTCGTGTGCGCGATTCCAAGCGTGGTTTGCTCGGCGCCATCACGCACGTCGACGGTACGGCTCGGCTGCAAACAGTATCGCGCAAGGCCAGTCCGGCCTACTGGGACGTCATCAATGCCTTCAAGCAACGCACTGGCATCCCAATTCTGCTCAATACGTCCTTCAACAACAATGCCGAGCCGATCGTTGATTCCGTTGCAGACTCGATTGCCACGTTCCTGACGACAGAGCTGGATGGACTTGTGGTCGGGCCGTTCCTCGTCAAAAAACGGGCCGCAACGCTGGAGGATTGGACTGCGCTCGCGGTTTCATTGCCGCCTTATGTATCCCTGCATAAAGTCCGCGCATACACGGCGCAGGATCGCCAGGAGACCGTCTGCGAAATCCGAACGGATCACTCCAGCCGTGACTGTGCGCGTATTTCACATGAGTTGTTCGATATGCTGACGCGGATCGAAGGCGAAGCCGTGCTCGCGGATCTCCTCGATACAATTACGCTGGATCAGGCCCAGCGCGAGACTCTCACAGGAGAACTGCGACGATTGTGGGAGCAGCGCCGCGTTCGCATGCGTCCCTCGCAAGCTGCTCGCGTCCATCAAAACTGATGCCAATCGCTGGACGACAGATAACAGCTGCCGAAACACCGGTCTGTCCAAGCATCTTCATATGACTGTGCCCCATCCATCGGCTGAGGCAAGGGTCCTGACGATTGCATCTGCTGCGAGCATGCATGCTCAACCCATCTAACGCTTATGGCAGTCGAGGATCAGTAATGGATTTGCTTGCTGGTGGCTCAAGACAGCACCAATTTGTCGTTTCTCGACGGCGTACCGGGTTCGGTGACTGCCTACGGTCTCCGGCATCAGCCTGGTGTCACGCATAGCGGACGGGACGGGACGTGCGAGCCGGCTGGGCCGCTCGCAGAATAAGGCGGCGGCCCCGGCATATTCGTCGTTGAGATACTTTTGGCAAAATGCGTCGGTGGGGCGACGATCATGTCTTAGCGCCGCTTGACCCTTCGGCCTCCAATCATCACGCCATTGCGGATTTCGCCGGCGTTTTCTTCAGGAAGCCGAGATCTGTTGGTCAAGGCCCCCGCGCGGTTAGCGTTGGCGATTCGATGCGAAGCGTGAGAGTTTCTTCAGCCCGCGCAGAACCAGGAAGGCTGACATGGGCGAGAGCGCCGCGCCGGTGATGTAGCGCAAGCCCGTTTCGTACAGCGTGTGGAGGGGCTTCCGCGTCGCCGAGGATTGCGCCGCCGGCGGCGGCCTCATTCGCCGCAACGCTTTCGATCGTAGGTCGAGCTCAGGAAGACGAGTGGTTGAACGGCATTGGGAAACCAGCCGGATCGTAGCCGTGATGGATCGCGCGGGTAGCGAAGCCGAATTTGGCATCGTTCGCAGACTGTGCCAGTTTACCGGTCCTGGATTGCGGTCTCGGGCATCGGCTTCAGACCTTGGCTTTCGGATTGAGTGGCTGCAAACTGGTTGATATGGAATGTCCAGTTGGCAGGAAAAGAAATGGTCCAGTCTCCAGGTCCCGGTGCTTCAACCCGCTCGCATGGCATGGGCGCGCGCCAGATCTACGAAGCGCTTCGCGAGCAGATCCTCAGAGGCGTTTACGGCACCGGCAGCCAGCTGCCGTCCTCCCGTGGTCTCGCCGAGGAACTTGGAGTCTCGCGAACGACCGTCACCGTCGCCTACGAGCAGCTGGCCGCGGAAGGTTTCATCGACATCCGTCAAGGCGCGCGCCCTCGTGTCGCATCCTCACTGCTGGGACATGAGCTGACCGCCAATCCCCCAAAACGGTTCGGCCCGGTTCACTTGTCAAGCTATGGCGAACGGCTGCGTGGTACTCCGCGCTGGCCGGATTACCTGCCGAACACGCTGAAGGTTGATTTCCGATATGGCGTCCTGGCGCCCTCAGATTTCCCCGCATCGGTTTGGAAGCGCGCGATGAACGCGGCGATGGCGCAGCGGCCGGCACGGCTCGCCTATGACGATCCGTGCGGTTCGAGCCGGCTCCGCCAAGCGCTTCAGGGCTATCTCTGGCGCGCCCGTACTGTGCGCTGCGACCCCGAGCAGATCGTCATCGTCAATGGTTCGCAGCAGGGCCTCGATCTCTGCGCGCGCCTGCTGCTCGACCCCGGGGACAGCTTCGTCATCGAGGACCCCTGCTACAGGATGGCGCGCCAGGTCTTTGCCAGTACAGGTGCCACGCCCGTTCCCGTCGAGGTTGACGATCACGGCATGCAAACGGAGCAACTGGCGGGGGTCGCGGCCCGGCTGGCCTATGTGACGCCCTCGCATCAGTTTCCGCTCGGCGGCGTCATGCCGATCCCGCGGCGGCATCAGCTTCTGGAATGGGCGCGGGAGCAGGGCGCCTATGTCATCGAGGACGACTACGACAGCGAATATCGCTACGATATCAGCCCCGTTCCCCCGCTGCATAGCCTCGAGGATCATGGGGCCGTCATCTACCTCGGCACCATCTCCAAGACGCTCTCGCCGATGCTGCGGATCGGTTATCTCGTCGTCCCGGCGGAATTCCTGCAGGTTTTCGAAACCGCCAAGCAGCTTGCCGACCGGCACTCTCCGATGGCGGGGCAGGAGTCATTGGCCTCTCTGATCGAGAGCGGTGGCTATGAAAGCCATGTGCGCCGCGTGCGCCGCATCAACGGCGAGCGCCGGGAGGCATTGCTGACCGCCCTGAAGCGGAGTTTTCAAGGTCGGATCGCCGTCCAGGGGGCAGAGGCTGGACTGCACGTCGTCATATGGTTCAACGACCTGCCGCGATCGCGTGAAACGGCGTTGGTCGAAGCTGCCCAATACGCGGGTCTGGGTCTGCACCCGATTTCGCCGCTTTATCATCGGCAGTCGGGAGCAGGCGAAGCCGACCGCGTCGGGCTTGTCATGGGCTATTCCGCCCTGAGCATCCGGCAGATCGAAAAAGGCGTCGAGATGCTGCGGGACGTCGTCGCTCGACTCTGAGACGCTGACGGTTCCGCACGCGGGTTAGAACGCATTCGCGGCCGCTCATCATAAACAGTTCATCGTTGAAATAGTCGCGCGGCCGGGCGACGGCCGGGCTCATGGCCGGCTGACCTGCTGCCGCCGTGAGGTTGCGCGCGATCCAAGCCTTTGTCTCATCTATCCGCAACGTGGATGCTTGTCATCGAAACAATCGATTTTGCCGATTCGACAGAACGTCCCATAGGAAGAATTCAAGGATGCAGCCCTAACGAGATTGTCGATGCAAGCGTTGGCTCCGAGGAGCATTTTCTGGTGTGTCCCTCCTGGTCTGCGCCGAACATCAAGCGAGCCGATCCCCTTTTCGACCAGGTACATCGGTGATCGGCGCAAGCTGCATCGCGTCGGCTCTTCGCGACAAGCTCTCCCCGATAGCGTAGGCCCCTGCCTCAAGGATCGGGGTTATGCCGATTGCGAATGGCCGACCGGTACAACAATTGACCGCAAGGGTTCGCAGCTATGAGACGTCTCGATGACAGATGGGAGGTGCAGAGTGAATGCGCTGACGGCACCGGGCGTCGAAGCGTTTATCTGACGTTTGACGACGGTCCCAATCCATGTTTCACACCACAGATACTCGATGTGCTGGCGCAAAATCGGGTGCCAGCGACATTCTTCGTCATTGGTGCTTACGCCGCAGAGCATCCGGATCTCATCCAGCGAATGATCGCAGAAGGGCATGAGGTAGGCAACCACACGATGTCTCATCCGGACCTGTCCAAATGCGGTTTGGGCGAAGTGCAACGTGAGGTATTTGAGGCGAACCAGGCCATCATGCTAGCATGCCCGCAGGCCTCGATCCGCTACATTCGCGCGCCATACGGCGCCTGGAGCGAAGAAGTGTTCACTGCCTCAGAGATCGCGGGGCTGGCGGCCCTTCATTGGTCGATCGACCCAAGAGACTGGTCGCGCCCCGGCACCGACGCGATCGTCGATGCAGTGCTCGCCTCGATACGCCCCGGCGCAATCGTGCTCTTGCACGACGGATGCCCTCCCGACGAGTCGACACGGAGCACTCAAGCCAGTCTGCGCAACCAGACCGTTATGGCGCTGTCCAATCTGATTCCTGCATTAGATGCCTGCGGATATGAAATTCGCTCGCTTCCAGAACATCACTGAAATGCGAGATCGCATGGACCTGCTTTCCCAGCCAGTACCTGTGTGGTCTCGCTTATGAAGGCTTACAGGCCGTTTACGCCCTGCGAACAAGCACATCGGACGAACTGGTCGGCTCCGACAGTTGGCTAAGCCTAGACGTCTGTTGTCACCTGCTACGATGAGGACCCGCGCACGCTCTCGGCATGGCCCAGCACCGCCGGTAGGTTCACTCTTCGACGATTGTTTGAATGTATGGTCCACTTCGCGTTGGATCGATTTCATTGGGCTTGCCGCAGGCTCACATAGCGCGACCCTGCGGGATCGCTGGCTGCGTCCAAAAGGTTTGGCAAGCAATTCGCATACCGTGACCGGCACCGGGGATTCCGGTGCTCTGATCCGGCGCGCGATGCCATCTTTCACCAACTGGACTACCTCAATAGCTTCTGACTGGCTGTTTCCAACGGGCCAGCTTGCCGATACCTGACTTGGTAACGCAAGGAGTTTCGCGATGTACATCCCTCCCGCTTTCCGCGACGACGACAAGGAATGCCTGCGCGCGACCATTCGCGCGGCGCTGCTGGCGAACTTCGTTACCGTCACGGCGGAAGGGCCGCTCGCAACGCCACTGCCCCTCTTCCTTGACGAAAGCGAGGGCGAGCACGGCGTGATCTACGGGCACCTGGCGAAGGCCAATCCCCAGTGCCGTGTTCCGCCGCTGGGCGACGGCTTGGCCATCTTCATGGGGCCGGACGCTTACGTGACGCCGGCATGGTATGCGACCAAGCGGGAAACCGGGAAGGTCGTCCCGACCTGGAATTACGTCGCCGTCCACGCCTATGGCCCGGTCGAGTTCTTCGAGGATGCGGGAAGACTGCTGGACGTCGTGAATCGGCTGACCGACCACCACGAGGGCGAGCGCGCCTCGCCTTGGGCCGTGTCGGACGCGCCGCCGGATTTTGTACAGGCGCAACTCCGGGGAATCGTCGGCCTGCGCATGCCAATCACGAGGCTGGAGGGCAAGCGCAAAATGAGCCAGAACCGGAACGCGGCCGACCGCGCTGGCGTGGCGGCGGGCCTTGCGGCGAGCGAGCGGGCATCTGACCGCGACGTCGCCGCTCTCATCCCAAAATAATCTTCGTCGGAATCGACCATCATGCCAGAACTGACCCCATTCGCCCTGTACCTCGCCGCGGCCTCCGTGCTCGCCATCACCCCCGGTCCGGGCATCTTCTACGTTGCCGCGCGCACGCTCGCCGGTGGTCGTCGGGAAGGTATCGCTTCTAGCTTCGGCACGGGGTTGGGGGGCATGATCCACGTCCTCGCCGCAAGCTTAGGTGTTTCCGCGATCGTGCTCGAAAGCTCGGAACTGTTCTCCGCATTAAAGCTGTTCGGCGCGGTCTACCTCGTCTGGCTCGGCTTTCGCACCTTTCAAGCCGCCCGCCTCAAGGGAGCGACTGGCGGCGATGACGGCGCCGCTGTGGGTCCAGTCGGACCCCGGCGGGCGTTTCGTGAAGGGGTACTGGTCGAGGCGCTCAACCCGAAGACGGCAATCTTCTTCCTCGCCTTCATTCCGCAGTTCGTGAATCCGAGCGCAGGGCTCATAGCTCTGCAATTCGTGGTGCTTGGCTCCGTGTCCATTGCGCTCAACACGCTCGCCGACATCGTGGTTGCCGTCGTGGCCAGCGGCATTCAAGACGGCGCGGCAGCGCGTCCCGGGTTGATCCGCCGCCTGAGGGAGGCGTCAGGCGGCGCGATGATCGCGCTGGGCGTCGGCCTCGCTCTGGCGAAACACCCTGCTGCTTGAGTTTGAATCTGATCGGTTGGGCATCTTTCAGGGTTGGCGGGTACCTTGCGGAAGCAGTTGGATGGCTGCGAGCCAGTTCGGTCATTGCACCTATTCAAGCCATGTCTCAGGAGGCGCGGCACCGCCGTTTGGGTGAACGTCGGCTCATAAATGAGAGAAAAACATAGCGTGAGAGAAACGTGAGTACGACTCCCTCGCCTCGCTCATGCCCATCATTTTGGCCCTCGCGAATCAACGCACGGTAGAAGCCAGTCAGCCGAGAATGACGCCCGTTTCATGGAAGGAAAGCCAAGCCATGCGCCAAGCATCGCCCCGCTTTGCACTCGATTATTTGGCGACGCCCGGACTTGACGTCAGGGCACTTTTCGCTTTTGCCCGCGACCAGGGCCTAACCGATGTCCAGATCCGCAGCCAACCGGGCAGCAATGCCATTGCACGCGGCATGCCGGCGGCGGACGTCCGGTCTGCGGCCGCCGACACAGGCGTTGGGATTATTTCCGTCAATGCCCTCCAGCGCTTCAATGAGTGGACCCCCGCCCGCAGGGCCGAGGCGAGCAAGCTCGCCGATTATGCAGCGGCCTGCGGAGCCAAGACGCTCATGCTGGTGCCGGTCAACGACGGCTCCTGGCCCGCCAATGTCGAGCGCCGCGGCGATCTCCGCGTCGCCTTGAAGGCGCTCAAGCCAATCCTCCAGTCGCGCGGTCTGATCGGTCTCATCGAGCCGCTGGGCTTCCGGACCTGCTCGCTTCGATCGAAGAACGAAGCGGCTAAGGCCATTGCCGCCATTGATGGCCAATCCGTCTTCCGCCTCGTGCACGACACGTTCCACCACACGCTTGCCGGGGAGACGTTCTTCTCTTCCGAGCTGACCGGTCTCGTCCACATTTCAAGCGTGAACGATCCGATCCACTGGATTTACCCGGATCGCGTCCTAGTCGGTTCCGACAATGGCAGCCAGATCCGGGCGCTGCTTGATGGCGGCTATGGGGGGCCCTTCTCATTCGCACCGTTTGTCGACGCAGCCCACCCGCTGGACGACCTCGCAGGCGCACTTGCCGCGAGCATCGCTCTCTTCCGACACGGGCTATTGACGCGAGTGCCGGCGTGAGACGCGGGAGTAAATTAGGGCTGCCTGGGGCGCCTTTTGGCGTCCCCCAGAGAAGTCATTCGAGACGCCTCCTGTAGCAATATCTCTCGCAGCCAGATGCTTGCCGGATCACTGTTGTGAAGGGCGGGCCATTGAAGGGCCTCGGTGAACGTGGGTAGTGGCAGCGGAAGGTCGATGATCCGCAGGGGGAAGGTTTTTTTGAAATGCTGAACCAGCCGGAAGGGCATGGTCGCTATACGAGCTGTGCCTGAGACCATCGGCGGGATCATGCTAAAGGCCTGCACAACGATCTCGACACGTCTCTTGAGACCATGCTCAAGAAAAAACCGTTCCTCGATTGAGGGCTTCAGCGTCCGCCCGAACTTGACCGCAACGTGCCTCATCGACATGTATCTCTCGAATGTAAGCTGCCGTGGCAGCTGCTTGTTCGTGGAGCAGCCCACGCACACGAGCGTCTCGTCGAACAGCGCCGCTCTTGGATGGGCGCTTGACATGAACAATTCTGGAAAAATCAGAAAATCGACGTCACCGCGCCGGAGAAGCTCATCGGGGTCGTCGTCGATAGGCAACAATTCGAAGCTGACGGCGGGTGCTTCGCGTGCAACCCGCTCCACGACCTTTTCAAAAAACACGAGTGTGGCGAAATCGGAAAGAATGATCCTGAAACGGCGATCGGATTGAGCCGGATTAAACGGATCCCAAGAGATAATCGAGCACTGGATGTTCAGCAGTGCGCTGCGAACTGCGGGGGCGAGTGTTTCCGCACGCGGGGTTAGAACACGTTCGCGGCCGCTCGTCGTAAACAGTTCATCGTTGAAATAGTCGCGCAGCCGGGCGACGGCCGCGCTCATGGCCGGCTGACTAAGGTTGATGCTGCTTGCCGCCGCCGTGAGGGTCCGCTCGGTCAGCAGTGCATCGAGCACGACGAGAAGGTTCAGATCAAGGCCCTTGAAGCGCATCTTTCACTTATCCATAGCGTGGATGCTCGCGATCTAAACAATCGATTTTACCAAACTTCCAGGGCGCTGCATAGATGACCGCACTTGACATGCGCCCGATCACGCCACTGCTTCTGCAGCGTGTGCTGGGAAATGACTTGTAAGTAGCCGATCATGTCGAACTCTCCGCCTTCTTCCAAAAGGCCTATGGGCGACAGGGGCTTTCAGGCGGTTGTAGCTGGGCCGGTGCAGGGCCGAAGGTTCGCGCAATCGGCTCTGATGTGCACGGCGTAGCAGCTCACTAGGACCTGCTGCGCCATTTCTCCACGGTTGGCGAGGTTGATTTCTTGGTAGGCGAACTCGGATCGTACAGGATGCATCCGGATCTTGAGAGACTCGGAATGAGTCATTCTATCCGCATCATGCGGCCGGAGCTGCAGCAGCGTGGCATTCCATTCGCTTTTGGCATGGTTCGGCACCCGTTGCGAAACCATCTTGAGAGGTTCTGCAGAGACGGCCAGACGACCATAGTGCCGGGCGTTCGCATCGCCACACATGATCGCGACCGCCAATGCGCTCGAGGTTTGCGATCAGGCACTGGGACTTTGTCCGCTCGGTTGCAGCCAATCGGCCCTCCATACCACGCCGCGATCCGCGTGATTTTCGATCCTTTGCACCCCGCTCGCCGTGCCCAGAAACGGCAAGTAGCAACTGCAACAGATAGGCTGGAGTCTGATGCTTGATCACATAAGAGCCGGAGCGAAGGGACACGGCTCGTGCCCAGCAGGGACAAACAACCGAGACCTAAGCTTTGATTTCGCCAAAGGTATACTCATTACTTTGGTGATAATTGGGCACTTGTTACAATATTTAATCTACCATGGCACCGACGCTTTCTGGCTGTCGCCGTATTTCAAGTCGATCTACATGTTTCATATGCCTCTCTTTATGGCGATAAGCGGATATCTTTCTTCTGGGGCAATTTTGCGAAAATCGTTCGCCCAAGGTGTCGGTGAGCGGGCAATGCAGCTACTACTGCCAATGCTTTTTTGGTGTACGTTGATTTGGACGTTAAAGTCCGCAGTGATTTTTCCTACAAAGAGTTTGACTGATACATTGTTGGATTTGCCGACGGAAGTTATTGGAACCTATTGGTTCATATGGGCGGCATTTATTTCGTTCATTCTGATTAGAGTTCTTACAACTTTCAACCGTCTATCGATATGGATCATAAGCGCATCTGCAATTGCGGTCGCATTCGCACCCATCACGTTATCAATAACCCCGTTGTTAAAATACACTTACCCATTTTATTGTTTAGGGTTCCTGTTTGCCCAGCCGATCGGATGGCAGAATGGCGTCATCTGGCGTTACAAATCGATTTTTGTTGTCTTATTTTCGATAGCGGCTTTCATATGCTTCCTCGGATGGGGCAAGGAGACTTATGCCTACAACAATCTCGTTTTAATTCATGATGAACAGTCAGCTAAACGAGTTTTTCTGATGTTCGCTGGCTCTTTGGCGGCTTCTGCGGTAGCAATGCAGTCTATGTTCCAATGCTGGAGACTTGTCTATTCGACTAGAGTAGCTCGCTTTGTCGCGGTGCAGCTTGGTCAAAGCACGCTGCTGCTTTACCTGGTCCAGGGTGCCGTGTTTCGCCTCATGGATTTGATACAGTTTGGAGAAGTCTGGAATCTCACGACCAGAATCGCCTTCGCAACTGTGCTTGGAGTGGCGATTGTCGTCATAGCGATGGCAATTCGCAGTATTGCGCGCAACCTCGGATATGTGTCGCGGATCGTTGTCGGAGCGCCGCCGCACCCAAGTCCGCTCAAATCTCAATATGTAATCAATTAGCCACGTGAAAAATTCGCATCTGTAATCGACATGTTTCATAGCTCCGGACCTATCCGATCGACTGTTGTACCGGTCGGCCATTCGCTCATCGGCCGCGCTATCCCCATAACTACGACGAGCACGTCCTCCACGCGCGCGGGCGGCAGGTCGGGACACAACACCTCTGAGTGGGACCGTAAACGAGCGCCCATAATGGTCACGATGACAAACAACCACGTTACGGACAGATGAGGCATGCGTTTCAAAGGCCTTGATCTGAACCTTCTCGTCGTGCTCGACGCACTGCTGACCGCGCGCAACCTCACGGCGGCGGCAAGCAGCATCAACCTTAGTCAGCCGGCCATGAGCGCGGCCGTCGCCCGGCTGCGCAACTATTTCAACGATGAACTGTTTACGATGAGCGGCCGCGAACGTGTTCTAACCCCGCGTGCGGAAACACTCGCTCCCGCAGTTCGTGGCGCACTCTTGCACATCCAATGCTCGATTATTTCTTGGGATCCGTTTAATCCGGCTCAATCCGATCGCCGCTTCAGGATCATTCTTTCCGATTTCGCCACACTCGTGTTTTTTGAAAAGGTCGTGGAGCGGGTTGCACGCGAAGCACCCGCCGTCAGCTTCGAATTGCGGCCGCTCGACCACGACCCCGATGAGCTTCTCCGGCGCGGTGACGTCGATTTTCTGATTCTTCCGGAATTTTTCATGTCAAGCGCCCATCCAAGAGCGGCGCTGTTCGACGAGACATTCGTGTGCGTGGGCTGCCCCACGAACAAGGAGTTGCCACGGCAGCTTACATTCGAGAGATACGTATCGATGAAGCACATTGCGTTCAGGGTCGGCGGTGCCCAGATGCCCTCCATCGAGGAACAGTTTTTGCTTGAGCATGGTCTCAAGAGACGTGTCGAGATCGTCGTGCAGGCCTTTAGCATGATTCCGCCGATGGTCTCAGGCACAGCTCGTATAGCGACCATGCCCTTCCGGCTGGTTCAGCATTTCAAAAAAACCTTTCCCCTGCGGATCATCGAACTTCCGCGGCCACTACCCACGTTCACCGAGGCCGTCCAATGGCCCACCCTTCACAACAGTGATCCGGCAAGCATCTGGATGCGGCAGATAATGTTGCAGGAGGCATCCCGCATGTGAAGTCGCGGGCACTCCTGGTCTTAGTCTCGATTTACTCAGCGCCTCATACGGGTGCGAACCGGCGTGTAAAATTGGGTCTGACGCACATTCGATGATTTTGCATGACGCGTGCCACGTGTTTCCCCACGCTGGCAGCCGGCAACACCAAAAACGTGAAGTGGAAGAAGTACTTTTACCGCAAGCTGTGCGAGGCTGAAGGTTTTCGCCATGCGCCGCACCGAATTGCGGGGATCCTGAGCGTGAGATAACTCATCTCGTCGTCCTGCCGAATTCCGGTAAGCCGCCTTACCAAGGGCAGGCGGCGCTTGAGATTCCGCCGCTGGAAAGCCGCCGCGCGGGTCTGTCGACGTTCAATCGCGGCTGGATCACAGTTGGTGAATACAACTACGATATCGCCGAACGATCCTACTATTTCGGGCCGAATCAGAAGCCGCGGGGCATATTCGGCCCCGAGCTTCATGTAAGAGATCAGGCGCGCGATCCGCCCGATGCTCGCCGCAAGACAAAGCTGCATAGACCGCACGCTCTGACGGTTAGCAGCGGCCGTGTGGCCACGTAGCGTGTTCTCGCCTGTTGGAGGATCTTTCAAAATTCAGGTGGTTATACCTACACTGCAGCGACATTGTCGCCGTGCCAGAGCGGTCGACGGCGAGGCGGTCCGGTTCGGCACTCTCTTAGTTTCTCTCGTCGGCACCATCATTCGAAACGCCCCCGCCGGTCGAAATCGACCGGACAACAGCGTCCGATCACCCGGAGACGAGGCCTGCAACCGCCAAAAATCGTGCGTAGGATCGCACAGCGCGGCTGATGATTGCATCTTTCCCGCGCTGCACTGATGGCCTCTCTGTCAGGTGGTCTGAGGTTCGCGCTTCGGGCCGAGCAAGAACACTGTCAGGGCGGCGAGGAACGAGGCAACGGCGCTGTACGCAAGGGCACTGGCGACGCCGGCATTGTCCATCAGCAGTCCGCCGAAAATCGCGCCCGCTGCGATGGCCACCTGGAACGTTGCGGCCATCAGCCCACCGGCGCTTTCGGCCTGTTCGGGAGCGGCGTGCAGCACCATCCATGTCTGCAGTCCCACCGGCACCGCGCCGAAGGCAAAGCCCCATACGGTAACCGCAATCGCCGTGGCCCAAGCCGATGCTCCCAGCGTCAGCAGCGAGACAGTGGCCATCGCTATGAGCAGGGGCGGCAGCGCCGCGGCTGCCTTGAGGCTGTGCTCGGCCAGGAATGCGCCGGCCAAATTGCCGAAGAAGCCGCCGATGCCAAAGGCGAGCAACACGAGCGAGATCGTCTCGATATCAAGCGCGGGAAACTTCTCAAGGAAGGCGCGGATATAGGTGAAGCTGGCGAAATGCCCGGAAGCGACCAACAGGACGACCAAGATCGCGACTTTGATCATCGGATTCTTGGCCACATCCAGCAGACTGCGGAAGCTCGTCACTCCAATCGGAGGCAGCCTCGGAATGGTTATGAGTTGCACTACCAGCGTAACGGCGCCGACGACTGCAGCGATCATGAAGGCGGTTCGCCATCCCCAGATGTCGCCGACATAGGCGCCGATTGGAGCCGCGCAAACGGTAGCGCCGGTAACGCCGGTGAGGATGATCGACATGGCGCGCCGCAGGAGGTGACTTGGAACGAGCCGCATCGCCAGCGCTGCCGAAATCGACCAGAACCCTCCGAGCGCTATGCCGAGCACGACGCGGGCGGCCAGGAGAACCGGCAGCGACCCCGCGACGGCCGATAGAACGTTCGACAGGATCAGCAGCAGCGTCATCGCCCATATGACAATCCTGCGGTCCAGGGGCCTTGTGATGACGGCCATCGTCGGCGCCGAGATCGCCCCCACGATGGCGGTCGTTGTCAGCGCCTGTCCAACTGCACCCTCGGTGATAGAGAGATCATGTGCGAGCGGCGTCAGCACGGAGGCAGGCAGAAACTCTGCCGTCACAAGCCCGAAGGTGCCTAAGGCAAGCGAAATGACTGCACCCCATGCGGGACCAGACCGTTGATCTGGCTGTTCTGGGTCATGCAGAACTCCGTCCATGAAGCCCGTAGCGGATTCGGTCATCAACAGGGTCTCCAGTTTGGATGTGCTGTAAACTCGGGTGGCTGCGTTGACCCGCATTAACGCCAGAAGCGCCATTCCCTGCGGCATTGCACGGACGAGGGGATGTTCATCGCTTCGCGATTTTTTGTGACGGTGCGGCGTGCAAATCGATCGCCCTTTCCTTGGGCCGGACGACGATGTCGTCGTCGGAAAGCACGTCATCTTGCGATTCGTCGGCGATTGTCGCCATGATCCGATGGCGGACAGCTTCGGGGGGACCGCGCGTCGCCACCTTGGGAGGACGCGCTCGCGACGGTGAAAAAATACTTCAGTTCGAACACTTCGCGGGGGGTCTGCATGTATGTGTTCGACGTCACCCGGCTTACCGTCGCCTGATGCACGTTGATCGCGTCGGCGACAGTCCTGAGACCGAGAGGCCGCACTTGGTCGACGCCGTGTTCCAAAAAGGCATCCTCCTGCCGGAGGCGGGTAAGCGACAATTGGGCGAGCGCCACGGCTCCGTCAGTCTCGAACCAGCCATCGCAAATCAGATACCGGAGCAGGGACGTCTGGAGGGGACGTTCGGCGCAAACGTGCACGGTCTCCTTGGGCGCTGGTATGGAACTTCGCGTTTTTGCCAGGGTTCTGTTCATCGCTTTCGACGTGCTTTGATGGGCTCTAACGGATAACAGCAAGCGCTATGCCATTTCATTTGGGGGCACCGAATCGGACTATCTTTTGCCGAAGCCCTGTCGGCTTGAGCAGGGCGCCGTGCCTTGACCGAGACGGCGCGCGCCGCACAATCGCTTGGTCACCCGGACCGCAAAGGTGCTATACTGTCGGAGTAGTCAGAACTTCCGCACCGGCTAGGGAAGACGAAAACCGTTCCGGACGGGCCGAGCCGATGCATTGCCGCACGCCGGCATCGACCGCGTAAGGCTTTGTCTCTAGCGTGTAATTGCGTGCGCAGGCTGCGATCTCCGAAGACGCGGCCGTCGCGCCTACGATCGCGCTGTTGCTGCTCCCCCTGTCGAGGAAGGCCTTTGACACCTTCGAGCTCTTCAGCACGGCGCGCCGGTCTCCACGCCGTGAGGATCGAGTCCGGCTGGGCGTCACGGCGTTTGCATGATTGAGATTCCTTGATTTGCCCCCTCGTGCGCGCCTATCCGAAAACATTGTTGTGTCCCGAAGGCTGACAAGAATGTCGCAAGCGCGACCAAAAGATCGCCACGGCCCACAGGGGCAATTGCGACCAGTGGCCTTCTTCGGAAATCGGGGGAGCAATACCCTTTCCTCGTCGACTTCGGACGCGGCTCAGCCGTGCCCGCCGCGCCGCTAGGAACGACCTAACCTTGGCGGATGGCGGCTGGCCGATCACCCGGGTATGTCCGCGTCGATAAAAGAAAAGCGTCTGGTCTCAGCCAGGCGGACCTCGCGAAGGCCATCGGTATCAATGTGGTCGAATTCCTCGATCACGCCGAGACGATCGGTTTCGCTCCAATGGAACCTGCTGGCGCGGATTCGACCAAGTTCCCAACCGAAAACACACGAAACGCGGCGGCTTCCGACCGCCGATCAATGGGCCAAGGCCCGGTCGCTGTTACCCTCGAATGAGTCCGCCATGCCGAGGCGGCTCGTCGATAGCCGCGGGTTGGCGCCTCTCCGGGGCGCGTTGGCTGCACGTTCCGCCCCTTGGACCCCCTTCCGGCAACAACATCCGGCCGCCAAAGCTCGCCCTTGTCAGTGCTCGATTACCACGCCGAGATGCCTGCTGGGGCTCCCGGTGCACGGGCACATTTATCGATTCGGCACGGTGTTGAGCGCGCGGAACCCGCCGCACGCGTTCCGATCGCTTGTTGTGCTCACCCGATCACGCGACCTGTCCCCACACGTCTTGAGGACCATTCCCCTGCGGCTGGCTCATTGACCTATGGGCGGTTCCAGCCCGCCCGAAACCCTCGCCACCAGCTTTTTTCCCCGCCGCATGACGCGGCTTCCTCGCGCGCGCTTCGCTTCAAAAAAGCTGCCCGCTCGGGTCCTTCGCTGCCGCTGCGGCCCTGCCGGGTTCGGGCGGTCCGGACGCGCCCATCACGGTCCGCCATCGCAGGGGAATGGTCCCCGGCGACAGCAAAAGGAGACAGGAAAATGACCGCGATCGGTTACGTCAACAAGCAGGAAAACGGCAGCTACAAAGGCCAGCTCAGGACACTCAGCGTCCGCGCCGACATCGACATCGTGCCCAATCGGAGCAAGTCCGCCGACAACCATCCCGACTTCCGGGTGCTGACGCAGGGCGTGGAGGTCGGCGCCGGCTGGATCCGAACCGGGGAGACTTCCGGCAACGACTATGTGAGCTTGTCCATCGCCGCACCGGAGTTCGGTCCGCGCAAGCTCTACGCCAATCTCGGCCGCGCCGCCGGCCAAGACGATCAAGACACCTACGCCGTCATCTGGAACCCGGCCGACTGACCGGCCGGCTCAAGCCCTCGCGCCGCAACTCGGCGCGGGGGTTTCCCGCCGACGCTCGCCCGAAGGGGCGGCGAAAACTCCCACCCGACTCTTCGCCCGTCCCCACGACGACCTCGTTCGCCGATCCTCGCGGTCGCTTGTCCGAAGCGAAACGAGGACCATCATGGACGACGAAAACGACCGCGCGGCCCGCGCCAAGAAGGGCAGTCCGTTTCTGAACACCGCGCAGGCTGCCTTCTATATCGGCCTGTCCCAGCGCACCCTGGAAAAGATGCGGCTGACCGGCGGCGGCCCGAAATACCGCAAGCACGGCCGCTATGTCCGCTACCACATCGACGAACTCGACGACTGGTCGAAAGGCCGCCCGCCAGAACCTGGCTCCGACGATGACAAGGGCGGTTCCTGCTCAGCCGACGAGGGAGACCGCTCATGAGCCGGCGGCCTTCCATCCATCTGATCGGCAGCCGTTTGCGGCGCGTTCGGGCGCGCAAGGCAATCGCCATCGCCGCGATTGGCCTGAGCCTGACAGGCTTCACGGCGCTCCCAAAGCCGTCTCCCTTGCTGGTCTGGAACGCCTCGGCTAGCGCGCCGGTCGGTCTCTATCGCGTTGGGTCTGGCACGCCTGCGCGCGGCGATCTTGTGCTCGCCCGCCCGCCTGGCTTCGTTGCCTATCTCGCCGACCAACGCGGCTATCTGCCTCGCAATATACCGCTGGTGAAGCGTCTCGCCGCGCTGCCGGACGAGCATGTCTGCGCCTTTAGTAATGCCATCATCATCGGCGGCGAGATCGTCGCCCGTCGGCTCAAAATCGACACGCAAGGCCGTCCGCTGCCCTGGTGGAACGGCTGCCGAGCGCTCGCCCATGACGAGGTTTTCCTGCTCGGCAACGAGAAAAATCACTCCTTCGACAGTCGATATTTCGGGCCGGTGCCGGCCGAAAACATCATCGGGAGGCTGGTGCCGCTATGGACCGAATGACCCTCCTGATGCTCGGCATGATCGCCGTCGCGCCATGCGCCTGTTCCGCCTCGACCGGCGCTGAGCCAGCCGTCATCTCCCAAAGTCCGCAGCTGCAACGATGGCAGCACTTCGTATCGGAAGCAAGCGCACGCTTCCACATTCCCCAGGCCTGGATTTGCGCCGTCATCGATGCCGAAAGCCGCGGCAAGACCGTCCTCGATGGCCGTCCCATCACCTCCCGCGCCGGCGCCATGGGCCTCATGCAGGTGATGCCCGGCACCTATCAGGAGATGCGCGTCGAGCACGGTCTGGGAGCCGACCCGCACGATCCGCGCGACAACATCTTGGCCGGAACCGCCTATCTCAGCGCCATGTATAAGCGTTTCGGATTCCCCGGCCTGTTTGCCGCCTACAACGCTGGACCCGAGCGCTATCAAGGCCATTTGAAGCTTCGAAGGCCGCTGCCGAAAGAGACCGTTGCCTATCTGAAACAGCTTGAGGCGACGGGGATTTCGGCGGCCGACATGAACCAATTCAAAGGCCAATCCACAACTTCAAAGGGGCGGAACGCTCCCTCCGGACGCTCTTTGTTCTTCCTTCGCGACGGTGTTCGCGCCGGTGAAACGAATGGCGGCCTTTTCGTGCCGCTCGGCAGGGATCGCGCGCGGCCAAGGAAGCACAATGGCTAGCGTTGTTGAGGGCATCCGGGAGGGGCCGGGGACGCTTAAGGCGAGGGGCGCGTAAGGCAAGATAAAGGCACCGCCTCCATGAGGCGGCGAGGCCTTTGTCTGCACATCGTTTTTGCCGGAGGCTGCCGGCGGCGCCAGGAGGGTGGGCCAGCGAGACTCAGGTTTCGCTTGAATTTGCCCGGAGGCTGGTATGCAGGACGATGAGTTCAGGCCGAAGCTCGGCAAGATCGGCTCGCGCGGCTCGAATGCAGGCAAGCGCTATGCCGGCCAGGTCAAGGCAGCGATCAACCGAGCCGGCGGCCGCCTCCAGCACGGCGGTCGCTTCACGGGGAGCCGGACAGGCCGCGGCGGGGCGGCGGCCGCGCTGCTCAAGTCACGCGACCGGTATGCCGCCTTCCGGCAGCGGCGGGTGATGGTCAAGGCGCGGATTGTGAAGCTGGCCGGCAAGGGTGCGGACGGGGCGCGTGCGCATCTGCGCTACATCCAGCGCGATGGCGTCACCAGGGAAGGCGAACCCGGCAAACTCTATGGCCCCGGCAGTGATCGCATCGACAGTAAGGCCTTCGTCGATCGCGCGGATAGCGACCGGCATCAATTCCGCTTTATCGTCGCACCGGAAGACGGCATTGAGTATGACGACCTCAAGCCGCTGACGCGGCGGCTCATGGCGCAGATGGAGGAGGATCTCGGCACCAGGCTCGACTGGGTTGCCGTCGACCATTTCAACACCGGCCATCCGCACACCCATATCATTGTCCGCGGCAAGGATGATCGCGGCGAAAACCTCGTCATCGCGCGGGAGTATATTTCGAGCGGCATCCGCGAACGGGCGGCCGAACTGGTGAGCCTCGACCTCGGTCCCCGCACCGACCGCGAGATTGAACAGCGCTTGCGCCAGGAAATGGAGCAGGAACGCTTCACCAGCATCGACCGGCAGCTGCTGCGCATGCGCGATGAGGACCGACTTGTTTCTACGGACGGCCGCGACGCCTTTCGCCAGACGCTGCATCAAGGCCGTCTGCGCAAGCTCGAGCGGATGGGCTTAGCCGAGGAGGTCGACCCGGTCCGCTGGCGCCTGGATGATGAGCTGGAAGCCACGCTGCGCCGCACCGGCGAACGCGGCGACATCATCAAGACCATGCACCGCGAACTGACTGGCAAGGGGCTCGCTCGCAGTGCCGCCGATTACCTTGTCCACGATCGACGTGAAGAGCCCTCCCCACCGGTCGTCGGCCGCCTCGTCGCGCGCGGGCTCGCCGACGAAATCAACGATCGGCATTACCTCATCGTCGACGGCGTTGACGGCAAAAGCCATTGGATAGACATCGGCAAAGGCGAGTTGACAGAACCGACGCCCGACGGCTGCATCGTGCGTGTCACGTCGAGGGATACCAAGCCCAGGCAAGTCGACCGTACAATCGCCGACATCGCTACCGCACACGGCGGCCGTTACAGCGTCGATATGCACCTCAAGCATGATGCGTTCGCCACCGAAAGCTTTGCCGAGACGCATATCCGCCGGCTGGAGGCGATCCGGCGCTCCACCGGCGGCGTGGAGCGCGAGCCGAATGGCACCTGGATCATCGCGCCGGATCATCTCGATCGTGTCGCGGAATACGAGCGCCTGCGGGCCAGGGTCGAGCCTGTGATAGTCGAGAAGCTCTCATCAATGCCGCTGGAACGCCAAGTCAGCTTCGAAGGCGCCACCTGGCTCGACCGGAACCTGGTTGCCGAGAGACCGGAGCCGTTGCGCAACTCAGGCTTCGGGCATGAGGTGCGGGAGGCGCATGCCCGTCGGCGGCAGTGGCTGATCGCGCAAGGCCTCGCGCACGAAGAACAGGACCGGGTCGTCTATCGTGCCAACATGATTTCGATCCTGCGCCAGCGCGAGCTGAACCGTGTCGCCGGCCAGCTGTCGGATCAGCTCGGTCTCTCGTATGCCGAAGCGCAGCCTGGAGAACGAATAGAAGGCACGCTGCGCCGATCGGTCGAGCTTGCCAGCGGCAAATATGCCGTGATCGATAAGTCGCGCGAGTTCACGCTCGTGCCATGGAGGCCGGTGCTTGATCGGTACATCGGAAAGGAGGTGTCCGGGATCATGCGCGGGGAGGGGGTTTCATGGACCATCGGGCGGCAGAGGAGCGGGCCGAGTGTTTCGTGACATGGCTGCACGGAATCTTCGTCCGCGCAGCAGAAAGCGCGCTCCATCGAGAGCTGCATGGTTAGCCGGCTTACTTAGAGGTATGGATATCGTGACGATTTAAACGGCTGATAATGCAAGATTATCATTCGTTTGGTGTGCGCGACAGGCGCGGCGGTTATGTACAAATCGGGTTGCTAAAAGCGCCGCCAGGATTCATCCTGTCGCGGATAATTCTTCGACCCAAACTGTCCCTGCGCTACCACGGTACGCTGACTGGTGAAGCCAGCGTCGCTGCATCGAAAGCCGCCGTGCCTGCTTGGTTGCGTCGGGCGGTTCCCGATGCGCAAAGCCTTGCGGGAAAAAATGTTGAGGAGGTGGCGCTCATCGCAGGCGCCACCATCGGCGCACTCGATGCGGTGGTGCGGCGGCAGGAGCGGTGGGCCGGCGCCTGGCGGCAGCGGCTGGCGCTTTCAGCGGCCGCGGCAACGGCAAAGCAGGCGGGTCGCATCGAGGACGAAGCGGCCTTGCGCGATGCCGTATTGCTTACAAGACCGGGCGACAATGTCGGTCCCGCCGGCCTTTTCCTTCTTGCTTGGCGGCGGCTGGCATCTCGGCCAGCGGACGATCTGCTGACGGAAAAAAATGTCGCGGCGGTGCGGGAAGATCTAGGTCTTACGCTCAACGATGAGGCGGTCAGCGATCTGGCGGACGATCTGCGACGGCTTGCCGCCAACACCGGCACAGTCGAAACGCTGGTCGGGGCCTTCGCGGCCGCGGAGCGTTACGGCTTCCGGCGCGTTCTCGGAGCCTGGCTTGCCGATGTGTTGCTCGCGCAGCGGCTAGGCTGGACGCATGCAATCCCTTTGTTGGGCGCCGAAGCGACCTTAGTTGTGGGTACGGGCCGGGCGCGTCGGCCAGGGACTGCCGCTCTGGCTGCCGGCGCCGAAACGGAAGCCGATTGGGCTAAAAGTCTGCTGGCCGCACAGGCGCGCGCTGCGCTACGCGCCGTTGATCTTTTCGCCGAACTTGAGCGCGGCGCGGATCGGCTGCTTGCGGTTGCGCCGAAACTCAGGGCCAAGGCGGCGGACGTCGTCGTGGAAAGGCTGCTCTCTGACGACGCGATCGTCGCTTCGGAACAAATCGCCGGCATGAGCGATCGCGGCCTGCGCCGCCTGTTCGACCGGCTGGTCGAGCTCGGTGCCGTGCGTGAATTGTCCGGCCGCGCCACCTTCCGCATCTACGGGCTGTGAAGACAATGGCGGAGAGTGCACGTAGGCGAGGAGGGAGCCAGCCAGATGACCGTCGATCAGCTGACCAGCTGTTTGACCGGGAACTGGATCATCTGCCGCCGGAAGCGCGTTGGCGTGAATGGATGCACCGAGTCGAAGCAACGATCTTCGCCGCTAGTGAGCCGGTCGACCGCGAAATGCTCGCCCGGATCGTCGGGAAAAGCTGCAGCATTGATCTTCTCATCGACGACATCCGCGAGGAGCTGCGCGGCCGCCCTTACGATCTGGTTTCGGTCGCCGGCGGCTGGAAACATTTGACCCGGCCTGCCTATGCAGACGCCATCCGCGCTGCTGTAGGTGAAAGTGGGAAGACGGCCGACCTTACGCAGTCGGAGGTTTTGGTGCTGATGTGCATCGGCTACTTCCAGCCGATCACCCGCGCCGAACTGTCGTCTTTCTTCGGCAAGGAGATCAGTCGCGATTTTATTGGTCATCTGCGCGGTGCCGGCCTGATCGCTTCCGGTCCGCGCAGCCCAACGCCGGGCGCGCCCTACACCTATGTGACGACGAAAGAATTCCTGCTGGAGTTCGGGCTCGACACGCTGCGCGACCTGCCGGATTTCGAGGCGCTCGAGGATGCAGGACTGCTTTCGAAAGAAAAACAGCTGGCGGGTGAACTCGCAACAGTGGCCAACGAAGCCGTTGGCGACGAGAACGGCTAGCGTGTAGTCGGTCACCCTGGTTAGAATTTTGGCATCGGAAGGCTTTTGACAAGACCCCGATTTTCCCGCTTGATCGCGCCAATGGCTGACATCCGACCATCAGCAAAACGTGCGTCGGCGGCAGGTGGCGGAACCTCGCCGGGTACCATCCTCTAGCCAGCAGGCATCGCGCTAATGACCATCGCGCGCAGGAACGGCTCGGGATCGACCTCGTACTCAGCCATGAACGCCTCTGCCGACCGGTGCCCGTCCGCAAACTCGGCAATGACGTCCTCGACGACCGAATTGTGATAGGCGGCCAGCCACTCAAACTTGTCCCGTACGCGACCAGTCGTCGCGGCCAGCTTTCTGCGGACAAGTTCCGCGTGGTTTTCGAGGAAAAGGAAATAGCTGGCCGGGTCATCAAACTCTGACTCGCTTGCCCCAAGGTAGTTAATGAAGCGTGTGCCATCCCTGTCAAGACGCAGCAGGCGGTCCACATAGCGCAGCTCCTCCTCAAGGCCGTGGTCCTGTTTGCGAAGCCGCGCATCCTCGAGAAAGCTCTGATAAGCGGCTTGGTCCACGACGATGCGGGGATGGATCGCCTCATGTGTCTCAATTTCATAAGCCCGGACCATGGCAGGACCGAAAACCGGCCCCTTGCCGTTTAGTCCTACATGAGCATCGCCGACGGCGACCCCAGCGCGGATCACCACCCCGTGTCCAATGCACTCAACCTGCACATGAAGCAGATCGAGCAATTCGTGAAAGAAGGCGCCGTCATTGAACTGCGTATCGAAGACCCGGACCCGCACGACGGCGTCCGAAACGGAGTCGGCGAATGCTTGGCTGAGCAACCGTGCGTCCTTCATTCGGCGGATTGGGAGTGCTTCGACCGGCGCGGTGAACTTCCGCAGTTGCAGCAACAGATCGCGAATGTCGTGGGCATGACGCGTTTCGAGGAGGTTGCGGAAACCCAGCACATCGATGAAGCTGACGATGCAAGGTTCGTAACCTTCGCCTGGCACGCGTGCAGCGACCTCCGCAGCCTGCCGTTCACGAGCCCTCTTCTTACGGGCGATAGATCGCTCAACCGAACGCAAGGCTTCGGCGACGGTCTCAAATCCCTTTGCCTTTTTTGGCATCCGTTAAGCCTCCCTCGCTCATCTATGCATAGCGTAATTCGACAATCCGAACGATGCAGTATCCTGTATCGGAACGCGGGTAAGATTAGTATTCAATATCATTGTTGACGGAGACCGCGCGACGATCTAGATATAACATTCTGATCGTCGCCGTCGTTTTGATCTGGATTCTACATCATGGCATACCAGAGCGAAAGCCTGATTGCACAAGCACGCGAGATCCGCGAGGCCTCCGGCGTTAGTCAGCGCGCGCTCAGTGAACGGGCCGGGCTGACGCAGAGCCACATCTCCCAAATTGAGGGCGGCAGGTTGGAACCGGGGCTGTCGAGCTTCATCGACATGACCCGCGCGCTCGATTTGGAGCTCATGCTCGTGCCGAAGAAGCTCGTGCCCGCCGTGTTGGGCCTGGTGAAGGCCCAGGCAACGCCGGACATGCATATCCACGCCGGTCAGCCAAACGACAAGCGCTTCGCCCGCGCGGAGCGCTTGGTCAAGAAAATGAAGCACCTTTACGGGAGCTCGGCCGATCTCGATCGTATCGACGATACACTTCGTTTTCTGCGGCGGGTGAACCTAAGCGATCAGGAGATGCAGCTGGTGCGCGAACTGATCGCCCGCCTCGAGCGCTATCAAGCGAGCGAGCAGGCAGCACCCATCGTGCGTGACATCGCGCAGAACCTGCAGCGACTACGCAACTCAATCGCCCATGCCGCTCCGTCGGAGCCGCGATCCGCCTATTCGCTGGACGGTGGAGATGCCGATGCCTGACGTCTCGGTTCTCGACGTGCGGCTTTACGACCAGCCGATTGGCACGCTAACCCATTTGCAGGGCGATCGGACGATCTTTGCCTTCAACGAAGATTACGTCGAGAACCCGGATCGACCGACCCTCAGCCTGTCGTTCAAGGACGACCTTGGGGGCCTCATCACCAAAATTCGCCCAACACAGCGTGTCGTTCCGCCCTTCTTCTCGAACCTGTTGCCGGAGGGCGGTCTGCGCCGCTATCTCGCCGAGCGGGCCGGGGTCAATCAGCAGCGCGAATTCTTCCTACTCTGGGTGCTGGGGCTCGACCTGCCCGGCGCACTCTCGATCCATGCGGCGGCCGGCGACGCCCTTCCACCTGGTGCTGACGAGGACTTGCCGGAAAACGCCAAACCCAATGCGCTGCGCTTTTCGCTCGCAGGGGTTCAACTCAAGTTCTCCGCGTTCGAGAACGCGGGGAAGGGTGGGGGCTTGACCATTCCCGCAGAGGGCGTCGGCGGCTCGTGGATCGTGAAGCTCCCGTCCCAGCAGTTCACCGGCGTTCCGGAGAACGAGTTTTCGATGATGACGATCGCTGGCATGATCGGCATGGAGGTGCCGATCATCAACCTCATCGACCTCGATGCGATCTCCGGCATTCCCGAAGGCATTGGCGAGCTGAAGGGCCAGGCGCTTGCTGTCAGCCGCTTCGACCGAGCCGGCGACGGCCCCATCCACACCGAGGATTTCGCGCAGGTGTTCGGGGTCTTCCCGGACGACAAGTACAAGCGAGCAAGTTACGCCAACATCGCGCGCGTCATCGGCACCGAGGCCGGAGATGCCGGCGCGGCCGAGTTCATTCGTCGCCTCGTATTTAGTGCTCTGATCGGCAATGGCGACATGCACCTCAAGAACTGGTCGCTGATCTATCCCGACCGGCGTACTGCCGCGCTATCGCCTGCCTACGATCTGGTGTCGACCATCCCCTATATCGAGGGCGAGGACACGGCCGCACTCAATTTTTCTAGGACCAAGAAGATGGCCGAGTTCGATGCCGATGAGCTTCGTCATCTGGCGGCCAAGGCACTTTTGCCCGAAAAGCTCGTCATCGACACCGCCACGGAAACCGTTCGGCGTTTCCGCCAGGTCTGGCACGCCGAGAAGGGGCATCTTCCTCTCGCCGTCAGTGTCGCGAAGGCGATCGACGCACACGCCCCGACCGTGCCGCTTTACAACGAACTTGCATGACGGAAGTCCCGATCACGATCACGCATCACCGACTATCGTCCGATCAACACAGAGGGCACGCCATGTCGCCTCGGGAACCATCGCTTGAGTTTGTATGCCCCCGATGCGGAGCGACGATCGCCGAAACCATTGAAGAGGTTCCGAGCTACGATGTCCTAGCGGACCGCGAATCCGACGCGCAGGGCTACGCCGAACAGACGGTAGCCTGCCCCGGATGCGACCAGCAATTCGATGTCGGTATCCGGAATACTGGGGCCTGCCTCGTGGCAAACTTGATGAATGAAAATATCCATGTGAGCGTGATCGATGAACCGGTCAACACTCCCGAGGACCCATGGGAGGTGGAAGCGTATCAGCGCGAGAACCTACCGAGCGACCCGGCACAGATCTTCAAATTTGCGACCTACGACATCGGTCATATCGCCGCCGAGATGGAGGGGCGGGGCCTCATTGNCGNGCTGAACCGCATGCTGCTCGTCCAGTACTTTTCCGCCATCGAAGCATACCTCAGCGATCGTCTCATCAGACTGGTGCTCGACGATCCGCAGGCAATGTCAGCTTTGGTGAAGGGCAACAAGGAGTGGGTTGCGGACAAGATCGAAGTCGTTGAACTCGCCTCCAATCCGAACGCCATTCGCGATTGGGTGCACATGCGGCTGCGCGAACTGATGTACCATAACTTCGTGAAGATCGATCACTACTACCGGAGCGCCCTCGGCTCGACCATTTTTCCAGATGAGGCGACCAAGAAAACGCTTATGGAGTTCGTGCCGGTGCGGCACGATTGCGTCCATCGGTACGGCCGTGATCACGACGGTCAGGAACGATCCATAAGCAAGCCCGATCTTGAGAGGCTGAGCGAAGCCCTCGAAGGCTTGGTCATTCATATCGAGGCCGAATTCGCTCGGCGGGCAGAGGCTGGCTGAGGCGGGCATCATGTCTATTCACTCTGTGGTTGTCGACGGACCGCTGGCGTTGCGGATGCAACGGCTCGATGCCGCTCGTAAAGGAGCCACCGGGCGCCAGATACTGACCCTTCCGCTTCTTGGCGCACGCCTCGCAGGCGGCTTTATCGCGCCGGCATCGCAGGAAATCTTGTACCCCGTAATAAGGCAGGCTCTCGACGCTGGCGGATACGAAGACATCGGCAAGGTTTCCGGCTTGCCCGGAATGCCATCGGCTGTGCTCTCCGCGCTCCGGAGCTGGTGGGACGCCGATGTCCCAAAGGGCATACCGGACAATCTCCGCCTTCAGGACTTCACCTTGCTGGAACGACGGGTTCGAGAAGCGTTGCCACGAGGAGTTCTGGCAACGCCTGACCTCGTCAAGGCGGCGCTTACGCGCCTGCATCTCGCGCCACGATTGGTTGGTCCGGTCACCATTCACGAGGTTGCCGATGTAAGGCCCGTTTGGCGCCAGCTCATTGTGCAGCTCTGCAACGTTGTTCCAGTCAAATGGGTGGCGTCGTCCCATAGTCGACGGAGCTGGTTTCCGGGAAGGACGGAAACCGTCCCCGCGACAAGCAGTCTCCTCGTCGCAGCCGATGTCTGCGCCGATCCGCGGAGTGAAGTGCGCGAAGCGCTCCGCTGGGCCCGCGCCCGGATAGTCGAGGACGGCATCGCTCCAGAAGAGATCGCCATCACGGCGGCCGCGCCGACGCGCTGGGATGACACTTTCTTGGTGCTCGCGCGTGAGGCCGGGCTCCCATTGCATTTCACCCACGGCATTCCGGCTCTGGCGACCCGCGAGGGCCAGACTTGCGCGGCGCTCGCCGACATCTTGTTGAGGGGTCTGTCCCAGGAGCGGGTCCGCCTGCTGTTGGCCCGTGTCCCTCCAGCGCGTGAGAGCATTCCCCTCGATTGGGCCAAGGGTCTGAGGCGGAGCGCCGCGCTAACGAGTCCCCAGCTGTGGCAACACGCCCTTGAGCGGGCGCGCGCCGAGCGGACCGACGGCGATGTTGCCGAGCGGACATTGCAGCCGGTTCTCGAACTCCTCGCTGGAGGGATTTCCGAGGCGGACAGGGCGGGACGCCGATTGTTGCGTGGGCCGTCGCTGACCTTATGGCAGGACGCCTTGCGCATGGCGCCGCCACAGGCGATCGAATTGTCGCTGCAGGCGCTCCGTTTCGATGACGGGCACGAACCCGGCAACACCATCGTCTGGGGGCCTGCCCGCCATCTGGCGGGCGCACCGCGGAAGCACGTTCGCCTTCTCGGCCTCGAAGCGAATGCCTGGCCACGGCGGGCGATCGAAGACCCGCTTCTTCCCGAGCATCTTCTCGAGGACATTCACCTCCCGTCGGCGGATATCGCCGACGACGATCGAATGATGCACGACATCATCGTCAACCAATCCGCCGACTACACCCTGTCGCGCGGACATAGGAGCGCAACAGGTGCGCTGCAGGCGGCGAGCACGCTATGGCGTCGCGACCAAGAAAGAATTGTTGGTCGGAGCGCCATCCCTCGGCATGCATTCAGTAAGAGCGATCGCCTCTATGCGAGGCCGGCCGATGCGGGCAAGCAACCGCAGGTTCGGTCCAGCCGCGCTTGCTGGCGCGCCTGGCTGGACAGCGACAGTCATACAGCCCATGATGGGCTGGTTCGGCCTGACCACCCATTGATTCTCGACGCGCTCGCCCAGGTGCAATCGACGACGTCGCTTCACCGGCTTCTCTGTAATCCGCTCGGATTTGTCTGGGAATACGCGCTTCATTGGCGTGAACCGAACCTCGACCCCCAACCGTTCGCGCTCGACCATCGCTCATTCGGTGAGCTCGTTCACGCCCTCATTGCGGGAGTGCTGCGCAACGGAGCGCCCCGCAACATCGATGACATCGAGATCGCGCTTGCGGATGAGGCCAGGCGACTGGACGATGCCTGGCCAATCGCAAGAGCCGTCCCACCAGGTCTCCTCTGGCGCCATACCATGTCAATGGCTCGCGAACGCGCATCGCGTGGCCTGAGAGACGCCTTGGGTGAACCGCGCGGTGAGAGCTGGACCGAACTCGCCTTCGGCGAGGCCACTGATGGGCCTCATCCTTGGACCACGCCCTTGCCGGTCGCAGTCGGGACAACCGGTGTGGCGTTTCGCGGCCGGATCGATCGGCTCGACGAAGACGGGTCCAGGGGCTCGGCGATCATAACCGACTACAAGGCGGGAGCGGCACCGGAGCGCAAGAAAACCGTCATCTTCGATCGAGGGACGGAGCTCCAACGCGTTTTCTATGCCCTGGCCGCCAGATCGTTGCTGCCAGATGTTCGAAACATCGAGTCGCGGTTGACCTATCTCCGGCATGAGCCTGCCCGCACATTGAGCTTGGCCCATGATGAACTGGTGACTGCAATCGAGCAGGCCATTTCATTCACTGCGGCTGGTGTCAAACTTCAGCGGATCGGTCAGATTGCGCCGGGTCCCCAGCCGGAGTTCTTCGATTCCATCTCGATCGCTCTTCCGTCGGACCTGGAAGCTTACCGCCGTATCAAGCAACGGCCGTTCGCACAGGTGAACAGCCCGCTTGCTAAGCTTTGGAGCAGTCCGTGACCCTGCCTGACCTTGACGCTCGCAGGCGCGCCCTGACCGATTTCACCTCCAACATACTGGTCGAGGCCGCGGCCGGCACCGGGAAGACGTCCTTGATGGCGGCGCGTGTCGCGATGATGATAGCGAGCGGAATTGAGCCCTCCAAGATCGCCGCCATTACCTTTACCGAACCGGCAGCAAGCGAACTCGAAGCGCGGATTCGCTGGACAATCGGCGAGCTCCGCGCCGGCAAGGTCCCGCCGGCGCTTGCTAAAATAGTCACCCATCCGTTGGGTGCTGACGAGCTTGCCCATCTCGAGACCGCGGCGCCCCGTCTCGATGAGATTACCGCCACGACAATCCACGGATTCTGCCAAGGCATCCTTCGCTCCCACGGGTTGGCCGCCGGTCTCGATCCCGGATCGCGGGTCGTCGACGAGACTATTGCCGAGGCGCTTTTCAATGAAGTTCTTTCCGAATGGCTGAGGGGCAAGCTGGCGGACGGTGCAGACGAAAATGGAGCGATCGCTATCCTGGCCAAGGACGATCCGCTTGGTGTGGTCGAGCGCGTTCGCGAACTTGCCACGCTGCGACGTGACCATCGTACCGCGACTGTGCCTTCACCGGATCTTTCATCCAGGCCAGACCGGACGTTTACCGAAGCCGTCGCAGCGTTTTCCCGCTGGCACGCGGCAGGGCCTGTCGAAACGGGCACAGCGGACCTGATCGATGACTTGGCGCGGCTTGCCGCATTCTATGACGAAGCTCTGGCCAAGACCGAGTTCTCGGCCCTCAGGCGCTTGACCCAGCCGCCACGCATCGGTGCGATGCGCCCGAAGTCCATCGACCTGCAGCCTTACGAGAGAAAGACCGCTTGGAAGGACGCCCTTGGTGCGGTCGAGGGCGAGCGTCGGGCCGGCGAGGCCGCCGAGCAGTTCGAGCAGGTGAGCGCGGCATACCGCCTGTTGATCGGCTCGATCGCGCAGGCGCTCGTACACGAGCTGGCCGCGCTCTTGAGCGAAGTCGTTGACGCATATGACCGACGCAAACGCGATGCAGCGGTCCTGGATTTCGACGACCTGTTGAGGCAGGCGCGCATTCTCGTCTGCGAGCATCCAGAAATCCGTTATTGGCTCGCCGGCCGCTATCCGCATCTTCTCGTCGACGAGTTTCAGGACACCGATCCGCTGCAGGCTGAAATCGTCTTCTGCATCGCCGCCACCACGCGCCCCAGGCGATGGGACGAGACGCAGCTTCGCCCCGGCGCGTTGTTCCTGGTCGGCGATCCGAAGCAGGCAATCTATCGCTTTCGCGGCGCCGACATCGAGGCCTACGCCCTCGCAAAGTCGATCATCGCGAAATCGGCCAATGGCTGCTTGCTTGCCGTCACTGCAAACTTCCGGTCACGCTCGGAAGTAATCGAGCACGTCAATCAGGTGTTCCAGGACGTGCTGGCAAAGCCGGGACAACCGGGCTTCGTACCCTTGACCGCGACCGTGAACCCGTCCCCGCTGCCATTCCCTGCGGCTGCCAAGCTCACGGTTGACGTTCCACGCGACGCTCGCGCCGAGGAGCAGCGCGAGGCGGAGGCGGCGGCGGTGGCGGGGCTGTGTGCCCGCTTGATCGGGGCACTCACGATAACCGAGGCGAACGGCACCGAGCGGCGTCTGCGCGCCGGTGACATAGCCTTGCTGGCGCCGACTCATACCGATCTCTGGCGGTACGAGCGCGCTCTTGAAAGAGAAGGAATCACGGTGGCCTCCCAGGCTGGGAACGCGCTGTTCCGCCGACAGGAGTTGCAGGACCTTCTCGCCCTGGTTCGAACCTTGGCCGATCCCTTGGACACGCTGGCATTCGGCGGCCTTATGCGTGGTCCGCTTGTGGGGCTGACTGACGAAGAGCTACTCGACATCACTGCGGCCCTCCAGCCCGATGCCGATGCGCGGCGGCGATTCCAACTTCGGACATCGGCGCACGAGGTGGTCCATCCCCTTGCACGCGATGTGCTCGTGAAGCTCCAGGGGCTGCACCGTCTCGCGGCGGAACTCACTCCCATGCAGTTGCTCGCCTATGCGATCGAGCGCCTGGACCTTCGGGTTGTGATGGCCGCCCGGCACGGCCAACGCAACGCCCGCGCACTGGCAAACCTCGATGCCATCGTCGAGCTTGCACGACCGTATGGAGTTGCGGGCCTGCGCGCATTTGCTCTCGATCTCCAGCGTGGGTGGGAACGCAAGCGCCGTCACCCCGAGGGTAGGGTGGATGTTTCCGGCGACTCGGTGGAAATCGTCACCATGCACAGTGCGAAGGGTCTAGAATGGCCGATCGTCATCACGGTGAACTCGTCCACCCGCTTCAAGGGTCAGGACCAGTTCGTCTATCGGCAGTCGGATGACACGATCCATTGGATCGTCGGAGGCATCGAGCCGCCAGAGCTTGCGGCCGCCCGCGAAGAAGAGGAGTTCCGCGAAGCCAGGCAGCGTGAGCGACTGTGGTATGTGGCGACCACACGTGCCCGCGACTTGCTGGTCATCCCCGACCTGCCAGGGGCATCCTCACGCTCCTGGTCGCGCGTGATGGATCTTGGTCAGAAGCGGTTGACCGAACTTCGAATTGACTCATTGCCGGCCCCTGTGGCCAGCCCTGCGCATACCGACACGAATGAACAGACAGAGGCGGTCTTCGCGGCTGAGGCCGAGCGGATCGAAGCGGCCTCAGGACCGATTATCTGGGATCGTCCAAGCGAGCGCGACGCGGACCGCAGCGCCGAGACGATGGACAGCTTCGTCCTGGATATAACGTCAGACGGCCAACGTATAATCGGGGCGGGGGCACTGCGTGGTAACGTCCTGCATAAGCTCATGGAAGAGCTTCTCAACGGTGAGCTGCGCTCGGTCGGGGAAGAAGTAACCCAACGTGCGTCCGAACTGCTGGGCCAACTGCAAACTCTCGTGGATGACGACGCCGAGGCGGGGCGGGCCGGATCCGGTCGAGGTGGCGACCACGGCACTGCGCACACTCGACCTGTCCGAGCTCACCCCCTTCGTTTCACGGCTGGTTCCCGAAATCCCACTCTGGGCCGCCAGCCCGCCACGCTTCCTTGCTGGCCGGGCGGATGCTGTCGTGATGGAGGGGGATCGAATCGTCCTGGTCGTCGACTGGAAATCAGATGTGAATCCGGACGCGACTGCGCAGAGCGCACACGCGGCACAGCTGCGCGACTACCTCGTGGTTACCGGCGCTGAGCGTGGCGCCGTCGTCTACATGTCCGCTGGGCACGTTTACTGGATCGAGCCCCGGTCGCCCTGATGACCAAGCCGGATGAGGAAAGGCGCGCGGGTAAAGCCAAGCGCCGTAAGGTAGTGGCTTAACGCGGGGACTAGCAGCGACTCATTTTGCCGCGTGACCAGGCAGCATCAATCCCATTTCGTTCAAAAACCTCGAAGGTCGTTTGCTCCAGCCTCGGTATGAATCAGCGTAAGAGAGACAAAGCCATTCGCGGGCGCGCGTAATCGCAACGAAGCAGTTCCTCCGCTCTTCTTCCATCTCCGGGCTGTTCTCACCTGCCTTCAAACTTTGGAAACTGGGAAGGATGTCCTCGGCGAGGCCAACCACATACACGTGATCGAATTCTTTGCCCTTGGCCCCATGAATGGTCATGAGGGTCACGGTATTGCTGCCAACCGGGGCCTCCTTAGAACGGATGGCCAGCTCCTGTAGGAACTGCTCCAGGGGGGCATCGCGACCGATTGCCTTTCCGATGTTTCGGGCCAGATCTGACCAAGCGGCGCGATCTTCGGCGATGTCGCTCGATCCGTCGACCTGTACTGGCATTTTTGCAAGAACAGCTTCGATGAAAGGCCGGAACCGCGTGGGTTCCTTTCCAAACTTCGAGGCTAGGTCTGCGAGTTCGGTGGCATCCAGGCTATCCGGCAAAGTGGCTTTCACCGCTATTGCCCACTCGTCAAGGAAGGAGCGTTCGGTTAGTTCGGAGGCGGTGATGATTAGATCAACTCGCGTGTCGGTGCTAAACCAGCGATTGAAGGAGCCTGTGAGGATTTCCAGTGCTCGCCGATCGAGCGGCCGAAGGGCTTGCCGCAATACTGCGGAAAGCCACAAGAATTGTGGTGATCGGAAATCGTCGCGGCGTTGGGAAATGACTGCGGTCACTTGCTTTTGGGTCAACGCGGCTTGCAGCCTTTCGAGCAGGGAGCGCGTTCTTGCCAAAACCGCTACTTCACCCCAGCGGCTTCTGTCGACTTTCGAAACGCCGTCTGCGATCGAAGCTGCCTCATCCTCGTCGGTAGAATAGCGCAGCACCCTGATGTGCTGCTCGTTGGGATAGCGAAGAAGCGTTTTGCCTGCCTCAAGCGGCCGTTTAGCGGCGGTTCGCTGGCGGTTGTGAACGACGAGGCGGTTGGCGGCCGCAACGATTGCTGGGGGGCACCTGTAGTTGGTGGGAAGCTGAAGCTCCTGCGGGGAAAAGTCGGCTCTGAACCGCTGTATCTGCTGGTAGCTCGCACCATTCCATTGGTAGATGATTTGGTCGTCGTCTGCGACGGCAAAGACATTTTTGAAATCAGTGCCGGCAAGCGCCCGGATCAGGCGGTATTGTCCGTCGGTCGTATCCTGGAACTCATCGAACATCCAGTAAGCGTACGTTTTGCGATAACGCGCGGCGATGCCAGGGAAGCTCGTAACCAAACGATGAACTTGAGCAATAAGAGAGCCGAAATCCAGAGCGTTGGCCTTAGTCAGTGCCGCCTCATAAGCCTTATAAAGCCGTTCTACGCGCGTGCCGTCTGAAGGGTCGCGAAAATATTGCGCAGAGCCTTCGGGCTGTACGAGCCGGGACTTGAGTTTGTCGATCGTCGAAAGAAGCCGGATATCGTCAGCGCTCAACCCTACCTGCTTAATCGCGTCCCGCAGGATTTCCTGACGGTCGACATCGAGGGAGTAGATCGCGAAATCGGGGCTTATGCCGATGTGTGAACCATGCTGCTGCAGCACCTGCATGCAGAAGGAATGAAAGGTCCCGATCAGTGCGCGACGTTCCTGTTCGGGCACCAGGGCTGTAACCCGTCCCGACATTTCGTCGGCCGCCTTGTTGGTGAAGGTCAAAGCAAGCACCCGGAACGAACGGTCGGGTGTGTCGGCAAGCAATTTGGCGACGCGGGTCGTCAGTACCCGTGTTTTGCCCGAGCCTGGACCGGCCAGAACAAACATTGGTCCGTCGCGCCAGTCGACTGCAACGGCCTGTGCTTCGGTCAGTTCGGATAGCGCGACGCTGAGGGCGGATTCGGTCATGTCAGGCCTCTCAGAGACAGGATTGCGTTACGGAACGGGGCCGGCATGCGCTGAGCCAATGCAGGGCTCTCGGCGCACTGTTTTGCAAGGACGGCAGCATAGCCGCTCTTGTCTCTCGTCAGCGTCGTAATTAGTGCGGCGTCATCAAGATTTGCCGCCGCAACATTGCCGAGCGAAACAAGGATCGCCTTTAGCTCCGCCTGCAGTCCGTCTGCGACGAGCTGCTGCTCAAGATAGCCTGCCGGGAGGGAAAACGAGCGCCTCGCCATTTCCTGCTGGGAGAAGCTTCGACCGGTGATCTTTGCAAGGTACCCCTGACCGGCGGCATCTCCATCCACCACGATCAGCCACGGATAATGCAGGGCGCGCGCAAGAACTGCGAAGATTTCTGGGTTGCCACAATTCTGGAAGTCGATGACGGCGACGCCGTTTTCGTCGAGGTCGTAGTCCAAACCTTTAGCTATGCCATGTACCAGATGGTAGTCGGACTGCCCCTCGACCAACAGCCAACGGCGGGCGAAAAAGATCTCCCCGCGTATGCGCCGGGCGAAGGTCTCAAGCTGATTGAGTTCTGTGTCAGAAACGAATTCTTTCGAGGCATCGAATACCTGGCGCAGTGAAGCGTGAAGGGCCTGCGTGTCAGGCCGCCCGCTATAAGCAACGAGGAGCTGTTGATACTGGTTTTGCGGCGGGGTCCCGGAAAGCACCAGTTCGTTGAGGCCGCGATCATAATTAACGAGGCCGCCCGATGTGGCGATGATTGCATCGAGCGCCGGAATATGTGGAACCGCAGCCCGAAACTGGCGGGGAAGAGAGCTTATGGTTGTGCCGTTTGCCCCGACCCGGATCACGCGAATGTCACGAAAAGGAACGTGCTGTAGAAAATATGGCGAGTGGGTGGTGACGATCTTTTGGCCGGGAAGCTCATTGATGTGGCGCCATAGGCTTCGGGCGGCCTGCGGATGAAGATGCGTTTCTGGCTCTTCGAGCGCTAGCACGGCAGAGCTTTCCGGCCGATACAGATCGCCAAGTATGAGTTCGACGAATGCCTTGAACAAGAACATGACCGAGAGGCTCTGAATCCCTTGTCCGTGCCGTGCCAAGGGCAGCCAGGGCTTGCCCCCCTCGGTTTGATAGATGACCTCGGCTCTGGACAGGATATCCCATGTATTCAAAGGCAGGAGGCGCAAGTCGGCCTGCCCGGGAACGTCAGCCGCGGCTACGCGACTGATATGCGACAAGCCGGTCGCGAGATTTGCGAGGAGTGGGTCGGCATCGAGAAGGCGCCTATTTAGCAAATCAAAAATGTGCTTCGATTTTTGCTCCAGATTTTCGGGAATCTGCACAGTCCTGAGAAGTTTGCCCCAGAATTGGCTTCGCGATGAGAATTCGTCTGCGACATCGCGAAGGGCTTCGAGATAGAAGACCGGAAGGAACTGGAAGAATTCCTGCAGGTTGACCGCCCGGGCACCGCGACCTGCGAGCGGATTTCTATCGACGTTCAGAAACTCCCATCGCGGAACGAAACTCTCCTCGGCTGCGTCCCAAGAGCAGCTGACCCGCATGATGATGGAGGCCCGGCCAGAGACGGGATCAAGCTGGATGATGTCTTCCAGTTCACCATGAAGGTCTTCCGGCCACTCGTTGGCGGCCTCTTCCTGAAGTTCCACCTCGATAATTACCGGATCGCCTACCTTGGGATCAGGCCTGCCGTCGGATAAGTGAACGTCGTACTCAGTAAACCCGGTGCCCTTTTGGCCCCATCGTCGAGTTAGGGAAATACGAAGGGCCTCCAGTATTGCTGATTTGCCGGCGTTGTTAGGTCCGACAAGCACGTTTACCGCCCCAAGCTCAATATCTGCTTGCTTAATGGAACGGAAGTTAGAGATTCGTATCCGCTTAATTAACACGTTCGCCGGTGCCCCCCTGCGGTTGGTTCATAGTAGCGGAGAAAAGATTGGTCCGACAGGGTAGGTCTAGACGGCATGAGATAGAATGGCGAAATGCCCGATCTCCAGTTTCCAAGGAATCGCAGACGCCCTCCGACCGCCATGCAGCCGGATGTCGGGTCGCGCAAGCTGAACAGCGAAGCCAACGTTATTGTGCACCAGCGCAGATCAGTTTAGAGGCGATCCGCCGCGGACATCGCGGGTTGAATGGGGAAGCACATGTCAGGCAAGTTGTTTTTTATCGAGGGTCCGGACGGAGTTGGCAAAACCACGACAATTGATCTCTTGAAGGTTGCCCTGCTACAACGATTTAGCCACTTCGAATTCTTGAGCTTTCCTGGGAAAGGCGAAGGCACCCTTGGCGCCATCGTTTATCATATTCACCACGACCCGGCGGCATTTAGAATAGCGACAATGAGCGAGCTCTCGAAGCAGGCGCTTCACATTGCTGCTCATCTTGATGCCATCGAACGGCTGATCGTGCCAGCGCTGCAATCCGGGACACATATCATCCTTGATCGTTTCTGGTGGTCGACACTCGTCTATGGTGCGGCCGCTGGTGTTCATCAAGCTGGCCTTAGAACGCTCGTGGAAGCCGAACGACTTGTCTGGGATAAGTTTCAGCCGGCACTCGCCATTCTTCTCGATCGGGATCAGCCGATCGATCGGGATGACGAGATTGGCAGCTGGTTGAAGCTGCGCGACGCTTACCGAAACCTCGCGCTTGAGGAAGGTTCTCATTATCCAGTGGAAATCGTCTCGAACATGCGAACACCCGAAGAAGCCGCGTCGGCCATTGTCACGCTTATCGAGAGGACGCTGGAGAAATGATGTCCGAATTTCAGACAGTGCCTGTTGGAAAAACAGACGAACTATGTTAGGCGTTGGTGACATCCTTGGAGGACCGCGCCTTGCCAACCGATCCGAGCACCAAAGTCAAAGTTCCCCCCTATCCCCTCGAGCACGTCCAGGAAACGCTACTTGCTGAGCTCATCAAGTCCGTCAAGGATCTGGCGGAATTTGAAGGTGTTCTTCTTCCAAAATCTCAAAAAGAGCTGATCGTAAAGGCGATCCATATCGATTCCCACACCGTGGTCGAAATTCTCTGTGTTCTGGATGAGGTGGTTGGGTTCGAGGTGGGTCAGGCGGCTGTACGTCCAGGGGGATATGAATCAATCCAGGAAGCCGTCGACGATGTGACATCACGCATGGCCAAGCTCTGGAATAAGCATTTTGATGGGGCGGTCGCATGAAAGGCCCCGCCAACCACGAAAAGCCGGACGAGGCCGAGCGCCTGGCCATCGCCGATAAATTGCGTCAATCTAGGGAATATATTGGGCTTAGCCAGGACGAAGTCGCCAGCCGCCTTAGTATTCCGCGGAGCGCTCTTTCCAACATTGAAACCGGTCAACGCAAGGTCGATGTCATCGAGCTTCGAAAACTCGCCACTCTTTACCGGAGACCGGTAAGCTACTTCACGAACGACGCGGACCCATCGGACATTTCGGGTCCGGTGCGCCATTTGGCCCGCACTGCATCCAAGCTGTCATCAAACGACCTCGAGGAACTGAGCCGCTTCGCAGACTTTTTGAAGAGCCGCTCTTCGATCGAGGAAGAATAGAATGACGGCGATCGAAAACGGCATTCGAAAAGCGATGGCCGCCGCCGGTCGGCTACAGAACGATCTGGCGATTCGAGACAGGATCGAACGCGCCAACGGTGCTCTGAATGGCCAGATCGACGTTTTTGGCGTCATGGCACATCTCAACCTGCCGCTAATCTTTCGCCCCTTGGAAGGTCTGCTCGGAGCATTCATGAGCGAGCCGGTTCCCGGGGTGCTTGTTACCACCAAGCGTCCGCTCAGCGTGCAACGGTTCACTGCGGCCCACGAGCTCGGACATTTTTATCTCAAGCACATGCCAAGCCTTGATGACGATTCGATCCTGCGCCGCAGCCCCTTTGCGGCTTCAAGGAATACAAATCTTCAAGAGGTAGAGGCGGATGCGTTCGCCGCGTCATTTCTCCTGCCTCAATGGCTGGCACTCTTTCATTGTAAGCGACACGGCTGGACTAAGCCTGATCTTCCCCATCCTCGAATCGTCTATCAGCTGTCGCTGCGGGCCGGCACGAGCTACTCCGCTACCTGCTGGACGCTTGCCCGCTATAATTTGATCAGCCGTTCAGATGCAAAACGCCTTGCCGACATAGAGCCGAAGAAGATTAAAAAGGGGATTCTCGGCGAGGTGGAGCCGGCAGCATATTATGGTGATGTCTGGGAGCTGAGCGAGGCAGATAGAGGAGAAGTTCTTCACGGCGGCCCCGACGATCTTTTTGTGATGCGCCTGGAGGAGAACGCCGGCGCCGGCTATCTATGGCGTTTTGATGAGCTGACGCCGGATGCATTCGCGGTCAGGGAAGATATCCGGGAGGTGACCGGGGAGGAGAACTCAGGGGGGCCTGTCGTTCGAAGGATCGTCGCGCAATCTGTAAGGCAGCAGCAAGGCACCATCCGGATGACGGAAGCGCGGCCTTGGCAGCCTGGCAGCGTTATCAATGACTATACGCTCGAGGTAGATCTTAATGGCCCCGAAGTCGCGGGCTGGTCACGTGCGGAACGTCGTTTCCGACTGGAGGCCGCGTAATGTCGAGGCCGTCGCTCACCCATGACCTGCGCAGCATGTTTGGAGAAGTGCGTGATCAGGGCGTGCGCCCAACATGCTTGGCTTTTGCTGTGAGCGATTGCCATGCGGCGGTTCGCGACGGATGGGATCCACTTTCGGCCGAGTTTGTTTTTTACCACGCGCAAAGGCGTGCAGGCCTGCTGCCGAACCAAGGTGCGCTCCTATTGCACATCCTTGAAGCGATCCGCGACGACGGACAGCCTCCCGAGACAAGCTGGCCCTATCTTGCAGACTTACCTGCGGACCTGAGCCATTGGGGGCCGCCGGTCGTCGAAACTAAGTATTTTCGAAACTTCGAGCGCGGGCCGGGGTCTTTTGACGAGATCCTTGCGAATTTGCTGGGAGGATCTCCGACCGTAGTAGTGTTGTACATCGGCGAGGCGTTTTACAACCCTGGCGGCCAAGGAATTGTCGCAGGCTATCCTGGCGAGAAAGACGTCACCCGTCATGCTGTTATCGCGGTAGGCGCTGGGATCGTTGGAGGGCGGCGGGGTCTGCTCGTGCGCAACTCCTGGGGAGCGTTCTGGGGTCTGAATGGCCATGCTTGGGTTACCGAGGATTACGTTTCACAGAGATTGCGCCGGATCGCGGTGCTGAAGGAGGAAGTCGGTGTATCTGCCCATCAAAACGCAGCCTAGCTGCGCGTCTGCTTGGCTCGCGGCCGTCACTGCCGTCAATTCGGCCAGTGGCAGCCACGATGCACAAAACGTCATCGTGGACGTCGCCAACCCGACGGTCATGAGCGACGCCGACCTAGAGGTTATCTCCCTTGTCGATGAGTACCTCCGGGAATACGAGAGGTATCCTGTAGAGACCGTCGCCAACACCATCTTTCCGCGCTCTCTATTCTTGAGACATAAGGCTCCCGCCTTCTATGACGTTTATCGAACCAAGGTTCTTCCGCGCATCAAAAAGGGCGATTGGGGACGATACTTCGATCGTATGATCACCTTTCCGCTGCAGAAAAAGGGAAAATACCTCAATCCCTTGGACGAAATGGTGACGAAAATGCGCGAGCAAGTTGCATCCGGCAGGTGTTTCCGTAATGTCTACGAGATCACTATCTACGATCCCATCCGTGACGCCGGTCCTCTGATGAACAGACAGTGCCTGAGCTTCCTAAGCTTCAAGCTTACGGATGGGCCTGAACGCAAGCTTCTGCTGACGGCGATGTACCGCAATCACTACTACATCGAACGGCTTCTGGGAAATCTCATCGGCCTCGGCCGTTTGATGAAATTCGTTGCAGACGAGGTGAAAGTCGACGTGGGAAGCCTGACGATCGTTTCGACCCATGCCGTGGTCGACTGCCCGTCGGACAGGGAAAGCCTGAGTGACCTCCTTGATGAGGCTCGAGCGACGGGAAGCCTGAGAGAAGCGGCCTGATCAGAGAAGATGCAGTTGTGTCTGCGGGACCGCTCTACCCCGAACGCTGTAAAACGTCTCCAGTGCACCTATGAATTCATTTTGTCCGCCGTAACTTGGATGCCGTACCGCTGTTGCGGCCAGATCAAGATCGGCGAGGGCGGACTGCGCATCGCGGCCGATTGCAACGAGATGTTTTGGTCGGAGGGCGGCGATCAGACTTTCAAGCAGGGGCTTGCAGGCAAGCCTCTCGCTTTTTGTATGGCAGCGGTTGGTCATCGGATCTCCTGCTGCATGAGGATGGAAAGGAAAGACGTTCCATAAAAAAATGGGCTGCTCGATCGATCTCAGCATTTGCCAGATGACCGTAGCCGTTCTCTCGGCAATTGGAGGTCCTTTTGTCGCTCTGTGCAATGGCGCTGTCCCGAGCAAATCTGCGTGCCAATCGAGATGCAATTCATCAGTTAGCGCGAGTCCGGTGCGACGACCGCCTCGATAGCCAAGATCGCGGGCGATCCAGAATGAATGAACACCCCGCGCTAATGCGGCATCCAGAACCGCTTCGAGGTTCCTGCGCCGGATCGCCGGTGCTTCGTCGGTATCGAAATCTGGGCACGCGTCAACATATGGATTGAACGCGTTTTCAAACCTGTACGAGGCAAGTTCTTCGACAAAGGCTGCAGCTTTCATGGCGCAAGCTCCTGCACGGTCATGCTCCGTTTGTCTAGATCGAGAACCAACCGTCCACGACGATGTTCTTTGAGATAACGGTAGGTTGAATTGCCCGTCAGGATGGCCTGTTCCCAAAGCCACAGAGGGCAAGTTTCAGACTCGAAACCATGAACAAATCCCTTGACCGTCTTCAGCAAGTTTAGATCGACCTCATCTCGGCTTTCAAAGAAGCCGTGCTCCTTCGCACGCGAAAAAACGTAGGCTGCTACGCCTTCCTCAACGATGATCGCTCGTAGGCCATCCTCGCCGTCGTCCACTTTGGTTTTGCTTTTCCGTTTCACCTTCAGAAGCGCCCGTGTCACCGGCGACCACCCCAAGACGGCTGCGTAAGCATAGTGGAACGCATCATGAAAACGATAGAAATCTTCGACGATGTTATTGTCGGTAAGCCGGTCACCAATATTAACGCCGTTGCACCGCTGGTACACATACGCTTTCTCGCCGCTCAGCCGCTCGAAGATCTCAATCTCCAGATGGCGCGGCAACTGCTCCTCCGGGAGGAAGTCGATGTCGAACAAAGCTGGCGGCATCCGTTCGAGCGGCCATTTGTCTCGTGCCTTCAGGATATTGCGAACGGCGGCATCGCCCAATGTCACGCCAGCTTCGGTGGCGGCATCAATAAGATTTCGGAAAATGACCGACAACTTGCTGAGAAGTAACGGTCTGTCCGTTTTGGAAACAGCTTCGCCGTGCTCGTTGGCTAGATTTCCCACGGCGTTCGCGAGCTTCAGAAGGGTTCGTGACACCTCGGGGGTTGGAAATGGGAGTCGAAGGCTAGGCTGCGGCTGTAGCTGCAGGAAGGTAAGCGGCCCATCGGGCGAATGGCGGAAGTCCGCTGCCAGCTCTTCGAGCGAAATATCCGCTTGCGCCGCGATGATCGCCAGATACCAAAGCGCATCCCCGAACTCCTCGAGCACACCGCGTTCATACGAGTCGTATGCGTTAGCGTCTCGCTGCTTTTTCTTCACCTCGCTCAAGAGGCTACCGGTTTCTCCGAACAATCCAAGGATGGGCAACCCCAAACCGGTCGCCTTGCCGTGCGTTTTGTCTGTCGTCTTCGCAGCGGTCTGGTAATCATTCAGCGTAATCGTAGAAGCGTCCATCCCCGAATCCTCCCTATGAACGAGGGTGACAGACTATTCGAGAAATAGGAATCGGAGACTTTGAACATGTAGGCGCTGTGGCTTGCTAGCCACAGGCATTCAAGATTAAGTGCAAATATTAGGGGGTACGGGAATGGTGCAGGTCGTTTTTGTTCACGGCGTTGCCAACAGAAAATCAGATGCCGGTTTTGACGTAAACGTGGCGATTCGTGATCGCCGTTTTAAGGAACTCGCGTTTTCGTCAGCGGATTTCACGATCCGCAATCCTTATTGGGGCGAGTTTGGTGCTGACCCTCAGTGGAAGTTGGCGTCGGTTCCGAAGTTCGATGCCGAGTACCAGGCACTAGGCATTGGCGCCGCCTTGGCCCAAGGCGATGGTTCTGAAATCCTGGTGGCTGCCCGGATCGATTTTGCCGCGGTGGTCGGTGCACTTTCTGTCTCGGCACTCTCGGACGCAAACGAGGCGCTCGCTCAGGATCAGGAACTCTTCTGGATGGGAGCAGCCAGATATGCTGCAGCCCAACCAAAGCCCGCATGGTTGGCGACCGTGACTGATGACGCACAGTTTTGTGATCGGCTTCGCAAAGAGGCCGAGGCTGGGGCTGCCATTCAAGGGCTAGGATTCCTAGATAAGGTGAAAGCCGCAGCCGATAAAATAAAGAGCGGAGCCTCCAATCTCGTCAACAGCCCGTTCGCACGGGCGGGCCGGGAAAAGATCACGCCGGGTCTCGCGATCTTTATAGGTGATGTTTTTAGGTACCTTCGAGCAAACGACGCTCGCACTCAGATCCGAGAAACAATTTCCGAGGCGATCATTGCCGCGGTCAAACAGAGAAGGCCCGCCGAACCATTTGTGTTGATCGGCCACAGCATGGGCGGCGTAATCCTTTATGACCTGCTCTCGAGGAGCGAAACTGTCGAGAGCCTTTCTGCGGCTATTGGTACGAAACTAGAGATCAATCTCCTTCTGACCGTGGGCTCACAGGTTGCGCTGTTCGAAGAAATGAAACTCTATGACGCGAGCACCTCCGAATTCTCGGGACAAACCAAACCGGTGCCGCGGCCAGAGGCGGTCAAGAACTGGTGGAATGCATTTGACAAGATGGACGTGCTTTCTTTCGTCACATCCCCGATTTTTGAAGGCAGCGAGGATTTCTCCGTCGATACGATCGCAGGCGTGCTGGACGCTCATGGCGCATATTTTTCCAGTACGATGTTTTACACCCGGCTGAACGCTCGTCTAAAAAATATAGGGCTTGCGCCGTGACCACAATCTACCTTCGGCCAGGCAACGCGCCTCAGACCCACGCATTCATCATCGGGTGTGGCCGCTTTCCGAGCCTCAGCGCCAACGGGTCCGCCGACAGGGTGGCGACGACCGCTGGTGCACGCGCTATCGTCCGCTTCCTCCTTGATCGGGCCGACAGCTTGGTCGCCCCGCTCGGTTCGATTGAGGTGTTGTTGTCCGATCCGGCCCAAGTCGCCGGCCAGGACACGCTCAGCCTCGGGATCGTAGATCACGATCCCCGGGTCGACGATGTCGTTCAGCCAGCCAACGAAGCCAATTATCACACTGCCGGGGATCACTGGATTGGACGATGCCGCCCAGGCGATCATATGTTTTTTTATATGGCGTCACACGGCGTGACCGACAGCGATACAACGGCCGTTGCTGTATTGGAAGATATCCGATCCATCAATCACAGGCCATGGGCGCAATCTATTAACATTACGCAGCTGGCGTCGGCGCTGCCAACTTTGCAAGCCGATGGTTGTTGGGTCTTTCTGGACGCCTGCCAGGAAGTCATTCCAGCGATATTTCAGCAGATCAATGGAGCGCAAAGCCCAGCTCTGATCACCCCCGATATTACCGCGCTTACTAAACGCAGGACAAGCTCGGTTTCGCTCGCCGGATCCAGACTCGGCACCAGCGCATGGGCTCCAACTGATGGAGCTCCGCCTTTCTTCACGCAGGCCTTGATCGAAGGCTTAAGCGGAGCAAGCGTCGAATTCACCAATCCCGACGGCTGGGTCGTGACCGGACAGCAGATCCTATTTACGCTAGGTCGTATCGCAAATGCCGCCTTCAACAATACCGATCTGCAAACAGAATCTCTTACGCAATTCAACAGGGATGTTAAGTTGCTGAGGGTACCACATCCCCAGATTCCCGTCGTCGTACGGACGGCGGTCGAAAGCCACATGCTTGCCGCGGTGTCTGTCACGGCGAATGATGGAAACGGGCGGATTTTTACCAAGAACGACGCTGAGTTGGCGTGGAGATTTCGTGTCGACCCCGATCTCACGCGCTACACGACCTCCGCGCAATTCCCAGGCGGGAATCCCTCATATCAAGATCAAGTCTTCACAGCCGCTCCTCCCGCCCAGATCGTGGAGCTCGTGGAATGATCGGCCATCCTGACGTGCACAATGTCCGCATTGTCGGGCCAGCGCATGTGCCATACCATTTCCGCCTAATCGGTATGAAACGTGAATTAAGTGGGGCTGATCTTCTGAGCAACAAAGATGGAGTTGCAGAGACGCAACTGCAGGTCGGAAGTTTTTTGTGCTACGCGGAAGATCTCACGACGGGTGCCTTAACGACGACGAAAATCAACATTATCGGCGGCGTGGACCCCTTTATCGTCGAATTAGGCGAGAAGCCGCGACAGACGCCAGCCTCTAATTTTCGACCAAGCCGCATTCAAGCGTATCAGTTGTTCCGAACGGCCTCTGCGGCGCCTGTCGACATCGACGAAGATCTTGCGCCAGTGGTCTCGCCCAACTTGACTGAATATGCCGCGAAGCAATTTTCGAGGGCTACTACGCCGCTCACTTCCCGTTTGGAAAAGCGGTTCTCAATTGGTCTTTCGATCGATCTTACCTCGGCTCGAAGGGGGGGGTGGCGCGCTTTTCAGAGAGTCGAGGGCCTCCATCCCCGAAAGGACGACAACCAGATCATCATCAATTTTGGTTCTCTCGCGTTCCGTCCTAAGGAGCGGCTGCGTTTGAGCGTCAGCATTGAAGGCGATCAAGTCTGGCAAGTTAACGTGCCGCTATTCGAGACTGGCCTTAACGCAGAAATCGCGTTAGTCAAATCCGGCTTCGGTCCAGAGCTCGCGTTGCGCTTGGTTGCACCGGATCCCAGCCTTTCGTTGGTCCTTGCTGGTTCGAGCGGATCGTATCCAGGCGGCTTGGAAAGAATTTCCGGTTTTCAGTCGGATCGTCGAGGAAAGCTCGACGCCGATCCATGGACAGACCTTTCTTGGGCTCTTGCCGATATCAGGGCGGGGGCCGTCCCTCGACTGCCGGGTGAAGGACCATGGCCTTGGGACAAACATGACCCGATAAGCGATGGGTATGTCGTGTGGGCATGGATGATTGCAGCAAGTGCCGACAAAACCTCACTCAGTCTTGATCAACGCTGCCTTAACTCGTTGGTACAAGCCCGCAAGCTTGGGCGGCCCTATTTTTCGGCCACGAGTGAGTTGGCGGCCGAAATGCTGGAAGCGCTGGCACTGTCGTCAAATGATTCTGCAATCCGCGCGAATGCGAAGTACGAAGCTGCAATATGGAGCCGCCGAGGAAAGACCAAGCTCAAAACCGGTCCTTTCTATGCATGGGAGCGCCCAGAACGAAACTTGCAGGCCGGCAAACTGCCTACTGGGAACTACAGAACATTGGCTTCGGGCCGCCTTCGCAGTGATGCTTTGGACCTCGAAAAGGTTCTGGTGTAGCGGAGAGCTGATCGTGGTTTAGGGGTAGCGTTTCGAGACCTGATGTTCGAGCGACCGAAGAACTTAGCTTCTATGGCTTTGAGCAATGCGCCATGTTCTCGATACGCCGCTCGCTGCGTTATGAGTCCAACAATGAGCCGGGCTCGATGTTCACCCTCTGTGCTTCGATGTTGCAACCAAGTTCGAATGTCGCCTGGCCAGCAAAGTAGAAATGTCGCGTAGCGGTGGTGCTGGCCACGACGAGAGCGCCCGATCGGGCGTCAGCTGGTCGGGGTTGCGCAGCCCGATCGGGGGCGATCCAGTAGATCTCCGTCGGCTTTAGCTTTGAGAGCCGCGTGGCCCTCTTCGAGCTAAAAGCCGGCTTCCGTTGTCGGTTGAGTCTTCCGGTTGATTGGATACTCGTCCAGCACCGCGAGGACATCCGCAATACGATGCCTATCGCTCTCTGTGAGTGTCAGATCGACTTTGACGGCCTGGCTCTCGACCTTGGCTGCGGGCAATCTGGCAAACGCCTGCTCACGCCGCACGACGACCGCGGGGTCCTTTGTGAAATCCGCCTTCCGGCCGGGCTTGCGGCCACGCTTCACATAGCCATTGCTCTGGCTGCCGTCGGGAATGCCGAACATGTGGTTCGTCTGTCCGGTGCGCCGCGGCCCGCGCTGGCTGCGATGAAGCTCCCGGCCAGCCTGCATCTGGGCGACCAGGTCCAGGGCAGCATCAAGTCGCTTGTTCTCGACAATCGCTGATCTATGAACCGAACGCAGCTTGTCGAAGGTTCTGTAGGGTAGGGCGATGCCGTCGTGCATGACCTCGAGGCGACCGTCGGGATAGTCGCAGACGACGACCTTTTTGCGGGCAAGCCGCTTCGCGGTATCGGTCGGATCGAGAATGAACAGCACCTTGTCGTAGCGCAGCGTCAAAGCCTGAGACAGCGTGCGAACCTCCTTGCGGCACATGGCGCCGTCCAGATTCTCATGATCGGCGAGGGGGCGGTGCATATCCTTCGGATTGCGGGGTTCCTTGCCGAAGCGTGCGTTGAAGTCCGCCATGAACTCGGGCGCATAGGCATTGGCCGCTTCGATCGTGCTGATGTCGCGCAGGCGCAGTTCCTTCACAAGCCGGTCCTGGAGCGTTTGGTTGGCGCGCTCGACGCGACCCTTGGCCTGTGGGGTGTTGGCACAGATGATATCGATGTTGAGTTCATAAAGAGCCCGGCCGAACTGTGTCAGGCCGCTGCTTCTATCCTTCTCGGAACCATGGGTCGCTCGGAAAATGCCATGCTTGTCGCTGTAAAACGCAAGCGGCTTGCCCCATTCCCGCAGATACGCCTTTGCCGCGTGAAAGTAGTCGAACGTGTTCTCGGAGCCGGCAAAGCGCAGATGAAGCAGCTTGCCGGTCGCATCGTCGATGAAGACGAGCAGGGCGCATTTGGGCCCACGGTTCTCGAACCACCAGTGATGCGAGCCGTCGATCTGCACCATCTCGCCCAAGCAGTCTCGTCGCCCGCGCGGCTGATGCAGCCGCTGCTTGCGTTCACGGCGCGACGTCCAGATTCCAACCTCCGTCATCCACTTGCGCAGCGTCTCCTTGCTGACCGCGAGCTGATGCCGTTCGATCAGCTTCTCGCGGGCAAGCGTCGGTCCGAAATCGATGTAGTGTTCGCGGATCAGCTGAAGCACGAAGTCGCGAACACCATCGACAATGCGATTGTTGGAGCGCCGGCCACGCGCCTTGTGCCGGAGAGCCGCAGCGCCATCCGCCTGGAACGTCTTCAACAGCCGCTGGATCTGACGAACTGAAACGCCAAGCAGGCTCGCCGCTGCAACGCTCGTCATTCGCCGCTCAACAATCTTCGACAAAACCTCGATACGCCGCAGCTCGCGTTCGCTCATCAGAACCAGTCCCAATCTGCAATCTCCCGCGCTCTCGAATGCGGGCAGATTGGCAAGGCAGGAGCGACATTCCTACTTTGCCAGATCCGGACATTTTAACTTAGCCGCTACATTCGAAAGTCGCATAAATGGCAGACTGGAATTCGGAGTGATGTCGAATAATTGGCATTGTCCAGTAGCCGCCCGGATAATCATTGGCGACGAACACCTCGAGATGGTCGACACCCTAAGCTTCATCGGTGAATCATATTTAAGCGGCAAGGATCCTTCCCGAAATCGAGCTGCAGCGCGGGTTTTGCCGGCCAGCCGCATCGACTCGCCACGCCTCCGCTAGATCGAGCGGCGTGGCGCCTCCAACATTAAGTTCGCGGTGCCGCTGTCCTAGCCGGCGAAGATCGTGTTCGTCATCCCCGCGGTTCGGGCGCCGGTGCACCCGCCGCTGGCCCTCATCTGATGCGCGCTTCGCCCTGCGGACAGCAGACAGCGAAGCCGCCACGGCCGCGAAAATCTCGCAATGTCGGCTCGATTCCAGGTCCCGTCCGCCACTTTTGCGGGGTGATCCATGCAGGTGCCTGGCGTGGATCGTGCCAACCATCCCCTGACCGCATCATTGCCAGCGTCCTCCTTCAGCCCGCCGAGCCTCGCGACGCCGGATTGATCATAACGATACTCTTCGAGAACATTCTCTTTGTAGCAAGCGTAAGGGTCTGCGCCGTCTTACCGAGTTTCAGCCTTTGCCATCGCCTCCTGCCCTCCCTGCCGCGCGTCACTCTAACCTGCTCTCATCACCTCACCTCACGCGGAAAGAGTGTCGTTAACGTCATCCTGTGCGGGAAATGTCACAGCGATAAGACAGAACGCAGAAAAGCCATAATGGCGTCCTGCCAAGCAATGGCATCGAGGATGCCGACGCCTCAGTCATCCATGAGTTCGATTCCTGCAAGCGGGGCGGCTCTTTAACCGGCCTTTCCTGGCGCTTCGCGCGCAGGCACTTCGCCACGATTACCTCCGATGTGGAGAAGTTGTCATGTCGCAATCCGCTGTCGGTCAGGGACTGGCACACAGCCAACAAGGCGCGTTCGGGGCTGACACCGTCAAGCTCGCAGGGCACGCCTAGTCAAGTCGTTGCAGCTCCCGTCGGCTTTCTGAAGTCGGTGACGGGCTTAAGAAGGTTCCTGATCGCCGTGCTGGGACAATATTCCTGACCCGCTCAATTGGATCACGCTGCCCTAACCACAGAAAAAGACTCGGCACAATCTGGGTGCCGGGTCTTTAAGGTCAAATGTGATTGGGCAGGTGCTGTGATGCTTCTTGGCTACGCCCCGCATGATTACGAGCCGCTAACTGTGGGTCATTCCTCAGCCTCTACTCGGCGACAAGAGCGTCCCGATAGGTCTCTTGGCGCCGAAAATAAACAATATGGCCCGGACAGTGCAGCTCGCTTGGCAACCCTATTGCAGAGTCCACCGGGCCCGCCGGCGACATAATCAAGGAGCTCACGCATAGGACAAGCCGGTGTTTGGTTTCTCCCGGATCATCTGCGATTTAAATCAAATCCGTCTGTGGATATTGACGATTGCGTGACCCTCACCTCGTAGACGGCTAACGCGGGCGGCAACTGAGAGGGTCATATGACAAGCGATTTTTCCGCCGCGCGAGTGCATCTAGATCGAGCGTATCATTACCTGCGAGGCGATGACCCGATGAGCCAGAGGGGGCGCGAAGCCTTGGATCTGCTAATTGAGGCAGTTGCCGTCGAGGAGTTCAAGCAGCCGAGCCAAAACGCGGCGGTGCTAATGTTTCCGATTGGGCGCCGCTTCTGAGGCGATCTCCATGGTGGCAACCATGAACGTGATATGCAAACATCCTCAGAATATTGCCCGTCAAGGCATGAGCCGAGTCGGCAATCGAATGGGAGTCCGAAGCCTGTCGCCCACAACCTTCTGAATTTCGCTGCGCCGATTGTCATCGGCGGCAGCTATTCCGGAATGGCCGCCGCCCGGCAGTTCCGCCGCGCCCCCGCCAGGTTCTGGGGATCGACGCCGGGTTGCGGCGGAACGCTTTTTGCCAGCCATTCGCCTGCCTTCCTGTCCAAGGGCGGCGTCGATCCGGCCGAGATCACGGAACGGTCGCCTGAGTAGCTTTCGCGCTACGCGATGCCCTGGTACGACGGAACGGCCGAACGGGTGAGAGGAGCCGCGACGGTTTCGGGTCCTACTCGCTGACGGCCCTCCGGGGAGGGCCGTCGAGTCTTTTTCGCTGCCGGCGTTTGAGATGCACTGCCAAGGGTCAATGAGCTTGCGGAGATATGGGGGAACAGCATTCCACCGACCCTGATGTATGGCTGTGAACTCTATCGGGACGGCTCGGCGTGATTGGCGCCGATCCTGCTCGGCCCACCAGGCACTTCGCCTGTCCGAATGAGGAGGCGCCCGCTGCTTTGCCCTGCGGGGCGAATTCTCATTTTTCCAAATCATTGCATATATCAGTGCTAGGAAGGTCCGAATTGGAAACGAAAATAAAGGGCGAGGCTTATGATGTTGAGCTGTAGCCGAGGCAAATCGCCTGCACAGCTTTTCCGCTATCTATCGGCCAAGTGGCCTGCGGCGTTCAATCCGAAAGCGCCCAGGCCGCTCAAGATCGGCATCCATCATGACATTCGGGTGCTCGACGGCGAACTGTCCGATGATGAATTGAGGAGAGCCCTGCTGGCGTATACCAAGATGGCCAAATACTTGGCGAGACTGGATGCCGGCGCCGCACGGGTCAATCTCGATGGCAAGCCGGCCGGCGTGGTCTCGGATGCGGACGCGGCGACCGCCAAGGCTTTGCTTTGCTCCCGCAAGGACAAACAAAAGGGCAAGCAAACGCTGGAGCCAAGGGTAGAGCCTCAAGCGCCACCCAAACCAAAACCGAAGCGAACCGCCGTGTTCAAGGCGAAGAATACGGCCGACAACCCGACCGGCATAATCGTTGAGACGAAGCGTCGCCGGTCATTCCGAAAGCCGATGACTTGATCGCCGCTAAGCGATAGCTCGCGCCGACCGGGACAGCCCTCAGGGTCGGAGCACATGGCGCCCGCGCCAATCCGAATTGCCGCGATCGCAATGGAGCTGCCGCATTCGCGCGCGAAAAACGGACTGGTCGGTCATCCCTTCTTCGGGATGAACGAAGGCCGGAGGCTATTCCGATGGTCGTTCTGGCTACCGCTGCGACCGTGATATTTCGGGATGGCAGTCAGATCGATGCCGGCCCAGATTGACTGTGGCCATACTGCTGCTCAACCTCCTCTCAGTTGATGACGTTGGAAAGAATGGGAAGCAGATTGGGCAATTCAGCGCGCAGGCCTGACGGCGCCAGCTTCTGCCGGGCGATCGCCTTCAGGCGTGGCGGCAGGTGAACCCGAGCAGGCGGCAAAAAGCGGCGCCGACGGCGCTCTGGCCATGGCTGTCGAATATTGGCCCTGAATCTCCACGTTGGTGCAGTGTCGCAGCACACCCTTGATCATCGCGGCGACCTCCGAAGACGAACAGCGCTTGAGTTGCGAGAAAATGCAGGTCGAGCCCTTTTCGACATGCCAGTAGGTCATCACGCCGCGACCGCCATAGCGGACATGCCATTCCGTCATCAGGTTGCCGTCCCAAGCGCCGAACTTCTTGGACTCCGACGCGCAGGCCGTCCCGGCTTCGCCCCAGCTGGCGGTGTTGCGGATAGCCAAAGTGTTGCATTGGCAACGCGCCCGCAAGCCGCCTCGAACGCGCCCCTAAGCAAGCACGTGAACCCCTGAGCCAACCTCCTATGGGTCAATAGGGTCAGGTGGCCTGCCATCATTCCAGGACAGGACAACTGACAAAGAGGTGTCGCCTATCCGACACTCTTCTGTCGTCTTTGTTGGGTCCGCGACACCGGCCTATTCGCCGAGCTCTTGTCTGGCCTCAGGCTAATCCGCTGAAAAGTAATCACAATGTTTTTCTTCGCTGGGTCGGCCAAATTGGCACGAGTTTTGAAACTCCTTCGTTGGGAGCCAGGAGCCGCCGACCGACCCTCATTTCGTGGATGACACCGCGATCGATGAAACGGAGAAAGAAGAGCAAAATGTCAAATCCGCATCAGATAACATTCTATGCAAGGGGGCCTCGGCGAAACCGCCCCGTACCCAAACAGGCTGCCGCCCTTGTCGACCCTTGCGAAGGAAATCTTGATGGCCGGCTGCGACTCAAAGGCCCACCACACTCGTCTTATCCTGAAGGCGCAGGATAAAGTTCTGCATCTCGCCACGCGGTATGCCTAGGCAGTTACACCTTGGCCGATCTTGATAATCGAGTCTGGCTACGCTGCGGAGGACGTCTACATGCCATCGTCATTCGCTGCCCGCAGCGCCTTCCGCCCTTCCATCGCTAGAGAGTGAAGTGCCACCATGTCCGAACAACCCTTGCCGACGCTGCCGATGTGGCGCGTCGACCACATCGAGCCCTCGCCCGAGATGTTGGCGCTACGCGCCAACGGTCCGATCCACCGCGTGCGCTTCCCGTCCGGGCACGAAGGCTGGTGGGTGACAGGCTATGACGAAGCCAAGGCGGCGCTGTCCGACGCGGCGTTCCGGCCCGCGGGAATGCCGCCGGCGGCATTCACCCCGGATTCGGTGATTCTCGGTTCGCCGGGGTGGCTTGTCTCGCACGAGGGGGGCGAGCATGCCCGGTTACGCACGATCGTGGCGCCGGCCTTCAGCAACCGCAGGGTGAAGCTGCTCGCGCAGCAGGTCGAGGCGATCGCCGCGCAGTTGTTCGAGACGCTGGCGGCCCAGCCCCAGCCCGCCGACCTGAGGCGCCACCTCTCCTTTCCGCTGCCGGCCATGGTCATCAGCGCGCTGATGGGCGTGCTCTACGAGGATCACGCCTTTTTCGCCGGGCTGTCCGACGAAGTGATGACGCACCAGCATGAAAGCGGCCCGCGCAGCGCGTCGCGCCTGGCCTGGGAAGAACTGCGCGCCTACATTCGCGGCAAGATGTGGGACAAGCGCCAGGATCCGGGCGACAACCTGCTGACGGATCTGCTCGCGGCGGTCGAGCAGGGCAATGCGACCGAGGAAGAGGCGATCGGCCTGGCGGCGGGCATGCTGGTGGCGGGGCACGAGAGCACCGTCGCGCAGATCGAATTCGGCCTGCTGGCCATGTTCCGCCATCCGCAACAGCGCGAACGCCTAGTCGGCGATCCATCCCTGGTGGACAAGGCGGTGGAGGAAATCCTGCGCATGTACCCGCCGGGCGCGGGCTGGGACGGCATCATGCGCTATCCGAGGACCGACGTGACTATCGCGGGCGTGCATATTCCCGCGGAGAGCAAGGTGCTGGTCGGCCTGCCGGCGACGTCGTTCGATCCGCGCCATTTCGACGACCCGGAAATCTTCGACATCGGACGCGACGAAAATCCGCACCTGACGTTTTCGCACGGGCCGCACTACTGCATCGGCATGGCGCTGGCCAGGCTGGAACTCAAGGTGGTGGTCGGCTCGATCTTCCAGCGCTTTCCCGCGCTGCGCCTGGCCGTGGCGCCCGAAGAACTGAAGTTGCGCAAGGAGATCATCACTGGCGGGTTCGAGGAGTTCCCGGTGCTCTGGTGACGCGCGGACGCCGCCCGGAATCGCGATCTACTCCGCAATTTGCCGGCGCGCCTAGCACGCGCCGGTCAGATCAGCCAGCCAACAGGTAACCAAGATGGACGTGCAAGAAACCAAGGCAGCATGCCGGGACGCCTTCGCCGAACTTGCGTCGCCAGCGTGCATCCACGACCCGTATCCGTTCATGCGGTGGTTGCGCGAGCACGATCCGGTGCATCGTGCGGCGTCGGGCCTCTTTCTGTTGAGCCGCCACGCCGACATCTTCTGGGCGCTCAAGGCCACGGGCGACGCGTTTCGGGGGCCGGCGCCGGGCGAACTGGCGCGCTATTTCCCGCGTGCGGCGACCAGCCTGTCACTCAATCTCCTCGCGTCCACGCTAGCGATGAAGGAACCACCGACGCATACGCGTCTGCGCCGGCTGATCTCGCGCGATTTCACCATACGCCAGATCGACAACCTGCGGCCGAGCATCGCACGCATCGTTGCAGCGCGCCTGGACGGCATGGCGCCCGCGCTGGAGCGCGGGGAGGCGGTGGACCTGCATTGGGAATTCGCGCTGGCTGTGCCCATGCTGGTCTTCGCCGAACTGTTCGGCATGCCCCAGGATGACATGTTCGGGCTCGCCGCCGGCATCGGCGCCATTCTGGAAGGCCTGAGCCCACACGCCAGCGATCCCCAGCTCGCCGAGGCGGACGCGGCCAGCGCCAGGGTGCAGGCCTACTTCGGCGATCTCATACAGCGCAAGCGCACCGATCCCCGCAACGACATCGTGTCGATGGTGGTCGGCGCACACGACGACGATGCCGACACGCTGTCGGATGCGGAGTTGATCAGCATGCTGTGGGGCATGCTGCTGGGCGGCTTCGCCACCACTGCTGCGACCATCGACCATGCGGTCCTGGCGATGCTCGCGTATCCCGAACAGCGGCACTGGCTGCAGGGAGACGCTGTGGGGGTGAAGGCATTCGTCGAAGAAGTCCTGCGCTGCGACGCGCCTGCCATGTTCAGCTCCATTCCGCGTATCGCCCAGCGCGACATCGAACTGGGCGGCGTGGTGATCCCGAAGAACGCGGACGTGCGCGTGCTCATCGCGGCCGGCAATCGCGACCCGGACGCCTTCGCCGATCCCGACCGCTTCAATCCCGCGCGGTTCTACGGCACTACTCCTGGCATGTCGACCGACGGGAAGATCATGCTGAGCTTCGGCCACGGCATCCACTTCTGCCTCGGTGCGCAACTGGCCCGGGTGCAGTTGGCCGAGAGCCTGCCGCGCATCCAGGCGCGCTTCCCCACGCTGGCATCGGCCGAGCAGCCGACCCGGGAACCCTCCGCGTTCCTTAGGACGTTCCGCGCGCTGCCGGTGCGGCTGCATGCGCAGGGGGGCTGAGATGCGCGTCGTGATCGATCAGGATCTGTGCGGAACCACCGGGCAGTGCGTGCTGACGCTGCCGGGCACCTTTCGCCAGCGCGAACCGGACGGCGTGGCGGAAGTGTGCGTGGCGACGGTCCCGCAGGCGCTGCACGCCGCCGCGCGGCTCGCGGCCAGCCAGTGCCCGGTCGCCGCCATTCGGGTCATCGAAAGCGACGCTAGCGAGCGCGCCAGCGCCGACCCTGCGCCTTCTCTGGCGGAGGCTGAGCGGCATGCCGCGAAAGACCAACGCAACCCAGGAGGACGGTTTGAAGGCAAGGTGGCCGTGGTGACCGGCGCCGGCGCCGGCATCGGCAAGGCATGCGCCCTCGCTATCGCGCGCGAGGGCGGCAGAGTGGTGGTGGCCGACATTGATGGCTCGGCGGCCGTCGCCTGCACCGCGCAGATCGCGGCCGAAGCGGGCCACGCGCTGGCCCTGGCCATGGACATCGCCGATGCGCAGGCGGTGGCAGCGCTGTTCGAGACGGCGGAGCGGCACTTCGGTGGGGTCGACCTGCTGGTGAACAACGCGAGCGCCATGCATCTGACACCGCGCGACCGCACGATCCTCGACCTGGACCTGGCGGTCTGGGATCAGACCATGGCGACCAATCTGCGCGGCACGCTGCTCTGCTGCCGGGAGGCCATCCCACGAATGATCGCCCGCGGCGGTGGCGCGATCGTCAACATGTCGTCGTGCCAAGGGCTCAGCGGTGACACCGCGCAGACGTCCTACGCCGCGTCGAAGGCGGCGATGAACATGCTATCGACCTCGCTCGCCACCCAGTACGGTCATGCGCAGATCCGCTGCAACGCGGTTGCGCCGGGTCTCATCATGACCGAGCGTCTCCTCGCCAAGCTGGACGAGTGCATGCAACGGCATCTGAGCCGGCACCAGCTCCTGCAGCGCGTCGGCCGCCCCGAGGACGTGGCCGCGCTGGTGGCGTTCCTGCTCTCCGACGATGCTGCGTTCATCACCGGCCAGGTCCTGTGCATCGACGGCGGCATGCTGGCGCATGTGCCGACGTACGCCGACGGTGGCAACAGCCGCGCCGCGCGGCCTGCCGGCGACACCGCCGAAGCGGCCGCGGCGGCGCGCTGCTGATGGACATGCTGCTCAACCCGCTGGACCGTCGGCACCGGCTGCGGGACGACATCCCGGTCGTGCCCGGCGCTTTCCCCCTGGTCGGGCATCTTCCCGCCATCGTCTGCGACCTGCCGCGCCTGCTGCGGCGCGCGGAACGGACGCTGGGCAGCCACTTCTGGCTGGATTTCGGCCCTGCCGGACACCTGATGACCTGCGTGGATCCAGATGCGTTCGCACTGCTCCGGCACAAGGACGTGTCCTCGGCTCTGATCGAAGAGATCGCGCCCGAATTGCTTGGCGGAACGTTGGTCGCCCAGGACGGCGGCGCGCACCGGCAGGCGCGCGACGCGATCAAGGCGGCGTTCCTGCCCAAGGGGCTGACCCAGGCCGGCATCGGCAACCTGTTCGCGCCCGTCATCCAGGCGCGGGTGCAGGCGTGGCGCGACCGCGGCGACGTAACCATCCTGCGCGAAACCGGCGACCTGATGCTCAAGCTCATCTTCAGCCTCATGGGTATCCCAGCGCAGGACCTGCCGGGATGGCATCGCAAATACCGGCAACTGCTGCAGTTGATCGTCGCGCCCCCGGTCGACCTGCCCGGACTGCCCTTGCGGCGCGGCCGCGCCGCCCGCGACTGGATCGACGCGCAGTTGCGCCAGTTCGTCCGCGACGCGCGCGCGCATGCCGCGCGCACTGGGTTGATCAATGACATGGTGAGCGCCTTCGATCGCGGCGACGATGCGCTCTCCGACGACGTCCTGGTCGCCAATATCCGCTTGCTGCTGCTTGCCGGTCACGACACCACCGCCTCGACGATGGCCTGGATGGTGATCGAGCTGGCGCGGCAGCCTGGGCTGTGGGACGCCCTGGTCGAGGAGGCGCAAAGCGTGGGCGCGGTGCCGACCCGGCACGCGGACCTGGCGCAGTGTCCGGTCGCCGAGGCGCTGTTCCGCGAGACGCTGCGCGTGCATCCGGCGACCACGCTCCTGCCGCGTCGCGCGCTGCAGGAATTGCAACTCGGCCAACGGCGCATTCCCGCGGGCACCCCTCTGTGCATCCCGCTGCTGCATTTGTCGACCTCGGCGCTGCTGCACGAGGCGCCTGATCAGTTCCGCCTGGCGCGGTGGCTGCAACGCACGGAGCCGATCCGGCCGGTGGACATGCTGCAGTTCGGTACCGGCCCACACGTCTGCATCGGTTACCACCTGGTATGGCTGGAAATGGTGCAGTTCTGCATCGCCTTGGCACTGACCATGCACAAGGCCGGGGTGCGGCCGCGGTTGCTGAGCGCCGTCGAAAAAGGTCGGCGCTATTTCCCGACCGCACATCCGTCCATGAAAATCCGCATCGGATTCTCATGAGCTGGCATCGCATGCCCCGTGTGGCGAGGCAGCTGCGCCGGCGACGCGCGGCAATGCTGCACTCGGCGCGCGCGCTCGGTGCGACGCCGCCAACACCGCGGCGGCTCGGACGCTCGCCGTGGCCGTGCCAGGTACAAGGACATGAACGACATGCAGACCGATTCCACGCTACACGACGACGCGCAGGCGCGCGGCGCATCCGGCAGGCTGCCGTCGGAGATCTGGATGCAGGACGGCGCAAGGCGGGTCGAACAGGCGCTGGCGCGTCTTCTCTGCGCCGAAGACGACGGTGAGACCGAGCTGATGGCGGCGATGCGCTACGCCACCTTGCATGGCGGAAAGCGCACCCGCGCCTTGCTCTGTCTGGCTACCGGCGCACTGGCCGACACGCCGGCGCACATGCTCGACGATGTCGGCGCCGCCATCGAGATGATGCACGCCTGTACCCTGGTCCACGACGACCTGCCCGCAATGGACGATGACGTGCTTCGCCGCGGCCTTCCGACCGTGCACGTCAAGTTCGGCGAAGCCACTGCGATCCTGGTCGGCGATGCGCTGCAGGCGCACGCCTTCCTGACCCTGGCGAGCCTGGATGCGCCGGGCGACAACCGTATCGCGCTCGTGCGCGAACTGGCGCAGGCGGTGTCCGCCGAGGGTGCCGCAGGCGGGCAGGCCATGGATCTGTCGCTGGTAGGAAAGCACGTCGAGCTGGACAGGATCGTGGCGATGCACCGGATGAAGAGCGGAGCGCTAGTGCGCGCGTCCGTTCGCATGGGCGCGCTATGCGCCATCGCGGAGGATGCCGCCCACGCTGCGCTGTACTGTGCGCTCGATCGCTACTCCGCCTGTTTCGGCCTGGCGTTGCAGGTGGTCGACGACATTCTCGACACAACAGCGGATACCGCGACGTTGGGCAAGACCCCCGGCAAGGACGCGGCGGCGCAGAAGCCGACCTGTGCGTCGATCATGGGGCTGCAGGCAGCGCGCCAGTTGGCGCTGGATCTGTTGCGCGACGCCGGGGAGGCCATCGCCCCGCTGGGAACGCGTGCGGAACGGTTGGCGCAGATGCTGCAGCGGGCCAACGCGTATCTGTTCAAGCACGCGCCATGCGCATGAGCGCGCCCGTCCGCATGGAGTCGCCCCTGTGCCGCTGCGATCGATCGGCCGGCGTGAGCGGTGCATGCTGCACTGTGTCCAAGTCGGCGGCGGCGATCGCAGCGGTTGCCCAGCACAGCCGCGGCGCACGCGGCGCGCTGCGCGCAAGCCTATGCGGCGGACCGGCCCCAGCATGGGGCGCGTCGCCGCGCCGGAGCAGGGCGGCCGTCCGGCGCTGCCCGTGCGCCGGGCCGCGACGGGCCTGCGGCGACGTGCGCGGCGTCTGCCCGATCCTGGTTCCCGGCAACCGTCTGCAGAAGGAACATACCGCGTGAACGCGCTGTCCGAACAGATCCTTTCCGAATTGCGCCACCTGCTGGTCGAGATGAGCGACGGCGGCAGCGTCGGTCCGTCCGTGTACGACACGGCGCGAGCTCTGCAGTTCCACGGCAACGTCGCCGGTCGGCAGGACGCATACGCGTGGCTCATCGCGCAACAACAGGCCGATGGCGGATGGGGAAGCGCGGACTTCCCGCTGTTCCGCCATGCGCCCACCTGGGCGGCGTTGCTGACATTGCAGCGTGCCGATCCTCTTCCCGGCGCTGCCGACGCAGTCCAGGCTGCAACCCGGTTCCTCGAGCGCCAGCCCGATCCCTACGCGCATTCGGTGCCGGAAGACGCGCCGATCGGCGCGGAGCTGATCCTGCCGCAGTTGTGCGGCGAGGCCGCATCCTTGCTGGGCGGCGTGGGGTTTCCGCGCCACCCGGCGCTGTTGCCGTTGCGGCAGGCGTGCCTTGTCAAGTTGGGGGCGGTGGCGACGTTGCCGAGCGGCCATCCGTTGCTGCACTCCTGGGAAGCCTGGGGAACGTCGCCGACCACCGCATGCCCGGACGACGACGGCAGCATTGGCATCAGTCCGGCGGCCACCGCCGCGTGGCGTGCGCAAGCCGTAACACATGGGAGCACGCCGCAGGTCGGGCGCACCGACGCGTATCTGCAGGCGGCATCGCGGGCGACGCGCAGCGGCATCGAAGGTGTCGTTCCCAACGTCTGGCCGATCAATGTGTTCGAGCCATGCTGGTCGCTGTACACCCTGCATCTGGCCGGGCTGTTCGCGCATCCCGCGTTCGCCGATGCCGTGCGCGTGATCGTCGCGCAGCTCGACGCCCGCATGGGCGTGCGCGGTCTGGGCCCGGCCTTGCACTTCGCAGCCGATGCCGACGACACCTCCGTTGCGTTGTGCGTCCTGCGCCTTGCAGGCCGCGACCCGCCGGTCGATGCGTTGCGCGATTTCGAAATCGGCGAGCTATTCGTCACCTTCCCCGGCGAGCGCAATGCCTCGGTGTCGACCAACATCCATGCCCTGCATGCGTTGCGACTGTTGGGAAAGCCCGCCGCCGGCACCAGCGCCTACGTCGAGGCCAATCGCAACCCGCACGGCCTATGGGACAACGAAAAATGGCACGTTTCGTGGCTGTATCCCACCGCGCATGCGGTCGCTGCGCTGGCGCAAGGCAAGCCCCAGTGGCGCGACGAGCGCGCGCTGGCGGCGCTGCTGCAGGCGCAGCGCGATGACGGCGGCTGGGGCGCCGGTCGCGCGTCCTCATTTGAGGAAACCGCCTATGCGCTGTTCGCGTTGCACGTCATGGACGGGAGCGAAGAGCCGACAGGGCGCCGGCGCATCGCGCAGGCGGTGGCGCATGCGCTGGAGTGGATGCTCGCCCGCCATGTGTCGCATGCATTGCCGCAGACGTCGCTGTGGATCGGCAAGGAACTGTATTGCCCCACCCGGGTCGTGCGCGTGGCCGAACTCGCCGGGTTGTGGCTGGCGCTTCGTTGGGGGCGGCGCGTCCTGGCCGAGGGAGCAGGAGCGGCGCCATGATCCCGACCGAACGCGCGCTGCAGCAGGTGCTGGAGTGGGGGCGTTCCCTGACAGGGTTCGCCGACGAGCATGCCGTGGAAGCGGTCAGGGGCGGCCAGTACATCCTGCAGCGCATCCACCCGGGCCTGCGCGACACCAGCGCCCGCACTGGCCGCGATCCGCAGGACGAAACGCTGATCGTGGCGTTCTATCGCGAACTGGCGCTTCTGTTCTGGCTCGACGATTGCAACGACCTTGGCCTGATCGCGCCGGAGGAGCTCGCCGCGGTGGAGCAGGCGCTGGGGCAGGGCGTGCCGTGCGCGCTCCCCGGATTCGAGGGCTGCGCTGTGCTGCGCGCTTCGCTGGCCGCGCTCGCCTACGATCGTCGCGACTATGCTCGGCTGCTCGACGACACTCGGTGCTACTGCGGGGCGCTGCGTGCCGGACACGCGCAGGCGGCAGGGGCGGAACGCTGGTCCTACGCCGAGTACCTGCACAACGGCATCGATTCGATCGCCTACACGAACGTGTTCTGTTGCCTGTCGTTGCTGTGGGGGCTGGACATGGCGACCTTGCGCGCGCGTCAGGCGTTTCGCCAGGTCCTGCGGCTCATCTCCGCGATAGGTCGCCTGCAGAACGATCTGCATGGACGCGACAAGGACAGGTCGGCGGGCGAGGCCGACAACGCGGCGATCCTGCTGCGGCAGCGCTATCCGGCTATGCCTGTGGTGGAGTTCCTCAACGACGAGTTGGCCGGCCATACGCGCATGCTGCACCGGGTGATGGCGGAAGAACGCTTTCCCGCGCCGTGGGGAGCGTTGATCGAGGCCATGGCGGCCATCCGCGCGCAGTACTACCAGACCTCGACCAGCCGCTACCGCAGCGACGCTGCGGGGGGAGGCCAGCGTGCGCCCGCCTGAACGGCGGGATGCGGCTGCGTGCGCTCGCTGCCGTTGGTCCGATCCGATGCAACGCCGTCCCCCGATGCGACGGATGGAGCGAGCATGAGCGATAGCGACAACATCCCGAGCCGGCGCAAGGACGACCATCTGGACATCGTGCTGGATCGGCGAACGGCGCCGGCCACGGTCGCCGCCGGCTGGGAGTACATCCGTTTCGAACACTGCGCATTGCCCGAGTTGGACCTGACGCAGATCGACCTGCGCGCCTCGCTGCTGGGCAAGACCATGCGCGCGCCGCTGCTGATCAGCTCCATGACCGGCGGCGTGCCACGCGCCGAGGCCATCAACCGGCATCTGAGCGAGGCAGCACAAGCCTTGGGGATCGCCATGTGCGTCGGTTCGCAGCGCGTGAGCCTGCAATCCCGCAACTCCCAGGGGCTGACGCGCGCGCTGCGCCGCATGGCCCCAGACATTCCCTTGCTGGCTAATATCGGCGCCGCGCAACTGCGCGAGGCCGACGGCCTGGACCTGGCGCGCCGGGCGGTGGATGCGCTGGAGGCCGATGGACTCATCGTCCATCTCAATGCGCTGCAGGAAGCGGTACAGCCGGAGGGCGACCGCGACTGGCGCGGCGTCCTGGCGCAGATCGCTCGCGCCGCGCGCAGCGTGGACGTGCCGATTGTGGCCAAGGAAGTGGGGTCGGGCCTGTCCGCCTCGGTGGCCTGCGCGCTCGTCAAGGCGGGCGTGGCGGTCATCGATGTCGCCGGCGCCGGCGGCACCAGTTGGGCCGCGGTGGAGGGCGAGCGCGCCCGCGATGCCGCCGACCGTGCAGTGGCGATGGCGTTCGCCGACTGGGGGATTCCGACCCCGGCCAGCGTGCAGGCGGTACGTCGGGCGCTGCCAACTGTGAAGCTGATCGCGTCGGGCGGGATCCGCGACGGCGTCGACGTGGCCAAGGCCATCCGCCTGGGCGCGGACATCGCCGGGCAGGCGGCCGGCGTGCTGCGCGCGGCGACGGTGTCCACCGAGGCGGTTGTCGCGCATTTCGAGATCGTCATCCGCCAGTTGGCCGTCGCCTGCTTCTGCACCGGCTCGGCTGATCTGGCGGCGTTGCGTCAGGCGCGCTTGTTGCCCTCGGCGCATCTGCCCGCCGGTTGATACCGGCGTCTCCCGCACGTGGCGGCGGGCGCCTAGCAAGCTGCTGAATACCTACGCCAAAGATAGACTACTGATCCACCTTGGCGAGGCGGTTCAATGCGCGGGAGCTCGTGATCACCAGAAGGGAGTCGATGCCCAGGACGTGGCTTGGTTGGAGACGCCAAGGAACGTCAAACTGACGATTCTTGTAACGTGGTCGGGGATCGAGAGCGACAGGATCGAACCGGTCTCGTCCCGCATAGCGGAACGATAGCTCCACCGGAAGCATTCGGTTCTGCCACAGCATCGGCCAGGCAAAAATAACTTGCGTTGCGCAGATAAAATGCCCTGATCCTGCCATTCCTCCATGGGCACGTGGGCGGGGAGAAATCTCGTACACTGGCAGCGAAGGGAGGCTCGGCCCAATGAGCGGGGTGGCGCGTGAAGAAGTTAATCCGGTGTCATCGGCAACGTTCGCGCCGCTCGAGAATTCAACTTTCCGTCCGATCTGGATTGCCACACAGGTATCCAGTCTAGGGTGGCTGATTCAAATGGTTGCCATCAGTTGGCTGATGGCGACCATTTCGACATCGGATGTGATGGTCGCCTTGGTGCAGGCTTCGACAACCTTGCCCACATTCCTCCTGTCAATTATCGCCGGCGCCCTAGCGGACAATTACAGCCGCCGCAATCTCATGTTCGCTGGCTGGTGCGTGATAGCATTGTCCTCGACGATGCTGACTGTTCTTGCAGGTCTCGGAATTTTCAATCCATGGATGGTTCTTGCATTCAGCTGTTTGGCCGGAGTAGGCGCCGCTTTCACCGACCCCGCCTGGCACGCGTCGGTTGGCGATATCCTGCGAAAGCGCGATGTTCCGGCCGCCGTCACGCTTATCTCGGTCGGATATAACGCCGTCCGAAGCATCGGTCCCGCTCTCGGTGGCGTCGTCGTTGCTTCCTTTGGCCCTTTGACGGCTTTCGCAGTGGCGACGCTTACATATCTGATGCTGCTGTGGACCATAGGGCGCTGCAAATGGCATGTTCGCCCGTCACCGCTGCCGAGTGAACCATTGACCACGGCGATCCATGACGGAGCGCGCTTCACTGCCCTGTCATCCGAAATCAAGGCAGCAATTGCCCGCGGTGCCCTCTTTGGGCTGACGAGCATCTCCATACTAGCGCTCTTGCCTCTCGTCGCCCGCGATCAGCTGGGGGGAGGGCCAGTCGTTTACGGCATCCTGATGGCCGGTTTCGGGACCGGCGCCTTGTTCGCCGGCATCTGCAACAATATTCTGAGACGGAGGCTGTCCCAGGAACGTTTGACGACACTGTCGTGCATCGCCTGTGCGGCTTGTTGTCTATCGCTTGCTTTCACCCCCTCGGTGGCGGTGGCGGCTATCGCGCTGGCGCTCGGCGGCGCGGGCTGGGTCGTGACCTGGACCGGGCTGGACGTAAGCGTCCAGTTGGCGAGTCCAAGGTGGGTCGTTGGTCGCACGCTCTCGATCTATTATGCCCTTTCATCCGGCGGCATCGCGGCTGGCAGCTGGCTGTGGGGTACGGTGGCCGAGAGCTATTCGCTGAGCTCGGCTCTGGAGCTTTCAGGTGGCGCGCTGCTGCTGGTCGCTGGCACCGGCTTCCTGCTGCCCATCCGTCAATGGAAAGATTCCGATCAGGCTCCTCTTGGCTTCGAAACGCCTCAGGTTGCCCTGGATTTGAAGCCCCGAAGCGGGCCGATCGTCGCCAAGATCGAATATTCAATACCCGAAGCAAATGTCGAAGCGTTCCTGGAGCAGATGCGGGAACGGCGGCGAGTACAAAGCGGCGTTGGTGCGCGACACTGGAATCTCCAGCGCGACCTCCAGCAGCCTTCGCGTTGGACAGAAACCTTCCGCACCCCGACCTGGATGGACTACCTTCGTCTGAACCACCGCCTTACGGCAGCCGACAAGGAGTTGGACCAGCGTCTCCTCGCATTGCACCTGGGAGAGCTTCCTCCTCGAACCACGCTTGCGATCGAGCGGCCGACTGGAGCTGGCCGCAAGCGGGACCAATCGATGCGGTTCTTTTTCCGGCGTTGACATCCGTCCAGGCGTCCGCGCTGGTGAGACAGGATGGGTTGGAAACGAGCGAACGCTCTCACCATCCGTTTTGCAGATCGGCTTCGATCCATTCGAGTGGTTGCCGAGCCGGCATACTGGGCGGCTCAGACGTAACCTTGTCGGAGAGGTTCCTCGGCACTCGAGCGTCTTGCAGCGCGTTGCGCTCAAGCTCACCGGCACCTGTTCGGTGCGTTCCCAAACAGAGCAATGGCTTTTCGCGCCGCAAACCCGAGGTGGGTAATTCTGGTTTTTGCTGGGTTTAACTCTACGAAATATGAACAGGATCGGCTTCACGGCCCGTCTGGTTCGCACTGGCCACAGAGGAATACACAGATATGGCGACCGGAACAGTGAAGTGGTTCAACAGCACCAAAGGTTTTGGCTTCATCCAGCCCGATGACGGCGGTCAGGACGTTTTCGTCCATATTTCAGCTGTAGAACGGGCTGGACTTTCAAACCTCGTTGATGGGCAGAAGATCAAGTACGAGATCGAGCAGGACCGCCGTAGCGGCAAGTCCTCCGCAGGTAGTCTCAGCAAGGTAGGCTGATTTTCTCGTCGGACCCGCAGAGCGCGAAGGATAAGTCAAGCCGAAGGTACCATCGTCATTCGCGGGGCGTATCGCGACGGACTCTCTTATACGAGACGATCCTGATGCGTCACGCAAACGGCGAATCACGAACGCTCTCGCCGCAAACCCCTTCCGCCCGGAAATCTGCCCCGGTTACGGCTCTCGGCGTATCCCAGAGTTGGGAGAAGCTTCTGCCAGACTACAACTGTAACCTCATATCGGTTTAGCAGGTCAAGCGTCGGTGGTACCCTGATTGGGTAACTTAACCACTTTGGAGGCCGAGCAATGGATCGCGATAACAAACGGGCACGCGCAGCTGCAAGTTCATCCCAAGACGTGGGGAATCGCAGTACCCTCCGTGACCTTCCATACGGACCATTGACCGATGTTGCAGAACGGCTGGTAAGCGCTAACCCGCGCGATACAGCGCGAAATCTTGGGACCTTCAAAGAACTCGGGAGGCGAGAGCGCATAGCCGTTCGGGGCACTCGAACCGAGCCAGAAACTGACCTCGCGAGATTTGAAACGCGGACCAATCAGCTTGGACGATCAGCCGTCGATCTGGGGGATAAATTGACTGCCGGGTTGGGACACACCTCGGATGAAGTAGCATTGGAGCAATTCAGAGCAGTCAGTAATGTGTCTCATTACCTTCGGCCAGAGACACAAGATAGTATTGTTAATCGCATTGGCAACATGGACCCACCTTCGCAAGCTATCGGAGCGCTTTACGCTGCGCAAAACTTCAGCAAGTTTAACGCTGAAAATAAAGCTCGCATTTTTGATCAGGCCGCTGAATTGGCTACCGATCCGGATGGCCACGTCAGGTCGACAGCATCCAATGCTATGTACGCGATGTATCACCAGTTAGATCCAAATCAACAGGCCCAAGCTCACTCAATTCCCGGCATGCAAGACATCTTGCCGCAGATGCCTCCTCCGCGGCATGCAGCAGAGGAACGCAGTGCGGATCTGGACGCCCACATAGCAGGTATTGGGGCTGCAGTCCGTGATACAGTTGGCCCTCAAACCTCCCACGAACAGCTGCAGCGGGGTGGTCAAGTCGGCCGGGACATAAGCCACTCCTACAATCACGCCCGAGAGGATCTAATGGAGGCTAGGAGAAGCAGAGATCGCACCGGCCGTTGAGGTCTCGGCCATGGCAGTAACGCTTCCTCTCCCGAATTCCGTTCACGGCCTTGCTGTTTCCAATTCCCTGGCCGTCGACGTATCTGCTTAGTGAAACTTTCAAAATCCACGTCTGCCGGGTGGCGCGATGCAAGCATCGCACCACCCGCTGCGGCATCGATCTGTCGAGCGTCGGCATCGCGACCTGGGTTCGGTGTCAAAAGCAAGCGCAGCATCAGCACGGCTAATTCGGCCATGGAACAATGTCTTCTACAAAAACGACGTCCCCCAACATAGCCATTAGCATCGCGTGCTCACTCGCCTTGGGGTTCTGTGCGGCGAGTCTGTACGCAACCTTCCGCCACGGGGGTAGCGGCGAGGCTCTGATGGCGTTTGATGTCCGTGCCTTTTGGTTTGAGACGCCCTTCTATTTGGGTTTCGCAACCCCCGTTTTCTATCAGGGCGCGGCTATCGTGCTCTCGACATCCGCGGTTGTCTTGCTGATTCAGCAGTTCGTATTGCGCCGCAAGCTCGAACACCACGGGACCGCTCGTTGGGCTCGAGTGGATGAAATGCGACGCACGGGATATCTGCGACGATACCGTGGCGTGACAGGGCCGGTCTTCGGGAAGACGAGTGGTCCTTTCTGGCCTGGCTATTACCTGACCAATGGCGAGCAGCCTCACAGCCTCATCGTTGCGCCGACCCGCGCTGGCAAGGGCGTCGGCATAGTCATTCCAACGCTCCTTACATTCAAAGGCTCAGTGATAGCTCTGGACGTCAAGGGGGAGCTCTTTGAGCTCACCTCTAGGGCGCGCAAAGCCGCAGGCCACGAAGTGTTCAAATTCGCGCCGCTGGATTCGGAGCGGCGCACCAACTGCTACAATCCGCTGTTGGACCTTATAGCGCTGCCTCCGCAGCTGCAATTCACCGAAGCCCGCCGCTTGGCCGCAAACCTGATCACGGCCAAGGGGGAGGGGGCGGAAGGTTTCGTCAGCGGCGCGCGAGATATCTTTGTCGCGGGGATCCTTGCCTGCATCGAGCGGGGCACGCCAACAATCGGCGCCGTCTATGATCTGTTCGCTCAGCCGGGGGAGAAGTTTAAGCTCTTCGCGCAGCTCGCCATGGAGACCCGGAACAAAGAGGCACAACGCATCTTCGACGACATGGCGGGGAACGATACAAAAATCCTAACCTCCTACACGTCCGTGCTCGGCGATGGCGGGCTCAACTTGTGGGCGGATCCGGCTGTCAAGGCGGCTACAAGTCGCTCGGACTTTTCGGTCTATGATCTTCGCCGTCGCAGAACGTGCATCTATCTTTGCGTTGGTCCGAACGACCTTGAGGTGATCGCGCCTTTGATACGCTTATTTTTTCAGCAAACCGTTTCAATTCTACAGCGGTCGCTGCCCCGCCAGGACGAAAAGCACGAGGTTCTCTTTCTGCTCGATGAGTTCAAGCACTTGGGGAAGCTGGAGGCGATCGAGACCGCAATTACGACTATCGCGGGCTACAAGGGGCGTTTCATGCTCATCATCCAAAGCCTTTCGGCACTAACGGGGGCTTATGGAGAGGCTGGTAAGCAGAATTTTCTCAGCAATACCGGACTGCAAGTGTTCATGGCCACGGCCGATGACGAGACTCCAACCTACATTTCCAAAGCCATCGGTGAATACACGTTTGAAGCCAAATCGATTTCCTACAGCCAGTCGCGAGCGTTCGACCGGAACATTCAGAATTCGTTTCAAGGTGCGCCGCTGCTGCGTCCCGAACAGGTTCGGCTGCTCAATGACGAGTACGAGATTGTTCTCATCAAAGGTCTGCCGCCATTGCAACTGAGGAAGGTGCGATATTTTTCGGACCGCATCCTTAAACGCATCTTTGAAAGCCAGACAGGCGCCCTCCCGGAGCCGGCACCCTTGATGGAAGCTCATCCAGATGACACTGACGGTTAAGCGCCCGTCTCGCGTATCCGTCCCTCGGCGATCAGAAACTCCACTACAGGTGAACGGCTATGGGAATTTGCATCTCCAAATCCTCCGGATCGACTCGACATGCCACATATGACACGGAAGAGTCGCCGCGAGAATCCACGGCAGCGCTGAGGGTCTCCGTGGGCACGCCTGCCGACAGGTTGCGACGGGGCGGAGATGCGCCTCTGGAGCCACATCAGATCCAGCAGGCCGCCTATCATATGGGAGCGTGTGTCGTCGGTGACGACGTCACCAGCCCGATAAGACTCGCGACAGCGGGGCAAACAGTTCACGACGTTCGCCTGCTGCTCAAACATGGCCGGGGAAACGTTAAGGTGGACGACATTCCCTCTCACGGCCACAACAGCATCGGATCGTCGGTTGCAATGATGGGAGCAGACGACAACATTAAGGTTGCAGTGGCCGTAGTCATGGGAGCGGCGTGCTGCAATCAGACCGCTCCCCTTTCCGCTATCGTCCACGCCCCACACATGGCGGCCGACGAGCGGAGTACGACCTCTAGTGCTTCCGTGTCAATGAAAGAGATAACCGACGAAAGTGATGAGATCCCAGTCAAGACGGGTCACATTTGGAACGAACTGCGGCGCGGAAGCCGCGACCCGAGGTCGACCGTGGTTATGGATGCCTGGGCCAACGGTCCCGCTGTTCGGTTGAAAGACAGCGCATGGAGCGGAGTGCCGGTCAAGGAAGGTCATTGGTCGATGGACAAAAGCACCGCCGAATTCCTGAAAAACCGTGTTGAGGGGTTGATTCCGTTCGTGCATCCGGACACAAATGAACAGACTGCCAACGATTTGCGCCGGAAGCAAAACGCACCCGTATCGTGGAAAAAATATGCAGAAGTACAAGTGATCTCACCCGAGTTCGCTGATAGTGTACGCAACGCATTGTCCCGTATTCCTGAAGACCAACAAAAGGAAATCGCATCACTGATGATTCAGGGAGCCTACGGAATGGATCCTTCCTCGCGCACGCACCAAGACGCAGTGGAATCAGTTCTGGTGGCCGCCAACCAACTGGACTCGCTGCCCCGGCCTCCTGTCGAGCCGCCGGAATTGGCGGTGTATCACCAGTTCGACGCAAATCAACAGGCCCAAGCTCACGCAGTTCCCGGCATGCAAGATATCTTGCCGCACATGCCTCCGCCGCAGCATGCAGTAGAGGAACGGAATGCGAATTTGGACGACCACATAGCAGGTATTGCGGCTTCAGTCCGTGATACAGTAGGCCCGCAAACCTCCCGTCAACAGCTGCGGCGGGGTGGTGAAATCGGGCAGTCCCTAAGTCACCCCTATAATCACGCCCGCGAGGATCTAATGGCTGCCTCCAGAAGCAGAGATCGCTCCGGCCGTTGAGGTCTCGGCCATGGTAAGTGACGGTTTCTCCTCGAATCCCGTTCACGGCCTTGCCAGCCAGGCGCGAACGTTCGATTGGAACATTCAGAATTCGCATCAAGGTGCACCGCTGCTGCGTCCCGAACAGGTTCGGCTGCTCGATGAAGACTACGAGATTGTTCTCATCAAAGGCCTGCCACCATTGCAATTGAGGAAGGTGCGATATTTTTCGGACCGCATCCTTAAACGCATCTTCGAAAGCCAGACAGGCGCCCTCCCGGAGCCGGTACCCTAGACGATAGCGGACGAGGGGCTCTCGGCAGAATCTCAACTCGATGACCCGCTGCGTGAATTGGCGCAGGATTTTTGACGATACAGTTTGATGTGAGGCTAGTGTGGACCCGCGAAATAGTAATCCATCCCGTGTAACAGCTTTGCCGCAGGTGCAGGACGCCGGCTTGGAAGAGGATCAAGCGGTCCAGGCCAGGCAAGTGGGCGTTGAGCAGCACCTTGCCGAGGCCCGGAGGCTGTTCGATCAAGCTGACGAGTCGCCAACCAATCCAGAGGAGCTTCAGCGACTGGACCAGGGGCTCCGCGAAGTGCTTCAGCAATGGCAGGATGAGCAAGCCGCCTCGCCTTCTTTCAGCGCTGAGGTTCCCGAGGCGCTCCGGCCGCTGTTCGATGATCGAGCTCACCAGCCGCCAACCAATGCAGAGGAGCTTCTGCGACTGGAACAGGGGTTCCGCGAAGTGCTTCAGCAGCGGCAGGATGATCAAGCCGCCTCGTCTTCGCTCAGCAACCCAGGGATGCGTGCTGGACCGGAGGACCCCAATA
>NZ_KI421454.1:0-102550 GCF_000472705.1 Mesorhizobium erdmanii USDA 3471 | reverse complement strand
CGAGGACTCCATAAACGTTTCGTTCGCCGTCCCCAAAGACTTCTCCCATGGGACTCAACGCGTCCCAGACGCAATGCTCTCTTTCTTGGACCGCCCTGGCCCCTTGCCGGATGCTAGCCAAGCGCGGCAAGCGGGCTTTGAGCAGCACGTGGCCGAGCCGCGCCGAGCCGACCCTTTTGCGAGTGGCGCCCGTGCTTCCCGCTATCACCATCTGTCCGACGAACACCGGGACCTTATTGATAGAGCGATCGCCCACTCCCAGGAAAAATATGGCGAGACCACGGCCCGAAAATACACGTTTGCACTTCGCCGGTTGGCGAATGATCTCAGCGCTCGTGGCCAAGCGACCGATCTAAGAAATCACAAATCCCTGGTCGATCACGTCGGTGCCTTCTTTCCGAAAGACGTTGATATGAAGAGCGCGTTGAAGGCCCTGCGTGCGTATCATGAGCCGGGCTATTCAGCGACTGCTGGCGGCCCTGCTGCCAGCTATCCCCATCTGTCCGCCGAACACCGGGATGTTATTGATAAGGCGATCGACCGCGCTGCGGCTCAGCAAAACCAGAGCGCGGACACGCTGCGAATATACTCGAATGCGCTTCGCCGATTGGCGAATGATCTCGGCGCTCGTGGCCAAGCGACTGATCTAAAAAATCACCAATCCCTGGTCGATCACCTCGATACTTTCTTTCCGAATGACCAGAGCATTAAAACGGCGTTGAACGTCCTACGTGCGTATCATGATCCGGGCTATGCAGCGACTGGCTGGTGGCCAGCGGCGGTGCCTTCAAAGCCAGATGCGCGTATCTTGGAAAAATTAAGCAGTGACAGCGAGTTGGCCTTAAGCACCCGTGTCGTCTATGGTCGTCTTCTTCGCAGATTTTCTGAGCAGCTTGAGAGTCGGGGCCAGACGATCTCTGGGCTGGATCACAATTCGCGGACCGAACTCGCCGAGGCGTTGTTTCCAGGCAACAAGAAACTCCGCTTGGCGCTGCAGCGGGTTCACAATGCGGAGATTCCCGAGGCCTTGCGGCCGCTGTTCGATAATCGAGCTCACAAGCCGCCAACCAATCCAGAGGAGCTTCTGCGACTGGAACAGGAGTTCCGCGAAGTGCTTCAGCAGCGGCAGGATGATCAAGCCGCCTCGTCTTCGCTCAGCAACCCAGGGATGCGTGCTGGACCGGAGGACCCCAATAGAAGCGTGTCGGANGCTTTCGCAACATCTGGGCACGCCGGAGTTCAGGCCGCCGCNCCGCCAGTCTTGGCTGCCAGCCAACAGCAGATCCGGCCCTCGCCGGATGCGCTTGACCAGGGCAACCACCTGCCACCCCAGGGGGGCATCATCAACAANGAACATTCCACAGCGCTGTTCCGGCCAGCGAAGAGGCAGAGGGCCCTGAATACGCCGCAAGCCGCCGCCATTCAGCAGCAGCCGCGCGAAATCGGCAATTCAGGCGGCCGCGTGCCGATGCAGCCCCCCATGCGGCAATTGGGTGAATTGCCATTGCAAGGGGTACCGGTTCAAGGGACAGGGTCCGAACACATCGGAAGGCTGCATGCGGAGGCCGCGCCCTCCGCAAGGGCTGAGGCACCCCCCGCTGCCATCGAGAACTCCATAAACGTCTCATTCGCCGTCCCCCAAGGCTTCTCCCATGGGACCCAACGCGTCCCAGACGCGATGCTCTCTTCCTTGAACCGCCCTGGCCCCTTGCCGGATGCTGGCCAAGCGCGGCAAGCGGGTTTTGAGCAGCACGTGGCCGAGCCGCGCCGAGCCGAACCTGTCGCGAGTGGCGCCCGTGCCACCGGCTATCCCCATTTGTCCGACGAACACCGGGACCTTATCGATAAGGCGATCGCCCACGCTGCGGCTCAGCAAAAATATAGCGAGAGCACGGTCCTAAAGTACAGGTATGCACTTCGCCGGTTGGCAAATGATCTCGGCGCTCGTGGCCAAGCGACCGATCTAAAAAATCACCAATCCCTGGTCGATCACCTCGATGCTTTCTTTCCGAAAAGCGATGATATGAAGAGCGCGTTGCACGTCCTGCGTGCGTATCATGAGCCGGGCTATTCAGCGTCTGTTGGTGCCCCGGCTAACCGCTATCCCCACTTGTCCGACGAACACCGGGACGTGATTGATAAGGCGATCGCCCATGCTGAGGCTCAGCAACACCATAGCGCGCCGACGCTCCGAATATACTCGTATGCGCTTCGCCGATTGGCGAATGATCTCGGCGCTCGTGGCCAAGCGACTGATCTAAAAAATCACCAATCCCTGGTCGATCACCTCGATACCTTCTTTCCAAAAAACACTGACATAAAGGATATAAGGCCGGCGTTGAACGTCCTGCGTGCGTATCATGAGCCGGGCTATTCAGCGACTGGCCGGTGGCCAGTGGCGGTGCCTTCAAAGGCAGATGCGCATGTCTTAGAACAAGTGACCAGTGACAGCAGCTTGGCCCCAAGCACCCGTGTTGCCTATGGTCGTAGTCTTCGCAGATTTTCTGAGGCGCTTGAGAGGCGGGGCCAGACGATCTCTGGGCTGGATCATGATTCACGGATCAAATTCGCCGAGGCGTTGTTTCCAGGCAACGATTTTCTCCGCTTGGCGCTTGAACGGGTTCGCGATGCGAAGCCTGCGTCAGACAGGATCGTGGCGGACGCTTTGGCAGCGGCCGGCTCTGGGCACGCCGGAGTTGAGGCCGCCGCCCCGCCAGTCTTGGCTGCCAGCCAACAGCAGATCCGGCCCTGGCCGGATGCGCTTGACCAGGGCAACCTCCTGCCACCCGAGCGGTTCATCATCAACAATGAACATTCGACGGCGCCGTTGCGGCCGGCGGAGAGGCAGGGGACTGATAATCCGCAAAGCATCGCCATTCAGCAGCCGCCGAGCGAAGGCGGCCGCGTGCCGATGCAGCCCCCCATGCGGCAGTTGGGTGAATTGCCATTGCAAGGGGTACCGGTTCAAGGGACAGGGTCCGAACACATTGGAAGCCTGCATGCGGGAGCCGCGCCCTCAGCAAGGTCCGAGGCGCCCCCGGCTGCGATCGAGGACTCCATAAACGTTTCGTTCGCCGTCCCCAAAGACTTCTCCCATGGGACTCAACGCGTCCCAGACGCAATGCTCTCTTTCTTGGACCGCCATGGCCTCTTGCCAGATGCGGAAAAGCCGGAATGGCACTTCGATATTAATGGTCACGGCTACACCGCCCGGAGGCCGGAGGGGGGCAACGACGTTTGGCTCCTCCATCGCGGAGCGATAAGGGAAGCTGGAGCGGCAGCAGTACCGGCAAGGGCTCCGGGACCCGCCTTGCCAGCGACCGCCAGGCTCTCAGACACCCATCTCGGGGTTCCGTTGGTCGATCTGACCACCTCCTCCGATGCACACATCGAAGCCCTTCCGTCAGGCTCGTCCAATCTCCCCCGGGGGGCGGTGCTCGGGGCCACCCAACTGCTGGGCGACGAACATATCCAGAGGGATTACGAATTCCTCGAGCAGCAGCTGCAGCAGGCCGATCCAGCGCTCGCCGCCCGGACGCGGCTGGTCGATCCGTCGGTCTCCCATCTGCTGCGCCACATGGAGCAGCAAGACGCGCGAGGCACATTGCAGTCGATTTATAATCGAAACGCCGGCCCATCCGACTTCCTGTTCGTGCCAGTGAACGATGGGGTGGGTATTGACCGCGGCACCCATTGGTCGCTGCTCCTCGTAGATCGCCGCGATCCGGAAAGAGCGGTCGCCTATCACTACGACTCCATCCAGCAAAATGAACAGCGATACAACGACGCGCCTGCACGAAAGCTCGCTACAAGACTGGACGCGACCCTGGTAACACCCGACATGGCGCAGCAGAAAAACGCTGTTGACTGCGGCGTCTTCGTGGTGGACGGCACGCGCGAGCTGGTTCGTCGATTGGCGAACGAAGAGCGGCCAGACCAGCAGCTGCCGCTGCACCTCAACTACCTCGTCGCCGATCGGCAGGCGCTGCAAAACCGACTGAGAGAGGGCCGCTTGCCGCACGAGCTTGCCGCAAGCCCCGCCGAAGCTTTGGCAGCAGCCGGGTCGCAGGTGCAACACGCCGCGTTGCAAGAGCAGCAAGCCAGACAGGTCGCGCCAGCGCCGTTGGAACGGCACTTGGGCCAGACGCGCGAGGCCGAGGACAAGCTGACGAGTACACTGCACAGGAGCAACCGCGTGAACAGCGGGGGCGTCATCATCAACACTGAACGTTACACAGCGCCGTTGAGACCGGCGAAAAGGCAGAGGACTGACAATTCGCAAAGCCTCGCCATCGGGCGGCAGCCGAGCGACGCAAACACAACGTCCATCGGCCAAGCCTCCGATCAAGCCCGAGCGGACCTCATGGCTTCCTTCAGGAGCAGAGAGCGCTCCGACGCTGGGCGTTGAGCTCGACGGCTAAGCAGAACAGCTCTTTTGGCGACGGAGAGGCTGATGCGATCTCCGGACCGGTAGCTCTCGCCGCAATTGATCAGACTGGCACTGTTGGAAGGCGATGTAGGCCTGGAACTCGCCGATCGCCAGCGAGGCGCTGAGACGATCGCCCACCTCAATAAGATCGAGGACGATATCCGCGGCCGACCGGCCGATGAACGCCGTGCGACGCGTCGGGAAAATAGCCGCGCTATTGTCGCCATCTTGAACCTTGGCTGCGTGAAAGCTCGGCCTGATCGGTCAGAAGACCAAGGTCGCCAAGGCAATCCGCTACACGCTCTCACGCTGCGAAGGCCTCTCGCGCTTCGTTGACGACGGTCGCACCGAGATCGACAACAACACCGTCGAGCGCTCAATCCGTCCGCAAGAACGCGCTCTTCGCCGGCTCGAACGGCGGTGCCGAACACTGGGCGGTCATTGCGTCGTTGATCGAAAGCTGCAGGCTCGATGGTGTCGAGTCACTCGGTTATCTCGCCGACGTCCTCACCACCAGGATCGTCAACAGCCATCCCAGCCAGATCGACGAGATGCTGCCTTGGGTCAGACATCCAGGCGCCGAGCTAAGGGCCGCCAGAAAACACCGCCACGCTTCATCAGCCAATCTCCAGAATAGCTCCTGTCACGCGGCCAAGGTGCCTCCGTAGCTAACGTCTACGTCAGCGTTGAAGAAATACCCTGCACCACGGCATGTCTTGACTAGCCTTGGATTGGCCGCATCAGCCTCCAGCTTTCGGCGCAAGCGCAAGATTAGGACATCGATACTTCGATCGTAGACCTCTTCTCCACGCACACGGCTCGCGAGCAAAAGCCGTTCTCTGGATAGGACATTGCGGGGGTTCTCCAGGAACGCGATCAGCAGGTTGAACTCACATGCGGTAAGCTTGACTTCGCCACGCTCCGCACAGATCAGTCGCCGCTGCTTGACGCTGAGCTTCCAGGCTCCGAACCGAAATGAGCGATGATCTTTCGTTCGCGGACTGGAAATGCGCTGGCGTAGCCCTACTCGAATGCGGGCCAAGAACTCGCGCAGCCCGAAAGGCTTGGGAATGAAATCGGTTGCGCCGAGCTCCAGCGCAACGACTTTTTCCGCCTCATCAAGCCGGTCGCCGCTGATCACTATGATGGGTAAATCCGATTTCGTCGCGAGGTTGCGGACGATGGCAAGCCCATCCTCCCGGCCGAGGTTGAGGTCAACAACCACGAGATCGACTGGCTCATGCGATAGAACGTAGTTAAACTGCTTGCTATCGTTGACTGCGGTCACCTTCAAGGCATGCATCATGAGATACTGGGAGATGAGGCGTCGCATTGCGGCATCATCGTCAATGACAAGAACATGTTTCAACGGCTCACCTTCAATCTTGAATCCCCTTGTCTAAAGCTGTTGCCGAGCAACCCTTGGGGCACCGACGCAGGACAGCTGCCCCTTGCCACTCGCCGGTGCGTGCGGCCAATGTGAGGCCGTTGCTCGGCCTGGTCTTTTCATCCACAGCGAATTGACCGCATCCAGGCAGCCGGTGGCCACCACACAGCTGCAAGCGCCGGTATGACCCTGCCGAGTGGTCCTTCGCTTATTCGCGAGCTCCGCCGTTGGTGTAGGCCTGCCAACACCACTTGATTACGACGGCACGGACGCCCGGTCGCTTGCCATGTCCTTGCATCTTCTTCGCGTTTCTGGCGCTTGCGGACCTGGATCACCTCGAAATCCTCCCGCTCGTGCGTGCGGCTCCGACGCGGTGGAGCACCGCGGCGGTTGACTGATCGCAGAGGCGGTTGGCCGAAGAACGGCCGTGATTCGCTATAGTGGCCTTGTGCCACCGGTATGTCTCCTGCCCAAGGCAGGTCATTGGGAGGTGGCCGGCGGCGCCAATCCTGTTCCCGGCGATCGGCAGGTCCGGTTACGGTTACGGTTACCTTGCGAGCTAACATTTCTCAGTTGATGCAATACCTTCCTTTTGAGCCTGTCACTGTACTTGTCGAGAGCGCTGTCGGACTGCGTCAATCCGCCTGCGGTTTCTGCCGATGGGACTGTGCGTGACCCACCAGTTCGCGGCGCGGCCGAACAGCTGAACCAGGTCTCGCACCAGGCCGGCTGCGCCGCCACGTCTTCCCAGTTGACCCTCGTCCCCGCGTATTTTGCGCCTCCGACGAGCTTCGCGGACGAACTCGCGGTTTCAACCAATGCCTGAGTATGCAGGGCGCATGGCTGTCTCTTGCAACAACGGCAGCATGCCGCAACATTGGGCAGCTCGGCGCCCTAGTCGGTTCTCGCGTTCGATCGACCCAAGCTTCCGCAGCCTGAGATGAACCCGCCTTCCTTCGGCCAGGCGCTGACACAAGATTCCATCACCGCCCATGCCAAGTCGCAGTTGACGCTGCAGGAGCAACGGACGGCCGGGGCGGGCAATCCCGCGCAGGAATGGTCCACCACGATGGTCGAGATGTGCCGGCTGATCGCGCCCGCGCAACCCGCGCATGCGCAAGGTGCCCATGCACCCGGACATGAACAAGCTCTTTGCTTCAGTTGAAACCGAAAAGCTGAACTTGAACATCACGCAGTAACAAACCTGCCCGATAAGCGCGTGCCGGACAGGGCCAGAACCGGTCCGGACGCTTGGAAAGGTAGGGGATAGGAATGTTCATTGCAGCTTGGCCGCTGGCCATCGCCCTGTTGACATCCATGTCATTCCCCGCCGAGCCCGCGCCACTTTCGCCCCGTGAATTCCACCGCCTGTCGCGCAAATGCGCTCCCTGGGTTGCGCCGTCCACGCTCGCCGCGATTGCCAAAATTGAAAGTGGCTTTGAAACGCTGGTGGCTCATGACAACACCACAGGTGAGCAGCTTCGCTGGATAGACCGCCTGGAAGCGACGCGGGGCATCAAGAACCGCCTCGAAGCACAACATTCTGTCGATGTCGGATTGATGCAGATAAACAGCAAGAACTTTTCCTTCCTCAATCTCACGCCGGAAAAGGCTTTCGAGCCCTGCGCCTCGCTATCGGCCGCCGCCCACTTGCTTGAAAGCCGGTATGCCGGCGGCACGACTGCTCCGGCGCAGCAACTGGCGCTTCGCCGTGCCATCTCGGCCTACAACACGGGCGACGTCACGCGTGGCTTCACCAACGGTTATGTACGCAAGGTCGAGTCAGCCGCAAAGGACATCTCGAGTCACCCCGAGCCAACCCTGGAGCCGACCGCTCAAGATGCGCCACACCTTGAGGCACCCGGTCGGAAAGCCGTGCCGCCTCTGCTCCAACAGAGCCAACAGGCCAATGGAAAGCAGCCCAAACGAAATTCTTGGGACATCTGGGGCTCGTATGAGTCAAACCGCTCCGGGGCCGATCCCTCCGGTCCGACAGGCAGCCAGGCTGCGGAAGAGCGGGAATCCTCGAACCCGAACAAACTCGTATTCGATTGAACCATGGAGATACAATGATGACGCCACTCAAAATACTTCGTGCGCTTAAAACGCGTGTTCCTTCGCCTTTTTCCATGCTGCGCACGGCGGCTGAATATGGACCGGCCGCTGCTGCAGGCGCCGCGTGGACGGTCTTCTCCATCGGGCCAGCCTCGGCTCAGGTGACCGGAGGGACGGATCCCGCCAAGATGGTCCAGAATATCTGCACCTTCATACTTGGCCCCTTCGGACAATCACTGGCCGTGCTCGGACTCGTGGCCATCGGCATCTCTTGGATGTTCGGTCGTGCTTCACTTGGCTTGGTTGCGGGTGTCGTTGGAGGGATCGTCATCATGTTCGGCGCCAGCTTCCTGGGCAAGGCGCTCATAGGCGGTGGCTGATGAGCGACCGGTTGGAAGTGAGCACCCTCTATGTGGCGGCGACACGCCCCGCACTGTTTCTGGGGGTGCCGCTGACGCTGGCCGGATTGCTGATGATGTTGGCTGGTCTCGTCATCATTGTCCTTCAAAACCCACTTTATGAAATCGTGCTCGTGCCACTCTGGTTCGGGGCACGGCTGGTGGTTGAGCGTGACTATAACGCCGCAAGCGTCGCGCTCCTCTATTTGCAGACTGCCGGCAGAAGCGTGGACGGGCCGGTCTGGGGTGGCGCGAGCGTCAGCGCCAATCCGATCAGAGTGCCGAAACGCGGAAGAGGAATGGTGTAATGTTTGGCGCCAGTGGCCGGACCGAGAGATCTGGCGAGATCTATCTTCCGTATGTCGGTCATCTCAGCGATCAGGTTGTCCTGCTGGAAGACGGATCGATCATGGCCATGGCACACGTGAACGGCCTGCCCTTTGATTTGGAAGACGCAGAGATGCGCAATTCGCGCTGCCGCGCGTTCAACACTCTCTTGCGCAACATCGCGGATGACAATGTCACGCTATACGCTCATCTTGTGCGCAATAACGATGTGCCGGAGCCGGCATCGCGCCAGTTTCAAAGTGCATTTGCTGGCAGTCTGAGCGAGGCCTATGAGCGCCATGTGCTGTCGGGCAAGCTCTTTCGCAACGATCACTTCCTCACTATCGTCGTGTCCCCCCGCACCGCAATCGGCAAGATAGGCTGGCGCATTGCCAAATCCCCCAGACGGAATGACAACGATCTGGCCACACAAATGCGAAGCCTGGAGGACCTCTGGCAGATCATTGCTGGCTCACTCGGCGGTTACGGTCTGCGCCGGTTGGGTATTCGCGAGAAAGGCAACGTGCTCTTCACGGAAATTGGTGAGGCGCTTCGGTTGATAATGACTTGCCGGTTTCTTCCGGTTCCGATGGTTACCGGCTCGCTTGGCGCCTCGATCTACACTGATCGGGTCATCTGCGGGAAGCGGGCGCTTGAGATTCGAAGACCCGGGGATAGCTCCGTGGGATCATTGTTTTCGTTCCGTGAATATCCGGCGACGACGCGGCCAGGCATGCTAAATCCCTTACTGTCCGCCAACTTCCCGCTTGTCCTGAGCCAGAGCTTTTCCTTCCTCACTCGGCCACAAGCTCATGCGAAGCTTAGCCTTAAATCCAGCCAGATGACGAGCGCCGGCGACAAGGCTCTCACCCAGATCAATGAACTTGCCGAGGCAGAGGACGCACTGGCAAGCAACGAGTTCGTCATGGGTTCGCATCATCTGAGCCTGTGCGTCTATGGCGACAGCCTCAATAGCCTTGCAGATCGCGCAGCAAATGCGCGCGCAAGGCTGGCCGACACAGGCGCCGTTATCGTCCAAGAGGGTATCGGCATGGAGGCCGCGTACTGGTCCCAACTCCCGGGGAACAACAGGTGGCGCACGCGCCCCGGGGCGATCACCTCGTACAATTTTGCCGGGCTTGTCTCATTTGAGAACTTCCCCAGCGGTTCCAGCTCCGGCCACTGGGGCAAAGCTGTTGCGCGCTTTCGCACAAACGGTGGAACGTCTTTCGACTACATCCCCCATGAGAATGACGTCGGCATGACGGCGATATTCGGACCCGTCGGCAAAGGCAAGACGACGCTGATGACCTTTATCCTCGCGATGCTTGAGCAAAGCGTGGTCGATCGCAATGGTGCCATCGTCTTTTTCGATAAAGACCGGGGTGGTGAACTGCTGGTGCGAGCCACGGGAGGGACATACCTTGCGTTGCGCAGAGGCGCTCCGAGCGGCTTGGCCCCTCTGCGCGGACTGGACAACACCTCCGCCTCGTTGGACTTTCTGCGCGAATGGCTGATGGCCCTCATCGAGAGTGACGGCCGTGGTCCGATCTCGCCGGAGGAAAGCCGTCGACTGGAACGTGGCATTCTTCGTCAACTTTCGTTCGAACCCGCCATGCGCTCACTTGCGGGCCTGCGCGAATTCCTGCTGCACAGCCCCTCGGAGGGCGCGGGAGCACGGCTGCAGCGGTGGTGTAGAGGGAATGCGCTTGGATGGGCCTTTGACGGCGATGAGGACGAAGTCAGGCTGGATGCCTCCATTACCGGCTTCGACATGACGCAGCTCCTGGAATTTGAGGAGGTTTGTGCGCCGGCCGCCGCATATCTTCTTCACCGCGTGGGCGCTGTTGTCGATGGCCGTCGGTTCGTCATGAGCTGCGACGAATTTCGCTTCTATCTGCTCAACCCGCAGTTCTCGGCTGTTATCGACAAGTTCCTGCTCACCGTCCGCAAGAACAACGGCATGTTGATACTCGCAACGCAGCAGCCTGAACACGTGCTTGAATCGCCCCTCGGAGCCAGTCTCGTTGCACAATGCATGACCAAGATCTTCTACCCATCACCGACGGCCGACCGGGCCGCGTATGTCGATGGCTTGAAGTGCACCACGCAGGAGTTCGAGGCAATCCGCCAGGGAATGGCAATTGGCAGCCGCAAGTTTTTGCTCAAGCGCGAGAGCGGGAGTGTTGTTTGCGAATTCGATCTTGGCCAGATGCGCGAGTATGTAGCCGTACTCTCGGGGCGGGCCAACACCGTGCGCTTTGTCGACCAGCTTCGTGACCAGCACGGAGATGCCCCAAGTGCGTGGCTCAACAAGTTCATGACTCGTTACCACGAAATTCAAGACTGACGGAGGAATATTCATGAGATTTCCCACGCTTGCAGCAACGACGCTTGCCGCTTCCTTTCTACTTAGCGGACAGGCCCGGTCGCAATTTGTCGTCATCGACCCGGCGGTAGTAACACAAGCGGGCTTAACAGCGGTTTCCACCGCGCAGATCCTGATAAAGTCAGCCCAGACGCTCGCTTCCACGATGGAAATGGTGGAGATACTAAGTTCGTCATTCGGTGTCACGGGGCTGCTAAGTTCACTGAACCAAGGAAATCACTACCCGTCGGGCAATCAGCTTGAGAGGCAGATGTTTGAGGGTCAGGCGCCAACTTCGATTAAAGCGCGTGCAATTGCGGACAACCCAAACCGGAAAGTCGACGGCACGGATTCGGAAGCGAAACTGTTACAGGGACAAATCGCTGGTGCCATCAATGCCGCAGCCCTTGCAGCCGACACTCTGGGCGTAATGGACAAGCGCCTTAAGGCCAATGACAACACGCTTGGTCAGCTTTCCCGCTCGGGAAATATTGTGCAGGCCACCGTCACCAACGGTCTGGTCCTCAAGCAGATTCATGATGCGATTATCCAAAATGTCCAGGCCACGAGTCTGCTGACGATGGCCACTGCACAAGCGAGCCTTCACGCCGCAGAGGAGGCCGCGATGCAGCGTCGCGAACGCCAGGACACCGCCAGAATGTTTGAGTAGCGACGCTTAGTTCATCCGGCTCATCTGCGCTGATCAGGGGCAAATAAGGTTCACGCAATGGTTTTCAGAATTCCTGCGCCATTCACGGCCATACACGCGATCTTTCATGGGGCCTTTACGGTGGGGCTGCACAAAGTGATTGGAAACGTCCAAGAGGCGGTCAGTGCGCCTCTGGTTGCGTGCGTCACGCTCTGGATCATAATCCAAGGCTTTCTGGTCATGCGCGGTCAAGTCGACGCGCGCGGAGGTATCTCGCGCGTAGTCACGGTATCGATTGTCGTCGCCCTCATCTTAGGGCAGGCCAACTATCAGCTGTACATTGAATCGGTCTTCGACGACACGATTCCAAAGCTTGCCCACCAGATCAGCGGAAGCACCTTGCCCTTCATCGGTATCCCCCAGAAGCTCGACGTAATGTTCGCTGCAAGTCAGAGTGCCTTTCAGCGGATTGCTTCCGAAATTGGGCCAATGAATCAGCAGGACATACTTGCCTTCCAGGGAGCGCAATGGATTTTGTACGGCTCGCTCTGGACAGCGTTCGAGATCTATGATGCCGTTGGAATTCTGACGAAGGTGCTCCTGGCGATCGGCCCCCTCGTTCTTGTAGGCTATCTTTTTGATCACACTCGAGACATGGCTACCAGATGGATCGGCCAACTGCTCTCATACGGGCTGCTGCTTGTCCTCCTCAACATCGTTGCAACGATAGTTATCGCGGCCGAATCAGTCGCGCTGGGAGTCATGCTTGCGGTGATCAAATACAAGGGTACGACAGCAGCCAAGATCATCGGGCTTTACGAGCTCGATATGCTTTTCCTAGCTGGTGACGCTTTGATCGTCGCGCTTCCGACGATCGCCAGCAGCATAGCCGGCGGTTCTTGGGCAGGTGCGAACCAATCTCTTAGCAGCCTCAATCGCCGCATTGCCAAAACGGCAGGTGGTTAATCAATCGACAAGCGCGGTACCTCAACATGAAATACTATCTACTTTTGTCAATACTGGCTTTGGCGGCCTGCAAGACAACCGATAAGCTTGCGACCTGCACGGGTTCGCCATTCCAACTGAACGTGGGACAATGGGAAACCTCCCCTGAAGATCTTCAAGTCGAATGTGCGAAAGAGCCCAAGTGAAATTTCCTGAACATGCCCTTCTGGTGGAGAGAGAAACGCTAGCCGCCCACTATAAGAAGGTGGAAGCGTTTCAAACTTCACGAGCGAAGTCTGCGCGGCGCCTGTCAAAGGCCCTCATAGCCTTTGCGGCAGCGGCGGTCCTAGGAAATGTTGCGCAGGCATTTACCATCGCTGCCATGGTCCCGTTGGCCAAGCTCGTACCTGTGTTCCTCTGGGTACGCCCGGATGGAACAGTTGACAGCGAAGTGTCAGTCTCTCGACTGCCGGCAACCCAAGAGCGAGCCGTCATAAATGCTTCGCTGTGGGAATATGTACGCCTGCGCGAGAGCTACACAGCCGATTCCGCCCAATACGGCTATGACCTCGTATCCAGTTTCAGCGCACCGGCTGTGCGGCAGCAATATCAAGATTTCTTCAATTATCCGAATCCCACCTCGCCGCAAGTCACAGTCGGCAAGCTCGGCAAGCTCGAAGTCGGGCATATTTCCTCAAACGACATCAGTCCGGACGTTCAACAGATCCGATACAAACGCACCCTTTCCATCGATGGGCAGATGCCGCTGGTGACCACCTGGACAGCAACCATCCGCTACGAGCGCCTGACAGATCTGCCTGCCCAATCAAGGCTCACCAATCCGGGAGGTCTACTCGTCACTTCCTATCAAACCTCGGAAGATAGCGTGTCGAACCTGGGTGACGTGCAGCCATGACAAAAAGAGCGTTTCTCGCCCTGGCCTGTTCACTACTCTTAACGCTGGAGGCTTCCGCGGAAGACACCCCGCTTGCCGGCAAGCATGATGCGCGGATGCGCTACTTGGCTTACCGTCCCGACGAAGTGGTGCGCCTGTCGACCGCGGTGGGGGCAACGCTGGTCGTCACATTCGCGGCCAACGAGACCGTCGCAGCCGTGGCCGTTTCCAATAGCAAAGACTTGGCTGCGCTCCCACGCGCCAACTACCTGTTCTTTAAGGCCAGCCGGATCCTGCCGCCGCAGCCGGTCGTCGTTCTGGCCGACAGTGAGTCCGGTACCCGCAGATATGTCTTCAGCATTTCAACGAGAGCGATGCCAAAACTAGATGAGCAGCAACCTGACTTATACTACAGTGTGCAGTTCACTTATCCCGGTGATGAGGCCGCTGCTTTGAGACAGGCAGCAGAAAAGCGCTCGATTCTTGGTCAGGCCCGGGCAAAGGTGCTGCAGGAACAGAGGGTTCAGGATTTGTTGAATCGGCCCGGTACAACTGCCAGTTCCGACGAAAGCAATTTTCACTACGTCGCAAAGGGCGATCGATCGCTGGCGCCGCTGCAGGTTTTCGACAATGGCTTTACCACCGTATTTGGCTTCGCAAGCAATTCCCGTATACCCTCCCTCTACATTATCAATCCCGACGGCAAGGAAGCCGCTGCCAACTTCACAGTCAAAGGCGACTATGTTGAAGTATCCGCAGTCGCCCGGGAATGGCGTCTGAGAGATGGCAATACGGTATTGTCGATTTTCAACAGGGCATATGATCCTGTTGGACAAGCGCCGGGGACCGGTACAGTGAGACCCGACGTGTGGCGCGTTTTGAAAGGCTCGGGCCGATGAATGAAACCGGCCCACAGTCGGGACACGATGTAAATGCATCCGGATCGTTGGTCTCGGAGCCGGCCCGCCGGCATGTTTCGGGATCACAGAAATTGGCCGTCGCCGGTCTTGTTCTCATCTCATCTCTGTCGCTCATCTGGCTCGGAAGTCGTCCCAGCACACAAGACGAACCATCTCAGCCAAACCCGCCAATTTCCCCGAACGCCGAGCCGTTCCGCCCCGTGCCTATTGAGCTTGCTCCCGAACCTCCAGCACCCGCAAAGGCGGCGCAGGCGGCAGATCCTGCGCCATCCACGCCGCAACCCGCGGCAGCTGAACCGCCGCCCGAGGAGTCACCAATTTTCGCCTACAGCAGCAGCAGTCAAAAGCCCGACGTGGCTCAGCGGAGCGAAGACGACCACAAGGATGCTCCCGCGACCGCGGATGAGATTTCGATCGGTGGCGACCTGTCGGGCCGATTGAAGCCAGACATACAGGAGCCGAGCCGGGCCACACTTTTGCCGCACCCTGATCTCGTGATTACTCAGGGAACGATCATTCCTTGCCTTTTGCAAACGGCAGTCGACACAAATTTACCCGGTTATGTGAAGTGCGTCTTACCTAAAGACGTCCGCGGCGCCACCAACAATGTCGTGCTCTTGGATCGTGGGACGACCGTGATTGGCGAGATCCAGCATGGTCTCGAACAGGGGGATGCGCGTGTCTTCGTGCTGTGGACGCGCATCGAAACACCTGACCATGCCCTCGTTTCGATAGCATCGCCGGGCGCTGACGAGCTCGGCCGCTCCGGAGTGCCTGGCACGGTGGATAATCACTTCCGGGAACGCTTTGGCGGAGCAATGCTGATGAGCGTCCTTCAAGGCGCGTTCCAGGCGGCCGGTCAATACGCGGCGAGCTCTGGCGGAGGAAGCGGCATCAACAGCTTCCAGAGCAATGGCGGACAAGCCGTCGAGACGACACTGAGAGCGACGGTCAACATCCCGCCAACCCTGAAGAAAAACCAGGGAGATGCTGTATCCATCTTTGTGGCTCGCGACCTCGATTTCTCGGATGTATACGGTCTCACGGCAACCGTCGTGGCGCCAGCCCCCCAACATCGCCAACGCCGGAGAGACAACAATGCGATCGGAGGCTGACCCTCAATTGCGTTTGCTTCTCGACCCCGTTCTGAAATGGCTTGAGGAGCCGAGGACCGAAGAGGTCGCTATCAACCGGCCTGGGGAAGCGTTTGTGCGACAAGCCGGCGTCTTCACGAAACATCCGCTACCACTAGGTTATAACGATCTGGAGGACATCGCGATTCTCGCTGGAGCGCTGCGCAAGCAAGATGTCGGACCGCAAAGCCCCCTCTGTGCGACTGAGCTGCCGAACGGAGAGCGGCTGCAGATCTGTTTGCCGCCCGCTGTTCCCTCAGGAACAGTAAGCCTGACGATACGGCGTCCTTCAAGTCGTGTGACCGAACTGAAGGAAGTTTCTTCTCGCTACGAATACTCACGCTGGAATCAATGGCGGTCACGAAAACAGCGCCAAGAGCGGCAGGACCAAACTATTCTTCAGCAATACGACGATGGTGACTTGGAGAAGTTTTTGCAAGCGTGTGTTTCGGGACGGCTCACGATGCTGCTTTGCGGACCTACTGGAAGCGGCAAAACGACAATGAGCAAGACTTTGATCAACGCTATACCCCCGCAAGAGAGACTGATAAGTATCGAGGACACGCTGGAGCTTGTAATCCCGCACGAGAACCATGTCCGGTTACTCTATCCGAAGGACCGAGCCGGCGTAGGTGCGGTGACAGCCGAGCAACTGCTGCAAGCGAGCTTGCGCATGCGCCCTGACCGAATATTGCTCGGCGAGATGCGCGATGATGCTGCATGGGCCTACCTTAGCGAAGTCGTCTCCGGCCATGCGGGATCAATATCAACGATCCATGGGGCTGATCCGGTCCAGGGCTTCAAAAAGCTCTTTTCCCTCGTCAAGAGCAGCCCGCAAGGAGCCGCTGTGGAAGATCGAACGCTTCTTGACATGCTGTCGGCTGCCGTTGACGTCATTGTGCCGTTCCACACCCAAGGTGACCTGTACGAGGTGGGAGAGGTATGGCTCGCCGCCGATGCCCGGCGACGGGGAGAGACAGTAGCCGACCTCCTTAACAAGCACTAAGGCTAGAACAACGTCTCGGGATCGATAAGTCCATTGTGATGCGACGCGTCGTTTTGTTCTGCTTCGATGTCTTTTGCCAGGCCTTCTCACACTTGCATAGAATGAGCGAGTCGGCGGCATCACGCCATCATCATTATACGAATCGCATGCTCTATTGTCCTGGACGAGACCGGTCTCGCTAGCCGAAGGACGAAGGCCTGATTGTCAGATGTGACCGGCGTGGGGTCGATGTCACCGATGACTATGAAAGGCACCGTCATGATGGCCGGGCATACGGACTCTGCCCGTCCTCGCTCGAGGAAAGGCGTCTTCGCCAAAATCAGCAGGTCAGCTGCCTTCCCGCTCTCTATCCAGCCGCAAAGACTTTCGAAGGTCGCGAAGCCGATCGGCTCATAACCCAGCGCGGCGATATTGTCCTTGTGAATCTCCAACTCTGCTGGATCGGGCTCCACGACTGCAATGATTCCGCCGTTGGCCGGTGATCCGCTGTATGGGCCGAAAGTGACGTCAGCGCTGACTGGCTCCTCCTCGGAGGCTGGCAAGTAGATATCAAAGCGCGTACCTCGGCCAACAACCGAGGTGACGTCTAGGTATCCTGCGAGCGCGCTCACGTGCCTGTCAACTGCAGCAAGACCTAGCCCGGTCCCGCCGACGAGAGAGCGCGTGGTAAAAAAGGGCTCAAAGACATGCGGAAGTATCGAACTTGCGATTCCTGGGCCATCGTCGCTGATGGAGAGGAGAACGTAATCTCCAGGTCTCAAGGTGCCCTGAGCCAGCGGCTTGGTTTGGCACACCTGGGCGCGAGAAACGCTAACCTCGACGCGGCCCTCGTTCAAGACAGCCTCCGACGCGTTCTTGCACAGGTTCATGAGAATCTGCTGCATCTCGGTTGGGCTGCCCTCGACCACCGTTTGCCACTCGTTGATCCTGAAGTTCAACTGAACACCCGCACGAACTGTAACCCGCAGCAATGGCGCAAGATCCATGACAATTTCGGAGACGTTGAAAGGCACTGCAACGCGCTTGCGGTTTCGGCTGAGTGACAAGATCTGGTCAACGATCAGCTTGGCGCGGTGTCCAGCTAAGATGATTTGGTCGATGTGGTTCCGTATTCTGGAGGGGCGACGCACCAGACCTTGGGCAATTTCTGAATATCCGATTATTGCGCCTAAAATATTGTTGAACTCATGTGTGGCGCCGCTTGCGATCGTGCCGACGGTCCTCAGCCTTTCCACCTGCTCCCATCGACTCACCAGAAGGTCGCGTTCGGCATTTACACGTTGCATTTCAAGATGGTTGCTCAAACGCACAATGGCACTGGCAAGAACCCACAGGTCGCCTGCTGAGGGGAGTGAGCGATCTCGTTCAAAAACAAGGATGCAAACCACAGCCTGCTGATCGGAGGCCCTGCAAGCAACAATTTGACAAACACCGGAAGTGTCTAGGGCGGTGCGAACCATTTCCGCCGCCGGAACGACGCGAAACACTGGCCGTCCGGCGCGGACAAGTGAAACGACTTCATCAAGAAGCGCGACGTTCCAGACACGCATGCACGTGTTCGTCACAAAGCACTCGGTATGCCTGCTGAGACTCGGATCCACCTGAGCAAGCGCGCAGTGATCCGCGTCGAAAGCGCGTTGAACAAGTCTAAGCGCTGCTTCCGTTGAAAAGCGCGGCGACGCGTTCTTTGCTTTACTTTCGTTGAAGCGAGCTTCGATCTCACGCATTGCCTCTTCAAGCTCCAGCCGCCTTTCCAACCGGTTCGTCCGCACATGCAGCCTGAAGGCCCGAATGATCGCAAACAAGCAGAGGCATATGGACACCGAGCCAAAGAAAAGTCGTGTGCGCTGCGCTTGCGCGCTGGCCAAGCTGTAGTCTTTCAGATATTCGCGCTCCAGTTCGGCGGCCTTGGCGAACGTGTTAAAGGATGCGATCCGATCGGCTGCTCGGTCCACTCTCGACAACGCGGACAGGATAGCGCGGCCGTTGCGGACAACATCGTGGGTGGCTTGGTCCTGGCTCGGAGGAAGTCGGCTGAGAGACTGATCGATCTGTGATGCGAGGCTGAATCCCGGTAGTCTGGCCGAAAACTGAAGGATCAAATTGGAGAGTTCAAGCCTGTTGGACGGCGCCCCCTCAAGGCGATTAACCGAGCGAGCAAACCGTACGAGAGAGCTTTGCAGAAGCTCATTTTGCGCAGCCGCTGCCGAGATGGCAGCCTCCGTGTTCTCGACGGACTTTTTGAGCTGTGCAAGCAACCTGGAGTGCGCTCCGGAGCTCTCATCGGGCGAAATCTCGGCAAGGCGTTGCAAGTTTGTAACGTTCCTTTGCAATGCTTGGAGGGTAGAATCAACGGGGCGGAAGTCCAATACCATGTCGGTTCGAGCGCGGGCGACATCGCGCTGGAGCAATGCGTAGTTGATCTGAATCGTTCGCAGTTCACTTAGGACCGCCTCGTCGACCTGTGGGTCCTGCCTCTGTATCCCGAACAAGAGCGCAAACGAGGCCGCCAGGGCGATTACAAAAACGTTGTCGGTACTGAGCCTTTTTTCACAACGAAACGGCGTTTGATGCGCGGTGCGCGCCTTGCGAAAGTCCGATCTGAATTCTAGCTCCTCATTGCTTCGGTGTGCGGCCGGATGCTGCTGGAACAGGAAAACCATGTGTACCTCTCCCCTCATAAAGACGGCTTAGACACCGTCGCACTTTGCCCCCGTGGCCCCGCTGACCCTCCGTTGAATTTCGCGGCGATTAGACTTCGACCGTTCTCCGAACTCTGGCCACTCGCGAGCTCGACGCGAACGTGGAAACTGAAGGCACGGCGTTACGGCACGTGAGAAACTGGGCTATCCGTGAATGCTGATTTGATAGTTGTTGAGAAGGGAAGGCACCAATGCCAGGCTGACACCGCGTGACGGATTCAATCGAGATTTGCCTGTTTTCGCGCGGCGAGTCGAACCACGCCGATGTTGAAGGTACCGTTGAGTCTCGTCATAATGACGGCAGGAACCGAATACTCGTGAGCCTTCGTTGCGTCAGTCCGCTCAAGCCATCACGCACGCGGCAGAGCTAACTTCCGGCAAGAGTTTCATAGCTGGGCCAACAAATTGCGCTCTATGCCTGACCAGAGTAAGCAGGACGTACGTACGATCGGCATGATCCCCGAGGAGCGTTCGCACTTCATCTCTTATCCGGTGAAGGATAGCCCATTGAGCAGCTCACCATCGGTTATGAGATCGAGGCGACACACAAGGCGGGCAACCGGTCGCAGTATTCGGAACTGTCTTCCGAGAGATCATGGAGGGACAGACAAGCCGCACGCTGCAGCAGCCTGGGGATGACACCGGTCGGCCAGCCATTATGCCGCTAACCCGCTTGCGATCTCTGTGCATTGTATCTCCTGCGTGCAGCCCCTGCATTAAGCCAGCGTCGACGACCAGAGCCCATGTTCCACCAAACAAGGGTTAGCTTTCAAGAAGCTGATTGAACAAATTGATTGTTTGGATCGCACGCATCCGAACAATGGATGCAGCTAAATGCAGCGGCGGTTTTCGTTAGATGCGAGCGAGAGCGTCTCTTGGCAAGAACCACCGCGGGGCGCGGGCGAGGTGAGGGGCTGCACGCCAAGCGCGTCGGGACGGTCATCGAGGATCTGCGTGCGGGTTTGCAGCAGAAGATGTGCGCCGATCCTGCTCCACTGCATCTGCCGCTTGTTGGCGACCCGCTTGGAACGGCGTTGACGGTGGCCTTGACGAGGGCCGAAGAGATGCGATCTCCGGACCGCTAACGCTCGCCGTAATTAATCAGGCTGGCACTGTCGGAGGCGATGTAGGCCTGGTGAACTCGCCGATGGCGGTCAGGAACTTGCGCATGTTCGGCTAGCCTGTTTCGAGACCTTCCGCGTCGAATTGCAGGTCGGCGATTTCGTGACGGGCCCGATAGACGTCAACATGCCAGAGATGCCATTTGATCCTGCGCAGAGTTTCGAGCAGGTCCTGTCCGGTCTGCTCGTCCTGGTTTTCGAGCCCTTGCACGAACTGCCGAAGGACCCTGATGCGCACGGTGATATGGAACCAGTCGGCGATTCTTCCCCACCGTCGGTGATGAGGGTGATATCCTGATTGGCTTGGACGGGCTGCTTCTTGAGATGGTCGAGAATGCGCCGTTGCGGCTCGCGATCATAGCCATAGACGAAACCGATGTAGCGCGGAGCACCCTCTTCAGGCAGCGAGCGGCCTACGATCAGCTCGAAATTCTACTTCCGGTCGTTTGGTCGCGGATGAAAGTTCGATGCGGCTGCAGAACGCGTTTGCGATGGCCGCCCATCTTCCCGGCGCTACCGGAGCACGATAACGTTGCGACCATTTCACCACCGAAGAGACCGCAAAGCCAAAGCGCGACCAACCCGATCCAATTCTGCGCCGCCTAACTTCCATCTCGAACGGTGCGCGGAACGCCCGCGCGCCGGGTGCCTAACTAGCAGTGGCACTGGGCATGCCCTGTGCTCGGCTATTCGAGCTTCTCCAATGCCTGCCTAATGTCATCTCCGGCGTCCTCCGGCAACGGCAAAATAGGGCGCGGTGGCTGGACGTGCGCCAGACCGAGGTAGTCGGCGATGACGAACATAACGCGGAAGCTGCCGTAGTGTTTGAACAAGGTCCAGAGCGGCCCGAAAGCGCGGTTCAACCGACTGGACTCCACCGCGTCGCCGGACTGCGCTGCACGCGTCAGCGCAAGCGCCGGGACCGGCAGCAGACCTGCCGCAACGCTGTACCAGGTGTCACATCCGGCAAGCAGGGCATCCGCCGCGCCCCAATCGCCGCTGTATCCGATTGTGAACGTGTCAGGCGTCATCGACCGCAAACGTGCCAGTTCCCCCGCGTAATCGTCATTTGCCGCCAGAGGCATTTTCACCGCGACGATGTTGGACACCTCCGACAGCCGGGCGATCAATGCGTCGCTGAATGTGAAGCGCGTGGTGCTTGGATTGTTATATATGCACAAAGGCAATTCCCCCGCCTCGGCCACCGCGACGAAGTGCTGGAAGACTTCGTCCTCGTTCAGGGGAACGTAGGACATGGGTGCCAGGAGCAGGCCGTCAGCGCCAGCGGATTTGGCATCGCGCGCCAAAGCCTGAGCTTCATCGGTACGCAATGCACCCACACCCACGACAAGAGGCGTTTTGCCGCCGATGCATTCCACGGCAGCCTGAACGGCACGCTTGCGTTCTTCCCTGGTGAGGTAAGCATAACCGCCCGTGCTCCCCAGAAGGCCGATGGAGTCCGCTCCGGCGCGTTGAATACGCTCGAGAAAACGAGCCAGACCCTCGGTGTCGACATGCCCTTCCGCATCGGTTGGCGTAAGGGGGAACGCCGACAGGCCGCGAAACAAAGTCATCATCCATTCCTTTCGAAACTACATACGGGAAAGCAGCATACGCAGCCCGGCGAACGCGAAGAACATCGCCAACAGACTTTCGATCCAGCGGCGGCAGCGGCGATATAGAGCCACCATAGGCGGTGTGGAGAAGACAATGGCGTAGCCGCAGAATATCGTGACACTTAGGATGGCGCAGCCACCCAATATCGCCGCGATGCTTTGCCACGATGAATTCGGGCCGATCCCCAGCGTGACGAGCGCGATCCATGCCAGCACGGATTTTGGGTTCGCCAAATGCATCAAGAGGCCCTTCCTATAGAGCTCACCCCGCGAAAGAGCGACTTGGTCGGTCGATGCGCGCACCGCCAGCTTCTCGTCCGACGTAAGCGCCGACCGTCCCGCCCTGAAGGCGAGGAATAGCAGGTAAAGCCCCCCGAAAACCTGCAGAACGAGCAGTGCCTGGGCGTACCTGGCCAACAGGGCGGAGATGCCGGTGGAGGCCATAAAACCCCAAAAGATCGAGCCGCTGACGACGCCGGAGGCAAGCATGAGCGCAGCACCTCTGCCGCGCGCCATCGCAACCCCCATAATGCGCATGTTGCTCGGGCCGGGGCTCCCCGCGGCAATGACATATGCAGCAAAGACGATGAGCAACTGATGGAGATCGACATTCATTCTCTCAGCCCTTGATAATCTCGATCGGATCGATCGCGCCGGATGCCCCGGGCGGCCAGCGATCCGCTCGCTCGACCGGAAACCTCATCCGGCGATGGCAATTTCTTGGCTCGCGATTTTGCAGCCAGGCATCAAGGCATTCAGCCCTCCGACCATGGCATCCGTCGCCTCTGCCAATGCATCGTCCGGCATGGTCTCCAACGCCTCCAGTACGAACCACATCCGGCCTGTTAGGGTCTTCAGGCGGGTTCGAGTGCCCTGTCGCCAGTTCCAGCGTCGGCAGGTGACGCCAATGTCGTCGCGCCAGATGACCTCACCGGGCAAGGGAGGATCGTTGACCGCCTCTCCATTCATCATGGTGTCGAACGTCTCACTCCCGTCAGCGATCGTCAGGTGGGGTCTTCCGACATAGGCGTCAAAATTCTCTCCACCCACCGGGACTGCGTATTTCAGGCTGATGGCGTTGTAGAGATCGACGATCGGGTTGATCGTCGAAAGAGTGCCGTCTTTCAGAACCCGCTTTCTGAGGGCCTGGGCTGAGCACGGCGTACGGTTAGGCTTCGCGCCAAAGACGACGTAGGCGTCGGACCAACTCGCCAGATGAGCTTCTGCCCAAGCCGGGCCATCCGCCAACGCGCAATCGCAGGCATCACCAAGCAATCGGGGATCGAAACGTCCTTCTCCAGCTGAAGTGGCATCGACGTAGACGCTCACGGCTCTAAACCCCGATGCAATATTCTTAATTCGACCGTCGATGATGGGACCCTCAAACATCCAGGCAACTCCATCAGTTCGAGCGCAAGCAATCCATGACCGGCGCGACCCAGTCACGATCGCTTCCCTGACTGCAAGCCAATATTGCAGTTCACTGGTCCAAACTAAACTGCCACTTTTGGAGATTTTAATTGGTCCAGTATGAGGAGGGTTCTCGCAGCGCGGGAGCGACGCGTCGAATTTATCAATCCCTGATCAAGCAGATCCAGGCCGGAGTGTACGGGTGTCGGTGACGCCACCCAGTTCTCCGCAAGCAAGCGGCCCACAAGTTCCCCATGATCCGGTCATGCTGTTGTGAACCCTAGGGCATTATGGTCGATGCCAGCGCCACCAAGGTGGCGTCGTACTGTTCGAAACCCCCCGATTGTTAACTCGATTTTGCTTGACGCGCGCGATGACCTTAGCTGAGGCCTAGGATGAAGCGCCGATTGGAGGGACGGATCGACCGCGCGTTAGATGCGTAAAGCGTCGTAAACCGCTTGATGTCTGCGGTGTCGACCTCGACCGGTTCCATTGCAACCATCCACTCCACGTTTTCGGTGCAGGGCGGAGTCGTTAATGATCCCTCATAGGTCCAGTAGCCGAGCGAGGCCGGCAAAAGCCCGTTGGGATCGAACTCGTCAACTGCCATCTCCTCGCCGGGCCGGGCCGGAAAGACCTTGGCGAGACCGGCAAAGCTGATATTTGTCGCGCCAGGCGTAAGAAGGGCACTCAGCACACCCAGAGTATCGCTCTTTGTGTCTTTATGGACAAAATGCGCTTCCATCGGGAAGCTCATGCCCGCCACGTGATGCTCGCTCGGCGCGTGGAAATGCAACTGTGCCAGTTGGTAGACGCGATCCCCGCGGGTCAAGGTGCTGCCTTCCGGCATGTTGATTTGAATGGTGTGGCCGTTGTTCACCATCCTGCCGCCGCCCTTGAGCCAACTGATGTCGATGCGCGGTATATCCGCCTTTACCGTGCCGGCGATGTCGATGGGTGACTGCTGCCTGCCCGCCGAACAGGCGAAATTTCTCGTGTCCAGATCGGCCCAATGCTCCGGCCCGACCGAGCCGCCATATCCCCAATGGGCGCTGGCCGCACGCGCGGTCTGGGCGCAGATCGGGCACACGCCCAGCGCGATGAATGCTCTAATCAGGTTACGACGATGCATATTGCCTCGCTCCTTGATGCGAACCTTATGTCCTTGCTTCCAATTGGTGCAGTCAAGGCACAGCCGCAAGGGCGGGCGTAGGTTGAGCCGCGCCACCAGCGTACACGCCAGCCAGTCCTCGTCGAACTGGTAAACTGGAAGAAGCGTCGCCGCCGTCGATCGTTGGAGGCTACGCTCGCCGGTCCGTGGAAATGGCTGGCGACGTGGCTCAGATTCACCGTGCCGCCGCTGATCAGGCCAACAACCAGCACAGCCGGCGTCGCCGGTCCGGCTGTTACTCGGCGGTATGTGGCGCGTAACGTTGAAGCGGGAGTGTCGGGCAGGCAGTGCATTGCAAAGGATCCCCTCTTTGGCGAGACGAATTCCTCCATTCCAACTGATTCCCGACCTCTCGGCCACCCACTGTGTAGCCTGCCCGCCACGCTCTCCAAGACCATAAAGGCATGGATAAAACGCGCGAATACGCCTTGGAAAGCAGGTCTCAAAGGCCAAGGGGACCTTCCATCTGGAAAATGCCAAGCAAAGCTCGCGTTCGGACGATCCATGCGGTTGCCAGGCTGGCTGCCTCCGGTCAGGCGAGATCCGGATCCTTCCGCGAGGATAGCTGTAAACGTCCACAGGCTGCATCGCTGTGCGCTTTGCCCTTCGATGGCGGGAACACAGCCCGCACGGAGGCGACGAATGATTCAGCTGATCACACCTGGCCTCTACAGCGAATTCGCAGGCGAGCTCAAAGAGATGCACGGGCTCAGATATCGGGTTTTCAAGGAGAGGCTCGATTGGGAAGTTCAGACCGGAGGCGAAATGGAAACAGACACCTTTGACGTCTTGAAGCCTGTCTACCTGCTGCTCAAGGGATCCGATTGGCGAATTCGTGGCTGCGTGCGCCTTTTGCCAACCACTGGGCCGACCATGTTGCGCGACACATTCCCGGCGCTGCTGGGTGAGGCTGTGGCGCCCGCGAGTCCCGACATATGGGAAAGCAGCCGTTTCGCGCTCGATTTGCCCCCATCAACGCCCAAGGCGGCAGGCGGCCTTGCCCAAGCAACCTACGAGCTCTTCGCCGGCATGATCGAATTCGGCTTGGCCAACAATCTCACCCGGATCGTGACGGTGACCGATACGCGTATGGAACGGATCCTTCGCCTCGCAACGTGGCCATTGTCGCGTATCGGAAAGCCGCAGCCCGTCGGCAAAACGGAGGCGGTGGCCGGGTTTCTCGAGATCTCTCACGCCAGCCTGTTGCGCATCCGCTGGAGGGGACGTCTGAATGGGCCGGTACTGTGGCGACCGATTCTCGGCCTGCCGCACGGCCCATGCGGATAGCTAAGACGTGGTGCGTGGCCCCAGGGATCGGAAGAGGGTTTGCTTCTCGCCGCCGAAAGGAGTCATTGCGTCCGGCCTGGAGAAGCAAACCGAGGAATGATGCATGAAGCAGCGTCCGCACAATTGAACGGCGAGATCAAAGAGTGCGCTGGGACTACCCATTCGCACTCGGCCCAAGTATTCCCCGTCTCCTCCGGCCGGCTTGCATGCTATTAACGCAGGTGAGGGCGCCGGCCATGATATGCGCAGCCCGTTGAAGGCGGAAGCGTACGCCCCGGTTCACATCACCCGCATTGGACTGAGGTTTAGTTCATCCATGGCGTGGATGCTGGCTATCCCAACAATCAATTTTACCGAACTGACTGGATTCTATTAGAAGAATCTAACTGAGCGCATGCCGGGCGGCGTCCCTCGTCTGCGTCGGCTAAGGCTGCCGGGAAGAATTCGGAGAAGAACATGTGCGGAATTGTTGGCATCGTTGGGCAACAGCCGGTGTCGGAACGCCTGGTCGACGCATTGAAGCGTCTGGAATACCGCGGCTATGACTCGGCCGGCATTGCGACGATCACCGAGGGCACCTTGCACCGCCGGCGCGCGGAGGGCAAGCTCGTCAATCTCGAGAGGAGGCTCAAGGAAGAGCCGCTGGGTGGTACCATCGGCATCGCCCACACCCGCTGGGCAACCCATGGGCCACCGACGGAACGCAATGCACACCCGCACTTCACGGATGGTGTGGCCGTCGTCCATAACGGCATCATCGAGAATTTCGCCGAACTGAAGGACGAATTGGCGGCGACGGGAGCCGAGTTCCAGACCGACACCGACACTGAGGTCCTTGCGCATCTCTTGGCAAGGCACCGCCGGGAGGGCATGAGGCGTGGTGAGGCGGTGCATGCCATGCTGAAAAGCGTCAGGGGTGCCTACGCGCTTGCCATCCTCTTTGAGGATGATCCGTCGACCATCATTGCGGCGCGCAATGGACCACCGCTGGCGATCGGTCACGGCGACGGCGAGATGTTCCTGGGCTCCGACGCGATCGCGCTTGCTCCATTCACGAATGAAATCACCTATCTCATTGACGGTGACTGGGCCGTTGTCGGCAGGACGGGCGCTGATATCTTTGATTACGACGGCCACCCCGTCGCGCGTCCGCGCCAGACCTCCGTGGCCGTGGCCACTCTGGCCAACAAGGGCAGCCATCGCCACTTCATGGAGAAGGAAATCCTCGAGCAGCCCGAGGTCATCGCCGATGCGCTCGGTCATTATATCAATTTCATCGAAAATGGTGCCGATGCGGTTTTTGGCATCGACTTCGCCAAGATCCCGAGCTTGGCGATCTCTGCCTGCGGCACCGCATATCTCGCCGGGCTGATCGGAAAATACTGGTTCGAGCGCTATGCGCGCCTGCCGGTCGAAATAGATGTTGCATCCGAATTCCGCTATCGCGAGATTCCGTTGTCGCCGCAGTCTGCGGCTCTGTTCATTTCACAGTCGGGCGAAACCGCCGATACGCTGGCATCGCTGAGGTACTGCAAGCAGCTTGGGCTGAAAATTGGCGCTGTCGTCAATGCGCGCGAATCGACCATGGCTCGGGAGGCCGATGTGGTCTTTCCGATCCTTGCCGGCCCAGAGATCGGCGTCGCCTCCACCAAGGCCTTCACCTGCCAGCTAGCCGCTCTTGCCGCACTCGCCATCCACGCAGCCAAGGCCCGCGGAACCGTGACCGAAGATGAGGTGCAGGCGCTCGTCGAGAGCCTCGCCGAAATGCCGCGCCTCATGAGGCAGGTACTGGACAGCATCCAGCCGGAGATTGAGCTTCTGTCGCGCGAACTGTCAAAGTGTCATCATGTCCTTTATCTCGGCCGTGGCACAAATTTCCCACTGGCGATGGAGGGTGCGCTGAAGCTCAAGGAGATTTCCTACATCCACGCCGAAGGCTATGCGGCGGGTGAATTGAAGCACGGTCCTATCGCATTGATAGACGAGAACATGCCAGTGATCGTCATCGCGCCACATGATCGCTTTTTCGACAAGACCCTCTCCAACATGCAGGAAGTGGCTGCCCGCGGAGGGCGCATTATCCTCATCACCGATGGAAAAGGGGCAGCCGCATCGAAACTCGATACGATGCACACGATCGTGCTGCCGGCCACCGACGAGATTATCGCGCCGATGATCTTCTCGCTGCCGATACAGCTTCTTGCGTACCACACGGCGCTCTTCATGGGCACAGATCTCGACCAGCCACGCAACCTGGCAAAATCAGTCACCGTCGAATGATGTGACGCCTTCATTAGTCGCAACGCTCGCGCATTCGGAAAAAACTCCAAGCACTTCAACCGGGGCTCAAGCGCGCCGCTACCGCCTTGCCGTTATTTGCTGGAGCATGCCGTTTAGCGACGATTGGTTATCCATTTGGCCCCCCTCACGCTGCTTGGCTGTGCCTACGGGCAAACCCGGTCGAGAAAAGCATCGAATACGCAGCAATAGCGCTAACCACAAAGCGATCCTCCTGCCGCATGCGGATAAAACCCTTCGCTGTCCACTATTTCGTCCTCGCTCGACGATTGCGGCTCGCCGCGGTCTTCGTCGGTAAGACGGTTGCCCTTTGACTTGCCAGGCGGCCAGCTGCGATGTGCGGGCTGTAGGAATCCCGTGTAACCTCGTTCTGGATCTAACGCTCACCGATAGGCCCGGCCAGTCGCAAGAGGACCGGGCGATGATCGGACACTTCCAGGAACCGCTCGATGGTTCGGTCGAGCGCGAGGATCATGAAATCGTGGCCGCACGGCACGAGATTGGGCGAGATAAAGACATGGTCGATCAGCGACTTGAAGGGCGCCTTGACGCAGGTGATTTGCTTGTCCGAAGCATCCTGCGCGGCGAGCGCGGTCAGGCCGGCGGCGGGCAGCGCGGTCTCCGGAAGCCAAGGTTGCATTGAGTCGCCGCCGATTCAGTCGTTATCGAAGCTGGGATACTGGGCGGGTTCGGCGATTGCTTCGGCGATCACGCGCCCACCCATCTGCCGGCGGCCTCCACCGTGTCGCCGGACTGCGCCGCACGCGTCAGCGCAAGCGCCGGGACCCGCCAGCAAACCTGCCGCAACGCTTTACCAGCTGTCACATCCCGGCAAGCGGGGCATCGGCCGCGCCCTAATCGCAGCTGTATCCGATTGCAAACGTGTCAGGGCTTATCTGCCGCAGGCGTGGCAGGTCCCCCGCATAATCGTCTTTGCCGCCTGAGGCCACCGAGATGAAGCTCTTCCTCCCGTTAGAATGAACGTTCGAAACGGAGGATGCCGCCGACACTGCTCTTTTTGTTGGCATTAGCCCAGCTAATGGAAGGGTCGACCTTGCCGACGGCGAAGTCGCCGTAGCGGTCATAGTCGAGCTCGGCTGTAATTGTGAAATCTGCAAGAAACGCATAGGCAACGTTTGCAGCGACACCATAGTTCCTGAGCTGATCACCCGAGAGCTGAAGATTCAACGAAGTTGTCTCATTGAGCTTGTAAGTGGCGCCGGCCCAGAAAGCCCAGTTACCGCCCCAACTTTTGTAGAACCCGCGACCATGAGCGTCGATTGCGTTAGTGACGTCATCGTTGAGCTTGCCGCTGGAGCCGTAGCCGAACATTCCGAATAGCGAGAGTTGGTCGGTAACATCGACGTCGATGCGGACCTTGCCGGCGACCGATTCGTAGTTGCTATCATAAGCGACAACGCCGGTGATCGCGCCCAAGTGTTGTGTGTATTTCACTCCGCCGACTAGGTGCGGAACGTAGCTGTCGATGGTGCCGACCAGGCCCGAGCCTTCTTCGAGTGAAACCACAGCCGAAAAGCCGTTACCGGCGTCAAAGTAGTACTGAACCACATTAGTATCGAAGGCGCCGTACGGGATAAGCATCTGATTGAGCACGTCGCCCGCGTAGCCAATAAACATGTCGAAGGCGGACCAGTCCTTGCCAACTCGGAGGCCACCAAGCTGAACCCAGGCGAAAGTCAACGTGATGCCTTGGCTGAAGGCATAGTATCGAGGACTGTCCGAACCGGAATAGGCGGTGTGCTTGCCGTAGTGCATGCGGGTCTCGACGTAGGTCTGCAATGTACCGAGTTCGGTCTCTTGCCCGGTCCAAGTTTTGAATGTGAAACGCGTGTGGTTTTGCCATATGCCCTGGGCCTCGCCAGTCTTCACATTCGTGGTTCTAGCTTTGTCATACGATACGACATCGCCGAGGCCGATGTCGTAACGGATATAGCCGCCGATGCGCAGGCAGGTCTCGGTGCCGGGGATGTAGTAGTAACCAGCGCCGTAAACGTCGCAGATCTTGACGTATTCAACGGGCTCAGGCTCGGCCAGGACGATGGCGTCGGCGGCTCGGGCACAGGAAACGGCGATCAGGGCCGCAGCTGAGCCGAGCAGGAGGCTCCTGATGTTCATTCTTGATCTCCGTTCAAATATTGAAGAAGGGGGCGTCAAAGAACGAGCCAGCCCTTCCTGTCCCCACAATCGAAAACGATGCACATCGCGCTGCGCCTATCGCAGTGTGACACACGGATCATAATAATTATTCAACCACAGGGGCGATGAATCTGAATCATACTTCAACACGATAAGTTGTTGTTCTCATATCACTTGCTTGAAATGCCCGGGGAGGAATCAAACACTTCAGAATCGATCGCCATGATTATCTCCGATAGCTGCGGGCGTACCGTCACAACGGCTTCGAAAATCACCCTGCAAGTGACGTGCCAACCTCACGACCAAGCTACGATTGACACTCAAGTTTGCCGTCGGACCTTGGTTTGCGTTTCCTTTTTTGCTCTGAGGGTCAAGCTGAGCACGAAAAGCAAGTGTTTCGGACATGGTTCGTCTGTTCGCTTCGCGACAGTATCGTTCAATGGCGATAGCCTTTGTTTGTTTTGAGCCTCGACGGAAGCCGTGCATGGGCCATTTTTGTTTTTACGGAAGCACATGCGAATTCGCTCGATTGTCAGCTGCGAGCGATGCTTGAGTTGCGCTTCACTCCGGCGCTTTGCCGGGCCACAGGAGCGCGATTTGTCGGTGATCATGCGCCTGGCGTAGCGCTACTTTCTAAATTGGTTCATCAGGCTTGCAGCCTTGGCAGGGGCGGACCCGGACGGTCTCCTCGAGCACAATTCCCGCTCTGACAGACGGTGCGCCACGGCCAAAGCCTCGTGCCGGCAATTAATACGACGAACTCATCGAGATGCCAGGTATCGCTACGTGACGCCGTCTTACGCACCAGCCGGCGAGCAAAAGTCTGGTCCCAACGCCGAATCGACTGGTCGGATGCGGCATGCTGCGTTCCATCGGACGCTGAAGGGAGAGGATAGGATAGGATAGTAACACCAAACGGCGTGCGGGAAAGTCTCGACGGGAAACCCATGGCGCTTGTCGCTGACCAGCGCGTGCTCATACCATCGCTGTCCAGCCAAGGCTGAATGGGGCTATCGCTGCGAAATAATCGGGTCCAAAGCGGACCGGACTGATATAGCGCAAAGACACAGGAGAGCGCAGTGGTAAGGATGGAAGGCAACGACATGGGACGGTAACTGTTGCAGACCACAAAACATCGCGAAGCCCGCCTGCCTTGGTACACCATATATCCGACTGTCGCGGAGTTCTCTGGGGCGGTCGGCGCCGACGCTTATGAGGAATGGCTCAGGAACCTACCGGCTAACGATCCGGCGTCACTCTACTTGCACGTTCCGTTCTGCCGATCAAAGTGCTGGTATTGCGGCTTCCCCACCACCATCACCCGCCTTGATGCGCCGATCGTTAATTATCTGGCGGCGCTGCGTGACGAGATACGTTTGGTCTCGGAGCACGCGCCGCAGGCGCTGCCCGTGAGCGATGTGCATTTCGGCGGCGGAACGCCAACTCTCATGGGGCCAGTTGAGTTCCTCGCCCTGACGGAATTCCTGCGCCGCCACTTTGCGCTTGCGGAAACAGCTACGATCGCCGTCGAGATCGATCCACGCACGTTCACGGCCGATATGGCCGAAGCCTTGCAAGCAGCCGGCGTGAACCGCGCGAGCCTCGGCGTGCAGAGCTTCGATCCCATTGTTCAAAAAGCGATCAACCGGGTCCAGAGTGAGGCGCAGACGGCGGCTGCCGTCGAAATGCTGCGTCGGCATGGAGTGACAAGCATCAACTTCGACCTCATCTTTGGTCTCCCGCATCAAACGGTGCAGTCTTGCGTCGAGACCACGAGGGCGGCGGTCGCCATGCGCCCCAACCGGCTTGCGGTGTTCGGCTACTCGCACATTCCGTCCTTTATTAAGAATCAGCGCCTCATCGAGGAGGCATCGCTTCCGGGCAGCGCTGCCCGCGCCGAACAGGATGCGGCCATTGCCGTGACGCTGATTGCCGCCGGCTACCGAGAGATCGGGCTCGACCATTTCGCCTTGCCGGACGACGATCTCGCGCTGGCACAGAAAACCGGTCGCCTGCGGCGCAACTCGCTAGGCTACTCGGCCGACACCTGCAAAACCCTGATCGGTTTCGGCGCGTCGGCTATCGGGCGTGTCGGCGAGGGCTACGTCCAGAACGAGGTTACACGGGATTCCTACTGCCGGCACATCGCAGCTGGCCGTCTGGCGACGTCAAAGGGCTACCGTCTCACCGACGAAGACCGCGCGCGTGCCGCAATCATCGAGCGACTAATGTGCGATCTCGAGGCCGATGTGCCGGCAATCTGTGCCGCCCACGGATCTGATCCGATCCATTTTCTCGATTCAGCTGAACGCTTGGCGATGCTTGCCAAGGACGGGATTGTGGACATCGAAAAGGGTTTTGTCCGCGTACGGCAGCAGCACCGCTTTGCGATGCGCGTTGTCGCTGCCGCATTCGACGCTTTTCTCGACCGGGTTGCCCGCTGAGTCAGCCAACCAAGTGTGAGGAGGCCAAGGCGATGCCGAAGCGAAATTTGACGCCCATGCGGTTTCCTTTCTTCGAGGTCAGGATTTCACAGCCGTCGCCGGCGTAGCAGGCCTCAAGCGGCTTCCCGCCCTCGAAGAAAGCCACGGTGTCGCCATCGATCATGATCCGCTCGAATTGGTGCGATAGCCGATCTCGTAGTAGGCGCGTACTCATCTGCGCTCTGGTCGCCGCTCTCCGCCTTATAAGCGATGACTGGATCGAGCGTTCCATCGTCAGGAAGGGATAGACCAACTGCCAATCCCGGACCCAAATTCGACAGGGCGCGCTGCTTGATCTGGTCGTCCTCAAATGTAGATCGGCTGGACCGCGGGATCGTGGCTATATGCGTGATCTTTCTCAGCTGCTTGATCGTGGATCTTGCCGCTCCCGCCGACGGCCACGATGTGGAAGGGCTTGCCCTCCACGGCGATCTCGCCGTTCCTGGTGAGCGATCGCGCCGACACGATATAGGGCTTGAGCGTCGGTCACGACGATGTTGTCCCCTGTCGCGGCGATGCACGGCCGTGCCCGTCCATCGAATAGAGGTCGTGAGCTTGAGCGAGTTGGCGATCTTGCCAGCCACGAAGCTTGGCGTTCTGGTGACGCTCAACAAGGCGACCGCAGCAATGGAACGTGCTGCCAGAGAAGCCAAATCCGTTGAGGCGGGCGGCAAGCTGCGGCCGCGCGTGCAAATCTGTAGGGTCAGGGAACTATTGAAGGGCAGAAAGCCCACGCTTCCACCTGTCTATGACATTATCTCTGCCGCTGCCGCCCGGCAGGTGGCCGCCGCGGTTGCCAACGCGACAGGAAATACGGGACCCGCCGTCCTTCAAATATTCCATCGCCGGCAGCGGACAGAAAGCCACGAACGATCAGTCGCCGACACCTGTGAACAAGCCTTGTGCGACATTGCAATCATCCATTTATTGGCTCAACTGCCCACATGGCCGTGAATGAACTGGATTTGTTGGTTTTCCAGATGGCAGTGGAAAGCGTCCGCTCACTCTGCTTGAGCTTCAATGACAAAGCGGCGGAGATAGCCGCCAGGAGCCGCGGAAACCTGCTTTTCGATGTGCGGATCGATGATGACGCCGAGGTCCAACGGCTCGCAGCCATCCGATATCGAGGCGGGCAGATTGGTGTGCTGGCGTTGGACAGACAAGGCCTTATTAGCCGCTACTGCGTCGTCGACGATACCTTCTCCCGCTTCATTGCACCGTTGGAGAATTGGACCAGCATGCCGGTGTCAATGCAGGCCAAAATCGATGTCACTCACCATGCCGGCCTCTTCCTAGGCGCGTTGCGAAATGCCGGTCATATGCTTGGCAACTAGGGCTGGCGGAACGCATCTGTGGATCTTTGCATCCGCCTGGGCGTTTGAGCCGGCGGCTCATCGAGGTTCTGCAGCGCGCGAATGTGCCACGGCCGGGGTGATAGCCGCCTCTGCCCAACAGATCGCCGGCGAGGGCTTGTCGGACAATGAATGTCGTCAATTCACCGTCCGAGAAATGGTGTCTGGCTCACAAGAAGCACAGCGAATTGAGACTGAAACGCAGTCCAGCTGGGAAACCCAGCGCGAAGGCCGGAAGGTAACTTATCTGCGATAGAGGCAACGGGAAGGCGCCTTCCACTTATAAGGCAGCGCCCAATATGTCGGTACTCGCCTGAGGAATTCCCATGGCGGGCAGGGCTACCTCGCGATCCGATCTCGATAGGCTTGTTATACCTCAGACCGGACTCGATGTTCGGAATTTCCTCAGCGGCTTGCCCGCACGCCACCGCCAGCTCGCCGACCACGTGCTCACGATAGGCACGACCGATATGAGTCCCCTCCGACTTAGCAGTCCTCGGGAATGCGCGAATATTGATACACCTCGAAGGTGAGCAACGGCGCGCCAAACAGCCTCTCATCGCACCAAGTCGTACATAGGGCGCATTCCTGTTCCGGCCGTCCCGGGCGATGCTCGATCCATCTCTCCAGAACAGCGGAGCAAGCCAGTGACGCCCACGAAGCTTCTGATTGGGCAGATCGCCATTGTGTTCGCCATCGTTCTCCTCGGCGTGTGGGCTGCCACGCAATGGTGCGCTCATATGCTAGCCTTTCAGGAACAACTCGGCGCGCCATGGTTTGTCGCGGCTGGCTGGCCGATCTACGAGCCGTGGAAACTGTTGGAATGGTGGTTCCAATTCGATGCCTATGCGCCCGAGGTATTCGACAAGGCGGGCATGCTTGCGGGCACCAGTGGATTCATGGGCTGTGCCGCTGCGATCGCTGGTTCCCTCTGGCGCGCGCGCCAGCGCGGCTTGGTCACCACCTATGGCTCCTCTCGATGGGCGGCGACGCGGGAGATCGAGAAAGCAGGGCTGTTTCAGCCGGCAGGCGTCTTCCTCGGCAAACTGAAGGACCGGTATCTGCGTCATGACGGGCCTGAGCACGTCATGGCCTTTGCGCCGACACGTTCCGGCAAGGGCGTCGGACTGGTTGTCCCAACCCTTCTCTCCTGGTCCGGCTCGGCCGTCATTCACGACATCAAAGGCGAGAACTGGCAGCTGAGCTCCGGCTGGCGGTCGAGGTTCTCGCATTGCCTTTTGTTCAATCCGACTGATCCGCGATCGGCCCGCTACAACCCGCTGCTGGAGGTACGCAGAGGTTCGGACGAGATTCGCGATGTCCAAAACATCGCCGACATTCTAGTCGATCCGGAAGGCGCGCTGGAGCGGCGGAATCATTGGGAGAAGACCAGTCATTCACTCCTGGTCGGCGCTATCTTGCACGTGCTCTACGCCGAAGAGGAAAAGACTCTTGCCCGCGTCGCGACCTTTCTCTCGGACCCGCAACGCTCGTTTGCCGCGACTTTGCGGCGAATGATGACGACCAACCATCTCGGCGCGGCCAATAAGCCTCAGGTCCATCCCGTCGTGGCCTCGGCGGCACGAGAGGTGTTGAACAAATCGGAGAACGAACGTTCAGGCGTCCTCTCGACCGCCATGTCTTTTCTCGGCCTCTACCGTGATCCGACCGTGGCGGCGGTAACATCGGACTGCGACTGGCGCATTGCCGATCTGATGGATGCGGAGTGGCCGATGTCGCTCTATCTGGTCGTGCCGCCATCGGACATCTCGCGCACCAAGCCCCTGGTGCGACTGATCCTGAACCAGATCGGCAGGCGGCTGACGGAGCGCCTCGAGGGTGACCCAAAGAAGAGCCGCAAGCATCAACTGCTGATGATGCTGGATGAGTTTCCGGCGCTCGGTCGCCTCGACTTCTTTGAGACCGCGCTCGCGTTTATGGCCGGTTACGGAATTCGTGCCTACTTGATCGCGCAATCGTTGAACCAGATCTCCAAAGCGTATGGCGACAACAACGCCATTCTGGACAACTGCCATTTGCGAATTGCCTTTTCCTCCAATGATGAGCGCACGGCCAAGCGAATCTCGGACGCGCTTGGCACGGCCACGGAACTCAGATCCATGCGCAACTATGCGGGCCACCGGCTGGCACCTTGGCTCTCGCATGTCATGGTGAGCCGCCAGGAAACCGCCCGCCCGCTGCTGACACCGGGCGAGGTGATGCAATTGCCGCCCGCGGACGAACTGGTGCTGGTTTCGGGATTGCCCCCCATCCGGGCCAAAAAGCTGCGATACTATGAGGATCACAATTTCACCGAGCGGGTGCTGCCTTCGCCGGTGTTGCGCGACGGACCCTACGCGGACTGCCCGATGTCGCGGCCGGACGATTGGACTGGGCAAGTACGCGGCGTCGACCGTCGTCTTGCGTCTGACGATGAAAGCGCTGGCGCCGCGCTTGCGGACGAGGGAGGTGTTCAGCAGCAGCGCCATCCTGGCCTACCCGAAGAACATACCGCCGTCACCCAGGAACCGGACCAGGACGATCTGTCCAGACCCGCAGACGATGATAGCGAGGCGATGGCGGACAAGCGCGTCATGGACCGGATCTCCACCGTCGCAGGTGCCTATGGCATCAACGAGGGAAGGGGCGATGATAAGGATATCGTCCCCGGCTTCTGAACGCTTTCCGCAGCTCGGGCGTATCTCAGCGTAGATAACGGCCGTAAGCAATTTTGGGCATCTCGATAATGCTTGTTCCGCCGCCGGCCCGCCAGCGCCGGCCAGTTGGAACAAGCGCATGAAGCCCCACCGCATTCGTCACCAGTTTCTGCTCGAACCGGAATTGAGCGAGAAGCTGGACAACCTCAGCCGCGATCCCTCGACCACAAAATCCGCGGTCGTCGCGAAGGCCGTAGAAGCTTTCATCGAGCGGCGTGGCGAGAATGAACTCGATCGGCGCTATGGCATGAGGCTGGACCGTCTTTCCCGCGACCTCAGTCACGTCAGGCGCGATGTCGACATGACATTGGAAAGCTTGGCGCTCTTCATCCGCTTTTCGATCACGCTTCATGCCCACACGCCTGTTCCGGACAAGGCGACGCAGGCGATTGCTCAGGAGCGTTTCGACAAATTCGTCGAGCAGGTCGGTCGCCAGATCGCATCGGGGAAACGCTCGTTTGGCAAAGACAATGGCGGAGGAGGGGAAGGATGAGCGCTCATCCAGAGGCCGACCACCGACGCCGCGCCATGCTGCGCACCGCCATGGGTCCGACGATCACTGAGGCGCTGGCCGATCCATTGGTCATCGAGGTGATGGTCAATCCCGATGGTGCGCTGCGGCTCGACCGGCTGGGAGAAGGCCGAATCGATACGGCCGTGCATATGCATCCTTCCGAGGCGGAACGCATCATCCGCCTGGTCGCTTCCCACGTGCGTGCCGAGGCGCATGCGGACAATCCGATTGTCAGCGCCGAATTGCCATCGGGCGAACGCTTCGAGGGACTGCTGCCGCCTGTCGTGCTGGCGCCTTGCTTTGCCATCCGCAAACCAGCCGCAAAGCTCTACACGCTGGCCAACTATGTTGCGGATCGCATCATGTTGCCGCTGCAGGCCGATGTGTTGATAAAGGCAGTCCGAGAACGGCGCAACATCCTTGTCGCCGGAGGCACGTCGTCGGGTAAGACGACGCTTGCCAATGCGCTGCTGGCCGAAGTCGCCGAATGCGACGAGCGAGTGATCCTCATCGAGGACACCCGCGAACTGCAATGCGCAGCAAAGGACTGCGTTGCCCTGAGAACCAGGCGGGGCTCGGTCACACTCGCCGATCTCGTGCGCTCGACGCTCCGGCTCCGCCCCGACCGCATCATCGTCGGTGAAGTCAGGGGCGCGGAAGCGCTGGACATGCTCAAGGCATGGAACACCGGGCACCCCGGCGGCATCGCCACGGTTCATGCCAATTCGGCGCGCTCTGCCCTCTATCGCATCGAGCAGCTTGCACAGGAAGCTGTCGTCACCGTGCCGCGCCGCCTCATCGCCAATGCCATCGATCTCATCGTCTTCATCGCGGGGCGCGGCTCGTCGCGCCGCATCGATGCAATCGCTGAGGTCACAGGTCTCGACGGCAGCGGCGACTACGCCGTCACCCCACTCACGCCTCCGCAACTCCAGCAACTCTGAAAGGCCCCCTTATGCGCAAGAAGCTCCGCTTTCTATCGTTTGCCGCGCTCGCGTTTCTTCTCACAGTTCCGGCGCACGCTGCCGGCTCCGGCATGCCTTGGGAACAGCCGCTGCAGCAGATCCTGGAATCGGTGCAGGGACCGGTCGCCAAAATCGTCGCGGTGATCATCATCATCACCACCGGCCTGACCCTTGCCTTCGGCGATACTGCCGGCGGTTTCCGCCGGCTGATTCAGATCGTCTTCGGCCTGTCGATCGCCTTCGCCGCATCGAGCTTCTTCCTCTCGTTCTTCTCCTTCGGCGGCGGGGCGCTCGTCTGATGACCGCCGGAGTGCAACATATCGAGGGCTTCGAGGTTCCCGTTCACCGGGCATTGACTGAACCGATCCTGCTGGGCGGCGCGCCGCGGGCGGTGGCGATCCTCAACGGCACGGTGGCTGCGGCCATCGGACTAGGCTTGCAGCAATGGATTGCCGGGCTAGTGCTCTGGCTTGGCGGCCACACGCTCGCGGTCTTTGCCGCAAGGCGCGATCCCGACTTTGCCAGCGTGCTTGTCCGTCACCTTCGCCTGAGGGGATGGCTCGCATGCTGAACCTTTCGGAATATCGCGGCAAGGCCGACCGGCTTGCCGACCATCTGCCCTGGGCAGCACTGGTGGCGCCCGGCATCGTGCTCAACAAGGACGGCAGCGTTCAGCGGACTCTTCGGTTTCGCGGGCCCGATCTGGAAAGCTCGACCGAAGCCGAACTCCTCGGCATCTGCGCCCGGGCCAACAATGCGCTTAGACGCCTTGGCTCCGGCTGGACATTGTTTTTCGAGGCGGAGCGCATCGAAGCGCTGGGCTATCCGTCCTCGCGTTTCCCGGACGCGGCGTCATGGCTGGTTGATGAAGAACGGCGTGCTGCCTTCGAAGGCAAGGGCGCGCATTTCGAGAGCCGCTATCACCTGACCTTGCTGTCCATGCCGCCACCGGACGCCCAGGCGCGGGCGGAAAGCGCGCTCGTCGACTCGCATCATTCAGAAGGCGAAAGAGACTGGCGCCAGGAGATGGCGCGGTTCCGTGACGAGACCGACCGTGTGCTGGATCTTCTGTCGGGCTTCATGCCCGAAGTGCGTCCACTCGATGACGCCGAGACGCTGACATACCTGCACGACACGATCTCGACCCGCCGCCATCCGGTCGCCGTGCCGGAAACGCCAATGTATCTGGACGGCATCCTGGTCGATGTGCCGCTTACCGGCGGCTTGGAGCCGATGCTGGGTGAGCAACATCTTCGCACACTTACCATCCTCGGCTTTCCGAACCTCACCCGGCCCGGAATCCTCGATGCCCTCAATCATCAGGATTTGGCCTATCGCTGGATGACGCGCTTCATTCCGCTCGGCAAGACCGAGGCCACCAAGACGCTGACCCGCTTGCGCCGGCAGTGGTTTGCCAAGCGCAAATCGATCGTCGCAATCCTGCGCGAGGTTGTAAGCAACGAACCCGTTCCGCTCGTCGACAGCGACGCCGACAATAAGGCGCTCGACGCCGATGAAGCACTTCAGGCGTTGGGCGGCGATCATGTCGGCTTCGGGTATCTCACTGCAACGGTGACGGTATGGGACGAGGATCGCCAAGCCGCCGCTGAGAAACTTCGCGCGGTCGAGCGCATCATCAATGGGCTCGGGTTCACCACCATCCGCGAAAGCGTCAATGCGGTCGAAGCCTGGCTCGGCTCGCTGCCGGGTCATGTCTATGCCAACGTTCGTCAGCCGCTCGTTCACACGCTGAACCTTGCCCATCTCATGCCGCTTTCCTCGGTGTGGGCCGGTCCTGCGGCGAACGAGCATCTGGCTGAAGTCACTGGACGAGAGGCCCCGCCGCTCCTCATCGCCGAAACCAGCGGGTCGACTCCGTTCCGGCTTTCTTCCCATGTCGAAGATGTCGGCCACATGCTGATCGTTGGACCGAGCGGCGCCGGAAAATCGGTGCTGCTTGCCCTGATCGCCCTGCAGTTTCGTCGCTATGCCGGCGCGCAGGTCTATGTCTTCGACAAAGGCAATTCGGCGCGCGCGGCAACGCTCGCCATGGGTGGAGAGCATCATGTATTGGGTTCGGACGGTGCGCTTGCCTTCCAGCCACTGCGCAATATCGGTGATCAGGGTAGGCGCAGCTGGGCAGCTGAATGGATCGCCGGCCTGATTGCCCATGAGAACGTCACCCTCACGCCGGAGGTGAAGGAGGCGATCTGGTCGGCGCTCAACAGCCTCGCCACCGCGCCGGCGCAGGAGCGCACGCTGACCGGTCTGTCGGTCCTGCTTCAGTCCAATGCACTGAAGTCCGCCTTAATGCCCTACACGCTCGACGGTCCCTTCGGCCGATTGCTCGATGCCGACGACGATCGGCTGGCCTTGTCGGATGTGCAGTGCTTCGAGACCGAGGAGCTGATGCATAGCCAAAGCGCTGTGCTGCCTGTGCTCACCTATCTCTTCCATCGCCTTGAGGAGCGGTTCGACGGGCGACCGACGCTGCTCATGCTCGATGAGGCCTGGGTCTATCTCGACAATCCGCTTTTTGCTGCCCGCATCCGCGAATGGCTGAAGGTGCTGCGAAAGAAGAACGTATCGGTGATCTTCGCCACGCAGTCGCTTGCCGACATCGCCGGCTCTGCAATAGCGCCGGCGATCATCGAGAGCTGCCCACAGCGCATTTTTCTCCCCAATGATCGTGCCGTGGAACCGCAGGCACGGACTGCCTATGAGCGCTTCGGTCTCAACGACCGGCAGATTGAACTGATCGCCCGGGCCACGCCGAAGCGGCACTACTATTTGCAGTCGCGCTGCGGCAACCGTCTCTTCGAGCTCGGGCTCGGCCCCATCGCGCTTGCACTTTGCGGCGCCTCGGGTCCAGCCGCGCAAAGCCTGATCGACAGGGTCCTGTCCAAGCACGGGCAGGACAGCTTTGTCTTTCGCTTCCTCGGCGCCCGCGGCCTGGATTGGGCGGCCGAGCTTCTCCAGCAATTCCCTCAACCAACCAAGGAGCAATCGTCATGATGCGGCGCCGCTTTCTCTCGGGCCTGATCACCCTTTCGTTGATCGCCAAGCCGATGGCCGACTACGTACAGCCGGCCTACGCGCTCATCGTGTTCGATCCGTCGAACTACGCACAGAACGTGCTCACGGCGGCGCGCTCGCTGGAGCAGATCAACAACCAGATCCAGTCGCTCCAGAATCAGGCGACCGTGCTGCAGAACATGGCACGCAATCTTCAGAGTCTGGATTTTTCTTCCGTGGGTCAGCTTACCGGCTCGCTCCAACGGATCGACGGTCTGATGGACCAGGCAAGTGGCCTGAGCTTTGATCTCAACAAGCTTCAGGACCAGTGGCGTAATCAATATCCGGAAAGCTACGACGCCACGATCAAGGTCAGCGAGGTGGCGAGCGCCGCACGTGACCGCTGGCAAAGCGCAATGCAGGCATTCCGTCAGACCATGGGTGTTCAGTCGCAGATCGTCGAGAATGTTCGCGGTGATGGCGACCTGCTTGCCGATCTCGTCAACCGCAGCCAAGGCGCGGCCGGTGCGCTTCAGGCAAGTCAGGCCACTAACCAGCTCCTTGCGCTTTCGACCAAGCAGCAGATGCAGATCCAGACGCTGCTCGCAACGCAGTTCCGCGCTGAGGCCGAGGATGCGGCGCGCAAGGCGCAGTCCGAGGAGGCCGCGCGCGAGACGACAAAGCGCTTCCTCGGCACAGGCACGGCCTATCCCGGCAACTGATCACCAATCTCTTGACGACGAGGAAGGCGGCATGAACGACCTTGGGGTCATTGATCGCTTCATGGAGACCTTCATCCGCTACATCGATAGCGGGTTCGGTCTGCTCTCGGGCGATGTCGCCTTCCTTACCACGACCCTGATCGGCATCGACGTCACACTTGCCGGCCTCGCCTGGGCATTCGGCGGCGAACCCAACATATTCGGCCGGCTCATCCGCAAAGTGCTCTATGTCGGCGTCTTTGCCTTCATCTTGAATAACTTCAAGAACCTCGCCGATATCATTTATCGGTCCTTTGCCGGTCTCGGCATCAATGCGTCATCCGGCAACCTATCTGCCGACAATCTCCTGCATCCGGGCCGCATTGCCGCAACCGGTTTCGAGGGCGCCTGGCCGCTTCTCGATCAGGCAAGCCAGCTTCTCGGCTTCCCAGAAATCTTCGGCAACGCGCTCACCATCTTCGTGCTGCTCGTGGCCTGGTTCCTGGTCATCATCGCCTTCTTCATCCTCTCCATCCAACTCTTCATCACCATTCTCGAATTCAAACTCACCACTCTGGCCGGATTCATTCTTGTGCCCTTCGCGCTTTGGAACCGGTCAGCGTTTCTCGCCGAGCGCGTGCTCGGCAATGTCATCTCGTCGGGCATCAAGGTGATGGTGTTGGCCGTCATCATCGGCATCGGCTCCACGCTCTTTGGCGAGTTCGCTTCCGCGCTGCAAGGCAAGGAGCCGGATCTGGCCGCCGCCATGTCACAGGTCCTGGGCGCCTTGGCGCTCCTTGGTCTCGGCATTTTCGGACCTGGGATAGCCTCCGGTCTTGTCTCGGGCGCGCCGCAGCTTGGCGCGGGCGCCGCACTTGGAACCACGGCAGCCGCAGCCGGTGCATCGCTCGTTGCCGCAGGCGCAGCATTTGCCGGCGCGCGCATGGCAACCGGCAGCGGTCTCACCGCACTCCGTGCCGGCACGACCATGGGGTCAGCGGCTTCTACGGCCTGGCAGATGGGGCGCGCAACATCGCCCGAGTCCGGCCTGCCCGGTGTAGCTGCTGGAATGCATGGTGTGACCAGCGCCGCCGGCGGCGCCGCAATGCGGGCGGCACGATCTGCCGCAGGAGGCTTCGGGCGCAGCGTTGATGCCGGGCGCGAAGCTGCCTGGACCGCGACCGGTGGTGCGCCGACCGCATCCATGACCGGAAGCCCTACTGGTCCGGTCGCTGATGCCGCGCCCGGCTGGGCCAGGCGCCTGCGTTCCGAACAGACAGCCCGTGCCCACCGTCACGCCGCCATGCAGGCCGTCCGTGAAGGCGACAGGCCGGGAGGCAGCGCCAATCCCTCTCTCAACGACAAGGACGACTAAATGCTATTCAAGCGACCCATTCAACGTTACGGCAAGACGCCCGAGCCGGTCACGCCGTATCAGAAGGCCGCGCAGCTCTGGGACGAGCGCATAGGCTCATCTCGAGTGCAGGCCCGCAACTGGCGGTTCATGGCTCTTGGCTGTCTGACCTTGGCGGCCGGACTTTCCGGCGGACTCGTGTGGCAGTCGATCCAGAGCCGCGTCGTGCCTTACGTCGTCGAGGTCGACGGCTTCGGCGAGGCACGCGCCGTTGCACCGGCAATCCGGGACTACGAGCCCTCCGATGCCCAGATCGCGTGGCATCTCGGCCGCTTCATTCAGAATGTCCGTTCCGTTTCCACCGATCCGGTGCTGGTGCGGCAGAACTGGCTTTCGGCCTATGACTTCGCCACCGACCGCGCGGCGCTCTTTCTCAACGAGTACGCCAAGGCGAACGATCCTTTCGGTCAGATCGGCACACGCAGCGTGTCGGTGCAAGTGACCAGCGTGGTCAGGGCTTCCGACAGCTCGTTCCAGGTCAAATGGGCCGAGCAGGTTTTTGCGCGCGGCAGCCTTGCCAGCACGACGCGCTGGACCGCGATCCTCACCATCGTGATCCGCCCGCCAAGCAATACTGACCAACTGCGCAACAACCCGCTCGGCGTCTTCATCAACGCCATCGACTGGTCGCGCGAGCTCGACAGTGCTGCGCCGACGTCCGTTTCCCCAAAAGGAGTCCACCAATGAAGAATAGAATGTCGCTGGTCCGTGCCGTGCTGATCCTGTCGGCCTCTACAGCGGTCCTCTCCGCCTGCGCGTCGAAGCCGGTACCGCCGCCTGAGATTTACTATGATGCTGCCGATTTCAAACCAGCCGCAATCGAGAAGCCGCCGGAGAAGCCGGTCAAGATAGTCGAGGTGCCAAAGCCGCTGCCGCTACCCGGTCAGTTACAGCCCAATCCGGGCAGAGTGGCCGAAGACAAGCGCTCTCCTGAACAACGGGTCTCCGATGCCAATAAAGCAGCGACGCAGCAACCTACCAGGTATGGGTACATGAATGCGGTTCAGGTCTATCCATTCGCCGATGGCGCGCTCTATCAGCTCTATGCCGCGCCGGAGCGCGTCACCGATATCGCACTCCAGCCGGGCGAGAAACTAACAGCCGTGTCGGCCGGCGACACGGTGCGTTGGGTGATCGGCGATACCGTCAGCGGCACCGGTGACAATCAGCGCACCCATGTGCTGGTAAAACCCTTCGCGCCGGGGCTTACCACCAATCTGGTGATCACCACAGAACGACGCACCTACCATTTGCAGCTTCAAAGCACCGAGAAAACCTCAATGGCGGCGATCTCCTGGACCTATAGCGAGGACCAGATCATCGCGCTACGCCAGCGCAACGCTCAAGCCGAGGGTGCCATGCCGGTGGCGTCGAATGTGGCGCTCGAGAATATCCGCTTCCGGTATTCAATCACCGGCGACACACCACCCTGGAGGCCGATGCGCGCTTTCGACGATGGCAGCAAGGTCTATATCGAATTCCCCCGTCGCATTGATCAGGGTGAAGCGCCTCCTCTCTTCATCGTCGGCGCTGATGACAATGACCAGCTCGTCAACTTCCGTATGCGCGGCAACTATTACATCGTCGATCGCCTCTTTGCTGCCGCCGAACTGCGCCTCGGCGCCAAACAGCAGCAAGTGGTGCGCATCACCAGGACTGACGGCCGGCAACCGCCGCGGCGGATTCCGCTCTTTGCGCGGCCCAGCAGGTGAGGGGAGCGCTCATGACCGATACTTCCCGATCCGATGCGCCGCCGAAACTCGATCCCGAGCAGCTGCAATTGCGAGCCTCGCCCCGCCGCGCTGTCCGATTCAGGCGCGGTGTGATCGTCGCCATCGCTGCAGTCGGATCCGGTGCCATTCTGGGCGTCACGATGATGGCGCTTCAAGGACCGGCATGGCGTATCAAGCACCAGGCAGAGGACCGCTATAACACCGAGCGCAAGCCACCCGCCGAGGGACTAGAAGCGCTTCCCAAGGACTATTCCGGGATCATGCCGAAGGCCCCTGTGCTCGGACCGCCACTGCCCGGCGACCTCGGTCGCCCCATCCTTGAACGCCAACGTCAGCTCGGCATCGCGCCAGGGCAGGATATCTCCGCCGAGGAGCAGCGCCTTGCCCAGCAAGCAATTGAGGCGCGCGAGTCGCAAGTCTTGTTCCGGATCGACAATCGACCCAGACAGACAGATGTCGCCGGCGGCGGGCCGAGTGCGCAGCAGCCGTCTGAGGCGCTTCCGCAATCCGGAGCGACGCGCGCGTCAGCTTCCGTTGCCCCAGCCGAGGGTGACCAGAACAACCAACAGCGCAAGCTCGATTTTATCAGTCAGCGGAACACAAGCGGGATCTACAATCAGCACGCGCTGCAGACGCCGGCCTCACCCTACCAACTGATGGCCGGCAGCGTGATCGCGGCCAGTCTCGTCACCGGCATAAATTCCGACTTGCCTGGCCTTGTCGTCGCGCAGGTCACCGAGAATGTGCACGACACAGTCACCGGCAGCATTGTGCTCATTCCGCAAGGCTCACGCCTCATCGGCACTTATGACAGCGTCGTGGCTTTTGGGCAGAGGCGCGCATTGCTGGTCTGGCAGCGAATAATCCTGCCCGACGGTTCCTCGATCGAAATCGACAATCTGCCAGCGACGGATACTGCCGGCTATGCTGGGCTTGAGGACAAGGTCGATTTTCACACCTGGCAGCTGATCAAGGGAGTTGCTGTAGCGACGCTACTGGGCGTTGGTACCGAGTTGAGCTTTGGGGAAAACGAAAGCGACCTAGTTAAGGCGATCCGGGAATCCACTCAGCAAAACATCAGTCAAGCCGGCCAGCGCATCACCGAAAAGAACCTGAATATTCAACCCACCATTATCGTCCGCCCCGGTTGGCCCCTACGCGTGATTGTACACAAGGATCTTGTATTCCGCTAGCGGAATACAAGGTCATATGCCGCCCTGTGGACTATCCCGAGTTGCGTGGGCGGGTGGTGGTCGAAGGGGCAATAAAGCGAGAGGATCGGGGCGCCAAATATCGGCATAGTTCTGGTCCTTCTATAGCTGGTTGAGGAACGTCAGCAGCCGGTCATCGGGACGGAACTTGCCCGGCTTGCTGTCAAAGGGGATGGTTTTTGCGAGGATCTTTTCCTTCAGGGCCAGATCCGCATCGAGATAGATTTGGGTGGTTTCAATGGATTCATGCCCCAGCCACAACGCGATAACGGTTTGCTCCACCCCGGCATGCAACAGGTCCATCGCCGTCGTGTGGCGCAAGCAGTGGAATGTGATGTGCTTCTTCCTCAGCGAGGCACAGACTCCGCTGGCGGTGGCCAGATGCTTTGTCAGCAGGCGCTCCACGGCGTCCGCACTCAATCGCCCGCCGCGCATGCTTGGAAAGACAATGCCGTCTTCGGCGGCGCTTGTTTCATCGAGCCATGCTTCGAGGACTTTGGCGACAGGTTTGCAAAGTGGGATGGCGCGCTGCTTTCGCCCCTTGCCGAGGACTTCGACATGAGCGCCGGTGCCCAGCGTAACATCCTGGCGTCTCAGGCCGGTCACTTCGGACAGGCGCAGGCCCGTCTGCAAGGTCGTCAGCAACAGCGCGTGATCCCGTCGGCCCTTCCAGGTGCTCCTGTCCGGCGCGTTCAGAAGCGCGTCGACCTCCGGGCGCGTCATGAAGTCGATCAGCTTGCGATCAAAACGCTTGGCCGGCATGGCGAGGACGCGCTGGATTTGAGCGCTGTGGGTCGGCATTTCATAGGCGGCGAAGCGGAAGAACGACCGAATCGCGGTGAGGCGAAGATTGCGGGTGCGCGCGCCAACGCTCCGCGTCTTCTCGAGCTCGTTCAGGAACGCAGAGATGAACGGGGCGTCGATCATTTCGAATGCCAGGCGATCCGGCGACGTGCGCAACCGCTTCTGCGCGAAGCGCAGCAGAAGCCTGAACGTGTCCCGATAAGATCTGATCGTATGCGCGCTGACCCGCTTCTGCTGCATCAGCCGCTGGGTGAAGAACCGTTGCAAGAGCGCCGGGAAGGTCGGGAGCGCGAGGGTCATGTGGAGGCCTCCCAATAATGCTCGAGCCGCGTCACAGCCTGCTGCATGAGAGATGGGTTCTGGTGCAGATACCAGTAGGTATAGTTGAGATGGGTGTGCCCGAGGTAGGTGGACAGCGCCGGCAGGCGGCGCTCGGGATCCGCGCCTGCGCAATAGCATTGCCGCAAGACCTCGACGGCCATGGTGTGGCGCAGATCGTGCAAACGTGGCCCCGTCGCATCCGAGATGCCGCGCAATCCGAGTTTCCGGGACAGTCGGCGGAACGACAGTTCCAAAACCGAATGCGTAATGCGACGGCCAAGCGGCGAGATGAAGAATGGGCGGGCGCTGTGTCCCGCCAGGAACGCATTGCGCTGTTCCAGGTACTGCTTGAGGACAGCGCAGGTCGTCGCATGGACTGGGACCAGGCGGGATTTTCCGAACTTCGTGTTGCGTATGGTCAGGACACCGTGGTCGAGATCGATGTCCTCCAAATCAAGGTTCAGTACTTCGCCGAGACGCATCCCGGTGACACTCAGCAGGCCGAAGATCGTATAGCGCGACCAGCGCGAGATCGGCTTGGCTCCCCGCCGTCGTTGCAGGCTGGCGGCGAGAACGCGGGCTATCTCTTCCTGGCGGAAGATATGAGCCTGGAAGGTGCTTCGTTGCCGCGGCAGCAAATCCGTCGGGGGAATCTCGGTGCGCGGGTCCGTCACGATACGGTAGCGCGCAAAACTGCGCACGGCGCGCAGTCGTCCGGCGAGGTAGTTAGGATCGGTCGATTCAGGCTGTTGCGCCCAGGTCAGAGCCAGCTTCGATGTGATCCAGGCAGCGCGCCGCCGCTCCATGAACTGCGCAAAATCCAAGAGCAGCCGCTCGTCCTTTTTCAGCTTGAAGCCGAGGGACCGGCGCAACTCCAGGTAATCGACAATGCCGTCGCGCAAACTGTTCATGGCATAGTCCCCGGCCATGGCAGGGCGACTTTGCGCAAAGCATCCAGATCGACCTTCGCGTATCGCCGCGTTGCATCCGGGCTGCGATGCCGCAGCATCTGGCCAATATCCGTCAGCGACAGCCCTTGGCGCAGCATGTCGACGGCAAGCGCATGACGAAGCTGATGCGACCCAGTGAGACCGGGCTTAATCCCGGCACGCCTGATCGCACGCGCGACGATCTGGCCTACGTCGCTGGACGACCTCAAACCTTCAAAGGGGGCGCGGGAGCGCAAGAACACTCTGCGGCTGGCCGATTCCGGCCGTCCGCGCTCCAGATAGGCTGCAATCGCCTGCCCCGTGTCATGAGGCAAGGGCAACGGCCGTTCCGTACGGCCCTTGCCATGCACGCTCAGCGAGCCTTCACCCCAATCGATATCCCCCAGTTCAAGCCGGACAACCTCTCCTGCGCGCAGCCCGAGCCGCGCGAGCAACAACAGGATGGCTCGATTGCGCAACCCGGCTGGCGCCCGCCATTCCTTGCTCGCGTTCAGAAGAACCCGAACACAGTCGGCTGGCATCGCTCTCGGAATCGACGCCATCGACCATCCGGCAACGGATGGGACTGCCGCGGCAAGATCGGTATGGATGTAGTCGCGGTACCGCGCGAAGCGGAAGAACGACCGCAGTGCCGTGACGATGTGCTTTGCCGAAGCGAATGTGCGGTCCTGCGGCGCATTTCGCCGGATGTAGTCCGCAATCTGGCTGGCATGCACGGATGCGAGATGCAGTTCGCCCTCGCCGGATATGTCCGTCAGAAAGCGCCTGACATATCCGGGGTAATTCTCGATGGTCGCCGCTGCCAGGCCGCGCTCATCGTGCAGGTAGGACCTGTATTCCTGCAAGACCAAGTCAACAGGAGATATCTCGACCGAAGCCGTGGCCCTGCCGTCGATAACGCCTTTTTCACGAAGCCAGGCCGTCACGCCGGACAGCGTGATGCGGTCGCCGCCCTTGAGACAGCGGTGTTGAGCCCGATCACGCAGGAATGCTTCTTCATGTGCGGTCGTTATCTCCTCGACCGCGATGCCCTCCCGGTCCAGCCATCGGCTGAACTCATTGATGAGGAACGTTTTCTTCCAATAAGAAACCTGCGAGTACCCCTGATCGGCAAGATACTCGGCATAGGGCTCAAAATAGGGAGCCAGCGGACCCTCGACCAAAAGCCGAGAGCGCCTCTTTCGACTTGCTCTGTTCATCGGAAACACAGTGTCGGCGGGTTCTGGACGAACCAAACTATGCCGACTGATTCTCTTAATATTACCACAGAAAGGAAGCACATGCGCACGCAACTCGGGATAGTCCACAGGGCGGCATATGATCTTGTGCTGCGCCCATACCCGACTTGAACAGGAGTAGTCATGGCAGATCTGAAACTTGGAAAGCTTCCAGACCGGACACCTTCGAAGATGACCATCACCGTTAGCGCGGACCTGAACCAAGCACTCAAGGACTATGCGGCGCTTTACCGCCAGACCTATGGCGAGTCTGAAACGGTAGCGGAACTCATACCTTTCATGCTGGCAGGGTTTCTGGAAGGTGACAGAGCGTTTGCCAAGGCCAGAAAGGAAAGCTTGCCTGCCGCCGGCATGTCAGAGAAATCGCGACGCGTGTCAGGTTCAGATTCCGAGTAATCGAAGCATAAAGTGGTCAATTGGCGCAGCCGCCCGGGTGCCTAATTTCCCGGCCGTCGCGGCCTACCGATCCGTCGTGTAAGGCCTATGCGCGAACTTCGAGCAGCTGGAGGTCAAGTAAGTGCCTGGGCGGCCCGGAAACCGCGAACAAGGCGCAGGGCGTGCTAGCCGCACTGATGCATGGTTTCAGACACGTGGGAACGCCGTGCGGTTGTTACTCAGAATTGAGCTCATCTCAAAGGGCATTCAAGAGCCGCAGCGCTGAGTAGCGGAAGCCGCAATCGGGTGCGTCGCTGACATTCAGTGAAAGACTGGGCCGAACAATCCAACCTGCTTGGGCGGATACGAAGTGGAGCCCTGCCTGCAGGGTTCCGGCTGGTCCCAGCCCTCTGCCATGCGACCCCCTTTGGGAAATACCCGCGTCGTCACAGCATCGTAAAGTGGCGTCATATGCACTATCGAATTGTTAGCTGCTGGTTTCGGGGATTTTGAGGAGGTTCGCGATCCACTGAAGACGGTGACGTTCGTCTGTGGCACTCAGACTGCCACTGAGTGCCTGGCCGTTCCACTTTCGAAATATTTGTCGAACTTCGCTGCAATGCTCCTTACAAAGGGACGACTTTCCGCCGATACGACGTAACTGTCACCTTGGAGTTCAAGCGGTCGAGCAGGGTCGCCAATGGCGATGGAGCTTGCTTGGAAAAGAAGCTTTTGTCCGGCTTCCCCGAAGCGTTCCACCAGATCGGCTGCTGAAAAGCCGAAATCGCACATCAAGCGCTCGATGATCCAGCCGCGAACACGGTCATCTTCGGAAAACGCGATGCCGCGGACCGTGGCCAGATGTCCCCCCTCGACCATGCGTCCATATTCGGCTGTCGACGGCATGTTCTGCGAATAGCCCTGTCGAAACCGGCTGATCGATGACGGCCCGAGCCCGATCAGTGTTTCGCAGCGATCCTCGGTGTAGCCCTGGAAATTGCGGCGGATTGTTCCCGCGCGAGCCGAGACTGCAAGCGCATCATCCGGCTTGGCGAAATGGTCTATTCCAATCGCCTCGTATCCGGCGCCCATGATCAGACGGGCGGCAATTTGCCACTGAGCGAACCGTTCGGCCTGACCCGGCAACCATGCCTCGTCGATCATAGTCTGATGCTTCTTGAACCAGGGCACATGCGCGTAGCCGAACAGCGCCATCCGGTCCGGCTCCAGAGTCAGCGCCTGCGCCACGGTGGAACAGACGCTCTCCCTGGTCTGATGCGGCAGGCCGTAAAGCAAATCGAGGTTCACGGACCCTACGCCGCGAGAGCGAATGCCGTCGACAACCGCCTTGGTCTGCAAAAAGCTCTGCTCGCGGTTGATCGCCTTCTGCACCTTCGGATCGAAATCCTGAACGCCGAGGCTCGCCCGCGCCATGCCGATCTCGGCAAGTGTATCAAGGCGGGCTTCGTCCATGTCGTTGGGTTCGATTTCGACGCTGATCTTCGCATCGGCAAGAAAATCGAAGCTATCCCGCAGGACAGTTCCCAAGGCTATCATATCCTCGGGCTTCAGCATGGTCGGCGAGCCGCCGCCGAAATGCACGGCGCGGACATGGGCCTTGCCGCCGACAAGACCTGCGACAGTCGCGATCTCCGCGTGAAGCGAGCGGAGATACGAAGCCACCGGCTCGTAGCGGCGGGTCTGCTTTGTATGGCACGCACAGAACCAGCACAGCCGGTCGCAATAAGGGATGTGCAGGTAGAGCGAGACCTCGTCACCGCTTTCGAGCGCCTTCAACCAGCTTCGATAGACATCAGCGTCGACGCCAGGATGGAAATGCGGCGCGGTCGGGTAACTGGTATAACGCGGGACGTTCTCGCCAAGCCTGGCAGCTAAATCCGGTCTCATTTGGTGGTCCGCCGTTTTTGCCTCGCCGGAAGTCTGGACGCGTCGAAGAGCCAATGCCCTGATTTCGGTCAGCCTCCAGCACGGACAAACTGCCGCAAGGATTTCTCTGCCATCGCTTGCTATCCTGTCGAAACTTGGGATCGGTAGCGCGAGCGTAATGACAGTACGGCAAGACATTCACAGTTCCGGCATTCCCGTTCTTTGCCTGTCTTGCGCAGCACGACATCGCGGCGTCTGCGGTGCGCTCGATCCAAACCATTTGGTTGGGCTCGCCAAAACTTCGTCGCGGCACAAGATCGAGCCGGGGGTCGAACTGATCGCCGACGCCGAGGCCGTCGACAGCTTTTCAAACTTGCTTTCAGGCGTTGTGAAGCTGACGAAGTGCCTTTCGGACGGCCGCCAGCAGATTGTCGGTCTTCGGTTCGCACCGGATTTTCTGGGACGGCCCTTCAAGGTGAAAAGCACGATCAATGTGGAAGCGGCAACCTCCGTCTCGCTGTGCTCGTTTCCGAAGGCGGCCGTTGAACGGATAATGAAGGAATCACCGGGACTCGAGCATCGCCTGCTCAAGCAGACGCTGGACGAACTCGACGAGGCACTTGAATGGATGGTGACTCTCGGGCGCAAGACCGCACCGGAGAAGGTGGCGAGCTTTCTCCTCATGATCGCCCGGAATATGGATTCCAGTATCGACCCGGCGGCTGGGTCGGCATGCTTCGATCTGCCGCTGACACGTGCCGACATCTCTGATTTCCTTGGACTGACGAACGAGACCGTGAGCCGCCAGCTTACGCGATTGCGGGCTGACGGCGCGATCCGGATCGAGAACAAACGCCATGTAACGGTCGACAGCATGAGCCGGCTGGAGCAGCGCTGCGGCGGCCGAGGCGCGCGGCAACCGGCCTTTGTGAATGAGACCTAAGCGTCGGGGCCTTCGTCGCTTATTACGATCCGCGGCAGGACATGCTCGCGTTCGAAAGCGATGTGTCGCCGCAAGCCTTCGAAGAAGCCGCGTAGCATGAATCCGACAGCTTCCGCGCTCTCTATCGGATCACCATGACCGATCGCTAGGAGCGTTTCGGCCACCTCGCCAGCGAAGCATTGATCCTCAAGGTGCTCGATGCGCAACCGGCTGGTAGAGGCAAGTTTGGCCTCGGCCGGGGTCAAGTGCGCCTCATACGCAGGGAAAATCACCCTCTCCTCAAACCCATGAATGTCACGGAGCAGCGGAACGATCTTCTTGGCCGTTCCAAGACATTTGAGGCGGTCGACGTTCGGCAGTGCATCGGCAATGCTTTCCAGCGAGAAGCAGAGCTCCAGCTTTTCCCGATGGGCAAGCTTCATGACCTCGCCCGGAATCGCCTCTGTGCCGGCCTGGCGCGAGAAAGCCGCACTTGTCCATGAGCGGGTTGGCCCGTGCTGCGTTTCCTTGTTCAAATCGCCACCTTCTGATTGCACCGAACTCGATGCTGCCCGAAGCAAAATCGTGCGGCTCTGACATGGATCAGGGCGAGCAGGCGGCAACTACGGAATTAATGCACCGCGGATTTGGCGTCCGCGCATTGGAATCCTGGTCGGGGACATGTCATGAAATTCGGCACGGAGATCGTCGTTCTAAGCCTGTTTGCTTTTGCGGCCCTGGTGGCTGCTGGCTTCGGCGTAGAAGGACCTTTTCGCCAGCATATGGGGGTTTTGTTCGTCGCCGTGGCTGGCTTTACCGCGATCCTGCTGCGCAACACAGATTTCAAGCCGGCGGCTCCGGTCGACACCTCCGCCTACATGGATGGCCCGATCCGCTACGGAGCCATTGCAACGGTATTCTGGGGCGTCGTCGGCATGCTCGTCGGTGTGATCATTGCCCTGCAGCTGGCATACCCTCACCTCAACATCCAACCCTGGTTCAATTTCGGCCGGCTGCGGCCGCTGCACACATCCGGCGTCGTCTTTGCTTTCGGCGGCAACGCTTTGCTTTGCACGTCTCTCTATGTCGTGCAGCGCACGTGCCGCGCCCGGCTGCTTGGCGGCAAACTGGCCTGGTTTGTGTTCTGGGGTTACCAGCTGTTCATCGTCATGGCCGCGACCGGCTACCTGCTCGGCATCACCGAAGCCCGCGAATACGCCGAACCCGAATGGTATGTGGATCTCTGGCTGACCATCGTCTGGGTCGCCTATCTCGTCCTGTTCCTCGGCACGATCCTGAAGCGCAAGGAACCGCATATCTACGTCGCCAACTGGTTCTACCTGTCCTTCATCGTGACAATCGCGATGCTGCATGTGATCAACAACCTGTCGATGCCGGCGTCGTTCCTGGGCTCGAAGAGCTACTCCGCCTTCTCCGGCGTCCAGGACGCCTTGACGCAATGGTGGTATGGCCACAACGCCGTCGGTTTCTTCCTCACCGCCGGGTTCCTCGGCATGATGTATTATTTCGTGCCCAAGCAGGCGAACCGGCCGGTCTATTCCTACCGCCTGTCGATCGTCCACTTCTGGGCGATCATCTTTCTCTACATCTGGGCCGGCCCGCACCACCTGCATTACACCGCCTTACCCGACTGGGCGCAGACGCTCGGCATGGCGTTCTCGATCATGCTGTGGATGCCGTCATGGGGCGGTATGATCAATGGCCTGATGACGCTGTCTGGCGCCTGGGACAAGCTGCGCACCGATCCGATCATCCGCATGATGGTGATGGCAGTCGCCTTCTACGGCATGTCGACCTTCGAAGGTCCGATTATGTCGATCAAGACGGTCAATTCGCTGTCGCACTACACGGACTGGACCATCGGCCATGTCCATTCCGGCGCGCTCGGCTGGGTTGGCATGATCTCGTTCGGCGCAATCTACTACATGGTGCCGAAACTGTGGAACCGTGAACGTCTCTATTCGCTGCGGCTCGTCACCTGGCACTTCTGGCTGGCGACGCTCGGAATCGTCGTCTACGCCGCGGTGATGTGGGTTTCCGGCATCATGCAGGGCCTGATGTGGCGCGAATACGACGAGCAGGGTTTCCTCGTCTACTCCTTCGCCGAAACCGTCGCCGCCATGCATCCCTTCTACGTCATGCGCGCCATCGGCGGTGCGATGTACCTCACCGGCGCCCTGCTCATGGCCTGGAACGTGACCATGACCATTCTTGGCCACCAGCGCGAAGAGCAACCAATGCCAGGTTCCGAGCCCGCCCTCCGGCCTGCCGAATAGGGAGCCAGACAATGGGCTTGATGGACAAACACGCGATCATCGAGAAGAACGCCACGCTTCTTCTCGTTGGCTCTCTTCTTGTGGTGACCGTCGGCGGCATCGTCGAGATTGCGCCGCTTTTCTATCTCGACAACACGATCGAGAAAGTCGAAGGCATGCGGCCCTACTCGCCACTGGAACTCGCCGGACGCAACATCTATGTGCGCGAGGGCTGCTACCTCTGCCACAGCCAGATGATCAGGCCTTTCCGGGACGAGGTCGAGCGCTACGGCCACTACAGCCTGGCCGCCGAGTCGATGTACGATCATCCCTTCCAATGGGGATCGAAGCGCACCGGGCCCGATCTCGCCCGGGTCGGTGACCGCTATTCGAACGCATGGCACGTCGCACATCTTTCCGATCCACGTTCCGTGGTGCCGGAATCGATCATGCCGAGCTATGCGTTCCTGAAGGACGCTCCGATCGAGGTGAAGGACTTCTCGACGCATCTGGTTGCGAACGCGCGTGTTGGCGTCCCGTACTCCGATGACATGATCGCGCACGCCAATGCCGATCTGATGGCCCAGGCCGACCCGAATGCCGATGCCTCCGGCGTCGAGAAACGCTATCCGAAAGCCAAAGTCGGTGATCTGGACGGCAATCCGCAGCAGGTGACCGAGATGGATGCCCTCGTCGCCTATCTGCAAATGCTGGGAACACTGGTCGATTTCAAGACCTATGACGATGCAGCCGGCTACCGCTGAGGGGGGACGCAATGAGCTATAATTTGATGCGGGAATTCGCGGACAGCTGGGGTCTGCTTGCCATGGCGCTCTTCTTCGTCGGCTGCATTGCCTTTGCCTTGCGTCCCGGCGGCAAAACACAGGCCGATCAAGCCGCCCAGATTCCACTCAAGGACGACTGATCATGAGCAGCGAGCATATCGATGAAGTCTCGGGCATCTCAACGACCGGTCATGAATGGGACGGGATAAGGGAACTCAACAACCCATTGCCCCGATGGTGGGTGATAACCTTCTACATCACCGTCGCTTGGGCGGTGGCTTATACAATTGCGTATCCGGCTTGGCCGATGCTGTCTTCCGCGACCAAGGGTGTGCTTGGCTATTCCAGCCGCAACGCTGTCAAGATTGAGCTGGCGGCTGCCGAAGCCGCCAAGGGCAAATATGTCGCGGCCATCCAGCAGAAGACCGTATCCGAGATTGCAGCCGACGACGCGCTGCGTGAATTCGCGGTAGCGGCCGGTGGAGCTACCTTCAAGGTCAATTGCGTGCAATGCCACGGCTCGGGCGCCCAAGGGTCGAAGGGCTTTCCAAACCTGAACGACGATGACTGGCTATGGGGCGGCACGACCGAGCAGATCCAGCAAACGATCGCGCACGGCATCCGTTTCGCATCCGACCCGGATACTCGGCAGTCGGAAATGCCCCCCTTCGGTGACATCATCACGCCCGAACAGATCGCACAGGTCGGCGCCTATGTCGCCAGCCTCTCGGGCAAGGTCCAGGATGCAAGTCTTATCGAGCCCGGCGCCAAGGTATTCGCGGAAAACTGCGTCGCCTGTCATGGCGATAATGCGAAAGGCAACAAAGAGCTCGGCGCGCCCAATCTGACCGATGCGATCTGGCTCTACGCACCCGGCGAGACAGCCATCGCCGTCCAAGTCCGCGCGCCGAAGCACGGTGTCATGCCGGCCTGGATCGGGCGTCTCGGCGAGAGCAAGGTTAAGGAACTTGCGGTTTATGTCCATTCGCTTGGCGGCGGAGAATAGGAACGGAAGCCTATTCTCGGCCCTCCCCGCCAAGCGACGGGGCCCGGCACGAGTCGGGCCCCGACACCATTCCGGCATGCGGCGATTGACCTGCAGCAAGGCGGCGCGGCCCACACGGCGAAGCGGGCTCACTGCAGACCGGACGTCTGTCGAAGCAGACAAGTCCGTCGCACAACGATGTCATAGGCCGCGCGCGAGTGGAGATGCACGTGCTGGATAAAACGCAGATGGAGCGGCTCGAGGCAAAAGCGGTCAACTCCGCCAAGACACGACAGCCGCTCTATGCTCCGCGCAAGAAAATCTTCCCTAAACGCGCCTCGGGCAGCTTTCGCCGCTTCAAATGGCTGGTGATGGCGATCACGCTGGGCATCTATTATCTGATGCCCTGGTTGCGCTGGGATCGAGGTCCGTTTGCTCCTGATCAGGCCGTGCTGATCGATCTTGCCAACCGCCGTTTCTACGTCTTCTTCATCGAGATATGGCCGCAGGAATTCTACTATGTCGCCGGCCTTCTGATGATGGCCGGCATCGGCCTCTTCCTGATCACGTCCACCGTCGGCCGCGCCTGGTGCGGCTATACCTGCCCGCAGACGGTATGGGTCGATCTTTTCCTAGTTGTCGAGCGGGCGATCGAAGGCGATCGCAACGCTCGCATGAAGCTCGACGCCGGCCGCTGGACCGCGCGCAAACTGGTGCTGCGTGTGTCGAAACACGCCATCTGGCTGGTCATAGCGGCAGCTACCGGCGGCGCCTGGATCCTCTATTTCGCCGATGCGCCGACGCTGATCGGCGACGTATTCAACGGCACCGCCGCTTCGGTCGCCTACGTCACCATCGCGGTGCTGACGGCGACCACCTACACGTTCGGCGGGCTGATGCGCGAGCAAGTCTGCACCTACATGTGCCCGTGGCCGCGCATCCAGGCTGCCATGCTCGACGAGAATTCGCTCACTGTGACCTACAATGACTGGCGTGGCGAACCTCGTTCGCGGCACGCCAAGAAGGTCCAGGCTGCGGGGCAGCCGGTCGGTGACTGCGTCGACTGCAATGCCTGTGTCGCAGTCTGCCCGATGGGGATCGACATTCGCGACGGCCAGCAACTCGAATGCATCACTTGCGCGCTGTGCCTTGATGCCTGCGACGGCGTCATGAACAAGCTCGGCAAGGAGCGCGGGCTGATCTCCTATGCGACGCTGTCCGACTACAACGCCAACATGGCGGTGGTGACCGCAGGCGGCTCCGGTCCCGTGAACCCTTCACTCGTCAGAACGGCCGACAGCACATTCTCCGCCAGGTTGGCGCATTTCCATATTCGCAAGATCTTCCGACCGAGGACCTTCTTCTACATGAGCGCGTGGACGGCGGTCGGGCTTGCCTTGATCTATTCGCTGCTGACGCGCGACCGACTCGAGATCAACGTCCTGCACGACCGCAATCCGCAATTCGTGACCCTGTCCGACGGCTCGATCCGCAACGGTTACACCGTCAAGCTGCTTAACATGATCCCCGAGCCAAGGACGATCGTCGTCACGATGCAGGGCTTGCAGGGAGCCGAAATGAGCGTCGTCGGCAGTGATCTGCCGGCAGCTCGCTTCTTCGCCATCGCGGTCGAACCCGACCGGCTGAACATGCTGAAGGTCTTCGTGCGCCAGCCAGCGGGTGAGGTTCGGCACGCTGCACAAACCTTCAAGTTCCGCGTCGAGGACAGAGCGAGCTTCGAATCGGACGAATACACCGCCACCTTCAACGCACCGGAGATCGCCAGATGAGCACCAATACGCAAAAGACGCGTGAGTTCACCGGCAGGCACATGCTGCTCACCATTCTCGGCTTTTTCGGCGTGATCATCGCGGTCAATCTGACGATGGCGACACTCGCCAGCACGAGCTGGACCGGCCTTGTCGTCGAGAACACCTATGTGGCCAGCCAGCAATTCAACCGAAAGGCCGAGGAAGGGCGCGCGCAGGCGGCACTCGGTTGGACCGGCAAACTGACGATCGCTCGGGGTGAGGTCCGCTACAGCTTGAGCGATACCACCGGCAAGCCGGTTCCGTTGCATGGCGTCAAGATACTGTTTCGTCATCCCGCCTACGAGGCTGGGGACAAGGCCGTCACTCTCGCCCTCGTCTCGGACCAGGAATTTGCCGCGCAGCACTTGCCAAGGGATGGCGTCTGGATCGTCGAAGTCGACGCCGATGCCGGTCTGACAGAGCCCTATCGCGACGTTCGCCGGATCATGATTTCGCAAGGAGCGCTGCAATGAGCTGTTGTGCACCCAGCGCGGAACTGGCGCTGGATCTGACCAGTACCACATCGGTCCTGCCGTTTAGCCAGGAGATCAGGTTGGCGAGCCGATCGCTTGGCGACAATCTTTGGCAGACCGACCTTTCAGTGCCGACGGTTCACTGCGCGGCGTGCATCCAGGCCATCGAGACGGCTCTCGGAAGGCTCGATCGCGTCGAAGGCGCTCGTGTCAACCTGTCGACGAAACGGGTCGCGATCCGGTGGCGTGGGGACTCTGTGCCTCCGTTTGTCGCCGCGCTGGGACGGCTGGGCTTTCAGGCGCACCTGTTCGAAGCCGACGCTGATAAGAAGGACAAGACGCTTGCCGAGCTGATCCGCGCGGTCGCGGTCGCCGGGTTCGCCGCCGGCAACATCATGCTGCTTTCGGTCTCGGTCTGGTCCGGCGCCGAAGGTGCTACCCGCGACCTGTTTCACTGGGTCTCTGCATTGATCGCCATCCCGGCGCTCACCTTTGCCGGCGGCATCTTCTTCCGCTCGGCCTGGAATGCACTGCGCCACGGCCGCATGAACATGGACGTGCCGATCGCGGTTGGGGTGTCGCTCGCTTATGCCATGAGCCTCTACGAGACGATCAATCATGGCGATCACGCCTATTTCGACGCGTCCGTATCCCTGCTGTTTTTCCTGTTGATCGGCCGCACCCTGGATCACGTCATGCGCGAACGGGCACGGACCGCCGTGAAAGGCCTGTCCCAGTTGGCCGCACGTGGCGCCATCGTGCTGCGCGGCGATGGCGCGCGCGACTACCTGCCGGTTGGCGAGATCGAACCGGGCATGCACCTTCTGGTCGCCGCAGGCGAAAGGGTCCCTGTCGACGGCCGGATCATTCGGGGCGCGTCGGATCTCGACTGCTCGCTGGTTTCTGGCGAGAGCACACCAAAAACCGTGACGTCCGGGCAACAGGTTCAGGCCGGCACGCTCAACCTTACCGGCCCGCTGACCATCGAAGCGACCGCTGCGGCAAAGGACTCCTTCCTGGCGGAAATGGTCCGGCTGATGGAAGCCGCCGAAGGTGGTCGTGCGCACTATCGGCGGATCGCCGACCGTGTCTCGGCGCTCTACGCGCCGGTGGTCCATCTCACCGCCTTCGTGACGTTCCTTGGCTGGATGGCGGTAACCGGCGACTGGCACCGGGCAGTGACGATCGCGATCGCCGTTCTCATCATCACATGCCCATGCGCGCTCGGTCTGGCCGTGCCGATCGTGCAAGTGGTCGCGGCGCGCCGCTTGTTCGAAGCCGGCGTGATGGTCAAGGACGGATCGGCCATTGAGCGCCTGGCAGCGATCGACATCGCGGTGTTCGACAAGACCGGCACTCTCACGCTCGGCCAGCCCAGGCTGGTCAACGCGTCGTCCATCGATCCGGCGATGCTGGCGATGGCAGCCGACATGGCCGCGCACTCCCGTCACCCGTTCTCGAAGGCCATCGCCGCATTCGCGGGTTTTGCCGGCCAGCCGAAGCTGGAAGCCGTCAGCGAGCACCCGGGTCTCGGCATCGAAGCCACGACCGCGGACAGCACCTGGCGTCTTGGCCGGCGCGGCTGGGCCGGATGGAAAGCCCGGACCGGTGGCGAAGGCAAGTATGGCGGCTATGGCGGGACGGTGCTTTCGAAGAATGGGAGGATCGTCGCCTCCTTCAAGTTCGAGGACGCTAGGCGCGCCGACGCCAAGGCGGCGGTCGGACAATTGAAGGATGCCGGCGTGTCGGTCGAAATGCTGTCGGGCGATACCCCGGACGCTTGTGGCGATGTCGCAAGAATATTGGGCATCGACCGTTTTGTTTCGGCGCTGCTGCCGTCCGAGAAGGCTGAGCGGATCGAAGTGCTGACCAAGGCCGGCCACAAGGTCCTGATGGTGGGCGACGGGCTCAACGACACGCCAGCGCTGGGCGCGGCGCACGTCTCGATCGCTCCCGCGACCGCCGCCGATATTGGCCGCAACGCGGCCGATTTCGTGTTCCTGCGTGAAAGCCTTTCGGCCGTACCCCTTGCGCTGGACGTCTCGCGGAAGGCAGGGCGGCTGATCCGCCAGAACATAGCCATCGCGATCATCTACAATGCTGTTGCCGTGCCGATCGCCATCTTCGGCAACGTCACGCCGTTGATCGCCGCGGTCGCGATGTCCGCCTCATCGCTGCTAGTGATCGGAAACGGGCTGCGGCTGCAGGGCTTTAGGCTCGCCGAGCTGACGAGGGCTTCTTCGGCAACGCATTCCGGCATTCACCCATCAGCGCGGTCATCATGACGATACTCGTCTACCTCATGCCAGTCGCCCTATTTCTTGGCGCACTGGGGCTGACTGGCTTTCTGTGGGCGTTGAAGAGTGGCCAATATGAGGATCTTGACGGAGCCGCTGAGCGCATCCTCCGGGACGACAAGCCGGAACGCTGAGCCAGACCGCTGTTCCTGACGCTGTGCTGACGCCGGCCGTCAGCCGACTCGGAATAACGATTGAAGCTCCACAACCAGTTAAGTCGCTTGACGTAGATTTGTGAAAAGCCCCTGTCCCTCGAAGGACTGCGTCGCCGGTTCCGCCCCAACATAGACGCGGCCAATGTCATAACGTACGCAAAGCTGATGTTCATGTTCACGATAGGTGCGGACACGGGGTTGCAGTTACACTTGTTGGGTTCAACTGCAGGTTTCGTGCACCCAATTTCGTCCAGATAATCGGCCCACCACTGCATCATACTGACGCGCTTTTCCCAGTGCTCTGCCCTGGCGTAAGTGCGCCGAACGTCGTTCTTTTCAATATGGGTCAGCTGTCTCTCTTGCGTCTGGATGCCACTTGCCGATTCATTCAACAGAGTTGATGCCGTTGCTCGGAAACCGTGAGCCGCTGCTTTTTCTTGCTGTAACCCATGCGACGCAGGGCGGCGTTAAGTGTATTGTCGGAAATCGGACGAGAACCCGATCGCACACTTGGAAACAACAGCGCCTCGCCGCCGGAAATGTCTCTGAGATCGGTGATGGCCTGCCTCGAAAGTGCAACGCGGTGCGGCCGCCGCATTTTCATGCCTTGCTTCCGGGATGGTCCACACCGAGCCTTTGAAGTCGAACTCTTCCCATTCGGCGGCTCGCAACTCGCCGGGGCGGGGAAACAGTAGGCGCAGTTATGCGACGCTAAGTTTCCGGAAATAGCTTAGGAAACAGTTCGTCCAACGTGTCGACCGGGAAGCGTAGCGATACCGGTCCTTTCGGGGTATCGGACGCAAGCAGGCCAAGCTCGAGCACCTCGGTAAACACGCGGCGGGCCGTACGTTCCGGCAAGCCAGCGATACGTGAGGCCTCACCGCGATCGAACTCGCCGCGCAGAAGCGCCTCCTCGAGCAGCCGGAAAGCTTCGGGCTTCAGGTCGTAGCGTTGAACGAACCGCTGCAGGCGCCGGGCTAGTTGGTTCAAATCGAACAGGCTCGACATGAAACTGACCTGGTCGATACATACGCGTAGAAACCATAAGGTAAAATCCGCCAGCGCCCGCATAGAAAGATTACCGCCGCCGTCGCGATCGCCTTGGCGTGGCATGTCGGCGTGATCCATCATGCGTTTATAGTCGCCGCGGCTTTCCAGACCCCGCGCCAGGCCTCGGGAAATCGACCACAGCCCGTGCGCGGCGATTCCTGCCTCATGGGCCATGGCGTGACTCATCAAGCGGCTGACGCGTCCATTGCCGTCTGGGAAGGGATGAATGTAATTGAACCGATGATGCGCGGCCGGAATCGCCAATATCCTAGCCGCTTTGCCCGTACGTTGGAAGCGGTACCGGCTAGCGAAATGCTCCATGAACGCTTCGACGCGATCGCTTGACGGCGGCTGGTGGCGGCCGACAGTGACATCATGTTCGGGCTGTGATCGCCACCGACCCGGAACCATCAAGAATTCTCTGTCTGCGCCGCGAATGCGCAACATCGCCTCATCGGCGTCACGGTAGAATTCCGCATGCAGCCAGCGCAAAAAATCAAGCGAAGCCGGTTCTGGGAGCTGACCCTCCGCTGCCAGGCGATCGATTTCCCCCTGCAGTCGAACATGGGCCGCGGCTTCCACCTGCAGGTTGCGTCGTTCCTGGTCTTTGTCGAATTCGCCGGCGAGGGCGCGTTCGATGTCGCGGGGGCGCGTGTTGTGGCCCTCGATCAGGTTGCTGTAATAGGTGTTCATGATGCGCACGAGATCCGCCAGGTTCGCGGCCGTGCGCGGATGCAGCTTGGCGCCGAGAACCGCCGAGCTTGCTGACAGCTCAGCCAGCGCGTCGGAGATAGGCTCCGCAACGTCTTCCAGGCGCGCCGGCTCGATGCGCTGTACGGTCTCTTCCATGATTGGCCGATGTTAGATCGCGCTAAGTACGTATATGTCAACAGAAATTTTAGCTGAGCGCCCATAACTGGCCGATCATTTGGCCGATGTTAGCCGCTACCTCAGCTTCACCGAGACGGTTGATCGACGACGCCAATGCCGATGCCGATGATGGCCGATATTCGCTATGCTTAGCGCATTGATAGTATGTACAAATTTGCGATCGGTAGGTCGATTTGGCCGATCGCTTGGCCGAACTTCGCCGGTCGCGCTGACTAGGGATATATGACCAGGAAAATACAGGCGACTCCAAATGATTGCCTGCAGCACGGCGGCGCAGCCTATCTGGAGCGTCGGCTTTGCACCGCCTGATTCCGGTCGTTGGGCGAGCTTCATCTGCCTGCGAAAAGCGGATATTTAGGCAGCCCTGTCAAACCGCCCCTGCTCAGAGTCAAGCGGCTAACCCGGGCTGGAACCATCGGATGGTATGCTGGCTAACAAGGAATATTCTGGTCTTATCCTAAAGAACAGTTCGTCCGCCAAACCGACTAGGACTTCTTTAGTGGCACGGAATATCGATCAACGAACATGGTCGGCACTAGCGCATGTGTGGTCAGAAGTGCACCGATGCGACTCACGTCATTCAGCACGTTTGGTTCGCCCAGCGCCTTCGCGAAGTCCATGAGAACATTCCGCAGCTTGTCGAGTTGCACCTCGGTCATTACGCGGGCTCCGTCGATCATGGCCGCGCCCGAGCCGGTGTTCTTCATCGGGTGCACTATCAACGCGGTCTTCGGCGTGACCTTAGTGTACTTCTCCTCGAACCAGTCGATGCCTTGGCCCAATTGACCGAGGTCGTGCTTTGATATGCCTTGCTCGGTGGTGGCGCCGTTCTTGCACTCGATGATCAAGAAGCTTCCGTCCGAGAATGCCCAGAGATTGTCCGGCCCCTTTTCCGACGTCTTCTCCGGCCGTTGCGATCCCAGGCCAAGCAGCCGCCCGGTTTCGTGAATGGCCGCTTCGAATTTGTTAGAGGTGCTCGGTTCGAACTTGAGGTCCTCCACTAAGGACTTAAAGTGCAGCATCCTGTCCACTGCTTCCAGGAAGCTCGTTCGGTGGATCTCCTGGACTGCCGCCGCCTGCTTGCCGGCCACCGGGGAGAGCTTCTGGTAAGCGATGCCGTCGATGGGTCTGAGCACGGTGTTGTTCAACTTGTGCGCGGACAGCAATATCTTCTGCGCATTCGCAGGATCGATGTGATGCGCTATCTCGGCTTGCCGAACCAAGGTCAAGGCCTTCTCGTCGACATCGTCGAGATTGTTACCGGCCGATCGGAGTTCCTCCAGTGCGCCGGGGTGGTCGCCCGACCTCGCCAGATCGAATGCGGTCCGGAGCGCAACGGCCATCGGATCGAGAGTCAGGCCCTTGCCGGGCTTGGCCTTGAGGAGCGCCTTCTTGCTGACCTTGACCCAGCCCGGGTCACGGTCCAGGCATTGTTCGATGACCTTCTTGATGCCGTCGATGTCGGTGCCATCGAGCTGCTTGGCGAGGCTCATGGACAGATCGAGTTGGGCCTGAGTGGCTCCGGCCAGCATCTCGCGGCCATCGACGGACTTGATGCGGCTCGTCAGTTTGGCGCCGCACAGCAGGACCACGCAATGGTCGTCGTTGGATCGAACGCCGCGTCCCATGCCCTGCTCGATGCGCTGCATCTGTCGACGGAGACCCGCCTTCGACTCGGCGAGGATCGCCATATCGGCGGCTTCCCGGAACGAGGAAACCTCCGGAAGATCGAACAGTGCCAGAACATGGCATGCATCGCCAGGTAGGTCGATGCCGTCGTAACGATTGACCAGCACGGTCAGGCCGACATGGCCGTTTCGAAGCTTCTCGACGCCCGGCGCGACCTTGTCGCCGATCAGGATCTGGTCGGCGACACCTTTCCAAGTGTTGGCCGCGGGCTTGGATGGCACGATGACGACCACGTTGTGGTCCTGAGAAAGGTCGACGAGCAACGACCGGACCTCGGCGATGTCGATCTCGGGATTGAGCTCTTGCGGCATCAAGATCATCCGCTCGCCCATGAACTGGGACGATACCGGCACGATCGGGTCGCGGAGCTTCTTCGGGTTGGCTCCGAAGTGCGAGACGAGTACGCTGTCGTCCGCGAGGGTCGCGGTCAGGTAGATTCTCCTCTTCGCCTTGAAGAAGGACCTAATGAGGTCGGTGGGCGGGCAGGTGGGCTCGATCTCAAGAGATTGCCCGCCGATAACGCATCGGCAGTAGGGCAGAACCTCCTTTAGCAATGGATAGCTGAAGATCAGCTCGTCTGACTCCCGTTGTTCGTGCAAGGCCTTCAGTATCGTTTCCTGATTGTCCTTCCACGCCCAAAAGGGCACCTCCATGGTCGCCCATGGATCGCTGTCCTCCAACGCCAGGAAGCGCGACGGACTTTGTCGCTTCAACTGGCTCGATGCTGCTTTGAAAATCTTGCTGTAGGCCGGGTGGGTGTTCGGCAGGGTTATGCGGAATTGGTCGCCGATGGCCGCCACGCAGGCATGGGCGTCGTCCACGACCACACTACCGATCGCGATCTTCACCTGTTCCAATCCGAACACGGACTTGCCATTGAACAGCTTGTGGATCGTCGTGACGCAGATCTTCTGACTTGAGGCGTAGGCCGGATCCTTCGGGTCGTCGACGATCTCGAGACCCAATGCATTGGCTTCCTCGGAGACCTGGAAGACCAGTTGATTGTCCGGGCATATGTACAGCGCCGGCCCTTTGCCGTCGTTCAAGGAGCTCTGGAGGAGGAGGAGGCCTACCACGGTCTTCCCGCTGCCCACGTTCAGCTTGATGACCGTGTCGTGATTGTCGGGATCCTGGAACCAGGCTTTCATCACTTCGGTCTGAATGTCGCGCGGGAACGAGAAGCGCTTCGCTCGGTCGAGCGTGAGGAAGATATCGCGCGGATCGGTCACCGGCGCCTCGTTGTCGTCGAGCAGATCTTCGAAGTTGACCATAGGAATCCTGTCCAAGAGCGTTCTGCGACACATGTCCAACGACGGCTTCGCGAAAGAATTATCGTTGTTAGGCCGAGTTATACTGCCGTTGTTGACCTGTCGACCGATTTCCACGTGCCGCAGGACCGTTTCCCCGTATTATAGGAGAAGTGCTTCTTGCCTGTCGCAACAACGGAATTGGGGCGACACGGCACCACCGACTGCGCTTCGCTCGTAGCATTCCTGCACCTCGAAGCGGATAGACGCCTTCGGCCCCCAATTTGGTCCTTGGAACGGTCAGATTGGACTGCGCCCCGGCGAGGGTGCGTCAGAAGCGTACGTCGGGGTTTGCCCTATTGAATAACGCCGATCCGGTCGAAATGCCGCTGAAACCAACCTGCCAGTTCGGGATGCGGTGCCCCGCCTACAAAGATGATGGATTGCGCCACGGTCTGCTGCTGTAGGTTCAGGATAACGTGCGCCCCTGGCGTGTAGCCATAGAGTCCGTTCTCGCGGGTCATGTGAGCGAGCTTCCAAAGGTCGAGGGCGATATCGTGATTGTCGCTCAGCTTCAGTTCGACCACCAACAGGTTGCTCCTCACGCCCAATTCGTGAGCTATAATATCTGGGATGATTGCCTTCTCGCCCGGTTCCCCATTCGGAAGGATGTCCCCCTCCGTTCATGATCGGTGTCGATGTCCCAGTCTTCATAGTGCGGCGCCATGAAGCGAGCCAGTCGCCCCATGACAGCGCGTTCACGGGTGTCGAATTGTCCGAGTCGAACGTCCTCAAGCAATTCACGGAGCCCAAGTATCAGGCCTTCAAGTGTCTTGCGCTGTTCTTCCATCTATAATCCCGCTTACCACTAATACGAGTGGCCAATCTTATGGCACCTTGCGCCATGTCGGACGGCTGCACTGCCCACCAAACTCTTGATTACAATCCAGTGGTTGGTGACTGTGGCCTACGGCAAGATCAATTACGCTACCGTCAGGACTGCATTCTCAAACAACGGCTGTTGGCCGACTTCTGACGTGACGCGTCCAAGTGCGAACTCCATACCCGCAAGCGCGCCAAGATCGCGGACCACCTGCATCATGTGATGCAGCATGTTCCATTCCCGCCAGTTGGAAGCATTTCCCGGTCCCAAAATGATACCTTTTGCGAGGCAGTAAATGCGGTCGTCCGCCTCCGAGAACGCCGGCCCGGTGAAGTGTCCGCCATCAACAATCCGCTTGCATACGTCAGCCATCACATCAGCGTCTTTACCCGTCTCAGCGCCGCGCACCACGAGAGTCTTTGACGCCGTCGTGTAGCGCAGATGCCGGATCGCAGCTCCACCGCCTTTTTTGCGCGGAAAGACCATTTCTCCGCAGTCGGCACCGAAATCACCATAACCCAGCCGATCAGGCGCAATGCCGCATTCCTTCAAGGCGGCGTGGAACACATCCCATTCGTGGCGAGGAATGAGTTCCGTCTCACCCGGCGCGGCTGGATTCTTGTTCGGGAAGTTGGAGGCTTGAAAAACAACGCGCTGCCATAGACCCACCTCGCCAACGCGATCCAGTACTCCGCTCACCGAACCGGTTGCTATGTCTGGATCAAGCGGAGCGCCTGTGAAATCAACGAAGATCACGCAGTCTGATGCTTCCAATCTTGCGGTCTTTAATGCTTCGGCGATCGCCTCCTCGTCCGCTTCTTCATAGCCAACGAGTACAGAAAGCTTTACTGGACCGTCACACCGAAGGTCCCGGAACAGCGGATTGATTAGGTCCGTCAATCTAGCCACCGGCACGATCCGGGGGTTCCGCCCCCACACTGTACGAAAGAGACGCAGGAGACCTACGTCGCCAAGCTCCCGTGCGATGAAATGGGTATCCAAGAACGCCCGCCTGATCGGCCAGTGTTTTCCAACACGGTCGCCAGTCAGATAAGCGATTTCATCCACTGTGGGCGTTCGCTCCAGAGCAGGATCAGGCTCGATCAGAGACGGCAGGACAAAGCGCGGCTCTATGAATCGTTGAGCGTCAGCGGGCAGCTTGCCTGCAGCAGTGTATTCTCCCTGCTTGAAGCGTAGGGCGGGATAGTATGGAAGCATTGACTTACCTTCCTTTAGGTTTCTGCAATGAGCACGCTACGCACCTGCCTTACACCGATTTTCTGGGAGAAGAGCGAATAGTCGTTTCTTTCTTTTCTGATTCGTCCAAATACAATTGCGGGATGGATAGCTATATCTTCAGCAAATCGCTCAACAATGGCTGGTGAGCGGGCAATGCGGGCGGCTGACTTACGCCACCTTTCTTCCGGAATGAGGATATTTGAAGCGAATGTGTCGGCCTCCGCTTCCTGATCGTCAACTGATTCCGCTTCCGACTGATCAAAGAAGCCCACGGCCAGCCCTGTGCGATAGTGCAGAATCGCGTGGGCTACCTCGTGCAGAAGCGTAAACCAAAAATTGTCAAGCGCGTCCCGGCGCAGTGTCATGCCAATTACCGGGATTTCACCGATCAGGAACGCCGCGCCGTCTATGGCCAGACCGGCAATCTGCGGTTCGGTCACCAGAACAATGCCATGCTCCAGAAGCATGTCCCTCGCGCGCTTGGGCCCGTCAGCAAACACGCTTAGATGGACGAGGTCAGGAAGCCATGTAACGTCAAGCGGTACATAGCGCGGCTTATCCGCATCGATGATCTCTAGTGCCCGATTCGTAACCCTAGCACGCCACGCATGGAGCAGAATGTCTTCGCTATGGTCTTTGACGTTCAAGCCTGTGCGCAGAAGTGACGGGCTGCCGAATGTGATCCTGTTTTCCGCTATGAACCGGCGCAATTCCTCCTTGTCCGCGCCCTCAGAAAACCAGCCGTTCTCCCGACCGTGCTTGATTATCTTCCTGATATTCTCCTTGGAGACGTCATCAATGACCAGGTCCAGCCCGCGAAGCTCTTTGATGTCGGAGATTTCCGCCCGGAGACTTACGCCTAGTAGGGCGGCGACCCGCTCATAATTTTTGAGGCTTATGGTACTGTAGCGGTCTGCCTCATACCGTTGGACCTGCTGCTCCTTGACGCCTAGCCGCCAAGCCAAATCCCGCTGCGACATCCCCTTTGCAATGCGGGCGACGATCAAGGTCAAGCCGGGGTCGCTACCCGCCCTTTTTTGAAGAGGGCGATGATCGCCGCTATCCTTCGCATTCTCATATGCTGCGATAACCCCGGCCAAATCCGTACGCTCGGCCTTCATGGCGCGCGTCACGTGTACCACCACCTCAGGCGGCAGGCCCTTTACCATCGGCTCAAGCACATGCTCGGAACTCAATGCAGCATCCAGTACCGCTGCGCTGGTGCGCGCCTCTCGTAGGTCCCTTTCGTTCAGAATCATGCCGAAGGTCATGACTCCGTCTAACACAACATAATTGTTGTGTATAGCTGAGGTTGGGCAGCTCTTCACTTGGCTGTGGACGGCTGCCCACCTCCGCGGGCCAGCGGCTACAACGGTTCGGTTCGTCTCTCCAACCGAAGTTGGTTCTCCCTCGATGAGGCCTGTAACGTCCGTTTCGGCCCACGGGCGATGTAATCCTAGCGTGCTGGATGACCGCAATCGCATTTTCTGTGACAGAAGCAATCCTTCCGCTCCTGATGCGGTGGACGGCTCTCCTCCCTTCCTGCGGTATGATCGCGGGATTAGAGCTGGAGGAGCGCTATTATGAGCAACGTTACGACAATCGGTCTGGATAATGCGAAGTCCGTGTTTCAAGTCCACGGCGTGGATGCGACTGGTGAGGTTGCAGTTCGCAGGAACTTGACGCGTGGGCGTGTGCTGCCGTTCTTTGAGAGCCTGCCGCGTTGCCTGGTCGGAATCGAAGCCTGCAGTTCGTCGCATTATTGGGCGAGAGAACTGACTGCACGTGGCCATGATGTGCGGCTGCTGCCGGCACAGTATGTGAAGCCTTATCTGAAGCGGCAGAAGAATGATGCTGCAGATGCAGAGGCGATCTGCGTGGCCGTGACAAGACCGATGTCGTGAAGGAACAGATCCTCGAAAACGATCGCCGGGTCCGTGCGAGTGCGCGAGAGACCGAACTGGGTCGCAGGTTGATGGAGATTCCGGGCGTTGGCCCGCTGCTGGCGAGTGCGCTCGTTGCGACCGTCGCCGATCCGCACGCGTTCAAGTCGGGGCGATGCCTCTCGGCTTGGATCGGGCTCGTGCCGAAGCAGAACTCTAGCGGGGGCAAGGAGAAGCTCGGCAGCATCTCCAAGGCCGGCAATCGCTACCTGCGACAATTGCTCGTGGTCGGCGCCATGGCGGTCATCCGCTATGCCGAACGGAACGGGACCAGGCGGCCATGGCTGGTGCAACTGATGGCGCGGCGAACAACCAAGGTCGCGGCGGTTGCGCTGGCTAACAAGACAGCCCGCATGGTCTGGGCATTGATGACCGGCGGCGAGCGCTACAGGGAGCCGGTCATCGCATAGAACGAAACAAGGCGCGGGATCGCCAACGAGGTTGGAAAGGGCGGACAGGAGCTAATGCACAAAGCCGGTTGAAACCGCCGGATCAGGAAAACCCACTGGGGCCGTGCACTATAAGTGCGAGCTTTCGATCGGGACCTGAAACGCGCGAATGGCATTATGGCCAGCGGCACATGAAAGGCCGCACCTACAGGTCGGATACATGGCCGCACCAACCAGCAACTGCAAAAGCTCACAAATCCCTTGCCAACGGAGAGCCGTCCATACATGGCCCCAAACCAGCCACGTTCGTCACGGGTTAATCGACCCTTCTTGTGGACGACGAGACACCGCGGAGGGAATACTAGTCCTCCTCCTGGTCCTTAGGTTCGCCAGACCATACGAGAGAATACGAAGGAAATGTGTGGCCAACATAACGTATTGATTTCCTGTGGAAAACGATGACCCTCCGGGCCTGCAACATTGGTCGCCCAGTTTCGGTGTTTTCGACGAGGTTCAGTGTGATTTTCGGAGGTTGGAGGTTCGTCTCGTCGTTTGGCGAACCGTCGCCGTTGGCTTCCAAACTAGACCCTCGCGAGGATGTATGGACAGCAGGCTTGCCTCGCGTCCCCCGATTGAGACCACCCGCGAGTTTTTGCTCTCGAGTTCATCCAGATAATCGGCCCACCATTGCATCATCCTGACGCGCTCTTCCCAGTGCTCTGCCCGGGCATAGGCGCGCCGAACGTCGTTGTTCTCAATGTGGGCCAGCTGCCGCTCTACGGCGTCCGGGTGCCACTTGCCGCATTCGTTTAGCAGAGTTGATGCCGTTGCTCGAAAGCCGTGCGCGGTAGCTTCTTCTTTGCCATAGCCCATACGGCGAAGGGCGGCGTTAAGCGTGTTGTCGGAAATCGGACGCGAACCCGATCGAACACTAGGAAACAACAGCGATCCACCACCAGAGATTTCTCTAAGTGAGGTCAGGACGCTGACGGCCTGCGTGGAAAGAGGTACGCGGTGCGGCCGTCGCATCTTCATGCGTCCTTCAGGGATGCTCCACACCGAGCTTTCGAAATCGAACTCGTCCCATCCGGCCGCGCGCAGCTCGCCGGGGCGGGGAAATAGCAGGGCCATCAGCTTCAGAGCGGCTCGGGTTGTAGGCTGTCCGTCAAATGCATTAATCGCCCTCAGCAAGCCTCCCAAGGCCTTAGGATCGGTAACCGCGGCACGGGGCGTGACCGTCGGACCGACGAGTGCGCCCCTCAGGGCGATCGTCGGATCTACATCGGCGCGTGCGGTTGCGATTGCATATCGAAACACGCTGCCGATGGTGGAGCGCATTCGCCTGGCCGACTCGTATCGACCACGAACCTCCACGCGGCGGAGAGCGGCAAGAATTGTGGCCGGATCGATCTCCCGAACGCTTTTGTCCCCAAACGTTGGATAGGCAAAGTCGAGCAGCCATTTGACCTTGGTGATGGTCCGGTCGGCACGTCCCTCCTTCTTCAGCTTGTCGACATAGTCCTCCGCGATTGAGCGAAAGGTGTCCTCCGCCGAAGCCTTTTGCGTCTTACGCTCCTGTGCGGGGTCGATGCCACGCAGGAGGAGACGTTTGGCGGTATCGCGCGCCTCGCGTGCCTCAGCGAGGGAGATGAGGGGATAGCTGCCCAACGCCAGAAGCTTCTGCTTGCCGCCAAAACGATAGGCGAGGCGCCATAGGCGAGATCCGGTAGGCTGCACCCAAAGCTGGAGCCCGCCACCGTCAGACAATTTCACGAGCTTGGAAGCGGGTCGGGCATTACGGCATTTTACGTCGGAAAGAGCCATTTTCGGGACCTCCAATTTGGCTGCATCGATACCATCAGGATCTCCAATACCAGCGAAAATACCAGCCCCCCGCCTCGTTGGACCAACTGCGCCGAAATTCCACGAAACCCGACCATCCGCGCCTTGGGCACCGAAATCAGTAAGTATTTCAGCTAGTTGCCGAGACAGAAGCGTAGAGCCTTCGGCGAAAGAGACTGTCGGGAGAAGAGGGGATGGTGCCCAGAGGCGGATTCGAACCACCGACACGCGGATTTTCAGTCCGCTGCTCTACCAACTGAGCTATCTGGGCCTGTTCCGGCTAACGAAAACTCGCGCTCCGGATTTCAGGAGCGCCGTGGGCGCCCCTTGAAAGCGCGTGGGTTATAGCATGGGAATCCGGCCTGTCCAGCGCCTAGGTGTGGATTTCCGGCAGGAAAAGAAATGCCGTCCGATCCGTGGTTTCCACGCCGAGCCCTGGCCTACCTGGCACCCGCCAGGCCCTTGCGAAAATCGGATGGTGTCATGCCGGCCAGCTTGCGGAAGGATTTGTTGAAGGCGCTGAGCGAGCCGAAGCCTGAGTCCATGGCGACGCGCAGCACATTGGCGTCCTGGTGCATCAGAAGCGCCTGCGCGTAGCTCAGCCGCAAGAGGTTGACATACTCGTTGAGCGTCATGCCGGTCGATTTCTTGAACAGGCTCATGGCGTATTTGGGGTGGATGTCGGCCGCCGCCGCGATGTTCACGCAATCGATATCGTAGAGGAAATTCTCGGCGATGAAATCGCACATGCGCCCGACATTGCGCGACGATTGCTGGTCGAACGCGCTGCCGGCTTCTTGTCCGGCCGTCGTCTCGGGCACCAGCCGGTAAGGCTCGAACCGCACTCGCTCCAACCGCAGCAGAAGTTCGTTGACGGCGTGCTCGGCCTTGGCCGGATCGCCCGAGCGGGCATAGCGGTTCCAGCGGGCGAAATTGTCGTTGTCGGACTGATCGGTGGCGCTGGTCACCAGTGTCGCGCCGGTCATCAGCCGGTGCCGCACATCCGCCGGCAGATGCAGCCGGAAGAAATGCACCAGTGGCAGATGCGCGCCGGCATAGATGGCATCGTCGCTTAGATCGTCCATCTGGTGTGGCAGGCCGCCCCAGAAGAAGCACATCTCGCCGGCCGAAAGCGAAATCTCGTGCTCGTTCATGCGGTAGTGCACGTTGCCGCGCACGATGAAATTCACCTCGACCTGGGCATGCCAATGCGGCTTGAGCATTACCAGCGGAGCGGTGTGAAACATCTGCAGGAGCAACGGCAGCCCTTCCACGCTGCTGGCGCCTGGCTGGTAAAACGGCCGATCCGGCATCTTACTTTCCGCCAATTCCGTCTTCCCTTTGTCGGCGACAAGCCTTCCGCGCTGCCTAGTCTAGCCGGGCTCGCAGAGAGAGAGCAAATGAAATGGGAGGATTTCAATGCGCATCACACTGACATGCGCCGCGCTCGCGCTTGCCCTGGGCTCAGCCCCGGCCTTTGCGCAGTCCGGCGAAATCACCATCTGGAGCTGGAATGTCGCCGCTTCGTCGCTGAAGGCGACGGTTGCCGGCTTCAACAAGCTGCATCCCGATATCAAGGTCACTGTCCAGGATCTCGGCAACCAGCCGACCTACGACAAGTCGATCGCCGGCTGTGCCGCCGGCGGCGTCGGCCTGCCTGACATCGTTACCATCGAGAATGGCGAGGCCGAGAATTACTGGAGCCAGTTCCCCGACTGCTTCGTCGATCTGCACACGCTCGGTTACACCGCCGAGGACCAGAAGAAATTCCCCGATTTCAAACGCACCGAGCTTGAGGTCGGCGAAAAGGCCTATGCGATGCCTTGGGATTCCGGTCCGGTCGCCGCCTTCTATCGCCGCGACTTCTACGAGAAGGCCGGTGTCGACCCGGCATCGATCAAGACCTGGGACGATTTCATCGCCGCCGGCAAGAAGATCCAGGCCGCCAATCCGGGGGTCTCGATGACCAACGCCGACTTCAACGGCGACAGCGAGTTCTTCCGCATGATCGCCAACGAGCAGGGCTGTGCCTATTTCGCCGAGGACGGCCAGTCGATAACCGTCGCCGAGCCCAAATGCGTCGATGCCATGACCAAGGTCAAGGAGATGAAGGACGCCGGCATCGTCTCGTCCGCCGACTGGGGGACCAAGATCACCAACAACACCGCCGGCACCGTCGCCACCCAGGTCTACGGCGGCTGGTATGAAGGCACCATCCGCACCGAATCGGCCGGCGAAAACGGCAAATGGGGCGTCTATCTGATGCCGAGCCTGACCGCCGACGGCCCGCGCGCGGCCAACCTTGGCGGCTCGTCGCTGGCCATTACTTCGGCCTCGAAGAACAAGGAAGCGGCATACGAGTACCTGAAATACACGCTCGGAACCAATGAGGGCCAGATCACCATGCTGAAGGAGTTCGGCCTCGTCCCCTCGCTGGTCTCGGCGCTTGACGATCCCTACGTCAGCCAGGGCCTGCCTTATTGGGGTGGCCAGGCGGTGTGGAAGGACATTCTGGGCACCTTGCCGAAAGTCGTCCCCAGCCGCGGCACGCAGTTCCAAAGCGATGCCGAAATCATCGTTCGCGCCGTGCAGACCAAATATCTGGCCGGCGGTTATCCCGACGCCAAGGCGGCACTCGACGATGCCGCAAAACAGATCGCCGCGGCGACCGGATTGCCGGTCAAGTAAGCGGCTAGCTCCCTTCTCCCCGTTAACGGGGAGAAGGTGCCGGCAGGCGGATGAGGGGCGGCGGTGGCGTCGGCAAAATGACGCCAGCCGCCAACAGGCGCGACACAAGGGACGAAAAAAGGAGGAGGAACCAATGCGCAACCGCAACGCCACGGCCTATCGCTTCCTCACGCCCTATCTCCTGATCTTCGCCATCTTCTGGGTGTGGCCGATCATCTCCTCGTTCATCATCTCGTTCCAGGCGACCCGCACCGTGCCCTGGCGCTTCGCGCCCAGCTTCAACTGGGGCCGTCTGATCGGCGATCCGGCCTTCTTCAACGCACTGAAGAACACGCTGCTCATCCTCGTCATCCAGGTTCCCGTAATGATCGCGCTGGCCATGGTGATGGCGGTGCTTCTGAATTCGCCGCTGTTGAAGGCGAGGGGGCTTTACCGCTTCGCCTTCTTCGCCCCGGTCGTGGTGGGCGAGGTTGCCTATTCGGCGGTGTTCCGGCTGATGTTCAGCCTCGATTTCGGCATCGTCAACAAGCTGTTGAACAGTATCGGGCTCCCCAAGATCGACTGGTTCTCCAACGTCACGCCGGCCATGGCCCTGATCATGATCGCGGTCACCTGGCGCTGGGCCGGCTACAACGCCATCATCCTTCTGGCGGGCATGCAATCCATCCCCGAGGATGTCTACGAGGCGGCGACGCTCGACCGCGTCAGCAAGCTCAAGCAATTCTTCTACATCACCTTGCCGCTGTTGAAGCCGGTCATCGTGTTCTGCCTGGTATTGTCGATCATCGGCACCATGCAGCTGTTCACCGAGCCCTTCCTGATCACCGAGCGCGGCGGGCCGGGTGGCGGCACCGAGACGCTCGGCCTGCTGCTCTACCGCCAGGGGTTCCGGTCGCTCAATTTCGGCTACGCCTCGGCCGTCGCCTACACCATGGCGGGGTTGGCGATCGCGATCACGCTGCTACAATTGTGGCTGACGAGGGAAAAGCAATGAGCTCGCTCTCCTCCGCCCGCCTCAGGCGCAGCATCGCGCTGCATCTCTTCCTGACGCCGCTGGCGCTGATCTGGCTGTTTCCGCTGTGGATGATGGTGGTCTTCTCGACCATGCCCGACAATGGCATCTTCAGCCCCGGCATCGAGCTTTTGCCGCACGGCAATTTCGTCGACAATTTCAACAATCTGCAGCGCGACACCAACTTCGTCGGCGCCATCGGCATCTCCGTCTCCGTGGCGGTGACCTACACCTTCCTGTCGGTGCTGCTGACGTCGATGGCCGGCTGGGCGCTGGCCCGGTACCAGTTCTTCGGCAAAGGCGTGGTCGTCGCCATCATCTTCGGCACCATCACGCTGCCCTACGCGGTGGTGTTGATTCCGCAATTCATCATGGTGGCGCGCGACTTCCAACTCGCCAACACCTGGGTGGCGCTGATCGTGCCGCCGCTGTTCAATTCGCTCGGCGTGCTGTTCATGCGGCAAAGCTTCTCGATGATGCCGGACGATCTGTTCGATGCCGCCCGCGTCGAAGGCGTGAAGGAGTGGCGCATTTTCGTCTTCGTTGCGCTGCCGCTGGCGCGTCCGATGCTGGCGGCGCTCGCGATCATCCTGTTCCTGGCTTCCTGGAACAATTACCTCTGGCCGCTTTTGATCAACAGCCAGCCGGGCGCGATGACGGCGCCGGTGGCGCTCGGCACGCTGATCGGCCTCACCAAAGTGTCGTGGGGCGGCATCATGGCAGGCGCCGTGATGCTGACCGTGCCGATGCTCATCGTCTTCGTGCTCCTGCAGCGTCATTTCATCGCCGGCATCGCCGCCGGGGCAGTCAAGTAAGAGGCAGCATGGCAACCGTTACGCTGAGCAATGTCGTCAAGCGCTTCGGCGCCTTCACAGTCGTCCATGGCGCCAGCATGGACATCAAGGACGGCGAATTCGTCGTCTTCGTCGGACCGTCCGGTTGCGGCAAGTCCACGCTACTTCGGATGGTCGCTGGGCTCGAGGACATCAGCGGCGGCGACATCGCCATCGGCGGCAAGCTGGTCAACGATGTCGAGCCGGCCGAACGCGGCATCGCCATGGTTTTCCAGTCCTATGCACTCTATCCGCATATGAGCGTCGAGCAGAATCTCTCTTTCGGCCTGCGCATGACAGGCAATCCCAAGGCCGACACCGACCGGCGGGTCAAGCGCGCGGCCGAGATCCTGCGCATCAGCGAATTGATGGAGCGGCGTCCGAAGAAACTCTCCGGCGGCCAGCGCCAGCGCGTCGCCATCGGCCGCGCCATCGTTCGCGAGCCGCAGGTGTTCCTGTTCGACGAGCCGCTCTCCAACCTCGATGCCGAGTTGCGCGTCCAGATGCGGGTCGAAATCTCGCGCCTGCACAAGGAACTGGGCGCCACGATGATCTACGTCACGCACGACCAGACCGAGGCGATGACGCTCGCCGACCGGATCGTCGTGCTGCGCGCCGGTCACATCGAGCAGATCGGCCGGCCGCTCGATCTCTACGACAATCCCGACAATCTGTTCGTGGCCGGTTTTGTCGGCTCGCCGAAGATGAACTTCATAAAGGCTCATATTGTCGGGCAGGATGCGCGTGGTGTGGTGGTCGAACTGGCGGGCCAGGACAACGCCCGTATCGTGCAGCCGCTCACTGATGTCACGCCGGAAGTGGGAAGCAAGGTCATCGTCGGCGTGCGGCCCGAGCATTTCGGCGGCGCCGGCGAAGGCGACACCGACCTTGTCGTGGCCATCGACGTGATCGAGCATCTCGGCGGCACGAGTTTTCTCTACGCCCGGACGAAGAATGGCGAAGACGTGGTGATCCAGCGCGACGCGGCGAAGGTTCCCACCACCTCCGAGATCACCGTTTCCATCCGCAAATCCTACCTGTTCGACGAAAAAGGGCTGCGGCTGCGCTGACCGGCTGCCCTTCCAAGCTTTCAAGGAGAATGACAATGACCGCAATCACGCCCATGCGCTGGGGCATTCTCGGCCCGGGCAGCATTGCCCAGGCCTTCGCCGGCGGCGTGGCCGCTTCGCGCACCGGAAAACTGGTCGCCATCGGCGCGCGCAATCCCGGCAAGCCCGGCCTCGCCGAGGCCTTTCCCGGCGCCCGCATCGTCGATGGCTACCAAGCGCTGCTTGCCGATCCCGATATCGATGCCGTCTACCTCTCGATACCGCATCCCGGCCATGCGCAATGGGCGATAAGGGCGGCGGAAGCGGGCAAGCATGTGCTGTGCGAAAAGCCGCTGGCGCTGACCGCCTTCGAGGCCGACGCCATGATCCATGCCGCACGCAAGGCCGGCACCTTTCTCGGCGAAGCCTTCATGTACCGGCTGCATCCGCAGACGCTGAAGCTGGTGGAACTGATCAAGTCTGATATCATCGGCGAGATCAGGATGATCAAGTCGAGCTTCGGCTTTGCCATGCCGCGCTTCATGCCGCAGCACCGGCTCTACGCCAACGATTCCGCCGGGGGCGGTATCCTGGATGTCGGCGGTTATACCGTTTCTATGGCGCGGCTGATTGCCGGGGCGGCGGCAGGCCTCCCCTTTGCCGAGCCCGACAAGGTGGTTGGCACCGCCCATCTCGGCCAGTCCGGCGTCGACGAATGGGCCTCGGCGCTGCTGCATTTCCCCAGTGGCATCGTCGCCGAGGTCTCCTGCAGCATCTCGCTCAACCAGGACAATGTGCTGCGCATCCTAGGCACCAAGGGCCGCATCGAGGTTCCCGACTTCTGGTTCGCCGGGGGAAATCGCGATGTCGGCCTCGGCCGGATCGACGTGATCGGCGCTGACGGCTCCAGCGAGACGATCAGCGTCGACGAAAAGCGCCATGTCTATTCCTTCGAGGTCGACGGCGCCGGCGAGGCGATCCGCGCCGGGCGGCAGGAATTCGCCTGGCCGGGCATGGGCTGGGCCGATAGCCTCGGCACCTTGCGCGTGCTTGACAGATGGCGCGCCGCCGTCGGGCTGGAATACGAGATCGAAAAGGCTGCTTCGCGAACCAACACCATTTCCGGCCGGCCGCTGCGGTCCGGCGGAACGGCGATCGGCAAGCGCGCCATTCCCGGCCTGGCGAAGCCGGCGTCGGTGGTGGCGCTCGGCTTCGAGGATTTCCGCACGTTCTCCTCTGGTTCTATCCTGCTCGATGCGTTCTTCGAAGCCGGCGGCAATCTCTTCGACACCGGTTTTGTCTATGGTGCGGGCTATACCGAAAAGCTGCTCGGCGAATGGCTGAAGAACCGCGGCGTGCGCGAACAGTCGGCGATCATCGCCAAGGGCGCGCATTCGCCGCTCTGCTATCCCGACGTGATCGGCAAGCAGCTCGCCCAGTCGCTCGACCGCCTGCAGACCGACCATGTCGATATCTATTTCATGCACCGGGACAATCCGGACGTGCCGGTCGGCGAGTTCGTCGATGCCATGGACCGCGAGGTGAAGGCCGGTCGCATCCGTGGTCCGTTCGGCGGCTCGAACTGGACGATGCAACGCATGGACGAGGCGATTGCCTATGCCGAACGCACCGGCAAGCAGAAGCCCGGCGCGCTCTCCAACAATTTTTCGCTGGCCGAAATGCTGGAGCCGATCTGGGCGGGTTGCGTCACCTCGTCGACCGACGACTGGAAGGCGTGGCTCACATCGAGGCAGATGCCGAATTTCGCCTGGTCGAGCCAGGGCCGCGGTTTCTTCACCGAGCGCGCCGGGCGCGACCGGCGCGACAGCGAGGAATTGGTGCGGGTCTGGTATTCGGAAAAGAATTTCGGCCGCCGCGACCGCGCGATCGAGCTTGCCGCGCGGCTGGGCAAGAGCCCGATCCACATTGCTCTGGCCTACGTGCTCAATCAGCCTTTCCCGTCGGTCCCCTTGATCGGCCCGCGCACGCTGGGCGAACTGGACGACAGCCTGCGGGCGCTGGACATCGCGCTTTCGCTTGCTGACCTCGAGTGGCTGGACGGCGGCAGCCTGGACGCGGCCTGATACCTGGACAAGGATCAAAGGGCGGCGTCAGCTCGCGTCGTCCGACAGCCTGACGCCGCGCCTGGCCGGGGTCCGCAGATTGGCGTACATGCCCGTGGTGCGGAATTGGCTCGGCGTCGTGCCGTAGAGGCGGCGGAAGACCTTCGAAAAATAGTTCGCATCCTCGAAGCCGCACAGGATGGCGACTTCCTTCACCGGCAGGAAGTCCGCCTTGGTCAACAGCTTCGCCGCGCGCTGCAGGCGCTGCTGCAGCACGAACTCGGCCGGCGGCAGGCCCTCGCTCTCGGCGAAGCAGCGCGAAAAATGGGCTCGGCTGAGGCCGCTGATCCGGACCAGCTCCGCTACCGGCAGCGGTTTTTCCAGATTGGCGTTGATGTGGTCGATGACCGGCTGCATGGCGCTCAATTTTTCGGCGAAGGCATGGGATCCGAAGACATCGTCATAGAGCGCCATCGCCGCCTCGTAGGCGATGGCTGAAGCGGCACCCGGCGACGCCGCCCCCTTGACCAGACGCAGGCTGCAATCGGCGAGATGATCGATCGTCGCCGGCTGCAGCCGGAACACTGGACCGGAGACGCTGAGGATCGACTTGTGGATGCGCAGCGCCTCCTCGCCGTTCATCGAAATCCAGAAATATTCCCAGCGCTCGTCCCTGGCCAGCCAGTAGCGATGGTTGTGTGGCACCAGCACCAGCAGCGTGTCGTTCTTCTGCAGCCGGTAGTCACGGTTCTCGTAGCGCAGCCGGCCGGTGCCGCTGATCGTGTGCTGCAGCACGGTGAAAGGCGTCTGGCCGCGTTTACGCCCATCCCAGTCGTAGATTTCGTCCTCGCGCACTTCATAGCCCGTGCTGGTCGGCATGGCGTGCAGGCGCTGGCGGCCGCGCGGCAGCGAGATGGTGCGCATCGACTGTCCGTTGGCGATCAAATCATGCAGCACAAAATTACCCTCGAAAGCATAATCCTTCTCTGGCCGTGTCCGCGAATAAGCGCATAATCGGGTCTTCAAGAACGCGAAGAACCCGCGGTCGAGGAGCGGGTGGGAGGAGAACAGCCGGATTCCGGCTTGAATGGCATACATGCCTCGGCATGTGGCCATGTCCTCCCTTGTTGCTCCTTGCCTAGCATTCGATCGGATCGAGGTGAAGGTGATGAGTTTCAAAATCGCTATTATCGGTGCCGGCAGTGTTGGATTCACCAAGAAACTGTTCACCGACATTCTCTGCGTGCCCGAATTCCGCGATATCGAATTCGCGCTGACCGACCTCAGCGAGCACAATCTCGGCATGATCAAGGCGATCCTCGACAGGATCGTCGAGGCGAACGGATTGCCGACCAGGGTGACGGCGACCACTGACCGACGCAAGGCGCTCGAAGGCGCGCGCTATGTCATCAGCTGCGTCAGGGTCGGCGGCCTCGAAGCCTATGCCGACGATATCCGCATTCCGTTGAAATATGGCATCGACCAGTGCGTCGGCGACACGATCTGCGCCGGTGGCATCCTCTATGGCCAGCGCAACATCCCGGTCATTCTCGACTTCTGCAGGGATATCCGCGAAGTCGCCGCGACCGGCGCCAAATTCCTCAACTATGCCAACCCGATGGCAATGAACACCTGGGCGGCGATCGAATACGGCAAGGTCGACACGGTCGGCCTCTGCCACGGTGTCCAGCATGGCGCCGAGCAGATCGCCGAGGTGCTGGGCGCGAAGTCGAGGCACGAGCTCGACTATGTCTGTTCCGGCATCAACCACCAGACCTGGTTCATCGATTTGCGGCTGAATGGCCGCAAGATCGTGAAGGACGAGCTGGTAGCCGCCTTCGAGGCGCATCCGGTCTATTCGCGGCAGGAAAAGCTGCGCATCGATGTCTTGAAGCGCTTCGGCGTCTATTCGACCGAGAGCAATGGCCATCTGTCCGAATATCTGCCCTGGTACCGCAAGCGGCCCGACGAGATCACGCGCTGGATCGACATGTCGGACTGGATCCATGGCGAGACCGGCGGCTATCTCCGCTACTCGACCGAAACCCGCAACTGGTTCGAGACGGAGTATCCGCAATTCCTCGAAGCGGCGTCGAAGCCGATCGATCCCGCAAAACGCTCCAACGAGCATGCCAGTCACATATTGGAGGCGCTGGAGACCAATCGCGTCTATCGCGGGCACTTCAACGTCAGGAACGATGGCGTGATCACCAATCTGCCGCAGGATGCCATCATCGAGTCGCCCGGTTTCGTCGATCGCTTCGGCATCAACATGGCTGCCGGTATCACCCTGCCGGAGGCTTGTGCCGCCACTTGCATGGCCTCGATCAATGTCCAGCGCATGTCGGTCCATGCTGCGATATCGGGCGACATCGATCTCTTGAAGCTTGCCGTCCTGCACGACCCGCTGGTCGGCGCGGTGTCGACACCGGAGGAGGTCTGGCAGATGGTCGATGAGATGGTCGTCGCTCAAGCCGCCTGGCTGCCGCAATACGCGCATGCGGTTCCGGCTGCCAAGGAGCGGCTGTCGAAATCCGCGGTCAAGACCCGCGAATGGGCCGGTGCCGCGCGGCGAAACGTGCGCTCGATCGAGGAATTGCGTGCCGAAAAGGCCGCGCTGAAACAGGCCGGCTGAACCTCATACGGCGACGGTGGACCCACGGGAGGCGGATCCACCGCTGCGGAGCCTTTGAATTCGAGGAGAAGCGGAGCAACTGCAAACGCTCCGGAATAATCAAGAGGGAGAGAGACAGTGAGGACTTTAGGCAGACTTGGCATTTTTGCCGGACTGGCGCTGGGCGTCTCGGTCATGGCACTGAACGCATACGCTTCCGATCCGACCGTCCCGCCGACCCCGGCGACATTTCCGGCCGAGGGCAAGATCAAATACGTGGCGCGCGACTCCATCCTGGAGTTCAAGGCGCTGCCGGAATATCACGAGCCGGATTGGGTGACCGAGAAATACGTCAAGACCGGCAAGCTGCCGCCCGTCAAGGATCGGCTGCCGAAGGAGCCTATGGTCTTCAAGACAGCCAATATGCCCGATGGCATTGGCGTCTATGGCGATACGATGCGCCATGTCATTGGTGGACGGCCGGAGGGCTGGAACTATGGCGCCGGCCAGACGCAAGGCTGGGGCGGCATCGACATCGGCCTTTCCGAATGCCTGACGCGCACGGCGCCGCTGTTCCAGGTCGAGGCCAAGGACACGGAGCCGCTGCCGAACCTCGCCAAAAGCTGGGACTGGTCGAAGGACGGCCACAAGCTGACCATGCATCTGATCGAAGGCGCCAAATGGTCTGACGGTGTCGCCTTCAACGCCGACGATGTCATGTTCTACTGGGATGACGAGGTCGTCGACCCGAACGTTTCGCCGCTCAACGGCGCGACGCCGGAAACCTTCGGCGTTGGCACGACGCTGAAGAAGATCGACGACTACACCGTCGAGTGGACCTTCAAGGACGCCTTTCCGAAGCAGTACCTCTACGCCATGGCCTACGGCACGTTCTGCCCCGGCCCCGCGCACATTTTGAAGCCGCAGCACCCCAAATATTCGAAGAACACCTACGACCAGTTCAAGAACGCCTTCCCGCCGGAATATATGAACATGCCGGTCATGGGCGCCTGGGTGCCGGTGGAATACCGGCCGGACGACATCATCGTCATGCGCCGCAATCCCTACTATTGGAAGGTCGACGAGAAGGGCAACCAACTGCCCTACCTCAACGAGTTGCAGTACAAGCTGTCGACATGGGCCGATCGCGACGTCCAGGCGGTTGCCGGCTCGGGCGACTTCTCCAATCTGGAGCAGCCGGAAAACTTCGTTGCCTCGCTGAAGCGCGCCGCCGAGGCGAACGCGCCGGCACGGCTCGCCTTCGGACCGCGGCTCATCGGCTACAATCTGCGCCTGAACTATTCCGCCAATGGCTGGGGCAACCCGGACGAGCGTGGCCAGGCGGTCCGCGAGCTGAACCGCAACGAGGATTTCCGCAAGGCCATCACCATGGCGCTCGACCGCAAGGCGCTCGGCGACTCTCTGGTCAAGGGCCCGTTCACCGCCATCTACCCCGGCGGCTTCTCCTCGGGTACCAGCTTCTATGACCGCAAGTCGACCGTGTACTATCCCTTCGATCTCGCGGGGGCCAAGGCCGAACTCGCCAAGGCCGGCCTCAAGGATACCGACGGCGACGGTTTCGTGAACTTTCCCGCCGGCACTGCCGGTGGCAAGAACGTCGAGATCGTGATGCTGGTCAACAACGACTACGGAACGGACAAGAGCCTGGCCGAAGGCGTCGTCGCGCAGATGGAGAAGCTTGGGATCAGGGTCGTGCTCAACGGCCTCAACGGTACGCAGCGCGATGCCTCGCAATATTCCGGGCGTTTCGACTGGCTGATCCGGCGCAACGACCAGGAACTGACCTCCGTCGTGCAGAACACCGAGCAGCTTGCGCCGGTCGGCCCGAAAACCAGCTGGAACCATCGCGCGCCGGAAAGCGGCGAGGTCGACCTGATGCCATTCGAAAAAGACCTCGTCACCCTCGTCAACAAGTTTGTCGCGTCCGCGGACAATGACGAGCGCGCCAGCCTGATGCGGGAGTTCCAGAAGATCTCGACGGAACATGTCTACAATGTCGGCCTGACGGAATATCCCGGCGCGCTGATCGTCAACAAGCGCTTCTCCAACATTCCGCAGGGCACGCCGATCTTCATGTTCAATTGGGCAGAGGATTCGATCATCCGCGAACGCGTCTTCGTCAAAGCGGACAAGCAAGCCAAGTATGAGCTTTTCCCAGAGGAGCTTCCCGGCAAACCGGGTGACAAGGGTCCGATGTAAGGTTTACCTCCCCTGGCCAAGACAGACCCGGCCGCGCCGCTGGCGCGGCCGGGAAAGACCAACCCTCCGAACGATCCTCGATGGGAGCGTCCGGCAAGATGAGGAAGCGGACCGTCCATGCTGCGATTTCTGCTCATGCGCATAGCGTCGGCAATACCGGTCCTCGCCATACTGAGCCTCGTCACCTTTGCCATCATCCAGGCACCGCCTGGCGATTATGCCGACTACATCCGCTCGCAGCTGATCAACCAGGGCGGCGCCTCTTTCGCCGAGGCCGATGCGCAGGCGCAGGCCTACCGCGTCGAACACGGCCTCGATAAGCCGCTGCCCGTCCAGTATCTCAACTGGATCGGCGGCATCGTCACACGTGGCGATTTCGGCTACAGCCTCTACTACAACAAGCCGGTGGCCGATGTGGTCGGCGAGCGCCTGCCGCGCACGCTGCTCTTGGCGCTGGTCTGCCATCTGCTCGCCTCGGTGCTCGGCATCACCTTCGGCATATGGGCGGCGACAAGGCAATACACCTGGATCGACACGACATTGTCGGCCATCTCCTTCCTTGGCATGACGGTGCCGCGCTTCCTGATGGCGCTGATCATCGTCTATCTCCTGGTCTTCCAGTTCAACGTCTCGGAGATTGGCTCGTTTTTCTCGCCGCAATATGGGGGCGCGCCGTGGTCGTGGGCGAAGTTCGTCGACCTGGTCAAGCATGTCTGGCCGGTGGTCGCCATCGCCACCTTCGGCGGCCTCGCCTACAACATGCGTGTCATGCGCGGCAATCTGCTGGACACGCTCAACGCGCAATATGTCGAGACGGCGAGGGCCAAGGGCCTGACCGGCAGCGCCGTCGTCATGCGCCACGCCGTACCCAATGCGCTGCATCCGCTGGTCATGTATCAGGGCGTTGTGCTGCCCTATATGCTGACCGGCGAGATCGAGACGGCGATCATTTTCGCGCTGCCCACCGTCGGCCCGGCGATCGTCGGCTCGATGGCGGTCGGCGACGTCTATGTCACTGCCACCTTCATGATGGTGCTGTCGGCGACGCTGATCGTCGGCAACATCATCGCCGACATGCTGCTCGTCCTGCTCGATCCGCGCATCCGCCAGTATGGAGAAAGCTAGATGCTGGCCCGCGATCCATCCCCTCCACCACCGCCGGGCGAAGGGTCTATCGTCGCCAAGCCGGCGCGCGGCAATGAGAGCTATATCGCGCTCGTCTGGCGCCGGTTGAAGCGCTCCTGGACAGGCATGGCCGGGCTTTGGCTCGTCGTCCTGCTGCTGGTGATGGCCGTGTTCGCCGAGTTCCTGGCGCCGATGGACCCGAAGGCGACGGATGTCGGCTTCGCGCCGCCGCAACTGCCGTCCTTCCACGACAAGGACGGCAATTTCGTCGCACGGCCGAGGGTCTACGCGCTGGCCGATTCGACCGACCTCGATCCGGTGACCTTCCAGCCCATCGTCGGCCCCGACTATGACCATCCAAGGCTGCTCGGCTTCTTCGTCGAGGGCGCGCCCTACAAGCTCTTCGGGCTGATCCCGGCGGATCTGCATTTCTTCGCCTCGATGGACGGCCAGCCGGTACATTTCCTCGGTACCGACAAGTTCGGCCGCGACGTGCTGTCGCGCGCCATTCACGGCTCGCGCGTCTCCTTGATGATCGCGCTGACGGTGGTCTTCATCATCACTGTCATCGGCACCACCGTTGGCATGGTTTCCGGCTATTTCGGCGGCCGGTTCGATATCTGGATGCAGCGCTTCGTCGAACTGGTGCTCGCCTTCCCGCAACTGCCGCTCTATCTGGCGCTGACGACGCTGATCCCGGTCACCGCGCCGACCAACGTCTTCCTCGCTTTCGTCATCATCGTCATGTCGGCGCTGGGCTGGGCGCAGATGTCGCGCGAAGTGCGCGGCAAGACGCTGGCGCTGGCGCGCATCGAATATGTGCGCGCCGCCATGGCGGTCGGCGCCACCGACCGGCGCATCATCCTGCAGCACATCTTCCCCAATGTGATGAGCCATGTGATCGTCGCCGTGACGCTGGCGATCCCGACGGTGGTGCTGCTCGAATCCTTCCTCGGGTTTCTCGGGTTCGCGGTCAAGCCGCCGCTGATCTCCTGGGGGCTGATGCTGCAGGACACAGCGACCTATTCCGTCATCGGCACCTATCCCTGGATCCTGTCGCCGGTCGGCTTCGTGCTGATCACCGTCTTTGCCTTCAACGCGCTGGGCGACGGCCTGCGCGATGCCGTCGATCCTTATTGAGGTGGCCGGGATGACGACGATCACGTTCACGGAACCCTTCGCACCGGCCTTCCGTCTCGACCATGACGGGCGCCACGATCAACCCATCATCGACGCGCGCAACATCGAGGTCGCCTTCAAGGTCGAACACGGCACCGTCGAGGCGGTCAAGGACGTCTCGTTCCAGCTCTATCGCGGCGAGACGATCGCCATCGTCGGCGAATCCGGTTCCGGCAAATCAGTGACGGCGCGCACGGTCATGGGGCTGTTGTCACGGCGGGCGACCGTATCGCCGCGGTCGAGTGTCGACTATTGCGGGCAAGACATCCTGAAATTCCCCGAGAGCGCGCGGCGCAAGCTGCGCGGGAACCGCATCTCGATGATCTTCCAGGAGCCGATGAGCTCGCTCAACCCGATCTACACGGTCGGCAGCCAGATCGTCGAGGCGATCAGGGTGCATCGCAAGGTGGGCCGCAGGCAAGCCTGGGCCCGCGCGCTCGAGCTCCTGCGGCATGTCCAGATTCCCGAACCGGAAGCGCGGCTGAAGCAATATCCTCACCAGCTCTCCGGCGGCCAGCGCCAGCGCGTCATGATCGCTATGGCCTTGGCTAACGATCCCGACGTGCTGATCGCCGACGAGCCGACCACGGCGCTCGACGTCACCGTCCAGGCGCAGATCCTTAATCTGATCCGCAACCTGCAGAAAGAGCTCAGGATGGCGGTCATCCTGATCACCCACGACCTCACCGTGGTGCGCAAATTCTCCGACTATGTTTATGTCATGCAGCATGGCGAGATGCGCGAGCACAACGTCACCGAGCAACTGTTCGCCGAGCCGCGGCACCCTTACACGCAGCGCCTGCTCGCCTCCGAACCGCGCGGGCGGCCGCAGCCACTGCCGGAGGCAAGCGCCACCATCCTCGAAGCGAATGGCGTGCGCGTCTGCTTCATGCTGCGCCACGGTACGTTCCTGAAACCGGACTGGCGCGAACTGGTCGCCGTCGACGACCTCGGCCTGAAGCTCTGCCGCCACGAAACACTGGGCCTGGTCGGCGAATCGGGCTCCGGCAAGACCACCTTCGGCCAGGCGCTGCTGCGGCTGACCGACGCCAAGCGCGGCGAAATCCGCTTCGACGGCCAGCCAATCCACGGTCTCACGCGAGCCGAGATGCGGCCGCTGCGTGCGCGCATGCAGATCGTCTTCCAGGATCCATTCTCGTCGCTCAATCCGCGCATGACTATCGGCCAGATCATCGAGGAGGGTCTGATCGTCAACAGCATCGGCGCGACGCGGGCCGAGCGGGTCGATCGGGTGCGCGAGGCGCTGATCAGCGCCGGCATGCCGGGCGATATCCTGTCGCGCTTCCCGCACGAATTCTCGGGCGGCCAGCGGCAGCGCGTCGCGATTGCCCGCGCCATCGCGCTCGAGCCCGAATTCATCCTGCTCGACGAGCCGACATCGGCGCTGGACCTTTCCGTTCAGGCGCAGATCATCGATCTGTTGCGCAAGCTGCAGGACGAGCGCGGCCTGAGCTACCTCTTCATCTCGCATGACCTCAAGGTGGTGCGTGCGCTGTGCCACCGCGTCATCGTCATGCAGCACGGCATGATCGTCGAGCAGGGACCTGTCGACGAGGTCCTCACCAATCCCAAGACCGCCTACACCGAACGGCTCGTCAGAGCCGCCTTCGATGTGGCCTGAACATATGCCGGAGACCAGCATGGCAAGAAATCCCAGGATCACTTTTATCGGCGCCGGCTCGACGGTGTTCATGAAGAACATCGTCGGCGACGTGCTGCAGCGGCCGGCACTTTCGGGCGCGACGATCGCGCTGATGGACATCAATCCGCAGCGGCTGGAAGAGAGCGCCGTCGTCGTCAACAAGCTGATCGCCACGCTTGGAGTGAAGGCGAAGGCCGAAACCTATTCTGACCAGCGCAAGGCGTTGACGGGCGCCGATTTCGTCGTCGTCGCCTTCCAGATCGGTGGCTACGAGCCTTGTACCGTCACCGACTTCGAGGTGCCGAAGAAATACGGCCTGCGCCAGACCATCGCCGACACGCTCGGCGTCGGCGGCATCATGCGGGGCCTCAGGACCGTGCCGCATCTATGGAAGATTTGCGAGGATATGCTCGCCGTCTGCCCCGAGGCGATCATGTTGCAATACGTCAACCCGATGGCGATCAACACCTGGGCGATAGCGGAGAAATATCCTGACATCCGGCAGGTCGGCCTCTGCCATTCGGTGCAGGGCACGGCGATGGAACTGGCGCATGATCTCGACCTTCCCTATGACGAGATCCGCTACCGCTCGGCCGGCATCAACCACATGGCCTTCTATCTGAAGTTCGAGCATCGCCAGCCGGACGGATCCTATCGCGACCTCTATCCGGATCTCGTGCGCGCCTACCGTGAAGGCCGCGCGCCAAAGCCCGGCTGGAACCCGCGCTGCCCCAACAAGGTGCGTTACGAGATGCTGACCCGGCTCGGCTATTTCGTCACTGAGAGCTCGGAGCACTTCGCCGAATACACGCCCTATTTCATCAAGGATGGCCGCCCAGATTTGATCGAGAAATACGGCATCCCCCTCGATGAATATCCCAAGCGCTGCATCGAACAGATCGAGCGCTGGAAAGACCAGGCGCAGGCCTACAACTCGGCGCAGCGCATCGAGGTCGAGGAGTCCAGGGAGTATGCCTCCTCGATCATGAACTCGGTTTGGACCGGCGAGCCGTCGGTGATCTACGGCAATGTCCGCAACAATGGCTGCATCACCTCGCTGCCCCGCGATTGCGCCGCCGAAGTGCCATGCCTGGTGGATGCCTCCGGCATCCAGCCGACCTATATCGGCGACCTGCCGCCGCAACTGACGGCACTGATGCGCACCAACATCAACGTCCAGGAATTGGCGGTGCGGGCGCTGATGAGCGAGAACCGCGAGCATATCTACCACGCGGCGATGATGGATCCGCACACGGCGGCCGAACTCGATCTCGACCAGATCTGGTCACTGGTCGATGATCTGCTCGCCGCTCACGGCGACTGGCTGCCGGCCTGGGCACGCGTGAAGCGCAAGACGGAAGCCGCCTGATCCAGCGGCTTCTGCCTCATTTCGGCTCGTCGGTGTCGGGCTCTTCCTCGTCGTCGCGGGCCTTGATGACATAGGCGCCCTTCAGCCAGCGGTTGAGGTCGATGTCCTTGCAGCGCGTCGAGCAGAATGGATAGGTTTCGCGCGCCGAGGGCTTGCCGCATTCGGGGCAAGGGCGCTTGGGCCGCAGCGGCGTGACCTTGTCGTCGAGGCTCATGGCCGCGCCGACGACCAACTTTGATGGGTCTTGAAACCTTCGCCCGATAGCAGCGCTACCGTCTCATAGAGCGGCAGGCCGACGATGTTGGTGTAGGAGCCGACCAACTTGACGACGAAGGCGCCGGCGAGGCCCTGGACGGCGTAACCGCCGGCCTTGCCGCGCCATTCACCCGAGGCGACATAGGCGTCGATCTCCTCGCGGGGCAGCCGCTTGAAACGCACCCGCGTCTCGACCAGCCGCTGGCGCAGCTTGCCGCCCGGGGTGATCAGGCAGATGCCGGAATAGACACGGTGCGAACGGCCGGACAACAGCCCGAGGCAGTTGGCGGCATCATCGAGCGTTTCGGCCTTGGGCAGGATGCGCCGGCCGACCGCGACCACCGTGTCGGCGGCCAGCACGAAGCTTGGCGCATGCTCCGTCTCTGCCTTCAGCGACGCGAACGCCTTCTCGGCCTTTTCCTTCGACAGCCGCTTGGCCAGCGAACGTGGATGCTCGGCACGCAGCGGCGTTTCGTCGATATCGGCTGGCAGGATCCGGTCCGGCTCGATGCCGGCCTGCTGCAAGAGTTCGATGCGGCGCGGCGAACCCGAGGCAAGCACCAGCTTCTGCAAAATGCTCATCGCGAACCAGTCGGGCCTTGATCTTACTTGAAGCGGTAGGTGATGCGGCCCTTGGTCAGGTCGTATGGCGTCATCTCGACCAGAACCTTGTCGCCGGTCAGCACGCGGATGCGGTTCTTGCGCATGCGGCCGGCCGTATGGGCGATGATTTCGTGTTCGTTTTCGAGCTTTACCCGGAACATCGCGTTGGGCAACAATTCCGTCACGACACCCGGAAACTCGAGGACTTCTTCCTTCGGCATTCGATACCTTTGCTTGGATGGCAGTTCCGGCGCTCTATTTCTTTGATCTAGAGGCGGATTCAGATACCAGGTCGAACAGACCTGAAATCATCCGACTCTAGCCGGAATTTCGGCGGAACCTATATGATAATCGTGCGCTTGTGAACACGCTTAATCCGTTGCGTTTTTTGCGTCTGAAGGCAGAAAACGTCGGCTTATGCGCAACTTCAGCCGCTCGCGCACGTCGCGGTAGGCCGCCATGATCTGCTCGCGCGTGCCGCCGGCACCGGTCGGGTCCTGTGTCGGCCAGTATTCGACCTCGACGGCGAGCGAGCGGGTGAGCTCCAGCGCGGCATGGTGCGCCTCCGGCGCCAGCGTGACGATCAGGTCGAAATAGTCGTCCTCGAGGTCGTCCAGCGTCCTGGGATGGCGTTCGCCCAGCGTCAGGCCATCCTCGGCCAGCACCGCGTCGACGAACGGGTCACGCTCGCCGGCGCGCACGCCGGCCGAGGCGACGAAAATGGTGGCGGGCAGCATCCGTCGCGCCAGTTGCTCGGCCATCGGCGAGCGCACGGCATTCATGCCGCACAGGAACAGGATCGAGCGGGGCAGGGCGCCGGGTACCAGGGCTAACCCCGCCAGTGCAGCACGCAGACCAGCGTGAACAGCCGTCGCGCCGTGTCGAAGTCGATGTCGATCTTGCCGGCGAGCCGGTCCATCAACGTCTGCGAACCTTCATTGTGCAAACCGCGCCGGCCCATGTCGATCGCCTCGATATGGCTCGGCGTCGAGGACCGGATCGCGTCGTAATAGCTTTCGCAGATCATGTAGTAATCCTTGACGATGCGCCGGAGCGGCGTCAGCGACAGGATGTGAGTGACGACCGCGGTGCCATCCTCGCGCGCCACGGCGAAGACCAGGCGCTGCTCGGCCAGGGACAGTTTCAGCCGGTAGGGACCGGCGCCGCTGTCGTTGACGGGCTGGAAACTGTTCTCTTCGATCAGGTCGAAGATGGCCACCGCCCGCTCATGCTCGACATCGGGCGTCGAACGGCCGATCGATTCATCGAGTTCGACATCGATCAGCTTTGCGCTATGACCGGAGCCCGTCATCCCAGCCTACATGTTCAGCCGGATAGTGACGGAGCGGCCATGCGCGTCGAGGCCTTCCGCCTTGGCAAGCGTGATCGCCGGCGGCGCCAGCAGGCGCAATTGCTCCGGCCCGAGTTTCAGCACCGAGGTGCGCTTGACGAAGTCGAGCACCGACAGGCCAGACGAGAAGCGCGCCGAGCGCGCGGTCGGCAGCACGTGGTTGGAGCCGCCGACATAGTCGCCGATGGCCTCCGGCGTGTGGCGGCCGAGAAAGACGGCGCCGGCATTGCGCATCCGCGCCAGGAAGCCTTCGGCATCGTCGATGGCCAACTCGACATGTTCGGCCGCGATGCGGTCGACCAGCGGCAGCGCGGCCTCGATGGTCGCGACCTCGATCACCGCGCCGAAATCGCGCCAGCTCGCCGCCGCCGTCTCGCCGCGCGGCAGGCTCTGCAACTGGCGTTCGACCGCCTGTTCGACCGCTTTGCCGAGGGCCGGATCGTCGGTGATCAGGATCGATTGCGCCGACACGTCGTGTTCGGCCTGGGCGAGCAGGTCGGCCGCGATCCAGTCCGGATTGTTGTTGCCGTCGGCCACCACGAGCACTTCCGAAGGGCCGGCGATCATGTCGATGCCGACCGTGCCGAACACCTGGCGCTTGGCCGCCGCGACATAGGCATTGCCGGGGCCGACCACCTTGGCCACCGGCTTTATCGTTTCGGTGCCATACGCGAGGGCAGCGATCGCCTGGGCGCCGCCGACGCGATAGATTTCGCTGACGCCTGCAAGATCGGCGGCCACCAGCACCAGCGGCGGTATGGCGCCGCCGGTGGCGGGCACGCAGATGGCGATGCGGTCGACGCCGGCAACCTTGGCCGGTATGGCATTCATCAGCACCGAGCTCGGATAGCTCGCGGTGCCGCCCGGCACGTAGAGGCCGACGGCCTCGATCGCCGTCCAGCGCCAGCCGAGCTCCACCCCGGCGGCATCGGTATAGCGATTGTCCTTCGGAAGCTGCTGCTCGTGATAGGCGCGAATGCGGTCGCGCGCGAATTCGAGCGCCTTGATCGTCTGCGCATCGGCGCCGTCATAGGCGCGGGCGATTTCGGCCTTCGAGACGGCAATGCCGACGCTCTTCAAGTCGGCGCGATCGAATCGGCTGGAATAGTCGAGCAGCGCCGCATCGCCCTCGGCGCGTACCCGCGCGATGATTTCGCGCACCGCGGCCTCGACATCGGCGGATACTTCCCGCTTGGTCGTCAGGAAGGCGGCGAAGCGCTGCTCGAAATCGGCGTCGGACTGGCGGAGCGTGATGGCCATCGGTCGCTCAAGCCTTGTGGACGGGGCGTGACGTGGCTTCCCACGCGCCGCCGATGTCGGCGAGGCGAGCCTCGATGCACTCGACATCGAGCATGATGGTGCCGCCGCCCGAAAAGATCAGCTCGACAATGCCAGCGGGCTTACTGATCTCGATGAAGCTGATCGCCAGCAGGGACAGCACCTCGGCCGGCTTGTCGCGGGCGATGCCGTTGGTCTTGGCGCCCAGCACCCGGTCGAAATGCAGCACGGCCTGCCGCCGCTCATTGTGCTGGCGAAACAGGCCCGACTTCGCCTCCCAGACGAAACGGTTCATGGTCAACACGAAACGCTTGGCCGCGGGCAGGAATTCCATGTCACTGACTTTCAGCACGGCGTCCTGGACATGGGCCGAAACGATGCTCAGATCCTGGTCGTCGAGCGCGATGAGCTTGAGGGCTGCCATGCGGATTTCGCACCTGAAGGTTGACTCTTGGGCCTTCTGTTATGCGGTCTTTCCGGCGGGTGCAACCGCGACACGACTTCAGCCCGAGGCAATTGCCTCGAGTTTGGATATTGGCAGGGGCGATCAGGCCGTACGGAGCACTCTCCTTCGAGGTTGCCGCCGCCCGATCGTCAGGCGGAAATTCGCTCGATCACCGCGCCGCAGTTGGACAGCTTTTCCTCCAGCCGCTCGAAGCCACGGTCGAGATGGTAGACGCGGTTGACCGTGGTCTCGCCTTCGGCAGCAAGGCCGGCGATGACCAGCGACACCGAAGCGCGAAGATCGGTGGCCATGACCGGCGCACCTTTCAGCTTCGCCACGCCGTCGACGATCGCCGTCTGGCCCGAAAGCGTGATGTGGGCGCCGAGCCGGGCCAGTTCCTGGACGTGCATGAAGCGGTTCTCGAAGATCGTCTCGGTGATGCGCGATTTGCCCTTGGCCATGGTCATCAGGCCCATGAACTGCGCCTGCAGATCGGTCGGGAAGGCCGGGAAGGGCGCCGTCGTCACGTCGACCGGCGAAATGCCGGCGCCGTTGCGCTTGACGCGAATGCCGGAATTGGTCTGCGTGATCTCCGCGCCAGTCTGCGAAATCACGTCCAGCGCTGTCTGCAGCAGCTCCGGCCGCGCCCCCTCGAGCACGACGTCGCCGCCGGTCATGGCGACGGCCATGGCATAGGTGCCGGTCTCGATGCGGTCGGGGATGACGCGCACGCGCGCCCCCGACAGCGATTCGACGCCGTCGATGGTGATGGTCGGCGTGCCAGCGCCGGAAATCCTGGCGCCCATGGCGTTGAGGCATTCGGCGAGGTTGACGATTTCGGGCTCGCAGGCGGCATTTTCCAGCACCGTCTCGCCCTTGGCCAGCGAAGCCGCCATCATCAGCACATGGGTGGCGCCGACCGAGACCTTGGGGAACACATAGCGGTTGCCGATCAGGCGGCCATTCTTGGTCTTGGCGATGACATAGCCGGTGTCGACGTCGAGATCGGCGCCGAGCGCCTGCAGGCCTTCGAGGAACAGGTCGACCGGGCGCGTGCCGATGGCGCAGCCGCCGGGCAGCGACACTTTGGCCTCGCCCATGCGAGCCAGCAGCGGCCCGATCACCCAGAACGATGCTCGCATCTTCGACACCAGCTCGTAAGGCGCCGTCGTGTCGACGATGTTGCGGGCGGAGAAGTTGATGGTGCGCGAATAGCCTTCATTCTGCTTTTCGCGGCGGCCATTGACCGAGTAATCGACGCCGTGATTGCCGAGAATCCGGATCAGCTGCTCGACATCGGCCAGATGCGGCACGTTTTCGAGCGTCAGCGTGTCGTCGGTCAAAAGCGAGGCGATCATCAGTGGCAGGGCCGCGTTTTTCGCGCCCGAGATCGGAATGCTTCCGGCAAGCTTGTTGCCGCCAACAATTCTGATGCGATCCATGGAAAACGTCCCTCTCGGCCAAAAAAGCCGGTTCAATCGTTTGAGTATCGGCCCGTCTAGACCATTGGCCACTCTGGTTCAAGAAATAGGATTTCGCCCGCCCCGGGCCAAGAGTGGCCGATTTGAGTTAATCTTTCTGCATTTCCTTTGCCGAAGCGAGCCCATCCGGCCGCTGGTCGGCCTCGCCGATACGGCGCGAGCGCGATTGCGCCTTGCGTTTCTGCAGATTGGCGCGCAACTGCTCGGCGAGCCGGTCCTTGCGGTCCGTGCCGCCTTTTTTCGCTGGATTTGCCTTGTCGCCCATCGTTCCGCCCCGGCTGGCTCATAGCCGATACCCCATTCAGGGATAGCCAACATTGTGGCGCCGCCATGTCATTGAAAGCCATCCGGCAAAGGCTTTCACAGAAGCGTTGTTCTTGGCCTTGCGCTTGCCGGTTCGATATGGCAGAAGCCCCGCCATCGGCGGCTGCGGTAGCTCAGTGGTAGAGCACTCCCTTGGTAAGGGAGAGGTCGAGAGTTCAATCCTCTCTCGCAGCACCAGTTCCTCTGGTTTCTTCAATTGCCTGCTCTGGCGCGCCGGCTGTTCTCAGCTGTTGAGATGCGCCAGTTCGAAGCCGGCTTCATCCTGCGCGTCGGACAGGTGCTGTTCGGCGGACCGGAACATGTCCGAGAACTCCATCTCGTTCTCCAGCATCACGCCGCCGACCTTGATGGCGAGGACATCCTCGGTTCCCTTGGGCGCGAAATAGACTTGCGCGACACGCCTCCGGATACGCTCGCCGATTTCCTCGGCCTCTGCTTCGGTCGCGCCAGCGAGGAAAACCCCGAACATCGAAGCGCCGATGCGTCCGATCAGATCCTCCTCGCGCACCGATGATTGAATGGTCGAGACGATGAGCCGCAAGGCCTCGTCGCCCCATTCGAGGCCAAAGCGCATGTTGATGGACCGAAGGTGTTCGGGATGAATGATCAGGAAGGCGCCCGAGCGCGGTCCTGGTCCCGATCGCCTGGCCGCCCGCCGTTCGACCATCGACGTGAAAACCGGCCCGTTCAGGCAGCCCGTCAGCCCGTCATAGGTCCCGGACCTGTTGAGTTCCTGCTGGTAGCGACGGATTTCGGCCCGGTTCCAGCCGATCAGCGCGAACAGAGGCAGGCCGATGATCACCGGCAGCAGCCCGGCGGTGACCATGCTGCGGCCAAACGGCGTCAGCGCATCGCTGAACAAGAGCAGGTAGTTGAGGCCAACGGAAAGGCCGAGGCTCCCGGCGGTTCCCAGGAATGCCAGCCATGCAACGTGCTTCCAGGGCTGGGCAGTGGTGGTCGCCATCGGTCTCGTCATTTGGCCAATCTCCTGTCAGGTCGGCTGGTATAAGGCCTGCCTGCCGTAATTTCGGTTTCGCCGAACCGTACAATTTGATGAAAAAAGGGTCGAATGGGTATTCGCCAGGCTCCGGACGAGCCGGTTTGCCGGGAACCCAGCGCCTTGACGGTCAGGTGAAACGTGGGATTGCTGAACAATCGTCGCCTGACGCGGTCGATCTGTCCCTGCCATCTGCGACTTCGGCGTTGACGCAATTACGGACGCAAGGCCGTTCACACCTTTCCTGTGATTGCTCTATCGCGGCGGCCCGAAGACACCCATCCCGGCATCCCTGGCAACTGCTTCCGCCTTGCCGTAGATGCCGCCCGGCAGCGCCTTCGCCCAGCCATTGGCGACAAGCCAGGCGCCGACATCCTGCTTGCCCAGCCGGCACGGCGCGGCGATGGCGAAACGCTCGGTTTCCGGCGGCAGAAAACAGTTGAGCGCGCGGCCCCGCAGCCAGGCATTGAAGGCCGCGCGGGCCCGCTGGCCGCAGGGCCAGGCCTCGTCGCGAAACGAACAGGTCTGGTCGACGTCGATGTCCTGAGCCCCGCTGATGGCCACCTTCCACCCCATCGATACGAACGTCGCCGACGATGTAGCGATCGGGCTGTAGAGCCGGGTTTCGCGCCAGTCCTTCGGCATCGGTGTCTTGGGACGGACAGCCAGTCCCAGGTCTCCGAGCGGCGGCCGCGCTTCGACCCGCTCGATTTCCGATGCATCAACCGGCGGCGGGGCGATCAGGCTCTCGGCGATCCGGCGGGCCGGTTCCTGTAATTGTTTGATGCGAATGGCCGCATCTGCCTGATGTGCCGGCTTGCCGGCAGTTTCCAAGGATTGCGCGAAGGATGGCGCGGGGACGGGCCGGTCGAGAGAAAGCAAGGCCCCGGCCCGCATGATCAGGACAATTCCGACCACGAGCTCAAGACTCGCGATCGCGAGGCGGGCATGCCGGCCCATCAGGCGAGTGCTGCGTTCGAGCAACGTCCCGCCGGCAGCCGGTCAGAAACCCGACGTCGATTTGGCAACCAGTTTGAGCGCACCCTTTTCTATCCGATAGAATGGCATCGATCTTTGGCTGGAACCGTCAGCGCGAAAGCGGAACAAACCTGTCGATCCGCGAAAGCCGTTCGGGTTTTCGAGGACTTGCTTGCTGAAGCCATCAGGTCCGACCGCGCTGGCAATCCCCGCCGTCAGGGCGACCATATCATAGGCATAGGCCACATCGACGTCGGCCGGGTAGTTGTATGTCGTCCTGAAGCGGTCGGCGATCGGTCCGGTTTCACCGGGATCGAGCGTGGCGATGTATGCTCCCTCGAACAGCGGATCCATGGGGTGCTCCAGCCAGCGGTCCGTTCCGACCACCGAAACCGCCTTTCCTGGAATGCCCTTTGATTTGAGGGCGGCAAGGACAGCCGCGGGGCTGCCGTCGCCGCTGGCAACGATGACCGCGTCGGGAGCGTCCACGATCGAGCCCATCTGATCGATCGCTTTCGCGCCACCGTCGCCGGCCGAATAGGGCAGAGTGACCGCCAGCGTCGCGCCATAGATGCTGAGGCCGTTCGCCACCCGCTTCTCCACGACGCTGGCGTTCGAGCCTTCCGCGACCAGCAACACGAACTTCTTGCGGCCCTTCGCGGCGAGCCCCGCGGCACCCGCCGCGGCGCTGTCGGCTTCGCTGAGGCGCACGGCATAAACCCCGGCGCCGCCCGCGAAATTGTCGGCAAGCGCCAGGACCGGTGGACGTTTCGAACCCGACAGCGTGGCAATATGCTGGGCCGCCGGCAGCTCGGTCGGACCGATGACGACCTTGGATCCCGTCGTGATCGCCTGCACCGCCAGCTTGCCGGCCTGTGCGCTGTCGCCTTTCGTGTCCTCTATCGTCAGCGTCAGCAATCCATTGCCGATATCGGTCATCGCCAGCCTGGCCCCGTCGCGCATCTTGCGGCCGGTTTCTCCTGACGTCCCCGAGGCGGACAAGGGCAGCAACATCGTGACTTTGGTCGAGCCGGTGCCGAGCGACTGGGCCGCCGGTGCCGGACCGGTGCCGGGGGCGTTGTTCTGGACCGCGGGCGCGGCGATCGTTGCCGGGTCGAGCACTTCCGAAACGCCGCCCTTCGACTGGCACCCCGACACTGTCATGGCGAGCCCCAGGGCTAGTGCCCAAATCCAGGGATTGCGGACCTGCCGGCCTGCTTCCATGATCGCCCCACCCTGTCTGCCGCCGGGTATGACCCGGTCTGGTCCTCAATCCATGTTACGGCGGACTTGCCGTGCCGTCTTGCGGTTCTTTAGTCGCCCGAAAAGCGGCTCTCGGCACTATGATCCGTCTGGCTTTCCAAGGGGCACGGTCGGCGCCTTGGTTGCAAACAGACCAAGGCGACCGTTGCGGCGATCGCCCTCAAGATTGATCCGACTGACAATCATGGTGGCCAACAGGCGCGGCCCATCCGCTCAGTGCATGTACTCGACCATGCGGTCGTGGAAACACTCGCATTTGTTGAGCGTGTCTTCGTCCTTGTAGTTCGTCTTCAGATAGCCATAGGCCATGCCGCAGGCGACCTTGGCTTCCGATGCCCAGACGAAGGCAGGCCGGGATGAATTGATCCACTCCGAACTGTTGGCGACGGCGACCGACTCGTCCATCAGCTTGACCACCTGGGCCTTGAGATCGACGATGTTGTCGTTCAGCACCAGGTTGGACGTCCCCACGACGCGGCAATAGTCGCCTACCGGTTCCCCTATGATGTCTGCCGCGAAGCTCGTCGATCCAGCCAGCAGCAGCAGTGCGGCCGAAGCCAGCATTTTTGCACAACGCTTCATTTAAGTCCCTCTCCAAACCGCCATTTTATTCTTCGCTAATATGTAGCATGCCAGCACGGCCATGCATAAGTGCTAAATCGTGGCCGTGTGCTGCACGTGGTTCGTGTCGTCGTAGAGGATGTTGATCGTGCCGGCGGCAGGCGCATTCTGCAGCACGGCGACATCCACGAAGTTGACCGCGTTGCCGGAGCCGCTGGTATCGACGCTCAAAGTACTGGTTGCGCTGTTATAATGCACATAGTCGGCAATGTTGCCGGCCGCCGCCTTGTCGAACAGCGCGCTCAAGTCGATCTTGTCCCCTTCGGCGCCATGGTAGTCGGCGATCAGATCCTTGATGTCGAGATGGTCGAGCTTGAACGTATCGGCGCCTGCGCCGCCCGTCATATTGTTCGTTCCACCGCCGCCGTAGAGAATGTCGTTGCCGTCACCGCCGATAAGAATGTCGTTGCCGGCGCCGCCGGAAATGACGACGCCGTCATTTCCGTCGACTGGGGCAAACGCCGCATTATGCGCGTCGAGCGTCAGCGAGGAGGTTGTGGCGATCGTCAGCGGATCGGAAAGCGTCGAGGTATCGCCATCGTGGTCGGTTGCCGACAGGCCGAAATTCATCGTGAGATCGTGGATCGTCGTCACCTCGCCATAGGTGATGTTGTTGAAAGCAAATGTCGGGTTGCCGCTGACCACATGGTCATAGGTGACGTTGATGTCGTCGTAGGCGTGATTGACATACAGCGTATAGGTGCTGGTCGCCGCGTTGAACGCCACGCCGCCATTGGTGGTCAAAAGGGTGTTGTCCGCGGTCTCAACGACTTTGATCGTGACGTCGGTCGCGGGCTTTGTGATCTGAAGATCGAAGTCCCTGACGGAGCCGCCATTGTCGAGAACATGGAACTGGACGTCGGCGACACCGTTACCGCTCCATTTGTTGAGGACGAAGCTGACGGTCGTCTGGTTCTGCGTGAAGTTGAGGTGCAGGGTCTCATGCGGATCCATCTGCTGTCCGGTGCTGCCGACCGCGATGCCCACGGCGGAAGCCTTGACCTGCGCCCCAGCGCCGTTGAGATCGCCGGTGATGATCAGCTGTCCGTCCGGCGAGGTGAGCGAATTTTGACTGCCACCGGAGGACGAGAATGCCGAATCTCCGGTCACCGTTGTCGTGGTTATCACCGACGGTGAGTTCAAGGTGTAGTCGTAGGTGCCGTTCGCATTGAGATCTAGGGTAAAGAAGGCGCTCCCTGCCGGATCGCTCGGATTCGAATAGGCATGCATCACCACACCGCCGTCGGCCTGTAGGGTCTCGGTGTAGTAAAAAGTGAAGTCCACAGCGTGCGTGGTTGCGTCTTGGACCTGAACGGTCGTGACGCCCGAGCTGGTGCTCTGGACGAAATTGACCGCGCTGCCGCTGTACATTCCACTCCCTTGAAGTGCGAGCGACAGGTGATCAAGCCCATCGGCGCCAAAAGCCGCGCTGTAGAGCCCGGTGAAGCTGGCACCGGCCTGGTTGGCCACGATCGCGTCCATGACGGAGTTGAAGACCGGGCCATCGTCATGGAAGGTGGCCTTGGAGCCGAGGTCGAGCGACTGCGAGGCCTTGTCGCCATCCCCATCAGTCACCGTCGCCGTCAGCGTCACCAAGCCCGAGGTCAGGCTGATGCCTTCAGAGGTGTCGGTCGGATTGTCGGCGGTGTTCTCATGCACCGCGCGGAACTCTGTCAGGGTCGCCTGGCCGCTTGCTGTATCGACCGCGAGTGTGAACACCAGGTAGGCGGCATCGCCGCTGTGGCCTGTGACATAGCCCGAAACAGTGCCGCCACTCTGCGTCAGCACCACTGCCTGGCCCGTGGCTGAGTCGATCAGGTTGGAGGTCACGCCTTGTGAGGAGACGCTCACGCCGTAGCTGGTGGTGGCGCCATCGGCGCCCTGCACCACGGTGAACATCCCCGCAAAGGCGGCCGTAACTGCCGTCAGAGCCGCGTTTGGCGTCGAGCCATTCGCCAAATAGCTTTCGTCCACATTCAGTATCGGCGCCGCCGCCCCGCTCAGCGTGATTGAGGGGCCGTCGTCATGGATGGTGATCTGGCCGCCCAGGTCGATGCTGGCGCTCGCCTTGTCGCCGTCATTGTCGGTCACGGTCGCGGTCACCGACACCAGGCCGGCGCCCAGCAGGGTGCCCTCGCTGGTGTCGGGGGTCTCGCCCGAGCCTTCATGCACGCCGCGCAGTTCGGTCATCGTCACCTTGCCGGTGGCGTCGACCGTCAGCGTGAAGACGGTATGGCCAAGGCCATCCTTGCCGTCGACTTCGCCCGCCCCGTTCTGCACCAGCGTCACCGGCGTGCCGGTGATCGAG
>NZ_AXAE01000025.1 GCF_000472705.1 Mesorhizobium erdmanii USDA 3471 | reverse complement strand
GAAGCGCTTCCCACCATCGACCGGGACATCAAAGCGGTGAAGTGGCGTCTGTGGCATGGGCGGGTTGATCGCGCGATCCGCGACCTGGGGCAATTCCTGGCGAGACTGAAGGCTTCGCAAGGAGACGGCGAGTTCTCGATCGCCCGTCTTCACAGCCTCGGCTCCCAGCTCCTGACCTATGTCAGATCGAACCGCGGCGCGATCGTCAACTATGGCAAACGCTACCGCGCCGTCCTCCGGGTCGCAACGACCCTGGCTGAGTCAGCGGTGAATTCACTCGTCGGCAAGCGGATGGTCAAGAAACAGCAGATGCGCTGGTCGCTCCACGGCGCTCACATGCTCATGCAGGTCCGGACGGCAGACCTGAACGGTGAGCATCGCGATCGATTGCGGGCACCGTTCCGACTGCCAGAGCCGAACGTGCCACCACTATTCAAGCCCACACCGCTTCTTCTGCGCGCCGCCTGACCCCAGACAAATTACCGGTCTCACGACGTGATCAGCCAGGTCGATCGACTGAGTTCCAGGGAAACAAAAATTGCGCCAAGATCGACACGGATCGCGGTCGGCAATTCGGATTGGAAGGATATGTTCTCCATGGCCGTCTCCTGTTGAGCGAGTGCTTCTATGCAGCCTCACTCTGACAGAGCGCCGACCGCGGTTCACTCCTCATGGGATCTAAAGCCGGGGAGCCTTGCTGGATCGCACCCGATCGGGCTCTGCAACCCCGACCAGCTGACGCCCGATCGGGTGCTCTCGTCGCGGCCAGCAGAACCGTCATGCGACATTTCTACTTTGCTGGCCGAGCGACATTCCAACGTGGTTGCAACATCGCCAGTGTAAATGAATCGTTTTTACCATTGCAACGTATGTATGGCACTTTATCTTGGTCTTTCGAATTGTAACCGACAGAAATACGATCAGTTCACAGAAGTAAAGCCTACTCTAAGCCTCAGGCCGGCGATGTTAACTCGCCATCTCGTCGTCTGATCAAAATTTGGCGGGCGACTATGGACTCTTCTTAACCGCCGGCACATCCCCAGTCAGACCATATCGGCCTTCGCTCGCCCGCCTCCCCTCCCGGTGCCCTCACTTGTGCGGGCATGCAGTAGACTCCCTCGGATTCCATCAGTACCGCGCCACCCTTCAACTCGCTCAATGCGCGGACCCACGCTTGCGAATAACTGCTGCCGGCATCCAAGGCCGTCAGCCAAAGAACGCGATGTCGGCCAGTGTTCAACTTTAACTTCCTGCTGCAAAGGGCTCCCCTGAACGGTCTGTTGATAGTGGCGTTTGATCCTGACATTGCTGGCCGGCCACGCCTCTGGAGAACGGGCTGCGCATCGTGGGCATCGCGGAGTTCGATGCACCCATGCGCCGCGCGATCCCAAGCAGAGCGACAAGCTGGTGGCGTGCGCCCGCGCAATGTGCCAGACCTGCGACTAAGCGAGATGAGCCACTGGATGGGCGTAATTATAAGACCGTCGACACCGGACAGTCTTCCGTCGATCACGCCACCATCCTGTTCGCCACGGGCCATGTCACATGGGAATCAGCGGCGCCGCCATCACAACGGGGATCGTCTGCGATCTCGTCGCCGGCCGCACGCCCCGGCGCTCGCGCGCTGCTTATAGGGTGCGTTAGGGCTAGGCTTTAGGTGTAAATTCTGTCTTGCGCCGCGCACGAGAATGATATAGTTCATTCAATAAAATGACATAATCCAATGGGAACGGAAGACACTTCAAATGGATCTACGGCCAGGTCTCAAGAAGCCGCAAGGTGGTGATTGTCCACTGGTTGGCGGTGTCCCAGTGGCCACGCATGCACCTGGATCATTGAAGCAGACCTGCGTGAACGATGCATTTGTGAAGTTTTCCGGGATTCAGAAGACATACGACGGCGAAACGCTCGTCGTTAAAAATCTCAATCTGGACATCGCCCAGGGTGAGTTTTTGACCATGCTGGGACCCTCCGGATCCGGCAAGACAACGACCCTCATGATGCTCGCCGGCTTCGAAGTACCTACCCAGGGCTCTATTCTTCTGGGGGGGCGGTCGATTGGCGGCATGCCGCCGCACAAGCGCGACATTGGCATGGTGTTCCAAAACTATGCGCTGTTTCCGCATATGACCGTGGAGGAGAACCTTGCTTTCCCGCTGAAGGTCCGCAAGCTCGGCAAGCCCGAGATAGAAGTTAGGGTCAAGCGTGCGCTCGACATGGTCCGGCTTGGCGTCCAGAGCAAGCGTCGGCCTGGTCAACTTTCTGGTGGGCAACAGCAACGTGTGGCGCTCGCTCGCGCACTCGTTTTCGAACCCAATCTCGTGCTCATGGACGAGCCGCTCGGCGCACTAGATAAACAGCTGCGCGAGGAAATGCAGCTTGAGATCAAGCACATCCACGATAATCTGGGCATCACCGTCGTCTATGTGACCCATGACCAGGGCGAAGCACTGACCATGTCGGACCGCATTGCGGTGTTCAACGACGGCGTCATCCAGCAACTCGCCACGCCTGCCGAACTTTACGAACGGCCACAGAACCCCTTCGTTGCCCAGTTCATAGGTGAAAACAACCGGCTGAACGGCAAGGTCATCGCCCTGAACGGTACCACATGCACAGTGGAGATTCCGGGCGCCGGCAACGTGCAAGCGCTGGCGGTCAACGTTGAAATGGTTGGTCGGCCGACTGTGCTGTCGTTGCGGCCGGAGCGGGTGAAACTAAACCCAACCCCCGGCTCGCTGCCCAATGTTTTCAGCGCGCGGGTCGCGGAGGTGATCTACCTGGGTGATCATGTTCGTGTCCGAATGTCAGTCGGTGGCCGGGATGACTTCGTGGTCAAGCTTTCGAATTCGGAGGGCGTGGCTCACGTCGAACCAGGTGCGGCAATGACGGTCGGGTGGAGAGCTGAGGATTGTCGGGCGCTGGCCGCTTCATGACGATCGACCTACCGATGGCTGGGCCAGGTGTTTCACAGCGTCGCGCCCATAACGGGACGGCACAACAGGGAGGAATAATACAATGAGGACATGCTCGATGATTGCCCGCGCCGTAGGCGTGACGGGCTTGGCGGTGAGCGCAGTTTTGCCAATGAAGCCTGCCTTCGCGGGCGATCAGCTGACTGTCGTTTCCTGGGGCGGCGCCTTCCAGGCAAATCAGCATAAGGCCTACTTCGAACCCTTCTCGGCGGCAACGGGGATTAAGGTTACCGAAACCGAGTGGAGTGGCGAGACGGCCAAGATTCGCGCCATGGTAGAGACCAAGACCGTGAGCTGGGACGTCGTCGATGGCGGGTACGGCATAGGTGAAATGTGCGCCGCGGGCATCATTGAGACGATCGACTGGAAGAAGCTCGGCCTCGATCCCGCCAAGTTCAAGGGCAGGCATGAGTGTGGGGTTCCGACGTCAGCCGCAGCCAACGTCATCGCCTACGACAAAGATAAGCTAGCAAACGGCCCCAAGACCATCGCCGACCTATTCGACCTGAAGAAATTCCCCGGCAAGCGAGGCCTTAACCGGAGCCCGCAAGTCAATCTCGAATGGGCGCTGATCGCAGACGGGGTAGCTATGAAGGACGTCTACAAGGTGCTCGGCACCCCGGAGGGCGTCGATCGCGCGTTCAAAAAGCTCGACACGATCAAGAAAGACGTCGTTTGGTGGACGACGGGCGCCCAGCCACCACAACTATTGGCCGACGGCCAGGTCGTAATGACCTCGGCCTGGAACGGACGCGTCTATGACGCCATCAAGAACTCCGGCAAGCATTTCGAGATCATGTGGGACGCGGAGCTTCTGAGCTGGGACTACTGGATGATTCCAAAGGGCACTCCGCGGCTGGACGACGCCTACAAGTTCATCGCCTTCGCCAGTTCGCCACAGGCGCAAGCTAAAATGGCACATCTCATCCCCTACGCTCCTGGCAATGAGGATGCGACTGCACTTGTCGATCCAGAGACCCTGTCGAACCTTCCGTCTGCACCCAATCATGTGACAAACGCTATGGACATCGATGTCGCCTTCTGGGGCGACAACTTTGACCAGCTCGATCAGCGCTTCACGGCTTGGGTATCGAAGTAGATTAAGGTCGGCGGCGAGGTTTTGATTGCCTCGCCGCCTCTACGGGCGATCTGAGAGGTTGAGAGAAGAGTCGATGGCGACAATGGCCACAACTGCTGTCCAAACCAGTAGCGTCGGCGTCCCTTTGCGGATCACGTTGCAGAGGGTTGAGCGCCGGCGAAAGCTGAGAGCTTTCGGATTGGTCCTGCCGCTCCTCCTGTTCATCGTTATCGCCTTTGTCATGCCGATTGGCCGGATGATGTTCGACGCGGTCCATGATGATACGCTGCTTGTGCTGATGCCAAAGACGACGGCAGCGTTGAGCGTTTGGGATGGCAAGGACTTACCCGACGAGTCCGCTTACGCCGCGCTCGCCGGAGACCTCAAAGAAGCATGGTCGCAGAAGACCGCGGGCAGGATCGGCGAGCGGATGAACTACGAGCTGTCTGGCGTGGCCAGTGAAGTGAAGTCGAGCGCTCGAAAGGCGAGCATGCTTTCCGCCGGCCCCTACAAGGCTGCAATGATTGACATCAGCTCAATCTGGGGCCAGCGCGAGGTCTGGAGTCTCCTGAAGCGCGGGAGGTCGGCCTACACGGCCTTTTATCTGCTGCGTTCGGCCGATTTCCAATACGGTCCAGAGAGCCAGATCGTCGCCTCGCCCCCTGAGAACGCAATCTTCCGCGACATCTTTCTGCGCACGCTCGGCATCAGCATCGGCGTGACCGCAGCGACTCTTCTTCTAGGCTTTCCGCTCGCCTATCTGCTTGCGACATTGCCCGCCCGGACCAGCAACTTGCTGATGATGGCTATCTTGACGTCGTTCTTTACCTCGGTTCTGGTGCGAACAACCGCCTGGGTCGTGCTTTTGCAGGATCACGGCCTAATAAACGAGACATTGATGGCGTTGCATATATTATCGCAACCTGCGGAACTTATCTTCAACCGCTTCGGCACGGTCTTGGCAATGACCCATATCCAACTGCCGTTCACGCTGTTGCCTATCTATAGCGTGATGAAGTCGATCTCACCCAGCCACGTCCGTGCCGCCCGGTCGCTTGGCGCTGGCCCATTCTACGCCTTTTGGAAGGTCTACTTCCCGCAGACTCTGCCAGGGATCGCGGCCGGATGCCTGCTGACCTTCATTCTGTGCCTAGGCTACTATATTACACCCGCGCTCGTGGGGGGGCCGGGGGACATGATGGTCAGCAACTTCGTCGCCACTTACACCAACGAGCAGCTCAATTGGGGCATGGCATCAGCCCTTGGCGCCATCCTGCTCACCGCGACGCTGCTGCTTTACTTTGTCTTCAACAAGCTGGTCGGGCTCGACCAGATCAGGATGGGATAATACCCATGTCCGCTTCCGCCTATGCCTCTCCGATTGAGAAAGGCTGGTACTATCTGCATCGGCTGATCTGCGGAGCCGTGCTGTTGTTTCTGATCACACCGATCCTCGTGGTCATCCCGCTCTCGTTCAATTCCGTTCCTTTCTTCACGTTCCCGATGCCTGGTCTGTCGCTCCGGTGGTATGAGGAGATCTTCATGACCGAGCGCTGGCAGGGGGGGCTGCGTAACTCCATCTTCGTCGGCGTAGCGGTCACTCTGCTGGCCACGGTTCTCGGCACTATTGCGGCGCTCGGGCTTAGCCGGCCCAATTTTCCTTGGCGCACGGCCGTAATGAGCGTGCTGATCTCGCCCATCATCGTCCCGATCGTAATCACAGCCGTGGGCACCTATTTCTTCTATGCTGATATAGGGCTGCTGAACACCTATACCGGGCTGATACTGGCGCACACCACGCTAGCCACACCCGTTGTTGTCATTACCGTGACCGCAACGCTGGCGGGTTACGATCACTCCCTGACCCGCGCAGCCGCGAGCCTCGGCGCATCACCAATCACTGCCTTCTTCAAGGTCACCCTGCCGCTCATACTTCCAGGCATGATTTCCGGTTCGCTCTTCGCGTTCCTCACCTCCTTCGACGAGGTGGTGGTCGCCCTGTTCCTCGCAGGCCCCGAACAGACCACGTTGCCGAAAGTCATGTTTTCCGGAATCCGCGAGCAGATCAGTCCCAGCATTGCTGCCGCCGCCACCGTACTGATCCTGTTCGCCGTGACTGTGCTGGTCACTGCGGAGCTGCTTCGACGGCGTTCGGAGCGCCTGCGCGGCATCCGCTGACGCGGTCAATTTGAGATGCAGCGTATCACCCGCCGGTTTATGCAGGAATTGAACAAGCGCTGACCGGCCCCGTCGCCAACGCCTACACCACGTCTGCGTCGGCCTGGACGCGTAGCGGATGCCGCCCCTTGACCGACTAGCAGTGCTCACTATGGGCCGACCGTCAGCCGATGACGCTGTACATTCCGCCACGCAGCCGAAAACGAAGCGCACCGAATAGGTCGAGTTGCATTGGATGATCCGCTCTGCCAGCCCTTCCAGGTGGTCAAGAAAGGACATGGCATGGCGGAAGTTATGGTCGACGCTTTCGAGGAAGCCTGCCGCCCTGATGACGCTAAAGGGCTCCTTCGTTGCGTGCCGTTCGGCGGCTCAAAAGGGGGCACTGAAGCCAGGAGAATTAGAATTAGACTTCATCACTTTCCCTTTTCAAAAGGGTTAAAAGCCACGTGCGCCGTCTGCTCGTTTGCAAGCAGCCGTGGAGATTGTTGCGTCTGTCTAAGTCGCAGACGACCTGTTGAGGTCACGGCCGAGAATGAAAGTTGTACTAAGTGTCAATTACGCGACCGAGGCAACGTTCACTGGATGACGCCCCAAAATGTCGCGCAGAACCCGAAGAACGCCGTGTAGTTCGGTGGGATTCTTCGGAGCGCCAAGACATATTCGAACCGCACCAGGCTCAGCCCCACTCACCGCCGAAGCGATCGGGGGGGTTACAAGAATCCCACGAGCCCGCGCAGCGGACACAAATTGATCTGAGGACCACTCGCGGGGCAGAGGCAACCAGCCGTAAAACGCTGGGCTCGGAATCCTCGCGACGTTAGGAAACACTTCCAGCAGAAGGCGGTACCGTTCCAGGGCATCACGTCGGCGCTCCAGCAGAAGTTCATCCAGCTTCCCGCTATTAATCAGACGCACGACGGCTTCGCCCAGCATCGGGGCGACAAACCACGCCGAGGCATGCAGAAGAAGCTCGATTTGAGCCATATAGGATGCGGGGACAGTCAAAGTTCCCAGCCGGAAACCAGGAGCGATGCATTTCGAATATGAAGTAATGTAGAAGGTGCGTTCCGGTGCCAATGATGCAAGCGGAAGCGGACGTTCAGGGAAGAAAAAGCCATAGACGTCATCCTCAATCAAAGCCAGATCTAACTCATCTGCCAACTCGGCGATCTGACGTCGCCGGGCAGCCGTCATTGTACGGGCAGTGGGACTGTGCAACGTCGGCATGCAGTAGAGCACTCTTGCCTTATTCTTTTGGCAGGCCTCTTTCAGGGCGCTCGGAACCATACCCTCTTCGTCCATCTCCACTGGAACTAAAGTCAGGTTGCTGGCCGCCGCAACTGCTTTGAAGCCCGAGTAGGTTAGGTCGTCGACCAGAACGCTATCGCCGGGCTTGGCGACCAAGCGCAGCGCCATATCGATGGCATGCTGGGCTCCATTACACAAAAACAACCGCGATGGTTCGATATTGAAGGAGTCGTCGGATAGTGAGGCGGCGATAATCTCGCGGTGCCTCCATGTACCCGCGTGCGGGTGGTAGCGGAGCAAGGGAGCAAGATCATCCTCGCGGATCACGTCGCCTAGTAGCGCCGATAGGATCTTTGTTTCCTTACCCTCCGCGGGCATATTCAATGCTAAATTCACCGGCTCGTGTCTTGCCACAGTTTCCGTTCGGATAGCTGCCCGCTTGCGCACAAATGTGCCCTGTCCGACGTGACCGCTCACGACACCGCGCTGCTCGGCCTCCTGGTAAGCCTTGCTGACCGTACCAACGGAAAGACCAAGTTCTCGTGCCAGATCACGATGAGCTGGCAAACGGTCGCCTTCCGACAGCAAACCGTCCGCGATGTCCTCCTCTAAAGCATTAACTAGTGCAAGATAGCGCGGACCTTCAGCGGTGAGCAGCCGCGGCCGCCAGCCCGATAACGTTTCGTCCAAGGTCATGTCCCACGCCTCTTTTCCTGTTTTCTCATCCCCTACAATACATGAAGATGACCGACGTATTTTCTGACGGTGTAAGATTCCAAACCTTCGATACCGCCCTCTCGACCCCAGCCACTATCGCCAATGCCGCCGAACGGAGTCTCCGGGATCGTTACCACCATCTGGTTAATGCCGATTACACCTACCTCCATAGCCTCCGAGATACGATTAGCAGTCGCTGCGGAGCGGGTGAAGGCGTAACCAGCCAAACCATAAGGCAATGCATTCGCTCGCGCGAGCCCCTGTTCTATATCATCCACAGATTGAACCAACGCAAGTGGCCCAAACGGCTCCTCTGTCATTGCCCTCGCCTGATCGGGAATGTCCGCCAGGATCGTCGGCATGTACATCAGGCCTGAAGCGTTGATGCGCTCGCCCCCCGTGACTAGCCGCGCTTGATGGGACAAGGCGTCCGCGATGAGATCGTCCATGGCTGCGATACGGCGGGTGTTGGCCATTGGTCCCACGGTTGTGCCCGATTGCAAGCCGTCGCCCACGACTTGTTTCTTTACGAACGCCCGCGCATGTTCCAGATACTCCTCGTAAATTGGACGCTCTACAAAAAAACGAGTCGGCGACGTGCAGACCTGACCGGTGTTTCGAAGTTTGATAGCCATCGAAAGCTCTGCTGCACGCTGGACATCAGCATCCTTTGCGACAATCACGGGTGCATGACCGCCAAGCTCCATAGTAGCAAGGGTCAAGGTCTCTCCGGCAATCCGAGCAAGGTGGCGCCCAACCGGTGTGGATCCGGTAAACGAGATTTTGCGGATGATCGGCGACCGAATGAGATACTCAGATACCTCACTGGGCACCCCGAACACAACGTTAAGCACGCCTTTTGGCAGGCCGGCATCGGTAAGAGCACGTGCTATCTCGAGTGTGGTGCCCGGCGTTTCCTCGGCCGGCTTGATAATGCAGGTGCACCCAGCAGCGAGAGCAGGCGCGATCTTGCGTGCTGGAGTTACGGCCGGGAAGTTCCAAGGGGTGAAGCAGGCTACTGGACCAACAGGCTCCTGCGTCACAGTTTGACGCATATCGGCTAGCCGCGCAGGAATGATACGGCCATAACTGCGTCGACCCTCTTCTGCGAACCAATCAAAGAATTCCGCCGCAGCTGTAATCTCGCCCTTGGCCTCAGCCAAAGTTTTCCCTTCCTCCAACGTTAACACAGTCGCAATATGGTCGAGACGCTCGCGCATCAGGTCAGCGGCGCGGCGCAAAATCCGCGCCCGCTCGAAGGGCGAAGTACGCTTCCAGCTCTCAAAGGCGCGGCTTGCAGCCGCGAGAGCTCGATCAAGCTCCGGCTTGCCTGCGTGCGGCAGATTACCGAGCGACTGTTCCGTGGCCGGATTGAGGACGGTTTCGCCTCCGGCCTTGGTTTCCTCTATCCATTCTCCGTCGATGAGGAGTGCAAGTTTCGTATACATATCTATTCCTTAGGTAAGAAGGAGACGCCCTAGTAAGCCAGAGCGTTCTTGATCGGCTTTTGGTGCCGCGTACAGAAACCTCTTTAAGGCTTAGCCCAGCGCGCAAGACCCGCATCAGAGATGATCTTTGCAATGTTTGCTTTCTGTTCATCTGCCAAAGGCAGGAGCGGAAGTCGTGGGCCGCCAGCACCTCGGCCAAGCTGACCCATGGTCTCTTTGATGGCCGCGTAATACGCGCCGGACTGGAAGCAACGATAGAACGCAAAGACATCGCGCCCGAGCTCATCTACCACCTTCTCTCCGGTGAGAGCTTTATCCCAGTAGTCCCGGATGAGGGGGCCGGCGATTTGGTGCGCCATTGCGACCACACCGTGAGCGCCAACGGCACGAGCCGGAACAATCATGGTCTCATATCCAACGAAAACTCGAAGTCTACTACCCACGCGTTGCACGAGCTCGCTGACTTGGGTGATTACACCCGAGCTATCCTTGATAGCCACCACGGTGGGCAGATCGGAAAGCTGCTCAACGAGAGCCGGCGTGATGTCGATTCCAGCCCGGCGCGGGCTATTGTAGAGCATCAGTGGAAGCGAGGTGTTCCGAGAAATGTACTCGAAGAAGGCGACGATCTCGCGCGGGCTCGGCATGGCATAGATTGGCGGCAGTATCATGCCGCCAGCGCAACCCGCTGCGACAGCCGACTGGCATGCTTCCAGCACATCTTCGACGCGCAGATCTCCTACGCCCGCCAGAACAGGCACACGGCCAGCCACATGATCGACCGTGACTTTGTAAAGATGGGCACGCTCTGTTTTGGTGAGAGCATAGAATTCGCCTGTGCTTCCAGCCGCCACCACGCCCTGCGCTCCGTTGGCGATTGCATCGTCAACAAGCTCTTTATAGCGAGTTTCATTGATCGAGCCGTCTGCTCCGAAGGGAGTTACGAGAACGGGAAAGATACCGCTCCAGTTTACATTCGTCATAGTCCACGATCCTTTGTTAGAAGATACTCTTTGAAGGTGCAAATGCCGGCAGTCCGATTGGGTTAGGCGGGCAAGTTCCGCAAAGCGCTCGTCGAAAGCGACAAGCCTGGGAATACGTCCAAGATCGCGGCACGGATTGGGATTCAATCCGCCCGGAGATCGATACGATTAACTTGAAAACCCGCAACGCGACTGCTCCACGGTGGTTCACTCGTTCAGTTCGTGCGTGAATCCGAGGTGTAGCCCCGCCCTTCGGCCGCAGCGCCGCTTGTTACGCGCTGGAAGGCGGACGAGGGGTGTTCAGCCGTGGTTGGCGCCGACGCCGGCCCACTCAATGCGGCGACGCAAAATGCAGTCACGACCATTGCGCTGACAAAACGATCGATTGGAACCTCCTCCGGCAAATTGGAATATATCATTTATGTATTGCACTATATCATTTGGGTTGGCAGGCGCAACATTAATCTTATGCCGTCATTTTGACTCCCAGCTATCTCAACTCATGGATGCACCGGGGATGTTTGTGATCTAGGCGTTCATCAGCTGTTCGCCTTGTCTAGGAGCGGTCGCCGGGTGCATTGGTCGACGAGATGCCGTGAGCCGCCACCAAAGCGGTGGGGAAAATGCAATTGGTAATCCGGGGAAAGAAGCGCAGCACAAGGTGGGCATATCGCCGCTCAGCAATGTAGGTGGGAAGAGCCCAGGCCGTAGGTCTTACCATCTGTTTTCGGCTGCGGCTGCAGTGGATCAGAGCGAGATACTCCCACGGCATCACGTGAAGAAGGAGCGTAACGGCGACGACCTGGTGGCGCCCATCTGGACATCACAGAGGTGCACTATCTCCTCCGGCCCTACGATCTCCTAGGTCGTCACCGTGATATGACATTCATGATTTCGTTTTCTGTGGGGCCCCGCTTTAGCGGACACAGGAAGGCAAAACTCAGGCTCATCAAGAGTTAACTCAGCGATATACGCCACTGCTCACTTTGCCCGCAGCATTCTTCCTAGTGTCAGCAACTGCGGAGACGTGATCATGTCGCCGGCGCCTTCGGCGACCGGGTGGGAGGCAAAAATTGCCACGACCATCTCCGCCTCAGGTGCCACATAGAGGCGCTGGCCGTGAATGCCACGTGCCTCGAACGCCCCCAACTCGTTGTCCGACACCCACCATTGACTGCGATATGTATAGCCAGCCTCAACGTTTGCTCGCTTCCCACCTCTTTGCACGTCATGCACGATAGATGCGGGAATGAGCTGCTTTCCATTCCATCGTCCTTCGCACCGCATCAGTTCGCCAAAACGCGCAAAGTCTCGAAGTGTAGCGCTCAGGCCACTTTCAGCCAGTGGCATGCCACCCGGATCGATCTCTAGACAACCGTCCTCTTCGCAGCCTAGCGGCGCCCACAGGCGTTCGTGCAACAATTGAGCGAGAGAACGACCGGTAACGCGCATCATGACCCAAGCCAGCACTTGGGTGTTCAGGCTCTGATAAGCGAACTCTCCGTGCACTCCGTGCTTGCGCACGGTCCTCAGGTAATCGCATGAGGTCCGGGGGCCGTCGTAGCCAACCGGTCGCGGTAGTCGCCCAAATGCCCATCTGTACTGCCAGATGTCAGAGTGCTCGTCGTAGCCCTCCCTGAATGTAATGCTAGTCCGCATGTCCAGCACCTGACGGAGAGTGGCAGCTTCCCATGCCGTGGTTCGCAACTCCGGCAGATAGTGCGAGATGGTCTGAGAGTCGTCCAGCACGCCTTCGTGAATGAGCGCCGCCGCGAGCGTGCCGGTGTACGACTTCGTGCACGACTGGCACTCATGCGGCAGGTGGGGCTCTAGTGCACCGAAGTAGCGCTCGTAAACAATTTTTCCGCGATGTAATACCACGATGCCGTCAACGTAACTGTCGATCAGCGCCTCACCGAAGCGTCTAACGACACCGTTCAGGTCTGCGAAAGATAGTGCGTCAATTTCATCGACCCTCTCGCTGCGGTCGAATTGGACGGGTGTGCCCTGTCCGCGCCACACGTTAACTGTAGGCATCAGCTCACGCATATGCGAGAACGACCAGCGGATTTGTGGAAAGTCACGGAATGTCCCACCGTCAAACGTGATCCGCTTGTCGCTTGGCGCAGGCGCCCCACGCATCCAACCGAGCTCTCGGGGATCGGATGCGCGACCGTCGAGATAGTGATGCCCGTTGATTTCGAGGGTCCCCATCACAATTTCTCCTCTTTCGCGTATGCGGTAAGTGTAACCAGTCCAAGCGGCATAAGCGCTCCGCGTTTTTCGCCTTATGATCGCGGATTGATCAGCCCGTAGCACCCAGGTCTCGGTTTCTTCACTCTATCTGAGGCGATAAGGTGTGCACGAGAGTCGAGGCGCACGCGCCGCGACAAGATCGGAGATGAGTGCTGCTGTCATCGGCGCGCCGCTGATGCCCATGTGTCCGTGCCCAGTGGCAAAGAACACGGAGGTATAGCGAGGATGGCGATCGATGATGGGCAGACTGTCAGGTGTTGATGGTCGCACGCCCATCCACTCGCTCACTTGACCGACCGCGAGATCCGGCAGCATCGCTTGAGCGGATACCTGCAACTTCCTACTCTGCCCCTTGGTCGGCGCAGCATCAGGTGCCTCGAACTCCGCAATGCCGACGATACGGAGACCTTCACTTAGGGGCGTCGCCACGATTGCTGAAGCGGCGTCCGTAACCGGCCGGCTTATAGCGCTCTCAACCCCCGGCATAGTGATGTGATAGCCGCGCTCGCTGGCTAAAGACAAAGTGACCCCGAGCGAACGCCCCAGATCTCGGCTTGCGATCCCAGCGGCAATGACAACAGAATCAAAGCCGTGAACGCCCGAATGCGTCCGGAGTTTCACTCGGTCCGCCTCTGGGTCGATGCCCACGACAGCCGCAGCCTGTATCGTTGCTCCAAGCGAAGCCGCCCTGACCATTAATCCCTGCACAAGGCCTGGTGGGGAGGTAACATGGCCGCTATCTGGAAAGAAGATGCCGCGTCGATACGAGCGAGACAATTGAGGCTCCAGTTCTAGGACCTCGTCGAATGAGATTCTTTGAAATCGAACCCCCTTCTCATTTCGCATCGAGTCAACAATGTGATCCAAAGGCCCTAAAGAATCGCCTCTATAAACATGCATTGCGCCATTCGGTCGGAAATGCCGGTTCCAATCAACTTCGCCGAGCATGTCTTTATAGAGGCTGGAGCATTGAGCATTCAGGGCGTGAAGCGCATCGTAAGCAGGCCTCCAATTCTCGAAGCGTCCGGTGCTAAGGAACCGAAGCAACCACGGGAAGGTGCGAGGAAGTTCTCGCGGCGCCAGACGTACCGGACTGTTCTTGTCGGTGAGCCACCGCATGGCTTGCCGCAGAACGCCTGGATACGCCATTGGCAACGACGAGCCTGCATTATACTGTGCCCCGTTACCCCAAGAGCACCCGTAGCCAACACGGTCTTTTTCGAACACCGTAACCTGATGCCCCTCCCGGGCTAGCGTTAGCGCACAACTTGCGCCGACGACACCTCCACCAATGACAGCCACGGTGCGACGGTCAAACATTTGGGCCCCTCTCCTCGCGGGTCGTTAACCTCGTCGCGAACGTTTTATGACCGAGCTGAACACTCACTGTTAACACATTGACATGGCTCAATGCAGCTCGCATCATACATTGACCTATTGCATCAATCAGTTCAAGAGGTGCATATGCTTTTCAAGCGGCTGGGGCCCGCCGCAGAACCAAATTAGGGACAATACCCAATGCCGGCACCAATCGCATATCAGCCCCGCCGAACTCAGAACGCTTGATTGATGTCAGCAACCTGCGCGCCAGCTTATGCGTGAATAGACGCCGAGCCAGTTTTTCTCCAAAACTAATGGCCGCCTCGATTTCGCTACCAGCCAAATGGGCACCACGCATGATAACCCCCTCATCGCCACATTTTTCACCGCTCGATCTATCCGGCTATTTCAATGCTGAGCGGGACGGGCTTATGGGTGGATTTTCGAGGCACCTTAAAGATGACGGCTGGAGTGAGAGGCTGTCTGGCCTCCAGTCCCTTAGAGGCATTCCGTTCTTGTTTGGCTCGCCTGGTTCCGACGACGTAGTCATTCTTCGGCCGGGCGAACGTTCGATTGAGATACAGACGGAAGCCATCCAGCTGACCTACCTCCTGTTCGTGCAAGCTGCACCTGACCTGCCGGACGAGGTTCCTCCTGGATTCGGGAAGGTAGCACCAGTGGACAATCCGTCTGCTGAGTCCATCGCCGGGAACACGCTTGGCAATATGGTCTCCACCTACTCCCTCCTGTTCGAAGACGGAACTCAGATCGAAGTTCCCGTGTACCGGCGGTTTGCAATTCAGCAGCGTCACGTTTGCTGGGGAGCGAGTCCTTTCGCCGCAATGCCCTCGCAGGGTCCGCACACCTATTTAACTTACGGCGAAAACCTCGCGCTTGGCCGACGCCCTGGCGTGGAGTACGGCATCGCAGAAGGGCGAAATCAGTCCGGACGGCATTACCTGAAGGAGAACCTGTGGCTCTACGCCATGCCAAATCCACACCACGACAAGCGTGTGAAAGGCGTTCGGCTGCAGGCTGTTTCGGAGGAGTCCCTCGTCTACGCGATAAGCAAGACCAACGTGAGAGAACATCCGCTTCGCCTGCAGCAAAGGCAGAAAGCGCGACTCCGGTTACCGGAGGGCGTGGCACTTAACGTGCTCGGAGAACTGGACGCCGACGATGCCGGGGATCAGATCGGTATCGACCTTGGAACGGTGATATCGGCACGGCGGGTGCTTCATTATTCAGCGACCGACTGGATCAGCGCTCTCCACGACGTTCAGCCGACGCCTTCGGCGGATGAGGTGATTGTCGAATACACCGGACATCCTGACGCTCGCATCTTCCTAAGGACTGCTGGCGGAAAACTGATATCGGAGGACCTTTCCGCCTTCGCAGGTGCGCCCGAAAAGCGACGAAGTCGGCTGGAATTCTTGCCGGTGGCCAGCGCCAACAGGGCAGTAAAATTCCTCATTGTCGAGAAAGGCACGAGGACGCGCGTGCCGGCCAGGCTTCACGTCCACGGTCCCAACGGCGAGTATCTTCCTCCGAGAGGCCACCACCGAAAGGTCAATACCGGCTTTTTTGAAGACAATTATGCCGAATTCGCCAACGGCCACAATCAGTATGCCTACGTCGACGGCGCATGCATAGTCGATCTCCCGGTAGGGCAAGTGTCCGTGGATATCTCGAAAGGCTTCGAGATAAGGCCCCTGCGGCGCATCGTCGAGATAAGTGACGAAACGGATGAGATAGTGTTCGAACTTGAGAAAGTGCTGCACTGGCGTGAACGTGGGTGGATAAGCTCGGACACGCACGTCCATTTCCTGAGCCCGACCACTGCTCTCCTCGAAGGCCAGGCGGAAGGCGTGAACGTGGTCAATCTTCTCGCCTCGCAGTGGGGCGAGATGTTCAGCAACGTCGGTGACTTCGACGGTTGTACCACTCTAGGCGCGAAAGATTTCGGAGGCAGCGGCGAGTTTCTCGTCAGGGTCGGGACCGAAAACCGACAGCAGGTTCTAGGCCACATCTCCCTCCTAGGTTACGAGGGCCCGATGATCGATCCCCTCTGTACCGGCGGCGCTGATGAGTCGGCGATCGGAGACGACCTGGTATCGACGATGGCAGATTGGGCGGAGCGTTGCAGGCAGCAGGGGGGACTCGTCGTAATGCCGCACGCTCCGAATCCTCAGGCTGAACGTGCAGCGGACATCGTACTGGGGCTGGTCGACGCGTTGGAGATAATGACGATGAACCCACGACGGTGGCAGATAAGCGCGTTTGCACTTGCAGACTGGTACCGGTTCCTGAACATCGGACATCAACTCCCACTCGTCGCCGGCTCCGACAAGATGGACGCTGCAGCTCTTCTCGGCGGTATCAGAACCTATGCAAAGCTGGATGGACGCGACTTCACATATAAGAGCTGGATGGATTGCATTCGCCTTGGCAACACGTTCGTCACTGTTGGGCCTCTTGTAGATTTTCAGGTGGAAGGCCGCAGCCCTGGCAACCGGATCCACCTCCCTTCCGGAGGGGGCAAGGTCATGCTCCGGTGGGAGGTCGAGTCGGTGAGCGTCCAACCAACGGTCGTGGAGGTCATCCGGAACGGCTTGGTTGTCGATCAGTACACGTACGACCGTCTGTCCTTGTTAGGGCATTGCGCGGTCAACGTTACCGAATCCTGCTGGCTTGCTCTCCGTGTCCGCGGCAGCGTAGACGGCAGAGAAGAAGACATTGCGGCACATACCAGCGCCGTCTGCATCGACGTAGCAGGACGCCCGGTTTTCGCTGCGACCGATGCCATCGCCGTCCTGTCCCAGATTGAAGGCTCGATCGCGTATCTTGACACTCTCGCTCCTAACAGCAGCGAGGCGAAGCAGGCAAGGATGCGAGCGGCCTTGGAGCTAGCTCATCATCGTCTGCACCATCAGCTACATGACCATGGCGTCGGACATGATCATACTCCTGTTCATTCGGTTCACTTGAAACAAGAGCATTGAGGCCTGTTCCTCATCAGGAAGCATGACCGCCATGACAATTTTCTAAGCGGCAGATGCGGGTGAAGCAACTGCCGCAAGTTCGCTTAGTCCTTTGCAGAGCCTCAGATAGTTGCTTCAGCCATCCGTCGTCCGGCCTCGACCATGTCCTTGCAATGGTGCAGGTCGGCGTCTTTGCATTTCAGCTAGGCGGTCTCGCAATCTGGCTCGTCCCCCACAGGCTTACTCGCCGCTTGGCTGTCCTGCGCGCGCGTATCCCAGCCGCAAAAGCGGCTGTTTGGTATGTACGCATCCGGTGAAGATCGCAGACGTGCGTATCCGGCGGCCATGAGCACCTGAGCACAGCGGTGCTGGGGTCAAGCTTTCGATGGGGAGACGCGATGATATTCTTCGAGGAGGAGTTTGACCTCCTCGATGCCTTCATCGGTGAAGGCCAAGATCCCGTCGTCATCGTTGGTGCCGTACACCCAGATGACGCCGTCCTCCGGCTCGAGACCGAGGGTCAGTTCGTGGATGAGCGCTTCGCTGACGCCGAGGTCGCTGGCGACACGTTCGACGGTGTAGACGTGATGCACCTTATTGCGCTGCATGATCAGGCCGCCGCTGGTTGGGTCCGCAGTTTTGCGGATCTCCAATTCCATATGTGGACGGCTCCCACTTGCAAGTGTTTTTTGCGGATATTTTTGATCGGATCGCTTGCATCCATATGTGCGGCCTTTGTGTGTGGTCGCACATGACCACTGGCCAAGATGGTTTCCGCAACGCGTGTTCCTAACACGGCAACGACCTCGAAAGGCCACTGGAATTGGCGGAGTGTCACGCGTCTTGGATCGATCGATCGCACCATCTGCTTTTCTCTTGCAAGTTCACAGCATCAGCTCAACACGGTAGCATTTTTATCGTGCTCGCCGTGGTGGCCAATTTCCTAAATTGCCTGTGTTTGTTCTTCCGGTCGCCGGTACGTTTCGCCGCTCACCATAAGCTTCCAGGCAATTCGGGCGATCTTATTCGCGAGCGCCACCGCCACCAGCTTCGGTTTCTTCCGTTGCAGGAGTTCGATCAGCCATCGGGAAGCATGTCTGCTTCGACCGGTTCTGACATGCTGAAGAAGGGCAGTTGCGCCAACCACCAATACGCTCCTCAGCATTTCGTCGCCAGCACGTGTGATCACCCCCAGTCTGACCTTGCCTGCGGTCGAATGGTCTTTGGGCGTGAGTCCTATCCAGGCGGCAAAATCGCGACCCGACTTGAACGTTCGGGGATCTGGGGTCTTCATCATCAAAAGCGATGCGCCGACCGGCCCGACGCCCGGAATTTCGGCCAGGCGCCTGCTGCATTGATCGGAGCGATGCAACGCGGTTAATTTCTCCTCGACGACTTTCGTTTCGGCAAGCAAATCTCGATACTCAACGCCATGCATGGCAAAGAGCTCGCGGGCCAATTCAGGCAGGGCTTGATCAGCCGCAATGCGCTCCAATAGCGGTTCGATCCGGCACATGCCGGTGGCCGCGACGATGCCGAACTCCATGGCGAAACCGCGAATAGCATTGGCAAGCTGTGTCCGATTGCGGATGAGTCTCTCTCGCACACCGACCAGCATTAACGCAGCCTGCTGTTCCGCGCTCTTTACCGGCACGAAGCGCATGGTGGGTCGGCTCATCGCCTCACACAAGGCTTCCGCATCCGCCGCGTCGTTCTTGCCGCGCTTGACATAAGGCTTGGCCAATTGCGGCGCGATCAATTTTACGTCGTGGCCGAAGGAACCTAACAACCTCGCCCAATGATGAGAGCCACCGCAAGCTTCGAGTGCGGTGGTCGGTGGTGCTTTCTCGAAGAATTTCACCATCTCCCTACGCGAAAGCTTCTTGCGCAGGATTGGTTGCTCGGCTGCGTTCACGCCATGCAATTGGAAAACGCTCTTTGACGTATCGACACCAATTCGGATAATCTCTTCCACGGACGGTCTCCCTCGATTGAGCTTTCAACGAACTCATTCTGGCACATCGCGATGCCGTTGGGAGCCGTCCACCCCAACACGGCAGCAAATCATCGATCCGAGGGGCCGGATAGGCGGGCAGTCGCGCGAGGACGTCGGCGAGCCAGACCTGAGGGTCGATATCGTTCATCTTGGCGCTGACGATCAGGCTGTAGAGAACGGCAGCGCGCTGTCCGCCGCGATCGGAACCGCAGAACAGCCAGGACTTTCTGCCGAGAGCGATGCCGCGCAGGGCTCGCTCAGCTGCATTGTTGGATAGGCAGATCCGCCCATCGTCGAGGAACCGGGTGAAGGATGACCAGCGGCGCAGCATATAGTTGAACGCCTTGGTCAGGTCGTGCCCGCGCGAGAGCTTTCGCGCGTCTCGATCATCCAGCGCTCGAGCTCGGTGACCAGCGGCGCGCTCCGCTCTTGGCGCACGGCGTGGCGTTGGGCCGGCAACAGGCCGTTGATCGCGCGCTCGATATCGAACAGGGCATCGATGCCCTTCACGGCTTCAACCGCCAGCGGATAGACCAGGTTGGGCTTCTCGCCGTGCGCCTTCTTGCGCGCCACCGCTTCGACATCGGCCAGCTCAAACACTTTGCGCCGGCTGTGGGCCCAGCAGCTGGCCTCCAGAACAGGCGCCGGCTGACGACCCGCCGCATAGAGATCGCCATAACCGCCACAGGCATCGGCCTGCAGAATGCCGCTCCAGCCGGCGAGATGCGCCGCGGGATGTTCCCCTCGACGATCGCGGGAATAATAGAACACCGCCGCCGGCGGATCGGCGCCGCCGAACGGTCGGTCATCGCGCACATACGTCCATAATCGGCCGGTATCGGTCTTGCCCTTGGCCAGGACCGGCACCGTCGTGTCGTCGCCGTGCAGACGTGAAGCGGCCAGCACATGGGCTTCGAGCCGCTTGAACAGCGGCATTAGCGCCGCGGCGCCGGCGCCGACCTGGTCGGCGAGCGTCGACAGGCTGAGCGGCACACCTTCGCGGGCATAGCGTTCGGCCTGGCGGTTGAGCGGCTGATGCTGTCCGAACTTCTCGAACAGGATCATCGCCAGCAGGCCGGGACCGGCCCAGCCGCGCGGGGTGGCGTGGAACGGCGCCGGAGCCTGGCTGATCGCCTCGCAGTCGCGGCAGGTGAACTTCTCCCGCACATGTTGGATCACCTTCCATTGCCGCGGCACCACCTCCAGCGTCTCGGTGATGTCCTCACCCAGCTTGCGCAGCCGATGACCGCCGCAGCAGTGGCAAGCGGTCGGCGCCGGCTCGACCATGCGTTCGCGCGGCAGATGCTCGGGAAATGGCTGGCGCGCCGGTCGTTTGCGCACAAAAGGCGCCACCTCGGTGGTCCGGGCCGCGGCCTGTTCGGCGGCGATCTCGTCTTCCATCGCCGTGCTCTCGAGCTCCTCGAAGGTGAGCTCCATTTGGTCGTGCAGGCGGGCTGAGCGTTCAGAACTCTGACCATGCAGCGCCCGCTGCAGCTTCCGGATCGTCAGATGCTGATGCGCGATCAGCGCCGCATCATCCGATGCCTTGGCCCCGGCGACTGCCAGTTCGGCCTCGACCAGCGTAGCGCGCGCCGCCTCGTCTTCGGCTCTGGCCAGCGCCGCGGTCAGCGCTGCTCTCAGCGCGCCGATATCGTCCGGAACGGCATCCTGGGCGGTGGCAACCATGCCCTGGAGTGAATCATAAAATGCGTCCGCTGACTCGCGGAAAATGCCGCAAACTCAAAGAAAAACTCAGCCCGCGCGCTGGGGGCGGAACGTGTGACGCGGGTTGCGCCAATCGATGCCGTCGAGCAGGTAGGCGAGCTGCGCCGGTGATATGGAAACCGTACCGTCCGCCGGCGACGGCCATAGAAACCGGCCCTTCTCGAGCCGTTTTGCATACAGCGACATGCCGAGCCCATCGTAAGCGCCTTGCAGATCGCCTATGGATTTGGGCTTGACGTTTTCCTGAATCGCCAGGGCATGAGTTCCTCGATCTGGCTCTGCGGATGGCCGTTGATGATGGCGTCAAGAGTTTCGGCGAGGTAGGCAACGGGATTGACGTCGTTGAGCCTGCAGGTGGCCACGACGGATGAGAGCAGTGCCCAGTTTTCGGCCCCGACCTCATGGCCAGCAAACAGGGCATTTTTTCTGGTCAAGCATAGTGGTCGGATGGCGTTTTCGACTGGGTTGGTGTCGAGCTCGAGCCGGCCGTCGCCGAGGAAGCGCGTGAGCCCTTCCCAATGGGCAAGACCATAGCGGATGTCTTCGGCCAGCTTTGAGCCCGAGGAGATCATCGACAGTTGCTTTTCGAACCATGGTTTCAGGGCGGCGATGATCGGAGTGGAGTACTGCTGTCGCGCGGCGAGCCGAGCTTGTGGCGCCATGCCGCGCACCGTCGCCTCGACGGCGTAGAGCGTAGCGATCTGGCGCACGGCGGCTTCGGCGATCGGGGACTTGGTGTTGCGCGCCAGCTTCACAAAACGTCGGCGCAGGTGGCTCCAGCAATGGACGAGCTTCCATGGTCCCTGCGACCGCTCCAGACGCGTCAGCCGGTCATAGCCCTCATAGGCGTCAACCTGCAGGAATTGTCCGCCAAAGCCCTGAAGGAAGCGTTCGGCATGCTCGCCGCCGCGCCCCGGCGCATAGTGGAACAGCACGATGGGCGGGCCTTGGCCACCATGGCCGCGGTCATCGGAAGCGATTGCCCAGAAGAAGCCCTTCTTGACCTTGCCGCGTCCGGGATCGAGCACCGGCGCCGTGGTCTCGTCCATGAACAGGCGCTCGGCCGCAGCCAGATGCCCGCGCATGTGGTCGGCTATGGGCTTGAGATGGAAGCAGGCCCGGCCTGCCCAGTTGCACAGTGTCGCCCGATCCAGCTGGATGCCCTGGCGGGCGTAGATCTCGGCCTGCCGGTAGAACGGCAAATGATCACCGAACTTGGCGACGATGACCTGGGCGATCAGCGCCTCGGTCGGCAGGCCGCCAGGCACGATATGCTCGGGCGCATGCGCCTGCACGACGGCGCCCGAGCAGCGCCGGCAAGCGTATTTCGGGCGGCGCGTGACCAGCACGCGCAGTTGCGCCGGGATTGCGTCGAGCCGCTCGCTGACATCCTCGCCGATCCTGGCCATCTCGCCGCAGCCGCAGGGGCACAGCGTGCTCTTGGGCTCGATGATCCGCTCCACTCGCGGCAGATGGGCAGGCAAGTGGCCACGATTGCGCTGGCGCGAACCGGACGAGCCGTCCGAACGCCCCTGGATGACCCGCTGCGCCTTTTCCTGCGCGGCATCGAGCACGCCCTGCGCGATCTCCACGTCTTCGAGTGGCAGGTGGTATTGATCGGGATGCAGCTTCTCGGACTTGGCGCCGAACTTCTCGTGATTGAGCTGGCTGACGACGCTCTCCAGCCGGCGGCGCGCCTCCTCGGATGCAGCTAAGGCAGCCTGGTGCTCGGCCAGGGTCGCTTGCGTCTGGGCCAGGAGCGCCTTCAAACGCTCGTTCTCTTCCTGGAGAACCGTCAGATTCATGCACTAAATCAAGCACATGAGTGCCGATAATGCCATTGGAGACAAGGCACCTGAGTCACTGTGCCACACTCATCCGGCAAGCTGCGGACGCCGTGCCCGCTCGGGGCGAACCAGTCTCCAGTCCAGCCCTTCGAACAAGGCCGCGAACATCGCCGGCGACATGCGCATCACGCCGTCGCGAACCTGCGGCCAGACGAACTTCGAGCCCTCGAGCCGCTTGTGAACGAGCACAAGGCCGGTGCGATCCCACACCAAAATCTTGATCCTGTCAGCCCTTTTGGCCCGGAAGACGAAGGCTGCCCCACAGTATGGGTCGAGGCCTAGCATCTCCTGCACAGCCAATGCCAATCCATCCATGCCGCGCCGGAAGTCAACTGGCCGGGTCGCCACGTAGATCTTCAGATCGTTGCCCGGTGCAATCATCGCGAGGCCCGAACCGCTCGGATCACCTGCGACAGCTGCTCGAGGTCAACCGCCGTTCGGATCACCATGTCGTCGATCACGATTTCCACCTTCGCCGGCGTCGATTTCGATGGCCTCATCCTCCGCTGAGGCGCCGATGAGTCGTCCACCATCAACTGCGCGAACATCGGCGCCATGCTTTCCGGCAGTGCCAGTTGTCCCTGACGAAGGCGACGCCGCCAATCGTAGACCTGCCAGCGGGTCGCGCCATGCTTGCGCGCGACCGCCGCCACCTGCACCCCTGGCATCAGGCTCTCGGCCGCAATCCGGGCTCTCTCGGCCTCCGAGCGAACCCGCCGTCCCGTTGGACCGTCCAGAACCTCGAGCTGGCCTGCGTAACCAGCTGTTGGGACGTCCAAATGGACGTCCATTTTGCCGTCTGCTCCCACGTAGGCCCTCCGTCTCTCGCGATCGGGGGGATTCTTCGCACATTCACCTCATGTGCCGCACGAGGGGAGCGGCGTGGCGCTTACAGCCCATCATGCCAGATGATCTTGATCAGATTGCCGCTGCGGCCGCGGAAGACATAAAGATCGCCGGCATGGGGATCCCGGCCCAGCGTCTCCTGAACCTGCAGAGCGAGGCCTTGCATCCCGCGACGCATATCGGTCCGGCCGACCGCCAACCAGATCCGCACCTGGCTCGGGACCGGGATCATGAAACACCCAGCGCCTTCACCGTCGCCGCCACCAGTGTCGGCGGTGTGGTCAGTGGAATCCGCAACCGCACCTTGCCGGCGATCTCCAGCTCGATCACCGCTGGGGATGCCGCCGGCCGCGAAACGGCGACAGTCTCATCGGGAACCACGACAACTTCGGCAAAGCCTGTCTCGCGGGCTCTCAGCGTGCGGCGCCACTTATAGATCAGGCTGGTCGCGACATCGTACTGACGCGCCACCGCCGTCACTGTGGCCCCGGGCGCGAATGCCGCGGCCAGTATCCGGCACTGATCCGCTTCACTCCAACGGCGCCGCCGCTCCGGCCCGGTCAATAACGTCACATGGCTCATGCTGTGCTGCTAACTTCGCTCGTAAGGACGACCTTAAGAGCGCAGCCTCGCTACCGTGCCATCTTCTCGCAAGGCGGCCTTCGCCGGAGGCGTACTTTGGTATTCGCCTTTCAGACGGTGAACAGGTCGACAGGCCCAGCCCCGGAGAGTGCTTCGATGCCCGTCTCGGAGACCAAGTAAGTGCCACCCAACATCACACCCAACCCGTCGCGTGGGACTGATAGCCAAGCATGGACATAAAAGGTCATGCCAGACACTAATGTGCCGGTAGAAAATCTATCGAGCTGGAGGGAACTCAACCAAATAGGAGGATAGGCAATACCAATGCCGACACCAAAACGCATCTGCGCAGCGTCGCCCAAACCAGCGCGATCGATCGGTTTACGCGAACCGTTGTCGATGTCAGCGACATGAGCTCCAGGACGGCATTCCTCCAGGCCTGCCACTAGCGATTCCCGCGCTACATCATACAGTTTGCGCGCGCCCTCGCCCGGCTCGCCCGTAGCCAAAGTTGTCATCGCCACACTATGATATCGGCGGGCCACGCCGGCAAACTCAAGGTGAACAAGTTCATTTTTGCCAATAATCTTCGGCATAGGGGCTGCGTGGCCGCTTGCTGAGCGCGACCCACTCCCACATTCGATCGGAAGCGCTGGATAGTCACTGCCAGCTTCCCGAGCTGCCTGTTCCACAGCTGCGCAAAGCGCGATCTCACTAATACCAGGCTGCAGTCTTTTACGGGCTGCTTCTACGCCCAGATTTGCATAGCGCGCGGCTTCCCTCATGAAGTTAATTTCAGCTGGTGACTTTATGAGCTGAAGCTTGTTCAACAAGTGACTTACATCACCAAATTGTAATTTCAGTGCAGTTTCCAGTGCCCGCATATAGCTCCCGGTGACCGCCGGTGACTGCATGTCCAATCCTAGGCGACCCTTCGCTATCCCCTGTTCGTTGGCAATTTCGCTAACGACTTTAGCCACATCGTCTACGAAAAGTTGATACGTCCGGACGTCCGCCAACCAGGAAGTCTCCTTTACCAGTGGGAGGTCCAGGTTGCGGACCAACAATGTCGGACCCCGACTTTCGTCGACGCTTAGTATGAGAGCTTGCGGACAAATGTTGGCGCAGATAGAATCGTAACCAGTGAGGTAGAAGATGTTCTCGGGGGCGACAATAATACTCCCGCCATAACCCGCTGCGGCTAGCTCTTCACGAGCTCGTTTGAGCCTGGATCTATGTTCGGCTTCGGAAAACGCTTGAAACGGTGAATTGAGCATTAATATCTCCTTTAGGTTGTTCAAATGCCGATCTGTCGTCGCCGTGATCACACTTGGGCGCCGGTGAGCGATTTTTCGTTTTTGCCTGGCAGGCGTCGAGCGTCATCGAATGCAATGACACCAGTGCAAAGCATTGCAGCGTGATTCGAGTTCTACAAATCGAGTCCCACACGCATCATGGTAAGCTCTCAATCGTAAACGGCTTTGGCCTATACACCTGTTGGAATCCTTGGCGAAAGGCGGTGTTCGGTCGCGCCCAATGCTCTACGAGGGCGCACCAAAAGTCCAATTTGATCGAGTGTCAATTCAAAACGGTAGAGTTCCCCATATTCCAAGATACTGACACGGGAGTGCCGTTGGCAAATCGAGTTTGCCCTCTGTTTTGTTGCTTGACGGTTATGCTCTCGTTTCCGCAGCGAACCACGTACCGGGTCAACTCGCCCAAAAACAACGCACTTTCAACAACTCCACTAAGGACATTTTCCACGTCAGTAACCGCGCCCTGCGGCCAGATGTCGATATGCTCCGGTCTTACGAAGAGCCAACCGGAGTCACCACGTGCCTGCCCGTTTAAGCGCGACACGCCGGAAGCGTGATCGCCAATAGTCACCTTGCCGGCCCCGCTATCTATCCGGTCGACCCGACAGGGCAGCAGATTAGATTCGCCGACAAAAGATGCAACGAAGCGGTTCGTTGGATTGTAGTAAAGGTTGTTGCTATCCGCGACTTGCACGAGCCTGCCTTCGTTGATCACAGCAATTCGATCGGACATAACAAGTGCTTCGTCTTGGTCGTGGGTGACGAAGACAACCGTCATGTTCAACTCTTTTTGAATGCGCATGATCTCGATTTTCATGTGCTCACGCAAATTGCGATCGAGAGCACCAAGCGGCTCGTCCATGAGCAGGAGGCTCGGGTCAAAGACGATCGCACGAGCAAGGGCAATTCGTTGCTGCTGTCCGCCAGAGAGCTGATTAGGAAAGCGATCGCGATACTCACCCATCTTCACGAGTTCCAGGGCACGGCGTACTTTCTGCTCAGTTTCAGCCTTTGCAACGTTACGAACCTTGAGTGGGAAGGCAACGTTTTCAGCAACGGTCATGTGCGGAAACAGCGCGTAGTTTTGAAAAACCATGCCGATACCACGTTCATAGGGCGGGACGTCCACGATCGAGCGACTGCCGAGCATAATGTCACCGCCACTGGGTTGCTCGAAGCCGGCGATCATCTTCAGCGCGGTCGTCTTGCCGGAGCCGGATGGCCCAAGAAACGTTACGAATTCGCCCGGATCTACGTTGAGATCAAAGTCGCGCACAACGTGGAGCCCGCCGTACCATTTCTGAATTTTTTTCATTTCGAGGCTGGTGGACATTGTTCGCTACCTTTCATTGTCCGATGCTAGCAGAGGTACGTCTGTCGTGCCGCACCTTGATCCACAGCGTTGTCAAGATCGCTGCCGTCACGAGAAGGACGATAAACGCCGAGGCCGCACTAAGCAGCGGATTGAGCTCGTATTTGATATCGTTCCAGAACTTGAAAGGTAACGTCAGCGTCTGCCTTCCGATCATGAACATTGTTATAAGCAGTTCGTCGAACGAAGTCAGGAATGCAAGCAAAGCCGCGGTTAGCAGCGCCGGCTTTAAGAGTGGCAACGTAACTAAACGAAGAACCTGCATCGGGCGCGCGCCATGAATAGCAGCTGCTGTCTCTAGCGACTGGTCAAAACTACGCAATGCAGCGGCCATGATGACAACGACATAGGGTACCGACAGAAGCACATGACCGATAACCAGTCCGGCAAAGCTTCCAAGCAAATGGATTCGTGCCTCAAACATGTAAAGCGCAGTCGCGATAACGATAACAGGCACCATAAGAGGCGACAGTGAGAACAGGAACAATGCTCTCTTGATCGGTAGCGTGGTACGCACAAGCCAGAAGGCGCCCATGGTCCCAATGATCGTGGCAAAGATTGCAGAGACTGCCCCGAGTTTGACAGAGAATAGGAATGACTCGTGCCAATCAGAGGCGTGGAGCAATTTTTCCCACCACTGCAGTGAGATCCCTGGGGGAGGAAATACGACAAACGAGGACGAGCTGAATGAAAGCATGAAGATGACGATCAGGGGCGCTGTCAGAAACAGAAGAACGAGAATCGTGTACGCCCAAAGCCAGCGCGCATTACGTGTCAAGAACGGTTTGGTTATCAAATGTATCAGGTGCTCTACTGCGGTCAGAGCCGGATGCATTGCCTGCTTAGCATTGCTGAATAACTGCGACTTCGATCGCGCCGCTCGATTGGTATTCTCGACAGTCGACGACGACCAAATCATCTCAAGAGGGATAAATAGACTCGCAAAGAAAAGAATCAAGAGCGTGACTAATAGGAGTACGAATGCTGACGCAAAGCTCATTTCGAAGTTTAAAAGCGTCGTCAGTTGGGTAACGATCAGCTGCGTTATCATTGCATCGCGCGGCCCGCCGAGAAGTGCAGGTGTAATGTAGAAACCAATCGAAATGATAAACATCAGTACCCCAGCAGAAAAGACGCCTGGTAGCGATAGAGGGAGATAGACGCGGAAAAAGGCTTGCACCGGCTTTGCGCCGAGTATTTGTGCGGCGCGCGCCGCATTATGGTCTATACGCACCATCGAGGAGTACATTGTGAAGATTGCCATAGGAAGCAGCACGTGCACCATCCCTACAATAACGCCAAAGGTAGTGTTGAGAAGCGGCAGCGGCTCATCGATGATTCCGAGCCAGATCAATGTGTTATTTATGGGTCCTTGGCGACCAAGGATGATCATCCAAGCGTACGTCCGAATGAGGAATGCAGTGAACAGTGGCACGAGGATGAACAAGGTCACAATCGACAAAGCGCGCGACTCAATCTGAGTAAGCAGGTAAGCAACGGGATAAGCGACTAACAAGGACAGAAGTGTTACGGCAAACCCGACTTTTAGTGTTTGCAACATGACGCTGAGGTTCGTCTCGTCGGAGAATATGCGAACATAGTGCGAGAATGTCAGCTTGCTGCCTTCGACGCTGCCCCAAATAATAATCGATAGTGGGATGACGAGGAATCCAACTAAGAGCACTAAAATTGGCGTGGCAATGATCGTGCCTCGGATCCATCGCCGCGCTAATAGCCCGCTCAGCAGGTTTTTGCTCCTGGGCACATTGCCGACTGCCGCCCCCGCGACTTTTCGTTTTGCCAGGAGAGTGGTCATCTGATTTTGCTCCTCCCTCAAATCCCTCATGTTCGGTTCAATTTCCTCTTAACAATGACCGACGGCACAGAGGCAACTTTCGGAATTGATGCTTGTGTTTTGTGCGCCGACCACTGGGCCATCTCGTCGAGCTCAGCATTCTGCAACAGTGCAGCATTGATTTTCCTTCTTCAAGAGGCGGCCGACGTCTCCATCGAACCGCCTCTTTAACTTTTTTACTTCATCGGACAGCAGTAGTATTACTAGCCCTGTCGTACTGGCAATTGGAACACTCGGCTCAGAATGCGTTGCAGCAAAGCTTGCAGGAGCGCAGACCGATTATTTTGCCAACTCCGCTTGGCAACGTTCGACCGCGTAATCGAGGTTTGTCTTACCGTCAGGCCTGGCCTCTGACCACCAAGCGTAGTCTTGTGTGATCTGTTTCGGTGCGATCGACGGGGCACCCGGCAAGTTTTCGGCCAGTTCTTTCGGAAGGAGTTTGTAGGCGTCTCGGTTCACAACGCCGTAAGGAATTGCTTCGGCAAAGGCCGCTTGCGCTTCAGGACGAGCGATATAGGCAAGGAACTTTGCAACGTTTTCTTGATTGGGTGACCCTTTTACGACCACCCAGTCGTCGTACTGCAAGAGGGATTGATCCCAAGACAAAGCTACCGGTGCGCCTTGCTTCTGCAAACTGAGAATTCTACCATTCCACGCCGAACCCATATCGGCTTCGCCATCAATGAGACTCTGCGGAGCCAAACCACCTTCGTCCCAACCCCACCAGCGCCCGACGTTGGGGGCAATTTGCTTTAGCTTGGCAAAGGCACGATCAAAATCGAGCGGGTAAAGCTTTTCAGGCGGAACGCCGTCACCCAAAAGCGCTCCTTCGAGCAAACCGCCATAGAGAGTATTCCCACAATTCGGAAGAGCGCGCTTCCCCGGGAACTTCGCTACGTCGTAAATGTCAACCCAGTTTTCGGGATGCTTAGTGCCCTGTGGATATTTTGTGGTGCTATAAGTCGGAACGACAGAGTAACTGTTAGAGCGAAATGAATATTCACTTCTGGCCTCTTCGGGGATGCCTGCAAGCGTTTCCTTCGAAAAATAGCTGTAATTGATCTTATCGACGAACCCTCTGTTGATCCAACTCGGAACTTCACCTCCGCTGACGAATGTCAGGTCTGCTTCGGGCTGCCCAACCTTCACCGAGGTCATGAGCTTCGCATTGTCAGTCGGAACGATCACTACCTTGATGCCGGTGTCTCGCGTAAATGGTTCGAACCACGCTTTTTTGCGGGCGTCGTCAAATGCTCCTCCGCCGCCAGTTGTGGTAACGAGTTCGCCCGACCCTTTAAGATTGTCGGGGATTTCATCCGATAGCGCAGCCGTTGGCAACGATGCCAACAGAAGAGCCGCACTAACTGCAAACTTCATGGTTGTAATTTTCACGGTCATTCCCCTGATTTTAGTGGGTTCACTCCCAGTTGCGTTCATTGTGTCGCGACGACGGGAGCGTTGCGCGCGACACATCGGCCTTTGCTTCTTCCCTCCACTGCTGTTTCGAACTTATGTCTCGGTTAGCTCCCGATCCCCGCCGGTATGCATCTGTAGGCAGATATGCACCGCCGATCAGGACGCTTTAACCAGCTGAAGAATGCGTGCGCGTGCGGATTAGGAAGTTTGTATCGGTCTCGAACCATTCGCCCGATTCACGGGCAACGATCCAACATGCTCGGGGGCCAGTCGCTCTCGATGTCCCTCTTCCGAAAAAGCTGGATGAGGGTTTGATCGGGGCCGCGCGGAGCAACATTGTTATGGTTCCCAGATTGTGTTATATCATTTTGTCATTGCACTATATCATTCTCACGATATGACGCAATAAAAAATTTCGCGTTCGAGTAAGGAATGGCGGAAAACGGACCTGATCTCCTTGAAGTCGCTGAGTCCAGCCGCGGCAACAAACGCTTCTCTGCTCAATACGGCCGCGCACACTGCGTACGGCACGTTGACACCTACGCGTGCTAACCCATGCTCTCGCCGCTCGGCTGGGAACACATCAATCTCACGGGTGAATATCGGCAAAACCTTCGTAGATCCCCACCCAGCTAGCGGCCTCAGAGAGGCAAACGTCTATGCATTGGAGTTCCTTACGGATTTCAACGCCCGCGGCGCGATGTGCCGCTCAGAGTTTCGCACGCTATCCCAGGCTTTGACGCTGCGCTGACAAGGTGCTTTTCCTTCTCGATCCCAACGCCTTCGCGCCGCACCTGGCCGACAAGAAGGTGGTCATCTGCGACTATCCCGACGGCCGGCTCGAGATTATTGAAGGGCAGCACGTCCCTGCCCTACAGAACCTTCGGCAAGCTACGTTCGGTTCATAGATCAGAGGTGGTCGAGAAAAAGCCCCTCGATACCCTCTCGCCAGGATAGCCGAGATGCAGGCTGGCCGAGAGTTGAAGCGCAGCCAATATGGTCCACGCCGCGCCGGGTAGGATCGATTCGGCACGCGGGGCGCGGAGAGACGCGTCGCAGAACGAGATCCTCGACATAGACGACTTCACCGAAAACCCAATTGATAGCAGCCGAGTCGAAGCAATGCCCCGACTCGAGGCCAGACCGTAACGGTTTCGCTCGCCTCCCCTCTCGGCCCACTCACTTGTGCGGCATGCAATAGACGCCCTCGGATTCCATTAGTACCGCGCCACCCTTCAACTCGCTCAGTGCGCCGACCCACGCTTGCGAATAAGTGCGGCTGGCATCCACCGCCGTCAGCCAAAGAACGCGATTGTCGGCCAGTTCGACTTTAACTTCCTGCTGCAAAGGGCTCCCCTGCACGGTCTGTTGATAGTGGCGTTTGATCCTGACATTGCTGGCCGGGAACTCGGCTTCGTTGCTGCCGTAGTTCAGCACAAATCCAGTGTGGTCCTCAGCCACTGAGCAACTGCCATCGCGCTCGCACACGATTTTGGCTGAGGTCTTGCAGTCCCATTTCAGTGAAGCCGGCCACATAGGGTTGTCCACGTTTGATCGCGGCTTGTCGCTCTGACCAGCCGCCGCCAGCACTACGCCTGTGTTCATAATCACAGTGGACAGGAGAAGCGCCTTGAACACTTCAAACCTCTCTGAATTGTAACCCTCATAGTACCCCGTCCTGCGTGATCGCCTGGCTCATGGCATGTTGAGATTGAACCAGCTTTTCTGGCGCACGCCGCTCGCGTCATCATACTCGATGAACCAGGGCTTTCCGCGCATCGGTCGAGTGATGGTGTAGTAGGTGGGGCCATTATCAAGGGAATGCCCTCGATCGTTTCCCGCGGTCTGGATTGTTGCCGCAACCACCTTACCGCCGATTTCGATCTGGACCGGACGTGATCGGTCTCCATGATGCCCGCCGACGGCGTTGTTTTTGAAAACAACGGGCGAGGAGAGCCTATCGGCCGAAATGCGGCAGATGTTCCGTTCTTGACCTAAGCCCGGCCGATCGGATTGGGAGCTGCCAACCGCTTGCCAGCCAGACGGACAATCCTCATAGCTTCGATTAGCGTCACCTCGCGAACGTCGGGACGCGCGGAATAGGTCCCCGTTCCAAGGTAGTAGCGATCTCCGACAATGCCTTGGCCGGCAATAAGCTGCGCCTCCGCCAGTTCCTCCATTTCATAGGAGGCAGCGGGTGCGATATGGATGTGAAGCAGCTTTCCTCGCCAGGTCATCATCGCTCTCGGAAATTCGTCTCGTGAAAACCCTGCTGCAAAGCTAGCCTGGTCAACAGCACCAGTTGCATCGCGTTTTCCCAGTCCAGCTGGGCCCGTCCAACGAATGCGGGGAAACCCAGGACGGTGTCCTCGCCAGTTCGCCATGCCTCGCTGTTTTAGCGACCGTGTCCCGGCAACGCGTCTTGCATCTGCTTGACAACCTCTCGCAAGACCTCGACGCCCTTCTCGATCTGCCGAATGCTCAAGGCGGCGTAGCCCATAACAAGCCCGACGCGGTCGCTGCGGCCTTGGTCCAACTGCCGCCCGTAAAGGGGCGAGATCAGGTGTAGCCCCAAGCCCACGCTTCGGGCGGCTTCGACCAGGGTCGTTTCGCACAATCGGGGCAGGTCATTGAACCAAACGACGACGTGCAGTCCGGCATCTGCTCCCTGGACTGCAATGCGATCTCCAAAGCTGCGCCGCACGGCGCCCAACAACGCCTCCCGACGCTCGCCATTCATTCTGCGCACACGACGCACATGGCTTTCGTACCCGCCACTCTCGATCAAGGAGGCCAGGGCCTCCTGTTCGGCCACGGGCGAATGCCGGTCCGCGAATTGTTTGGCGGTTGCAAAGACCTCCTGCAATTCGGGCGGGACAACGAGGTAGCCGATGCGCAGCATCGGAGAGAGCGTCTTGGAGATCGTGCCGAGGTAGATCACAGCCCCGGGGTCCTCGAGACTGTGCAGCGGAGGGACCGGATTGATGTCGTAGCGATATTCGCTGTCGTAGTCGTCCTCGATCACATAGGCGTTGTTGTGCCGCGCCCATTCCAAAAGCTGGTGGCGGCGCGCGATCGGCATGACGCCGCCCAGCGGAAACTGATGCGATGGCGTGACATAGGCCAGTCGTGCCTCAATCCCCACAAGCAACTCCGTCTTCATCCCGTCCTCGTCGACGATGACGGGGATGGGCGAAGCACCAGTGCTGGCAAAGACCTGACGCGCCATCTTGTAGCACGGATCCTCGATGACGAAGCCGTCGGCGGGATCAAGAAGCAGGCGCGCGCACAGATCGAGACCCTGCTGCGAACCGTTGACGATGATGATCTGCTCGAGGTCGCAGCTCAGGGTTCGGGCGCGCCAAAGATAGCCCTGAAGCGCTTGGCGCAACCGGCGAGAGCCCCGAGGATCGTCGTAGGCAAGGCGCAAGGGCCGCTGCCCCATCGCCTCGTTCATCACACGTTTCCAGACCAATGCAGGGAAGTCTGACGGCGCCAGGTCGCCATAGCGGAAATCGACCTTCAGCCCACTCGGCAGATAATCCGGCCAGGGCGGCGTGACGCGCAGTCGGCCCCCATAGGCGGACAGAAGAACCGGGCCGACCCGTTTGGCGGGAGTGCGGCCTGTCTCATGGCCGATCAACGAAGATGCAACGCGAGGTCGTGCGCCTTGACGGACTTCGATGAAACCTTCGGCAGCCAATTGCTCGTAGGCGATCGTGACCGTGGTTCGCGAAACGCCGAGGTCATTTGCAAGGCCCCGCGAGGACGGCAGCTGACTGCCGGTTGCATAGACGCCGCCGAGGATTTGCTCGCGAAGTGCCACGCAGATCTGGCGCGCACCCATCGCGTGCGAGCGACCTGCAGAACCGGCACTTGAAGACTGGCCCATTTCATTCATCGCCAACTGGATATTTTACATTAGCCAGTTTGTCGTCAATCTTCCAGAGACCCAGGAAGATGTTGGAGGCCCATGACTCGCTCTTTTCAATCAGAAACCGACGCTCTCGCACGGTCGCTCAACGAATCCGGCCTCGGATTTGCCACCCGGGCGATCCATCATGGCTACGATCCAGCCGGCTTTTCCAATGCCGTTCAACCGCCCGTCTTCTTGACCTCTACCTATGGATTCGAAAGTGTGGCGGCGAACGAAGCCGCCGCCGCGCTTGGCGGAAGGCTCTATGCGCGCGAATACAATCCGACAACGGAGATTCTCGAACAACGGCTCGCCAATCTGGAAGGAGCCGAGGCGGGTCTGGTCGTTTCTTCGGGGATGGCGGCTTTCGGCACGCTGATCCTGTCACTCCTGTCCCAAGGCGACGAACTCATCGTCCACAGGACCCTTTATGCGAACACGCTTGCCATGGTCGAACAGGCGGTCCCCCGTTTCGGCATCAAGGCCGTCGCGGTCGACCTGTCCGATCCTCACAATCTCGATGCCGCGATCACCGAGCGGACCCGGCTTGTTTTCTTCGAGACACCGGTGAATCCGCTGAGCCGAATCCTCGACATCGCTGCCATTGCTGAGCGCGCCCACGCGCGCGGTGTAAAGGTTGCAGTCGACAGCACCTTCGGCTCGCCCGCGCTCCAGCGACCGCTTGAACACGGGGCCGACATTGTGCTCCACTCGCTGACCAAGTACATCAACGGTCATGGCGATGCCCTTGGCGGGGCGATTCTCGGTGACGCGCAAACGCTCCGCACGCTGCACGAAACGGGCCTGCGCTACATCACCGGCGCCGCGCTCTCGCCCATGTCAGCCTTCCTGATCCTGCGTGGTCTGAAGACGCTCACGCTGCGCATGGAACGGCACAGCGCCACGGCCCTTGCGGTGGCTCAGGCACTCGAGGCGCACCCGGCGGTGACATGGGTGAGTTATCCCTTCCTCGACTCGCACCCTGATCGGGTGACGGCGCGAAAGCAGATGTCCCAAGGGTCGGGCATGTTGGCCTTTGGCCTGCACGCAGGATTCGAAGGCGCGCGCCGGATGATGGACCGGCTCAACCTGATCACCCGGGCTGTCAGCCTCGGCGATGCCGACAGCCTCATCTATCATCCTGGGAGCCTGACACGTGCTCGTCAGCCAATCCGCAAGGATGCGCATTTGGCCGATGGCGTCGGCGAGGACCTCATGCGTCTCTCGGTGGGTCTTGAAGACGCCAATGACTTAATCGCCGACCTGCGGCAGGCTCTGGACGCATTCTGATGACCTGTCGTGCGGCCACCCCTGCGCTGAAGCAGAAACATGGAGCTTTGCCATGGCGTTCCTGAGCGGTCTTTCCGCGTTCCCCATCACCCCGAGCAATCATGACGGCCGAGTCGATACCGTTGCTTTACGCAGGCTGATTGCTCGGCTTAGCGCTGCTCAGGTCGATTCCGTCGGCCTTCTCGGCAGCACCGGCACATACATGTATCTGTCGCGCGAGGAACGGCGAAGGGCGCTCGCCGAGACCTTGGACGAGATCGCAGGACGAATGCCGGTGGTGGTGGGTGTGGGCGCGCTGCGCACGGACGAAGCAGTGAGGCTCGCGCAGGACGCCAAGGCCCTTGGAGCTGCCGCGGGGTTGCTAGCCGCCACCTCCTACACCCCGCTCACCGATGACGAGGTGTTCGAACATTTCTCTACAGTGGCGCGCGAAAGTGGCCTGCCAATCGTCGTCTACGACAATCCAGGAACGACGCATTTCCGTTTCACGCCAGCACTCGTCAGCCGCCTGGCAAAGGTGGGGGGCATCATCGCTATTAAGAATCCGACGGACAAGCCCGATGCAATCAAGAGCCATCTGGCCGACCAGAGGCGCGCTGTGCCGGAAGGTTTCTCGATCGGTTACAGCGGCGACTGGAACGCCGCCGAGGCCATGATCGCCGGAGCCGACACATGGTACAGCGTCCTCGCCGGCATCCTGCCCGAGGTCTGCATGAAGATCGTCACGGCGGCGCGGAGGGGCGATGCGGCCGAAGCGCGACGGATCGATGCCGCGCTTGCGCCCCTCTGGGGCCTCTTCAAAGAGTTCTCGAACCTTCGGGTCGTTTATGCACTCGCCGAATTGTTCGACATTTGTCGTGCCGAACTCCCGCGTCCCATCCTGCCCCTCCCCGCGCCAGCGAAGCGTCAGATCGCGGCGGCTTTGGAACGCTTGCCATCAGACGCCAGCCGGTGAACAGCGAACCCGGCGGCCCGTGAAAGGAACTGTCATGTATGTACCCGCGCATTTCGATGAACCCAGCCGAGAAGCCCTTTACGAACTGATCGAGAACAACGCGCTCGGCGTGCTGATAACCCATGGACGCAGCGGCCTCGACGCCAATCACATCCCCTTCGAACTCGACACGTCGCAGGGAGAAAACGGTACCCTTCGCTGCCACGTCGCACGCCACAATCCGGTCTGGAAGGACGTGGCGACCGGCGATGAGGTGCTTGTGGTGTTCCGCGCCGGCGACGCCTACATCTCGCCGCAATGGTATCCAAGCAAGCAGGAGTTCCACAAGCAGGTGCCGACCTGGAACTACATCGTCGTCCATGCAACGGGACGGATCACAATCCGCGACGACGAACGCTATGTCCGCCGCAATGTCGCAAAGCTTACTCACAGGCACGAAGCGACCCAACCTGTCCCGTGGAAGATGGGGGATGCACCGAGGGACTTTATCGACACAATGGTCAAGGCGATCGTCGGTCTAGAGATCGAAATCACCCGCCTTGTCGGCAAGGCCAAGCTCAGTCAGAACAAAGAGCTGCGCGACATTCAAAACGCTGGTGAAATGGTCAACGCCCAAGGGGATCATCCGATTGGTCAGGCGATGCTGGCAGCCGCCGCCAAGAAAGGCTGAGGGGCACGGCTTCATGGTCCTTGCTACGCGCCGCGAGGCACCCTCAATGCTTGGCCCCTGGCTGTGCCTGCACAGCCTACGGGGCAGGTGCCTCAATCGTGAGCCCGACCTTTGTGTCATCCATTCGCCCGCGCGAGGGGACGCCGCTTCGGCATCACTGCCCGTCACTGGTGCAAGCGGCCGGCCACACCTAGGGTTCATTGTGGCTATGGTTCTTGCCTGAGCGCGCCTGCGCCATTCCGCCGGTTGTCGGCGACCCGCAAGCCGGGGTATATGCGCGGCAAGGGTGTACTTATGTTTGAACGGATACTGCCTTTTTTCCTGGGGCTGGCTTTGCTGTTGAGCAGCGGCTGCGCACGCAGCGAGGATGGTACGGTGACTATTCCAAGACCGCTGGATGCTAGGCGATTCTTTGACAAAGAGCCGCCTCGCCTGCAACAGCCACAAATCGAAGCCAGCGTGTTTCCGGTAGCGCCACAGGAGCCGGAAAGGTTCGAACCGCGCCGTACGGCAACTCACAAGACATCAAGGAGACGCATATCGCCGGTCGCTAGTCCTCCGCTCTCCTCTTCCGGACCGCACAAGCCGCTTGTCTGCAAGAACGTCAGCGAGTCCGGCAAGCGGTACCGTATGGTTTGCGAATAGCCACTTGGTTGACCACCGTTCTAGCCTCGGAGCGTCGCGTCGCCTTTTCGAAGCCCTATTACCGGCGAGCCCTTCTCGCGAAACGCTTGGCGACCGATCAGAACAGTTTTTGGAAGAAGAGTCCGAGCTCTGTCGCGATCGCAACCGCATGCGTCAAGCTTTTGGCGCCCAGCTTGGCCCGTGCCAGATCAAGATGAAATCGAACTGTGCGAGGCGACAGAGACAATATCTCTGCGGTCCTCTTGACCTTCTCTCCCCTCGCGTACCACTTCAGACATTCGATTTCTCTATCAGAGCAGGCCGTCGGATGGAGGGGCCTTCCTTGGATTCGCCTGATAGCATTGTGAAGTTCGCCGGCGAGAGGCTGGAAGTCACGAACGTGGGATTTGAGAAACGCCTGCCACCCTGCTGCGTTCTCGTTGCTCGTTACGCTCAGAATGCCGCGTTCGCCGTCAGCACCCCTAACCGGGATCGTGACGCCATGCTTTCCGACCCCATGTTCCCTCGCTTCACCGAAGAACGTGCGCACGGACTTGTCCGATAGGTCGATCTCCTTCCAATCGACCAAGGTTACTGCACGCAGCCCATCGAGAAGCACGGGATCGATGTCGAAAAACCTCTTGTCGATGTAGCGTTTCACCCAGTCAGGCGAATATGTGGTCACATAGAATGGCTGACTCGGCTCCTCGTAAACCGGCCTGACGGTAAGGAAGGCGGCCGTCTCGAGGCCGTAGGCTTTGACAATTGTGTTCAAAAGCTCCGTTGCGTCCGTAGCGGAGGCAACTGCCCCAATTCGCTCAGTTATGCCATGAAGATCAGACACAGATTGCGCCATCTCCAGCCATACCTCCTTGTCTCGACCTGCCGCTGTCCAAGCCACCCCGGCGGTCATCTACTAAGGTTGTTCATCGCGAAATTCCAGCGTCTCACGACGTGTCAAAAGTGACAGGCGAAACCGCCAGTATACATCGGTTGCAACCCGCATTATTCCAGATTGGATGACCACAACCCGGCGTGGAGGAAACGCCTTGGATAAGATTGTACTTTCGTCAGACGATGTGGCTCGGCAGACTAACTCCACACCCGCCAACCGCCGTGCATCACATCAGGGTTCCGCAACGGACGACCACGACATTTGCCGTCTCTGCTCGGAGCTGGAACAATTAGACGCTGATCGGAAAGCTCTTTTTGCTTTCTTCCCTCCGCCTGCGCCGGGCAACCCTGCGCAGAGCAGGCAGTTTTTCACAAAGCTGAACTCGATAACGGCTCGCTATTTGGCACTCGAACAGCGGCTTCGGAAGGCTCGCAGCGACACCAGGCAAGGCCGCCGACGAAGCCGCTGAGCTCGTCCAGTCGGATGCCGCTGCAACAGGCGATCAGGGATAGCTACAAGACCGATCAAGCTTTGCGTCTAGTTGCCGTCGGATCGCGCCTGTTCTCGGCAATCGAAAAGTGGCGTTCGCAGTTTCTGCGCAAATACGGCACGCCCTGCCCCGGTAGCCCTTGGGGTTCTCCTCTCCGTTGCGACCGCTGCCCGGTACGCCTGGCAGTTCCAGCTGTGCTCGAGTTCCGGGATTGCGCATTCCCCTATGAAACCGCTCGTCGCCTTTTCCAGCGTACCGGCCGCAACATTGCCGGCTATATCAATCGGCTTGTCGCCCAACTGACGCTGGCGCTGCGCCGGGCAGCACAGCGTGCGGTCGTGGCCCCAGCCCCGGCCAAAATCACAAAAATCAGACCGCGGCGCCCAGCTCGACACCGTGGATCCGACCCCGGCCCGTCAGCGCCGGACCCGCGCCCCCCACCGTCCGGATTTTGAGCCCGAGACACTTGCACAGCGATTTGTAAGATAGTTTATTGAACCAATGAATCTGGAGAGAAGTTAGTCATGGGAACCGGCGGCCAACTTTTGCTTCCTGGAAATTTCCGTCGGGAACCGCGCCAGGTCGGCAAGACAGTCAAGCTCAGTGTCGCCGCCAACCGGTCGTGGCTCGACGACGAGGGCCAAAGAAAATCAGTCAGGGATTGGATGACGATCACCTTCTTCGAGGGAAAGATGGCCGATTTCGTGCCGCGCCGGATTCACAAAGGCGACAAGGTGCTCGTCCAGGCGCGCGTGTAGCATGTATCAGAAAGGGCGACGTCATCCATTCCACCACGGACGTGATCGCCGAAGACATCGATCTGTTCGCTCCCGTCAACCGAGACCCGATCAGTGAAGACGGCGCGCAAAACCTTTGGCGCTGCGCTTGTGATCGGGGCGACATCTTGCGGCCTCGCTCTGACAATGCCGCCAGTCGCCCCGGCGCAGGTCGCCACGTTGGACACCGCCACGGCGCCCGGCGTCTATACCCCGGGCGACCACGCGGCGAGCAATCCTATGCGCGTCGTGGTCATCTCGCCCACGACGTTCCAGGATGTCGAAACGAAACAAAAGTACCGGCTCTACGGCGTTGACGCCTGCGAGCTGGGCCAGACCGCGAGACTTGGAAAGCAGACATGGCCATGTGGCGTTGTCGCCGTGGCATGGCTCGTGAACGCCACCTTGAATAAATGGGTTGTCTGCTCGCCGGTCCGGACAGAGGTAGCTGTCATCGTCGCGCGTTGCGCAACCGCCGAAATGGCCGACGTCGCAGCCGAAATGCTGAAAGCCGGAATAGCCATCACCCTCCCCGACGATCCTGATCGTCGCATCCCCATCTACGCCCAGCTCGAGCGTGAGGCTCGCAAATTCTATCGCGGTATTTGGGCCAGCGCCTTCCAGATGCCTTGGCTGTACCGGAAATCCTCGCCAAATCCATGACCCCGGAGCACGACATGCGTCCCTTTCGCCGTATCCTTCCCGTCGTCGCATCCGCGGCGTTGCTCGCCGGCTGCGCCGGGCGTTCGCTGGATGCTTCACACTCTGCCTTGGCCAGCCCCGTTGCGGTCACAGACCCCTATTGGAAGCCGGGTTGGGTCAGCCGCAGCCGGCAGGAATATGCCCCCGACTGGGGCCGCTTCCCGCCAACCGTGACCCGGCTCACCGGCTACCCAACAGAAGCCCAGGCGAATAACGCCTTGCGCCGCTCGCGTTGGAGCACCGTGCCTGTGCGCTCGCTCACGAAGGAAGGCATAAAGACGATCTCCGTCCTGGCAGAAGCCCCGGACATGGTTGCTGCAGGCGTCCGCGTCTTTGCCTGCCGGCCAGGAGCGCTCAACGGCTATTCCGGCCGCGTGCAATATTACAACGGCCCCGTCGTCGCCTGCGCTTGCGACCTCCTGTCGGACGACGGCCGCGTGCTGGCCCGAGTACCCCTCAATTTCTACTACTGGCGGAAGGCTTGGCGCGTCCAAGACCCAAGACCGTCCTACAAGTCCGTGCCGTGGGCTTATCAGGAACCCTCGCCCGCAAAGAGCAAGAATTGGTTCGGCGACCGCTATTAAGCGGCGCCGTTACACTCCAATGGTCGAGCCGAACATACGGGCGGAACGATCGCTGTTGCAAAACCAAAGCTTTCGCTGCGACGCTACGGATGTGTCGTCACGCAGCTTGCCGATTTACTACCGCGTCTCTCTCGCTGTCGGCCGATGACCGCTCGGCAATGCTCTCGCCGAGCCTATTTTGTCCCAGGCGGTCGCGGATAAATTCAAGCAGCTACACGCAATTCACCATTGCCGGTTCTGATCTTCTGGCTGGTGCTCGCTTCGCACGAACAGATCCAGCACTTGCGCTATGTCGACCCCTGAGGAGGAACCATTGCGTACAATGCCCCTCGATATCGCCGGCCGCATGGCTCCAACAATGCAGCATGCCCCGACGAGCGCGGCCACGGCATCGCCGTCGTTTTCCTTCAACAGTTGATCCGCCAGCGCTTTCACCCCTCGCGGAATCTGATCGACATCTACACCACCAAGCGACCATTGACGATTTTCTTCCGTCACGGCGACACCTCCCGTACTGTTCGATTTGACCATTGGCGACCGAGCTGGTGGAGCGGATCTCCCATGATCGCCGCCAGCACATGAGACATCCCGACCGCCGTCGCGATCGAGATCGTTGCGGTCGCCGGGGTACCCAGCAAATGGCCAAGCGACCAGTTGCACAGTGCCAGCACCGGCAGGTGGATCAGGTAGAGGGCATAGGAGATGCCTCCTAGTCGGCGCAGCATCCGCCCGGGCCAAGTCACGGAACCGCCCCGCAGGGTCGCCCTTGCCACGATCCATCCGCACATCAACGCCAGCATGGCAGTCGCCAGGCCATGCGTCGCCGGCGGCAAGATCGCCAACATGAAGGCCGCGACCGACATCCAGAACGCCGCTTCCATGTTGCCGATCACCCGCAGGTGTTCAGCCAGACGCGGCCATGCGCTTGTCCCCATGATTGCTCCGATCGCCAGCCCGACCGCGATTGCATCGATGCGAAACGTCCAAAGCGTCCCGCCCCATGGCCGGAGCGTGAACGCCCCGACCACGAGGACCAGCCCGGCCAGCGCGACAAGCGCGGGCCGCGGTATCAGGAACACCAGGAGCGGAGCCAGCAGATAGAATTGCACCTCGGCAGCGACTGACCAGAATGGCGCGAACGCAAAGGCGTTCCCGCATCCTGCGGCGCCCCCGAAACAGGGTGCCCAATGCACATTCGAGATGAACGCGAAGGCCGCCTTCGCATCTTCAGGCTCAATGCCGCTTCCCGGCATGATCAATCCGATCGAGAGGATGGTGCCAACGCACCAGGCCAGCGGCACGATCCGCATGGTACGCCTGACATAGAAGGCTGAGGCTGCTTCGAGCGCACCGCGCTCATGCCGCAGGCTTCGTAATGAGCGTTCCACCACCAGGCCGGAAAACACAAAGAACAGGTCGACCCCGACGCTCCATGCCGGCCCAAACAGCAGAGCGGCGGCCGTCCCGCCTTCTGCGAAGACCGGTCCAACATGCGACAACACCACCAGTCCGATCGCCAGACCTCGCAATTCATCCAACCCCGATAGGCGAGCTTCTTGTTCCATCCAAATATCACACTCGACAATCACCAATCTATTGATTTAATCATAGGGTACAAAAGCGAGGCAAGGAATGCACGAACGCCTGACATTTGTCGCAGTCGCGGCTGCCCTTACATTGGCGCCCCACGCTTCGGCTCAGTCGCTCAAGCATGATCCAAACGCCTGGCGCGCCGTGGCCTATGCCGATCTCGAGCTCCCGAACTCGGAGGCTGCGCCCTACGCCTCGCTATGGGCCGACCGGCTGAAGGAGAACAACGACGTCTACGCGGCCGAAGGTGATACGCGCTTTGCCGTCGCCAACGCGCCGGCTTCCGAGAGTCACATCGTGGTGCGCAGCCCGACGAAAACTGTCGTGCTCTCGGTCCTGCATACGCTTACCGGCTGCTCGCCGATCCGCACGGATCCCGTCGGCAAGGCCACGCTAAAACGATGCCCCATGCGCCTGGCGATCTATCAGAATGGCCGATCCACGGTCGCTGACGCCGGCTCCGGCTGTTTCATCGAATATGGCGCGCAACCGAACAACGTCCGCCCCGACCTCGCTCGGAATGGCGCGATGGGTGCATATGATGTTCAGGCCAAAAGCATTCGCGCCGGCATCGTATTCCAAGGTGAAATCGCCCCGGAATGCCAATACCGGGTCCCTGTCCCGCAACCCTAGAGGAAGCCGCGATGCCCGGTGTGTTTCCGGCAACCTCGATATTCGGAAGGAGTGCAATCATGATCGACATGGAGAACCTGACGTTATTCAGGACACCAGCCTGCCACCGGCCATCGCCAACGGATCAATGCTTCCCTGACGGCGCGCGATGCGCGGCCTTGACCGCGGCTCCTGCCGGCGGCCACGGCGGGATGATGTTCCGGAGATCTGCCATGGCCAGCCGGACAATCTTCGCGACTCTAGCCGTCTTGATCTCGCCGGCAATCGCGCAAGCACTTGATCCGCTCAAGGCTCCGCAGGGATCATATGTAGCGTCCACGCACACATGTGCCGATCTCGACCAAGGCGTCGGTGCTCTCGAACTTGCCGAGTTCGACGGCGACGCAATCACCGTCGGCGCAAGCACCTGCAAGATAGCAGGCACCCGTCATGCAGACGATGCGTTCCAAGCCTCATGTACAGAGCGTGGCAGCAGCTCCCCGGTCATCACGCCGATGAAGATTACGCGCCCATCCAGCGACGCGCTCTCCATCAATGGCGCCATCTATAATTTCTGCCCGGGGAAGTAAGATGCTGCGTCCCTTCCCAATACTCCTCTCCGCGCTCCTGGTCGTTGGACAAGCGCGTGTTGCGCAAGCGAATTCCTTCGATCAGGATGCAAGTTCTTGCGACCTCCATGACAAAACCACCTTGCGTTCTCTTTGTACGAACGGAGCGGGTCTGCCGAGCTATCCGTCCACGCAAGAGATGATGGAGCGCAACCCGAACATCGCCAATATGATTGTAGACGCCGCCACCAAGTATGGCGTTGATCCCAAGCTCGCTCTTGCCGTGTCCGCCCACGAAGGCGCGATGTCAGCATGTGCCGGCTCCTTCAGTGGCGTTCTTGGACCGATGCAGCTTACGGGGGCGACCGGCCGGGCCTACGGAATGGATCGGGGCATCTTGTCCGAAAACATTGAAGGCGGCGTAATGACGCTTCGCGATGCTGTCAACTCATGCGGCGGCACGTCAGATATTCGCTGTCTCGCCGATCGTTACAACGGCAGCACTGAAAGCCAGCGCCGTAACTGGACGAACGACGTAAACCGCCGCTACGCCGGCCTCAATTCGGCCGGCCAATCCATTCCTCAGGGATGCGGCGCGCAAGCGGTCTGCCAACTGGGACCAGGCGACTTTCCGACGCCTAACGGTGGTGACACAAAACTCGCTTCATCCGCTCCCGGTCCCGCCGGCAGCGACATCAACGTTGCCTCTGGTCAGGTGTGACCCCGTCTCCCTTATTTGAGGCCGCGCCGTCGGGGCGCAGCCTTCAATGGGAGAGATTTCGCGCCGAGAGCTTGCCAAATCCCCGTTTCAGATGACTCGCCAGCTCCTGGCGCACATCATCTGGCCATTGCTCCATCGCAACGCAGTTCACTTCGGCCGCAACCAGCGACCAGTACAACAGATCCGCGTGTCGGCCTTCGAACAGAGCCGCCACGATGAACTGTCCGATCACCAACGTGATCGTCTCGGGCTTGCCTTTCTTCCGCAGAAACTCCGAAACCTCTTCCACCCATGGTTTCGGGTGGCAATCGACGAACGCTGCCGCCTCCTTATAGAGCGCGTCGTCTCCTGCGACTTGCCAGATATTCGCTTGCATCGTGAACCCTTCAGCAAAAGGATGACATCGCATCGACGCTGCTGGATTCTCTGATACCTGTCAAAGAAATATAAAATAGATTTTTTGCCTATCGTAGCAAATAAATCTACGCTCATTGTTTAGCAGCTTCTACTTTACTCGTATGCTACTGGCCCTGCGTCCCTTTTTGGCCGGAGGTAGCCGCTTCTTCTCGGAGGTTGCCCCAGCGGGGTTGGCTGCCTCTTTCAAAGGAAGCACACCACTGAACTCAGTCATGGAGCGCTTCACAGCACGCGTGGCCTCAATATGCCGCGCAATCTCGTTGAAGTTAAAGCCGAACGTCTCGATGTCCCGCTTCACACTGTCGTCGTCACCAGGCCGACCGATCAGCGTCCACACCGGCACCTTCAGATGCCGTGCCAGCCGCTCAAGAGTAACTAACGTCGGGTTCCCCTTCCCCGCCCGCAACTGGTAGAGCGTGCCACGTGAGAGCCCAGTGGCGTCGGCAAAACTCGCATAGTCGGGGTACTCGTTCTCGATTTGGCGAAGACGCAGTGCGAGCAGGATCGAAAGCCAGCCATCGCTGTCTTCTGTCTTGTTTTTAAATATCGGCACAGCTGCACTCCCGCTTATCGGGCGGAATATGACCGCTATTTTCTGTAAAATGTCTAGTGGTTAGGTTGGCAGCCGAACCGATGACACATTGCCCCATTAAAGTGTCGCGGCATCCTCCCCCATACCTCCCTCAAAGTGAGGCGTATAGCTTTTGGCCACCGCAAATTCATTCGAGGGCACGATAGCATTTCGATCTGCACGCCCTGTGGGAAATGAATAATTAAATGATCCGGTTTGGATGGCCTGGTCATCCGACTTATGAGATTGTCGTGTAATGCCTGATCCGGAGGGACAACCTTGTTCTCTCTTCCCCCGCGACGGGCTGGCCCTGCAATCGTTGCCCCATCCCATTTCGAGTGACCTGGTGCAGAGCGACCAGAAGCGAAACCTCGACGCCGCTGCTTCAAGAGCGTGGATGATTTCCCGGCTATGTGACGGTATTAGGCGGGCTGCGCAGACATGATTCGCATCTGCCAATTACTCTAACGGGCCGTAATGCTTAGCCCCTGCGAAGTCGGCGAGGATCCAATCTCTATCCGGTTCGAGCTGGAAAAGGCGTTGGGGAATACGCCGCACTCTGAAGCCGGGGTCCCCAAAAGCGACACCATGCCCCCAGCCGTCGATAAACGCTTGATCCATGAGCGGCCCATCCTATCTCTATTGATCATTATAATGACGCTCGATCCGTGATATTATAATGATCGACATCCAAATACGAGGCTCTCTGTCATGTTGATCAGGTTCGCGTTCGCAATTTTCGCCGGCGGCGTGCTCGCTTTCTTCGCCCTGCCCGATCAGGAAGCCGGCATTCGCATGCTCAGCTTTTCCACTGCTTTCTTGATCCTGTCCCTCGCCGCCGTCTGTGTCATCGCGTTTCTGACGCGCAAACTCGGACGTTATTATCGTCTTCGCTCGTCGTTACAGCCGTCGCGCTGTGATGACGATCTTCCCTTGCATGACGCTGCAAAGTTCGAGCGGTCCTCCTGGTCGACATCCGGCGTCAACCCCAAGGATCCGAACCTCATCTGGCAGTACCGCCTCAACGATCGGCGCCTTGGCCGCTTCAAACTCTAACAGTCCCCAACCGCGCCGGGAACCGCTCAATCACGCGCACAGACCGTCCGCCTGGTTCAACAGGTCTGCGACCTGCCTGATAGGTAACGCAAATGATTGCACGCTTTTGCATGTTAGGCCCGCGTAGTCCATGAGCGTCGCTTTGTTCGGAGGGAAAGCGATGGCGGTGGAATGGACGATCGCCCTGACGCCGCGACGGCCCAGGCTTAACCACGTCAATCCATGGGATGCATCGTTGAAGCCAAAGGGGGTTGAATGAGATATCGATTCAATGATTTAATCATAGGGTGCACGATCTAAGGTCGGATGGCATCCTTATGAGTGACTTTGCTATTCTGGGTCGCACGGTTGGCCCACAGCATCCGGAAATTCAGACGCTCTTGCGTCAGGCGCGCGACAAGCAGGCCCGTGTCTTGTGTTTGTGTCGACATCCCGGAGTGCCGATGTACATTGCCGCTGTCGGCGAGGAATTGATCGTCAAGCGCATGCCGAACACCGGCAAGGACCATGCGGTAGACTGTGATCGCTATGAACTGCCTCTTGCACTCTCGGGAAAGGCGGAGGTCCTGGGTCAAGCGATCATTGAGGATCCTGCATCGGAGGCCGCGCGGCTGAAGCTGGCCTTCGCACTGACACAGGGCAAGGCGCGGCAGGGGCCATCCGGCGAGGGGACTTCGCACCACACCGTAAAAGCCGATCCGAAAAAGCTCACGCTGCGAGGCTTGCTTGATTATCTCTGGGAAGAGGCGGAACTGACGTTAATGGCGCCCGGCTTTGTGGGAAAAAGAAATTGGGGGTTGGTTCGGACCTTTCTCTGGGGCGCGGCCGATGCAAAGTCGAGCCAGAAGTTCCAGTTGCGCGAACTGCTGTTTATGCCGGCAATGTACTCGCCTGAGCACAAGGATCGCCTGGCAGCGGATCGGGAGCGGGCTTTCGCCGCGGCAGCTATGGCGAAGCACAGGAAGATCGTGATCGGCATTGTGAAATCGCTGGATCCCGCCCGGTTTGGCGGCAAGCTGTCGATCAAGCATATGCCCGACGCGCCGCTCTTTCTGGATGAGAAAATGTTCAAGACTGTGCCGAAGCGCTTTGCAACTGAATTCGACCTCTGGCGACTGCACGAAAATTCGCACCTGATCACCATCGCAACGGTCATGCAGATGCCGTCCGGCCTTCTGTCGATCGACGAAATCGGCTTTATGAACGTGACGGAAAATTGGATTCCGTTTCAACACAACGACGAAAAGGAATTGATCGAGGTCCTGACCGGGGAGCATCGGCGATTTGTGAAAACGTTGCGCTACAACGTGCTGCCGGCAGCGCCGATGGCGTTCGGTCTTCTGACCGACGTTGACCAACAGGGAACCGCGCTTTTTGTCGTACCGCACGATGCCAAGGAGGCGGTACGGGCGGAATTCGACCATCTGATTTCAAGCTGCGAGCTCGAGACCTGGCGCTGGGACGCAAGCGGCCCCCGGCCGGCGCTACCGGGCAAACAGCAGCGGCTTTCGGCTCCGCCTGGCAGGCAGGCTTTGGAATATCGACGCAACAACTGAAAAGCGGAAGTGATGCGAGGCAGCCGCGGTAATTGGACCAGCCAGGAAATAGAAATGGTGAACAAGCGAAAGGCCAGATGACGGCAATGATTGGATGCGGTTGGCGAGAGTCCGTGAGAGCGACGAAGCGCAGGCGCCGGCTGGCGCACTGACGGGGCAAGCTGAGCCTGGGGCTTGCGCCTGGCGCCGGTGTTTGCGCTAGAAGCGACCGTTGATCGGCGCCGTGACCCGGGAGTGTGAAAAGGAGAAAGCGATGCTGAAGAAATTCGACATGGATCCGGGAACGGGCATTGTCATCGCAACAATCCTGATTTTGGTGCTGTCCGGCGCCCGCCTTCTGAACCAGTGGGACAGTCTATCGTTTTGGCGAGAGCCGGGGCTAATCGCGGCTATTTTTCTTGGCTCGATTTCGGCGATTGCGCTGGCCGTCGCGTTCGTGATCCGGCGATGGTCTCTGCAGGATGGCCCGTATGACCCAACCCGCCGGGGACCGGTTATCGATTTGCAGGCGGATCAGAAGACTGACCTGCCTGGTTAAATGCGTTTCGGATATCGCGGAGGATGATGGCATTCGGATCGGGCACGTCGGCGAACTGCCACAGGCCAAGGTGCTGCTTTTTAGCGACCTCCTGCGCGACGATATAGGGAGCATGAACCGGAGCGCCGTTCGGAGTGACGGCAGCGAACGCCCAGCCGGTCGAGATCAGCGCTGTGCCGAGATCGATGCGAGAACCGGCCGCGGATCCTGAAGTAGGCTGTGCGACGCAAACGACGAAGCGCGTTTTGGTCGCGGCCTGCCAGGCGGCCGTGTAGCACTGAGGTTTGAGATCCCGAATGAGAGAGACGAGCATGGCAAGGCTTGCCTCGCCGCAATCGACACGCCCCCCTGCCCCATTTGTAAAATAAGTGCCTCGCAAGCAGGCTTGAACACCGTAGAGACGGTGGGTCTCGCCGGCATAGGTCCAGGTGTCCCCGGTGCTGAAAGATGCTGTGGCGGGGATCGTAAACCAGGGATTGGGTTTCTCCTCGGCCAGTGCCGGAACACAGGCGAGGACGGCCGCGAGAAGGCCAACGGCTGAGAAGCCAGGCTTCATTATTGATACCTGCTCAGATCGAACCAGAAGCGCTGTTTGCCGTCGGTCGTCGTGAGATCGAGATAGTTTGGCTCCGTCCGCTGCTCGCGCCGCGTCACGGAGGATATGGGATGCGTGCCGGAGCCCGACCCTCTCGGGTAAGTGTCCCAAGAGGCATTCGTCGCATTCCGCAGAGCACAGAAAGCGCCGTTGCTGTCGGGCTTGTAGACAGTTTGTGAGCGAGAGCTGTTGTCGCTCCCGCTCGATTCCGTCTCGGGCGAGACGGCGATCGTGCCGTCCGGGCAGGGTTTGAATTTCTCATATCCGATACGACCGGAACTGCCGGCCTCGGGGCACTGAGGCCAGGGCTCCCCATGCGCGACCATACGGAAAGCGCGCTCGACCGGAGGCACACATTCCCCGACGCTCGCCCAACCCTGCGGGTTGAGGATGCACAGCAAGACCTTGCAGCCGAAGTCATCGGCACGGGCCGGGGCCGCCGACAGAGCCGCCAAGGTCGGCAAAAACGCCACAAGGGGAAGAACTCCGATCATTTTCATTGTCTCTGCCTCAATTTCGCGATTGCAGTTCATCGAATCATTGTATTAATTCGATATCGCAAAATCGGCAACGGCGCAGGATTATCTTGGTGATTCGATTCCGCAAAGCGGTACTGGCAGCGTGTGCGATCCTGGTGATGTGCCAAGGGACGTTTGCGCAGGAAGCCTCGCAAGGATTCCAGGACCGCGTTACGGCACCTGCCACGCGCATCGTTAATGCTGCCGTCGACGTGAATGGCCGGGTGATGCCGGCCTATCAGGTTGAGCGCCAAGACGTGCAGCGGATCGGCGCGCCAGGAGGCGTTGACGGCGCGGCCGCTCCGGTGACATCGACCAAGGCTGACAACCCCTGCCCCGGCGTCGCTGCCCTGTCGAAGGAAGAAGGACAGCGGATCGTCGAAACGATCGCGCGCCAGCAAGGCTTTGCCCCGCCGCTCATTGTCGCGGTTGCACGGGCCGAAAGTCGTTTCAATACGGGCGCGCTATCGCCCAAAGGGGCCTATGGCCTGATGCAGCTTCTGCCATCCACGGCAGCAAGCTACGGTGTCAATATCTGCGATCCCGCGGATAATGTGAAAGGTGGGATCGGCTTTCTACGGGATCTGCATCGCAAATTTCCGAACCCGATATACATGCTCGCCGCGTACAATGCCGGCGAGGTCGCGGTTCTCAAATATAAGGGCGTGCCGCCCTACTCCGAGACGGTCGGTTACGTCGCCAACGTCATCAATGATTTCTACCAATGGCCATCGGCCGGGTCCGAAGCAGTGATGCCCGCCGGCGCCGCGAGCCCCGATCTGGCCGGCGTTCAACAGGCTGCGGCCGGCGCAGCGGATCAACGAAATGACCTATCCCGCAGCAACTCCCGCAATGGCAGCACGACGACGTCTCGAGAAGCGACGGCGCCGGTCTGGCAGGGCGGGATGGTGCAAAACTTTGACTGAGGAGAAGCTTTGATGACCTTGTTGAAGACGATTGCTGCACGCAGCACTGGTGTGGCGATGCCGCTCATGGTGCTGGCGACGCAGGCCATGGCCGGGGGCGGAAATCTCCAGCCGGTGCAAAGCACGCTGCAGACGTTGGTGCAGACCCTGACCGGGCCGATCGCGACGGCTTTGGCGGTTCTGTTCTGCATTTTCATGGGCTTCATGGCCTGGGCGGCACGCCTGTCATGGTTTGTGGCCGGAAGCTGGGTCTTGGGTATCGTGCTGGTCTTCGGCTCGGCTCAGATCGTCGAATTCTTTCAATCCGCGGTCGGCAGGTGATGGCATGGCAGACGGCCGGATCGATCCTGGCGAGCCCAAATTGTTGATCACTCCTCTCGTCAAGGGCTTGACCCGAGCGCCGACGGTGCTCGGCATCCCCTACGAGCTAGCGGGGTTCATCGGCGTGTTGACCGCTGTCGTGTTCCTCGCAACCCATAATCTGGTCATGCTCTCTATCTGCGTGCCGCTCTATGCGGTTGCCAGGATCGCGATCATGCGCGATCCCATGTTCATCGAGATCATGTTCATCCGTTCACGAAAGATGCCGCCCCGGAGCGCCAGCTTCTGGGGCGCGCGCAGCTATCGGGTCTGACCGTGGCGATCGCACGGGCTCTTCGTGATGAACTGAGTTTCGGGGCAGTGTCTCGTCGGGAGAACCCGGTTTCGGCCCATATACCCTATTCGCGGCATGTGTCCGACGAGGTGATCAAGACGCAGGACGGCATGTTGATGTCCTTCGTTCACATGAGCGGGCTATCTTTCGAGACGATCGATATCGCCGAGATCAATTCGCGCCTGCTCGGTCGCAACGATCTCATTCGGGGGTTGGCGAATTCCCGCTATGCGATCTACTCGCATATCCTGCGCCGCGAGGTGAAGCCGGCGATCGAGTCAAGCTTCGAGAATAAGTTCTGCCAAGAGCTGGATCAGCGCTATACGGCGACCCTGCGCACCCAGCGCATGTTTGTGAACGACATCTACCTGACGATCGTGCGGCGCGAACTGCAGGGCACCGTCGGGACAGCGGATCTTGTGATCCGCAAGCTTTTGGGACGCAGGGCGGCGGACGGTCGCTCTTCGAGCGAGGAGCGGTCGCTGATCGAACTCACGGATGTGTTGAAAGCCGTCCGAGAGAGCCTGCAGGCGTATGGCGCGCGGGTTCTGAGCGTCGTCAAGCGCAATGACGTTTGGCATTCCGAGCCGCTGGAATTCCTGGTGCAGCTTGTCAATGGCGGGTTTCCGCGGCCGATGGCACTGCCGCGCATGAAGCTTGCGGAGGCGCTGGCGACCAAGCGCCTGTTCTTCGGCCCGAATGCGCTGGAAATTCGCGGGGCGTTTCCTGGCGAAACGCGATACGGCGCCATCATTTCAGTGGGCGAATACCCCTCCATTACGGGACCGGGGATGCTCAACCCCATGCTGAAGGTGCCGCACGAATTCATCGTCACGCAATCCTTCGCCATCATCGATAAGCCCCAGGCGCTGACCCAGATGGAGCGGGTCGGGCGCAAGATCGACATGTCGGATGAGGCCGGCTCGATCGTCGCCGATCAACTCGGCGAAGCGCGCGATGAGCTTTTATCTTCGGAAGCGCTCTATGGTTTGCATCATCTGACGGTGCTGTGCCTTGGGAAAACCATGGACGACGTGGCGCGCTGCGTGACCGACGTCGGCACCGCGCTGACGGAGGTGTCCGCCCTGTGGGTTCGCGAGGACCTGAATTGTGAACCTGCATTCTGGGCCACCCTGCCCGGCAATTTCGCCTATGTGGCGCGCAAGTCGATGATCTCATCGAAGAACATGGCGGGCTTCTCGGCCTTCCATAACTATCCGAGCGGCCGGGCTGGTGGGGTGCATTGGGGAACGCCGATAAGCGTGCTCGAGACGACGTCGCAAACGGCCTACTTCTTCAACTTCCATGTTCGCGATCTCGGCAACTTTACCCTGAACGGTCCCTCGGGCTCCGGCAAGACGGTGCTGCTCAGCTTTCTTGCCGCACAGGCGCAGCGCATCACGCCGCGCCCCAAACTGGTCATGATCGACAAGGACCGCGGCCTGGATATCTTCGTGCGGTCGCTTGGCGGCCGCTATGAGGTTCTCAAGGCCGGCGAGCCTTCCGGCTTCAATCCATTGCGCCTGCCCGATACGCCGCACAACCGGGAATTTCTCTTCCAGCTTTTCAGTTTCATGCTGCGTCGCGCCGACGGACACGCCCACTCGACGCGCGAGGAGCAAGTCATTCGCAACGCGATCGCCCAGGTGGCAAGCGCACCGCCCGAAGGTCGAACCATGGAAGAGTTCGCCGAGCTGTTGCGTGGTGCGATGCGCGCCGGCGATGACGATCTCTATTCGCGCCTTCAGCCATGGATGAGACCCGATCAGCGCGGTTGGTTGTTCAACAACGCCGAAGATTCGTTTTCGATGTCGTCCATTTTTGGCTTCGACATGACCAGCGTGTTGAGCGACGCAACGACCAGCACGGCGGCCTTGCTCTATATCTTCCATCGCATCGAGGAGCTGCTTGACGGGCAACCGGTCATGATCTTCCTCGATGAAGGCTGGAAGCTCCTGGACAATGATATTTTCAGCTACTTCATCAAGGACAAGCTGAAAACCATTCGAAAGTTGAATGGCATCATTGGTTTCGGCACGCAGTCTGCGGCGGATATCGTGAAGTCGTCGATCGCCAACACGCTGATCGAACAGACACCAACCAATATCTTTTTCCCCAACCCGAAGGCCGATGAGGACTCGCACAGGGCTTTCGGGCTGTCGGAACGCGAGATCAAATGGATCCGCGAAACCCCGCCCGAAGCCCGCAAATTCCTGATCAAGCATGACCAGGACAGCGTCATCGCGCGCCTCAATCTCGGCGCGATGCCTGACGCGATCAAGATCCTTTCCGGTCGAATTGAGACGGTTCAGGAGCTCGACGCGCTGCGCGCGCGCGTCGGCGACGATCCGCAGGTCTGGTTGCCAATCTTTCTTGGGAGGGACCCGGAATGAAGACCATCATGGGCGCGACGGCCGCCCTTGTGACGATTTTCGCGGGATCGACGGCCATGGCGGCCGTGCCGGTTTCTGACAGCCCTATTCTGTCGCAGCGGAGCGAGGACAAGGCCGACAAGGTTCAGATCAAGCTCATCCAGGAGGACACGAAGTCCGCCACGCAGGGCGTCAATTGCTCGGTGACGACGCCCAAAAAGGCGCAGAACGTGAAGAGCCCGAAGGCTTCGGTCGATCCGGCGAGTGGCCGGGCGTCCTTGGAACAGGCCAATCCCGACATCAAGGGCTCTTCGGCGTTCGCCTCAACCGGGTCGGGGTCGGGCGCTGTCGGCGGCAATGCCGGTGAAAGAAGCCTGCTCGACAGCACCGGTCAGGTTCTCGGCGGCATGAACGGCAGCATGTCGACGGTGGCCCCCAATAGACAGGTCTTCGAGACCATGGGGCAGGATATCGGGACCGACAGAACGGTCATGGAAGCCTTCGACCGCAACAGCGCAATCCGCGCCCAAGGCGGGCTGACTTTCAACGAGGTGATCCAGGCGACAGGCTTCTTCGCCCAAGCTTTCAACGTGCGCAACATCGGCACTGCCACACTGACGAGCCGCGGATCCTCCGGCCTGGTGGTGCCCACTCCCGCGTCCCCGCCGCCTGGCTCCGGTGGCGCGACGAGCTGCCCCGGGGGGTCGAGTGGCATCGGCAAAGCCGGCAACCCATGCTGCTCGTCGACGGACAGCGCATGCCCGGCGCCGCGCACGACCGACACGGTTGAAAACGTATCGCCCATGCTTACGCAAATCCAAAGGGACGCGACCAGCGCCCCCGTCACCATGACGACCGACGAACTGATGTCGGCTGTCAAGCAATATCAGGCTCAATAGGAGACAGCGCTATGCGTGGAATTGCGTTAACAGCGGCACTCTTGCTTGGCTTTGGCGGCATCGCCTTTGCGCAGGTGCCTACGATCGACGAGGCCAATCTGGAGCAGGCTCGGCAGATTGCATCGGCCACGAGCGAGATCCTCAGCACCGACCGCAACATCATGAACTATACGCAAAAGACGCTCCAGGCCGTCACGGGCGACCGGTCGAGCCAGGCCGGCCAGCTGGCGCAGATGGCGTTGGGCAATGGCGGCTTCTCGATGGGGGGCGCGCCTTCGCTTGGTAGCGTGATCTCGGGTGGCTCGTTGTCGTTCGCCGGCCTCGGCAACGGATCGCAGGGGATCGTTTCCAACCTGATCAACGGCCTGCAGCTGGTGAAAACCATCTCGGGTCTGATCAATGGCCAGACGACGCAGATGGATAAGAACTACAGCGCCCTGGTGAACGTCGCGGCCACGGTCACCGGACTGGTCGACTCCTCGCAAAACGGGGTGAAGACGCGTTCCAACGCTTTTCAGTCGGGCGCTCAGCGGATCGGCACGGCGCAGGACATTAAGGGCTCGATCGATCAGAACAGCCAGATCATGGTGCAAACCGGTCTGACCGTGAACGAGCTGATCGGCGCGGTGAACACCGCAACGGCGGCCGCCAACCAGGAAAACATCGATCGTATGAACCTGATCACCCAGGCCTCGCGGGGGCTCGAATACAAATCCGGCCAATGACTGTGCGCTTGCTTCTATCAGCGGCCGCCATCATTGGCGCTGTCGCGACCTCCGGGTGCGGCCACAAGCCGCTGAAGGCTCCATGCTCGCGCGACGAGGGACCGATGCAGCCCCTGGGGTTCGCGGCGCCCGAACCAAAAACAGAAGCGGCGAAGCCATTCGAGTGTGGTCCGATGAAGGCACTCAATAGCGATCCATCTCTGTTTCCAGGTGGGATGGCGAATAAATGAACTTCAATATCACGACGCTTCTGCAACAGGTCGATCAGTTCGGCAATAACTACGTATCGCAAGCCTACCAGAACCTCGCGTCCGCCTTGACCCGCGGCGGACAGGTGGGTGTCGCCGGCCTGATGCTGACGCTGTACGTGATATTCTGGGCCATCAGCATCTGGCAGGGAACCTCGACCGGATCGGGAAAAGAGATGGTCTGGCGCCTGTTCCGCGCCTTCGTCATCTACGCTCTGGCGACGAGTTGGGGCGACTTTCAAACATATGCCTATTCGTTCGCGAATGAGACACCTTCCGCGATCGGGAACAGCCTTCTCACGAGCGTGTCGGCGAATGTGACCGGGACATCGGCCGGGCTGAACTCCGTCAATTCCGTGCAGACGGCCCTACAAAATATCTGGGATTCGCTCGCCAACTCCACCTCTGCCTTTATCAAGAGCCTAGGGGTGTTGAACTTCGGCGGCTACGTGCTGGCGGCAATCATCCTCGTCGTCGGCGCGCTGCTCATCGGTTATGCGATCTTCCTCATCATCCTGTCGAAGATCTTTCTTTGGCTTTTGCTGGCGCTCGCCCCAGTGTTCATCATTCTCATGCTGTTCGGCTACACGACCCGGTTCTTCGCTGGCTGGATAACCGCGATCGTGCAGTACATGTGTGTGCAGATTCTGGTCTACGCCTTCTGCGCCTTCTTCATCTCGATCACCCAGACCTATTTCGACGCGGTCAACCGGTCGAACGGCGCCGCCACAACGACTTTGACCGAAGCCGCGCCGCTGATCCTGATCTGCCTCGTCGGCGTGCTGCTGCTGTCGCAAATCACCAACGTTGCCGCCTCACTCGCAGGCGGAATTGGTATTGGAACGCCTTCGTTTGGGCGGTTTTACGGCGGGGCTTTCGGATCACTGGGCCAAGCCGGTCAGCGGACGCTGATGGGACGCATGGGCTGGAGCACGCGGCAGGAACGTTTGGCGGGTCGCGAGCGGGCGCGCGTGAGCCTCGCACAAAGAAGATACGAGAATTCAGCGGAATATGCGCGGCTTTCGCGAAAGCTGACGGATCCCGCATAGTTTGGGGCACCAATGAGCGACGTGACGGAAAGCGCTGGGGGACCGGCGAAGGAAACCGAGTCTCCATTGCCGTACTACGTGGATGCGGCAATCTGGGAAAAAGATATCGCGCGGCGCAATCGCTGGTCGCGATCTCTGGCATGGTGTGTGGCAAGCGTCGCCTCGGTCATTGCCGTGGCAGCCGTGGGCGCGCTGATCCTGGCGCTGCCGCTCAAGACCTATGAGCCCTACATGGTGGTGGTCGACAAATCCACCGGGTTTGTCGAGGTGAAGCGGCCGCTGGCTGACGGTCCTTTGCAGCAGGACGAGTCGATGGGGATGTTCGATATCGTTCGTTATGTGAAGGCTCGCGAGACCTACGATCCGAAGGCGCTGAAGGACAACTTCGATCTCGCGCAATTGCTGAGCGCCGGCGATGCCTCGAGAGAGCTCGTCGAGCTTTTCAGCCCGGCAAACAAGGTGACCAACCCCGTCGTGCTCTACGGGCGAAACACCGTCGTGGCTGTGACCGTGAAGTCCGTGACATTTCCCAACCAAAGGACCGCTCTGGTCCGGTTCATGACGGAGGAAAAGAGCCAGGCTAACACGGTGCAGCGGCATTGGGTGTCGTTGATCCGGTTCCGCTACACCGGCGCGCCAGCCAAAAACGAGATTCGCTTTCAAAATCCGCTCGGTTTCCAAGTGCTTGAATATCGGCGCGATCAGGAGACGGCACCGACTCCGGAGACTCCGCAATGAAGGTCGCCGGCATCCTGATGGCAATCGGGCTCGCCGTTTGCGCGGTCCAGCCGGCCCTTGCCGAACAGACCCCTCGGGCGGGATCTCGTGACAGCCGCATTCGCTTCGTCTGGTATCAAAAGGACGATGTCGTGTCGGTGCCGGCGAGCTATGGCGCCTCGACCATGATCGAATTCGGCGATGACGAGAAGATCGAAACCCTCGGCGCTGGCGACGTCCCGGCCTGGAGCATCGAGCCCAACAAGAAGGGCAATGTGCTGTTTGTGAAGCCGATCGAAAAGAATGCGGGCGGGAATCTCAACGTCCTGACGAACAAGCGCAGCTACGTGTTCTTCCTCAACGGCGAGTTTCGGCCGGTTGCGCAACAAGTCTACGCGATCAAGTTCCGCTATCCCGAAGAGGCGTCGGACGCGGCGCTGATGGACGAAGCCCGGGCCCGGGCAGCGCAGCCGAACCGGCAAGGCTTCAAGGCGGAAAATGCCAACTCGTCCTATGCCTATAAGGGGTCGTCGGCAAATAAGCCGCTCGTGATCTACGACGACGGCGTGAAAACCTGGTTCCGCTTCGATCCGGCAAGGGAGGTGCCGGCGATCTATGTCGTCGATAGCGAGCGCAATGAGACCCTTGTGAATTATCGCCGCGAGGGCGCGTACATCGTCGTCGACAAGGTCAATTACCAATGGACCCTGCGCAATGGCAACGAAGCAACCTGCGTCTTCAATCTGAGACTGAACAATGTAAACGAACCGACCGGGCTTGAACCTTACGAGCCGCAGCGTGTCGGCGGTGGGGCTGTTCGGAAAGTGAGGGGACCCGATGCCATCTCCCAATGAGTACAGAATGCTCGCTGAGGAGGGCACGGCGGTCGCCGCGCCAAAATTCGGCGCAAGCACATTGTTCAAGATCGCCGTGCCGCTGGGTGCGGTGGTCTTCGCCGGCTGGATGATCTATGCGGCGACGCGTGCGTCGGACAAGCCGCTGTTGACGGCGTCGGATGGCGAGGAGTTTCACACCACACAGTTTCCCGCACCAGGGTTCGATACGCCGCGTCCCCAGCTTGATAACGGGACCCTGAAAATCCCGACGGCTCCCGAGGAGCCGCCGGCGGCGCCAGCACAGCCGCCGTCGACGATCGAGGCTCCCCCTCCCCCTCCGCCAGCATTGCAACCGCCTGCGGCTCCACAGCAGGTTCAGGACGATTCCGAGGCCCGGCGTCTGGCTGAGGAAGAACGGCGCAGGCAGGAAGAAGAGGAGCGCCGCAAATGGGAGCGCCTGGGCGCCAAGCAGCTCGTCGTCGATAGCGGCGATACGCCTGGCAGTGCATCAGCACTGGGCGGCAATGGAACGGATGCAGCGGCGGCCGGGAACGCAGGCGAGGGCGAGGAGGACCCCAACCGGCGTTTTTTGGCACGGGCGAGCCAGAGCGGAGCGGATACATCGAAGGCCACGATGAACCCGCGCACCGACGCTCTGGTCGCCCAGGGGACGATGATCAAGGGCGTGCTCGAGACCGCGATCCAGAGCGATCTTGCCGGTATGGTTCGGGCCGTCGTGTCGGAGGATGTATGGTCGTTCGATGGTCGCAGGGTTTTGATCCCCGGTGGCTCCCGCCTTATCGGTGAATATCGCAGTGGCCTCGCAACCGGCCAAACGCGGGTGTTCATTGTGTGGACACGCCTGCTTCGATCGGACGGCATGTCGGTGCAGCTCGGTTCGACGGGCACCGACGAGCTCGGTCGCAGCGGCATGCCGGGCGAGGTCGACAACCATTATTTCGAGCGGTTCGGCTCGGCGATCCTTCTAAGTGTCGTGGGCGGCGCGACCCAGTTCATCGCCAACCTTGGCAATGACCAGAACGGGTCGAACACCAATCAGGCCTATACTGATCCGCAGACCGGACAGACGGTGACAACCCAGACGCAACCCAACCAGTACATGCAGAGCGCCCGCCAGATCGGCGCGCAACAGATTTCGCAAAGCCTCAACCGCATTGCCGAAGAGGCGCTTCGCAACTCGATCAATATCGCGCCCACGATCCACGTCGATCAGGGGTCGCGCATCATGGTGTTCGTGCGCCGCGACCTCGATTTTTCGGAGTTCTATCCGGACCCGGTACGCGAGGCTTTGAGGGAGATACGACGTGAGCGGGCAGCAAAGAACCGTCTTTCTAAATAAGGCGCTGGGGCCCGTGCGGCGCTGGCTCGACGACGAGCGCGTCGTGGAAATCTGTGCGAACGGGCCTGGACTTGTATGGGTCGAAATCGTTGGCTCCACCCATATGGAGCCCTTCGACGTGCCTGAGCTCGACCGCGCCGCAATCACGTACCTCATGGAACGTATAGCGGCATCATCCTCGCAGTCGGTCAGCGAGGAAAATCCCTTGCTTTCGGCCGCCCTCCCCGGCGGCGAACGCTTTCAGGGCGTGCTTGCGCCGGCAACCCCGACAGGGGGCGCCTTCGCGATCCGCAAGCAGGTGGTGAAGGATATGCGCCTTGAGGATTATCGGAAGCGGGGGGCGTTCGATACGATCTCCGTCCAGGATCCCGGCAACTTGAGCGAGACCGACAGCGCCCTTTGCGAATATCTCGACGCCGGCAAGATCGAGGATTTCCTCCGCTTGGCCGTGCGCGAACGTTATTCGATCTTGCTTTCGGGAGGCACATCGTCGGGCAAAACGACATTTCTGAACGCGATTTTGCACGAGGTGCCTTCGGATGAGCGGATTCTCACGATTGAGGATACGCGCGAGGTCAAACCCCACCAGCCCAATTATCTGCCCCTCGTCGCGTCAAAGGGCGACCAGGGCCTGGCGCGCGTGACCGTTGAAACGCTGCTGCAGGCGGCCATGCGCTTGCGGCCGGATCGAATCTTCCTGGGCGAGATCCGGGGGGCGGAAGCCTATTCGTTCTTGCGCGCCGTCAACACGGGTCATCCGGGATCGATCACGACGATCCACGCGGACAGCCCGGCCGGTGCGTTCGAGCAGCTGGCCTTGATGGTCATGCAGGCTGGGCTCGGGCTGAGCAAGGCGGAGATCATCGATTACGTGCGGTCGGTCCTGCCGATTGTGATCCAACAGACGCGCCGGGGCGGCTGGCGCGGTACTTCGGCGATCTGGTTCAACCGCATGACTGAGTGGAGAGCCGCCAGAAAGGTTCCCCAGAATGTCTCGCTTATTGGCTTATAGGCTTTTCCTCGGCCTCATCGGCCTCGCCGCCTTCTTTGCTCTTTGGAGCCTGGCCTACGAGCTGGTGGCGACATGGCGTTGGAATCCCGCCCTCCCTTCCGAAGGCGCCTCGCGCTGGGGGCTTCTAAAGTACCAGAACGCGCAACGCAGCCTGAGCGGCCTGTTGGTTGCCTGGCAGCATTTCAGCCAGCGCCTGGCCTATCATCCCACGCAGGGCGAGACGATCATTCGGGGCGCGATCGCGGTCGCGGTTGTCGTGGCGATCGGCGTCGGCCTGATCTTTGCAAGCCTGATCAACCGCAAGCCAAAGCACTACGGCGATGCACGGTTCGGCACGATCATGGACGCCGAAAGGCAAAACCTGCTGGCAAAGCAAGGCTTGATCCTCGGCAAGATGGGTGGGGCGACCATCCGCTCGGATGATCCCGCGCACGTCCTGGTGGTCGGGCCGACCCGATCCGGCAAGGGCGTCAGCTTTGTCATACCGAACGGTTATATGTGGCGAGGATCCTCGGTGTGGTTCGATCCTAAGCGGGAAAACTTCGAGGCGTTCGGTGCGCACCGGCAGGCTCTCGGCGACAAGGTCTTTTTCTTTTCCCCCGGCGAGCGGGATTCGCATCGCTATAATCCGCTGGATTTCATTCGGCGCGATGCGCGCATGCCGACGGACTGCGCGGTGGTCTCCTCCTTCATCATCCCCGAGGCGACAGGGAGTTCCGAGATCTGGGCGCGCGCCGGTCGGCAGCTGCTTTCGGCCATGATCGGCTATGTCCTGACATCGCCACGCTATGAGGGGCAGCGTCATTTGCGAGCTGTCGCGATGCTTCTGTCGACGGGCGTGGATTTTTTGAGGGTGCTGACGAATATCCGCAATGACGAGGAAAAATATCTGCCTTCGTGGGTCGTGCAGGGGCTCAACCAGTTCATTGCGCTGGAAAAGGAAACGCGAAACTCGGCCTTCTTCAACCTGACGGCGGCTCTCAACCCCTGGACCAATGATCTCGTTGCAGCCGCAACGGCGTCGACCGATTTCGATATCTCGAACCTTCGCAAGGATCCGACGGCTCTCTTCATCGGCTGCTCGGTGGCGCAGCTCGAGGTGTTCCGGCCCATCATCAAACTCCTGGTTCAGCAAATCCATGATGTGCTGATGGCTTCCTTACCAGGCCCGGACGAGCCCTATCAGGTCCTGGTGATGATCGACGAGTTTCGCCAGCTCGGCAAAATGGAGACTATCGTTTCCAAGCTGGCTATCAACGCGGGCTATGGATTTCGCATGGTCCTGATCCTGCAGGACCTTGCCCAGCTTGACGAAGTCTATGGAAAAGCGACGCGGCAGACCACGGTGACAGCGTGCCAGGTGAAGCTTTTCATCCGCATGAACGATGTGGAGACATCGGAACATGTCTCTGTAATGCTGGGACCGACCACGATCGAGGTGCCCACACCGATCATCAGGGCTGGTCAAGGCATATTCGGGGGCCGAGACAAGAGTTTAAGTTATCAGGAAAGGCCGTTCCGGACGGCGGCGGAGCTTCGGCAAATGCCGGCGAAGCAGGCCGTGGTTCTGGTCTCGAGCCCGCCTGGTTTCATGGTGCGCAAGATCACCTATTATAAGGACGCTCCTTATAAGGCGACTTACCAGGAATTTCGGCACCGGCGCTTGAAGGTTCCGCCTCTCTCACGATGGCAGGATCTTCCGCTACGCTCCATGGCGGAGGTCGAAGCGGCGGCCAACAGTACGCCAGCGGCGCCGTTCGAGTTGGGGGAACCCGATACCGTCGAAGCGCCGATTTCGGGCGATAAAGCGTCTGTCGATGCGGTGCCGCCCGCGACTGGTGCGGCGGCTGAAGGGGCTGGTCCCGTCGGGTTAAAGCCAAAAGCGAATAGCGACAGCGCGGATGCACCGCGGGTGCTGCCAAGCCGAGGCCGTCGAGCGGGTGGTGAGGCTGGAGCAAAGAGTGAGGTCACCGCTGAAGTTGCGGAGTTGAAGCCGAAGCGGACCGATCAGACGGCCGCGGATGCGCCGCGGCCGCTTCCCACCCTTGGCCGGCAATCGGCGCCGGCAGCCTCAAATACGTCCGACCCGAGTGCGTCTGAAGGCAAGGCGAGCGTCTTGCAATTCCAGGTCCGGCCGGGAAACAAGTCCACGTCGATCGCCGCGCTGCTCGCATCCCTCGATCACGAGGTAGAGGCCGGCGCTCGTTCGCTGTCGCCGTCCGTGGATGACGAAGAGGCCGACACGGTGCCGGTTGCCGCAATTGAAGAGCTGCAGGATCAAATTAGACGTCACGGCGATCGCTAGGACAGGAAATTCAGGTGAATACAAAAGCGCGATTTGAGCGTTCCGCGCCTGTGCGAGTGTGACAACACGACCAAGTGTCCCTTAATCCGATAACGGTCGCATCGAACCGTTCCTTGTGCTCGATGGTATATTGGGCCCGCTGGGGATGATCTGGCGGGTTCGGCAATCCGGTGCAGCTGATTGCTGGTCCGTAAAATGCGATTGGTTTTCTCTCTAGCCAAAATGTATCGATACCGATACAGTGGCCGCGATGAAGGTGATTGAATGGCTTGGAAGCAGCAGAGCGGATGTTCGAGCGTTTCCTGACGATGCGCGGATAGAGGCCGGCTGGCAGCTCGAACTTGTCCAGCGCGGGGACGATCCAGATGACTGGAAGCCTATGCAGATCGTGGGGGCCGGCGTCAGGGAAATCAGGGTTCGGGAGGCATCGGGAGCGTTTCGGGTCATCTATCTGGCAACCCTGGAGGACCGCGTTTTGGTGCTTCATGCGTTCCAGAAGAAGACACAGGCCACATCCAAGAAAGACCTCGATCTAGCGGCCCAACGGCTAAAACGATGGAAGGCAGAACGATGAACGTAGAAATCTATGAGAACGTCTGGGATGCCCTGGCGGACACCGAACAGGAGGCAGCAAACCTCAAAGCGCGCTCGGCGCTGCTCTACGAAATCCGTAAGGCAGTCCAGCGTTGGGGCATTCCCCAGGAGGAAGCCGCCAAGCGGCTCGGTCTGACGCGCCCTCGCACCAATGACCTGCTGCGCGGTAAGCTCGCCAAGTTCTCGCTTGACGCGCTCGTCAACATCGCCGCCTCGGCACACCTGGATATAGAAATCCGGGTAAAGCAGGCGGCATAATCACGAGGTGTCAAATCCTCGTCTTCCTCGGAGCACATCTTGCAGTTTGAAGCGAGCGTGTGCCGAACGGAGCCCCTGCCTCGCCCGGCTTAGCGTACAACAAGCCCACGCAGTGCTGCGTGGCGAGGCGACTACTGCTTTTGCGGCTTCTGTGAATCCGGCTCTTCGCCTTCGACCGGAGCGGTGTTGATGCTCCTCGACTGCAGGCGCTGCAGTTCTTCGAGCCGTTCGCCTTTGACGATCTCGGGATCAAGCCGCTCGTTAGGATTCTGCGCCAATGCACGCGCGGCTTCGCTCGCGGCTTGTGCCTCGCGGGCTTCCTTCGCAGCGATGCTTTCGGCGTTGCGCACCATTTCGCGGTCTTGTGCAACCTGCTCAAGCGATGTCGGATCAGCCGATCCAGCTCGTTCGTCGCGGATCTCCTGCTCGATGGCGCGGTTGCGGATCTCGCGAGCGCGATCGGCCTCAAGCCGCTCGGCCGCCTCGATCTCCTGGGCGCGATGGATCAAAGCTTCGGCGCGTGCGCCGGCAATCCGATGGGCCTGGTCTTCGCTGACATGCGTGACGCCACCTTCCTGCAGGGATTTGAGATCCGTCCGGATCGCAAGCAGCTCCATGGTGGGCGCCGCGCGCCGTAAGAACTCCGCTTTGGTCTGGCCGTTCATCATCGCCGCGGTCTTGTTAACGGTCTCGTTGATCTCTTTTAGGTTTTCCCGCATTTGGTCCGCGGTGGCATCTGAACTCATTCGAACACCCTTTCCATCTCGAATAGCGACCACAACAGTACCGGATCGGACAGCTTGCGTCATCCGATCAATGAATTGACTCGCCATCGTGTTATCCGGCTGAGCAGCTGCGACCGAGCGCCAGTCCCGAAGGCTTGCCTGGGTGGCCCGCAGCTGGCGCGCCGAAATCGGTATCTTGATCGGGTTGGCCCTCGCGTAGTCGATCCGTTGTCGTGCTTTCTCGATGACGTGCGGGTTTGCACGGGCATAGGCGCGGTCCCGCGCCTCCCTACCTGGCCGCGGCTTTTCGGCCGTGGCCACGATCGCCTTGTCGCGCGGACCATAGCTTTGTGATGACGCTCGATAGGCCGCGGAGGTCGAGACGATTTTCATGCCCTGCGCTTGTGCGTGCTGGGCATAGAGAGCGCGCCATTCGCGAAGCTGGGCCGGGCCTGGTCGCAAGCGCTCACCGTCCTCACCCTTCACGGCGACGACGGCATGGACGTGTATGTGGCCGCCCTCCTCGGCCATGTCGGCATGCATGCCGAAGGCGAATTTGTGATTGGGGAACTGCTCATGCAGGAACCCACGCGCGGCCCTTACCAGAGCTTGCCGGTCCTCGCCCGCCTTGGCCGACAGGATCATATGCATGATGTCGCGAGGCTTGTAGGAATTCAGGGTCTTGTCCCAGAACTGCGCGGTCTGCCGAACGGCCTCCTCAGACGCGATCGTGGCGCCGTCGGCGCCGATCGCCGCTCCGTCATGGGTGAGGCGCGAGAGCTGGAACACGACACCGGCTTTGCCGTGGCTGGGTTCCCCGAGCGGCTTCACCGAAACGGCCTCCTCGTTGACACCAAGCGCCTCGCAGATCCGCGAGGCGATCATGGCCCGGGTTGGTGCCGAGAACTGGCGATCATGCTGGCGTCGATCGGAAAGGTGAAAGCGATGCTTCACCTTCTTGTCCCCGTTCTCGCTCTCCACGACGCTGTGTCCGGCCATTGTCGAGACAACACGCGCGACGCTCGATCCGTCCTGCAATGTGTCGATGCGATAGGCGAAACCGTGGCCGGCAAAACCAGCCTGAACCGCCAATGAAAGGCGCTCGGCACTCTCCTCCCCTGCCAGCGAAAGCCGGAACGTCGCCACATCCTCGCTTTCCCGCCGCTTGTCAAAGCCCTTGCCCCACTGTTTCATTTCCTCGGCAACGGCCCCCTGCGTTGCGAGGATGCGCGCATCATGCGTTTCGAGCGCGACGCCCTCCTTCTGGATATACTGACCGATGGCGGCTGCCCTTGCGACGCCATGCCCGTAGGAAATCACCTTCAGGACCGCCGGCTGATACCCGGCCGCCAGCTTGTCGGCAGCCGCCCTCGGCGCAAGTCCGCCGGCGAGCTTCCGCCGATTCGTTGGCAGGGGGAGGTTTAGTCGCCCGGCTTTACCGCGCGGCGGCTCGAGCTCCCGGGGAGACGAGCGCGGCACCGCCGGTTCCGGGGACTGGCTTCCCCCGAAACCGCCCGCCTCCTTCCGGCCGCGAACCGTGAGCAACCAATCATCGTCATTTGCAGCGAGTGACAACATGGCCCGATTGCGGCGCTTGCGGTTCTCGTCTTCAAAAGCTGCGCTCGCGCGAATCCGATCTTCTATGGCCTGTATGGACGACTGGTCGAGGTTCACGCGCTCTCACCATCCAGCAGATGCGCCGCCTTCCGAAGTTTCAGGCCATGGGCGATCGTCATCGCCGTCAATTCGGCGTCGACGGCTTTCACCCTCTCATCCAGTGCTTCCCATATCGGCAACGCCGCCTCCATGGGGACGGCGTGGCCGGAATGAATGGCATGGAGAAGCTGGCTGAGGTTTCGGCCGACCATCCGCACTTGCGAGGCCAACGCCGCGACAGTGCGTGAATTCTCAGCCGACAGAGCGGGACCGACATTCAGGCTGGCCCGGATAATGCGCCGCAACGTCTCCGCCCGGTCAAGCTGGAACACCTTGCAGGCCTCGTCCAGGAGCGCGCCCGCCTCCGGCCCGAGATCGATCCGGGAGCGCTTTCGAGTGTCTTTCTGGGCAGCGCTGGTGTCCAAAATTCCTCGCCATGGCGCATGGGCCTCCCGTCGAAGACGGTCCAGGTCAAAGCGAAGCGATGACCTGCTCAGCCAATTTGGACCCAAATTGCGTATCTTGTCAATTCACTGAACAACATTATAATAACTAAATGACTCGTCAATCCATCACCTTTTATGCCTCTCGGAACATTGCACCGATGCGCAAATTCGTATTATCACATAGGCACTTATGTGCCTTCGCACTTTGTTGCATTGGCGCATAGGCATAATGCAAGAAAGTCACTTTGGCGCCAAAGCGCAGAGGCGATTTGGCGCCAAAGTGACACGCGAATATTGGGAGACAAAATGCCGGAACAACGCGCGGTGCAGATAACAGTGGCCTCTCCCAAAGGCGGGGTCGGCAAGACCATGACCACCATCCTGCTCGCTGGCGAATTCGCCGCCGCCGGTCATCGGGTGACGGTGCTGGACACCGATCCGCAACTGTCCGCGGTGGAGTGGAGCAAAAACAGTCGCCGCGCCGGGTACGCTCTTTCTAACATCGACGTCATCCCCATCGGCTCGACCGACGAACTGATCGATCGCCTGGCGCAATCCGACGCCGAGGACCTGCTGCTGGTGGATGTGCAGGGCACGGCCGTGGCCGCACTCGGCCCGGCCGTCGCCAACGCCGACTTCGTGTTGATTCCGACGAAAGCGCACGTCTTCGATGTCAAGCAATGCCTCGGTCTGATCCGGCACATCCGCTCACTTGGCGGACGCCACCGCGAAATTCCCTACTCGGTGATGCTCAACATGGTTTCGGGGATCGAGCACAACACGATGGCCTTCCGCACAGCCATCCAGCTGCTGCGGCAGGCCGACGCCAGCGTGCTTGAGACCTTTCTGTCGCAGCGGCCGACCTTCGCCTCGATCGCAACGGCTGGGACGCTTTACGAAGTGCAGCCTGTGAACAAGGCCGTGCAGGACGCTCGCGACCAGACGAATGCCCTCACTGCCGAGATCATTCGCAAACTGAACGGAGCCAATACGCCATGAACGAGAAAAGCGATCGGACCGCAAACCAGTTGCCGCTGCCCGCCTTAAAACCGCGTGCACGTTCGGATGATCCGTTCTCGCGCAACATGGCTGCCATAGTGGAATCCAGCATCAGCGAAACGGACAGCCTGGAGGAGCAGACGAGAGCCCAGTCTGCCAGAGCGGCGAAAGCGAAGCTCGAAAGGCCAAAGGCAGACGGCGAGACAGCCCGGCTGCACACACGCATTCCGGTCTCGCAGATGATCGAGCTGCAGGTCCATTGCGCGCGCAATAGGACAACCATGCAGGAGGTGGTGCAGGACCTGATAACGGAATTCCTTGCTCGGCAGCCGAAGTAGCCAGACGCGCTGATTAGCGTCGATTTTCGTCACGACCAACCGCGTATGACTCGGCGAGGCTTCGCTACATCTCTGCGGGGAAGGCCATCGCAGATGCCGCTGAACGACTGACGTTCGGTTCCATCCATCACGCGCGTGAATCGATCGGCGTCCGCTGATTCAAACCAATCATTGGACGCGCGCGTCCGGCTGCGCGATTCTGTCCGCCATGATCGCGCAGCACTATCGCCTCTATATCGAACGCCGCGATGCGGATCGGAACATGGCGCGCTTCTATGTGCTGTCGATCGAGGAGACTCTGTTCGGGCAGACCTGCCTGGTCCGCCGTTGGGGCCGGATTGGAACCAACGGCCGCACGGTACAGCACTCCTTCGATACCGAGGGCGAAGCCGTCGGGTTTTTCCTCGAGCTGCTGCGCGCCAAGCGGATGCGCGGCTATCAGCCGAGATCCACCTACCCGACGCGCAGAAGCGATCTCGTCTGGTTGACGGGGCAGCCGCTGGGACGAGCTGTCGGGCTTGGGTCAAGCGAGGAATTCGACGGCGTCGCGATGATTTCGAAGCTGTCGCCGCTCGATGCCCGCGTTATCCGTCCGCTTCATGGAGTGGATACGCGCACGCACCCCGACCGACATGCCCTTGACGCTTCTGCGACGTCTCGGGCGAGGCTGTTGAAGCACCTTGATGCGCGGCCATTCGATCTCCTGCTCGTGTAGCCGTTTCGCCTTGACCACCATGCCGTCGACCGGCCGGGTCAGATGTCGCCAGCCGGAAGTCAGCGATCTTGACGCTGCCACAGGTTGCAACTTCGGGCCGTCGCCGATGTTGCAGTCAGCGCTCCCGCCGTCCGCGCCAGCGCAGGTGAAAAACAGGGCAACACCTGCCCCCTGTGACTTAACGCTTTGCTTTCCGCCAACCAGCGGCCACCGCCTCTTCCTCGCTGCAGAACCACCGCTCTCCCTTGCTGGTCGTGATCACGGTGCGATCGTAATACTCTTGGCCGGGCATGTGATAGATGTGCTCACTGTGAGCGTTGATCGCAAAGTCCAGAATCTTATCGGAGCCGCTCAAAGGCTCGCCTGTCGTGAAGTAGAAGGGACATTGCCGCTCTACCTGTCATGACACGGCTCTGGAACAGTCGGGCGGCACCATGGCGAGCGCGCACGAGAGTGGGCAAGGCTCGTGCAGCGACCGGCGCAGCAGGCGCACGGAGGAGCCGAAACGCGTCAGCATTTTGGTGAGGCGGTCCGGCCTTGCGGCGGGCCGAAAAGCCGTAGGCTCAGGTGGGAACAGAGGGGACACCGGATTCCGATAGGGGCGGACCTCGGTTTTGCGATGCCGACGGAGCAGCAAGCCCGAAAGGCGACGCGTTCTTGCTCCGTCCGCCTGCCGGCGTTCGTTTGGAACGGCCGAAGGCCCCGCCTTGCGGCGGAGCCCTCGTTGAGGCGATCAGTCCCGGTTGGGGCGAGACCAGATCAGCTGCAGGCCTTCCTCGCCTTCCACCTCGATCAGGGTGGCGTAGATCGGAGCGGGGAAGCTCGGGTCGTCCAGCTTGACCGAGAGGTAGTCGCGGCCCTCGTTGGAGACCTTCTGCCAGGCGGCTCCGAGATCGACGCTACCCGAGTAGACGCGGAAGTGAGGGCCTTTGTCGGAAGGGTTCTCGACGCGGATCAGCTTGGCCTTGACGTTGAGGTTGAGGGTCTTGATCGCTCCGGAAAAGCCGGAGTTGCCGTTTGAGGTGAAAGTGCCGATGGTAGCCATTTGTCGTCTCCTTGAGTTTCTCGGGCCGCGACCACCGCGACCTCGATGGCGGTCGACAGACCGGAGGCGATCGGCCTGCACCCACCGGGGTCCCCGTTGCGCGTGCGCAATGGGGTGGTCCTTAGGGCCGGAACGACAGTGAAGGGCAGCCAGGGCGCGAGTTTCTTGTTCGCGCGGAATGATGGCGAAGCCAGCAGGGGAAGAAAGTCGCGACCGGCTGTTGCGGGCTTGAGAACGAGGCGGAGCGAAGCGAAGACGGCCTTCGGTCAGACCAGCCACATCGAGGACGCAGGTGGTGCGCCCCTCCATGAAACCGCGGCCACGGACGACAGGCGAAACCTATCGGCATGATCACCGCAACCGCAGGCACGGTGGGGCGCCATCAAGCCCGGCCGTCCACGTCAGCGTCATGCAGAACGAAGGCCCATAGCCGGAAAGAACGCGCCAGCCTGCTCATATCGGTTGAACCACGACGAGGCCGATAGGCCAAACTCCAGCAGCCAAGCAATCTGCTGCTTCAGGCACGAACCGCCCCTTGACGGTCATGGACATACGCTTCTCGAACTGGACGCCGCACGGGCCGGCTGATTGGCTCCGGCCCCCGGGTTACCGCTCGGACAGGGCCAGCCGCAAGGCGGGGCCTTCAACCTGCTGTGCATGTCGGTGTGCTGAAGCCAACGACGCTTTGCAGGCTGGACGATCGCACGCCGCGCATCCCTTGACATTCATTTGGCCACAAGTCGAACTGGCCTGTGCCGTCTACAAATCGACTTCGCCAAGGGGAACGCAGGATCGGTGCAGAAAGACCTGGCCGCCGATACCGCGGTGGGCCGGTGCGAGTTGCCCGGTCAACGTCGACAGCATCGGGGACATGCCTCGGCGTCATTGTCACGCATGGATCGTATAGAGGCTGTAGGCTGGGGCAACCGATGCAGGCACTTTTGGGCGGATTCCGAGCCATTAAGTGGCGACCGGATGCTGCAGCGAGCGCCAGCGCGTGAGGCTAGCCGGCGCGGGATCGTTTCGATCCGCCGGCTGTGGTCGCTGCCAGCGAGTCATACCGATCAAGAGATTGGCGCGCCGGTCGACGGTGCGGGTAATAGAAGGAATCGATGCCCACCACTTGCCCTCGGCGAGCGTCGAGGAGATTTCGCGCAAATTGCCAGCCGAGACAAACCGGAAACGGGCAGCACATTCGGCGACATACCTAAAGACAGCGACGGGTTTCCAGCACGCATCGGCGAATATAGTGCAATCCAGCCGCCCGAAATGCCAGGTGCCGCCATCAGGGCGAGCGCGGTTGATTGCACTCCCCGCCGGTGCTGAGCACGCGAAGGCGGATGATCAGGGAGGGCTCGGCGCCCTCCCCTTGCAATAGCGGAGCGCGCAACGTCAGGCCGCCCTCCCCAATTCTTTCGCCTGCGGCTGGAGTTCGTGGAGATAATTGACCGCGCGTTGCGCATGGGCGGCCGCCTGGAAGATGGCCCGCTTGTCGCTGCCCAACAGGCTGGCCCAGCCCCGGATATAGGCGGCATGATCGGGCCTTGGCTCGAGCTCGGGCACGATATCGAGGTCCGCACAGAGCATGGCGGCGCCGAGTTCCACAAGCAATTCTTCGCGCGCGCGGTCCGTGCGGTCTTTGTGGTAACGGCTGAGGTCTCGGTTCAGTCGATGGGGAGCCGCCGTCCAGTGCAGGGTTTCGTGCGCGCGCGTAGCGACGAACGAAGCCATGTCCCGGAAAAATTCCGGGGACGGTAGCTGCACATGATCGGAAGAGGGAGAATAATAGGCCTTGTCTCCGCCATACCGCACGACCGCTCCAGTATTGTCGAAAAAGCGATCGGCATGCTCGATGCGCTCGACAGGATCGGTAACAGGATCGGGCGCCGCGTAGTAGTGGGCCGGCAGACCCTCGATCTGGTCGGCGCAGAATACCGTATAGGCTTTCAGGAACGGAATGCCCCGTTCGACTTCTTCGCCATGAGCATCGGTTTCGGTCCTGGTGAAGCGGCTGGCATAAACCACCGTTGAGCCCGTTTCCCCCTTGCGGACATGACCCCCCAGTTCGACGCTCTGCTTGAAGGTTATCCACGTCGGAGAGACGAAGCCTTTCGAAGCGGCCTCCGACCAGAGAAGCAAGGTATTGATGCCCTGATACGGAAGGCCATTGTGGCGTAGCGGGCGCGTGATACGACCCTTCGCATTGCCCACGCTCCACGGCCTCACCCATGGGCGCACACCCTTTTCCAGGTCCGCGACGATGCGATCGGTGATTTTCGCGTAGATGTCGACGCGGGGCTGGTTGCTCTTCTTGTCCATTTCAAACCTCCATTCGAGGCCGCGCCGATCGCGGCCGTCACGAGGTCCGACCGCGCAGGACCGCAGGTCCGCGAACCCGGTCGAGGTTTCAATCGGAGGAAGGAGAAATCTCGCAGCCGGGCCGCAACGGCAGTGGAGGACGGCGCAGCCGTTTCGCGGCCGAGGACCGCAAGCAGGACCATCATTCGTGACGGCCGCGATCGGCGCGGCCAAACCAAAGGATTTCCTTCCCTTTCAAGGATCTGGAGTGGAATACATTGCGACATGCAAGCAGGCCGGCGCCCCGTCGGGAACCAGCCTATGGAATGGGGCGGAACCGAAGTTCCGCCCGAAGAGTGTCAGCCCAGAGCCGCCATCTGCAGGTCGGCCGCCTGCCGGCTGACGCCCTGGCCGGGATTCTCGGTCTGGCGTTCGTAAGGCTTCCAGCCTTCACCAACGACGTGCTCGTAGGCTGCCACGGCGCCCTCGGCCGCCATGCGCAGCGCATGTGCCTGCAGACCCATTTCGGCGGCGAATTCGCGCTTGCGCTGGGCCTTGCTGTCGAAGCCGACCGGACCGTCAATGTCTTCGTCGCGGGTGTCGTTGGCGAGCTTGGCCGTAGCGTCCTTCGCCTCGGTGACGGCTTTCGAGTAAAACTGGCCTGCTCCATAAGCCGAACCGACATGGGAGCCGACGATCCTCTGCAGGTGGATCTGCATGGCCTTTTCGGAAAGGCCCTCGGAGAGCGTATCGGCGCTTTCGATCAGGCTGCGCTCATGGAATTCACGGATGCCGTCGCTGTCGAGGACGCAGAGGCCAAAACTTTCGGAAATGAGGGTGGCCTGGTGGCGATCCGGGCAGCAGAGCCGGACCATTTCGAGGGTTGTGCCCTTGCGGAGCTGGACGACGCGGGCCTTGGTCTTGGTGGAGCGGGTTGAACTGGACATTGAACTTTCCTTTCTAGCGATGCCCTTCAGGTGTTCCAGCCCTTGCCGGTTTTCCCTGCGGGTGCGGTCAAAAGGAACCGGCGGAAGCTGGACGCTTCAGGGTCCGGAGCCTGCCAGGCGAGCGAGGTTGGCTTGCGGACAAGCGGGGCCAGTTCTTCACTGGCCTTGCGCGGGACGCGGGCCAGCCTTGCCGAGATCGGCGGGTTCCGGCCGCTCCGCGGCGCGATAGCGGCCTTGAAGCGGACAGCTGCGGGTTCAGACCGCAGCAAACCCGCCGGGAAGACCGGCAAGGGGATGGCACGGATACCGGCATGCGGGAAGGATAAGCACCCGGTCGACCCGCGCTGCCATGCCATCGCACCGCCTGCCCAATGACGCTGGGCGTTCGCGGTTTGAACGCCGGCTGCTGGTATAGATGAGCTGCGCCGGTCCGCCGCGTGGATCAGATCTTTGGCCTGCTGCCACGTCTGCTAACAGCGCACCGTATTCAATCCCGAGGACAGGGCAGCGTTGACCGATCACAACGACGACTACGTCTATGACGATACGACAGGGGAATGGCGACCAGCCTCGGAAAGGACTGCCATTAAAGCTTGTGCCGGAAGCATTGAAGTGCGCGACGCCGCCGGCACCATGCTGGCCGACGGCGCCTCCGTCGTCCTCGTCAAGCCTCGAGGTCAAGGGTGCCGGCCAGACCCTGAAGAGGGCACGGTGATCCATGCGAAGAGCTGCGCGGTGATCGCGGACAGACATTATGTGTCTCTCCGCTGCCAATCCATGAAGCTTGATGGCCCGCCATAGACACGGTGGCGTGCAACATCGATGACGAATCCAAAGCGGCCGACATGATATTCGTCATTCGCAACGAGAAAGCGACGTTCCTCCGTGCCCGGTCCGCGCTTGCCGCCAGGGGTCGCGATAATTTCGGTGAACCCGGCCTGGTGCTCGCAACGGATCGCCGACACCACGACCCAGTCATCGGCATGCTTCTCGAAAAATGCCCGCTCGTCCTTTTTCGCGGATTGGCCGGGTTCGAGCGCCCTCCCGTGGATCGCCTCCCACGCATCCGGGTACCAGTCGCGGATGGTCCTTGCCGCACAAGCCTTCTCGAAGTCCGTGAAGAGCTGCGGGAAAGCCTGGGCAACGGCCGCCCAATCGCAGTCCTCTTCATACCAGCCGCCATCGGAGCGGAGCAAGTCATGGACTTTGCGATTTCGTTCCACCGACAGATGGAACCCGCCATGGCCTGCCGTCGAGTGAGCCACGACGCCCTCGGCATAGACGGTCGCTCCCTGCGAGGTTCCCCATGGCGTATGGGCGCGGGAGTGTATCTCGCGACGTCCGAGCGCTGCGCGCTGCCGCTGGTGGAGGGCGTTCTCCTCGACATGCGCGTGAAACGCCGCCTTGTCGGCAAGCTCACCGGCATGGCCGTAGAAATCGCTGCGCGTCCATTCGGCCATGGGCCGGCGGATACGCCAGCCCGTGACGAGATAGTGCCGGCCGTCGCGGGCTGGAGCCATGGCGAAGGCGTGCTCGCCGACAAGGGCGACCCAAAGCCCGTCGGCGCTTCGGCCAAAAGAAACTCCCGGAAACCCGGGGGTTTCGACGTCATGGGTTTCAGAAGTTCGCGCAGTCATGCTGCCGTCCTCCCCGCTACGGTATCCGCCGCTACTGTGTCGGCCGTGACTTGCTGCAACACGGCGTTCGGATAGCCGTGGCGGCTAAGCCTTTCCTCGGCGGCTGTGCGATTGGCGGCAAGATGGACAAGCTCCGCATCGTCGCCGGCGCGGTCGAGAACGAGAACCGTGCCGATGGACGGCCGCTCCTTGACCGAAAACTTCAGGTCGTTGTTCACCGAAAACGCCTGGTGGACGCGCAACACAATGGTTCCTTGACTGCCATAGTCACCCTTGTGTTTGCGGATCAGGCGGCCGCCACCGTTGCGATTTTCCCAGGTTGCGAGCTTCTTGCGATGCCGCTTTGGCGGGCGTGGGGATCCGTCGGAATAAGTCACGATCGAACCGAGGGGAACGAGGTCATAGATCAATTGAGCCGACATGATGGTCTCCGTGTTGCTCATGGTGGAAACAGAACCGCCGCCGGTGATGTGCCGGCGGCGGAATGATCGTTCTGAGGGAAAGGTAGGCGGAGCCGCCTACTCGGCGGCCACCTTGTAAGGCTCGATCTGTTCGTCCGCGAGGTCCTCCTCCCGCGGAGCGGAATCCTCGCCAACGTTGTCATGCGCGGGCTCGACACCCGCATCACCGTCGAGCTCGTCCTGGTGCTGCGGCGTGTCGTCGTCAGGCTGTTTTCTGGCCTCGTTCTTCTTCAGCCAGGAGGTCAGCTTTTCGGGAGCGGGCGCAAACAGCGCCGACGGGTGGACGAAGCGGCCTTCCTTGAAATGCTCGACCAGGGCCGCACGGGTGTCCTTGACCTTCTGACGGGGCGGGACGGATGTATCCGCGCAGGCGGCTTCCAGAGCCTGCCGCGACAGGCATGACAGGAAGTCCTCCGTCCCCATGTTGGCCAGGAAGTTGTCGGCGGCGATGACGTCGCCGGCGACACGGGCGACAACGCCGCTGTCCGAGCGATTCTCCCTGCAGGACAGAACGTCGATCAGCAAGGACCTCACGGCAATGCGCAGCGTGTCCATGTCGAACTCGAGCTTGCCGTCCTGGTCGAACAGGCGCGTGGCGTGTTCGCCGAGGCCTGTGGCCCCGTAATAGGAGATGTCGCGGGCGCCAGATACCACTGTCACATTCTGGCCGGCGAAGGCGAGAACAAGCAGCGCCATCAGCGTGTCGTCCCCGATCGGTGCGCGCGACAGCGCCTCGTGCAGCGCGTCGGTACGCAGGTCGCCGATCATCTCCATGCCTTTGCGCGTTACGTCCGGACGCGGCTTTGCCGTAACGACGATATCCTCGCCATCGGCCTCGACGTCAGCGCCATTCTTGCCCTTGGGCTTTTTGGCCGCCGGCATGCGGTACGCGACCGACTGCACCTTGCCTTCGCGGTCGAGATACATGGCAGTGTGATCGGACTTGGACGGCTTGCCGTACACACGCTCGGCCTTGGGCGGCAGCTTCGGCTCGCCCCACTGAGCGGCTTCCACGATCACGCCACGCTTGGGCACAGTGTTTGCCATCCACTCCTGCTGCGCGCCAAGGAAGGCCTCGACATCCGTCGTATAGCGGCTGTCCTCGTCGGCCGGAGCGAACAGGTCCTCGACCCAGGCAATGCCGTAGGCCCGGGCGAGATCGTCACCGAAGCTGGCGTCGCGCGCGTACATGCGACGCTTCGTCAGGCCCTGCGCCACGCTCCACCACGACACCTGCGGATCGGCCTTGGACGGCTTGTGCTTCTTCCAGACCTCCTTTTGCTCATCAAGCGAAGCCGACGCGATGGTGCGCAACTGCTGCTCGTTGGGCATGTCGCCCTTGGCCATCTGGTCGAGCATAGCCGGCAGAACGTTGGCGAGGAGGCGCAGCTTCCTGATCTGGCGGACGGGAAGCGCCAAAGCGACGGCGATGGCTTCTTCGGTCCAGCCGAGTGCAACCAGACGTTCGATCGCTCGCCATTGGTCGACGGGATTGAGCTGTTCGTGCGCCAGCGTCTCGGCCAGCGACCGCATGGCGCCACCATCCTCGGCCCTCTCGATCACCAGGACGGCGATCTCTTCCAGACCGGCCGCAATCGCCTGCTTCACCCGGCGATGGCCGGCATCGATGACGTAGCCATTGCCGCCTTCCGTCTCCAGCGCCACGACAGGCGGCTGCACGATGCCGACGGCGCGAATGGTAGCCAGCAGTAGCGCGTCGGCCTGCGGACTGGACTTCGAGCGTCGCGCCTTGTCAGGGTTATCCTTCAGCGCACGCGGATCGACAAACTTCAGTTCCATGGAGATGCTCCTTCAAGGGGGTTTGCGGACACCGCCGTTCGTTCGCTGTGTCCTTCCTCGTCTTCTTCCCGAAGACATCCCCCGGCCCGCGGAGCGGACGGGCCGGTGCAATTGCGGCCGAGCATCCCTGCCCGGCTGGCCGAGCGGGGCTCTTGGGCCCTGCGCAGGACGACGCGGCCGGGATCGCGAGCGGCGCGGTTGAGCGCCAGCGTCAGCGGCCCGCCCGATCTGCGAGCGGGTTTTATTCCTCCTCCGTTTCCTTTCCTCATCCCTTCGACTTAGACCGGGGTATGGAGATAAGCGGAGAATTTAGCACGGCGAGCTGAAGGTTAACCGTTTTTGAACCTACGCACGCCGCAAAGGAGCCCTCCAGCGGCTCGAAGCTGTCGGGCTGTGATCATGACGTCACCCATTCCTGGTCAGAAGGTCATACGACTGCTGCAGGACAAACGTTCCGGAAAGACGTCGACCGGCGAACTCCGAACCATCTGATGGAGGCTAACAGGCAGTCTATCTCAACCCTTCCACATAGTTGGGCGAAGCCGCGCGCCTCGAACTCTAAAAGATATCGGGCCTTGGCCAAGCATTGTTTTCCCTGATCGCAGGATAGGCGCAGATGGCCAGCCACGCCATTTCCTCAACCCGGCTCGCTCTATCAGGGTCACGGCTGTTTTCGCCCACTTCGTTGAGCGCCTTGGCGAACGCAGCGTATGCTGTCTTGTGGACATCAATCAGCGCTCGCAGGTCGGTGGACGGTTCTCTGTCTCGGCGCGGCGGCTCCCGTGGCGACAGCCAGGTTTTTGTTCTATGTTTGTTGTTTCTGAGGAGAAACCCGGCTGCTACCGGGGGACCCCGGTATTGTCCCATTTCGGGAGCAAAGTGCTGGCATTGCTCTTGCTTCGGACGTGGTGCCGGTTGATCCCGGTCCTGATCGCCTACTTTGATCAGGTGTAGGCTCGCCGGGCTTAAGGTGGTTGGGGTTTCTTCGCCCGGCGAGTCCGCCACGCTAAGAACAAAGGCCGGCGCCCTCGCTGAGGCTTATCCGAATGGCGCGGGCCACGGGCGGGATTGGGATCCGCCGCGCCTTGACAGAGCTGAGTCGTTACGCTGCGTCAGGTGGTGCGGACGCTTTTGCTTTCCGCTTCGCAGGTGTCTTCTTTGCGACGGGTTCAACCTTGCGGCCAAGCCCGATGGACTTCGCCAGTTGCGAGCGCTGAGCGGCGTAATTCGGAGCCGTCATCGGATAGTCGCGCGGCAAGCCCCACTTCTCGCGATAGGCGTCCGGTGTCAGACCGAAGTCCGTGCTAAGGTGCCGCTTCAGGGATTTGAACTTCTTGCCGTCTTCGAGGCAGATAATGAAATCTGGCGTCACCGACTTCTTCGGGTTGACCGCGGGAGTTTGCGGCTCAACGACAGGCGCGATCGGCGTACCAAGCCCGGACAGAGACTTGTGCACGGATGCGATTAGTTCAGGCAGACCGGTTGCCGGCACAGGGTTCTTACTTACGTAGGCGGACACAATCTCCGCAGTAAGCTCGGCTAGTTCGGCGGGGAGTTGGTCGGATTCTTTTGTCAATGTGTCGGTCCTTTTGTCTGATTTGTCCCATCTCTATTTGAGCACTGTCCAGTACGCAACCGGGCCTGATCTATTCTGAGCCAATGATGGCGGCCGGCTTTGCGGCGGGCCATCCCGCAACGGATCGATAGCAAATTGAATTTAGGCGGCAATGGTGTGAACGCGGAAATCGGGTCAGATCCGCTTGAAGTCCTTAAGCCCTAGGCGTGTCCGCTGGCCTTCCGCGAAGGCAAGGGCGACCGATTCCAGGTCGAATGATCGGGTAAGTTCTTCGCCGTTCTCAACAACACGGACGAATCACTCGCCCATGGCCTCGACTATCTCGACGGACGTGTGGTTCGCGCAGCCTTTGGTGTCGTCCATCGCAACTGCCTCGTGTCTGGATGGGGACAAGACGAAACAATATGACTGCTCGCCTTTCAAGCGCTAAAAGGCCGGCGCCTGCTTTTGCGGGGGGCTCTGGCAGGCACCGGCCGGACGGTCCAATCAGGTCCGCCGCAATGATCTAGTTAGCTGATTCTTGACGTTACGTCATGTTGTCTGGCTGGCCGGAGCCGAGCATGACCGAAACGTTGCAGTTCGGCGCGCCTCCTCCATCGCCTGCACAAAGCGGCCTTGAACCTTTGCCCCCGGTCAATGGCTGACAATGATCGGCAGCGTGTATCGAGCCTGCTATGCGGCAGCACGCTGATCCCGGCCATCAGTCGAGGACGCGAGATCGGTTTCGATTTCCGCAAGCTGCCGGCGCTTCTCGGCCAGTTCACCAGAAAATCCGAACTCGCCGCCCTGACGCGAGCGATAGGAGATGACCCTGCGCTCGGCATCCTGAAGACGCTGGCGGTATTGTACCTGCTCGCCCTCGAAGCCGGCCAAGGCATGCTCGAGGCGAGAAATCGCACCAAGCGGCGTGGTGGTCACCGCGAGCTCAATCTCATGATCGACGCCGGTGCGCACCAGCATGGTGGCATAGCGGTAGCCGTCCTTGCCGAAACGCTCGCCGGAATATTCGAATTCGAACCCGCCGATGCAGGCTATAAGGGTTTTGCCTTCCTTCTGAAGCTGCTCGAGAGTCAGGATTTCCTTCATCAGCGCGCGACCAGCGAGTTTGCGCTCAGTGAACGCCTCGCCCCCAACCACCATGCTGAACCCGTCGCCGGTCGTCGGCACGAGGCGCTCGATATCCTTTCCGACCTCGCCGATGCGCCGGGTCGAGTATTCGATATCGCGCTCGGCATCGCGGATCTGCCGCCGAACGGCGTGCTCATCATCGATGTGGGCCGCGCGAAGGCGCTCCAGACGGGCAATGTCTGCCTCCAGACCTGCCTTCTGCATCAGACGCGGATCGCCCGAGGCGATCGCCTTGGCCATCGCGAACTGGTTGGCCTGCCCCTCACCCATATCCTCCAGCCGCCGAATGGACGTGTCACCCGACAGGGCGGCTGCGATAAACCGGGCCTTGCGCTCGTTGTTCTGCCACATCTGGGCGTCCATCGAACCCTCGGTGGCGTAGGCGAAGATATCGATGACATCGTGCTGGTTGCCCTGCCGCAAGATACGACCTTCGCGCTGCTCGATCTGAGAGGGAAGCCACGGCACATCGAGATGATGCAGCGCCTTGAGGCGAAGCTGCGCGTTGACGCCGGTGCCCATCGTGTCGGAGGAGCCGATCAGGAACCGGATTTTTCCGGCCCGCACGTCGCCGAACAGGCGCTGCTTGGCCTCCGACTTCCTGAAATCCTGCATGAAGGCAATTTCCGATGGCGGAACGCCCCTGCGGACCAGCTCGTCCATGATCCAGCGATAGGCCGAGAAGCCTCGGGTTTTCTCGACGCTGATCGTGCCGAGATCGGAAAAAATCATCTGCGCTGCGCCGGCAAGCTCAAACGGCATGCCGTCGGCGCGGACATAGCTACATTCCGCTGTTTCTTGCCAGATGCGGAAGGCATTGCCGATCAGGGCGTTGAGCTTGTTGTCCGGCTCATTGTCATCGTCCGGATCGACCAGGCGCAGGTCGATAGCGGCGTGCCGGCCATCGGTGATAACCGAGAGCAGGATGTCGTCACCAGGTTCTGCCGGACAGTCGCGTTCCTCGATGGCCTTGATGCGGGCATCGAGCACCCTCTGGTAGCGCTTGAAGGCAGCGGACGGCTTGGCGGTGATGATCTGACGTGCGCCGGTGGAAAGCGCCGGCACCTTCACATAGTCCCGCAGGTCTTGCGGCACCACCACATCCGCGAAGGAGCGGAACATGGCGATCAGCTCGGGCACGTTGACGAAGGTGGCGAAGCGCGTCACCGGCTTGTATTTGCCGGATGGCTGCAATTCGAGTTCAGTCGTGACGTCGCCGAAGGTCGAAGCCCAGGCGTCGAACTCGTGCAGGCCGCGCTGAAGCAGCGCCTCGTAACCGAGATAACGCTGCACCGAGAACATCTCGCCAAGCGTGTTGGTGATCGGCGTGCCGGAGGCCAGCACGAGCGCCCGGCCCGGATTCTTCGTCTCGACGAACCGGGATTTGACATAAAGGTCCCAGGCCCGCTGCGAGCCGTTCGGATCGACGCCCTTGAGCGTCGACATGTTGGTGGCGAAGGAAAGCTTCCTGAACTCCTGCGCTTCGTCGACGATGATCTGGTCGACGCCGATCTCGGAGATGGTGAGCAGGTCGTCCTTGCGGGTCGCCAACGCCTCCAACCGTTCCCTAAGCCCCTCCTTCAGCCGCTCAAGACGCTTGCGCGAGACGCGGTCATCGCTCTCGGCCTTGGTCAGCAGCGTATCGTAGAGTTCCAGTTCGTCCTCAATCATCTGTTGCTCGAAAGCCGACGGCACGCCGATGAAGCGGAAGGCGCTGTGGGTGATGATGATCGCATCCCAGGTCGCCGTCGCCGCACGCGACAGGAAGCGATGTCGCTTGGCTAAAGAAAAATTCGTCTCATCGGCGACGAGGATTCGCGCGGTCGGGTAGAGCGACAGAAATTCGCGGGCCACCTGTCCAAGGCAATGACCGGGAACGACCAACATGGCCTTGGCGATCAGGCCAAGCCGGCGCTGCTCCATGACGGCCGCGGCAATCGTCATGGTCTTGCCGGCGCCGACGGCGTGGGCGAGGTAGGTCGAGCCGGCCGAGACGATACGCCAGATACCGCGCTTCTGGTGTCCATAAAGAGAAAAGGCGCCGGAGGCGCCTGGAAGCTGCAGGTGATCCCCGTCGAATCTTCGGGGAGCGATGTTGTTGAAGCGGTCATTGTAGACCCGCGCCAGCCGGTCGGTCCGCTCGGGATCGGACCAGATCCAGTTCTGGAAAGCGGTCTTAATCTTGTGCAGCTTTTCCTTGGCGGCTTCCGTATCCACGACATTGAGCACGCGCTTTTCAGCAGGGCCCTCTTTCACCGTATCGAAGATCTGCGGCACCCTGCTGTTCAGCGCGTCGGCTAGGAGCTCGCCGGCATGACGGCGATCGGTACCCCATTCGGACGTGCCGGCCGCCGTCCATCCCAATTGCCGCGCCTCGACGGTCCACGATGCCAGCTCCGGCATGTGATGGATCCTGATCTCGGCACCCATCGTCTCCTTGATGAAGGCGACAACATCGGCGGCGGGTATCCATGGTGCGCCAAGACGGGCCGTAATATCGGAAGGCCGAAGATCGGCCGGTTGAACCTCGACCAGGGCGCGGACATTGCGCTCGAAAATTCGGTCGAGTGCGGCTGCGGCTTCCGCGACCTTCAACTTGTCGCGGACCTGACCGGAGAGATAGGCGTCGGCCGTTTGCCACGAACCGGTCTCGGGATCGCGGTAGATGGCGTCGCCGAGTTCGGCGATGACGGCTTCGACATCGGCGTGCAGCAATTCGGCGATGTGATCGACATCGACATGGCCGCGCTCGTTGAGCACGACGGCAAGCGCATCGGCAGCACTTGTGATGATGGGTGGTGCGGGCGGCGCGATGACGCGCTCGGTGAAAATCGGACCCGGCCGGGCGGTGTTGGTTTCGAGATCGTAGTCCTCGATGGAGGCGACCAACCAGCAATCGGGATCGTCGAGGAAGGGCTGCAGGTTTGGCCGGCGATGCACTTCGCGGACCTCGCCGGTCTCTGCGTCCTCGCTGGTGGATACGACGGTCATGTTTATGGGGCCGAAGCCGCGCACAAAATTCGACCATGCGATGCGCAGCTTGACTTGGGCCGGCTTCCAGGGCCGGTCGAACTCCTGGGCCTTCAGGACTTCACGCACCGCATCACGGATGGGGATCAATTTGCGGATGATACGCGCGTGCTTTTCCGGCACGCCTTCGCTCGCCCTGCCCTTGCGCACCGTGATGGCCACCGCAGCACCATCGATCATCTGCGCGAGGGCGGTATTTTTCGCGACGACGAAACTGCCCTCGCGCACGCCGGAGCCTTCCGGCAGGGTATCGACGGCATCGACGACATCGGCACTGGGCTCGGCGTCATGATCAATCTCATGATCAATCTCGGCCGGCTCGCCCTCATAGATGGCTTCCGGAAGGAGCGAGATCGCTGCGGTGAGCGCACGCTCCAGATCGGCACCGGGATGGGGCAGGCAGGAATAGGCCTCGCCATAAGGCCCCGAGACAGTGGCATGCGTGCCGAGCACGAAATCTGGGTGGCGCGCGAACCAGCGGTTCACGCGGATCGCGCCCTCATCCCGCGTCGCGGCCCGAACTTCTTCGGTGTCCAGCCATGAGAGGTCGCCCTCTGGCTCGCCGAGCTTGCGCTTGCGGAAAAACAAAATGTCGACCACGACGTCGGTGCCGGCGTCGGCCCGGAAACTGCCCTCGGGCAGGCGCATGGCGGCAATCAGATCGGCCGCCTTCGCAATATGCTCGCGCGCGGTGCTATCTGCCTTGTCCATCGTGCCCGAACTGGTGACGAAGGCGGCAAGAGCCCCTGGCTTCAGCAGATCGACCGACCGGGCAATGAAGTAGTCATGCAGCCGTAATCCCATCGACCGATATGCCCGGTCGGAGCGCACGGTTCGATCCGAAAACGGTGGATTGCCGATGGCGAGGTCGAAGGTCGCCGGCAGCTGCGTGGCGGCAAAGTCTCCGGTTATGATCCGCGCTTGCGGCTGCAACAGCCGGGCGATGCGCGCGGTGACGGGATCGAGTTCAATTCCAGTGACGTGGGAGACGCCGCGCAGGGACTGCGGCATCAGCGCCGGAAACAGGCCAGTTCCGACGCCTGGTTCAAGAACCCGACCGCCGCGCCATCCGAGATGCTGGAGGCCTGACCAGATCGCCCGCACGATGAACTCAGGCGTAAAATGGGCATATTGGGTGCAGCGCGCGAGCGAGGCATAGTCGATCTCGCCGACGGCATCTTCCAGGTCCGAGCCGATCTCGCCCCAGCCTTTGCGAAATTCGCTCTCGCCGGGGCGGCGGAAGACGCCATTGGCAAGGTCGGACGCGCCGAAGCCGGTGAACCGGATCAGCCGCTCCTGCTCCTCGCGCGTGGCAGAGCGCTCATCGGCCTCGATCTCGGCGGCGAGCCGGATCGAAGCGATGTTGTCGCCGGCCCGATCCTTCCAGCCACGGGCCAGCCCACGATCGCCGGCAAGATGAAAGTTCAGTCCATGACCCCGTCGAGGCTTCGACGTCGGTTGCATGGCTGCAACCGCCGTCGTGACCGGCGAAGGCGCGGAAGAATTGGGATCATCGTCATCGCCCGGCCCGAAGTCAGCCGCGAAGGCGGTGACGCCAAGGCCAAGTCCGGACGAAATGGCCGTGCTGCCGAACAGGTCGATGGTAAAGGGGTCGTCATGGGCCATGAAAAATCTCCTTGGATTTGAGGGCAAGCGCGAGCACGCGGACGCCGTTGGCGGCCGCGTGAAAGGCTGGCGGGTTGGCTGGGGTTAGCGGGCGATCAGCGAGAGCGAGACTTCGGTCTCGGTGAGCTGCACGTTGAGATGCGTGCAGCGAAGGTTGCGATCGAACAGCGGGATCAATTGCTCGGCGTCGATGAATTCGATGCCGTCGTCACCGCCGAAATGCCGGCGCTTGTAGTCCCACCAGTCGGGATTGCCGACAGGGTGGCATTGCTCCGAATAGGCGACGAGCGCACGGGCGCCCTCGGCGAGTTTGCCGTTGGACAGGATGTAGACGCCCTCGTCGCCGACCAACCAGAGGCCGGGCCGTTCGCCCTCACCGGGCCTCGTCCCATAGTAGGGATTGCGGAAGCCTCCATTGGCGGCGGCATCGGCAATGCCGCGATCGATCACCTTGCGGACGGCAAGGATGGGAAAGGTAAACATCGCCCCACCTCACGCCGCCGCCTGGATCGGGAGATGGCGCAGATGCACCGGCAGCTTGGCCGCGATCTCATCATCGGTGAGTTCGTCGAGCAACTTCAGCGTGGTGCCCTGCCGGCCGCCATAACAGAGCACCGTGCGCTTGCCGCGATGCTCCGGCAGCCAGCGGTCCCCGGCATAGCAACGGTAATCGTCGTGCGTGGCGCTCCAGATATGCTCCAACCGCTCTTCGCGCGTCATCGCCTTCACCGGCCAGGACTCGCGCTCGACGATGGCATCGCGCATTTCGGCAGGCGATCGCGCCACATTCAGATCGCAATAGGCATGATAGTAACGCGTTCCGCCGTCGATGCGCAGTGTGTAGAAGACGCTGGTGATGCTATCGGTAAGAAACTCGCGTAGCGCGAACATCTCGCCTCGCATCCAGAGCGGTGGCAGAATTTCCAGCATGTAGTCGTGCTCGGCGCGGCCGACTCCAAACCACTCCCCGAGATAAAGAGATCCGGCATCGACGTGATCCCGGTTCGGGCGCTGCGCATGGCGGTCGAACAAACGGAACATCTGCCGGCGGTCGGCAATGCCCTGGTAGACTTTACGGATGGGAGAAAAGGGGTTCATCGGCGGGCTCCTTCAGCCTCGTCGGGCCTGAGCGCGCAACACCCTCGTGGATGCCCATCATCTTCAGCCCTTCATGACCCCTTCCCAGCGGCCGCCTCTCCGTCCGGGCGGGTCAAGGGCCGGCGCAGCCGGGCGAAGCTTCACCCTTGCACGCGACCGGCGGGCATGCGGCAACCCGGTTTCCTTTCCTTTTCTCTCTCTTCCTCTCCAATTTGGCGGTGCGAACCGGCTGTCATGCCCGCGTGGCGCAGACTTTCGAGTTGACATGGTCATTGGCAAAGCGCTGGCAGCGATCTTCAATCTTGCGCCGGCGGTTGAGTGATCGGCGCCGTCAGGCGGGTGCCGCGTCCTGCAGCATCGCGTTCCAGTCTTCGGCGCGCGGCTTCAGCCGCTCAAAGTCGCAGGCGAGCTCGCCGGCAAGCTCACGCAGCCTCGACACGAATGCCTCGCCTTGCGGGTTGGCGTCGGTGGCCGCCACAAGCCGCGTGTTCGGCTTTGCCCCCAACAGGCGAAGAGCCGTGTCCGTCGCCGGCGACCAGCCGCCGCCGGTGCTGGCATACAGCGTATCGCGCCGGATCCGTTCGATCGCGGCCAGGCTCATGGCGTCGATCGCCGCTTCGGTGACGCAGATGCGGGTGGCTGTCATCGTCGTCCCCAACCGGAACAACATCTTGCCGCCTCCAGCCGCAAAACCCCGCCATTGCGGGCCGCGCTCCTCCCAGCCGGTGACGATACCGGCCGCGTCGCTGTGGGCGGCCCACATGCTGCCGCGCGGGCCTTCCCTCAGAACGTTCTGAGCGGTCGCTGTCGCGATGACCTGTTCGGGAATGTGCCGCTCATCGCGCAGATAGCGCCAGGTCGCCGACCCGCGCCACGGCTTGCGTCGCGCCACCCATCGTTGCGGGATGGACTGGTCGAGTTCGGTCTCCCGGGACTGCCGTTTCCATTCGGGCTCGCTCGGCACCAATCCCACAAGCGACGCAACCCGCACGAAGGCCTCCACGAAATCGCCGCCGTCCAGATGCTGGACCAGCGAATAGACATCGCCTTTTGCATCCGACAACGGGGCGAACCATCCCTTGCCGTCATGGATGACGATGATGATATCGTCGCCACGGCGATATTTGACCGCTTTGCGGGTGCTTTCCTTGAGGTCGACCGCAAAGCCGCCCGTCTCCAGCACCGCCGCACAGCCGACCCGGCCGCGCAGCTCTTCTATATCCGCCTTTTCCATTCTTCTCTCCTGGCAGCCTGCGGTCCGCCTTTCTCCAAGTCTATCTCTTCCACAATTGGCGGAACACGCCGCGACCGCCGCGAAGAGCAAAGGGCGCAAGGGCGCGGCTACCGCCGCGGCGCAGCCTCCCTTGCGGCCTGCCGCTCGCAAGCGGCACGCCGTGGCATAGAGGGCCGATTCAATGAACCGGCCGACCGCCTGTGTATGGGCAGTATTCGGCGATCGCCTCGACTTCGTCGCCGTCGAGGTCTTCGGCAGGAAGAACGCCGTACTCGTTGTCATTGACCTTGAACAGGATGACCGGCGTCATCAGGGTGCGAGCGAGGTTCCAGGCGTGGCTCTGAGCGAGGCTGAGTTCGTGCGACATGTGTTTTGCTCCCGTGTTTGCGGGGACCATTCCCCGCTCGACAGGCGCCCGTCGGGTCCAGCCGGGACCGCGATCATCGCGATGGCGAAGCCTTGAGCGACGGCACGCTTTGCGTAGTCCGACCCCGCAGCGGGTTGATCGGCAAGGTCCGGGCTGGAACAAGGGAATTAAGCCGAAAGAGCGGGAAATGGGCCCCGCACAGGAGCCACGTCACTCGCCACGAAACCTCGCGGATACATGACTACAGTACTTGCGGCCAACTTATGCCAGCTTCATCAAGGTCTAGTCCAGGGCAGGAACCGTTCTTGCTGTACCGATGATGCCGCCGCGATAGTGGCGTCCGTGCAAAGAACCCCATTCAAGTGAGGATTTCAGCGAGCAATGCGATAATCATTGCCGCGGTATGCTGCGAATGTTTTTGGCCCGAATGGCGGCCGCTGCCTCGGCCGCAACCTTCGCCATGAAACGTCGCGTGAACTGGCCTACCGGAACGGTGGACTCCAAAGCCCATGAGGTCGTGAGGTCATCGACATTGAATTCGTCCACGATGACCCAGGCCGGCGTATAGAGCTTCGCCCTCTTCGCCTCAGTCTCCGGGACCTCGAAGCAACGCCGGTCAGGTCCCGGAGCCTTACTCGTGATGGGAAAAGCAGAGGCCGCGTGCGGCCATCCTTGCCTGCGACGATTACCATCACACAAGTCGGCCGAGCCTTTCGGCCACTGTCTTCACCGCGATCGAATTCTCGCGCCCACAGATAGGAATAGAGAATGACGTGGCCATGTTCAGGCTCGGTCATTCTCCGCTATCCCTCAAGGTGACGGCGTCCAGGCCAGCGAGAATTTCATCACGCTCGGCTCCCTTGAGGTCTTCGACACGATACGCCCGTTGTGCGCTTCGTCCCGCCAATCGGTCGAATTGCTCAACGGTCAGAAGCACAAATTTGCGCTTGCCGCGCTTTGTGATCTCAACAGGCCCTCGGTATGCCGCCTCTACCACCTCGCCAGATTTGTTTCCGAGGTCGGTTAGCGTAAAGCTGGTCATCCTAGCTCTCCATCTTTACCCCTAAGATAGGTGAAACAGCTATTTTTGGCAATATGGCTGAATTAGCTGTTTCAGGAAGTGCCATCTCCATCGACTACCGCCGCCCTCGGAAGCTGCCCCTTGAGGCGCGCGCCGGCGAGCTCGAGGAGCGCGTAGACTGTCTCATCCTCGCTCCAGCCTGATTCCAGTGCGCGCTGAACCAATTGCTGGAGGGCCGGTTCCAAGGCGAGCTGGCACTGAAGGGCGCGGTCCGGACGGTCGACCGGGCCACTTGGTTGCGCGATCGCAATGCTTGATCGCTTCATCGCAGGCCATGGGCTCTCGCCCCTCTCCTTTTGCCAAACGAGGCGCACCAGCTCACGTGTTGTTCGTCCGCGGCTCGGCAATCGCTTCATCTTCTCAACGAGCCGTTCCAGCGATCCCGCGCGTTCCAACTCCCTAAAGAAATGACGCGGCGTGGCGCTACCGAGCCCTTGCAGCTGGGCCAGGTTCCACACATACGGATAGGCGGCCATGAAATCGGATCGAGGCGAGGCCTTGGACGGTTCAGGCTTGGTCAGGATGCCGCCGCCCACGAACCAATCGGCCTTCTCGATGATTTGGCGCACCCTGGCTGTCGACAAGCCATGCTCCTGAGCCAGGTCGGCGAACCGCTTGCCCTTCAGAAAGCCTTCGACCAGGGCGATGTTCCTGTCGACGGTCGGGCTAAACCCCCAACAGGTGCGCAGTTTTTCCAGCATCATCCCGTTCGTTCATGCGGTTGTTCGCGCCCCTGCAAACCCTAACCGGCCAAACCGGCGCTTGGAAGCCCCCAGACTCACGTCATGGCTCCGGTGCTTACATCGCCGCTAAAACGGCCAAGTGACAGAACCGACCCCTCCCGACAAAAGCCTGACCTTCGCCAGTCTTCTACGGGCAAGCGTTCGCGCCAAAAGTTCAAAGCCGCGCCCGTAACATTCAACAATGAAAGACAGTGTCATGAGATCGAGCAGAAAGTCGTCGATCGCATGTGTGAGCGCATCAGACCTTTGTTCGAGTTGAAGTAGCAAGGCACGCGCCTCTTCGATCGCGGCCCGGCAATCGTCTGCGTCTATCAGTGAATCGATCCTGTCAAAGATCTGCAAACGTCCTCACTCTCCCCAAGCCACACTCAGCGCATTGACCGCGCCTGGTGAATGAGTTTTCAACGAAAGAACATGGTCGCGTCCCGCGAAAAGGCGTCGCCCGGCAAAGAGCCTGTTGATGAAGCATGCTGCGTCAAACGACAAGCAAGAACGGGCTCCACCCGGGTGATGTCTTCGAAGGCAAGGTGAGTTGGCTCGGGTCAGCGTCTCGGCCGCAAATCACTGATCGGAAGGAACTGTGTCCGCCTCATCGGAGGCAAAAAGTTTCTCTCAATTTTGCCAGCCGCCTCGGTTCAGTCGAGATTACATGCGAGACGGCCGATACCGGAAAGAAAAGGCTTGCAAAAAATGAGTAGGGTAGCTGGATCAGTTGAAGATTTGGCTGCGCCGACGACTTTTGCGCCACTCATGCAGCCGACTTTTCGTTCGATCTGGCTCGCCACGCAGGTCTCTTCTCTCGGCTGGTTGATGCAGACTGTCGCCATCAGCTGGCTGATGGCGACGATCTCGACTTCCGATCTGATGGTTGCGTTGGTACAGGCTTCATCGAACCTGCCCGCGTTCATTTTATCTGTCTTCGCCGGGGTGCTCGCCGACAATTTCAGCCGTCGCAGGGTCATGTTCGCCGGCCGTTGCCTTATGGTGATAGCCTCTGCGATGCTCACTGCGTCCGTGGCGCTGGGCTTTGTTAGTCCGTGGATGATCCTCGGCTTCAGCTTCTTGATCGCAAGCGGCGGCGCTCTCAACGATCCCGCCTGGCAGGCCTCGGTTGGCGATATGGTGCAGCGACGCGATGTTCCCGCTGCCGTCACCTTGCTCTCGGTCGGCTTCAACACCGTCCGGACCGTGGGCCCGGCGCTCGGCGGCATCGTGGTTGCCTCGTTCGGGCTTATGGCAGCTTTTACCGTGACCACCCTCACCTATTTGGTACCCCTGGGCACCATATGGCGCTGCAAGTGGAAGGTTCGCTCGTCACCTCTTCCACGCGAGTCGATGAGGACGGCGATCTATGATGGGCTGCGCTTCACGGCGATGTCATCGGAAATCAAGGCGGCGATCGCGCGCGGAACCCTCTTTGGTCTGGCAAGCATCGCCATCCTCGCGCTGCTGCCGCTGGTTGTCCGCGATCAACTGGGAGGCGGGCCGCTCGCCTATGGCACGCTCATGGCCGGTTTCGGGACAGGCGCCGTCTTCGCCGGCCTCGCCAACGGCACATTCAGACGGAGCTTATCGCAGGAACGGTTGATGAGGCTCGCGTGCGTCGCCTGCGCGGCATGCTCCCTTTCCCTTGCACTGACCTCTTCGATTGCGGTGGCGGCACTTGCACTTGCCCTGGGCGGCGCGGGCTGGGTCACCGCCTGGTCCGGGGTTGGCGTGAGCGTGCAACTGGCGAGCCCGCGCTGGGTCGTGGGGCGTACGATTTCGATCTACTATGCCTTGATAGATGGCGGCATCGCGGGCGGCAGCTGGGTATGGGGCACGGTTTCCCAGAACCATTCGCTGACCTGGGCACTGGAGGGCTCCGCTGGTGCTCTGCTGCTGGTTGCCGCAGCCGGCGTTCTGTTTCCTCTTCGCGAGCGCCGCGAGTCCGAGCCCGATCCTTTGGAGGAATTCGACGCCCCGGCAGTCGCCCTCAATTTGAAGCCGAGAAGCGGGCCGATCGTGGTCAAGGTCGAATATCTGATAGAGGAGAGAAATCTCGAGGCCTTCCTCGACCTCATGCGGCAGCGGCGTCATGTCCACAGCCGCGTCGGTGCTCGGAACTGGACGCTCCAGCGCAACCTGCAGAAGCCCATGCAATGGACAGAAACGTTTCGCACGCCGACCTGGACGGACTACCTTCGGTTAAACCATCGTCTCACGGAAGTGGACAAGGAACTGGACGAGCGTATCTTCCAGTTGCACGCGGGCGAGGAAGCGCCTCAAATGACGCTTTCGATTGAGCGGCCGACAAGCTCGGCCCGCAAACCCTATCAGTCAATCCTTCACCTTCCCCGTCATTGACGCCCGACCGGCACATATCTGGGGCATCAGCGACCGCAACAGCACGCGACTATCGCCGCGTGCCAAATTTGACTTTGAAGTCTTCCTCAGGCCGCCTCGCTGATCCTGGCCAATGCGAGCTTGAGGCTGGCACTTTGCCCCTCCAGGTCGCCGAGACGCTCACGGTCTGCGGCGACCACATCCGGATTCGCGTTGGCAACGAACTTTTCGTTCGAAAGCTTGCCGGCAAAGCGGTCTCCTGCTCGGTTTTTGCAATCGCCTTCTCGAGAAGCGCCTTTTCGGCAGACACATCGATCAGGCTGCCAGCAGGCAGATGGTCGCCTCGTTGAGCACTGATCTGGGCCGAGCCTTTCGGGGCGACATCTGCCAGAGAGATGTCGCCGACGCGCGCCAACCGCTTGATGGCTGATGCCTGGCGTTCGAGCCGCTCTTGCGCCACCTTGTTGGCGCCGATCACCATCAGCGGCGCGATCGCCGTCGGCGGCACGTTCATCTCGGAGCGCACCGAGCGAATACCGGAGACGAGGTCGACCAGCCAGTTGATGTCGGCGGCCGCTTCAGCGTCCTCGAAATCCGGCGACGGCCACGCGGCATGACACAGCAGCCGAGGCCGTTCCTTGCCCTCGCCCGCTGTCTGTGCCCACAACTCCTCGGTGATGAACGGCATCATCGGGTGAAGCAGCTTGAACGAGCCGCTAGCGGGGCGCGCTGAGCAATTGACGGCGGACCGTACCGATGGTGATCAACTCCTTGGATGGCTCAACAGGCGCCCGGTTTTGACGTCGTTATCGACACGTCTTTACGGCCGATAAGAGCAGCGCTGAGACGGCTAGAGACGGTCGAAGTGACCTGAGATACGCAGCTTCGCCAGCAGCATGCTGGCCGTTGCGCTGTGGTCAATCCTCGCTTGCTCACTCAGCGGAGATGCATTCCAGGCAGCCAATTCTGCCACCAAAAGAGCGGTGTCTTCGTTTATCGACGCGCATCTAAGTTGTCCGTTCTTCTCCATCACAATTATCGCTGTTCCGGTCGCGCCATATCCAATCGCCGCCATCCGCTGAACGCAGGTGTCGCCGTCGACGCGAACATCGAACAGAACCGACCCTGCGGTTTTCTCCGCGGCGTCAGCCACACGATCGCCGAACGGTCGATTGAGGCCCTCGATGTTGCCGAGTGACTGCTCAAACAAGGCCAGTTCAACATGCTCCGCCACCATGGCCGCGAGAGTGCGCGCCGGCTGGCGCAATCGGCAAGACGCCAGCGCTGATTATCCACACACCAGCCACCGATGGCCTTTTCATAGGCGACAACAAAGAAGCGCCTTACGTCGGCCGCCGGCTCTCCTGTACTGCAAACGCACTGCTTGGAGGTCCCTCCGTGCCCGCCTAAACTGACTTCGAACGCAAGCAGGCATCGGTCAGAACACTCCTGCGCTGCGGCGACCCAACCCGCCTCATTTGAGGGACACGTGCCCCAAATGCGCATTGGAGACGAACAGAGTTTCCCTCCGGAGGCGGGCAGTGCGGACGCCGGTAAGCTGCCGACCAAGATCCCGGAGGGTACGGTGCTTCGCATCGGCGACCCCGAGACGCAAAGGGCACTGGAACTCTCGGGCCTCATCGATAAACTGCCGTTCAAGGTCGAATGGGCCAATATCAGCGGCGGTCCCCAGACAATCGAAGCTTTTCGCGCCAATGCGCTGGACGTCGGATCGGTCGCCGACATTCCGCCCATCCACGCCACCTGGACGGGGCTCAAGGTCAAGATCATTGCCGCGAAGTTCCGCAAGGAACCGGTTGCGCACCCGATTTATCAACTCGGCATTGCGCCGGGCGTCGAGGTCAAGACACTCGCGGACTTGCGCGGCAAACGGATCGCCTTCAGCCCCGGTCAGGCGCAAGGCGCGCTGGTGCTGAGGGTCCTGCAGGCCGCCGGCCTGAAAAAGGAGGATGTCACTCTCATCGAGCTGCCCAGCAAAGGCGATGCCTATGCGGTGGCACTTGCCAGCAAGCAAGTCGACGTCGCGCCGATCTGGGGCGTCCTCGTCAAGCACTATCTGCACCAGTACGGTGCCGACGGCGCGACCACTATCCCGCATGGCTTGCGCGACGATCCAGCCCATCTGTATGCGCCACAGGCGGTGCTTGATGACCCGGCCAAAGCTGCCGCTCTCGGCGAATATGTTCACTACTGGGCCCTTGCGACCCGATGGGTGCAGGAACATCCCAAAGAGTGGATCGCGGGCTACTACGTCGATACCCAAGGCCTCAACGCAGAAGATGGCCAGTATCTCGTCGACGCCGATGGTCAGTTCGACATCCCGTCCGACTGGAACGATGTGATCGCGCGGCAGCAGGCGACGATCGATCTCCTGGCCAGGGAACTGAACAAACCCGCGATCAAGGCCGAGGATCTTTTCGACAGGCGCTTCGAGACGATCGCGGCAAATGCGCTGAACGCGTCCTGACGCCTGCTTCCCAACACTGGAGACGAGCAGATGAATGCATTCTCACATACCGCCGCAGTTGCACTGCCCATTCCCCACGCATCGGATGAAAGGGGATTGTTTCCCACCGCTGTACAGCCTCATAAGACCGGGACGAGGCGTCGCCTGGCGCTTGGGCGAGCGATCCCGTTTGGCGCGCTGATCGGGCCTGCACTGCTTCTCGCGATCTGGTCCATCGGCAGTATCGCCGGCCTGATCGATCGAAGAACGCTGCCGGCGCCATGGTCCGTTGTCGGCACCGCCATTGGTCTCATCGCCGAAGGCAAGCTTCAGGATCATTTGATGACGTCCGCCTGGCGGGCAGCACAGGGTCTGGTGTTCGGAGTCCTGATCGGGACCGTGCTTGCACTCATCTCCGGGTTGTCCCGACTTGGTGAGGCGATCATCGACGGCCCTGTTCAGATCAAGCGGGCGATACCGACGCTCGCCCTGATCCCGCTGCTGATGCTGTGGTTCGGCATCGGCGAAGGCATGAAAGTGACGGCCATCGCGCTGGCTGTGCTGATCCCGATCTATATCCAGACCCACAGCAGCTTGCGGGGCATAGACAACCGCTATGTCGAACTGGCCCAGACCTTCATCCGCCAGGTCATCCTGCCGGGCGCCCTTCCCGGCTTCTTCCTTGGCCTGCGTTTGGCGGTGACCTATGCTTGGCTGTCCCTGGTGGTGGTCGAACAGGTCAATGCCACCAGCGGCATCGGCTACATGATCGATCTCGCGCGCAACTACGGCCAGACTGACATCGTCATCGTCGGCCTCGTCGTCTATGCGTTGCTCGGTCTCGGCTGCGACGGCATCGTGCGCTTCTTCCAGGAAAGGTCGCTGGCATGGCGTCGCACCTTGGCGGATTGAGCGGCGCACCGGTGGTGCGGGTCGAGAGCCTGGTGAGACGTTTCGGGCCGCGAACCATCCTCAACGGCCTCAGTCTCGACATCGAGAAGGGGGAGTTCGTCGCCCTTCTCGGCCGCTGCGGATCGGGCAAGAGTACATTGTTGCGCGCGCTCGCCGATCTGGATGACAAAGTCTCCGGCTCCGGCCGACTCGATACGCCCCAAAAGAAATCGGTGGTGTTCCAGGACGCCCGACTGTTGCCGTGGAAACGCGTGCTGGAAAATGTGGTGCTTGGTCTCGACCTGCCGGACGCCGCCGAACGCGGACGGGTGGCTCTCGAAGAGGTTGGCTTGAGCGGCCGCGAGACGGCATGGCCGGTCGAACTCTCTGGTGGCGAGCAGCAGCGCGTGGCCCTGGCGCGATCGCTAGTTCGTGATCCTGACCTGCTGCTGGCGGACGAGCCGTTCGGCGCGCTCGACGCGCTGACGCGCCTGCGCATGCACGACCTGTTACGCCAGCTCTGCGCCCGGCACCAGCCGGCCGTGCTGCTGGTCACCCATGATGTCGACGAAGCCGTGACGCTGGCGGACCGGGTCCTGGTGCTGGACAATGGCGCGATCGCCGCCGACATCGCAATCGATATCCCCAGGCCCCGCGATCATGGCGATCGCCGGTTCAGCGAGATCCGCTGCGAACTTCTGCGTCATCTCGGCGTCGAGATAAAGCCTGTGCTGCCCGTCTGAGGGCCCCACGACTTGTCGCTTAGCGTCACCCCCTTAGGAGAACCAACATATGCCCGCCGTAAAACGACAGTTGAACCTCAATCTTTTCATCTATCCTGGCGGCCATCATGAAGCCGGCTGGCGCTATAAGGATTCTGCCCCTGAGAGGGTGCTGGACATCGCCTATTATCAGGAACTGGCGAAAAAGGCCGAGGCGAGCAAGTTCGACGCGCTGTTCTTTGCCGATGGGCCCGCGCTCGCCGACAACATCCGCTACGCGAGCCGCTTCAGGCTGGAGCCGCTGACATGGATTTCGGCGCTCGCCGCCGTAACGGAGAAAATAGGCTTCATCGCGACCGCCTCGACCACCTACAACGAACCCTACAACCTGGCCAGGCTGTTTGCTTCCGTCGATCATCTGAGCGGCGGGCGCGCCGGTTGGAACATCGTCACGACGGGTGACGAGTCCGCAGCGTTGAATTTCGGTTTTGATCGACATCCAACCCACGCCGATCGTTACGAACGCGCCGGCGAATTCGTTGACGTGGTGACGAAGCTCTGGGACAGCTGGGAGGACGAGGCGCTCGTCTCGGACCGGGAGTCCGGCATTTTTGCCGACACCGACAAGATCCATCCGATCAACCACATCGGCAAATACCATCGGGTGAAGGGCCCCCTCACGCTTCCGCGCTCGCCGCAGGGACGTCCGGTCTACGTCCAGGCGGGTTGATCGCCAGACGGACGGTCCTTCGCTAGTCGCTATGCCGAGGCGATATTTACAGCCCATCAGACACTCGGCAACGCGCAGGAATTTTATGCCGACATCAAGGCGCGCGTGAAATCAGTTGGCCACAATCCTGACCACGTCAAGGTGTTGCCCGGCATCAGCCCCTTCATCGGTTCCACCGAGGCCGAAGCCCGCGCGCTGCATGACGAGTTCAACGAGCTGACGCAGCCGGAATATTCGCTTCACTAGCTACGCCGCATCGTCGACGCTGATCTTTCCAGCTACGATCTGGACGGGCCATTTCCGCGCGAGCTCATCAGTGTCGAGGGGGAGCGTGGTGCAAGCAGCCGCTTTCATGTCGTGCTTGACATCATCGAGCGCGAGAACCCAACCATCCGCCAGTTGCTCCACCGCCTCGCAGGGGCGCGCGGGCATTGGGTCCAGGCCGGGACGCCTGAACAGATCGCCGACAACATCCAGGAATGGTTCGACAATGGTGCCGCCGATGGCTTCAATATCATGCCGCCCTATCTGCAGGGCGGGTTCGACATATTCGCCGAGGAGGTGGTGCCGATCTTGCGCAGGCGCGGGCTTTTCCGGCACGACTATGACGGGGCAACGCTGAGGGACCATTTCGGTCTGCCGCGTCCGGAAAATACGTTTAGCCAACCGCAAAAGGCGAGCGCCTGAGCTGCTTTCGCAGCGGGCATTCAATCTTGGAGGGATTCGACCGCACACAGGATGCTCGCCCGCATCTTTGGTCGGTATTTCGCGTCGTGACCGGCTCCTGGCGCATGTATCCGGCCGGTTGGTTTTCGGTTCGGGCGCGGCCTTATTAGGGAGACGATAGCCACCTCCCAGGATCGCGTCCGATTGCTTGACTATCTTGCCGGGCTATTCGTCTTCCTCGCATTAGCGGAAGTTAAATTTTGAGTGTTTCGGCTTGCCGCAAATTAGGGTCTCGGTGGCATAACTCGGCATGACTTTCGGGGTGCTGGCAGGAAGACTGATGCGGGGGCGTGGGTGGATCAAGGGGTTGCGTCAGGACGATGCCCGGGAGGTGCGTGCGCGCATTGCGGAACTGGAGCGCGACCTCGTGGCGACCACATCGCAGGGACGCCATCGACGTTTCGACGCCGGGAATGAACTTCGTATTGCGAAGTTCCGCCTGGAGCGTCTCGAGGAATGCATCGCCGGAATAGCGGAGAAATGTGGATGTTAGCGGAAGCTCGCCGCTCCGTTCCGTCCTTCCGCTGGGGATAACAGTCATGTTCGACATTTGTTCTTTTCCAAAAGGGGCCGGCAAAATATAGTCTGGGACCATCAGCCCCCAGCCGAGTCAGCGCGCCAATGACCGTCCAGCCCAGGATTCTCAACGAACCGACAATCAGCTGCCCAAGCTGCAAAACGGAGATCAAGCTCAACGAGTCGCTCGCGGCGCCGCTGATTGCCGCCACCCGCGAGGACTATGAACGGCGCTTGGCGCAGAGCAATGCGTCCATGGCGGCCCGAGAGGAAGAGCTTGAACGCGAGCAGGCCGCGATCGACGCCGCCAAAGAGGACATCGGCAATCAGGTGGCTGAGCAAATCAAGCTCGAGCGTGCCGCAATCGCGGTCGAGGAAGCTCGCAAGGCAAAATTGCTGCTTTCGGTAGACCTGGAGAACAGGGATAACAAGCTTGCCGAGCTGGAAGCGACGTTGAAGGCGCGCGACGAAAAGCTCGCCGAGGCCCAGCAGCAACAGGCGGAATTCCTGAAACAGCAACGTGCGCTTGACGATGAAAAGCGGGAGATGGCGCTGACCATCGAAAAGAAGATCCAGGAAGGATTGGATGCCGTTCGCATCAAGGCGAGAACGGAAGCCGAAGACGGCCTCAAAATGAAGGTTGCGGAAAAAGAAGTACAGATCGCCGGCATGCAGCGCCAGATCGAGGAGCTGAAGCGCCGTGCCGAGCAAGGCTCCCAGCAGTTGCAGGGTGAGGTCCTCGAGCTTGAACTGGAGTCCCTCATCGCCAACCGGTTCCCTATGGACATCATTGAACCGGTCGCCAAGGGCGAGTTCGGCGGAGATGTCCTGCACCGCGTGGTCGGACCGGCAGGCCAGTCATGCGGCGCCATTTTGTGGGAATCGAAACGCACCAAGAACTGGAGCCAAGGCTGGCTGGGCAAGCTGCGGGCGGATCAACGCGCGGCGAAAGCGGATATCGCGCTGATGATCTCGGAAGCGTTGCCTTCCGGCGTGGAAACCTTCGATCTCGTGGACGGCGTCTATGTCGCCCATCCCAAATGCGCGATCCCGATCGCCATCATGCTTCGACAATCCCTGATCGAGTTGGCGAACTCCCGCCTCGCCCAGGATGGCCAGGCCACCAAAATGGAGCAGGTTTACGGCTATCTGACCGGTGCGCGCTTCCGTCACCGCGTCGAGGCGATCGTGGAGAAATTCTCGGATATGCAGGATGACCTCGCCAAGGAACGCAAAGCCACAACACGCCTGTGGGCCAAGCGCGAGGCGCAGATCCAAGCGGTGATCGAGTCGACCGTCGGCATGTATGGCGACTTGCAGGGTATCGCCGGAAAAGTGATGCAGGAGATTGAGGGGCTTGATGTGCTAGCGATTGAAGCCTCTTCGCTCGAAAGTGAATAGGTGACCTTCGCGCTGGCCTAGGACGCCCTCACAAGGACTGAGACGAAACCAGAGGACGCGTCCGATATAAGGGGCAAGCCCCTCCTCCGCAGCCATCGCTTCGTCACGCTGGCGGATGATATCTGCAAGTTCGCTTTCCACCGCGTTCTATGGGGTTTCTGCTGCATCCTGCATCGCCGGCTTGCACTCCTTCCCGCTTATGTGTGCCAGCGGTCCGTCGCGGTCGGCCGCCTCGTGGAACTGCTCCGCGGCTGGGAAATTCCACCCTATGAAATGATGCTGATCTTCCCCAACCTGAAGAACCAGTCCAAGGCACAGGCCGCATTACGTCCGATTCGTTGCGCGAAGCGGACTGTCTGTCGCAAAACTCCTAAAGTTTGATACGTCACAGGCTTTTAGGCACGACAAAAAGCCATCCGGTTGGAAGAATGATCAATCCTGTAATTATCGTGCCGTATGATCCCGCATGGCCCGCTGTTTTTGCCCAGATCAGAGATGAGATCGCACGAGCTTTAGGGACAACTGCGCTTGAGATTGAGCATATCGGAAGCACTGCGGTCGCCGGTTTGGCCGCAAAGCCCATAATCGACATGGACGTGGTGATTCCAACCGAAGCCGACCTTTCTGTTGCAATCAATAAGCTCTCGAAAATCGGATATACGTATGAGGGTGAGAGGGGCATTGATGGGCGTCACGCCTTTACTCAGCCGAGCAGGTTGCCGGCGCATCACCTCTACGTATGTGCGGCGGCCAACCCAGAACTCGGGCGGCATATAGCTTTTCGCGACTACCTGCGCGCCAATCCCGACGCTGCGAAAACATATGGGCTTCTCAAGAAGCGCCTTGCCGACAGGTTCGGCTCTGATCGAGAAGGCTACAGCAACGCCAAAACGGCGTTCATCGCCGAAGCACTATCTAAACGGTCGCGGAACTCCTGACTTTCCGATCGGATTACGGATGGCGCGCTTTGCTGGCGGCAGACAGCGAATGTCGATTCCGCGCTTGTCAGGCCTCGGGAGGCCGAGGGCTGCCTCCAACATGGCAACCAAAGAGGTAAATCCGTTTCCGCCGCTGGCGAGCAGCATCGCCGGGCAGGACCAGGAAGCGATCAAGGGTGCGAGGACCGACTTGCTACGACGGGTCCTGAGCCTCTTGCGCCCTCGTTTCCCAGGCGCCGACGTCAGTGCAACTGCCCGTTCAAACGTCTAGGCCGCGAGAACCCGTTCCGAGCCACGCGCGGTGCTGCGCACACCACGATTACGTCGTTCATCGAAAGGCGAGGCTCGAAACGCCGCAAGCGGGGAAAGGAATTTCACAAGTAGATGCAAACACGCAATCCTCTTTCTCTATAGATTTTGTAGAAATAACTATTCTGTCCCCATGTCGCGACTGCGGCTCCGCATTTTCAAGGAGAGGGACAGCACCTGATGACCAGACCCGAAATCGTCGGATTTTCCGGCAGCTTCAGTTCTCCCTCCCGCACCCGCGCTTTGGTCGAAGAGATCGTAAGGCGAACAGCGCAACAATACGACAGGAGCTTCGAGGTCATCGATATTGGCCAGTTCCTGCCTTCGCTGGGCGCAGCGCACCGCCTTTCCGATCTGGACACGAAGGCAAGGAGACTTGTTGACCATCTGCTGCAAGCCGAGGCGCTGGTCGTCGCAAGCCCGGTCTACAAAGGCAGTTACGCTGGCCTCTTCAAGCATTTCATCGATCTGCTGGAGCCCACCGCGTTCATAGGCAAGCCGGTACTGCTCGCCGCGACCGGCGGCGGAGACCGACACGCGTTGATCGTCGAGCATCAGCTGCGGCCGCTCTTTGGGTTCTTCGAGGCACGAACGCTGGCGACAGGGATCTATGCTTCAGAACGCGACTTCGTCGACCAAACCTCGGTCTCGCCGATACTGGCCGATCGTCTCGATCGCGCGATCGCGCAATTCGCGCCCTATCTGGCGTCGCGAACTCGAGACGAGTTGGTTTCGGGTTCCGACGCGCCTCAGGCGGACATTGCTATCGCCCGCGGCCAGTGGCGCTCTTCGACCCGAGATTCCAACGCAAATCTGGCCTGAAGCGCCTTCTCCAGCCCTGTCTGGATCTTCGAGAAATCGTCAGCCGCAACCAAAAGCTCAATCCGCCTGGAGACTAGCCATGACCAAGCCTGCTTTCATTGATGCAACCATTCCGGAAGCCGATGTTGCTCCCCTCACAGCACGCGTCGGCGCAGAGATCAGCAACGTTCGTCTATCCGGGGATCTACCCCACAGTGTGGTGGTGGCAATCAATAAGCTTCTGCTTCGCCACAAGGTCGTGTTCTTCCGCGACCAGGGGCACCTGGACGATGCCGAGCAGGAGCGTTTCGCTCAGCGGCTAGGCGACTTGGTGCCGCATCCGACCCAGGGGTCAATCGTCGGCACGACCTCAATCCTCGAACTGGACTCAAGTCGCGGCGGCGGTCGCGCCGATCAGTGGCACACTGACGTCACGTTCGTCGACGCCTATCCAAAGTTCTCGGTCCTGCGCGGCGTGGTCATTCCTTCGGCCGGTGGCGACACGATCTGGTCGAATACCGCGGCCGCCTATGAGAGTTTACCGCCAACGCTCAAGCGGTTCGCCGACGATCTTTGGGCGGTTCACAGCAACACCTACGACTACGCGGCGGTGCGACCGCGGGCGACAGAGGCGGAAGCAAAACACTTCGATGAGGTGTTTACTTCGACGATTTACGAGACCGAACACCCGGTTGTGCGGGTTCATCCCGAGACCGGTGAGCGCACCCTCCTTCTCGGCAACTTCGTGCAGCGGTTCGTCGGCCTGTCCAGAAGCGACTTCCACCGGATCTACGAGTTGTTCCAATCCTACGTTACCGCACCGGAGAATACCATTCGCTGGCGTTGGCAGCGCGGTGATGTGGCGATCTGGGACAACCGCGCCACGCAGCACTACGCCGTCAATGACTACGGCGATCAGCGCCGCGTCGTCCACCGCGCCACGGTCGACGGCGACGTACCAGTCGCCGTCGACGGACGTCGCAGCGTCTCTCGGACGAAGGCCGCCAAGCCGGCAAGGATCAAGGCCGCCTGAACACCAGGGGACATGTCTTCAACTGATGCGAAAAGAGGAATTTGACAATGCCCAGACAAATCAAGCTAGGCGCCTTTCTGCCAGGTGGCGGCCAGCATATCGCCGCATGGCGCCATCCCGACGCGCCGGCCGATGGCGCGACGAACTTTGAATTCCACAAGCAGCTGGCGCTGACCGCCGAGCGCGGTCTGTTCGACGCCTATTTCCTGGCCGACAATCTGACGGTCGGCCTCGGCGCCCGCGAAGGCGGCAACGCCAAGATCGCCGGCTTCGAGCCGGTCACGCTGTTTGCGGCCTTGGCGCCGCTGACCACGCATCTGGGCTTCATCGCCACGGCGTCCACCACCTATGAAGAGCCCTACACGCTGGCGCGCAAATTCGCTTCGCTCGATCTGTTGTCCAACGGCCGCGCCGGCTGGAATGTCGTGACTTCGGCCGGCGACGAAACCGCCCAGAACTTCAACCGCGATGTCCAGCCCAACCATGCCGAGCGCTATGCAAGGGCACATGAGCATGTCGACACGGTTAAAGCGCTGTGGGACAGCTGGGAGGACGACGCCTTCATCCGCGACAAGCAGTCTGGCCGCTTCTACGACAAGGACAAATTGCACGACGTCGACCATAAGGGCGCGCATTTCAGCGTCAAAGGTCCGCTCAACGTGCCGCGCCCCGTTCAGGGTCACCCGGTGGTGGTCCAGGCCGGGCAGTCCGAGGATGGACGCGGGCTTGCCGCGCACTCGGCCGAGGTCATCTTCACCGCCCATCAGAAACTCGAAACGGCGCAGGAGTTCTACCGCGACATCAAGGCGCGCGTGGCGGCTGTCGGCCGCGATCCCGACCAGGTGCTGATCATGCCCGGCGTGGCGCCCTTCGTTGGCCGCACCACGGAGGAAGCGCGAGAGAAGTACCAGCAACTCAACGACCTCATCCTGCCCGAGGACGGCGTCGCTCTGCTCAACGGGCTCGCCGGCCAGACGCTCGACATCAGGGGTTATCCGCTCGACGGCCCGCTGCCGCCGAGCAAGGAAACCGAAGGCATGAAGAGCCGCCAGGCGCTGATCCGCCAGATCGCCGACGAGAACAACTTCACCATCCGCCAGCTCTACCAGTGGGTGGCGACGGCGCGTGGCCACTACACCATCGTCGGCAGCGCCACGGAGGTGGCCGACCTCTTGGAGGAATGGTTCACTAGCGACGCCGCCGACGGCTTCAACATCCTGCCGCCCTGGCTTCCGGGCGCACTCGACGATTTCGTCGACCTGGTCATCCCGGAACTGCAGCGCCGCGGCCTGTTCCGCAGGGCTTACGAAGGCAGGACGCTGCGCGAGAACCTTGGCCTCAGGCGGCCGGAAAACCCGTGGACATCAGCCCGCTCGACCGTACTGGCCGCCGAATAGTCCTCCGACGCGCCAACCAGCTTCCAGGGAAAGGGCAAGACGATGACTTTGCAGCATATCGAGCGGCGGATCACGATCGCCGCACACCGCGGCGGAACCGGCATAGACACTGACTTCCTGCGCCTCGGCGGCCGGGCGACCGTTCGCTTCCTGTCGCGCTACGGCGTTCTTCTCGGGTTCCTGGCGCTCTGGCAGGTGGCGAGCAGCGTTGGATGGGTCAATGCGGCGGTGCTGCCGCCGGTCGACATGATCGTTGCCGCCCTGTGGAAAGGGCTCGCCGGCGGTACCTTGCTCGGCGACATCGCCATCAGCCTGCAGCGTGCCGGCATTGCCTTTGCAGCGGCTGTCGCGGTCGCCATTCCGCTTGGCCTGTTCATGGGCCAGGTGCGCGCCGTCGAAACCGCGCTCGACCCGATCCTGCAGCTATTCCGGCAGACCTCGGCGCTGGCGCTCTACCCGGTGTTCATCCTGCTGCTGGGGCTGGGTGAAACCTCCAAGATCTTCGTCATCTTCTGGGCGACTTTGTTTCCGCTGCTGCTCAACACCACCAGCGGCGTCAAGGAAGTCGATCCAAAACTGCTCGAAATGGCGCGCGTCTATGGCGCGACGCGGCTCACCGTGTTCCGCCGCGTCGTGCTGCCCGGCGCCGTGCCCTCGATCTTCGTCGGCTTGAGGCTCAGCGCCACCACGGCGCTCCTGCTGCTGATCGCCTCCGAAATGATCGGCGCCAACAAGGGCATCGGCTTCCAGGTGATGAACGCCCAATACAATTTCCAGATTCCGCTGATGTTCGCGGCGATCGTCATCCTCGCCGGCCTCGGCCTGGTCGCCAACCAGGCGCTGGTTGTCCTGCAGCGGCGACTGTGCCGCTGGAGCAATCCCGTCAACTGACCAACCCTCTCAATCCAGGCCTACCCCTCCTCTCGACCCAGGAAAGATCGGACCATGAAAATCACGCGTCGTTCCCTGCTTGCCGGTGCACCGCTTGCCGCCGGCATCATCGCCGCCGGCCTGCCCCGCTTCGCCTTTGCGCAAGGCGCACCTGTCAAATTTCGCTACCTCGCCAGCCGGGGCGGCATCTCCCCGCATGAGCTGGCCTACGAGCTCGGCTATTTCAAGGACCTCGGCATCGAGCTGGAGAATGTCGGCTATGCCGCCGGCGGCCCGGAATCGCTGTTTGCTCTTTCCTCCGGCAGCGTCGACCTCGGTTCGGCAGCCACCGCCGCGGTGATCAACTCGATCTCCGGCGGCAACGACTTCGTCGCCGCCTATCCGAGCAACGGCATCAACAAGGACGTCAAAAGCGTCTTCTATGTGCTGGAAGACAGCCCGATCAAATCGATCGCCGACATTGCCGGCAAGACCATCTCGGTCAACACGCTCGGCGCCCATCTCGACTATACGGTGCGCGAGGCGCTGCACAGCGTCGGCCTGCCGCCGGATGCCGCCAACCTCGTCGTCGTACCCGGGCCGCAACTCGAACAGACCTTGCGCTCGCGCCAGGTCGATATTGCCGGGCTGGGCTACTGGCAGGCGACCTTCGCCGGCGCCCTGGTCGCCAATGGCGGCGTGCGCGGCGTGTTCAACGACACCGACGTGCTGGGCGAACTCGCCGGCGGCTTCGTCGTGCTGCGGCGCGACTTCATCGCCGCCAACCCGGATGCGGCGCGTAACTTCGTCGAACAATCGGCACGCGCCTCCGACTGGTCGCGGCAGAATCCTGACGAAGCCCGCAAGGTGCTCGCCGACATCCTCAACAAGCGCGGCGAAAATGGCGATCTGGCCCGCTACTGGACCGGCTTTGGCCTGCGCGAAGGCGCGCAAGCGACCGACCGCGACATCGATTTCTGGGTTGCCGTGCTGGAACGCGACGGCCGCCTGGCCAAGGGTAAGCTGAAGGCCGCCGACATTCTCTACCGGCCCGGCGAAACCAAGACGAACTGAGAGCTGAGATGGACCGGGAGCTGAAATGACTGGCACCAACCGCGGCGGAGAGGTCTCGATCCGCGACCTCTCCAAATCCTTCACCCTCGGCGGCCGCAAGCTTGCCGTGCTGAGGACGCTCAACCTCGACGTCCGCTCCGGTGAATGCCTGGTCATCGTCGGCGCCAGCGGCTCAGGCAAGACCACGCTGTTGCGCATTCTTGCCGGGTTGGAGGCCGCCGACAGCGGCGGCGTCGCCATCGACGGCAAGCCGGTGCATGGCGTCGGCGCCGAGCGCGCGGTGATCTTCCAGGAACCGCGCCTGCTGCCCTGGCTGACCGTGCTCGGCAATGTCGCCTTTGGCCTCGAAGTGCGCGGCGTGGCCAAGGCCGACGCCGACGAAAGGGCCCGCTTCTACATCGCGCTTGTCGGCCTCGCCGAATTCGCCGATGCCTGGCCGAGCCAGCTTTCCGGCGGCATGGCGCAGCGCGTCGGCATCGCCCGGGCGCTGACCGTGCAACCCGAAATCCTGCTGCTCGACGAACCACTCGGCGCGCTCGACGCCATGACCAAGATCGGCATGCAGGAGGAACTGGCCCGCATCTGGAGCGAGGAGAACGTCACCATGGTCATGGTCACCCACGATCTGGAAGAGGCGATCTATCTTGCCGACCGGGTGCTGATCCTGCCGAAGGAGAAAGGCGGCGCGGCCCGGTTGATCGACGTCGATCTGCCCCGCCCGCGCGACCGCAGCGAAAGCCGGTTCGTGCGCTATCGCGAAGAACTGCTGCGCGAATTCGGCCTGCACTGACAGAGGTGAACGGGTTCACTCAACCGCCCCTTGCCATTCCATTCGCGAATCTTTGCTGGATCATGAATAACCCTGCCAGCAGAAGCATTCCAGGCTTGCTTCATGAAACCCTTTTCGAGACGGCAAGCGATCAGCGTTCGTTCGCTTCGACCTATCGGCGATCTCTTCACCCGGACCGTATGCCCCATATTCCTGGCCGTTAGGAGCCTGCCATGTCTTTCGTGATTAGCGCCGCTCGCCACTGCAACTTTTCAATGATGCTCACAACTCAGGCAGTTGCGGCCTTGTCCGTCATTAATCTAATATAGAGCGTTCTTACTACTGCCCGGGAAGCAGGTGGCTGACGAAAAGCAATTTTATATTAGCGCTTCCTGTAGATGGTGGTTGGCGTTGGAGGGTGGCATCGATGACAAACTTTACGGTCGAGGAGATGGAAGGTGACAGTACCGTGAGGGAGACCTCAGGGTTGCCTTGAGTCGCATTCATGCGGTGATGAAAACAGTGAAAAGGCCGATCAAGGCGGGCCGCGCGCATGGCAAAAGATGGATCCGCGTAACGCAGTAGCCAAGCGGTCTGACAGGTGTTTTTCACTTCACGGATTAAGGCTTGTTGAGATTCAGGATTCCACTTTTGGCTTGATTGTGATTCAAGCTTTGGATGGAACGATTTGTGCTGACGGACGCCCAATGGGCGAAGATGGAACCGCATTGTCTGGGTAAGCCAGCCGATCCCGGACGAAGTGGTGGCGACAATCGCCGCTTCATCGAAGCGTTGCTTTGGATCGTGCGGACAGGAAGCCCGTGGCGCGACCTTCCAGCCTTCTTCGGGAGCTGGAACACGGTTTTCAAGCGATACCGCGATTGGGTCAAAGCCGATGTTTCATGGACCTTTTGGCGAAGCGTCTTGTCGAACGGGGACGCGAAAATCTGGAGAGCAGTCGCCCAAAGACGGTGGCGAAGCACTGGTCCGCATTCTTCTTTCGATCCACAACAGTGCAAGTCGAGGTGAGGCGAACGAGAGCTAGTTTGCGTTGGCCAGACAGAGAGGCCGATCGATGTCCCAGACGAACGGAACGGGGTTGATGGAAACTCCGAGAGTTGCATCCCTGAAGTTCAAAGCTGCTAGTTTCGATGGTGGGGCGCTTAGTCTTCGCCGCCCCACATTTCATCCGTTTCACGCTTGTGGTCGCCGGTGGCAAACGCGCCAAGCTCTCGTGCAAAAGGCGAGGGACTTCGTAAGCTGGTCGCGTATGGGATAGTGACCTGCGTCGACTTTGACTGCAACTCGCGCGGCGCTGAAGAGAGGCCGCGAACGTCCTGAACAGCTGACCTCCATAGAGGAAGCCGCCGCGCCAGTAGGCGGGGATCCACCGTTACCTCCGCGGCCTAAGGCTTGTTGAGATTCAGCGTGAGTTTATGACGGCAGCAGCGAGGTTGATGAAGGCTGCGAAGCTCTGGTCGGTTTTGTCGGTGCGCATGGCGATACGCTTGAATTCCTTGAGCTTGCAGAAGAAGTTCTCGATCAGATGGCGCCATTTGTAGAGTTCCTTGTCGAGCGGCAGGGGAAAAGTACGACGTGAGTGCTGTGAGATAACGATCTTGGCGCCGCGCTCATTCAGGTCGGCAATGATGGTGTTGCTGTCGAAGGCTTTGTCGGCGATCAAGCCGCCGAAACAGACACCATCGATGAGCGGTGCAACACCCACCGTATCGAACCGCTGGCCGGGCAAAAGAACAAAGCGCACAAGATTGCCAAGTGCATCGGTGAGTGCCAAGATTTTAGTTGTCATGCCGCCTTTGGAGCGGCCTATGGCCTGGCTTTGAGTCCCCCTTTTGCGCCCTGGCCGTGGCGATGGACCTTGACGATGGTGGCATCGACCATGGCGTATTCCATGTCCGGCTCATCGGAGCAGGCCTCGAAAAGCCGAATGAAAACACATAAGGATAGCCCCAGGTGACGAGGTTGGGCATCTCGACCTCGTCGAGTTGGTGGCTCATGCGCCGCTCGAGGTCGTCTCCGTCCATCGGCGCCCGGAACTGTATCGAGCTCTTCAACGATCTGCGCAGCAAAACTACGCAAAGTCGGGATGGGACTGGCGGGAACGAGTGCGAAGAAGCCGCCGAGAAGGTCGATTCTCAACGGCCCGATCGGACAAGGGGCCCGTGACGCAGCAAACCTGCTGAGCGCCTGCTCCAGGTCCTTGACCGAAGTGCCTTCTGTTAGCCGGAACGGTGCCTTGAGGGTGGCATGAAAACCATACCGGCGCGGCTCTGAGGTTAAACGGATGTCCGCTTCCGGACGGGCGTCCTCGATAGGATCAGCGCTGAAGGCATCACGGCCAAGCCACGAACGTGCCGCTACGGTGAGCGGATGTTCGCGAGCGGGTGTAGTAAATGGCATAGCGAGGACCGCATGGTTCGGGCATCAACTGCACACCTCCGCTACGGCAGCAGCCGGTACAGCCATCGCGGCCGGTTGATTGCCGATCGCAAAGAGCCTGTCGGCAACGGCTTCTCGAACTTCCTCGTCATGGAAGATACCCACGATGGCGCCGCCGCGGGATTTCGCCTCGTTGATCAGATCAACGACGGTCGCACGGTTGGCGGCGTCGAGGGATGCGGTCGGTTCGTCGAGCAGCAGGACCGGGTAATCCACGATGAAGCCGCGGGCGATGTTGACGCGCTGCTGCTCGCCCCCGGAAAAGGTGGCGGGGGCCAGCGACCAAAGGCGTTCCGGTATACGGAGCCGACTGAGCAATTCTTGTGCTTTCGCTACAGCTTCGTCGGCGGGCATGCCGTTGGCGATGGCCGGTTCAGCGACGACGTCGCGGGCACCGATGCGCGGGATGACGCGCAGGAACTGGCTGACATAGCCAATCGTCGAGCGGCGGATTTCCACCACCTCCCAGGGCTCGGCGGCGAGCAGGTCGAGAGGCTCGCCCATGTGCTCAACGAGGATCTGGCCTTCATCTGGCTTGTAGTTGGCATAAAGCGAGCGCAGAAGCGTCGACTTGCCGGCGCCGGACGGTCCGTGCAGGCACACGCATTCGCCGGGACTCACCGTAAGATCGATGTTGTCGAAGACGGGCAGGACGATACCGCCCTGGGTGTGGAGGGTGAAGGTCTTGGTCAGACCCTTGGCGTGCAAACGAATGGTCATGAATTGTCCTTATTGTCTCAAACCTGCAGGACGGAAGAGACAAGCAGTTGCGTATAGGGATGATGGGGGTCGTCGAGCACCTGGTCGGTGAGGCCCTGCTCGATGACGCGACCGCGCTGCATGACCATCAGCCGGTCGGCGAGCAGGCGCACGACGGCAAGATCATGGGTGACGATAATAACAGCGATGCCGAGCTCGCGTACAAGTCCGCGCAAGAGATCGAGCAGGCGCGCCTGCACCGACACGTCCAGACCACCCGTCGGTTCGTCCATGAAGACGAGCCGGGGACGGGTGACGAGATTGCGGGCGATCTGCAGGCGCTGCTGCATGCCGCCGGAAAAGGTGCGTGGCCGATGGTCAGTGCGCGCAAGGTCGATCTCGACCTTCTGCAGCCAGTCCTGGGCCTCGGCCCGAATGTTGCCGTAATGGCGGGCGCCGATCGCCATCGGGCGTTCACCGATATTGCCGCCTGCCGAGACGTCCAGCCGTAGCCCGTCGCGCGGATTCTGATGAACAATGCCCCAGTCGGTACGGGCAAGCCGTCTGCGTTCGGGTTCGGAGAGCGTGAGAATGTCAACGGGTCCCCGATCCTTCATGTCGTAGGAGATCGTGCCGGCATCGGGTGCCAGCCGGCCGGAGAGGCAGGCGAGAAGCGTCGATTTTCCGGAACCGCTCTCGCCGACGATGCCAAGCACCTCGCCGGGTCGGATCGCGAAAGACACATCGCGGCAGCCGATCTGGCCGCCGTAGGACTTGCAAAGCCCGGAGACTTCAAGCAGCGGCGGCTTCGGAGTAAGCTTGCGGATCGCATTCGTGGTCATGACTGCTCTCCGGCGGTCTTCGGTTGCGCTGCGGCCTTGGCCTGACGGGTGTTGCAGAAGTCGGTGTCCGAACAGACAAACATGCGCGAACCCTTGTCATCGGTGATCACTTCGTCGAGGTAACTCACAGTCGAGCCGCAGAGCGCGCAGCATCCCTTCCAGGTCTGCACCTCGAAGGGATGGTCGTCAAAATCGAGGCTTCTGACGGATGTGTAGGGCGGCACCGCATAGATGCGCTTCTCCCGGCCGGCGCCAAACAGCTGGATCGCTGGATTCATCTCCATCTTCGGATTGTCGAACTTCGGGATCGGCGATGGTGACATCAGATGGCGGCCGTTTATGACGGCCGGATAGTCGTAGGTCTTGGCGATGCGGCCGAAGTGGGCGACGTCCTCGTAGAGCGTCACCCGCATGGCGCCATATTCGGCATAGGCATGCATCTTGCGCGTCTCGGTCTCGCGGGGCTCGATCTTCTGCAGTGGTTCGGGCTGCGGCACTTGATAGACCAGTACCTGACCCTCCTTGAGCGGAATCTCCGGAATGCGGTGGCGTGTCTGGATGATGGTCGCGTCTTCGGTGGATTCGGTAACAGTGACGTCGGTGACCGTCTGGAAGAAACGGCGGATGGAGACAGCATTAGTGGTGTCGTCGGCACCCTGGTCGATCACCTTCAGCCGGTCGTCGGGACCGATGACGCTGGCCGTCACCTGGATACCGCCAGTGCCCCAGCCATAGGCGAGCGGCATCTCTCGGCCGCCGAACGGCACTTGGTAACCGGGTATGGAGAGGGCCTTCAACAGCGAACGGCGGATCATCCGCTTCGTCTGCTCATCAAGGTAGGCGAAGTTGTAGCCAGTGTCGCTGTGAATCGTTGTCGTGCCGGCGCTCATTCGGCGACCTCCTTCGTTTGTGCTTCCCGGGCGGCCATGTGTTCGGCCCGCAATTGCCGGACGAGCGCCAACTCGGCCTGGAAATCGACGTAATGCGGCAGCTTGAAATGCGAGACCATGCCGCTCGCCTCGACATTGTCCGTATGGGCAAGGACGAATTCCTCATCCTGGGCGGGGTAGCGTACGTCCTCGCCAAGTTCGCGGGCGCGCATCGCCCGGTCGACCAATGACATGGCCATCGCCTTGCGCTCGTTGTGGCCAAAGGTGAGGCCATAACCGCGGGTGAACCGCGGCGGCTTGGCGGCCGTGCCACGGAACTGGTTGATCATCTGGCATTCGGTGACGGCGATTTCCGCGACAGCAATCGGAAAACCGAGCTCCTCGGGGACGATCTCGACCGTCACTTCACCCAATCTCAGTTCGCCGACGAAGGGATGCGCGCCGCCGTAACCACGGACTGTCGAATAAGCGAGCCCGAGCAGAAAACCCTCGTCGCCGCGCGCCAGGTTTTGCAGGCGCTGGTCGCGCCCTGCCGGAAGGCTCATCGGCTCGCGGGTGAGATCGAAGATTTCGCCCTGACCCTCGTCGCTTTCCTCTTCGATCAGACCTTCGCTGCCGAGCAGGTCGATGACCTGCGGCACATCTTTGTCGAGCGGCTCGGCGGCCAAACCTGCCTGGGGCCGCTGAAGCCCTTCGGCGGCGAGGGCAAAATCGAGCAGCCGGTGTGTGCAGTCGTAAGTGGGTCCAAGCACCTGGCCGCCCGGGATATCCTTGAACGTCGCCGAGATGCGCCGGCGGATCGTCATGCGCGACGTATCGACCGGTTCTGACACGGCGAACCGAGGCAGCGTGGTGCGGTAGGCGCGCAGCAGGAAGATCGCCTCGATCACATCACCCTGCGCCTGCTTGAGGGCAAGTGCGGCGAGTTCCCGGTCGTAGACCGATCCCTCTGTCATCACCCGGTCGACGGCTAGGCCGAACTGTTCGCTGATCTGGGCGAGCGTTAGTTCGGCGAAGGCCGGATCGCCACGACGGGTTTCCGAGATCAGCCTGAGGGTGTTAAGGATGGCCTGTTCGCCACCCTTGACAGCAACATAAGCCATTTAAGTCTCCACCGCGATTGTGCGCGGCAGGCCCACCAGGGCATTGCCGTTCGTGAAGATGACGTCGATCCCGCGCGGGTAGAGCTCTCTATTCAGCTCCCAGTCGGACCAGAACCAGAAGGGCAACCCGCCGATGCTCACGTGAGCGGTCGTCTTGATGCCGGGGCCGGTCCAGGTGGTCGTCGGTCCGTCGGTAAAGGACGAAACCTGGATGATCAGCGTCATCGAGCGATCAGGGTATTCCACGTCGCCTGGATGAAATTCGACGAGGCGCGGCATTGACAGTGCATCGGTGACGACAGCGAAACGCGCCTTCATAGGGTCGTCTGTGACGGGCAGGCCGCAGTGATAGCGGAGCCAGGCCACCGCCTCGTCGGATGCCGCCTGCCGGTCGAGCCAGGCCAGCGTCTCGAAATCCATGAGCGTCAGGCAGAGTGCCGCGGTTGCCGATGAAAAGGGCCGCGGCGGCGCCAATGCGCGGTCGAATGGCACGACACGGCCGGGATAGGCGGTCGCAAGCAGGCTCGCGCGAAACACCGCTTGGGCGTCGAAGACCGGATCGGCAAAGCCTGCCTTCAGCGAAGCGCCGCCGGAGGAGACGGGACGCATGGATGTTGCTGAAGATTGGACTGTCATGCCGGGTCCTCCCCGCGAACCATAGTGAAGAACTCGACCTTGGTGGCTGCGGCCTTGCGGCTTTTTGCCAGGCGTCGTGCTTCGGCCCTTTCCCGCAGCGGCTCGATAACCTTTGCCGTGATCAATTCATGGCGGTGCGGCTGCTGCAGCAGCGCATCGACGATTGCCGCCAGTTCCGCCTGGCGCTTGTCGCGTCCCTGGACGTAACCGTGCCCAACAGTGCCGTCTTCAAGCCGGACCGAAGCGCGGGCTACCGTCATCTCTCCGAGATTGAACACGTTGCCCGTGCCACCCGCGCGACCACGCACCATGACCAGGCCGATATCGGAAGGCCTCAGCCATTCAAATGTCGAGTCGGTCACCAGATCCGCCGCCAAGGCCTCAAGCTCACTGCCAACACTGCGCGACAGAATACCAAGCCAGTCGGACCGCTGGGCGATGGCAGCCTGCTCCGCTTCCATCTTCGTTTTCGATTTCATCATTCTTTCCTTTGGCGCCTGGGCGCTCTTTACAGATACTGTCGACCGGCCACCCAGATGTTGCGGATCACCGGCACGCCTTCGACGAGGCGCACGCGGATCAAGTCGGCGCGAAGGCCCGGCGCGATGCGGCCGCGATCGGTAAAACCGAGCAGGTCGGCGGGGGTTTTCGTCACCATGGCAACCGCCTCGGGGAGATCGAACCCTTTGGCGGCCAGCGCGAATGCGGCATGCAGCAGACTTCCCGGCACGTAATCCGAGGTGAGCATGTCGAGGAGACCCCGATCTGCGAGCTCCAGGGCACTGACATTGCCGGAATGCGAACCGCCGAGAATGATGTTCGGCGAACCCATGACGATCTTCATGCCGAGTTCGCGCGCGCGGCTCGCGGCCTCGACAGTCGTCGGAAACTCGCTGATCGTGATCCCGTCGGCGTGGGATTCGTCGACATCCGCGGCTGCCGTGTCATCGTGGCTGGCGATGCGGATATCGCGCTCGCGGCAGAGGCGTCCGATCATCGAACGGCCGGGCGGGACATATTGCTGCTGGTGTTTGCGGCGCTCAGTGATGTAGAGCGAGAACTCGTCTTCCGTCCAAACCCGGGCGTTCTTCTTGCGGCGGAACTCTCGGTAGAGCGTCAGATTGTGCCACTGCCGCTGGCCGGGCGTGTGATCCATCATGCTGACGAGCCTGAGGCCGGGATTATCGACATGCCGCTCGACGATCGGCAACAGGGCCGGATCGGAGAGTTCGCAACGAAAGTGGAAATAATGATCGGTCTTCAGAAGACCGCTCGCTCGCGCCCGCGTCAGTCCGTCGATGGCCTCGTTCAGCATGGCGAGACGAGCGCCGCCGCTGTCGTAATCGCCAAGCGCGAGCGAATCGAGCACGGTCGTGATGCCGCTGCCGAGCAGCTGCCAATCGTGTGCAAGTACGGCAGCAAGGGACGAAGGCCACTGCACGCCCGGCCGCGGTTGCATGAAGTGTTCGACACTGTCGGTATGCAGGTCGATCAGACCAGGCAGCAGGAAGTCGCCTTCAAAATCGATGGCTTCCGCTTTCGGAGTTTCACCTTGTTCAAAAGAGTGGATGAGACCATCGCAGATTGCGAGGCCCGCCTCTGTTAAATGATTTTCGCACACGATTCGTGCGTTGGAGATTTGCAACCACATTGGATGTCTTCTTCGATTTACTTCAGGTGCGGTTCAAGCGATTGCGGGCCTCGCACTATGGTTGGCTCTCTTCCGCGATCAGGGAACGCCCGGCATAGGGCGCCTGCGACAGGCCGATCACGCTCGCGAGCGTCGGGGCAAACTGATCGGCATCCGCCTCCTCGACGATTTGCGGTGCAATGCCACCGCCGGAAAGGAGGAACATGCGATCATCTTCTGGGCTGCCAGGCCGGAAGCCGTGGGTCGAAATAAGGTGCGGGCTACCCGTCGCCACGAGCGGGCCGGTCGCATCACTCGGCCGTTCTTCGAACGAATGCCGGGGTGGAGCAACAAACATCGCCACTTTTCCGCGCATTGCCTCGGGAACATGTGCATCGTTCCAGAGCTCCACACCACGGCGCGCCAGACGCTCCGTCGCCTTCTCCAGATCGCCGGCGTTCTTGAGGAAGACATAGAGGCTTGCCCCCTCGGTCATCCAAAGCATCTCTGGGATAATCGCCTCAGGATAGATCGCGGTATCCACCGGGCCATGACCGTGATCGCTGGTGACCGCGATAACGTAGTCGTCGCGGCGCCCGGTGCGCTCCAGGACAGCAAGCAAGTTACCGATCAGCATGTCGGCAAACTCCACCGACCAGATCCCCGCCGGGCTGTCGTAGCCGAGATAGTGCTGGAACGCATCCGGCATCTCGATCTCCGTCAACAAGACATCCGGCGGCCGGTTGGAGCCAAGCAAGGCGACGACTGCGCGGTTGAGAAACTGGTCGAGCGCCAGGCCCGAGATCAGATGCGGAGCGCCGCCGTCGGCAGCATTCCTGAACGCGTCCATATCCGTCAGCCCGGCCCGGGCGAGCCTGTCTTCGGGATCGTGGATCGCTCGCGACGCTGCCAACGCTTCCGGCGTGACCATCTTGCTGAAGCGATGACCCGTCATGAAGCCGCGGAGCCACCAGGGCGAGACATGGACTGCCGTATCGCCGGGATCGACCAGCGCCTGACCGATGGCAGCCACATCAAGGCCAGCTTGTCTCGCATGGGTTGCGATCGTCGGCACCAGCAGATCTTCGGTCAATGGTGCCAAGAAGGCATCGCCGCGGAAGATATGGTTGCCGTAGATGCCATGCACCTCCGGACCGACGCCGGTCAACATCGTGGCCCGGCCGGGAACAGAGGTGGCGGGAACTGTTGATTTCAGGCGGCGAACGCGCAAGCCGCTTTCAGCCAACTGGCGCATATTGGGCAGGCGATGCGCATAGTTTTCGAAGGTGTCAGCGCTGACGCCGTCAACAAGGATGGAAATCAGTTTTTTCTGCATGGAAGACATCCGTTACTTGAGAGTGGGATCGAGTTTGTCGCGCAAGAAATCGCCCACAACGCTGACGGCGACGGCCGTCAACACGATGACGATGCTGGGGCTAAGCAACATCCAGGGAGCGCGGGTGATGTATTCGCGGCCGGTGCCGACCATGACGCCGAGGCTGGTCATCGGCGGCTGAACGCCGAGCCCGAGGAAGGACAAGCCGCTCTCCACCAGAATGATCTCCGGAAACGTCACAGTTGCCGCAACGAGAAGCGTTGCCGCACTGTTGGGAAGAATGTGACGGAGATAGATGCGCAAGGGATGCGCGCCGAGCTGTCGGGTCGCCCCTGCATATCCTTGCGCGCCCGCTGCAAGTGCGAGCCCACGCGCGAGCCGCGCGTTGCGCTCCCATCCATAAAGGCCCATCAAGCCAACGAACAGCGGCAACGAATTGCCGAAGAACGCCAGCATCGCCAGCGCGACGATCAGGAAGGGCAGCGACGCCTGGACGTCGATGAGCAGCAGCAGGAAATGCTCGACCAGCCCCCGGAAATAGGCAGCAAGAAAGCCGATTGCGGTTCCGACCACAACGCTGATGACGGTTGCGCCAAAGGCGATGAGCAGGCTGGTCCGGATCGAGTAATAGAGGCGCGACGCGACATCGCGGCCGAGGTCGTCGGACCCGAACAGGTGAACGGTCGTGCCACCGAACCCGAAAGGCGGCGACAGGCGGTCGCGCAGGTCCATCGCGGTGATGTCATGCGGAGCGATCAGCGGCGCGGCCGCCGCGATCAGCAGCATCAGGCAAAGCCAGAGCGACGCAAAGAGCGTCGGCAGGTCAATCCGTGACTTCTTCTGCATCTGGCTTCCTCAGTGTGATCCCGGGCGCGCTTGTCGCAAGCGGGGATCGACGACGCCGTAGAGCAGATCCATCATCAGGTTCGCCGACGTCATGGTGAGTGCCACGAGCAGGAGGATGACCTGCACGACCGCGAGATCTCGATTGCCGACGGAGACCACGAGCAGTTGACCAATGCCCGGCCAGCCGAAGACGTTTTCGACCAGCACCGCCCCGGCCACCTGTCCGCCCAGCATCAGACCCAGCAATGTGAGGATCGGAATGATGGCGTTCGGGAAGGCGTGGTGGTGAATGACCTGGCGCCAGGTGACGCCCTTGGCGCTGGCGGCAACGACGTAGAGCTGCGACAGAACCTCGATCATGGCGCTACGCGTAAACCGCGCGAGCATTGCCGCCCCGCCGACGCCAAGCGTCAGCACCGGCAGAACAAAGCTTTGCCATTTGTCGGCTCCCCCTGAGGGAAACAGGCCGAGCGTCACCGAAAAGATCAGGATGAACAGCAAGCCGAGCACGAAGCTTGGAACCGTGAAACCGAGCACGGTCAGCATCATTACCGACCGGTCGATCCAGCTGTCTCGATGCATGGCCGCATAGGCGCCGACCGGGATCCCGATCAGCACGTTGAGCGCGAGTGCCGGCAGCATCAGGGCCAACGTCAAAGGCATTCGCTCAAGCACAAGCTCCGCGGCGGGCTTGCCGGCCAGCATCGAGTTGCCGAAATCGCCGTGCAACGCGCCCCAGAGATAGCGAAGATATTGAACGGGCAGAGGCTGATCCAGTCCCCACTTCTGGCGAAACGCTTCGAGGTCGGGCGCGCGCGCGCCGGGCCCGAGGATCTGCAGGGCCGGATCTCCTGAAGCGCGCAGCACGAAGAATGTGAGTGTCACGACCACGATGATCGAGAGCGCGGCCCGCAAGACTTTTGGGCCGATGTAAGGGAGTATGTTTGTCATGGATTTGATACCAGATGGCACGAGACCCGCCGTTCCGGTCCGAGTGGGAGGAGTTCAGGCTGCGTCTGCCGGCAAATATCCTTTGCCAGATGACAGCGCGGATGGAAGGGGCAGCCTGAGGGCCGCTCAGTGGGGCTTGGCGGCTCGCCCGGCAAGGGCAGATAGTGATCGAAACCGCCTGGCAGTTTCGGCATGGCCGAGACGAGCGCCTGCGTATAGGGATGCATCGGCTGGTCGATGACGGTGTCGGCCCGCCCGTGCTCGACCACCTGACCAAGATACATAACGACGATGCGATCGCTGACATGTCGAACGACCCTCAGATCATGGCTGATAAACAGGATGCCGAGCCCAAGTTCCTGTTGAAGATCGACGAGTAGATTTACGATCTGTGCCTGGACGGAGACGTCGAGTGCAGAGACGGGTTCGTCGCAAACAAGAAGCGAGGGACTTGGCGCGAGTGCACGCGCCAGAACCACGCGTTGGCGCTGCCCGCCGGAAAGCTGATGCGGATAGAGCGCGCGATGATGTTCGCTGAGCCCGACAGCGTACAGGAGATCGAGCACGCGCTGCTGACGGCTTGCTCGGTCACCTATGTCATGGATGACCAAGGGCTCCGCAATCAGATCACCGATGGTCATCCGCCGGTCGAGCGCTGCCAGCGTATCCTGGTAGACAAGCTGCATCCGCTGACGCTTTGCGCGCCATTCCCGTGTATCGGCCGCGGCGAGCTGTTTATCTTCGAAGAGCACGTGGCCGCTGTCGGCCTGTTCCAGGCCGAGTGCCAGCCGTCCCGTGGTGGATTTTCCGCAGCCCGACTCGCCGACGACACCGGTTGTCTCACCCTTTCTGACTTCGAGCGACACTTGGTCGACGGCAGTCAGAAAACTCCGCAAACCAAAGACCGGATTGCCGATCGGATATCGACGGCTGACTTTTTCGAGCTGCAGAAGCGTCATTGACGCGTCCCGTCAGCAACGCGGAGGCAGCGCACGACGTGGCGTGCCGATATCGTCCGCATGTCCGGCCCTGTCATGGCGCACGCGGCGTCAGCACTTTGGCAGCGGGGCGCATAGGCGCAGCCTGGCGGTAGGCCGCCATGGGGCGGCGCGCCGGGGATGGCCGTCAACCGGACACGAGGGCCATCCGAGGGAGGGATCGCGCCGATCAGGTCGCGCGTGTAGGGATGTTGCGGCGCGTTCAGAAGTGTATGCGTGGGTGCCGCCTCGACGATGCGGCCGGCATACATGACACAGACGCGGTCACAGATGGCGGCCACCGCGGCAAGATCGTGGCTGATCATCACGAGCCCCATGCCGGTGTCGCGCTGGATCGTTTTGAGCAGCAGTAGGATTTGCGCCTGCACGGTGGCGTCGAGCGCCGTCGTCGGCTCGTCGGCGACCAGAAGCTCGGGTTCACCGGCGAGTGCGATGGCGATCATTACCCGCTGGTTCTGTCCGCCTGAGAGTTCGTGCGGATAGGCATTGAGCCTGCTGGTCGCGTCAGGAATACCAACCTGGTCCAACAGCCGTCGCGCCTCGGCGCGCGCCGAGGCGCTCGTGAGGCCACGATGCAGGCGAAGCGCCTCGGTGATCTGGGCGCCGATGCGATGAACAGGATTGAGCGCACTTGCGGGATCCTGGAAGATCATCGCAATGCGTCCGCCGCGCACCTGTTCAAGTTTAGATTGGCTGGCGCCGGCGAGGTTAAAACCATCCAGACGCGCTTCGCCCTTGACCTCAGCCGACTTTGGCAGGAGACCCAGCACCGCACGCCAGGTCACGGACTTGCCGCAGCCGGATTCTCCAACGATACCGATCGCCTCACCCTTATCAACGGTCAGGTCGACGCCGTGGAGCACGGGGACACCGCTGAAGGATACGGTGAGGTCATTGACCGTGAGAATGGGCCGTTTGCGGGGTGCAGCGACGTCATGACTGGTGAACAGCGCGGCATTCGCGCTGTTCGTTTGAAAAGCATTCAGCATCGGGTTCAAGCCACAGGCTCGGACGGCAACTTCGGGCCAAGCCACATCTGTGGCAGCGGATTGGGCGTGAACTGCAGGTCCGTCTTTTGCCCGTAGATGAACGGCATGGAGTGCAGCGGCGTGATGCAGGGGTCATCGATCTCGACGATGTCCTGCATGCGCTTGAACGCGGCTTTGCGCTTCTCCGGATCCAGCGTCGTCTCAAGCTGATTGCCGAGCGTATTGAATTCGGCATTGGTCCAGCCGCCCGAGGCCTGCAGATCGTTTGTCGGACCGATGATCTGCCAGAGCATGGAGACAGGGTCGGCATAAAAGGCGCCGCCGGACGTGTCGTTGATACCGCCGATATTGCCGACTTGGTCCCAGTTCTCGCACATGACCAGCTTGACATTGATCCCCGCGGCTTTCCACATCTCGACCAGAGCCTGGTTGTCGGCGAGCTGCATCGGGTAATAGGTCCCGACGGTCGGATAGGGGATCTCCTCGCCCTTGTAGGACGACTTGGCGAGCAGGTCCTTGACCAGGGCCGGGTCGTAGGAAACGCCCTTGCGCTCGGGATCGTTGATCTCGCCGAAGATCGGCAACTGCCAGCTGGTCAGCGCCTTGGCGCGGCCGTTCCAAAGACCGTCAGCCAGGGCGTCCCGATCGATGGCGGAAGCGAGCGCGCGGCGTAGGTTGACATCCTTCAGGACAGGCGTCTTGAGCGGAGCGAAGGTCAGGAAGCGGAACCACATAGCCTCACCCCCGGTGACGGAAAGACCACTGGCGCCTTCGATCTCCGAAATATGGTCCGGCGTAATGTCAGTGACGATATCGTAGTCACCGGCTTTGAGGCCGGCGATGCGCGCGGCGATCTCGGGCAGCCGCTTGAAGCGGATGGAAGCGAACGGCGGCTGGCCACCCCAATAGTCGTCATGGGCGATGAGCGTGATCTCGTCACCGCTACGCACATCGCCGATCTTGTACGGTCCGCTGCCAATCGGCTTTGCCGCCCAGGCGTCGAAACTTGCGGCGGCTTTATAGGCCTTGGCGCTGATAATCTGGGTGCCCCAGGCCCCCAACCGGTTGGCGAAGACAGGATCTTCCGTCCTGGTGACCAGGCGGACCGTGCGCTCGTCAACCTTCTGCACATCGGCGAGCGAAGAAAGGAAGTTGGCAACCACCGCAGCGCCTGGAGCCTTGTCGCCGCGCAACCGCTCCACGCCCAGTGAGAACACCACGTCGTCAGCCGTCATTGTCGAGCCGTCGTGGAACTTCACATTGTCGCGCAGGACGATCTCATGGGTCTTTGCGTCGATTTGCTTCAACGATGTCGCGAGCGCGAAGTTGAGGCGGAAATTGTCGTTGTAGTCAGTCCGCAGCAGCTGATCAAAAATACTGTATTGCACCCGCCAGGAGACGTTGGCGATGGAAGAGCTGGCCACGGGCTCGAGGATCGTGCGCAGGTCCTGGACGGCGATGTTGAGGCTTGGCCGCTGGCCGCCGGCGGCCAGAAGTGAGCGCGGCAAAGCCAGGGCGCCAGCCGCCATGGCAGTCATGCTGAGAAATGTGCGCCGTGATGCTTGCATGTCAGAAACCCTCTCTCTTGCGGACAATCCGCTTCCAATTCCAATCCCAGATATAGAGTAGTTATGTGACAGTTTTATGCGGGTATATGACGGATCATGATGAGATAAGGGCGTAATTTGTGGCATTTTCCCCTCCGCTCGCACGCTATGAACGGTTTTTAATGCTGGGTTATGACGGATTTTGCGGCGGGCATAGGACTTCAGCGCCTTTTTCGAGGCGGCACCTGGTCGACAGCGATCAGAAATTTCCGCATCCAAAAGCTGCGTTGCCGATCGGAAATCGACGACTGACCTTTTCGACTCACAGAAGCGTCATTGATACGTACAATCAGCGACGCGGATACAGTGGTCGAAGTGTTTCGCCGATATCGCCCGCATGTCCGCCTCGTCATGCCACATGCGACATCAGCACTTCGGCAGCAACCGGACACGGGATCGTACCAATGAGATCGCGCGTGTATGGCTGTTCCAGCGTGTTCAGAAGCGACCGGCGACGTCCTGACTGGAAAACAGCGCGGCATCCGCGCTGTTTGTGTTAAATGCGTTCAGCATCGGGCTCACGCCACAGGCTCGGGCGGCAACTTCGGGCCCAGCCACATCTGCGGCAACGGATTGGGCTTCCAAGAGATGTCCTTCTTTTGCCCATAGATGAACGGCATGGAGTGCAGCGGCGTGACGCAGGGATCTTCGATCTCGACAATGTCCTGCATGCGCTTGAAAGCGGCTTTGCGCTTGGCGAGGTCCAACGTTGTCTCAAGTTGATTGCCGAGCGCATTGAACTCGGCATTGGTCCAGCCGCCCGAGGCCTGCAGGTCGTTGGTCGGACCGATGATCTGCCAGAGCATAGAGACGGGATCGGCGTAAAGGCCGCCACCGGACATATCATTGATGCCGCCGATATTGCCAACCTGGTCCCAGTTCTCGCACATGATCAGCTTGACATTGATGCCCGCGGCTTTCCACATCTCGACCAGAGCCTGGTTGTCCGGAAGCTGCATCGGGTAATAGGTCCCGACGGTCGGATAGGGAATCTCCTCGCCCCTGTAGGAAGACTTGGCCAGCAGTTCCTTGACGAGAGCCGGGTCATAGGACACGCCCTTGCGCTCGGGGTCATTGATTTCGCCGAAGATCGGCAACTGCCAGCCGTTGAGCGCCTTTGCGCGGCCGTTCCAGAGGCCTTCTGCGAGCGCATCCCGATCGATGGCGGACGCAAGCGCACGTCGCAGATTGGCATCCTTGAGGGCGGGAGTCCTGAGCGGAGCAAATGTGAGAAAGCGGAACCACATGGTTTCGCCCCCGGTGACGGAAAGACCGCTGACGCCGTCGATCTCCGAGATATGGTCCGGGGTAATATCGGTGACGATATCGTAGTCTCCGGCCTTCAGGCCGGCGATGCGCGCGGCAATCTCGGGCAGGCGCTTGAAACGAATGGAGGCGAACGGCGGCTGGCCGCCCCAATAGTCGTCGTGTGCGATCAGCGTTATCTCATCGCCCGTTCGCACTTCGCCGATCTTGTAAGGACCCGTACCGATCGGCCGCGCTGCCCACGCGTTGTAATTCGTGGCGGCCTTCCATGCCTTGGCGCTGATGATCTGCGTGCCCCAAGCGCCGAGACGGTCGGTGAAGACCGGATCCTCCGTTTGGGTAACCAGACGGACGGTTCGATCATCGATCTTCTGCACATCGGCAAGCGAGGCAAGAAAGTTTCCAAACACTGCCGCGCCAGGCGCTTTTTCGCCGCGCAACCGCTCCACGCCAAGCGAGAACACCACGTCGTCAGCCGTCATCGTGGATCCGTCGTGGAACTTCACATTGTCGCGCAGGCCAATCTCATAGGTCTTCGCATCGAGCTGCTTCAACGACTTCGCGAGAGCGAAGTGCAGGCGATAGTTATCATTGTAATCGGTCCGCAGGATTTGATCATAGATACTGTACTGCACGCGCCAGGAAACATTGGCGTTAGAGGAGCTATCCACCGGCTCCAGAATGGTACGCAAGTCCTGAACGGCAATATTGAGGGTCGGCCGCTGGCCGGCTGCGGCCATGATGGACCGCGGCAATGCTATTGCGCCGGCGGCCAAGGCCGTCATGCCGAGAAATGTTCGACGTGTTGCTTCCATGTAAGAAACCCTCTTTCTGGCGGACGAACTGCAAATCCGCTTCCGGTCCGAAACATAGAGCGGTTACATGACAGTTTTATGCGGTCTTATGACGGATCGTGATGGAGGCAGGCATCGGTAGCGGTTAAATAGTAAAAATTAAACAGGACTTGGTGAAATTCCTCTGCCGTACGCACTGCTACGAATGGCTTGAATGCTGGGTTATGACGGATTTTGCGGCATGTATAGAACTTCAGCGCCAGCGCCTTCGATGGCAGTCAGCACGTGCGGTTCCGGTTTTTGATCGGTGATGATTGTAGCGATGGCAGAATGAGGCAGGGTTCGGTAACGCGCCGACCGACCGAACTTGGTATGGTCGGCGAGCACAGCGATCCTCCGTGCCTGTTCTGCAAGCGTCGCTGCGAGTTCCTGCCCACCCTGCTCATGGTCAAAAACGCCGAGCGTCGGGTGCACCGCATTGACCCCGATGAATGCGATATCGATCTGCTGTTCGCGAAGCGTGCGCAGGGCCGCAAATCCGGTCACGACGCGATAATCGCCGTTGAAATCACCGCCCAGCAAGACGACACGATGCCGGCGGCCTTCGGCGGCGGCGATGGCTGTGTCGACCATATTGGTGACGATGCGCATTTCCGGCAGCATGGATATCCGACGCGCCAGAGCCAGCACTGTGCTCCCCCCACCAAAGAAAAGATTCTGCCCCGGCTTCAAGAGGCCGAGCGCGATTTCGGCGATAACGTTCTTTTCTGCCAGCTCAGAAATGGCACGCGACGAGATGGCCAGGAGCTTCGGTTGCTGTGTGGCGACTGCACCGCCATGTACGCGCACGACCAACCCATCTTGCTCGAGTTGCTTGATATCCCGTCGGGCGGTCTCTTCGGATATATTGAAATGCAGCATCAGATCGCGGATCCGAACTTCGCCATCCGTTTGGACCATCTCGATGAGCTTCTTATGACGGTTGTGACTGAGCGACATTCTTCTCTCTTTTCTCGCGCGCGGTTTGACGGCAGATGCGACTGACTTTTCGGCCTTGAGCGCTTCATAGAGCGCAGTTTTCCCTATTTTGACGCGCGCGGCAGCTTCGCGCACGTTGAGACCGGCTGCGAGTACTGGCGAGCCTTTTCAAGCTTTTCAGGCGTCACGACAGCCTGCCGCCCACCTCGCCGGCCTCTTTCCCTTGCGGCTTGCAGTCCGGCGCGGGTTCTATCCCTGATCAGATCGCGTTCGAATTGGGCCAGCGCGCCGAACAAATGGAATACCAAACGCCCGCCAGATGTCGTCGTATCGATATTTTCAGTAATGGATCGGAAGACGACACCTTTAGTCTCCAATTCGGCGATGATCTCGATTAGGTGCTTCATCGAGCGGCCGAGGCGGTCCAGCTTCCAGACGGTGAGTGTGTCGCCCTCCCGAACATATCGAATGGCTTCGCCAAGACCAGGCCGATCAGCCTTCACGCCCGATGCCCTGTCTTCTAATACCCTATCACACCCTGCTTTACGCAATGCGTCGAGCTGCAGGGCAGTTTCCTGGTCGCCGGTGGGGACTCCGGCATAGCCGATGGCGGTCATGAGTCATGACGTTTCCGTTTTCTCGTTGATTTCGGATGTCCGATTTGCCGATGAATGGCAAGGTTTTCGGACAAATTCTGCTTACGCAGGCATTTTCCATTTCGGTGCAGCGTCCGCAATGAAAGGGAGGGTGATGAATGGCTCGAAGGGCGTTGCTGAGTGAAACGTGGTGGGGCCAGGCAACAGCGATCCCAGATGACGAACGGGAGATCGCCAAACACTACACGCTGGACCAATCGGATCTCGATTTGATCATGCGGCAGAACAAGGCTTCGCGGTAATGCCGGGAATGTCGCCTATCGGGACAGGTTTCCCGATTAAATAGCCTTGAGCTTCATCACATCTGACGCAGCGTAGATAGTCGAGCTGTTCGGGAGTTTCTACGCCTTCGGCTGTTACCTCGATTCGAAGCTCATGCGCCAACTTAACCAATGATCGTACAATCGCGTCGCAGTCCGCATCGGTGAGCATATCCTGGACAAAAGATCGATCGATCTTGAGCCGCGAAAGAGGCAATTTACGAAGATACGTCAGAGATGAATAGCCGGTGCCAAAATCGTCAAGAGCAACTGTGACGGAGAGAGAAACTAACGATTGTAAGAATGAAATCGTTTCTTCAAAATTCGAAATCAGCACAGTTTCCGTGATCTCGACCTCCAGTCTTCGGGGCTCCAACCCGGCTTCAGCCAGGGCCACGACAATTCCATCCAGCAAGGCCTTGTTCTTAAGCTGCACCACCGACAGGTTGACGGAGACCCGCAAGTCGCGCGGCCAGCGCGCCGCTGCCAAACAAGCCGTTTTGACGACCCAGTATCCGATGGAGTGAATCAAACCCGTTTCTTCAGCGATGGGTATGAACTCCGACGGAGAGATCGGGCCAAGGGTCGGATGCTGCCACCGCAGAAGCGCTTCAAAACCTCGGATGCGATCGCTCCCGAGGTCGAGAAAGGGTTGAAATACGAGCCAAAGCTGGTCGTTGACGAGCGCAGATGCCAGATCGCGTCCAAGGGCATGGCGCCTAACAGCAGCTTCATCGTCGCTTGCGCTGAAAAACTGGATGGAGCCCGCCCCCCGCGTCTTGGCCCTGTATAGCGCGGTATCGACGCACCGCAGGAGTTGGTTGGCATCCAAACCGTCAGTGGGCGCCAAAGCGATGCCGATAGAGGCCTTACAATATATTTCGCGGCCTTCGATCAAGAACGGGGCGGGCATGACATCTATGATCTGTTTGGCCAAGGACCTGATCTGATCTGGCCTGATTTCGCGCGCAGCGATTATTGCAAATTCCCCGCCCTCCAACCTGGCAATGCCATCGCTCTCCCGCGTTGATTTGCGGAGTCTCGCAGCCACTTCGACCAAAAGGGCATCCGCCATCGTTCGACCAAAGCGATCATTCACCTCGTCGAAATTATTCAGATCGAACAACAGTAACGCAAAGTGTCGGTCAAACTGCTTTGCGTCCAGCAACGCGCTCTCGAGCCGCTCATTGAAGCTGAACCGGTTTGGCAGACTCGTTAGAACATCCCTGCGAATGGCATTTTCACTTTCCGCTTGTAGAAGGAAGCGTTGGGTAAATTCGGACGCGTGAGCAAGCACTGCACGAAACAGCGTGATGGCGTAGCTCACCATCAGGATTGCGACGGGCAGATTGACGGCGTCTCCCACCCGCACAATGGCAACCGCCGAACCGACGAAGATCGGTAGCGTATACGCGATGGCCGCAATAGGAATCGTGCAAAAGGAAGCGGCACCGCCTGCGATCATCCCTGCGCTCAGGCAGGTGATGACGACCTGGGCGGCACTTGTTGCCCCACTGAAGAACAGAATGGGAAGTGCGCCCCACCAAGTACCGAACAGGAAGGCGTTCCGCACCAGGTTTTGCGTAGTCCGGCGAGACACCGACCTTGGTTTGACTGACCGAAACGATGATCTCGCTCTCAAGCCCACGAAACCAGCGGCGACGATGATCCCACTCGCCCAGACGATGGCTTTCGTTTGGTCGGGCGAGCCCCAAACCGCCATAACAAGAGTGGCTGCATTGAGTATATTCGCAACCATGCCAAGAAGGGTATTGCGAAGCACGATACTGACCTGCTCCGCTCTAATGCGGCCGGCAAGTGGTTCGATCGTCGAGGGCCCGCCAAAAGCCCGCAGGTCGCCCGCCAGAAGGTCACCGAGCCTTGCGGCAGACAGACGCTGCATCACTCTTTCACCCCCCGCGCTAGAGTAGTCGCTGCGTGTTGATCCCCTACCGAACAATTCGGTAAAAGTAAATTTCAACCGCAAATTTTGACAACCCAGTTCGAAAGCCCCGAACGCCCGCCGAACCTTTCGCACCGGCCCGTCCGCGCGCCATCGGGGACCCAAGGCTCCGCCTGCTCCGGCGGTCAAGCCAACCTGGCCTTCGAATTGTATGGTCGAGGCGAGGCTGAATGAGGAGCGAGTCTCGGATGAATTCCCCGGTGATTTTCACGAGCCGCATTCCTCGTGCCTGCCGAGACGGCAGATTACGGATTTTCCAAAGGATATACAAATGCCGCTCAAATTGCGCTCGCCTTGGGCGGCGCGGGCTGGGTCACCGCCTGGTCGGGGGTTGGCGTGAGCGTACAGCTGGCGAGCCCGCGCTGGGTCGTGGGGCGGACCATCTCGATCTATTATGCATTGATAGACGGCGGCATCGCTGCCGGCAGCTGGGTATGGGGCACGGCTTCCCAGAACTATTCCCTGACCTTGGCGCTGGAGGGTTCCGCTGGAGCCATGTTGCTGGTCGCCGCAGCCGGCGTGCTGTTTCCTCTGCGCGAGCGCCACGAGTCCGAGCCCGATTCTTTGGAAGAATTCGACGCCCCAGCTGTTGCTCTCAATCTGAACCCAAGAAGCGGCCCGATCGTGGTCAAGGTCGAATATCTGATAGCCGAAAGAAATGTCGAGGCCTTCCTGGACCTCATGCGGCAGCGCAGGCATGTCCACAGCCGCGTCGGCGCTCGGAACTGGACGCTCCAGCGTAACCTTCAGAAGCCTATGCAATGGACAGAAACGTTCCGCACGCCGACCTGGACGGACTGGACGAGCGTGTCTTCCAGTTGCATGGGGGAGAGGAAGTGCCTCAAATGACGCTTGCGATTGAGCGTCCGACAAGCTCGGCCCGCAACAATCCTTCACCTTCCCCGTCATTGAAGCCCGACCGGCCCATATCACCCGTGATCGCTAACGTATGGCGCTCAACCGAATTGGGCTGGATCACATCGCCGTGCCGGTGGTCCCGGAACTAGAGGCCTGGGCTGGCCTCAAGGAAATCACCCCCCGCTCAACGCGGATCCTCACCGAAACGGGTTCGTCCAACTTATAAAGAATTACCCGACATTATCATCTCGTACACTGCATCTCCTCAAAGGGATTTCACCAGGAATGCCAGCAGGGTATTTAGGAACGCGGATTGGCGGGTTAACATGCTGCATCTCCAGAACACTATTCTCGAAATGATCGCCAGGGGCGAGACGCTCGAAGCGACGATGGACCGTCTTTGCCACCGGATCGAGAAACTGTTGCCGGGCGTCAGATGTTCCGTTCTGCGCGTTGACGGTAATGGGTTGTTGCATCCCCTCCCAGGTTCCAGCTTGCCGAATGAATATATGGCTCTTCTCGAAGGCCTGATGATCGGCCCGCTGGTGGGCTCCTGCGGCAGTGCGGCCTATCTCGGAAAAGCCGTGGCTGTGAAGGACATCGCGACCGACCCGCGCTGGATCGGCTTCAAGGAGCCGGTCCTGGCGCTGGGCCTGAAGGCCTGCTGGTCGAGCCCGATCTGCGATGCAGAGGGCGCTGTGCTCGGCACCTTTGCCCTGTACTTTCCGGAGAAACGCGGCCCCACCCCTGGCGAGGAGAAGGTTGTCGCCTCTTGTACCTCCCTGTGCGCCATCGCGCTTGAGCGTCACCGGCGGGTCGTCGAGCGAGAGCACGGCGCCTATATCGATGCCCTCACCAACCTGCCGAACCGGGCGAGTTTGGACGTCGCCCTGGAGCGGCTGTCCTTTGGCCAACCGAGCGCCTGGGCGGTCCTGATCATCGACCTCGACAACCTGAAGACCATCAACGACACCTTCGGCCATGCCGCCGGCGATGCTTTGCTACAGGCGGTGGGGTCACGTCTCGCCGAAAGCGTAGTGCCTGACCGTGTGTTTCGCATGGGCGGCGACGAGTTCGTCGTAATCCTTCAGCGAGCTGGCGCGCCCTCCGGCATCGAGAGCGCGGCGCGTCATATTCTCGACACTCTGGCTGTGCCCGCCGATTGCGACGGGCACATGATCCTGGCACAGGCTACCATCGGCGGCGCAGTGCTGTCGGCGGGGGACATCGATGCGAAAAGCGTGCGCCAAAACGCCGATTTCGCGCTCTACCACGCCAAGGAAACTTCGCGAGGCGGCTTCGTGCTGTACTCGCCGGGAATCGGCAGCGCAATCAAGACCCGGATTGAGGTGATCCGCGATGTCGACGTGGCTTTGCGCGAAGGGCGGATCGACGCGTTCTATCAGCCGATCCTGCGGCTCGACACCCGGGCGATCGTCGGCATGGAGGCCCTCTGCCGCCTTCGCAAGCCGGATGGCGAGGTCGTTTCCGCCGCTGCGTTTCACCAGGCAACCTCCGATGTCAGCGTCGCCTCGCATCTGACGGAACGCATGATGGCGATCGTCGCAGCGGACGTGCGCTCGTGGCTGGTTCAAGGTATTCCGTTGCAGCATGTCGGCATCAACATTACCTCAGCCGATTTTCATAGCGGCACGCTTTACGCGCGTCTTGAAGCCGCCTTCGGCCGCGAGAACGTTCCATTGAAGCACATCATTCTGGAGGTCACGGAGTCGGTCTATCTCGGCCAGCGCGATCCGGTCGTCGCTCGGGAGATCAAGGCGTTGCGGGCCCATGGCCTGCGCGTCGCGCTGGATGATTTCGGAACCGGCTTCGCTTCGCTCACGCATCTGCTGACGGTGCCGGTCGATATCGTCAAGATCGACAAATCCTTCATTGATCGCCTTGTGCAGGGAGATCCGAGCCTGGCGATCGTCGAGGGCTTGGTCGGCATCGCTCGCAAGCTCAGCATCCAGGTCATCGCCGAAGGCATCGAGAACGAAGCCCAGGCCGTCTTACTTGCGGAGATCGGGTGCCAGTTGGGTCAGGGGTATCTGTTTTCGCAAGCGGTACCCCGTCAGATAGCGAAAGGCCTTTTGAAGCGGTTCGGGCAACCACCTGCTGAGGAGATTAGGGTAGCGAGCGGCATAGCGAACCCAATCGATCTGATCGCCTGACGGAAATCCCTCCCTTGGGGGTGGCTTGATCAGCCAATAAAGAACGCTGCGGCACCCCGCGAAAAAGAGTCCGGAAAGGAAACAAATATGCGCCTGCCATCCGCGTCACAGCTTATTCGCAAGGCTTTTGGTCGCACCGGGTCCGGGCAATCACCGGCCGGCCTGGCTATCGGTTCGGACATTCTTACTGAAGAAACGGATTTCCGGATGCTCACTGAGAACAGCGGTGACGTCATCATGCAACTCGGGCCGGACACGAAGGCACGCTACGTTTCACCGTCATGCACCCGACTTCTGGGATGGCTGCCGGAGGAAATGGTGGGGCATGGTCCGGAGGAGTTCGTCCCGCCGGAGCATCTTCAAAACATCGCTGCGGCAGCCGCGCTCTTGCTTGCCGGAGCAGATGAAGGCGAGCCGCTTGCGATCGAGATCCGGCGGAAGGATGGGAAAACTATCTGGGTTGAGAGCAAGGCGCGCATCGTCCGTGATCCGCTAACCGGCGTTCCAGGCGACTTCGTCCTGATCATGAGAGATATAACAGAACGCAAACGGCTCGAAGAACAACTTCGCTTACTTGCGATGACGGACGGGCTGACCGGCCTGGGCAACCGCCGCGCCTTCGACGAGACCTTGGAGAGGGAATGGCGGCGCACCGTTGGTAGCGCTGGACAGATGTCCTTGCTGTTGCTCGACATCGATCGGTTCAAAGGTTTTAACGACAAATACGGCCATCAGGTTGGCGATGATTGTCTTCGCGCCGTCGCTGCCGCAATAAGAGACGTGCTTAATCGTCCTGGGGATCTGGCGTCCCGATATGGCGGGGAAGAACTCGCCGTCATCTTGCCTGATACCGATGGCGAAGGAGCGCTCGAAATAGCGGAACGGCTGAGGCTCGCAATCGAAAACCTCGGCCTGCCTCACGGCGACAATCCGGAAGGCGGCGGACGCGTCACCGTCAGCATCGGTTCAGCGACCGCACTGTCACGATCGGGCGGGACGATCAGGATGCCGGAAGGCCTGCTTCTTGCCGCTGACACCGCCCTTTACAAGGCCAAGCACAAAGGCCGAAACCGCGTCGAAGTCGCCCTGCTGCTCGCATCGGAAGGTCCCGACGCGGCCTGATCAAAAGACGCTACAGCCCCGCGCACCGACTCAGCCAGAAGGTCCCGATTTCGTTGGCCTGGGCAAGCTGAAAATGCCGTTCAGGCCCTTCCCCGCTGGCCACACCAGGCAGGCGCCGCTGGCGGAGATGTTTGGAGCCGGAGGGGACAAACCACTGGCAGCAAAGATGCAAAAAGGGCTTTGTCCTCACGCAAAGGGTCCCGGGTGCTTCCGCACCGATTCCAAAATTATTTGCTCTTCGCCCGCCCCTCTTCCGTCTTGACTAGCACCAGCCTGTGGCCTATCTCACCGCCACGTTAGCACTCGCCTCTGCCGAGTGCTAACCGCTCTCCGGCAACGGAGAACTGCTCAACCTCCGCACCAGGGACATCCAAAAACGGCAAAGTCGAAGTTCCGCCCGCTTCATGACCGCGTGGTCGTTCGCCGGGTCGAATCCGAATCCAAGACCGCCGGCGGGATCATCATCCCGGATACGGCGAAGGAAAAGCCGCAGGAAGGCGAGATCATCGCCGTCGGTTCCGGCGCCCGCGACGAAGCCGGCAAGCTCGTCCCGCTGGACGTCAAGGCTGGCGACCGCATCCTGTTCGGCAANTGGTCGGGCACCGAAGTCAAGCTCAATGGCGAAGACCTTCTGATCATGAAGGAATCCGACATCATGGGCATCATCGGCTGATTATCGGCCTCACCGTCAACTGAATT
>NZ_AXAE01000024.1 GCF_000472705.1 Mesorhizobium erdmanii USDA 3471 | reverse complement strand
GCTCGGGCTCGATCGAGGACGCCGGGAGCGCTCCACAAGCCCGGCTTCGCCTTCCGAAAGATAGCGGGCGATCAGCTTATGGCCGCACGTCCGCCCGATCCCGAACTGTCGGCAAAGCGCGCTTACATTCGCGCCCTCCATCGACGCCAATCGGACAAATTCCAGTCTCTGGCTCACCACGCTTCTGTCCCCGAACGGCATCCCGAATCTCCTGCGCCAAACGCAAGAAACTGTTCGCGATGTCTCCGAACACCTGTTCGCGATGTCTCCGGTCCAAACACACTATATGGGGAGAAGGTGCCGGCAGGCGGATGAGAGGCAGCGCAGACGTCGAAATTGACGTTTGACCTAGGATGTCATCTACCCAACCGCCTTTGCAGGTTCACCCTGTTGAAACGCGGCCAGCGCCGCCTTCAACCCATCCGGTCCCGCCGCGACCATCTGCGGCGTCGGTGAGAAGCCGGCGCCGAGCATCTTGCGGCCGAGCATGTGGTCGCCGGGGCGGTTGACCGATTCGATGCCGAGCATCCGGTCGCCGGCATAGTGGTAGATCGAGAACTTGTTGTCGGGCAGGTCGCCGAGCACGACATGGCTGTCGCCGCCGGCGGTCAGCCCGACCATCTGCAGCTTCATGTCGCCAATGTCCGACCAGAACCATGGTACCGCCGAATAGGCGTCCGCGTGGCCTGATATCGTGCGGGCCGCGAGGCGCGCCTGGTCGGTGGCGTTCTGCACCGATTCCAGCCGCACGTCGCCGCCGGTGAACCAGTGCCGGTAGGACGCGGCGTCGCCGATGGCCAGGATTTCCGGCACCGAGCTGCGCATCTGGTGATCGACGCGGATGCCGTTGGCGATGGCAAGGCCGGCATCTTGCGCCAGTTCGACATTCGGCACGGCGCCGATGCCGACGATAACCATGCGCGCCGGCAGCCTTTCGCCTGACGAGGTGATCGCGGCCGTGGCATGGCCGTTTTCGCCTTCGAGCCTTGCAATCGAGGTGCCGGTGAGGATGCGCACGCCTGCCGCTTCCAGCCTGTGCCGGACATGGCTCGCCACCAACGGTGCCACGGCGCGGCCGAGCAGCCGGTCGACCGCTTCCACCACCGTTACCGTGCGGCCGGCCGCGCGCAGCGTCGCGGCGATTTCCAGCCCGATAAAGCCACCGCCGAGGATGACGACATCCTGGCTACGCACGCTCAAGTCCCGGATCAGCCGCGCATCGGCAAGCGAGCGCAGCGACAAGACGCCGAACAGGTCCGAGCCGGGCAGTGGCAGGACACGCGGGCGCGATCCGGTTGCCAGGATCAGATGGTCGAAGGCGAGCGCACCGCCGCCCGATATTTCCAGGCGGCGTCCGCCGGCATCGATACGCTCGATCCGAACGCCCGCCCGGTAGTCGATGGCGCTGCCGGTATAAAAGGCCTCGCCACGCAAGGGCTGCGGTTTGGCCTCGGCATCCTTGATGAAGGTCTTCGACAGCGGCGGCTTGTGGTAGGGCAGCTCGTTCTCGTCACTGATCAGGATCACCGGTCCGTCATAGCCGTCCTCGCGCAGACTGGCGGCCGCCTGCACGCCCGCATGACCCGCACCGACAATGACCACGCCGTTCTTCATCGCATTCCAATCCCGATTCGATTCTAGGACGCCTCACCAGGTGGCAATTGTCTGACGCCGCCGCAAGACGGCGTTTGCGGGTCGCACCCGGAATGGCGGCTGTCAATCATACAGTTCCGAAGTCAGCTCGGTGCAGCAAAGGTGTAAAGTTGAGCATTCTAGTTTAGAATAATTCTAAACTATTGTTTCAATTGGATTTTCCTGTCGATTTTCATTGACTTCCATCGGCGTCGAAGCTTTATGGAAGCCTGCGCATTGGCGCATCCCTTTGATGTCTGGGCCTTGAACCCGTTCGATTGGAGGCATTTTGGTGTCTTTCTTCCCTGAACCGCGCGACAGAGCGGCACGCCTTTTGGCAGGTGGCATGCACATGGCCTCGCGCCGGTCGCCGCGCGCGCCTTTTATGGAATTCCCAAAAAACTGGAGAGCGATAATGACAGCACGATATGGCTGCAGGCTTGCGGCAATTGGTGCCACGGCGCTGCTGACGGCGGCGGTGTTCGTGCTGCCTGCCAGGGCGGAAACCGATGCGAAAGCGGTTATCAAGACCTATGCCGATATCGGGCTCGCCAAATATGAGGATTCGCTGACCACGGCGCAGGCGCTCGACAAGGCAGTCGATGCGTTGCTTGCCAATCCGTCGGCTGAAACCCTCGGCGCTGCGCGCGACGCCTGGAAGGCATCGCGCGTGCCCTACCAGCAGACCGAGGTCTATCGCTTCGGCAACAAGATCGTCGATGATTGGGAAGGCAAGGTGAATTCCTGGCCGCTGGACGAAGGCCTGATCGACTATGTCGCCAAAAGCTATGGCACAGAGTCGGACGCGAATTCGCTCTATACGGCCAATGTGATCGCCAACAAGGAAATCGAGATCAACGGCAAGAAGGTCGACGCCTCGAAGCTTTCGCCGGAGTTCCTGTCCGGCACGCTGCAGGAGGCCGGCGGGATCGAGGCCAATGTCGCCACCGGCTATCACGCCATCGAATTCCTGCTCTGGGGCCAGGATCTGCACGGCACCGGCCCGGGCGCCGGCGAGCGCCCCTACACCGACTACGACCTCAAGAACTGCACCGGCGGCAATTGCGACCGCCGGGCCGAGTATCTGAAGTCGGCCAGCACGCTTCTGGTTTCGGACCTGCAGGAAATGGTCGGAAACTGGAAGGAAGACGGCGCGGCGCGCAAGAACCTGGTCGATGGCGAGCCGAACACGGCGATATCTGTCATCCTCACCGGCATGGGTTCGCTGTCCTATGGTGAACTGGCGGGCGAGCGCATGAAGCTCGGCCTGTTGCTGCACGATCCGGAAGAGGAGCAGGACTGCTTCTCCGACAACACCCACAATTCGCATCTCTATGACGCCATCGGCATTCGTGCCGCCTACCTCGCCAGTTACACACGCCTCGATGGCACGGTGGTTTCTGGACCTTCGGTGCATGACATGGTCAAGGCGGCTGATCCGGCGATCGACAAGGAACTGTCCGACAAACTCGATGTCACCGTCGCCAAGATGGAGGCGATCAAGGCGCGGGCCGAGGCCGGCGAGGCCTATGACCAGCAGATCGCCGAGGGCAACACCGAGGGCAATGCGACGGTGCAGGCAGCGATCGACGCGCTGATCGACCAGACCAAGTCGATCGAACGCGCCGTCGGCTCGCTGAAACTCAATGCCATCGCCTTCGAGGGTTCCGACAGCCTCGACGCACCCGACAAGGTGTTCAAGTAAGGCCTGGAGCCCGATCCGGAGCCGCGCGATCGGCTTCGGAATAGGGTTCCGGCAGAAAATTAAGCCACACGGCGCGGGAGGCGCCGTCAGCCATCCGAGCACTGTAAATGCTGATCTGCCATTGCAACATCATCACGGAGAAGGAGATCGAGCAGACGATCATCGGGCTGCTGGACCAGGATCCCTGGCAACTGATTGTGCCGGCAAAAATCTACCACACGATGCAAAAGCGCGGTCGCTGTTGCGGCTGCTTCCCGAATGTGGTGGAAACGATCATTCGGGTCACCGAAAATTACCACGCCCGCTCGGAGGCGAGCGGCGTGGATATCGTTTCACACCTGGATCGCGTCAGAGGCCTGCGCGTCCAATACGGGAGCAGAATCCATGAAAGGCGAAAGTCAGATCATCGAGCGGCTTAACGAGGCGCTCTTTCTGGAACTCGGTGCCGTCAACCAATATTGGGTGCATTTCCGTCTGCTGGAGGACTGGGGATACACCAAGCTCGCAAAGAAGGAGCGGGCGGAATCGATCGAGGAAATGCATCATGCCGACAGGCTCATCGCCCGTATCATCTTCCTTGAAGGCCATCCGAACCTGCAGTCCGTGGCGCCGCTGCGCATCGGGCAGAACGTCAAGGAAGTGCTCGAATCCGACCTTGCCGGCGAATATGACGCGCGCACTGCCTACAAGCGTTCGCGCGAGATCTGCCACGAAGTGGGCGACTACGTGACGATGAAGCTGTTCGAGGATCTGCTGGCTGACGAGGAAGGTCACATCGACTTCCTCGAGACGCAGCTCGACCTGCTCGCCTCGATCGGCGAGGAGAAGTATGGCCAGCTCAACGCCGACCCGGCCAACGAGGCGGAGTAAAGGCATGCAGGAATGCGGCGCCTCTTAGAATTCTTGCGCCGCTTGCGGCGGGCCGCCGGCTCGCCGCCTCTCCTGAAAAGACCAGCCGTACCGGCTCGTCGGCGCTACACCATTCCAACTTCTTGTTTTGGCGCGATTCCCAAGGGAAAGGGCTATGCGCTTTTCCCGGGAAGACCGTTTCACACCTTTCCTGGAATTGCTCTTGTGTTGGCGCTGACATCGTCCGCGATTGCCGGCGACCTTCAGCCGGCGGGGCTCACCACTGTGCGCAGCGACCTCAATGCCAAGGATCAGGCGCGTGTCACCGCCGTCACCAGGCCAACCACGGATTTCTCCAGACCCGAGCCGTTCGAGTTGATGCAAGGTGGTGCCGGCACATCTGAGAAAGACGTCGGCCGCGACGCCTTCTCGCAATCCTCGGCCAACCTCACCTTCGAGGAAGAGGGCACCTTCAAGCTCGGCAACGCTTTGTTTCGCAAGAACTGGGTGTCGTCGCCATCCTCGACACAGGCGTCGGACGGGCTTGGTCCGCTGTTCAACGAACGCGCCTGCCAGAACTGTCATCTGAAGGACGGCCGCGGCCGTCCGCCGCAAGGCGATGCCGGCACCACCTCGATGTTCCTGCGGCTCGCGCGGGAGGCGAGTAGTGCTGAAGAGAAGGCAGCCATCGCCGGCCATCGACTGCTCAATTTCCCCGATCCCGTCTATGGAGCGCAGTTGCAGGAGCTGGCGGTGCCCGGACTGCGCGGCGAAGGCCGCATGCATGTCGATTATCAGGAACGTAAGGTGGAACTGACGGATGGCGCCGTGGTTTTCCTGCGCAAGCCCAGCTACTCCGTCACCGAGCTCGGCTACGGGCCGCTCGATACGCGCACGACGCTATCGCCGCGCCTGACACCGCCAATGATCGGCCTTGGCCTGATAGAGCAGATCGCTCCAGCTGACATTCTCGCTCACGCTGACCCGGATGATCGTGATGGTGGCGGGATTTCCGGCAAACCGAACATCGTGCGCGACAGCCATAGCGGGGAGTTGACGCTTGGCCGTTTCGGCTGGAAGGCGCAGACCGCGTTGATCCGCCAGCAGGCGGCGGATGCCTTTGCCGGCGACATCGGCATCTCGACACCGGAAGAGCCGAAACATTGGGGCGATTGCACCGCCGCCGAAGCAAAATGCCTCGCAATGCCGAACGGCGTGCAGGCGCGCCTGGGTCAGGTCGAGGCGCCGTCACCCGTGATGGATCTCGTCATCTTCTATTCGCAGAACCTTGCCGTACCGGCGCGCCGCGATCTCGCTGCGCCTGATGTGCTGGCCGGCAAGAAGGTCTTTTATGAGATCGGCTGCGCTTCCTGCCACACGCCGAAATTCGTTACTCGTCGCGATGCGCCCAACAAGGCGCAGGCCTTCCAGCTGATCTGGCCCTATTCCGATTTCCTGCTGCACGACATGGGGCCGGACCTTGCCGACGGCCAGTCGGTGGGCGATGCGACGGGCAGCGAGTGGCGCACCCCGCCGCTGTGGGGGATCGGCCTCACCCAGACCGTCAACGGCAATTCCTTCTTTCTGCACGATGGCCGCGCGCGCAGCCTGACCGAGGCGATCCTGTGGCATGGTGGCGAGGCGCAGAGCGCGCGCGACCGCTTTGCCGCCGCCAATGCGGGCGAGCGTGATGCGCTGGTCAAATTCCTGGAGTCACTGTGATGCTGAAGCGCTCTGCCCTGCTTTTCGTCCTGCCGCTGGCCTTGCTGGGCGTTTCCCCGGCATCGGCTGCGGTGAAGGCCTCCGACATCATCCAGAGGGCGATCGACGGCTTTGTCCGGCCAGCCTATGCCGACCTGCACGAGCATGCACAAGTTCTGGCGAAAGCGGTGCACAAGCTCTGCGAAGCGCCCTCCCAAGGCGAACTCGAAACCGCACGGGCTGAATTCTCCGCCACCGTCCATGCCTGGTCGTCAGCCGAGATCATCGGCTTCGGGCCGATCAAGGAGAACAACCGGCTGGAGCGCATGCTCTACTGGCCGGATCGCAAGGGCCTCGGCCTGAAGCAGGTGCAGGCGGCGCTGGCGGACAAAGACCCGAGCGCCACCGATCCAGCACAACTGGCAGGCAAGAGTATTGCCATGCAAGGGCTCGGCGCGCTGGAATTCGTGCTATACGGCGACGGCGCCGATGCGCTGACTGGCAAGGATAATCCCTATCGCTGCGCCTACGGCGCCGCGGTCGCCGGCAATATCGAAGCCATGGCCGGCGAGGTCAGCGCAGCCTGGAACAAGCCGGATGGCTTTGCCGCGCTCTGGGCCAATCCGGGGCCACAGAACGCGCTCTACCGCGACGGCAATGAAGCGGTGACCGAACTGGCCGGTGTTTTCATCAACGAACTGGAAATGGTGAGGGATGTCCGCCTGAAAGGCTTCCTTGGCGGCAAGCCCGGTGCGGACAAGCCGAAGCAGGCGATCTACTGGCGGTCGCAAAACACCGCCAATTCGCTGGCCGGAAATCTCGCCGGCATCGATACGCTGTTCCAGGCCTCGAAGCTTGGCGATGCATTGCCTGAAGATGAGCGCTGGATGGCAGAGTCGATCCATATCCAGCTGGCCAACGGTGTCGCTACGGCGAACTCCATTCAGGGTCCGATCGACAAGACGCTTGCCGACCCGGCTCTGCGCGAAAAACTCGAGCATCTCGCTCTGATCACCTCCAGCCTGTCGACCCTTATCGGCACCAGGCTGACCGCCGAATTCGGCCTCACCGCCGGATTTTCATCGCTGGACGGGGATTGAGCCTTGAAAACCTCGCTCATCGATCGCCGGGACTTCCTCAGAGCCGCGGGCATCGGCTTTGCCGCCGCGATGGCGCCGCCGGCATGGGCGGCAACGCTTGCTGCTGACGCTGTCTTCGCCACCGCTTTCGTCAAGCGCGACGGTAGTTTTGGCGCCGCCGTCCTGTCCGAGGCCGGCAAGGTGTTGCATGCGATCGATCTGCCCGACCGCGGCCATGACGTCACCTTCGATCCCATATCGAGGCGTTCGGTGGTCTTCGCCCGCCAGCCCGGCACATTTGCCGTGGTGTTCGATCATTCGGGCCGTGACGCGCCGCAGACCGTCGCCAGCGTCACCGGCCGACACTTCTTCGGCCATGGCGTGTTCTCGCCCGACGGCGCCCTGCTCTATGCCACCGAGAACGACTTCGACAATGCTGCCGGCGTCGTCGGAGTCTACGATGCGCGGGCGAAATTCAGTCGCATCGGCGAGTTCCCGACCCATGGCATGGGGCCGCACGAGCTTCTGTTGCTGGGCGATGGCAGGACGATCGCGGTCGCCAATGGTGGCATCGAGACCCATCCCGACTACGGTCGCGCCGAGCTCAACATCGCCACCATGAAGCCGTCCTACGTGTTGATCGACCGCGTCTCCGGCGATCTCATCGAAAAGCATGAATTGCCTGCCGCGCTGCACCAGCTGTCTATCCGCCACATGGACACCGACCCATCCGGCACCGTCTGGTTCGGCTGCCAGTATCGGGGGGCGGCCACTGACCGGCCGCTGCTGGTCGGCCGCGCTGCCCGTGGCAAGGAGTTGGCTTTGCTCGACATGCCGCAGGACATATTATCCGGCTTCCGCAACTATATCGGTTCGGTCGCCGCCAATCCTTTGGCCGGCACCGTCGCCGTCTCGTCACCGGAAGGCAATTCGCTTGTCGTGATCGATGCCGCCAGCGGTCAGGTCGCATCGTCGAGCGCGCTGGTCGAGGTTTGCGGCCTTGCGCCGGACGGGTCGGGCTTCATGGCAACGACGGGAGCAGGCGAGATCGTCGAGGGCAGCGGCGCGATACGGCTGGAACCGGACTATGTCTGGGACAACCACATGCTGCGCATCGAACAGGTCTGACAGCGCGCCGGCTGAACCGAAGCCGCTTAACAAATTGTGCTTGCGGTGGCGCGCCTTGGCGGGCACAGGGAGTTGTTTCTCGGAACCGGTCGTTTCATGAAAGTGCTTGCCATCGACTGTGCCGCCAGCCTCTGCGCCGCCTGCGTCTACGACGCGGCGGCCGGGCGGGAGCTTGGCCGCTCGGTGCTCGATCTCGGCAAGGGCCATGCCGAGCACCTGATGGCCGTCATCGCCGAGGCGCTGACAGGGGGCGCGACCGACTACGCCGAACTTGGCGCCATTGCCGTCTCGGTCGGCCCCGGCTCCTTCACCGGTTTGCGCGTCGGCGTGTCCACGGCGCGTGGTCTGGCGCTGGCGTTGAAAATCCCGGCGATCGGCGTCACGACGCTCGAAGCGCTGGCCGCTGAGGCCGCGGCGGCTTTTCCCAGCCGCGCCGTGCTCGCGGCGCTCGATGCCGGTCGCGAGGAAATCCACGCCGCACTGTACGACAAAGCGTTAGGCTTGACTTACGGTCCGGCAGTGATCGCATTGCCGGAAGCTACCGCCCTGGCGATGGAGAGCTCCGCGGTGCTTGCCGGTACCGCGGCGGTGCAGATCGCCGCATCGTCGGGCCTTGCTTGCGATATCGGGCCTCGGACGGCCACCGCCGACATTCTCACTTACGCCCGCTTGGCTGCGGCCAGGGGTGAGGGCGAGAGGCCAAAACCGCTTTATCTGCGCGGCGCCGACGCCAAGCCGCAGGCGGGGTTCATTTTATCAAGGCAACAAAATTAATGCGCATACCTTTTCTCCAGCCGCGCCGCCGGGACTATGCGCTCGAGCCGCTCAGGATCACCGACAGCCCCGCGGTCTCCGTGCTGCACCGCGAGGACTTTGTCCGTCCATGGACCGATGGCGAGTTCGCCGCCTTGCTCGAACAGGACACCGTGTTCGGCTACGCCGCGCGCGAGACCGGGCAGGGCGCCAAGCCGCCGGTCGGCTTCGTGCTGGCCCGGTTGGCAGCCGGCGAGGGTGAGATCCTGACCGTCGCGGTGGCCCGCTCGCATCGCCGACAGGGGCTCGGCTGGCAACTGATGGATGCGGTGCTGCGCGAACTGCATGCGCAGCGGGCCGAAGCGCTGTTCCTCGAGGTCGACGAGACCAATGTCGCCGCGATCGCCCTCTACCGTCGGCTAGGCTTCCGCGAAGTCGGCAAGCGCCCGGATTACTACAAGTCGCCCGACCGCGGGCCGACCGGTGCGCTTGTCATGCGCCGCGATCTTCGCTAGCCAGGGGCCGGGACAAGGCCAGAGAGTATGATAGGAAAAATCAGGATCTTCCTGGCCCTGGGCCTTGTCGTTGCCGGTTCGCTGGTCCTGGTACCATTGCAGATCCTGTCGATGAAGACCGGCTGGTGGCCGGAAACCGTCATCCTCAAGATCTGGCACAGGCTGATCCTCAGGGCGCTCGGCATGCGCGTCCATGTCAAGGGTGCGCTGTCGGACAAGCGGCCCTTGCTGGTTGCCGCGAACCACATCTCCTGGACCGACATCATGGTTCTGGGCTCCTTTGCCGATGTGAAATTCATCGCCAGGGCCGATATGGAAGGCTGGCCGCTGATCGGCATGCTGTCGAAACTGCAGCGTACCGTCTTCATCGAACGCGAACGCAAGCGCTCGTCCGGCGACCAGGCCAGCGAGATCGCCAGCCGCATGGCAAAAGGCGATGCCATGGTGCTGTTCGCCGAGGGTTCGACCGGTGACGGCAATGCCGTCCTGCCGTTCAAGAGCACGCTGTTCGGTGCCGCTTCGATGGCGATTTCGGAGGGGGCGGCCGAGCAGGTGTTCATCCAGCCGGTGGCGATCGCCTACACGCGCCTGCACGGCGTGCCGCTCGGCCGCCGCCACCGGCCGATCTCGGCCTGGATCGGCGACGAGGATTTGATGCCGCATCTGAAAGTGCTGATGGCGGAGGGCGCGCTCGACGTCGAGGTGCATTTCGGCGAGCCGATCGCCTTTGCCAAAGGCTCGAACCGCAAGGAAACAGCCCGGCTGATGGAAGGCCAGGTGCGCGAAATGATGCGGACTGCACTCGCCGATCCGCGCCCGAGCCGCTAGCGCGGGCCACGCGCCTGCGAATGCATGTCGAGAATCGTCTGTTTTTTGTCACGGAAAGGCGTTAGAAGCCGGCCGATGGACTTGAACACGATTGAAAGCGACGACATCGGCACAGTGGCCGGGCAGCCGGCTGCGCGCGCCACGGCAGCGAAAAAGGTCTTCATCAAGACCTATGGCTGCCAGATGAACGTCTACGATTCACAGCGCATGGGCGATGCGCTGGCCGCCGACGGCTATACGGCGACCGATGCCATCGACGAGGCCGATCTGGTGCTGCTCAACACCTGCCATATCAGGGAGAAGGCTGCGGAAAAGGTCTATTCCGAGCTCGGTCGTATCCGCGACATGAAGGCCGAGCGCGCCAGTGCCGGCCGCGAGCTGCTGATCGGCGTCGCCGGCTGCGTGGCGCAGGCCGAAGGTGCCGAGATCATCAGGCGGTCGCCGGCCGTCGACCTCGTCATCGGCCCGCAGACCTATCACCGTCTGCCCGACGTGCTGGCCAGAGTCCGCGGCGGCGAAAAGATCGTCGAGACCGACTACGCCATCGAGGACAAGTTCGAGCATCTGCCGCAGCCGAAGCGCGCCGAGGTGATCAAGCGCGGTGTCACCGCCTTCCTCACCGTGCAGGAAGGCTGCGATAAATTCTGCACCTTCTGCGTCGTCCCCTATACGCGCGGCTCGGAAGTGTCGCGGCCGGTGGCGCAGATCGTCGCGGAAGCCGAGCGCCTGGCCGAGGCCGGCGTACGCGAGGTGACGCTGCTCGGCCAGAACGTCAATGCCTGGCACGGCCAGGGCGACAATGGCGAGGAATGGGGCCTTGGCCGCCTGCTGTTCCGTCTCGCCGAAATCCCCGGACTGGCGCGGTTGCGCTATACCACCAGCCATCCGCGCGACATGGACGACGAGCTGATCGCGGCACACCGCGATTTGTCCGCGCTGATGCCGTATCTGCATCTGCCGGGGCAATCGGGCTCCGACCGCATCCTCAAGGCGATGAATCGCAGGCATACCGCCAGGGATTATCTGGCATTGCTCGACCGCATCCGCGCCGCGCGCCCTGATATCGCGTTGTCAGGCGACTTCATCGTCGGCTTCCCCGGTGAAACGGACGCGGATTTCGAGGCGACCATGGAACTGGTGCGCCAGGTGAACTACGCCTCGGCCTTTTCGTTCAAATATTCGCCGCGTCCGGGCACGCCGGGCGCCGAAATGCCTGATCACGTGCCGGAAACGATCAAGGACGAGCGCTTGCAGCGCCTGCAGGCACTGCTCCTGAAACAGCAGCAGGATTTCGGCTTGAGCCTTGTCGGCAGCACCATCGGCACGCTGATCGAGAAGCCCGGCCGCCAGGCTGGCCAGAAGGTCGGCCGCTCACCTTGGCTGCAGCCCGTTATTGTTGATGAAAAGGCCGGCGAAATCGGTGACATTATCCAGGTGCGAATCACGAAGACGGGCTACAACAGCCTGTTCGCCGAGTTGGCCTGATGCCTGTCGCTCAAAAGTGCCCGCAGTTATGGGACAACGACATGCATAGCCACAAGCCTCGGCAGATGAGGAGAGACGGTTGAGCGCAGCAGAGCTGAAGAACCTGCCCCCGGTACCGGCATCTGGGGCTTCTGACATGGCGCACATCGTTCTGACTTTCGACAACAACAAGCTTGCCAGCGCCCTTTACGGTCAGTTCGACGAGAACCTCGCCCGGCTCGAGCAGAAGCTTGGCGTCGACATCCGCTCGCGCGGCAACCAGCTGACCATCAAGGGCTCGGCTTCGGCGGCCGAACAGGCGCGCCGCGCCTTGGACAACCTCTATGGGATTCTGCAGAAGGGCGTCGATATCGGCCAGTCCGACGTCGATGGCGCCGTGCGCATGGCGGTCGCCGCCGACGATCAACTGACGCTGCCGACGCTTGAGCGCAAGGGCAAGGTTTCCGCCGCCCAGATTGCCACCCGCAAGAAGACGATCTATGCCCGCTCGCTCAACCAGGACGCCTATATGCGCGCGCTGGAGCGGTCGGAACTGGTGTTCGGCATCGGTCCGGCCGGTACCGGCAAGACCTATCTGGCGGTGGCGCACGCGGCGATGCTGCTCGAGCGCGGCATGGTCGAGCGCATCATCCTGTCGCGGCCGGCCGTCGAGGCCGGCGAACGGCTGGGCTTCCTGCCGGGCGACATGAAGGAGAAGGTCGATCCGTATCTGCGGCCGCTCTACGACGCGCTTTACGACATGATGCCCGCCGACAAGGTCGAGCGCGCCATTGCTGCGGAAGTGATCGAAATCGCGCCGCTCGCCTTCATGCGAGGCCGCACGCTGGCGCATGCCGCCGTCATCCTCGACGAGGCGCAGAACACCACGCCAATGCAGATGAAGATGTTCCTGACGCGTCTTGGCGAGAACTCGCGCATGATCGTCACCGGCGATCCGACCCAGATAGACCTTCCTCCGAGCACCAAATCGGGTCTGGTCGAGGCCTTGCGTGTGCTCGACGGGGTGGCCGGCGCGGTCACCGTGCGCTTCAACGATGTCGATGTCGTGCGCCATCCGCTGGTGGCGGAAATCGTTCGGGCCTATGACCGTGACGCCAAGCTGGCGCGCGGCCTGGGCGCCGAGAATTGATTTTGACGATGCAGGTTCATGCCTGAGGACAATTTATCCGGCGACGGGGCTGCTCTCGTCGATATCGATATATCGGTCGAAGCGGGCGATTGGCCCGATGAGGCCAGCCTGACGCGGCTGGTCGATCGCGCGGCTGACGCTGCTTTTGCCGAAACCGGCGTGACGGGCCGTTCCGAACTCAGCGTCGTTTTTTCCGACGATGCTCATATACGAACCCTCAATGCGGACTGGCGCGGCAAGGACAAACCCACCAACGTCTTGTCTTTCCCGGCTTTTCCGCTTGTACGAGGCGGCCCATTGCCGCCGATGCTGGGCGATATCGTGCTCGCCGCCGAGACGGTTTCGCGCGAAGCGGCACTGGAAGACAAGCCCGTGCGGAACCATATCACCCATCTCGTCATCCATGGCCTGCTGCATTTGCTGGGCTACGATCACGAGACCGACACGGAGGCCGAGGAGATGGAGGCCATCGAACGCGCGGCGCTCGCAAGGCTTGCCATTCCCGATCCCTACGCGTAACTACATCTGATAATTGACCGGACGACGATGAACGACAAACCAGAGACTGCCGCCCGCCCCGACGCCGGCAGTGCGACCAAGGCTTCCGATACGTCGGAAGAGGGGTCAAGTCCGAGTACCGTTACCCCTGTTGTTGCCAACACCGGCAGCGCCGCCAGCGAAGCTTCGCCTGCCGGACCCTCCTTGTTCGACCGCGTTCTGGGCCTGTTCAGGCAACGCAACGGCACCAGCCTGCGTGAGGAAATCGCCGGTGCGCTGGCCGAGACCGCGAGTGACGCGGAATCGTTCTCGCCTGGCGAGCGCGCCATGCTCAACAACATATTGCGGCTGCGAGAGGTGCGCGTCGAGGACGTCATGGTGCCGCGCGCCGACATCGAGGCGGTCGAGATCACGACGACGCTCGGCGACCTGCTTGGCACCTTCGAGCAATCCGGCCATTCCCGCATGCCGGTCTATTCCGAGACGCTCGATGATCCACGCGGCATGGTTCATATTCGCGACGTGCTGGCCCACATCACCAAGCTTGCGCGCGTCAAGAAGGGCCGCGCGACCAGGAAAGCCCCCGTCGCCACGCAGTTGGACCTCGCCCAGGTCGACCTGGCACGCACCATCGGCGAGCTCAATCTGATCCGCCAGGTTCTCTTCGTACCGCCGTCGATGCTTGCTTCCGACCTGATGGGCCGCATGCAGACGACACGCACGCAGATGGCGCTGGTCATCGATGAATATGGCGGTACGGACGGGCTTGTCTCGCTCGAGGACATTGTCGAGATGGTCGTCGGCGACATCGAGGACGAGCATGACGACGACGAGCCGATGATCACCCAGGCCGGTGACGGCGTCTTCATCGTCGACGGCAAGGCTGAGATCGACGAGGTCGCCAAGATGATCGGTGGGGATTTCGCCGCCGGCGAACATGGCGAATATGTCGACACCATCGGCGGCATGATCTTCAACACGCTCGGCCGCGTGCCGGCGCGCGGCGAGGTGGTGCAGGCCATTCCTGGCTTTGAGTTCCACGTCCTCGATGCCGATCCGCGCCGCGTCAAGCGCGTGCGCATCGTGCAGAGCCAGAAGGGCGAGCGCCGCCGGCGCGCCACGGCGCGCACCGAGCAGGCCTGAGCTGCCCGCTCCCCCGATGACGATCGACGATCCGTTCAAGCACGCGAGCCTTGGGTCCGGTGTCTTCTACAGGGATCCTCGCGCGGCGCTGACGTGGCTGGAGGCGGCTTTCGGCTTCGAGCGCAGCATGGTGATCAGTGATGCCGAGGGCAAGCTCGTCCACGCCGAGATGCGATTCGGCGAGTGCACCATCATCGTCGATTCCGAATGGGCCGACTACATCGCCAGCCCGGCTTCGGTCTCGGGCAAGAACACGCAGTCGGTCTATGTCAGGCTCAAGGATGGCCTGGACGCCCATTGCGAGCAGGCACGGGCGGCCGGTGCCGACATAATCCAGGAGCCGGCGGACCAGTTCTACGGCGAACGCCAATATCGGGCCCGCGATCCCGAGGGCCATGTCTGGACCTTCTCACAGCCCATCCGTCGTGTGTCTCGCGAAGAGGCCGAGTTGTTGAGCGGTCTGCGCATCGACCGCTGGCACCGGTAGAGCGGCGATCGAGATAGCGCGGCCGACAGGCGTTTGGAGCGCGGACCGCGGCCTGTTAAATCTTGCGTCCTGATTCGCGCGACTCGGAAGTTTGCATGGAGCGCTTGGCCGGCCGGATAATTCTGCTTTGGGGTTGGCGCCGTGCGCTCGTGGCGTTTGTCGCCGGGGCGTTGGCGGTTTTGGGTCAGGCGCCCTACGACTTCTTCGCCGCCTGCTTCATCTCCTTTCCGCTGCTGGTCTGGCTGCTCGACGGCGCCACCGGCGAGGCCTCGGGCAGCCTTTTCAAACGCCTGCGGCCGGCCTTCGCCGTCGGCTGGTGGTTCGGCTTCGGCTATTTCCTCGCCGGACTCTGGTGGATCGGCTCGGCGCTGCTGGTCGAGGCCGACGATTTTGCCTGGGCGCTGCCCTTTGCCATGGTCGGCATTCCCTTCGCGCTCGCCTTTTTCTACGGCTTCGCAACGATGGTCGCCCGGCTCTTGTGGAGCAGCGATATCGGCCGCATCGCAGCCCTTGCCTTCGGTTTCGGGCTGGCGGAGTGGCTGCGCGGCTTCCTGTTCACCGGGTTTCCCTGGAATGCCATCGGTTACGCTGCAATGCCCGTGCCTCTTCTGATGCAGAGCGTCTCGGTGACCGGCATGATCGGCATGAACGTGCTTGCGGTGTTTCTCTTTTCGTTGCCGGCGCTGCTGGCGGCTCGCCGGCATCTTCGCCTGGGCGCCGCGCTGTTCGTCCTGCTTGCAGCGGCGCATGTCGGCTTCGGTTATGTCAGGCTTGCCGCTCCTGAAAAGCCGGCGGAGCGCAGCCTGGAAGTCCGCATTGTCCAGCCTGCCGTCGATCTCAGTGAAAAGTGGGACGCCTCGGTGCGCGACCGCATCTTCGCCACCTTGCTTGGCCTGTCCGCCAAGGCGCCGGACCCCGGTCATGGTAAGCCACAGCTCATTCTCTGGCCCGAAACCTCGGTGCCGTTCCTCTTCACCGAACGCCCGGACGCGTTGACGGCGCTGGGCGACATGCTGGCCGATGGCCAGATGCTGATCGCCGGCGTCGTTCGCGAGGAAGGCGGCTCGGCGGCCGGCGCCGACAGCCGCTATTACAATTCCGTCGTGGCGATCAACGACAAGGGCGAAATCGCCGACGCCGTCGACAAGGTCCATCTCGTGCCCTTCGGCGAGTATCTACCTTTCGCCGACCTGCTCAACCGCTTCGGTATCGCCCAGCTTGTCGCCGGACCGGTGACTTTTGCCGCCGGCAACGAGCGTCATGCCATCACCCTGCCGGGCGGCATCCGCGCGCTGCCATTTATCTGTTATGAGGTGATCTTTCCCGATCTTGTGGCTGTTGACGCAACGTCAGCGCAGCTTATTGTGAACGTTACCAATGATGCCTGGTTCGGGGACACGCCGGGACCGTATCAGCATTTCAGGCAGGCTCAGATTCGCGCGGTGGAGAACGGATTGCCCTTGCTGCGTGCTGCCAACAACGGCATCTCGGCCGTCGTCGATCCACGTGGACGCATCGTCGATGCGCTGGCAATCGACGCGCGCGGAGCCATCGATGTGACGGTGCCGATTTCGGGACAGACGGTCGTTTCTTCGGGCCAGCGGCGCATTAACGGAATGCTGATCATGTTGCTGTTTGCGCTTGTGGGAGCGTTGTTGAACGTAAGGCAAAGGCTACGGGTGAATTGACAGTCGACACATTAGAAACTCATACTGTATCGCCTGAAAATTTCTCGAAGCTGGTGGATCGTTCTGTTGGGGCAGTCGCCTCCGGCTTTTTTTGGGCGGGAAAAAATCACAAAGCCGAAAAAATTCGGCGAGGAAAAAATGACAGAAGAAAACAAGAAGAAACCCAATCCCATCGACATCCACGTTGGAAGCCGCGTCCGGCTTCGCCGCAATATGCTCGGAATGAGCCAGGAAAAGCTGGGCGAAAATCTCGGCATCACATTTCAACAGATCCAGAAATATGAAAAAGGCACCAATCGCGTCGGCGCCAGCCGGCTGCAGGCGATCGCCTCCATACTCGGCGTGCCCGTCGCCTTCTTTTTCGAGGATGCGCCAGGCCAGGAGGCGGCGGCCGGCCGTGGCTTTTCGGAGGATGCCTCGATGGCTTTCGCCGTCGAGTTCTGCGGCAGTCCCGAAGGCCTTCAGCTCAACCGGGCCTTCGTCAAGATCGCTGACGTCAAGGTGCGCCGCAGGATTATCGACCTGGTGAAGTCGCTCGCCGCGGATGATCTCGACTGATCCTCGATGCGCCTCGATCCGGCGGCATTTGCCGCCGGTGGCACAAGATACCGACATCGACAGTCGTGCCAGAAGAGCGGCAACGCTTGACGAGCGGCGCTTTGCCCCGCTAACACGTGGCGCGCCAAAATCGGCAGCCTGCCGATCGTTTTTCAAGAGGGGACACCCGTGACGCGGCAGAATTACTTCTTTACCTCGGAATCCGTTGCCGAGGGCCATCCCGACAAGGTCTGTGACCGGATCTCCGACGAGATTGTCGATCTGGTCTACCGTGAAGCCAAGAAGACCGGCATGGACCCGTGGAAGGTCCGTGTCGCCTGCGAGACGCTCGCGACCACCAACCGTGTCGTCATCGCCGGCGAAGTGCGCGTCCCCGAGACGCTGCTGAAGAAGGACAAGGCCGGCAATGTCCTCAAGGACGCGGCCGGACATTCGATCATCAACCCGGCCAAGTTCAAGTCGGTTGCTCGCAAGGCGATTCGCGAGATCGGCTATGAACAGGCCGGCTTCCACTGGAAGACCGCCAAGATCGAGGTCCTGTTGCATGGCCAGTCGCCCGACATCGGCCAGGGCGTCGACAACGCCGCCGACCGTCAGGGCGAGGAAGGTGCCGGCGACCAAGGCATCATGTTCGGCTATGCCTGCCGCGAGACGCCGGACCTGATGCCGGCGCCGATCTACTACAGCCATAAAATCCTCGAACTTCTGGCCGCCGCCCGTCACGAAAACAACGGCGAGGCCGGCAAGCTCGGGCCGGACGCAAAGAGCCAGGTCACTGTCCGCTACATCGACGGCAAGGCCGCCGAGGCAACGCAGATCGTGCTGTCGACCCAACATCTCGACCCGACCTGGGACTCCAAGAAGGTGCGCAAGGTCGTGGAACCCTACATCCGCGAGGCGCTTGGCGATCTCAAGATCGCCGACGATTGCATGTGGTACATCAACCCGACCGGTAAGTTCGTCATCGGCGGCCCGGATGGCGACGCCGGCCTCACCGGCCGCAAGATCATCGTCGATACCTATGGCGGTGCTGCCCCCCACGGCGGCGGCGCCTTCTCCGGCAAGGATACCACCAAGGTCGATCGTTCGGCTGCTTATGCGGCACGCTACCTGGCCAAGAATGTCGTGGCGGCGAAGCTTGCCGACCGCTGCACCATCCAGCTTTCCTACGCCATCGGCGTTGCCCAGCCTCTGTCGGTCTATGTCGATCTGCACGGCACCGGCAAGGTCGACGAGGCAAGGCTCGAGGACGCGCTGCGCAACGTGATGGATCTGTCGCCGTCGGGCATCCGCCGTCATCTCGACCTCAACAAGCCGATCTACGCCAAGACGTCGTCCTACGGCCATTTCGGCCGCAAGGCCGGCCGTGACGGGTCTTTCTCCTGGGAGAAGACCGATCTCGCCAAGGCGCTCAAGGATGCTGTCGCGGCCTGAGGCCACGACAGACCCTGCGCCACCAGATGAGCCCGCAAGACAGGCCAGGCCGCGCGACCGAAGCGTTCTTCGGTCGCCGGCGCGGCAAGCCGGTGCGCCCGCAGCAGGCGGCGGCGCTGGAAAGCGGGCTTGGCGCCTATGGGCTCGATCTGAAGGCCGAGGCGCCGCCGGATCTGCGCACCCTGTTTGAGACCGACCTTTCGGCTGTCCGGCTCGAGATCGGCTTTGGCGGCGGCGAACATCTTCTGCACCGCGCCATCGAAGCGCCGACGACCGGCTTCATCGGCGTCGAGCCCTTCGTCAACGGCATGGCCAAGATGATGATGGCGGTGACGGCAAGGCCGCTCGCCAACCTGCGCGTTTTTGATGACGATGCCACGCAGTTGCTCGACTGGCTGCCGCCGGCCACGCTCGACGGCATCGATCTTCTCTATCCCGATCCGTGGCCGAAGAAGAAGCACTGGAAGCGGCGTTTCGTCAGCCCGGTCAATCTCGACCGTTTCGCGCGCGTCCTGAAGCCGGGCTCAAAATTCCACTTCGCGTCCGACATCGATACGTATGTGAACTGGACCTTGCTGCATTGCCGAGCGCATGGCGCCTTCGCGTGGCAAGCGGCTGAAGCAGCCGATTGGCACCGCCCATATGAGGGCTGGCCGGGCACGCGTTACGAGGCGAAGGCCATTCGCGAAGGCCGTCAGCCTGCCTATCTGACCTTCGTCCGGAAATAGGCGCCTATTTCCTGAATTTTCAGAAACGGCCGATCCTGTTGAAGATGGCCGGATCCATTCCGAGCTTACGCAAATCGTCGGCCCGCGGCTTGCGGCCGGCTTCCACGGCGCGCGATGCGGCGACCGCGCTGCCAAATGTCGTGAAGAGATCGCCCAGGGCGGAAAATAATCTGCGATTGCTCATGATCTTGTCCTCTCGCGCGCCACCGCGCGCCGCTTGTGTTCGTGTCGTGGCTAATAAATAAGAGCGCCCCGCCTCCGCTCACAGGGGGATTGCCGCATGGCGGCCATGCGCCCGGAGCAATGCTGACGCGTCAGCGCTTTTGCCGACCCGCCACGGCGGGCTTGAAACGCCGGCCGTGTTCGTCTATATCAGCGTCAAATTCTTGGTCGGTATGACGAAGAGTGGGTCCCACCGGTCCCGCTCTTTTTTATTACCTGGCGGGTGCATCGGACCGAAAAGTGCGAAGCTGTTTTCGGATGGTTCCGATGCGCAAACTAAAGAACATTTCGAAACGAACGACAGGCAATTGATGACTGCAACGGCAAGCGAAGGTGACGACCGCATCATCCGCGAAAGCGGCATCGATGCGCGCATTGCGCTGATCGTCCAGCCGGTGCTGCGCGGCATCGGCTTTCGCCTTGTGCGGGTGCATCTGTCCGGTCAGAACGGGTTGACGCTGCAGATCATGGCCGAACGCGAGGACGGCACCATGACCGTCGAGGATTGCGAAGAGGTCAGCCGCGCCGTGTCGCCGGCGCTCGACGTCGATGATCCGATCGAAAAGGCGTATCATCTCGAAGTGTCTTCGCCCGGCATCGATCGGCCGTTGGTGCGCAAATCGGATTTCGTGACCTGGACCGGTCATCTGGTGAAGATGGAGACGTCGGTCATCGTCGCTGATCGCAAGCGCTTCAAGGGCAAGATCGCCGAGGCTGGCGAGAACGACGTCTTGATCGAGCGCGACAAGGCAGCCTATGGCGAGGAGCCGACGGTACGCGTGCCCTACGACGCCATTGCCGATGTCAGGCTGATCCTGACCGACGACCTCATCCGCGATGCGTTGTCGAAGGACAACAGGGCGCGCAAGGAAGCCAAGAAACGCCGCGGCGAGCCGGAAGACGATATTTCCGAAGACGCCACGGAAGAACACGAACAGGAATAACGATTGAGCTGCCGGGCGCAAACGTCCGGCAAACAGGCTCGGGAGAAAAAACATGGTTGTAAGCGCCAACAGACTTGAACTGCTGCAGATTGCCGACGCGGTCGCGCGTGAAAAGTCGATCGACAAGTCGATCGTCATCGCCGCCATGGCCGATGCGATCCAGAAGGCGGCGCGTTCGCGTTATGGCCAGGAGACCAACATCCGCGCCGACATCAACCCCAACACCGGCGAGATGAAGCTGCAGCGGCTGATGGAAGTTGTCGAAGAGGTCGACGACTATGCCACCCAGATCGCCATTTCCTCGGCCCGCGAGCGCAATCCCGACGCCCAGCTCGGCGATTTCATCGCCGAACAGCTGCCGCCGATGGATTTCGGCCGCATCGCCGCCCAGTCGGCCAAGCAGGTCATCGTGCAGAAGGTGCGCGAGGCCGAGCGCGACCGCCAGTACGACGAATACAAGGACCGCATCGGCGAGATCGTCAACGGCACCGTCAAGCGCGTCGAATACGGCAATGTCATCGTCGACCTCGGCCGTGGTGAAGCCATCATCCGCCGCGACGAGCTGATCCCGCGCGAGAACTACAAATATGGCGATCGCGTCCGCGCCTATGTCTATGACGTGCGCCGCGAGCAGCGCGGCCCGCAGATTTTCCTGTCGCGCACCCATCCGCAGTTCATGGCCAAGCTCTTCACCATGGAAGTGCCGGAAATCTATGACGGCATCATCGAGATCAAGTCGGTCGCCCGCGATCCGGGCTCGCGCGCCAAGATCGCCGTTATTTCGCGCGATTCCTCGATCGACCCGGTCGGTGCCTGCGTCGGTATGCGCGGCAGCCGCGTCCAGGCCGTCGTCGGCGAACTGCAGGGCGAGAAGATCGACATCATTCCATGGTCGCCCTCGGCTGCCTCCTTCATCGTCAACGCGCTGCAGCCGGCGGAAGTCGCCAAGGTCGTGCTCGATGAGGATGCCGAGCGCATCGAGGTGGTGGTTCCCGACGATCAGCTGTCGCTGGCCATTGGCCGCCGCGGCCAGAACGTGCGTCTCGCCTCGCAGCTCACTGGCTGGGACATCGACATCCTGACCGAGGCCGAGGAATCCGAGCGCCGCCAGAAGGAATTCGTCGAGCGCTCGGCGCTGTTCATGGAAGCCCTCGACGTCGACGAGATGGTCGGCCAGGTGCTGGCCTCGGAAGGCTTCACCAGCGTCGAGGAAGTCGCCTATGTCGACGCCGGCGAGATCGCCTCGATCGACGGCTTCGATGACGACACCGCTTCGGAGATCCAGACCCGTGCCCGCGAATATCTCGAAAAGATCGAGGCTGAGCATGACGAGAAGCGCAAGGCGCTGGGCGTCAAGGACGAGCTGCGCGAAATCCCCGGCATCACCACCGCAATGATGGTGACGCTCGGCGAGGACGGCGTGAAGACGATCGAGGATTTCGCCGGCTATGCCGCCGACGACCTGACCGGCTGGAAGGAACGCAAGGACGGCGAGACCAAGGTCTATCCGGGCGTGCTGGCCAATCATGGTGTTTCGCGCGCCGATGCCGAGCAGATGGTGCTCAATGCCCGTCTCAAGGCCGGCTGGATTTCCGAGGACGAGCTTGCAGCCGAAGAAGCATCGGCTGACGAAGCCGTTGGTGCGTGAGGTGAAACCGCATCGCACACAACCCGCCCTTGGACGAGATGAACGATCGCACCTGCATCGTTACCCGCAAGCAGGCCGAACCGGATGAACTGATCCGGTTCGTCGTCGGCCCGGATTCGGCCGTCGTTCCCGATCTCAAGAGAAATCTGCCCGGCCGCGGTTGCTGGGTGAGTGCCGACCGCCTACATATCGACAAGGCGGCGGCCAAGAACCTTTTTGCCCGCGCCTTCAAGGCACAGGTGGTCGTGCCGCCGGATCTTGGCGGCATGGTCGATGGGCTGCTTTCCAGATCCGCTCTGGGCATGCTGGGTCTCGCCCGCAAGGCAGGCGCGATCGCGCTGGGCGCTACCAAAGTCGAGAGCGCGGTGCGCAGTGGCCTGGCGCTTTTCGTGCTCCACGCGACCGAAGCGTCGGACGATGGCGTACGCAAGATCAGTCAAGCACGGCGGGCGACCGTCCATATTGGCGGGCCATCCGTCCTTGCCTACAAACTTTTCTCCGAAGCCGAGTTGAGCTTGGCATTGGGGGGTACAAATGTGATACATGCTGCCGTCCTCGCGGGAGACGCGGGTAAGGCGGTCCTGAAGCGCATGGTTGCGCTCGACCGATATCGGGGCGGTACCCCGGACGATCTTGCAATGCTTGTGGCCGTTGCTGACGAAGATGATGCCGCAGAGGATATGGAATGAGCGATACGAAATCGGGCGACGACAAGACGTTGAGTGTTACACCGAAGAAGACCTTGACGCTGAAGCGCCCCGGCATGGAACAGGGCACTGTGCGTCAGAACTTCTCGCACGGCCGCACCAAGCAGGTCGTCGTCGAGACCAAGAAGCGCAAATTCTCGATGCCCGGCGACAAGCCGGAGCCGGTTGCTGCACCCGTCTTCACGCCGAAGCCGGCGGCTGTCGCCGCGCCTGTCGTGCAGGAAGCGCCGAAAGCACCGCCCGCGCCACCACCGCCACCGCCGCCGGCCCCGGTCGAACGCGGCGGCATGGTGCTGAACGAACTGTCGCGCAGCGAGATGGAAGCGCGCCGCAGGGCGCTCGAGGGCTCGAAGGTCCGCGAGGTCGAAGACCGTCAGCGCGCCGCGGAAGATGCCAAGCGCCGGGCCGAGGACGAAGAGCGCCGCAAGCGTGAGCGCGAAGAATCCGCGCGCCGCCAGGCCGAGGAAGAAGCACGGCTGCAGACCGAGGCCGAATCGCGCCGTCGCGCCGAGGAAGAGGCACGCCGTCGCGCGCCGCAGGCCGCGGAACTGGCAACGGCTGACGAAGAGGAAGAGGTCAAGCCGAAGCGCACTGGCGCCGGTACCCCGGTGCGCCGTCCGATTACTGCTGAAGTGCCGCGTCCGGCCAAGCCGACCAAGGCCGAGGAAGATCGCCGTCGCGGCAAGTTGACCCTGAACACCGCGCTTTCCGAAGAGGATGCGCGAGCCCGCTCGCTGTCGTCGATGCGTCGCCGCCAGGAGAAGTTCAAGCGCGCGATGCACAATGAGCCGCGCGAGAAAGTCATGCGCGAAGTGATCCTGCCCGAGACCATCACCATCCAGGAACTGGCACAGCGCATGTCCGAACGTGCGGTCGATGTGGTCAAGTTCTTCATGAAGCAGGGCCAGATCCTGAAGCCGGGCGACGTCATCGACGCCGACACGGCCGAGCTGGTCGCCACCGAATTCGGCCACACGGTCCGCCGCGTCGCCGAGTCCGACATCGAGGAAGGCCTGTTCAACATCGCCGACAATGCCGAGGACCTGGTATCGCGTCCGCCGGTCGTGACCATCATGGGCCACGTCGACCACGGCAAGACCTCGCTGCTCGACGCCATCCGCAATGCCAACGTCGTCTCCGGCGAGGCCGGCGGCATTACCCAGCATATCGGCGCCTATCAGGTCGAGAAGAATGGTCAGAAGATCACCTTCATCGACACCCCCGGTCACGCCGCCTTCACGGCGATGCGCGCCCGCGGCGCCCAGGCCACCGACATCGCCATCCTGGTGGTGGCGGCTGACGACAGCGTCATGCCGCAGACGATCGAATCGATCAGCCACGCCAAGGCGGCCGGCGTTCCGATCATCGTGGCGATCAACAAGATCGACAAGCACGGCGCCGATCCGCAGAAGGTTCGCTCCGAACTGCTGCGCCACGAAGTCTTCGTCGAATCGATGGGCGGTGAAGTGCTCGACGTCGAAGTGTCGGCGACCAAGGGCACCAATCTCGACAAGCTGCTCGAGGCGATCCTGCTGCAGGCCGAAATCCTCGACCTGAAGGCCAATCCGGACCGTACCGCCGAAGGCGTCGTCATCGAGGCGCAGCTCGACAAGGGCCGTGGCCCCGTGGCCACCGTGCTGGTGCAGACCGGTACGCTGATGCCAGGCGACATTCTTGTCGCCGGCAACGAATGGGGTCGCGTGCGCGCGCTGGTCAACGATCGCGGCGAGCAGATCAAAGAAGCGCCGCCGGCGATGCCGGTCGAGGTGCTCGGCCTTCAGGGAACTCCGCAGGCGGGCGACCGCTTTGCCGTGGTCAACAACGAGGCCCGCGCCCGCGAGATCACCGAATATCGCCAACGTCTGGCGCGTGAGAAGGCGGTGGCCAAGCATGCCGGCCAGCGCGGTTCGCTCGAACAGATGATGTCGCAATTGCAGACGAGCGGGCTGAAGGAATTCCCGCTGGTCATCAAGGGCGACGTGCAGGGTTCGATCGAGGCGATCAACGCGGCGCTCGACAAGCTCGGCACCGACGAGGTGCGTGCGCGCATCGTTCATGCCGGCGCCGGCGCCATCACCGAAAGCGACGTCTCGCTGGCGGAGACTTCGGGTGCTGCGATCATCGGCTTCAACGTTCGCGCCAACGTGCAGGCACGTGCCGCGGCCGCGGCCGCCGGCATCGAGATCCGCTACTACTCGATCATCTACAATCTCGTGGATGACGTGAAGGCGGCTCTGTCGGGCCTGCTGTCGCCGGAGCGTCGCGAGACCTTCATCGGCAATGCCGAGATCCTCGAGATCTTCGACATCACCAAGGTCGGCAAGATCGCCGGCTGCCGTGTCACCGAAGGTAAGGTCGAGCGTGGTGCGGGCGTACGCCTGATCCGCGACAACGTCGTTATCCACGAAGGCACGCTGAAGACGCTGAAGCGCTTCAAGGACGAGGTTTCGGAAGTTCCCGGCGGCCAGGAGTGCGGCATGGCCTTCCAGAACTACGAAGACATGCGCGTCGGCGACATCATCGAGTGCTTCCGCGTCGAGATGGTGACCCGGACACTCTGAGTTCGAGTGACTTGTCGGTTTCGGGCGGTGGTCGAGAGGCCGCCGCCCCAAGCCTGTCGAGAATGACCCCGTATGAGACATGCGGCACGGTCCCATCCCGCGCCTCACGCTTTCAGGATTGAGAAAAATGCCTCGTTCAACCACGTCCAGCCCGTCCCAACGCATGCTTCGCGTCGGCGAACAGGTGCGCCATGCGCTGTCTGAAACCCTGCAGCGCGGCGAGATCATCGATCCGGTGATTGAAAATTCCGTGGTTTCGGTCTCGGAAGTGCGCATGTCGCCCGATCTGAAAATCGCCACGGCCTTTGTGTCTCCGCTCGGCGCCAAGGATGCCGACGCGGTGATCGAAGCACTGAACAAGCATGCGAAATTCGTCCGCGGGCGTGTCTCCGGCGCGCTCAGGCAGATGAAGTACATGCCGGAATTCCGCTTCCGGCTGGACACCTCCTTCGACAATTTCGCCAGGATCAACGATCTCTTGAAGTCGCCCGAAGTGGCGCGTGATCTGGATGCGGACGGTCAAGGCAAAGACGACGATGGGGACAGCGAATAATGGGCCGCCGCGGCAAGAAGAAGGGCCGGCCTGTCTCCGGCTGGGTGGTGCTGGACAAGCCGGTCGGCATGGGGTCGACCGAGGCCGTGTCCAAGATCAAATGGCTGTTCCAGGCCGAAAAGGCCGGCCATGCCGGCACGCTCGATCCGCTCGCTTCCGGCATGCTGCCCATCGCCCTCGGCGAAGCCACCAAGACCGTGCCCTATGTGCAGGACGGCGCCAAGATCTATCGCTTCACCGTTGCCTGGGGGCAGGAGCGCTCGACGGACGACCTTGAAGGGCCGGTGACGGAGAGCTCAGACCTGCGTCCGCCGGAAGCCGAGGTCAGGGCGCTGCTGCCGAAATATACCGGCGTCATCATGCAGACGCCGCCGCAATTCTCGGCCATCAAGATCGCGGGCGAACGCGCCTACGATCTCGCCCGCGAAGGCGAGACGGTCGACATTCCCGCGCGCGAGATCGAGATCGGCCGCCTCGACATCGTCGAGCACCACGCCGACCACACCGTTTTCGAGGTCGAATGCGGCAAGGGCACCTATGTGCGCTCGCTGGCCCGCGACATGGGCCGCGACCTCGGCTGTTTCGGCCATATTTCCGACTTGCGCCGGGTCGAGGTCGAACCGTTCACGCCCGAGGATTTCGTCACCATTGCCGAACTCGAGGCAGCCCGCTTCGGGGACCAGGGCGATGAGGGACCGGAAGCGGCCGGGGGATCGGACCAGGCCGAGGCGGTGACCAAGCCGGTCGACTTCGGCGCGATCGATGCGCTTCTCGTCGATACGTCGGCGGCTCTCGACTGCTTGCCACAGATCGCCATCAGCGACGACGCGGCGACGAAGATCCGTCTCGGCAACCCGGTCATCATCCGCGGCCGCGACGCGCCTGTCGAAGCCGAAGAAGCTTGCGCCACGGCACGTGGCAAACTGGTTGCCATCGGCGCGATCGAGCAAGGCATGTTCAAGCCCAAGCGGGTCTTTGCCGGGTGACGGCTCTGGTCTAACTTCAGGTTGACGTTACGCTCGAGGAGCAGATGGCAAAGGCCGAGGCGATGAAAAAGCGGGCGCCGGTGAAAACGCGGCGGCCGCCCGTCGGCGCTTCGCCGGGTACGCTGATCGCCGATCCGGCGGCGCGGCGCAGCGAACTCAGGCTGACGCTGATTTCGCCCGAAAAATTCAAGACCATCGACAATGCCAGCATCGACGATCTCAATACCCATTGCGACCGCTGGCCGGTCGTCTGGCTGGACTGCACGGGCTTGGCCAACATCCCGCTGATCGAGGAGATCGGCCGGATCTTCAGCCTGCATCCGTTGGCGCTGGAAGACGTGGTCAACACCGGCCAGCGGCCGAAGGTGGATTTCTTCGAGGACCATGCCTTCGTTGTCCTGCGCATGATCGACGATGTGACCTCACACCGTTACGAGCAGGTCGCCGTCTTCTTCGGCAAGAACTTTGTCGTTACCTTCCAGGAGCGCGAAGGCGATCCGTTCGATCCCGTGCGCAAGCGCATCGCTGCCTCGATGCCCAACCGGTTGCGCACCCGCGGCGCCGACTATCTCGCCTATGCGCTGATCGACGCCATCGTCGACAGCTATTTTCCGCCGATCGAGGCGGCCGGCGACGTGGTCGACGGTATCGAGGACGAGATGCTGCATTCAACGCACAAGCATCAGATGCGCCAACTGCATGAATTGCGGCGCGACGCCAATGTGCTGAAAGGCGTGCTGTGGCCGATGCGCGATGCGCTGGCGACACTGATCCGCAACGATGTGCCCTACGTGAAGGCTGAAACGAAAATCTTCTTCAATGATACGCTGGACCATGCATTGCGGCTGATCGAGCTGGTCGAGACCCAGCGTGACATGTTGACCGGCCTGATCGAGATGCATCTGTCCCTGAGCCAGGCGCGCACCAACGACGTCATCAGCTATCTCACCATCGTCTCGGTCATCTTCATGCCGCTGACCTTCCTGGTCGGCGTCTGGGGCATGAACTTCAGTCCCGACGCCTCGCCATGGAACATGCCGGAGCTGCGATCCTATTATGGTTATCCGGCGGCACTCGTCTTCATGCTGCTTGTCGCGGTGGGACTGATCGTCTTCTTCAGATGGAAGAAGTGGCTTTAGCCGCGGCAAAAGTCTCTTTCGTGCCGCAAAAACCACGCCGAAGCCGGCTTCGTGAATTAGGCTGGTGTTTTCAGGGGAATTGCACTATATGCGCCGCAGCATAGCGCCACGACGCTTTGCTTGCACCGGCCCCTGCTGGACGACATCCCGGCTGAGGGCGACCCGTTTCCTCAAACAGATAAGGAAAAACACGATGTCGATTACTGCCGAGCGCAAACAGGAATTGATGGGCGAATTCGCAACCGCCAAGGGCGATACCGGGTCTCCGGAAGTCCAGGTGGCTATCCTTTCCGAGCGCATCAAGAACCTGACCGACCACTTCAAGGACCACAAGAAGGATAACCATTCCCGCCGTGGTCTGCTCGCTCTCGTCTCCCAGCGCCGCAGCCTGCTTGATTATCTCAAGCGCAAGGACGACGCGCGCTACCAGACGTTGATCGAGAAGCTCGGTCTGCGCCGTTGACGAATTGACCGGCGGGCTTTCTTCGGAGGGCCCGCCGGTCGCGCATTCTGCCAGTCGTAGAGACTGGCCAGACCCGGTTTCGAGCGCGCAGAGGGCCACTCGAAACCGCCCATGGACGGTCATGGGGCAGGATTGCAGGACGCTCGCGCGCTTAGCCCGCGCTGAAATCACCCGAGCTTCCCGTTGTCTTGCCCGTGGCTGCCCGAGAAAGGAAGCCAGGGAAAGGGCATCCGCGCACCGTGAAACGGCGCGGCCCTTTCCGCTTATTAAGGACAAGATATGTTCAATCACCACAAAGTGGAAATCGAATGGGGCGGTCGTCCGCTCACCCTCGAAACCGGCAAGATCGCGCGCCAGGCTGACGGCGCTGTGCTCGCCACCTACGGCGAGACCAAGGTTCTGGCCACCGTCGTTTCGATGAAGGAGCCGAAGCCCGGCCTCGATTTCTTCCCGCTGACCGTCAACTACCAGGAAAAGACCTACGCCGCCGGCAAGATCCCGGGCGGCTATTTCAAGCGCGAAGGCCGTCCGAGCGAGAAGGAAACGCTGGTTTCCCGCCTCATCGACCGTCCGATCCGCCCACTCTTCGCCGACGGCTACAAGAACGATACCCAGATCGTCGTCACCGTCGTTCAGCACGATCTCGAGAATGACCCGGATATCCTGTCGATCGTTGCCACCTCGGCTGCTTTGACGTTGTCGGGTGTTCCCTTCATGGGCCCGGTCGGCGGCGCCCGCGTCGGTTACATCAACGGCGAATACGTGCTCAACCCGCACATCGACGAGATGCAGGAATCCAAGCTCGACCTCGTCGTCGCCGGCACCGCAGACGCCGTGCTGATGGTCGAGTCCGAAGCCAAGGAACTTGGCGAAGAACTGATGCTCGGCGCCGTCATGTTCGGCCACAAGGGCTTCCAGCCGGTCATCGATGCCATCATCAAGCTGGCCGAGGTTGCCGCCAAGGAGCCGCGCGACTTCACCGCGCCGGACTATTCCGCGCTTGAAGCCGAGATGCTGAAGATCGTCGGCGACGAACTCAGCACTGCCTACAAGAACGTCGACAAGCAGAAGCGCTACGCCGCCGTCGACGCCGTCAAGGCGAAGGTCAAGGCAGCCTTTGCTCCGGCCGAAGGCGAAGACGCCAAGTACACCTCCGAGCAGATCGGCTCCGTCTTCAAGGAGCTCCAGGCCAAGGTCGTGCGCTGGAACATCCTCGACACCGGCTCGCGCATCGATGGCCGCGACCTGAAGACGGTCCGCAAGATCGTCTCCGAAGTCGGCGTCCTGCCGCGTACCCACGGTTCGGCGCTGTTCACGCGCGGCGAGACCCAGGCGCTGGTCGTTGCCACGCTCGGCACCGGCGAGGACGAGCAGTATGTCGATTCGCTGACCGGCATGTACAAGGAGAAGTTCCTCCTTCACTACAACTTCCCTCCCTATTCCGTCGGTGAGACCGGCCGCATGGGTTCGCCGGGCCGCCGCGAAATCGGCCACGGCAAGCTCGCCTGGCGCGCCATCCGTCCGATGCTGCCCAGCGCTGACCAGTTCCCCTACACGCTGCGTGTCGTCTCGGAGATCACCGAGTCCAACGGTTCGTCGTCGATGGCCACCGTCTGCGGCACCTCGCTGGCGCTGATGGATGCCGGCGTGCCGCTGGCCAAGCCCGTTGCCGGTATCGCCATGGGCCTGATCAAGGAAGGCGAGCGCTTCGCGGTCCTCTCCGACATTCTGGGTGACGAAGATCATCTCGGCGACATGGACTTCAAGGTCGCCGGTACCGCCAACGGCATCACCTCGCTGCAGATGGACATCAAGATCGAGGGCATTACCGAAGAGATCATGAAGATCGCGCTGGACCAGGCCAAGGATGGCCGCCAGCATATCCTGGGCGAAATGGCGCATGCCCTGACCGGCGCCCGTCCCGAACTCGGCGAGTTCGCGCCGCGCATCGAGGTCATGCACATTCCGACCGACAAGATCCGCGACGTCATCGGTTCGGGCGGCAAGGTCATCCGCGAGATCGTCGAGAAGACCGGCGCCAAGATCAACATCGAGGACGACGGCACGGTGAAGATCGCTTCCTCGAACGCCAAGGAGATCGAGGCGGCGAAGAAGTGGATCCACACCATCGTCGCCGAGCCGGAAGTCGGCGAAATCTACGAAGGCACGGTCGTCAAGACCGCCGACTTCGGCGCCTTCGTCAACTTCTTCGGCCCGCGTGACGGTCTGGTCCACATCTCGCAGCTCGCCAACGACCGGGTCGCCAAGACCTCGGACGTTGTCAAGGAAGGCGACAAGGTCTGGGTCAAGCTGATGGGCTTCGACGAGCGCGGCAAGGTCCGCCTGTCGATGAAGGTCGTCGACCAGGCCACCGGCAAGGAAGTCGCTCGCGACAAGAAGACCGAAGGCGAAGAAAACGCTGCCTGAGCGACCTGACAGAAAATCGACGCGGGCGCGGCTTATGTCGCGCCCGTTTTCGTTTGAAGCAATTCCAGGAAACGTGCAGCGCTTTCCCTTGGGAATTGCCTAATGCCTGTCGCCCAGAAGTGTGCAGCGGTTCTGGGACAACGACAATGCATCAAAACAAAGACTTGAAGCGCGTTGCGTGAATCCGTTTCAGAGCGACGCGCTTTAAGACCCTGGGGAGCATATCGATGTCCATTGAGGCGCTGAAGACGCTTTTCCATCCGTTCGAAGCCGAGGCTCTGTCCCTGCCACGAACGGGCGAGCGCGTCCTCTTCCTCGGCGCCGAGCCCGGCCTGCGCTGGCCGCCAGGCTTCGAGGCGGCGCTGCATCTCGTGCAGGGCTTCCGGCCGCATTTCCGCGCCTTGCAGGCGGCTGGTTTCGCCGTCACGCCGAGAACCGAGGGCGACGATTTTGATGCCGCGCTGGTGCTCGCGGGCCGTCATCGCGGACAGAACGAACTGCGCATAGCCGAGGCTCTCGAACGCGCGGCTCCGGGCGGACTGGTCGTCGTTGCCGGTGGCAAGGAAGACGGCATTGCCAGCCTGCGCAAGCGCGTCGGCGAACTTGTGCCGCTCGACGGCTATCTGCCGAAATATCACGGCATCGCCTTCTGGCTGCGCCGCCCGGTGGATAGCCAGGCCGCCGACGCGCTTCGCGCCGCCAATCCCGCTGTGCTGGTCGAGGGCCGGTTCCACACCGCACCCGGCATGTTCTCCTTCGATCGCGTCGATGCGGGTTCGAAACTGCTGGTCGACAGCCTGCCCGGTGACCTGCGCGGCAATGCGGCCGATTTCTGCGCCGGCTGGGGTTATGTCGCAGCTGAAATGGCTGCCAGCTCGCCAGGCCTGTCCGGCGTCGATCTCTACGAGGCCGATTTCGATGCGTTGGAGGCAGCCAAGAGCAATCTCGGCAACACCGTGGCGCGCGGCTTCTTCTGGACCGATCTGCTCGCTGATCCTGTCGAGCGCCGCTATGACGTCATCGCCATGAACCCGCCCTTTCACCGCAGCCGGGCGGCGGAGCCGGAGATCGGCGCCGGCATGATCCGCGCCGCGGCCAAGGCGTTGAAGCCCGGTGGCAGGCTGTTCATGGTCGCCAACCGCCAGCTTCCCTACGAGCCCGTGCTGTCGGCCGCCTTTTCAAGCCATGCGGAGCTTGCCCGCGATGGCATGTTCAAGGTGATTTCCGCCCGTCGTTGATTGCTCAATGAAGATTGGCGACGCGCCGCACGTCCTCACCGGCGTGCTTGTCGCCAAGCCCGATCTTGAGCGGCGCCGGCCGGCCGAACAGGTAGCCCTGCACCACCTCGCAGCCGGCTGCTCTCAGCAGCGTCGCCTGGTTTTCGGTCTCCACGCCTTCGGCAATGATGCTGACGCCGAGCGCGCGCGACAGCCCGACAATCGTCGAGACGACGGCGCCGGAGCTGGAATCGGTATCGATGCGGCTGACGAAGGAGCGGTCGATCTTCAGCTTGCCGAACGAGAAATCGATCAGATAGCTGAGGTTCGAATAGCCGGTGCCGAAATCATCGACGGCAACGGAGATGCCCATCTCGGCAAGCTCTTTCAGGATGGCAGCGGCGCGGTCGCGGTCTTGCATCATCGCCGTCTCGGTCACTTCCAGCTCAAGCCGCGACGGCTTGATGCCGGTGGTCCTCATCGTGTCGCGCACGACCCCGACGAAATCCTTGGTCATGAACTGGACCGGCGAGATGTTGACGGCGACAAAGCAGTCGTCCGGCAAATGGCGGGCGTCGCTGCAGGCCTTGCGCAGAACCCATTCGCCGATCGGGTTGATCATCCCGGTTTCCTCGGCGATCTGGATGAACTCCATCGGTGGGATCATACCGCGTTCGGGATGGTTCCAGCGGATCAGCGCTTCATAGCCGATGATACGGCCGGTCGGCAGGTCGAGTTGCGGCTGATAGTGGAGGTCGAAGTCCCCGCGCTCGAAAGCGGTGTGCAGTTCGGCTTCGACCCATTGGCGATAATCGGCGACACGCCCCATCTCGCTGTCGAACACCGACCAGTTGCCGACCCCGCTGCTGCGTGCATGCTGCAGCGCCAGGTTGGAGCGGCGCAGGATAAGGACCGGATCGACGCCATCCTTGGGCATGGCCACGATACCCACCGACAGGCTCACCGATTGCTGATGGCTGCTGAGCTCGTAGGGCTCCATCATCTCGTCGATGAGCCTTTCGACCATGCTTTCCATCGTTCCCTGGATCTGGTGATCCGGAAGCAGCACCGCGAACTCGCCGGCGCCGATACGCCCGATCAGGGCACGTGCGGGCACGCAGCTCTGCAGCCGCTTGGTAAAGGCGCGGATCAACTCGTCGCCCTGTGTATAGCCGATTGCGTCGTTGATCTGCTTGAACCGGTCGATGTCGATGTCGATCAGGAACATCGGTTCCCCGGTTCGGCTTGTCGCGCACGCCGCCTCCGCGACCCTGCCCACCATCGCCGGCCGAGCCAGCAGTCCGGTCAGCTTGTCGAAATGGGTTTCATTGAACACGAAATCCGCCGATTCATCGATGCCGGCGAAGAATGACATTGCCGCCACCGACGCCGCCAGCGCGCAAAGCGCGGCCATGATCGCGACCATCATGTCCACCGAGATGCCGCCAAACCCGTCGCCGAAGCCGTGCTTCAAGCCCCAGATGCCGAGGATGAAACTGCCAATGCCCGAACTTGCTATGGTGAGCAGTCGGAACACCGGTGTTCGCTTCGGGTTGCTGACGACAGGCATTCAAGGATCCCCAGAATGCGGGACTCTATAGCGGAAATCTTCTTAAAATGAGTTTCCGCGAATGCGTCCAATTTTACTGGAGAAGACTATTTTGTAGTCGGAAACGGCAATTTCTCCGAAACAGCCCCATGCATCTTGCCAAAAGCATGTGACCTTGGTTCGTCTCAGGACCTGTCAGCCATCCGTCTGCTTCAACTCATCGAGCGTCGGCATCGAGACGATGTGATAGCCGGAATCGACATAGTGGATTTCGCCGGTGACGCCTGAAGACAGGTCGGACAGCAGATAAAGCGCGGAGCCGCCGACCTCGTCGATGGTCACGGTGCGACGCAGCGGTGAGTTGCGCTGCTGGTAGGAGAACATGTGGCGGGCGTCCGAAATGCCGGCGCCGGCCAGCGTGCGCACCGGTCCCGCCGAGATGCCGTTCACGCGGATGCCGCGCGGGCCGTAGTCGTTGGCGAGGTAGCGCACGCTGGCCTCGAGGCCGGCCTTGGCGACACCCATGACATTGTAGTTCGGCATGACGCGGACCGAGCCGGCGTAGGTCAGCGTGATCATCGAGCCGCCCTGCGTCATCAGTGGCGCGGCATTGCGGGCCACTTCGGTGAAGGAGTAACAGGAGATCACCATGGTGCGGACGAAGTTGTCCCGGCTGGTGTCGGCGTAAAGGCCCTTCAATTCGTTCTTGTCGGAGAAGCCGATGGCATGGACGACGAAGTCCAGTCCGCCCCAGGCCTTGCCAAGCGTCTCGAACGTGGCGGCGACCGAAGCGCTGTCTTCGACATCGCAGGGAACGACAAGCGAGGCGCCGAGCTTGTCGGCAAGCGGCTTGACCCGCCGGCCGAAGGCCTCGCCCTGGTAGGTGAAGGCGAGTTCCGCCCCGTGTTCGGACAATTTTTGGGCGATGCCCCAGGCGATCGAATGATCGTTGGCGACACCCATGACAAGCCCGCGCTTGCCCTTCATCAGTCCGTCCATGGCTGGCAATCCTTTTAGAAAAACGCTGGCCTTATGCGGAATAGCGCTGGAAAACGAGCGTTGCGTTGGTGCCACCGAAACCGAAGGAATTTGACAGGACGGTGTCGATCTTGGCGTTGTCGATGCGCTTGCGCACGATCGGCATGCCCTCGAATTCAGGGTCGAGTGTGTCGATATGGGCGCTTTCGCCGATGAAGCCGCCTTGCATCATCAGGATCGAATAGATGGATTCCTGCACGCCGGCAGCACCGAGCGAATGGCCAGTCAGCGATTTCGTCGAGGTGATGAAAGGCATCTTCTCGCCGAACACCTCGCGGATGGCGCCCATTTCCTTGGAATCTCCGACCGGCGTCGAGGTGCCGTGGGTGTTGATGTAATCGACCGGCGTGGAAACCGTCGCCAGCGCCTGGCGCATGCAGCGCACCGCGCCTTCGCCGGAAGGCGCGACCATGTCGTGGCCGTCCGAGGTCGCGCCGTAGCCGACGATTTCGGCGTAGATCTTGGCGCCCCGCGCCTTGGCATGCTCGAGCTCTTCCAGCACCAGCACGCCGGCGCCGCCGGCGATGACGAAGCCGTCGCGATCGACGTCATACGCGCGCGAAGCCGTCGATGCCTTGTCATTGTACTTCGACGACATGGCGCCCATGGCATCGAATAGGTCCGACATGGTCCAGTCGAGATCTTCATGGCCGCCGGCAAAGACGATGTCCTGCTTGCCCCACTGGATCAGTTCATAGCCATTGCCGATGCAATGCGCCGAGGTCGAGCAGGCCGACGAGATCGAATAGTTGACGCCGTGAATCTTGAACCAGGTGGCCAAAGTGGCCGAGGCCGTCGACGACATCGCCTTCGGCACGGCAAAGGGGCCGATGCGCTTGGGGCTGCCGTTCTTCAGCGTCGTTTCGGCCGCCTCGACGATGGTGCGGGTGGAGGGGCCGCCCGAGCCCATGACGATGCCGGTGCGCTCATTGGTGATGTCGCTCTCGCCCAGACCCGCATCGGCGATCGCCTGATCCATGGCGACGTGGTTCCAGGCGGCACCCTGCGACAGGAAGCGCATCGCACGGCGATCGATCATGGCGGTCGGGTCGAGCGTCGGTGCGCCCCAGACCTGGCAGCGGAAACCGTGCTCGGCGAAGGAATCGGAAAAGCTGATGCCCGATCTGGCGTCATGCAGCGACGTCTGCACCTCGTTGGCATTGTTGCCGATCGACGACACGATGCCGAGGCCTGTGACTACGACACGTCTCATTCGCAACTCCTTCCAAGGATGCTGGCCAGTGGGCAGGCCAAGGCTGCGGTCAAGCGACCGCCGACTGCTTGGACAGACCAACCTTCAGGTCCGTCGCCGCATATATGGGCTCGCCATCCGCCTTCATCCAGCCATCTGCGATGCCCAGAACCAGCCGGCCGCGCATCACGCGCTTGAAATCCACGCCATACTCGACCTTCTTGACCGATGGTGTGACCATGCCCTTGAACTTGACCTCACCGGTCGACAGCGCCATTCCCTTGCCAGGTTCGCCGAGCCAGCCGAGATAGAATCCGGTCAACTGCCACAAGGCATCCAGGCCGAGGCATCCTGGCATGATCGGATTGCCGATGAAATGGCAGGCAAAGAACCACAGGTCCGGCTTGATGTCGAACTCCGCACGGATGAAGCCCTTGTCGAAGGCGCCACCGGTCTCGCTGATTTCGGTGATACGGTCGAACATCAGCATGGGTGGGTAGGGCAGCTGGGCATTGCCCGCTCCAAACAGCTCGCCGCGGGCGCAGGCCAGCAATTCTTCGTAGTCGTAGCTGGATTTACCCGCCATCAATCTCGTCCCCATATCGTCCGGGCGGTAGCGCGCCCTTGTCGTTGGTGTCCTAACACAATCTGTTTCGGGCCGGAAACCGGCGTTTGCGCTTAACCCGCCAGTCTGCCCGGGTCAATGCGCGCTATTGATCGCTTTCCGACGACAGAATATATGTCAACAGGGGTCCGGTTTCGGCAGACAATCATTTTTTTGCCATCCTGGGCGTGTCTTGAAGCGGGACTGCGAGCTTGGAAGACAAGATGGACCGGGGCTGCCGGAAGGAAAATGTCGCTGTGGACAAGCGGGTACGTGAAGCCGGCCTGAGGCCGACGCGGCAGCGCATCGCGCTGGCCGACCTGCTTTTCGCCAAGGGCGATCGCCATTTGTCGGCCGAGGAATTGCACGAGGAGGCGCTGGCCGCCGGCGTGCCGGTGTCGCTGGCCACCGTCTACAACGCGCTCCACCAGTTCACCCAGGCGGGTCTGCTGCGCATCTTGGCTGTCGAGGGCTCCAAGACCTATTTCGACACCAACATCTCCGACCACCACCATTTCTACATTGAAGGCGAGAACCGGATTTTCGACATTGCCAACGGTCCGGTGACGGTCACCAACCTGCCGGATCCACCCGAGGGCATGGAAATCGCCAATGTCGATATCGTGGTGAGGCTGCGCCACAAGCGCCAGGAATGAGCGGCCAGCGCCGAACAATCTGTCAGGAATGAAACCTCTCGACCTGACAATCCGGCTCGAATGGGCCGTCGTGGCGGTTGCCGCCATCGTCTTCTATGCTTCGACAGGCGTTTCCTGGTGGCTCTTCGGGGTGCTCATCCTGGCACCGGACCTGTCGATGTTCGGCTACCTCGGCGGGCCGCGCATCGGCGCCCTTACCTACAACGCCTTGCACATCCTCGTCGTACCGGTGCTGCTGCTGATCGCCGGGTACCTGTCCGGTCATGCCGTCGCGATCGCGGTCGCCCTGATCTGGATCGCGCACATCGCCATCGATCGGGCGCTGGGTTACGGCCTGAAATTGTCAACGGGCTTTCAGGACACCCACCTTGGCCGAATCGGCCGTTGATTCGAGCCTTGGCTCGCAACGAACCCGCTGAAACGGCGGCAAAGAATCAGTCCTTGACCCGCTCGCCGGGATAGGCGCCCCAGACCGTCGATTGGGCAAGCCAGCCGGTATGGCCATCGAGCGTCATTTCGCACCACTGGCCGTCACAAGTCTTGATCGTGCCCATGACACCCGGCTCGACGATCGCCACGACCCTGGCGTCCTTGTCCGGGCTTTTCATGAGACTGATCTGGCCGCCCTTGCCGCGTTGCCAGGGGGCGATGATGGCGGTACGCCGTCCCGAAAGCATCGACTGGTTGATCCAGCCTTCCGAACCGTCCGCGTCACGGACGCGGCGCCATGTGTCGAATTCCTGGATGACCTCCATCGGCAGGCCGGCCCTGACATACATCCAGTTGACGGAGTAGTTGGCGCCGGGACCGACGCGCGAGTTGACGCGCGCTGGCTTCAGGCTGACGAATCGCGGCAGCGGCAGGCCGCTCGGTCCGAGTGTGACTACGCCCTGGGCGGGCGCTGCCGCGCTCTGCGCGCCAGCGGCCGGAGAACAAAGGAGAGCGCCAAGAAATGCCGCGCTGAGGCTCAGGCGAAGCGACGCGAAACCAGACACTTTCGTTCCTTTCGGCGCCGGCCCGATGGTTGCGGCGCCCCTTTTTCTTTGTCTTCGGCGGCACCGCTTGTTACATGGGTAAATCGGCTACCGCGACCGGCTTTCAGTTTCGCCGGTCTTGGTTAAAGAGGTCTCAACGAGGGAAACAATGGTAGGCAAAAAGAAGCCTCTCGTCGTCATCACGCGAAAGCTGCCCGACCCGGTCGAGACCCGCATGCGCGAGCTGTTCGACGCCAGGCTGAATGTCGAGGACAGGCCGATGACGCAGCCGGAACTGGTCGCGGCGGTCAAGGAAGCCGACGTGCTGGTTCCGACGGTGACCGATAACATCGACGCCGCGCTGATCGCTCAGGCCGGCGACAACCTCAAGCTGATCGCCAATTTCGGCAACGGCGTCGACAAGATCGACGTTGCGGCCGCCGCCAAGAAGGGCATCACCGTCACCAACACGCCCAATGTGCTCACCGAGGACACCGCCGACATGACCATGGCGCTGATGCTGGCGGTGCCGCGCCGGCTCGCGGAAGGCGCCAACGTGCTCACCGGCGACAAGAAATGGGCCGGATGGTCGCCGACCTGGATGCTTGGCAGGCGCATCTGGGGCAAGCGGCTCGGCATTGTCGGCATGGGCCGCATCGGCACGGCCGTTGCCAGGCGGGCCAAGGCTTTCGGCCTGTCCATCCACTACCACAACCGTCACCGTGTGTTGCCGGCGGTCGAGGACGGGCTGGAGGCGACCTATTGGGAAAGCCTCGACCAGATGCTGGCCCGCATGGACATTATCTCGGTCAATTGTCCGTCGACGCCCGCGACCTTCCACCTGTTGTCGGCACGGCGGCTGGCGCTGTTGCAGCCGACGGCCTATGTCGTCAACACCGCGCGTGGCGACATCATCGATGAGGAAGCGCTGGTCAAGCTGATCCAGGACGGCAAGATCGCCGGCGCCGGTCTCGACGTCTATGAGCATGAGCCGGCGCTCAATGCCAAGCTGCTCAAGCTCGCCGCCAAGAACAAGGTCGTGCTTTTGCCGCATATGGGCTCGGCCACGCTCGAGGGCCGCATCGATATGGGCGAGAAGGTCATCATCAACATCAGGGCCTTCGTTGACGGTCACCGTCCCCCCGACCGCGTGCTGCCGCTCAGAACCTGACGCCGCGTTGTCCCAGAGAAATTCCAGGAAAAGTGTGTAGCGGTTTTCCCGGGAGAAGCGCATAGCGCTTCCCCTTGGGAATTGCTTAAAAACAAAGAGTTGGAACGGTTCGGCGGTTCCATCAAACGCTGAACCGCTCTCTACGGAAGTCAAGGCTTACGAAAGAGTCTTACGCATGGTGATCGAAGTTGGCCTGGCGTAGCCCTCATGCGCCGTCCGGTCGGTTTCGTGAAAGCCGAGGCGGGCAAAGGCGGCGTGATTGGCGGTGAGTTCGATGCGTGTCTGCAGCTCCAGCGCCGCCTTGCCGCGGTCGAGCGCCAGATTTTCGACCGCCCGCATCAGCCGCCGGCCGAGGCCCTGCCCCTGGCAGTCCGGGAGGACGGCGAGTTTGCCGACGTAAAAGTCGTCAGCCCTTTCGAGGGCAAAGACGCAGCCGACGATCCTGTCGCCATCGAGGGCCACGAAACCGGTCTCGCGCCCGGCCTTGTCGCGCAGTGCGTCGACAGTGAGCAGGTGAGCCGAGGACGGCGGGTCGATGATGCCGTCCATGAAGGCGAAGGCACGCATGATCAGGGCAAGCACTTCGTCCCAGCGGCCGAAATCGGCCGGAATGCGGTCGATGGTGACGGTCATGGTCCGCTCCAAGGTCAGCGCCTGCCGTAGCGGATCGTTTCGAAGCGCGCGGCGAGCGCATCGTAGAGCAGCAGCCGGCCGACCAGCGGCTCGCCGATGCCGGTGATCAGCTTGATCGCCTCCATCGCCTGCAGCGTGCCGATGACGCCGGTCAAGGCGCCAAGCACCCCTGCCTCGGCGCAGGATGGCACCAGGCCCGGCGGCGGGGCTTCGGGAAAGAGATCGCGATATCCAGGATTCGGTCTGCCGTCCTTACCGTCCTCGAAAGGCTTCAGCACCGTCACCGAGCCGTCGAAACGGCCGACGGCGGCATGCACAAGAGGTTTGTGCGCGCTCGCGCAGGCATCGGCTACCGTATAGCGGGTCTGGAAATTGTCGGAACCATCGACGACGATGTCATAGCGGGCGACAAGGGCAGGGGCGTTCTCCGCGCTCAGCCGCACCGTGTGCGTCTCGACCGCGGTGTTGGGATTGATGCGGGCGATTGCCGCTTTGGCGCTCTCGGTTTTCAGCATGCCGACCGCATCGGTGTCGTGGATGACCTGGCGTTGCAGATTGGAGAGCGACACGATGTCGTCGTCGACGATGCCAAGCGTGCCGACGCCGGCGGCCGCGAGATATTCGAGCACCGGAGCACCCAGCCCGCCGGCGCCGATCACCAGGACGCGCGCCTGCTTGAGTTTCTGCTGGCCCGCGCCGCCGACCTCGGGCAGCACGATGTGGCGGGCATAGCGTTCGATCTCGTCGGTCGTGAGCGCAGTAGTCATGTGAGAACCATATCGCGCCCAAAAAACCTTGTCAGGCGTCTTCGGTTGGCCCAACCGTGCCGTGGTCGACGGTCAGGAACTGCGCACGCCCCCTGAGGCTGGAAAACAGCGCGGCATCGGTTCCCGTCATGAACGCCTGGCAGTTCAACTCCTCCAGGATCGAAAACAGCGCTGCCCGCCGTCCGCCATCGAGGTGTGCCGCGATCTCGTCGAGCAGCAGTATCGGCGTCATGCCGGACATCTCGCCGGTCAGCCGGGCGTGCGACAGGACGATGCCGACCAGCAATGCCTTCTGTTCTCCGGTCGAACAAAGTTCGGCCGGCATTGCCTTTGGCCGGTGCCTTACCAGGAGATCGGAACGGTGCGGCCCCTCGAGCGTGCGCCCGGCAGCGCGGTCGCGATCACGGCCATTGGCAAGCGCCCGCCGGAACCGCTCCTCGACATCGACCGCCGGCGCGGTGGAAATCTCGGTTTCCAGATCGCCCGAAAGGCTGATATCGGCCTGCGGGAACGGCCCTGTGTCGGGCAGCCTGTCGATCATGGCGGCGAGCAGGCGAACGAGTTCGGCGCGCGCCGCGGCAATGGCGACACCGGTTTCGGCCATCTGAGTCTCGATCGCATCGAACCAACGGTCGTCCCTGGTTCCATCCGTAAGCAAGCGGTTACGGCCGCGCATCGCCTTCTCGTAGTCGAGGGCGCGCTGGCCGTGGCCGGGATCGATCGCCAGAACGAGTCGGTCGAGAAAGCGCCGGCGATCCGCGGCCGGTCCGGTGAACAGTGCATCCATGGCTGGCGTCAGCCACACGACTCGCAGCCATTCCAGCATGTCTTCGGCCGATCTGGCAGCGGCGCCGTTGATGCGAACCCGTCTGCCGCCTTCGCCCTCGCCAACCGAAATGCCCGTACCGATCTCGGCCTGGCCATCGGGCCCGTCGAGCCGGGCATGCAGCGCAAAGCCGCCGCCGCCGCCTTCGCGTGCGACATCGGCGTAAGGCGCACGGCGCAGGCCGCGCCCGGGCGTCAGGAAGGAAATCGCTTCGAGGAGGTTGGTCTTGCCTGCGCCATTGTCGCCGGAAAACACCACGGCACCGGGGGCGAGATCGAGCGCCAGCGTTGCATAGTTGCGAAAATCAGTAAGTGTGAGCTTACTTATATGAGTTTGTGCCGGCAACCGCTATCCGCCTGTAGTAGTCGCCATTGTTTCCGCTGCCGGTCCCGTCGCGGAGCCGGCTCGATGATGCAGTGCCGGCTATACCCGCATAGGCATCAGCACGTAAAGCGCGGTCTCGTCGGCCATATCGTGGATCAGCGTCGGCGAACCTGCATCGGCCAGCATGAATTTGGCTTCAGTGCCGGTCAGCTGGGCGGCGACATCTAGCAGATACTTGGCGTTGAAGCCGATTTCGATAGGATCGGAAGAATAGTCGGCCGCCAGTTCCTCGGTGGCGCTTCCGGAATCCGGATTGTTGACCGCAAGCGTCACTTGGCCTTCGCTGATCGAAAGCTTCACCGCCCGTCCGCGTTCGGAGGAAATGGTCGAGACGCGATCGACGGCTGCGGCAAAGCTCTGGCGGTCGAGGATCAGCTTCTTGTCATTGCCGGTCGGAATGACCCGCTGATAGTCGGGGAAGGTGCCGTCGATCAGCTTCGAGGTCAGGACCACGCTGCCGATGGTGAAGCGGATCTTGGTATCGGACAGCTCGGTGGTCACGGCGACATCCGGATCATCGACCAGTTTCTGCAGCTCGCTCACCGTCTTGCGCGGGATGATGATGCCCGGCATGCCTTCGGAGCCTGCTGGGGCGTCGATTTCGGCGCGCGCCAGGCGGTGTCCGTCGGTCGCCACCGAGCGCAGCTTCAGCTTGCCGCCGACCTCATGCGTGTGCAGGTAGATGCCGTTGAGATAATAGCGTGTCTCCTCGGTGGAGATGGCGAACTGCGTCTTCTCGATCAGCCCCTTCAGGGCAACCGAGTCGAGCCGGAAGATATGGGAGAAGGATCCGGCCGAAAGCTCGGGGAAGTCGGATTGCGGCAGGCACTGCAGCCGGAAGCTCGAGCGGCCCGACGTCACCGTCATGGCGTTGCCGTCCTCGTCCGTCTTCAGCATCACCTCGGCGCCGTCGGAAAGCTTGCGCACGATGTCGTAGAGCAGATGCGCCGGAACCGTCGTCGCCCCGCCGCGCTCGACCTTGGCGGGCGTCGCTTCCGTCACTTCGAGGTCGAGGTCGGTGGCCTTCATTTCCAGGCTGGCGCCCTCGGCACTGAGCAGCACATTGGACAGGATCGGTATCGTGTTGCGCCGTTCGACCACACGGTGGACGTGGTTGAGCGACTTCAGGAGATTTGACCGTTCCAGGATAACACGCATGACGAAACAGGCTCGCTTGAAAGGATGAGCGGGTCTCCGGCTGGCGGCGCCCCGCGAAAGGTCTGAACAGGCTCAGAATCTGCGTAAACTGACAGGAAAAAGCCAGCAAACGCAAGCCCGCGCCACTGGTTCGGGCCGGCTGCGCGGGCTTTCTGGGGATAAACGCCACGAAGACCGCTGGCCAGGGCGCCGAATCCGGAATCCGGACCATCGCCCGACTTTGTTTTGTCTCGATTCCGAAGGAAACGCGCTACGCGCTTTCCCGGGAAAAGCGTTTCACACTTTACAGGAATTGCTCACGCGCGCGAGCCTGCTCGAGCTCGTGGCCGGGCAGGCAAGCCATTGAATTCCAGTGCGGTTCTGGCTTGCCTGTCGCGGATCGGTCAAGCCTGGTCGTTGATCAGCCGTCGCAGCAGTTCGAGTTCCTGGGCCAACGTATTGTCATTGCCGGACAGGTCCTCGATCTTGCGCACGGCGTGCAGCACCGTGGTGTGGTCGCGGCCGCCGAAGCGCCGTCCGATTTCGGGCAGGGAGCGCGGCGTCATCACCTTGGACAGGTACATGGCGACCTGCCGTGGCTTGACGATTGTGCGCGTACGCCGGTTGGACAGCAATTCGGTCTTCGACACGTTGTAGTGGCGCGCCACGATGCGCTGGATATCCTCGATGCGGACCCGCTTCGGCTCGCCAGTGCGATAGATGTGGCCGAGGATTTCGTCGATGCGGTCGATGGTGATCTGTGGTTCGAACGACTGCCGAAACAGCAGCTGATTAAAGGCGCCCTCCAGTTCGCGACCGCTGCCGGTCACTGTGCGGGCGACGTGATTGAGGATCTCCTCGGAAATGTCCAGCGACGCGTCGTCGACCCTGGCCGTGGCCAAGCGCAGTTTGAGCATGCCGAGGCGCATGACGAAATCGGGCGCCGACATTTCGAGCGCGACGCCGCCATTGAGGCGCGAACGGACGCGCGGCTCGAGCGATTCCAGCTCCGACGGCGGCCGGTCGGCGGCGACAACCACCTGCTTGGCGCTGTCGAGCAGCATGTTGATCAAATGGCAGAATTCATGCTGGATCGACTTTCCCTGCAGGAACTGCATGTCGTCGATGATCAAGAGGTCGATGTCGCGCAGCTGCTCCTTGAGCGTCAGCGCGTTGTTGTCGCGGATCGCCGTGGCGAAGCGCCACATGAAGTATTCCGCGGTGAGATAGACGACGCGGGATTTAGGGTTCTGCTTCAGCGATTCCGCCGCGATGGCCTGCAGCAGGTGGGTCTTGCCGAGCCCGACGGTCGCGTGCAGGAACAGCGGATTGAAGCGCACGGCGCTCGACTGCGATTCCGCCACGGCCTTGGCGGCAGCGAAGGCCACCCGGTTCGACGGCCCCTCGATGAAGGAGCCGAATGTGTAGCGCGGGTCAAGCGGCGACCCCAGCACGTTGTGGCGGAATTCGCTCTCGGCTGCAGCACCCGGACGTGGCACGGGAGGCCGTTCCACCCTGCTGGGGCTCACGGTGCCGGCGGCCAGCGCCGTCTGCGTCTGCCGTGTCATCTTGCGCGCCGGCGCCAATTCCGGTTCGGCATGGCTGCGCCCCTGGCGGGTGGCCGTGCGCACCACGATCTCGATCTTGAGCAGATCGGCGTCCTCCTGCTTCCACAGTTCAGAGATGAGGTCGAGATAGTGGCCGTTGATCCATGAGCGCAGGAACGCGGTGGGCACCGAGATGCGTACAATGCCCTTGGACGCCTCCGCCACTTTCATGCGGCCGAACCAGCTCGAATAGACCTCAGCCCCCAGACGCGCCTTCAACTGGATCTTGACCCGGTCGAACTTCTGCTCCGCGTCGCTGGAGACCGCCATCTCGTTTGCTCCGATCAAAGTTCCAGGAAATGGGAGGTCGCCCGTAAGCTCCCTTTCGATGCCGCTCTGCATGATCGAGTTCCTTGCCTTTCTGTACCTGTTTTCCGCCGGGGATGCGCCTCCTGCATCCTTGTTTCCAGCGACTGCGTCTTCGCCACGATGCTCGTCGCCGCCGCCGGCAATGAGCATCGCCCACTATCTCAGGGAACCGGTGCCGGCCCGTGAAGCCAGTCCGCGTTGGGTATGTCACGGCAATACAACATCGTCCGGCGAAAACCGCCGGCGCGCTGTCGACCTGCCATGTCTCGTTACGCCAGTCCCCTACCGTATCGAAAAAAGAGCAAAACCAGACCACCCGCGGACTTGATCCACGTCGCAAATCCCGCCAATTTAAGCTGGCTGCGTCAGGCTGGGTTAAGGGCCAGAGGCCCGTCCCTTTCGATGGATCGACATTACCGAAATCGCTGTGGATAGGGCAAGGCCACATCTAACCAATTTTTAAGGAATCAGGTTACCTCGGGCGCGTTCGAGCGTCGTGCCGCAACGGCACATTTTGACAAAGCCATTGTGATTCAAACCCTTTTCCGACGAATATGAAAAAGCCGGGCCGACGCGAAATATTCTGAAATAATTTGCTTGACAGCCGGTTGTCCTCCCGTCCCTTCGTCGCGCTGTGGACAAGGTGTGGATGACCATAGATAACTAACTGAAAAATATTGATTATTTTTGACAGTGGACAATTTTCAAGCTGTCGCTTTTCGAGCATGCCAACCATCAGAAGGCATGCATGTGCCGGCAAAGCATTTCCAAGTCGGGAATCCGCTTCGGGCGCCGTTTCCGGGCATTCTTTTTAAGTACTTGCCGGCAAACGAAAAAACCCGGCACTATCGGCCGGGTTTCAAAGACGCTTAGTCTGTATTGGCGATGTTAGGCCGACAGAACCTTGAGCCGTGCGGCCAGGCGCGACACTTTGCGGGACGCGGTGTTCTTGTGGATGACGCCCTTGGTCGCGGCACGCATCAATTCCGGCTCGGCGGCCTTGAAGGCGGCCTGTGCGGCAGCCTTGTCGCCGGAGGCGAGTGCCTCCTCGACCTGGCGGACATAAGTGCGCACGCGCGAGCGGCGGTTCTTGTTGATCGCCGCGCGGCGGGCGATCTTGCGCGTTGCCTTTTTGGCCGAGGATGTGTTGGCCATGATGCCTCTCTTCTGATCTGGTCGGCGCACGCGGCATGCCGCAGGGCGCAAAAAACAAACGGGCAGCAACGGGGCCGCCTCGGTTGGTGCGGCTTATAGTTCAGCTTTTCCGGCGCGTCAACGCTGCCTGGCGTTCTTTTTGGCCGCCGCCATGGGGTTTCGATCGCGAGCCGGCAGCGCTCTACCGATTGGTGAAATTCGGCTTTCGCTTTTCGGCGAAGGCGGCCATGCCTTCCTTCTGGTCCTCGAGCGCGAAAAGCGAGTGGAAGAGGCGGCGTTCGAACCGCAATCCCTCAGCCAGGGTCGTCTCAAAGGAACGATTGACGGCTTCCTTCGCCATCATCACCGACGGCAGCGAGAAATCGGCGATCTTGGCCGCCGCCTTGACGGCGTCCTCGACAAGCTCGGCGGCGGGCACGACACGCGATACCAGGCCCGAGCGCTCGGCTTCCGCCGCATCCATCATCCGCCCGGTCAGGCACATGTCCATCGCCTTCGATTTGCCGACGAACCGGGTCAGCCGTTGTGACCCGCCCATGCCGGGAATGACGCCGAGCGTGATCTCGGGCTGGCCGAATTTGGCGGTGTCGGCGGCAATGATGAAATCGCACATCATCGCCAGCTCGCATCCGCCGCCCAGAGCATAGCCGGCCACCGCGGCGATCACCGGCTTGCGCGTCCGCGTCAACTCTTCCCAACCGACAAAGAAATCCTGCGTGTAGGCATCGACATAGGCAATCGACTGCATTTCCTTGATGTCGGCACCGGCCGCGAAGGCCTTTTCGGAACCGGTGATGACCATGGCGCCAATGGCGGCATCGGCTCCGAACGCATTTGCGGCAGCCACCACATCGGCCATGACCTGGGAATTCAGCGCGTTGAGTGCCTTCGGCCGGTTCAGCGTGATCAACCCGACCTTGCCGCGGGTCTCGGCGATGATCGTTTCATAGGCCATGGCTGCTTCTCCTCGCTTGATCCGGTCTATTCTTTGTTCATGCGTCCCAAAGCGCTAGGCGCTTTTGTCGGGCTCTAACTCAGCTCTGACAGGTCCGGCAATAGAAGGTCGAGCGTCCGCTCTGCACGATACGCTCGATATGGCCGCCGCAACCGGGCTTTGGGCACGGCTCGCCCTCACGGTCGTAGACAGCGAAGGAGTGCTGGAAATAGCCCAGCGATCCATCGGTATGCATGTAGTCGCGTAGCGACGAGCCGCCGGCGGCGATGGCATCCGATATGACCGAGCGGATGGCTTCGGCCAGGCGTTCGCTTTGTTGCCTGGCCTTCTTGCTCGGTTTGGCGATGGTGCCCGCCTCGCGCAAGGGCGACAGGCCGGCGCGCCAAAGCGCCTCCGAGACATAGATATTGCCAAGCCCCGCGATCAGCCTCTGGTCGAGAAGCGCTGCCTTCAACGGTGCCCGGCGGTCTTTCAGCAGCGAGGCGAGCAGCACGCCGTCCAGCGTGTTGCCCGTGGGCTCGACGCCCAGCCCGGCGAGCATCGGGTGCGTGTCCGGCGATCCTTCCGCAAACAGCATGAAACCGAAGCGCCGCGGGTCGTTGAAGATCACGCGCGACCGGACGCCGTTGGCGGTGACGACATCGAACACGACATGGTCGTGCGCCGTGCTCTTCGAGCGTTCATGGTGGAACACGCCAGGTGTCTCTCCGCCGTCGTCGGTCTCGATGCGAAAGGAGCCCGACATGCCGAGATGGCAGATCAGCACCGGGCCATCCTGCACATGCATGGTCAGATATTTGGCCCGGCGGCCGAGCGCCGTGATGGTCCTGCCGGTCAGCCGTTCCGAAAACCGTTCGGGGAAGGGAAAGCGCAGATCCGGCCGCCGCGCCTCGACCCTGGCCAGACGGGCACCTTCCAGCACCGGCTGCAGGCCACGCCGGACCGTTTCGACTTCGGGCAATTCAGGCATGGCCACCAATCATCGTATGGAAAGAAGTGCCGTGGCGGCCGGGTGCCAGCCCGAGATGTTCGGCAACGGTCTCGCCGATATCGGCGAATGTCGCTCTCAGTCCGACGTCGCCACCTCTGAGACCGGGTCCCGTGCCGATCACCGGGATGCGTTCACGCGTGTGATCGGTGCCTCTCCAGGTCGGATCATTGCCGTGGTCGGCCGTCAGGATAAGAAGATCGCCCTGCCGTAGCCTTGCGAATGCTTCCGGCAGCCGCCGGTCGAAGGCCTCGAGCGCGGCGGCATAGCCGGCGACGTCGCGGCGATGGCCGAATTCGGTGTCGAAATCGACGAAATTGGCGAAAACCAGATCACCGTCGCCGGCATCGTCCATCGCACCGAGCGCCTTATCGAACATGGCCATGTTGCCGGCGGCCTTGCGCACTTCCGAAATCCCGCGATGGGCGAAGATGTCGCCGATCTTGCCGACGGCGATGACGCGGCTTCCCCGCGCCGTCAGCCGGTCAAGCAAGGTCGGCTGCGGCGGCGGCACGGCATAGTCATGGCGATTGTAGGTCCGCTGGAAGGTGCCGGCGGTCTCGCCGACGAACGGCCGTGCGATCACGCGTCCGATTCGGAGCGGATCAACCAGCCGGCGCACCACCTGACAGAATTCATAAAGTCGCTCCAGGCCGAAATGGACTTCATGCGCGGCGATCTGCAGGACCGAGTCGACGGAGGTGTAGCAGATCGGCTTGCCGGTGCGGATGTGTTCCTCGCCGAACCGTTCGATGATCTCGGTGCCTGGCGCATGGCAGTTGCCGAGGATGCCTGAAACCTCGCCCTCGCGGATCATCGCCGCGGTCAGATCAGCCGGGAAGGCGGGAACCGTATCCGGGAAATATCCCCAGTCGAAACGCACCGGCAGGCCCGCGATCTCCCAATGGCCGGAGGGTGTGTCCTTGCCGCTCGAAACTTCCTGCGCCGCGCCATGGAAGGCGTTGGCGAGCAGATCCGTCCCGAAATGGGCAAAAGCCAATCCTGTCGCCGTCCCGGCTGCCTTGCCAAGCCCGAGCGATGCCATGTGCGGGACGAACAACGGCCCCTGTCTAAGCCGCTCGCGATCCGCGCGCCCTTCGGCGCAAGCTTCGGCGATGTGCGCGAGCGTGTTGGCGCCGGCGTCGCCATAGCGTTCGGCGTCGGCCGCGCCGCCGATACCGAAAGAATCCAGGACGAAGAGGAAAGCACGCGCCATCGGTCATTATCGCCAGTGTGGACGCCCTGACATAGGATCCCACGGTGGCATTGGCAATTCGGAAACCAAACGGCAATTGCTTGTCGCGATAGTGCCAGTGCATGTCGCCCAAAAGTGCATAGCGTTTTTGGGGCGACCACAAGCTCAATCCAGGATGTACAGTATCGCGCGCAGCGGGCATGGATGTGGATCGAAGAAAGCACAGGACGGTCTTGTCATGAAAGCGGCGCGGAAGGCATGCGCTGCCCTGGTGATGGTGCATGGGGCGCTCTGGTGTGGTCCGGCGCGGGCCGACTGGCGCGATGATATCGGCACGTTTCGCATCGGCATCGTCGCCGAGCCCGGCGCCGCCAACACCGTCCCGGGGCTGGCGCTGTTGACTCAATCCTTTACCAACGCGCTTGGCATGAAGGTGGAGTTCGTCGTTGCGCGCGACTATGCGGCACTGATCGAGGCGCAGGCCAACGCCCGGATCGAATACGCCATCTATTCGGCGACGGCCTACGCCACGGCGCTGCAACGTTGTGGATGCGTCGAGCCGCTTGTGGCTCCGGTCGATTCCGACGGCGCGGCCGGCATCCGCTCCGTGCTGCTGACCAGGGACGGCAAGCTGCCCGACCTTGCGGCTATGGCGACGCACCGCATCGCCATGTCGCCGCCGGACAGCGTCGGGGGCTCGCTTTTGCCGCTGGCGGAGCTGGCGGCCGAACACGTCAAGATCGCCGAAGATTCACCGTTTCTGGTCCATGCCGATTCAGCGTCGGCAGCGGAAAAAATGCTCTTCGACGGCCGGGCCGACGCTTTGTTTGGTTGGGTGACGGCGACGGCCGACGGCCAGCCATTATTGTCCAACGGCACGCAGGCAAGGTTGGAAGAGGCCGGGCTTTCGCCGTCGGCATTTCAGGTCGTGTGGACCTCAGGCTTGCTGAGATACGGTCCCCATGCCGTACGCAGCGATCTCGACCCGGAAGCCAAGCGCCGGCTGACCGTCTTCCTCACCAACCTCAAGTCGACGACCCCGGATGTCTATGATCTGCTGGAATCGAAGCACTCCGGCGGCTTTTTGACCGTTGCCCCACAGGACTATGCGGCGGCGCAAGCCATCGTGCGCCTGGTCTCGACAGAAGGTGGTCGGCAGTAGAGATCTTCAGCAATCGGCGCAGGGGATCGTCAGGCTTCTGCGCGGGCGCAGATAGTACGTCTCACCCATCGGGATCGTGGTGGTGAGGGATTGGGTCAATCCAAGCTTCTGCGGGCTGTCCGTCGACCAGCTGATGATCGGCGCATAGCTGAGATTGCTTTCGACGCGGATCAGGAAGGTGCCGGCGACGTTGAGCGTTGCCGGAACCGTGGTCGCGGTACCTGCGGTGGCCCCGACGCTGTTAACGCCGCTGGCCACCTTGCGCGACCACACCACTTTCACCTGGGGCGGCGTATCGGTGGTGACCTGTATCGCCGTGATGGTGATGTTCGGCACCGAGCGGTTGTAGGGCTGAATGGTCGAGGTGCCGATCTTCATGATGGCGTCGAGATCCGCCTTGACGATGGTCGGCTGCTGCGTGACCAGATCGGCAACCATGCTGCCGATACGGCTGACCTTCTTGCTGGTCTCGATGGCCTGCGACGCCTCCATGGTCATGAAGTACATGATGAGCAGGATCGGCACGATAAGAGCGAACTCGACCGCTGCCACCCCACGGCGATTGGAGCAGAACCCGGCAGCCTTGCGCCAGATCCCTGCAATTCCCGGATGTGCCCCCGCACGCATCATGTCATTGCCTTTTTCTTGTTGGTGCTTCTTAATTGCCGAACGGCTCGTTCTGCCAGGTCACCGAGGCAAAATGCAGCGTCCGGCCGCCGCTCAGATTGGCCATCGACTTGGCCATCAGATCGGTCATGACGGGCCATTTGTAGAAGACCCGCAGCATGTTCTTCGATTCCGCCAGACCAGGCGTGTTTGCGAAAGTCTGTGAGTTCGTGCCTTGCATCAGAACGACATCGCCGTTCTGGATAGTGAAGGTCGCGGTGGCCGCGTCCGCGAAAGTCGGATACTCGCGAAGGTCCACGAGCAACTGATCGGGACAATCCGTGGAGACGATGATCTCCAGCCTGCCGCAGATCAGGGTCGTCAACTTGGTCCCCGCGACATCAGCCGGCCGCAACTGGCCCGTGCGCAACTGGCGCGCGACATCGTCGGTGATGTTGGCCATCACCTCCTGGCCGGCAAACGAGATGCAGCTTTCAAGGATGGCGAATACGAGGAGGGCGAAGGGCAATGCGAGCAGCGCGAACTCCAGGGCCGTGCTGCCACCCCGGTCGCGAACGAAGCGCTCGAAAAACCTGGCGCGCTTCACCTTATGCTGACCTGTTGCGCTGAATTCGTTGCACATGCCCTGTTCCTGCCACCCCTGGACGGTTCCGACAGGTCTATTAGCGCAAACCAATTGAGGCCCAGTGTGAATGATCGTTAAAGTCCGCGCGGGCCTCTTAACTGGCTGGTAACTTGGATGGCTGCTGAGAGGCCGCGCAGCCTATTTGCTCACGCTCATCTCGGCTTCGGAGGATTTTTCAGCCTCGCTCTTGTAGGAGCTTTCGCAATAGGGCGTGCAAGACATGGTCTGGACCTCGGCGCGCCGGTAAATGCGAACCGACGAGGCTGCCTGCCGCACGACTGTAACCTGCGCGTCGACGATCGGGCTGCCCTCCTGGTCGAGAACGACGAGGTTGGTGACACCAAACCCCTTGCCGGTGAGCACGATCGTCGACGCGTCCTGGACGGAGGCATCGGCGATTGCCGGATTGCCGACGACGATCGTGTCGGCGGGGCGGGACAGTTTCACGATCTTGGCTTGATTCATGATGACGTCGATATCGGCGCCGGCTCTGGCTGGCGTGATCAAGCTCGTGGCGGCAAGAAGCACGGCAATCAGGACTGAGGATCTCTGCACGGCCATCGAGGCGCTCCACGGCAAGCGAACTGTTCAACGGAACATGAACGAGATTGGTGAACCAACGGTTAAGTCGACTCGCCGGTGCCGGATGTAGCGAGCGGCATGGCAACCCGCATGGCCGGATCCGGGCCGGTCGCGGGTTTACTTGAGCCCTTGCCTTTTGCGGTATTGGCCTGGGAAACGGTACTTTAGCCCGGACTTAGCATGCAGTTAACCACGCACTCTGTTCGAGCCGGGAAAGGAATCGGTAAGGCTGTTTATTAAGCCGATCGAAAGAGCTTCTCCCTAGATTGGCAGCATCCGATCAACCATCACAGAAGTTGACGGAAGTGCTGTAACACGTGGAGTAGGAGCTCTCGAATGTCTAACCTTTTTGCACGTTTCGTGAAGGACGAATCCGGCGCGACCGCTATCGAATATGGTCTGATCGCCGCTCTCATCGCGCTCGCCATCATCACCGGCGCCGGCGCTCTCGGCAATGCGATCAACGCCAAGTTCACCTCGATCGGAACCACGCTGAACTCCAGCGGCAGCTGATCTGCCGTATTGCTGGGTATCCAGATTGCGTTCTGGAAAAGGGCCGCCACGCTGCGGCCCTTTTTCTATTTCGCAGCCAATATAGACGTCTCTGGTTTACGGGTCTCATCAATCGTTAATCGAGACAGCCTAGATTGAGCCCCTTGCAATTCGCACAATAGGCATGAGCGCCGATGCTTGAAGCCCTGATCTTCGTCGTCTTTCCGTTCTGCATGCTGTTTGCCGCGATCTCGGACATGCTGTCGATGACCATCGCCAACCGCGTGTCGGTGCTGCTCGTCGTCGTCTTCGCGCTGGTTGCGCCGCTGACGGGTATGGAATGGGCAGCCTATGGCTGGCACTTCGCCGCAGGCGCCCTGGTCCTGTCTGTGACGTTTGGACTGTTTGCAATGGGTGGCATGGGCGGAGGCGATGCCAAGCTGCTGGCCGCCACGGCCGTGTGGATGGGGCTGAACATCCATCTCGTCGAGTACCTTGTTGCCTCGACAATGATCGGCGGTCTGCTGACGCTCGCCATCCTGGTTTACCGGAAGTCGCCGCTGGCGACTATTACCGGCCGCAATCCCTTCCTGCGTCATTTCGCGGATGACAAGACCGGGGTTCCCTATGGGATCGCGCTCGGCCTCGGCGGGCTGCTGACCTATCCGGATTCGCCTTTGATGGTATGGGCGCTGGCAAGGCTTGCCGGCTGAGCACGATCTGATTTCCGTTACCCCTGGCCGCGTTGCCTGACCGAGCTTCGAAGGGAGCCCATCAGGCCATTTGCACGCGTGGCGGCGGGATCGAGCTAATTTATGTAAACCTTAAATTAATCACGATCGTAAGCATTACATTAACCTTGTTTTGACGATTGCCGCTGCAAAGTCCGGCTTGGCTACGTGGTTTGCCAAGGGCGAGGGTTCGGACAGATGCCAGCATCCCGACTGATTATTCTGAGCGTGGCGGTGGCCGCGGCGGGAGGCGCTGGCTATGTCGCAAAAAACATGGTCGCGGCGCCGCCCCCACAGATCGTCGTCGATTCGGGGCCTCAGGCTCCCGCCGTACCCCTGCAGGACGTGCTTGTGCTCTCGGGCGATGTCGCGATGGGCAACGCGCTGCAGAACAACATCTCCTGGCAATCCTGGCCGGCCGACGGCGTCAACGCGAATTTCATCACCAAGGCCACGGCTCCCGACGCTCTGGAGAAGTTGAAGGCGTCGATTGCCCGTGTGCCGATGTACGCTGGTGAGCCCGTGCGACGTTCCAAGCTGATCGGCGAGGGGCAGAGCTTCATGTCGTCCATCCTGCCTTCAGGGATGCGGGCGGTCGCCACGACCATATCGGCCGACACTTCGGCCGGCGGCTTCATCCTTCCAAACGATTTCGTCGACGTCATCATGACCCGCAGGGCGGATGCCAGCAGCGGCGGCACCGGTTTCAACACCGAAACCATCCTCAAGAACATCCGTGTCCTGGCAATTGACCAGACCATCCAGGAGGACGAGGAGGGCAAGAAGACCAGGGTGGGCCAGACGGCCACGCTGGAGCTCACGCCCAAACAAGCCGAGATCATCACCGTCGCCCAGCAAATGGCCGATCGCCTGACCCTGGCGCTGCGGGCGATCACGGACACCCAGGAAAAGAATGTGGGCGAGGCCGACTATCTCGTTTCCGGCAATGGCCGCAAGGGAACGGTGAGACTGATCAAGTCCGGTGAAGTTTCCGAAATAGGGGCAAGGAAATGAGGCTAAGCGGTAAACTGCCGGCAATCGTAGCCGCGGCATTCGGCCTGCTGCTCGTCGGAACGAATGTGCACGGCATTGTCGAGGCAAAGAGCACGCGGGTGACGGCCACGACCGCCAACCAGCGCGTCAAGCTTGGGCTCAACAAATCGGTGGTCATAGACCTGCCGAGCGATGCCTACGACATTCTTGTCGCCAACCCGACCGTTGCCGATGCGGTAACCCGCACCGCAAGGCGTATCTACCTGTTCGGCAAAGCGGTCGGCGAGACCAATATCTTCGTCTTCGGGCCGAACGGCGAACAGATCGCCAGCCTGGATCTGGCCGTCGAACGCGACGTTGCCGGCCTGGAGGACTACATCAAGCGCTTCCTTCCGACCTCGACCGTCAAGGTGGAACTGCTGAACGACAACGTCATACTGACCGGAACGGTCGACACGCCTCTGGACGCGAAGCGGGCGGTCGATCTGGCGACGATCTTCGTCTCGGGCGGTGAAGCGACGACCGGGCAGTATTCGCAGACGGCGGCCGGCGGCTCGGCCCAGAGCGGTGTCGACATCAACAACCCCGACCAGCAACGCCGTACCAGCAAGATCGTCAATCTGCTGCAGATCATCGGTGACGACCAGGTCACGCTGAAGGTTACCGTCGCCGAGGTCAGCCGCTCGGTGATGAAACAGCTTGGTGTCAATATGATCGGCAGCGGCGGCAGCAACGGCATCAGCTACGGCGCCCTCAGTGACCCTTTCACGGGTCTCGGCAAGCCGCTGTCGAACGCGGGCCTCGGTATCAGTGCGTCGGGGCTGCAGGCCTATATCAACGCAATGGAGCAATCCGGGGTCATGAAGACCTTGGCCGAGCCAACCTTGACTGCGGTATCCGGTGAGAAGGCGACCTTCAAGGTCGGCGGCGAATACAATATGGTGAGCTCGGTCTCCGCCAACGTATCCACCGACAATCAGACCGGTCTGAAGAACTATACAGTCGACAAGATCGAGTACGGCATCGGCCTGGAATTCCAGCCGGTGGTTCTGTCGCCCGGTCGCATAAGCCTGAAAGTCAGAACCTCGGTTTCCGAACCGACGACCGAGGGGTCCGTGTCGGCATCAACGGACAATAAGAGTATCGGCATGAATGCCCTGTCACTGCGCAAGCGTCTTGCCGATACGACGGTCGAACTGCCCTCGGGCGGCTCGATGATGATCGCCGGCCTGGTTCGCGACGATGTCAGGCAAGCCGTCACCGGCTTGCCTGGGCTGACAAAAATCCCAGTGCTCGGCGCGCTCTTCCGCAGCAGGGATTTCGTGCGCAATGAGACCGAACTCGTCATCATCATCACGCCCTATCTGACGAAGCCGGTGGCGCGCAACGATCTTGCCAAGCCGGACGACAATTTCAATCCTCCGAGCGACGGCGCCGGCATGTTCCTTGGCAAGGTCAATCGCGTCTACGGCACCATGCAGACCGACAAGCCCAACGGCCGCTACCACGGCGTTGTCGGCTTCATCTACAAGTGAATGGGAAAGCGGACATGTCTCAGTCAGCGTTGAAGACAAGCACCACCGTAGCAACGATGCGCACCAGCCGTTCGCGGGTGGGCCTGCGGGCGTTGCCGCTCCTGGCGGTCGCGGTGACGGCCTTGCTGGCCGGCTGCGCCCAGCGCGACAGCATCACCGTTGGCGCCATTCCGGACGACTACCGCACCAATCATCCGATCGTCATCGCCGAGAAGAACCAGAAGATCGACCTGCCTGTCGGCGCCGGCGACCGCGGCATGACCGGTTCGCAGCGCGACACGCTGCTCGGTTTCCTCGACGGCTATGACAAGAGTGCCTCTCCGACTCTGACGATCCAGATTCCGAGCGGATCGGCGAATGAGGTTGCCGCAAGGGCGGCCGGCCGTGATTTTGCCAGGCTCGCGGTCGCGAGCGGCATCAAGCGCAACCGCATCGTCGTTGTCTCCTATCAGGCTGGATCGAGCGAGTCGTCCGCCCCGGTTCGCGTCTCCTTCATCGCGGTGAGGGCCCAGACCGACAAATGCGGCCGCTGGCCCGACGATCTGACCGAGACGTCGGAGAACAAGCACTACGCCGACTTCGGCTGCTCCTATCAGAACAATCTTGCCGCGCAGATGGCCAACCCTGCCGACCTGCTCGGGCCACGCAAGCAGACCACCATCGACGCGGAAAACCGTGGCGCGGTGATCGATGTCTACCGCAGCAGAGGTATTTCGGGTGAATTCCTCGGCAATTCGGAAGTGACGTACTGAGCCGAGCCCTCGAGGAAAAGAAGCCACGGAAAGAACAGGCCACGGAAAAGAGCATGACCATGAGCAACCTTGCCTATGACGCCACCGTGGACGGCGATACATCGCCGCAGGACATCGCCGCGATGCAGGCGTTGCGCCCGGTTCCGCGCATCTCGATCCAGGCATTCTGCGAGACCGAGGGCGTTGCCAATCCGGTCGAGCGCGCCGGCGAGGACCGCCGCATGACCAAGGCGCATCTCAAGGTCCATATGGGCGGCGTTCCCACCGCGATCGAGTTCTATCAGTCGGCGCCGACGCCGAACCTGATCCTGCTGGAGTCACGCAGCGAACCAAAGCAATTGCTGGAGCAGCTCGCCCAGCTCTCGGAATACTGCGATCCATCCTCGAAAGTGGTGGTGATCGGCCACTACAACGACGTTGGTCTCTATCGCGAGCTTATCCGCTCCGGCATCTCCGAATATGTCATCGCGCCGGTGTCGATGGCCGACATCGTCAGTGTCGTCTCGTCGATTTTCGTCGATCCGGAGGCCGAACCGCTCGGCCGCTCCGTGGCCTTTGTAGGCGCCAAGGGCGGCGTCGGCTCTTCCACCATCGCCCACAATGTAGCCTGGGCGATGTCCTCCCTGTTCAAGTCCGAGGTGGTCGTCGCCGACCTCGACCTCGCCTTCGGCACGGCCAACATCAATTTCGACCAGGATCCGGCACAAGGCATCGCTGAAGCGGTGTTCTCGCCCGAACGCATCGACGAAGTCTATCTCGACCGGTTGCTGACCCAGTGCGCGGAGCACCTGTCGCTGCTCGCGGCGCCCTCGACACTGGAACGCGTCTACGACTTCGATCCCGATGCCTTTACGCAACTTGTCGATACCGCGCAGCGCAGCGTGCCGCTTCTGGTGCTGGACGTTCCCCATGTCTGGACAGGCTGGGCCAAGAACACGCTGGTCAAGGCCGACGAGATCGTCATCACCGCGACGCCGGAACTGGCCAATCTGCGCAACACCAAGAACCTGGTCGACATGCTCAAGCGGCTTCGCCCCAACGACCCGCCGCCGAAGCTGATCATCAATCAGGCCGGCGTTCCCAAGCGGCCGGAAATTTCGCCGTCCGATTTCGCCGAACCGCTCGGCCTGACGCCGATGTCGGTCATCGGCTTCGATCCGTTGCTGTTCGGCAATGCCGCCAACAACGGGCGTATGCTCGGTGAAATGGACGCCAAGAACCCGGTTGTCGCGACCATCAACGAGATTGCCCATGTGCTGACCGGGCGAAGCGAGATCCGGGCGAAAAAGAAGGCTGGCCTGGGCAGTCTGCTCGGCAAACTCTCACGCAACAAGAAGTGACGCTTTGGAACCGGTAGTCGATCATGTTCGGTAAAAGAGGCAACGACGACGGCAACCGGTTCACGCCGGAATTCCGCCAGCCAGCACCGGCGCCAGCCGCGCCGCCGCCTGCGGGTCCGGCGGATACGGCGGTTCTTGCCCGGCCAACGGCGTCGCCGCAGCCAAGCGCACCTGTCGCGCCGCCGGCTCGCCGCGCGGTCGAAGCGCCGCCCATCGCGCCGGAGCCGAAGCGGGGCCGAGAGAAAAGCGAAACCTACTACGACACCAAGAGCCAGGTTTTCTCGGCGCTCATCGACACGATCGACCTGTCGCAGCTCGCCAAGCTCGACCCCGAAAGCGCGCGCGAGGAAATCCGCGACATCGTCAACGACATCATCGCGATCAAGAATTTCGCGATGTCGATCGCCGAGCAGGAGGAACTGCTCGAGGACATCTGCAACGATGTGCTTGGTTATGGACCGCTCGAGCCATTGCTCGCCCGTGACGATATCGCCGACATCATGGTCAACGGGTCCAAGAACGTCTACATCGAAGTCAACGGCAAGGTCGAGCAGACCACCATCCGCTTTCGTGACAACCAGCAGCTTCTGAACATCTGCCAGCGCATTGTCAGCCAGGTTGGCCGCCGTGTCGATGAATCCAGCCCGATCTGCGACGCTCGTCTTCCCGACGGCTCCCGTGTCAATGTCATCGCGCCGCCGCTCGCCATCGACGGCACCGCGCTCACCATCCGCAAATTCAAGAAGGACAAGCTGACGCTCGATCAGCTGGTCAGGTTCGGCGCGATCTCGCCGCAGGGCGCCGAAGTCCTCAAGATCATCGGCCGCGTCCGCTGCAACATCGTCATCTCGGGCGGTACCGGTTCGGGCAAGACGACGCTGCTCAACTGCCTGACCAACTACATCGACCGCGACGAGCGCGTCATCACCTGCGAGGACTCGGCTGAATTACAATTGCAGCAGCCGCACGTCGTGCGCCTTGAAACCCGTCCGCCCAACCTCGAAGGCGAAGGCGAGGTGACGATGCGCGACCTGGTCAAGAACTGCCTGCGCATGCGGCCCGAGCGCATCATCGTCGGCGAAGTGCGCGGACCCGAGGTGTTCGATCTTCTGCAGGCGATGAACACCGGCCATGACGGCTCGATGGGGACGATCCACTCGAACAGCCCGCGCGAATGCCTGAACCGCATCGAATCCATGATCGCCATGGGTGGTTATTCGCTGCCACAGAAAACCGTGCGCGAAATCGTCGTCGGCTCCGTCGACGTGATCATCCAGGCGGCACGTCTGCGCGACGGATCGCGTCGCATCACCCACATCACCGAAGTGATCGGCATGGAAGGCGACGTCATCATCACCCAGGATATCGTCCTCTACAACATCAAGGGTGAAGACGCCAACGGCAGGCTGCTGGGCGAACACGTCTCGACCGGCATCGGCCGCCCGCATTTCTGGGAGCGTGCTCGTTACTACGGCGAGGAACAACGCCTCGCCACCGCGCTCGAGGCGATGGAGAAACGAGCTGACTGAGGTATCCGCGGGCGTGAAGGTTCTGGTCGATGTTTGGAATTGACGGCACCGTATTGGCGTTTGTCGTGCTCGCCGGCTTCAGCGCCGGCGCGGTCGCCTATGCTTTCCTGTTCAACCAGATCAGCAACGAGAAACATGCGGGTAAGCGGCTTGAAACGATCAAGGCCGCGGAGACGGACCGCTCCGTCGTCAAGGCAACGCGCGACCGCGCGGTGGACGCTGCCAAGCGCCGTAAATCGGTCCAGGATTCCCTGAAGGAACTCGACGAGAAGCAGAAAACCAAGGACCTTGCCGTCAAGAAGCCGCCACTGAAGGCCCAGCTTCGCCAGGCTGGGATGAAGGTTACGGTCGAACGTTTCTACATCTATTCCGCCATATGCGGGCTCGCGCTGACAATTGTCGCCTTCATGGCCGGGGCGCCGATGCTTGTTCTGCCAGGCGTGTTGTTGGCTGGCGCGCTCGGCCTGCCGCGCTGGTTCGTCTCGTTTCGCCGCACGCGCCGGGTCAAGGCTTTCCTCAACGAATTCCCAAACGCCCTCGACATCATCGTGCGCGCGGTCAAGTCCGGCCTGCCGCTGAACGATGCCGTGCGCCTGATCGCCAACGAATCCCCTGAGCCGGTGAAGACCGAGTTTCGCCGTATCGTCGATTCGCAGCAGATGGGCCTGTCGATACCCGATGCGACCTTGCGCATGCCCGAAACCATGCCGTGCACAGAGGCAAGTTTCTTCGGTATCGTCATCCAGATCCAGTCGCAGGCGGGCGGCAATCTGTCCGAGGCACTGGGCAACCTTTCGCGCGTGCTTCGTGATCGCAAGAAGATGAAGGCAAAGGTTCAGGCGCTGTCGATGGAGGCGAAAGCGTCCGCCGCCATCATCGGTGCGCTGCCCTTCATCGTTGCCTTCCTGGTGTACCTCTCTAGCCCGAATTACATGTTGCCGCTGTTCACAACCAGCATCGGCAATCTGATCCTCGGCGTCTCGGGTGTCTGGATGATGATTGGCATCTTCGTGATGCGCAAGATGATGAACTTTGATGTCTAGGGCCGCGACATGAGCGAACAAGTCGTCAAGTCACTGACTGATCCCAGCCTGCTGATCGCGCTGCTGGTCGCCATCGCCGTGTTCGCGACCGTCTTTACTCTGCTGCCGGCGTTTGGCGGCAACCAACTGAAGGCACGCATGAAGTCGGTCGCGCTGGAGCGTGACGAGCTTCGCGCCAAGCAACGCGCGCGGCTTGCAAGCGAGGCCGATCGCCGTCGTAAGGGTCTGCGTGAAGAGCAGTCGGTCGGCATGCGCAACATCGTCGACCGGCTCGATCTGCGCCGCGCACTGGCCGACGAGAGCACCCTGCAGAAGCTCAAGGTTGCCGGCTTCCGGGGACAGAACCCGCTGACGCGGTTTCTCTTCTTCCGTCTCGTGCTGCCTTTCGTCGGCTTCGCGCTGGCTCTGGTCTACATATTCGTGATGGGAGGGTTGCCGGACAAGCCGCTGGTCGTCCGGTTGTTCGTTTGCATCCTCGTTGCCTATGGCGGCTTTTACGCGCCGGTCGTCTATGTCAACAACCGCGCCACCAAGCGCAAGCAGTCGATCCAGATGGCTTGGCCCGATGCGCTCGATCTCATGCTGATCTGCGTGGAATCAGGCATGTCGGTGGAGGCAGCGCTGCGCAAGGTCGCCGACGAGATCGGCGCGCAGTCGGTGGCTCTGGCGGAAGAATTCATCCTGACCAATGCCGAGCTCTCCTATTTGCAGGAGCGCAAGCAGGCCTACGAGAATCTTGCGAGCCGTACTGGGCTGGAATCGGTCAAATCGGTGTCGCAGGCGCTTGTCCAGGCCGAGCGTTACGGCACGCCGGTGGCGCATGCGTTGCGTGTTCTCGCTGCCGAGAGCCGTGACCAGCGCATGAACGCCGCCGAGAAGAAGGCGGCCGCCTTGCCGCCCAAGCTCACCGTGCCGATGATCCTGTTCTTCCTGCCTGTGCTTTTCGCCATCATCCTGGGCCCTGCCGGTATCCAGGTCAGCCAGCGCGGCATCTTCGGCGATCATTCGGGGGCGGCGGCGTCAACCAGCCAATAAACGCCACGGAAAATTCCTGTGAAAAGTACGAAAGCCGCGCTTCATGCAGCGCGGCTTCAACTTGATGCCGAAATCGCCGTGTCAGTTGGTTGCCGGCTTCGACTTGTCCTGATCCTTGAGCTGGCTCCAGGCATTCTGCTGGGCCAGCATCTGCCTCAGATAGGCGACATTGGCCTGTGCCTGCTCGGGCGAAAGTTCCTGCGAGGCGATCTTCTCGGCCTCGTCGAAGCGTCCCTGCAGGCCGACGACCAATGCCAGGTTCTGGCGCACACGGCTGTCGGCGCCCGGCTGCTGGGCGGCCGAACGCATGTAGGTCTCGGCGGTGCGCAGATCCCCCTCCAGCACATAGGACATGCCGAGGTTGGAGAGAACCGAGGGTTCGTTCGGCTTGAGTTCAAGGGCCTTGCGGTAGAGCTGGCGAGCCTCGTCCTTCTGACCGATCTGATCAAGGATGGCGGCTTCCGCCGACACCAGCTTCCAGTCGGGATATTCCGGCGTCTGGGCGCGGCGCACGGCGTCGAGCGCGGCCTCGAACTGGCCGTTGGCGGCGAGCGCCTTGCCGTAGGCCGCGAGCACGTCGCGGTCCTTGGGGTAGACGATTGCCAGCTTGCGCATCACGGCAAGCGACTGGTCGGCATCGCCGTCCATCTGCAACGCCGCGGCGAAATTGGTCGCGATGCGCTTGTCGTTGGGATTTTTCGCATAAGACTGGCCAAGCACGGCGGTAGCATTGTGCAATTCGCCCGCCGACATCGTGTCCAGCGGCTTGCCGCTGGTTCGGCCGATCGAACCGGTGCTCATTTTGTCGGTGCCGCAACCGGCGACGCCAGCGGCGAGCGCCAGCATGAGAGCCGTGGTGATGAGCCGCTTTCCCCTGAGAGTCATCGTGCGGTTGGTCGGCATCGGCACCCTGGCCTCCATTCATGCGCGCGGCCATTGCGTGGCCATCTTCCCTCCCGCAGAAATATTCTGTTAACCCTAACGGAGAGTTAAGAAGCGCCGACTCGCGAAGGGTCGGCAGGAGAACATCGGATGCCTGTCGAACTCGTCGAGACGAAATTGCAAGCTGCGCTGCCGGTACATCTGGTGGCCCGTGATGGTCTGGAGACCGCGGGCCTTCCGCCACCTGCCGTCGCATGGGCCAAGGCCAATGGCTTTTCCGGCGAGGCAGCCAGGACGTTGGCCGTGCCCGGCGAAAACGGCGCGCTTGCCGGCGCGCTGTTCGGTATCGGTGACGGGGAGGGCGCGTTGGCGCTCGGCGCATTGTCGAAAGCCTTGCCGGAAGGCGACTGGCATTTCGCCTCGACCCCTGCCGAGCCGGAACTCGCGGCAATCGCCTTGGCGCTCGGTGGCTATGTCTTTACCCGCTACGGCAAGAAACCGGGCAAGGCGCTGCGCTTCGGCCTTCCGGCCGGTGTCGATGCGGCGCGCGTTCGCCGCATCACCGATGGCGTCTTTCTGGCCCGCGACCTCGTCAACACACCGACCAGCGACATGGGGCCGGATGACCTGGAGACGGCGGCGCGGACCCTGGCCGGCGCTCACAAGGCCGAAGTCTCGGTGGTCAAGGGCGACGAGTTGCTGACGCGGAATTTTCCGATGATCCACGCCGTCGGCCGGGCCTCCGTTGGGGCGCCGCGCCTGATTGACATGATCTGGGGACAAGAGGGCGCGCCGAAGGTGACGCTGGTCGGCAAGGGCGTCTGCTTCGATACCGGCGGTCTCGACATCAAGCCATCATCCGGCATGCTGTTGATGAAGAAGGATATGGGCGGCGCGGCCAATGTGCTTGGCCTGGCCTCGATGATCATGGCGGCTGGGCTGAACGTGCGGCTGCGCGTGCTGATCCCCGCGGTGGAGAATTCGATTGCCGGCAACGCTTTTCGGCCCGGTGACGTGCTGACGAGCCGCAACGGCATCACTGTCGAGATAGGCAACACGGACGCCGAAGGGCGGCTCGTGCTCGGCGATGCGCTGGCGCTGGCCGACGACGAGGAACCACAGCTCCTTGTCGACATGGCGACGCTGACCGGAGCCGCCCGTGTCGCGCTTGGCCCGGACCTGCCGCCTTTCTACACCGGGGACGAGGCGCTGGCCTCGGATCTGGCGGCGGCATCGCTCGCGGTCGAGGATCCGCTATGGCGCATGCCGCTGTGGCGGCCTTACGACGCGAAACTGTCGTCGAAGATCGCCGACATCAACAACGTCACCACGGACGGGTTCGCCGGTTCGATCACGGCGGCGCTGTTCCTCAAGCGTTTTGTCGAGAAGACGGCGAACTGGGCGCATTTCGATATCTTCGCCTGGAATCCCGCCGACCGTCCCTATGGTCCCGCCGGTGGCGAGGCGCAGGGCATTCGGGCCCTGGAACGGATTATCTCGACACGATTTGGCTGATGTGGCAGCCGCAGGCCGGCAAATCGCTTAAACTGAAACGGAACCGAAACAATTTGCCGTCATGCTGGCGCGATGTCGATTGCGATGCGCCCGAGCCAGGCCTTGCGACTGTGGCAGCAGGTGATGCTGTCGCAGGTGCGCGACGACGAGCCCGATCTGACCATGCGCCAGACGGCAATCCTGTTCACCATCTATCTCGATCCGCCGCCGCATACGGTTCGCGGGCTCGCCGCCCGCCTCAACGTCACCAAGCCGGTCATCACCCGCGCGCTCGACACGATGGGCGCGCTGAAGCTGGTATCGCGCCATCGCGACGAACTCGACAAGCGCAACGTGCTGATCAAGCGCACGGTGGAGGGCGCGCTCTTTGTCGAGCGCTTCGGCGATGGTATCATCGCCAGGGCCCATGAACTGCCCATCTGACCAACCAACCTTTACCGAGTTGCCGCTTTGACCGCCCACGACGCCCGCCTTCATGCCTTTCGTTCCGATCTTGCCGATGCAAGGCTGAAGGGCGAGGTCGTTGCCGACCGCTTCGTTGCCGGCCGGCCGGCACGTATTTCCGCTCCCGTGGCTGATGTGCGCAAGGCGCCACGACCTGATGCCGGCGTCAACACGCAACTCCTGTTCGGCGATGATGTCCTCGTCTTCGAGGTCGCCGAAGGCTGGGCCTGGATCCAGGCCGAACGCGACGGCTATGTCGGCTATGTCGCCGACACCATGCTGGGCGGGCGGGAGCATGCACCCACCCATGCCGTCATGGTTCCCCGCACCTTCCTCTATCCCGGTCCCGACCTGCGTTTTCCGATCGCGGGACAGCTGTCGATGGGGGCGACCGTGACGGTGACGGGTGCTGCCGAGACGCGCGGCACGGCCTATGCCATCCTGCCCTCCGGCGAGACGATCATCGCCGGTCACCTCAGGCCTATCGGCGACGTTGCCGCTGACTATGTCGCGGTCGCCGAGACGTTTCTTGGAACACCCTATCTGTGGGGTGGCGCCTCCGGCTTCGGCATCGATTGCTCCGGCCTGGTGCAACTGGCGATGCGCATGGCCGGCAGAAACGTGCTGCGCGATTCCGACATGCAGGCGGCATCGATCGGCGAACCGCTCGAACCTGGCCCGGACTATGCCGGATTGCGTCGGGGCGACCTCGTCTTCTGGAAAGGCCATGTCGCCGTCATGACCGACTCCGACACCATGATCCACGCCAATGGCCACACCATGCTGGTCTCGCGAGAAGGCCTGAAGGACGCCATCGCCCGGATAGGTTATCTCTATGGCGGGCCGACAGGGTTCAGGAGGCCGTGATTTTCTTTCTCCCCGTTCACGGGGAGAAGGTGCCTGAAGGGCGGATCAGGGGCAGCGCGAACCTCTGACCGTTAGCGCCGCCCATCACCTGCCTGCCGGTATCCTCTCCCCGTAAACGGGGCGAGGAAATGCTTCCACGATCCCGTTTTGTTCCGATTCTTCTTGGCGATTGCCCCTGGCCGCGCTACCTCTGGCGCGTGACAGTTGAGCCGCGCCTAGCCGAACAGAATGCCACCATCGCCCTGCCCGAGCCATTCGTCAGATGGTTCGGCGAAAAGGGCTGGTCGCCGCGCGCCCATCAGATCGAATTGTTGGCCAAGGCCCGGAGCGGGCAATCCGTCCTCCTGATCGCGCCGACCGGGGCCGGCAAGACATTGGCCGGCTTCCTGCCCTCGCTGACTGAACTCGCCGTCAGGCCAAGGCGAAAGCCGGGGCAGGCGCATCGCGGCATCCACACGCTCTACATCTCGCCGCTCAAGGCGCTGGCCGTCGACATCGAGCGCAATCTCGGCAAGCCGGTCGAGGAGATCGGACTGCCGATCTCGATCGAGACGCGCACGGGCGACACGCCATCCCACAAGCGCCAGCGGCAGAAGCTGGTGCCGCCTGACATCCTGCTCACCACGCCGGAGCAATTGGCACTGTTGATCGCCGCCTCCGACGCCAGGCGGTTCTTCGAGGACCTGCGCTATGTCGTGCTCGACGAATTGCATTCGCTGGTGACGTCGAAACGCGGCCATCTCTTGGCGCTTGGCCTGGCGCGGCTGCGCAGCTTCGTCCCAGGCCTTCAAACGATTGGCCTTTCGGCGACCGTGGCCGAACCGGACGAACTGCGGCGATGGCTGGTCAGCCAGAATCCACCGGGTGATATGTCGGAACTTATTGTCGTCACCGGCGGCGCGAAGCCCGAGATTTCCATCCTCGATTCCGAGGAGCGTGTGCCGTGGGCGGGGCATTCGGCCCGCTACGCCACGCCCGAGATCTATCGCGAGATCAAGCGCCACAAGACGACCCTGCTGTTCGTCAACACCCGCAGCCAGGCGGAACTGCTGTTCCAGGAATTATGGCGGGTCAACGAGGACACCTTGCCGATCGCACTACACCACGGCTCGCTAGACGTCGCCCAGCGCCGGCGCGTCGAGAAGGCGATGGGCGACAACGCGCTGCGCGCCATCGTCGCCACTTCTACGCTCGATCTCGGCATCGACTGGGGCGATGTCGATCTGGTGGTGCATGTCGGCGCACCGAAAGGGGCGAGCCGGCTGGCGCAACGCATCGGCCGCGCCAACCACCGCATGGACGAGCCTTCAAAGGCGATCTTGATCCCCGCCAACCGGTTCGAGGTGCTGGAATGCCGGGCCGCGCTCGATGCCAACTATCTCGGCGCACAGGATACGCCCCCGCTGGTCGATGGCGGCCTCGATGTGCTGGCGCAGCATGTGCTCGGCTGCGCCTGCGGCGCACCGTTCCGTGCCGATGATCTCTATGAGGAGGTGCGAACGGCGGCACCCTATGCAAGCCTCGACCGGCCCACATTCGACCGCGTCATCGATTTCGTCGCCACCGGCGGCTATGCGCTGAAGAATTACGAGCGCTACGCCCGCATCCGCCTGAACAAGGATGGCCTTTGGCGGGTTTCCAATCCGCGCGTTGCCCAGCAATACAGGCTCAATGTCGGCACCATCATCGAAGTGCCGGCGCTCAATGTGCGTTACGTCAAGGCTGGCAGCAAAGGATCGGCTGCGCGCGGCGGCGCGGTCCTCGGCAAGATCGAGGAGGCCTTCCTCGAAACGCTGACGCATGGCGACACCTTCATGTTTGCCGGCAAGGTGTTGCGCTTCGAAGGCATTCGCGAAAATGAGTGCTTCGTGTCGAATGCTCCCGGCAGCGACGCCAAGGTGCCCTATTATGGCGGCGGCAAGTTTCCGCTTTCGACCTATCTCGCCGAACAGGTCCGCATCATGCTGGATGACCCGCAACGCTGGAGGGAGCTGCCGGAACAGGTAGCTGACTGGCTGCGGTTCCAGGCCGACAAGTCGATCCTGCCCAAGCGCGATGATCTACTGATCGAGACCTTTCCACGTGGCAACCGCTATTATCTGGTCGCCTATCCCTTCGAAGGCAGGCTGGCGCACCAGACGCTCGGCATGCTCTTGACCCGCCGCCTGGACCGGGCGGGCGCCAGGCCGCTTGGCTTTGTCGCCACCGACTATGCGCTGGCCATATGGTCGCTGGGCGACATGGGCGCGATGTTCAAGGCCCGAAAACCCTCGCTCGGCGCGCTGTTCGACCAGGACATGCTGGGCGACGATCTCGAAGCCTGGCTGGCCGATAGCTGGCTTCTCAAGCGTACCTTCCGCAATTGCGCGCTGATTTCGGGGCTGATCGAGAAACGTCATCCCGGCCAGGAGAAAAGTGGCCGCCAGGTCACCGTGTCGACCGATCTCGTTTACGATGTGCTACGCAGCCACGAGCCCGACCATATCCTGCTTCAGGCGACACGTGCCGACGCGGCGGCCGGTCTACTCGATGTCAGCAGACTTGCCGACATGCTCTCGCGCATACAGGGTCGAATCATGCATAAGAATCTGGAGCAGATTTCGCCGCTTGCCGTGCCGATCATGCTTGAGATCGGCAAGATGCCGGTCAACGGCGAAGCCGATGAAACACTGCTGATGGACGCGGCCACGCTGGTCGAAGAGGCCATGGGGCCGGAAATGGTCGAGGAATGAATTTCTCACTGGCGCGCACATCGCTGATCGCCGAGGCCGACTTGGTCCGCATCGCCGGCGAGCGCGCGGTCTGCGATCCGCGCGGCGTGCTCTATTTTCCCGAGCTCAGGCTTCTGGCCGTTTCCGACCTCCACTTGGAAAAGGGCTCGTCGCTGGCACGGCGCGGCACGCTGATCCCGCCTTACGACACCGGTGCGACCTTGCTCAGATTGCAGGCGGTCATATCGGACTACCAGCCGTCGATCGTCATCAGCCTGGGCGATAGCTTCCATGATGAGGGGGGCGCCGAACGCATGCATGCGAGTTTTCGCGAGCGGCTGGAAGCGCTGATGGCAGGTCGTGACTGGTTCTGGGTCGCCGGCAATCATGATCCGGAAGCACCGGCCGATCTGCCGGGCGAAACAGTGCGGGAACTCGCCATCGGCTCGCTGCTGTTCCGGCACGAGCCGTCGAAAGCGCGCGTCGAGGGCGAGATCGCAGGCCATCTCCATCCCTGTGCGCGTATCGTCCAGCGCGGCCGTTCTGTGCGGCGGCGCTGTTTCGCGGGCGATGGCGGACGCATGATAATGCCGGCCTTCGGCGCCTATACCGGTTCGCTCAATGTGCTCGATCGCGCCTATGCCGGCCTGTTCCGCCTGGAATCCCTGATGGCCTATATGCTTGGCACCGACCGGATCTTCGCGATCTCCCGCTCGATGCTGCGGCCCGGCTGACTTCAACGTCCGTAGTACAGGGTCACCGTATGCTTCGCCTCGGCGAAGAAGAGCCAGCGCTCGACCAGCATGCCGGCGAACTGGACCATCACGGCTAGCACGGAAAAGATTGCCGCAAACGGCCAGGGCAAGGCAAAGGTGGCGGCTAGGAGCAGGACCGGCAGGGCGAAGGCCAGCAATTGCGTGATCTGGCGCAGGCGTGCACTGTGCTTGCGCGCGATGCGAAAGCCCATTTCCTTGAGCAGATAGTTCTCCTCGGTATGCGGCCATTCCAGCGACCGCACGGTGCCGCCGGCCAACCCCGTCGCGGTGTTGGCGGTGGTCGGGATCTCGAGCCGGTCATTGTACCGCCAGGTCGCCAGCTTCCAGCCCCAGCCGGCAAGAGTGGTGAGCAGTGAGAACGCCAGCACGGCCATCGAGGCGGCGCCGAAGGCTTGCAGTAGCGCGTTCAACAGAACGCTCCCGGTCATGGCGGAGAAGATGAGATAACCGGGCAGTGTATAGCGGCTGTGCCATTGGGCGATCGGCCTTAGCGATGCGTAGATCATGCCGGTGGTGCAGACGGTGACGACCGCGGCGCAGGCCGCCAGAAATCCGGCAATGGCCACCCAGCCTCCAGTGTGGCCAAGAGACACCCAGCCGATGCCGAACAGTCCCGCCGGGATGAAGGTGATGACCGAGGCGACACCTTCGCGCGACAGCCATGAGCTGCGCCATTGCGAGAAGGCGCGCCAAGCGCGTTCCGGCCTGCCGAGATGACCGGTTGAGGACAACAGCCCGGCCGCGATCAGGCCGAGCGCCAGCCCCAGACCGACGAAGCCGAGCCAGAAATCGGGCGCAATGACCTGGAAGCCTCCAAGCACGCCAAGCAGTGCGAGCAGGCCGTAGCCGGCGCCCGTGGCGGTGGTGAAGAAGACGACGGAGAAGGCTGGATGCATCGGCTAGTTCGAAAGCATGCGGTCGACCCAGCCCAGGAAACCGCCTTCGGCGCGCACCGGCTCCAGCGCCTTCGCCGGCACCGATGCGGCGCGCTGGGTTTGGGCGCGGGGCGGCAGGTACTTGTTGGTTGGGTGGTAACCCAGTTCCGGCATCAGGTCGACGCCGCCGCGTTCCATCACCAATTGCGAGACGGCGGAGTGGGGATCGCCGAGGTCGCCGAAATGCCGGGCGCTGGTCGGGCAAGCGGCGACGCAGGCCGGTACGCGGTCTTCTTCGGCCAGATTGTCATTGTAGATGCGGTCGACGCACAGCGTGCATTTCTTCATCACGCCGACATCGGTATCGAATTCGCGTGCGCCATAGGGGCAAGCCCAGCTGCACAGTTTGCAGCCGATGCACTTGTCCTCGTCGATCAGCACGATGCCGTCCGAAGCCCGCTTGTAGGAGGCGCCGGTCGGGCAGACGGTGACGCAGGCCGGTGTGTCGCAATGCAGGCAGGAGCGGGGGAAATTGACCGTGCGCCCGCCCATCTCGGTCGTGTGCTCATAGCTGTGCACGCGATTGAACCAGACGCCGTCGACATGGCCGCCATAAGGGTCGATGTCGGTCAGCGGCGCCATGTGCCCGCCGGTGTTCCATTCCTTGCAGGCGGTGACGCAGGCCTGGCAGCCGACGCAAGTGTCGAGATCGATGACGAGACCGAGCTTCTTGTCGGTGTTGGCGGGAAGACAGGTCATTCGGCGGCCTCTCTTGCCCGGCGGAACTCGGCGCCGAAGCTCAGTCTGTCGGGCGAAGGCTGGAAATGCGGTGGCTGGTGGAAACGCTCGAATTGCGGCTCGGTGAAGCCGGCCTCCTCACCAGCGCATTTGACGATGCGCACGCGCAGGTCGAACCACGCCGCCTGGCCGGTGACCGGATCGGAGTTCGAATAGCGTTTGCCCTGCGCATCTGCCGAGGTCTGGTCGCCGATGATGTGGTTGAGCAGGAAGCCGCGATTGCTCTCGGCGGCATCGTCCTTCAGCCCCCAGCTGCCGCGCCTTTTGCCGATCGCATTCCAGGTCCAGACCGTGCTTTCGTTCACCCCGTCGACCAGCTTGATCTGCCCCTTCACCCGGCCATTGATGCTTTCGATCCACACCCAGTCGTCGTCGGCAAGGCCGAGACCGGCGGCGGTCAGGTGATGCACGAACAGCCGGTTCTGGCTGGTGATCTGCCGCAGCCACGCATTTTGCGAGCCCCAGGAATGATACATGTGCATCGGCCGCTGCGTCAGCGCGTGCAGCGGGTATTTTTGCAGGTCGACCACGGCTTCCTCGCAGGGCATGTACCAGAACGGCAGCGGGTCCATGTAGGTCTCGATGCGCTGGCGCTCGCCCTTGGGCGGCAGCACGCTGCCATGGCCGCGCGCGGCAAGCCGGAAGCGTTGCAACGGCTCGGAATAGAGCTGGAAGACGATCGGCTCGGCTTTCGGGATAAAACCCATCTGCACCGCGAAATCGAGATAGGAGCGATTGGCCATCTTGTAGTAGCGCTGGTCCTCAGTGAAGTCGTGATGCCAGAAGCCGCCATTGTCGATGTAGCGCTGCAACTGATCCGGATTGGCCTCGCCCTTGCCGATCGCAGTGCCGTCCTTGCCGCGCCAGCCCGCCAGCGGGCCGATGCCCGGCGTACGTTCATGATTGACGATGTAGTCGGCATAGTCGGCATATCTGGCCGATCCATCGTCCCTGACGAAGCCGGGCAGGCCAAGCCGCGCACCCAGCTCGATCAGCACCGACTGGAACGGCCTGACGTCGCGGTCCGGCTCGACGACGGGATGGCGGATGGCGTCACCCGGCCCGTCGGCATGGCTGATCGGTCGGTCGAGCAGGCTGATGCAGTCGTGCCGTTCGAGATAGGTGGTGTCGGGCAAAACCAGATCCGCAAACGGCACGGTCTCTGAATAATAGGCGTCGGAATAGATGATGAAGGGGATCTTGTAGCGGCCCTCCTGATCATGGTCGGTCAGCATGGCAATGGTCTCGACGGTGTTCATCGAGGAATTCCACGCCATGTTCGACATGTACATCATCAGCGTGTCGATCGGGTACGGATCGCCGGCCCAAGCATTGCGGATGACGGTGTGCATCAGGCCGTGCGCGGCCAACGGCGCCTCCCAGGAATACGCCTTGTCTATGCGGAGCGGCGTACCGTCTTCATCGACCAGCAGATCGTCCGGCCCGCAGACAAAGCCTAGCGGCATGCCGTCGAGCGGCGTCATCGGCTTGACGGTCTTGCCTGATGGCTTCGGACCCGGCGGCGCCGACCGGGGGTAGGGCGGCTTGAAGCGGAAACCGCCGGGAACATCCACTGTGCCCAGAAGCACTTGCAGCAGGTGGATAGCGCGGCAGGTATGAAAACCGTTCGAATGGGCTGAAATACCCCGCATGGCGTGCATCGACACCGGCCGCCCCTTGATCGTGTCGTGCCGGCGTCCGGCCCAGTCGGTCCACGCCACCGGCAGTTCGATCGTCTGTTCGAAGGCGACATGGGCGAGTTCGGCGGCGATCCGGCGGATCGTATCGGCTAATATGCCACAGCGCTCGGCCACGGCATCGGGTGCGTAGCTGTCATCGAGGTAGCGGTCGGCGATCAGCTGGAACACCGGCGTACAGCGGTGGCCGCCGACTTCGAAGCTGCCGGTCAGCGCCGGCTTCGCCTCTGGATCGGCGCCCTTGACGGCGCTCTTCGTCACCCTGTCCCAGGCCAGCGGATTGCCGTCGCCATCGCGGACGAACAGCCCATCGTCGGCGGCCCCAGGCTCCTGCACGACGAGGACATGGGCATTGGTGTAACGGAGCAAATAATCGAGATCGACGCGGCCAGCTTTCAGCAATTCGTGGATGAGCGCGAAGACGAACAGGCCGTCGGTGCCGGGCCGGATGCCGATCCAGTCGTCGGCAATCGCATTGTAGCCGGTGCGGCACGGATTGATCGACACCACCTTGGCGCCGCGCGCCTTGAGCTTGCCGAGGCCGATCTTGATCGGATTGGAATCATGGTCCTCGGCGACGCCGAACAGCATGAAATATCTGGTGTTGTCCCAGTCGGGTTCGCCGAACTCCCAGAACGAGCCGCCGATCGAGTAGAGCCCGCCGGCCGCCATGTTGACCGAACAGAAGCCGCCATGGGCGGCGAAGTTGGGCGTGCCGAACTGGCTTGCCCACCAGCCGGTCAAGGATTGCGACTGGTCGCGGCCAGTGAAGAAGGCGAGCTTCTTGGGATCGGTGCGACGAACCGCCGAGAGCCGCTCTGTCGCGATCGAAAGAGCCTCCTCCCACTCGATCTCGTGGAATTCGCCCGAACCGCGAGGGCCGCTGCGCAGCAGAGGTTTCTTCAGCCGTGCCGGGCTGTAGTGCTGCATGATGCCGGAACTGCCCTTGCCGCAGATCACGCCGCGATTGACCGGATGATCCTTGTTGCCGTTGATGTAGCGGACCTTGCCGTCCTTGATGTGGACGTCGATGCCGCAGCGGCAGGCACACATGTAGCAGGTGGTCTTGGCGATGCTGTCGGAAATGCCAGGCGAGGTGTCGACGCCGTCGCCTTCGTCGGGCGCGCGCGTGTCGGCTAGCGGGCGTTGCGATGGTGCAGAATTCGCGCCGCGCGGCGGTCGATGCCTCATGAGCCGGCGGTACCCCTGGACTTGGCCCGCGTTTTCGGCCCCGGGCCGCGCATGTAATGCTCTTCCGGGTGATAACGATCGCCGGCGAGCCGCCGCCTTATGCCACGGGCCCAATGCGTAAAAAGGGATCTGAACCGCCCGATCATTTTATTCGTCGCGACCTGATGGCCAATTTTTTCTAACTTCGCCTCAAAAAGTAGAATAATGATATCGATCCGTCTAATCAGTTGTTCTTGTAAATTCGATCGATATTGGTTCTTAATACCGATATGACCCTGGATCAGTTGCGCATTTTCGTCGCCGTCGCCGAGCGCGGCCATATGACCAAGGCGGCGGAGCTTTTGGGCATCTCCCAATCCGCGGCATCGGCCGCCATCCGCGCGCTCGAGGAGCAGCACGGCGTCCATCTGTTCAACCGCGTCGGCCGTAACATCGAGCTCGCCCAGACCGGCCATCGGTTCCTGCCGGAGGCCAAGGCCGTGCTGGAGCGGGCTGCCGCCGCCCGCAACGTGCTGGAACATGTCTCACAGACGGTCGCCGGCAGCCTCTCCATCGCCGCCAGCCTGACCATCGCCAGCTACTGGCTGCCGCGCCGGCTGGCCTCCTTCCATGAGGCCTATCCCGCGGTAAGGCTGAGCGTCAGCATCGGCAACACGAGGCAGGTAGAGGCTAGCGTGCTGGATGGTACCGCCGATCTCGGCCTGGTCGAGGGGCGTACCGAATCCGACATATTGCGCCGCGCCAAGGTCGACACCGACCGGTTGATGCTGGTGGTCGCCGCATCACATCCCGAGATCGCCGAAATTGCGCCGGGCCGCCCCGACATCAGGGGCCTGCGCTGGATCATCCGCGAGGGCGGTTCGGGTACGCGAGAAGTGCTGGAGGATCTGGCGCGGCGCGAGGGGATTTCGCTTGCCGATTTGCAGGTATTCCTGGTGCTGCCCAGCAACGAGGCGGTTCGCCAGGCGGTCGAGGCAGGTGCCGGCGCCACCATCATTTCGGAACTCGTCGTCGGCCGTGCCGTCGCCGAAGGCAGTTTGAGAGCGGTGCCGATCGAGCTGCCGAAGCGCGACTTCGCCATGATCACCCATCGCGACCGCCAGGCCAGCCTGGCCCAGATGGCGCTCAAGGCGCATCTCGGCGCCGAAACGACTGGAAACGGTTCGGCGTGATCAGCCGAACTTGCGCTGGGCATCCAGCGCCAGGCCAAGTCCGACCGAGCCGAACATGTCACCGTCGATGACGGAAGCCTGCGGCACCAGCGACAGGATTTCCCGTCTCGCCAGCGGGATCGCGGTCGAGCCGCCGGTCAGGAACACCGCCGTGATGTCAGACGGCTTGACGTTAGCGTCGCGGATGGTCTCAGCCACCGTTGCGGTAACCCGCTCGATGTCCCGGGCGATGGTGGCGTCCAGCCCCTCACGCGTGATCCCGGCGGCGAACGCCACGTCGGACAACTTCACCGCGACTTCGGCCGACGATCGGTCGGTCAGCTCTATCTTGGCCTTTTCGACCAACGCCGCCAGTGCGTGCCCGTAACGGTGCTCGACGATGTGGATGAAGCGGTCGACCAGGTCGGCGCGGGCGGCTTCGTAGCGGATCTGGCGCAGATGCGTCATCGCCTTGGCGGTATAGACCAGGTTGATGCGCTGCCACGTCGCGAGATCGACGAAATAGCTGGCCGGCAGGTTGCGCTTGCCGTCCTTGGTCGGGGTTAGGTAACCGAGCTGCGGCATCACATGGGCGATGCTGAGCAGCCGGTCGAAATCCGTGCCACCGATATGCACGCCCCGGCTGGCCAGGATATCGTCCTTGCGGTCGGCGGATCGGGCCCGCTCCGGCGAGACGCGCACGACCGAAAAGTCGGACGTGCCGCCGCCCATGTCGATGATCAGCGCCAGTTCCTCGCGCGTCACCCTCTGCTCGTAGTCGAGTGCGGCCGCGATCGGCTCGAACTGGAAGGCGACGTGCTTGAAGCCCTGGGCGTGCGCGGCCTGTTCCAGGTCGCTCTGGGCATTCGCGTCGGCTTGCGCATCGTCATCGACGAATTGCACCGGCCGGCCGAGCACCACGGTCTCGACCAGATCGCCGCCATCCTCCTCCAGCTTTTTCCTGAGATGCCCGAGGAACAGGCCGATGATCTCCATGAAGCCGATCGAGCGCGCCTTGATGCGCGTCTTTTCATGCGCCAGCGAGCTGCCGAGCACGCTCTTCAGCGAACGCATCAGCCGGCCTTCCACGCTGTCGGTGTAGTTGGCGATGGCCTGGCGGCCAAAACCGATGCGGCCGTCCTCGAAGTTGAAGAACACCGCGCTTGGCAGCGTGACCTGGCCGTCCTCGAGCGTGACGAGGCGAGCTTGTCCGTTGCGGACCACACCGACAGTGGAGTTCGAAGTGCCGAAATCGATACCGGCGAATGCTGGTCGCAACGCAGCCTCCTGTGTCATTGGCGGCAGGCAGCGGATCGGCGCTCGCGGGCGACGCGTGCGCTGCGGTTTCGGGCGACCGGACCGCTCTGCCGAATTGACCACTCTGCCGGATTGAAATGTGCGTGCTTGCCCGTTGGGCGGGGAGGTGCGGTCTATAGCATGACGCGGAAAAGGGAAACCCCTTTTGGACGCCTCAATCCTTGCGGAAGATCAGCCTGCCGAGCCAGCCCGTCAGCATGGCCAGGGATATGGCGAAGACGCCATAGAGGAAGGAGTAGTCGTGGGCGACACGGAAGATCGACTGTTCGAAGCCGGACTTGCGGATTTCGAGCTGAGCCGAGCTCTCCTTGATGAACAGGCCGCTCTTGAACAGGAAGGCGCGGGCCTTGTGGGTGCCGACAGGCACGTTCGGCGCCAGCCTGACGGTAGCGCGGAACAGATTTTGCGACAGGAACTGCACACCGCCGACATTCTCGCTGTAGAGGCCGGTGGCCGTCTTGCGTTCGCGCAACGCAGCGGTGAATTCCTCGATCGTCGCCGGGCTGTCGCCGGGATCGGCGGGTTGCATGTAGAGGTTTGAGGCACCGAGCGACAGCTGTTTGTAGCTGTTGGGTTCGGTGATGTCCTGCAGCGGCCGCGTCGTCGCCACCGAATAGGACATCGGCACATTCTCGAAGGCTTCGGAATCCAGGTTGACCCAGACGCCAAGCACCCGGTCCTTGCGGCGCACGACCACCGGTCGCGGCGGGCCTTCGAGCACGACGATGACATCGTAGCGGTTCTGGCGGGCGACCAGCGGGTCGGGGTTTTCCAGCGAGCCGAAGATGGTCAGGTCGGCGCCGGAAAAGCCGGCGGTGATCGAGACGTTGTCGGTGGAGAGCCCGATCTGGATGCCTTCCGGCAGCGGCGACTGTGCCTTCGCCGGGGCGGCGGCGGCAAGCAGTGACAGGGCAATCGCGGCTGCGAACGCTTTCGGGCCTGCCATCAGTTGAGGCCCGCGCCGGACAGCGAATAGAGATTGGGTGGGGTGACGAAAAGATCGATGGCGAGCCGGATCGCCACAGCCAGTACCAGCAAGGCCAGCAGCGCCCTGAGCTGCTCTCCGCGCAGCCGCTGGCCGGCCTTGGCGCCATATTGCGCCCCGGCCACGCCACCCGCCATCAAGATGAAGGCCAGCATCACGTCGACGGTCTGGTTGGTGCTGGCATGGACCAGCGTCGTGAAGGCCGAAGTGAAGATGATCTGGAACAGCGACGTGCCGATAACGACGTTCGTCGGCACTTTCAGCAGATAGATCAGCGCCGGCACCATGATGAAGCCGCCACCGACGCCGGTGACTGACGACAGAAAGCCGATGCTGGCACCAAGGCCAAGCACCGGTATGACACTGACGAACAACTTCGACGCCCTGAATCGCATCTTAAGCGGCAGACGATGGATCCAGTTGTGCTGGCCGGATTTCTTCAGCACCGGTGCGGCGCCGCTTCGCGTGGCACGCAGCACGCTGACGCTCTCGATCAGCATGATCGTACCGACGGTGCCGAGCAGCACGACGTATGAGAGCGAGATGAACAGGTCGAGTTGGCCGAGCTGGCGCAGGAAGCCGAAGACAAAGATACCGCCGGTGGAGCCGACGATGCCGCCGGCCAGCAGCACCCCGCCGAGCTTGAAGTCGAGCGTACCTCGCTTCATGTGCGACAGCGCGCCGGAGAACGACGAAGCGATGACCTGGTTGGCGCCGGTGGCGACCGCGATCGCCGGAGGAATGTTGTAGAAGATCAGCAGCGGCGTGATGAGGAACCCGCCACCGACGCCGAACATGCCCGACAGGAAGCCCACCGCCGCACCCATGGCCAGCAGCACGAAGACGTTGACGGAAATTTCCGCAATCGGGAGATAGATGCCCACCCGTCAGTCTCGATCAGTTTGCCCGTCGGCGAATACAGCCGTTGTTGGCAGTCTCGCACCGAAAAGCCAATTTTTCCTTGCGCCGACGCGGCGGCGGGGTCAAACCCCGTCGCCGCGCCGAAACAAAAAATATCTCAATCAGTTAACAGGCAAATGTGTGGCGGGAGCGTCGTGGAAACGACGCTCCCCTGTTATTTGCGCGCCAGCAGCGCCTGGACCAGTTTTTCATCGACGGCGCCGGTCGCCGGCAGCTTGTTGTCTGTCTGGAAAGCGATAATCGCGTTCTTGGTCTTGTCGCCGATGACGCCGTCGGCGCCGCCGGCATCGTAGCCGTTCTTGTTGAGGATGAGCTGGATGTTCTTGACCGCCTTCTTCATGTCGATGCCGGCGGTCGTCTGTGGCGTGCCCTCCTGCCAGGATTCGGGAATGTCGGCCGAATTGGTCGCGGCATTGAGTGGCTTGGCCTTCCACAATTCGGTGGCCGCACGCGCCCGCTGGAGCTGCTCGGGCCGCAGGGCGTTGGCGATCTCGTCGCGCTTGGCGGCCGCGTCCTTGTCGCCGGTCTTGGCCACGAGCGCGAACCATTTGTAGGATTCCTCGAGGTTCTGCTTCATGCCGACGCCCTTGGCGGCGAGGATGCCCAGATTGAACTGGCTGTCCTTGACGCCGAGGTCGGCGGCCGCCTGGAACCAATGCGCGGCCGATTCATTGTCAGTCACGCCGTCCGCGGCCATGGCGAACAGCACGGCCAGATTGTGCATGGCGCTGGCATTGCCCTGCTCGGCGGCGAGTTGGTACCAGGTCTTTGATTTCTTGATGTCGCGGGCCACGCCGATGCCCTTTTCATAGAAATTGCCGATGCGGTATTCGGCGGGTGCGAAGCCGAGTTCCGCCGATTTCTCGTACCACTTGGCCGCTGCCGCCATGTCTTCCTTGACGCCGCGCGACTCGGCGTAGCGCGAGCCGACCTCGAACAGTGCCTTGGCGTCGCCGCCCGCGGCGGCTTCACGCAGAGCGGCGGGGCCGGCATCCGCCGGAATGTCGAACTTGGCCGTCGCCGCCGCCGCCGGGGCATCCGTCGGCGCTACGGCACCGGTGGTCTCCTTGGCGATGGCCTCGCTGGCTGCCGTCGGCGCGGCCGGCTCGGAAGCCGTCGCATCCATCGGGGTCGTGGCAATGGGCGCGGCTGGCGCCGCAGTGGCCGAAGCCATTGCGTTGGATGCCGCGCTCGGGCCAGAAGAGTTGGCCGAAGCGGCAGGGGCCGCGGCGGGCTCTGCAACCGGCGCTGTATTCGCCATTGCGTCCGTGTCCGACGGCATCGCCAGGGCGGTCTGCGCTACCATCTCGTCCTTGCTTGCCGGCGCTGAGGGTTCGGCCTGCCTGACGGCGCGGGCCGGCGCGCTGTCCGCCGCGGCCGGCTGGGCTTCCGCCTTCGGCTGGCTCGCTGTGTCGACGGATGCCGTTTGCACCGGTTGCGCGACGGCGATCGGCGCGGCGTCGTTGCTTGCCATTTGGGCGGGATCTGAGAGAAACGCCTTGCCGAGCTGCAGTCCGGCAAGCGCCAGCATGATCGCTGCCGCCGCCATCAGGATCGGCTTGCGCCGCGCCTTGAGCAGGTCGCCGATCCTCAGCGCCTTCACCGGGCCTTTGACCGTCGACTGGCGCTTCAAGGCGTCGGCCTCCGCGGCGGCGGCCTGCGCCGCGCGCCGCGCGGCTGCGATGAAATCCGATTTCGCGGCGTCGCTTTCGCTGAGCTTTGCCGGCTGCCCGCGCTCATCGCGCACCCGCTTCATGATGGCATTAAGGTCGGGTGCGCCGGAGCCGGGCTCCAGCGGCCGGTTGGCCACTTTCGGGTCGAGCGGCTCGTCGAGATCGACACTTGGGATGTCGTCGCTCGGCGCCGAGCCGGCCAGTGGCGGAAGTTCAGCCGACTTCTTGCCCTTGAAGGCGCGGGCCAGCCCGCCGAACAACGATTTACGGCCCGCCGGTTGTTCCTTCTCGGCAATGGTGTCGGACCCGAGCGCGGCCATGGCGGCGGCGGCGGCGGCTTCAGCCGGCGAGCGAGTGCTTAAGTCACCGCGTGGCTCGCTGCGCGTGCCCAGGTCGCTACGCGTACCGAAATCGCCACGTAGGCCCGGCTCTCCGCCCAAAATGGCGGCGGCGCGGCCGTCGAGATCCGCCATGTCGCCGGTCAGCGGCATCGGCTCGTCGATATCCAGGGACGGCGCCTCGACAGCCATCTTGGCGGTGCGCGCGCGGCGCTTGCCGGCGACCTCTTCCTGGCGCGTCTCCAGAAGCTCGCTGACCGCCTCCGACGGTTCGCTGGTTTCCAGCGAACCCAGCCTGTCGACGATCTTGAGCAGCGTGTCGTGGATGGCCTCGAAGGTTCTCGAATTGCGCTCGTCGGAACGCCGCGTCAGCGCTTCCAGCGTCTTCAGGTCCTGGGCGAGGCCGGAAACGGCCGTCGTGTTGGCGTTCGAACTGCCCAGCGAGCGCACCGCGCTCTCGGCCGCCTCGCGAGCCGCGCCAAGGATGGAATCGCGGGTGCCGGCCAGCGCCTTCTCGATTTCGTCGAGGCGCGGGCTGATGTCCTCGAATTCCGGCAGCGGCGTGCTCGGCCTGGACAGATGGGCTGAAAGGCCGGCGACCTGTGCCTCCAGGCTGCGGATCAGCGCCGGATCGATGCCCGCCACCTGGGCCGCCGATGCGTCGAGCCGGCTGGAGATGTCCTCGAGCCGGCTTTCCAGTCCACGGATCGCCGCATCGCCGGCAGGATCGGGAGCACGCGTCTCCATGCGCGTGGCGAGTGCGGTGAAGCGGGCGTCGATGGCTTCCATGATGCCGGCGCTGTCGACCTGCGGCACGATGCGCTGGTCGAGCCGGTCGGCAACCTCGTCGAGACGGCGCTCGAGATCGCGGAACAGTATGTTGCCCTGTTCGATGGCGTCGCCCTGGCGGCGTTCCATCATCCCGGACAGCACGTCGAAGCGCTGCTCGAGCCCATGGAAGATGTAGTCGGCGTCGGGCATGGCCGGCGCCTGGTCGATCTTGTCGGCGATGAGGGTGATCTGCTTGGCCAGCCGTTCCATCGCCTGTTCGGGCAGATTGGCGCGGCCGGCGAGTTCGTCGACCCGGTTCGACAACGTGCTCAGGCGATCCATGACTGCGTTGCCGGGGTGGTCCTGCGCCACTTCCTCGATCTGCCGGGCAAGCGAATCGATGCGCTTCTCGATGCGTTCAATGGCCTCGTGGTCGACCGAATTGGCCTGTGCCGCGACGGTCGAGGCAACGATGGCGCGGGAAATCTCGTCCAGACGCTCGTCGATCATGGCAAGCGTGTCGCCGCCGCGATTATCCTGCTGGCCCGCAAAGTGCTCGACGGCGCCGGCGAGCGTACGCACCTTCTCCTCGAGCGAGCGCAGCGACAATGATTCGGGCAGATTGTTGACGGCGTTGCTGATCTGCTCCAGCCGGTCGGTCAGTGCCGCAAGGGCGGGATCGTCGGAACGTTTGCGCTGGTCGGCGTCGACGCGGTCCTCGAAAGCGGTCCAGCGACGGTCGAATTCGTCCCAGCGGCGGTCGACTTTCTGGACGCTCTCCTCGCGTGCCAGCGTGTCGAGCGCGGCCTTGACCTGCTCGAGTTCCAGCCGCAACAGGTTGACGCTTCTGTCGTCACTCTTCTCCGACAGCGACTTGATGGCACCGGAAAGCCGCTCGAATTCCACGCCGAGTTCGGCGCTGCCCTTGCCTGCCACGCCGGGCTTGGCGTTCGCCTGGAAGGCGCGGTCTATATCCTTGCGCAGCGCATCGAATTCGCGCTGCAGGCCTGCCGTCATCTGGTGGCGCAGTTCCTCGCGCATGCCGCGCAGCTCGCCGGCGATCTTGCCGACCATGGCGACGCTGTCTTCCTGGCCGCGCACGCGGTCGATGTCGCGGGCGATCGCCTGGTAGTTCTGGTCGAAGCTGGGGGCCGGCGCCGGGCCCTGCGGCCGCGGTACCGGCTGCGGACTCTCGTACCAGCGCTGCTGGGCGGTTGGCTGGGCGGCAGGATAACGCGGGTCCGCGGTGGCCGAGCGCGGATCGGTGACGGGATAGCGAGGGTCGGCGCCGTATTGGCGCGGAGCCGGACGTGCCGTCACTTCCTCGCGGCTCTGTCCCAGCCGCTGTTCCAGCGTTTCCAGCGAGCGGTTCAGTTGCTCGAGCGTGGTCTGCGGCCTGCGCTGCCTGCCGGCGTTGAGTGTATCGAGATAGGACCGCTTGCTGTTCATCGGTGCGTCCGTCTTTCAGATTGGCCGGCTTGCGACCAGCTCCCCAAGTCCCTGCCGGAACGAAGGCGACCGCGCTGCGACGGTGGAAGACAAGCTTCCCGGGGTTTACCCGCGCTCCGAAAAACCGTGAAAAATTCGATACAGGATAAACACGGGTAACCGACGCGCCCACATTTCCCCCAACGTGGTAAACAACGCGTTAACCAAGCTTAAGAAGTTGCAAGGAAGTTGGCTTCCGCTGCCGGCGGTGCGGCATAAAGCACCTTCTGCGAACGCCCCTTGCGTCATGATGCGGCTATCGGTATAGAATTGACGTAAACGTAAAAGGCGCAGTCGAGTGTGCTGTTTGCGATTTTGTTTGTCGAAACCACGGCTGGAAGCACGCCCCCGCTTCCAGCCAGGCGACGCATGGTCCAGGACCGCGACGCCACCAGACGGGGAAAGCCAGTGACCATGAAGCTTATCTCGGCCGGCGAGACCGCGGCCAATACCAATAATGCATCTGTCGAATCCGGCGAGGATCTCGCCCGCATTGGCGAAATGGCCAAGAAATACGGCGTGACGCTGCGCACGCTGCGTTTCTACGAAGACAAGGGCCTGCTCAACCCGCAACGCGACGGTTCGACCCGTCTCTACACGCGCCGCGACAAGGCCCGGCTGAAGCTGATCCTGCTTGGCCGCAAGGTCGGGTTCTCACTGCGTGACGTTAAGCAGATGATGGATCTCTACGATCCGACCGGTTCCAACACCAAGCAGTTGCGGCTGGCGCTGGACAAGTCGGAGAAGCAGCTTGCCCGCCTGCAGAAGCAGCGGGCGCTGATCGACGACGCCATCAGCGAGCTCTCGGGCTCGATGTCGGCGGTGCGCCAGATGTTGACCGAGCGCACGGCGCCGCAGGCGAGCGTCGCCAGCTAAATATACCGCCAGTTCCGACCTGTCGGATTTCTGACCATTAAAGCCGCGTGGCTCCGCCGCGCGGCTTTTTCGTTGTTCGCATCCATTCCTTTGGTTCCGCGGTGCTGGCCTGCACGACGTTGCGCCGCTGGCTTCACCGGTCATGGGCAGAGCGGCAATCTTGTCGCATCGAGAAAATTGACGTTTACGCAAACGTCAATTTTTGCTACTCCGAATTCAACATTGGTCCGATGCTGCCCTGACATGAATTCGGGGCTTTCGGATCAGGTCCGCAGGGTGGAGAAAAAGCATGCCGACATACAGGGCTCCGGTCCAGGATACGCTGTTCGTACTCAACGAGGTGCTGGGCTATCAGCGCTATTCGAACCTTCCCGGATTTGCCGACGCCACGCCCGACGTGCTGGAGGCGATCCTCGCCGAAGGCGCCAAGCTTGCCGAAAACGTCATGCATCCGCTCAACCGCGTCGGCGACATGGAAGGTTGCGTGCGCCACGACGACGGCTCGGTGACGACGCCGAAAGGTTTCAAGGAAGCCTTCGACCAGTATCGCGAGGGCGGCTGGATGGGGCTGGCAGCGCCGGTCGAGTTCGGCGGCCAGGGCCTGCCCTATGCCGTCCACACCGCCGTCGCCGAATACATGGTCTCGGCCAACATGTCGCTGATGATGTATCCCGGCCTGACGCAGGGCGCGATCGCGGCGATCATCACCCACGGCACCGACGAGCAGAAAGCCCAATGGCTGCCCAGGATGGTCGAGGGCGCCTGGACCGGCACCATGAACCTGACCGAGCCGCATTGCGGCACCGATCTCGGCCTGCTGCGCACCAAGGCGGTGCCGAATGGCAATGGCACCTACAGGATTTCAGGCCAGAAGATCTTCATCTCGGCGGGCGAGCACGACATGTCGGACAACATCGTCCATCTGGTGCTGGCCCGCATCGAGGGCGCCCCGGAAGGCGTCAAGGGCATCTCGCTGTTCGTCGTGCCGAAGTTCAAGCTCGACGCATCGGGCAATCCAGGCGAGCGCAACACGCTCTCCTGCGGCTCGATCGAGGAAAAGATGGGCATCCATGGCAATTCGACCTGCGTCATGAATTATGACGAGGCCGAAGGCACGCTGCTGGGCGAGGCAAATGGCGGCCTCAAGGCGATGTTCACGATGATGAACGAGGCGCGCCTAGGCGTCGGCCTGCAAGGCCTGTCGCTGTCGGAGATCGCCTACCAGAACGCCGTCGCCTACGCCAAGGACCGCTTGCAGGGCCGCTCGCTGTCGGGCGCCAAGGCGCCGGACAAGAAGGCCGACCCGATCATCGTCCATCCCGACATCCGCCGCTCGCTGATGACCATGAAGGCCTTCAACGAGGCTGGCCGGGCGCTGGCGCTGTGGACGGCGATCAAGTCCGACATCGCGCATCGCTCCGCCGACGACAAGGACCGCCAGGCGGCCGACGACTACACCGGCCTGATGACGCCGGTAGTCAAGGGCGTGCTCACCGACAAGGGTTTCGACCACGCCGTCATGGCCCAGCAGGTGTTTGGCGGTCACGGCTACATCGAAGAGCACGGCATGAGCCAGTTCGTGCGCGATGCCCGTATCGCCATGATCTATGAAGGCGCCAATGGCATCCAGGCGCTCGACCTCGTTGGCCGCAAGCTCGGCCTGAATGGCGGCCGCGCCATCCAGGCGTTCTTCAAGGAAGTCGGCGAGTTCTGTGAGGAGAACCGTTCCGACGAAAAGATGGCGCCGTTCACCAAAGCATTGAAGAAAGGCCTCAACGATCTTCAGGCCGCCACCATGTGGCTGCTGCAGAACGGCATGGCCAAGCCGGACAATGCCGGCGCCGCCTCCACCGACTACATGCATCTCTTCGGCCTCGTCGCCCTGGGCTACATGTGGGCGCAGATGGCCAAGGCTGCGCAGGGCAAGACCGGCGCCAACGGCTCTCAATCTTTGCACGAAAACAAAGGGGCGTTCTACGACAACAAGGTCGTGACGGCGCGCTTTTTCATGGAGCGGATCATGCCGGAGACCTCGGCGCACCTCGCCCGCATTTCGAGTGGCGCGGACACGCTGATGGCGCTGCCTGCGGAAGCGTTCTAGGTTCGGCGGGCCGGCGGCGCCGGCCCACAATGTCGGAACGCGGAGGAAATCGTGGCGACAAATCCAGCCGAAGTGCTCTCTTTGCCGAAGCCCGCCTGGGCGGCGGACGAGGTCGGCATGCTCTACGACATGGCGACCCGCTTCATGGCGGAGGAGATCGCGCCGCGCTACGACGAGTTCGAGAAGAACGAGATGGTCGACCGCGAGAGCTGGCTGAAGGCAGGGGCCGCGGGCCTGCTCTGCGCTTCGATGCCGGAGGAATATGGCGGCTCGGGCGGCACCTTCGCGCATGAGAGTGCCATCATCGAAGCCATCGGGCATGTCGGCGTCGACGGTTTCGGCATCGGCCTGCACAATTCGATCGTTGCGCCTTACATCCTCCATTACGGCTCCGAGGAGCAGAAGAAGAAGTGGCTGCCGAAGCTCGCCACCGGCGAACTGATCGGCGCCATCGCCATGACCGAACCGGGCGCCGGTTCCGACCTGCAGGGCGTCAAGACGCGCGCACAGAAGGATGGCAACCAATACAAGGTCAATGGCTCCAAGACCTTCATCACCAATGGTCAGCTTGCCAACTTCATCATCGTCGTCACCAAAACCGATCCGGACAAGGGCGCCAAGGGCACCTCGCTCATCGTCGTCGAGACCGACGAGGTCGAGGGTTTCGAGCGCGGCCGCAACCTCGACAAGATCGGCCTGAAGGCCAACGATACCTCGGAACTGTTCTTCAACGATGTGCGCGTGCCGACCTCTAACCTGCTTGGTCTCGAGGAAGGGCAGGGCTTCGTCCAGCTGATGCAGCAACTGCCGCAGGAGCGGTTGCAGATCGGCACGGGCGCCATTGCCATGATCGAGCGGGCGTTGGCGCTGACCATCGACTATGTCAAGGAGCGCAAGGCCTTCGGCAAGGCGATCATCGATTTCCAGAATACCCAGTTCAAGCTGGCCGAACTGAAGACCGAGGCCACCATAGGCCGCGTCTTCTACAATGATTGCGTCACCCGCCACATCAATGGCGGGCTCGATCCGGTGACGGCCTCGATGGCGAAATACTGGCTTTCCGATCTGCAGGGCAAAGTCGTCGACGAATGCCTTCAATTGCATGGCGGCTATGGCTACATGAATGAATATCCGATCGCCCGCATGTTCCGCGACGCTCGCGTCCAGCGCATCTACGGCGGCACCAACGAGATCATGAAATTGCTGATCGGCCGCTCTCTTTGAGCGTGACGTCAGGCGAACCCAAGGAGCACGAAAATGGCTGACGCTTATGTCTACGACGCCGTGCGCACGCCGCGCGGCAAGGGCAAGAAGGACGGATCGTTGCACGAGGTGCCGGCGGTGCGGCTTGCCGCCAAGACGCTGGAAGCGCTGCGCGACCGCAACGGCCTGGATACCGGCAACGTCGACGACATCATCTTCGGCTGCGTCGATCCGGTCGGCGAAGCCGGCTCGGTCATTCCGCGCGCCGCCGCCTTCGAAGCCGGCTACGACACCAAGGCGCCCGGCATGCAGATCTCGCGCTTCTGCGCTTCGGGGCTGGACGCCATCAATTTCGGCGCCGCCAAGATCGCGCAAGGGGCGGACGAGATCGTCATTGCCGGCGGCGTCGAATCCATGTCGCGCGTCGGCATGGGTGCCTCCGGGGGTGCCTGGTTCATGGACCCTTCGGTCGGCCTGCCAGGCTGGTTCGTGCCGCAAGGCATCTCGGCCGACTTGATCGCCACCAAATACGGTTTCTCGCGAGACGATGTCGACGCCTATGCGGTCGAGAGCCAGAAGCGCGCCGCCAAATCCTGGGCCGACGGACGCTTCAAGAATTCGGTCATCCCGATCAAGGACCAGAACGGACTGACCATCCTCGACCATGACGAGCACATGCGTCCTTCGACCGACATGCAGTCGCTGGCCTCGCTCAACCCGTCCTTCGTCATGCCCGGCGAAATGGGTGGCTTCGATGCGGTCGCGGTGCAGAAGCACCCCGAGGTGGAAGAGGTCAACCACGTCCATCACGCTGGCAATTCGTCGGGCATCGTCGATGGCGCCGCTGCCGTGCTGCTCGGCTCCAAGAAGGCAGGCAAGGCGATGGGCCTGAAGCCGCGCGCGCGCATCCGCACCTTCGCCAATATCGGCTCCGAGCCGGTGCTGATGCTGACCGGCCCTGTCGACGTCACCGAGAAGCTGTTGAAGCGCGCCAAGATGAAGTTGTCGGACATCGACCTGTTCGAACTCAACGAGGCCTTTGCCTCCGTGGTGCTGCGCTACATGCAGGCCTTCGAGATCCCGCATGACAGGATCAACGTCAATGGCGGCGCCATCGCCATGGGCCATCCGCTCGGTGCCACCGGCGCGATGATCTTCGGCACGGTGCTGGACGAACTCGAGCGCCGCGACCTCAACACCGCGCTGGTGACGCTGTGCATCGGCGCCGGCATGGGCACCGCAACGATCATCGAACGCGTCTGACGGGGAGAGAAATCATGAGCTACAGCAATTTCACCCTCGACACCGATGCTGACGGCATCACGTTGGTCACCTGGAACAGCCCGGACCGCTCGATGAACGTCTTCACCGAGGAGGTGATGCGGGAGTTGAACAGCATCGTCGATCATGTGGCGGGAGATGCCGCCATCAAGGGTGCGGTGATCACCTCCGGGAAGGATACCTTCTCCGGCGGCGCCGACATCACCTTGCTGCAGAAGATGCTGGCGACCTACGCTGCCGAAAAGAGCAAGGACGCGGACAAGGCGATCAAGGCGCTGTTCGCCAATGCCGGCACCATGACCGGCCTCTTCCGCAAGCTGGAAACCTGCGGAAAGCCGTGGGTCTCGGCAATCAACGGCACCTGCATGGGCGGCGCTTTCGAGCTGTCACTCGCCTGCCATGGCCGGGTCGCCGCCGACAGCGACAAGGTCAAGATGGCGCTCCCCGAAGTGAAAATCGGCATTTTCCCCGGTGCCGGCGGCACGCAGCGCGTGCCGCGGCTGACCGACCAGCAGCAGGCGCTGCAGATGTTGACCTCGGGCCAGAACCTGTCGCCGCAGAAGGCCAAGTCGATGGGCCTGATCCACGAAATCGCCGAGCCGGCCAAACTGATCGAGACAGCCAAGGCGATGATCAGGAACGGCCTCAAGCCGGTGGCGCCGTGGGACGAGAAGGGTTTCAAGCTGCCTGGTGGCCAGATCTATTCGCCGGCCGGCTTCAATCTCTGGCCGCCGGCCATCGCCATCCTGCGTCGTGAAACCCATGGCAATTACCCGGCCGCCGCGGCGATCCTGAAATGTGTCTACGAGGGCCTGCTGGTGCCTTTCGACACGGCGCTCAGGATCGAACAGCGCTACTTCACCGAGATCATGCAGACCAAGGAAGCGGCGGCGATGATCCGCTCGCTGTTCGTCTCGCTGCAGGAGTTGAACAAGGGCGCGCGCCGCCCGGCTGGCGTGCCGGAAACCAAATTCAAGAAGATCGGCATTCTCGGCGCCGGCTTCATGGGCGCTGGCATCGCCTATGTCACCGCCAAGGCCGGCATCCCGGTGGTGCTGCTCGACCGCGATATCGAGTCCGCCACCAAGGGCAAGGCGCATTCGGACAGCCTGGTCGCGGATCAGGTCAAGAAGGGCCGCGCCAAGCCCGAGGAGCGCGACAGGCTCCTGTCGTTGATCACGCCGACGGCAGACTATGCCGACCTCGCCGGCTGCGACCTCGTCGTCGAGGCGGTGTTCGAGGATTCGGCCGTCAAGAAGGCCGCCACCGAACAGGCGGAAGCCGTGCTGAAGTCGTCGGCGATCTTCGCGTCCAACACCTCGACCATTCCGATCACCTCGCTGGCGAAGAATTCGGCGCGGCCGAAGAATTTCGTCGGCATCCACTTCTTCTCGCCGGTCGACAAGATGATGCTGGTCGAGATCATCTTGGGCAAGAAGACCGGCGACAAGGCGCTGGCCACCGCGATCGACTTCGTGCGCGCCATCAAGAAGACGCCGATCGTCGTCAACGATACGCGCGGTTTCTACGTCAACCGCTGCGTGCTGCGCTACATGTCGGAAGCCTACAAGATGCTGATCGAAGGCGTGCCCGCCCCGATGATCGAGAATGCGGCCAAGGCCGCCGGCATGCCTGTCGGCCCCCTGGCGCTGACCGACGAGACGGCCATCGACCTCGCCCAGAAGATCATGAAGCAGACCATCAGGGATCTCGGCGATAAGGCGGTCGACCCCAAACAGATGGCGCTGATCAACACCATGGTCGACGATCATGGCCGCTTCGGCCGCAAGAACGGCAAGGGCTTTTACGACTATCCGGCCAAGCCGGCCAAGAAGAAGCTGTGGCCGGGCTTGAAGGACCTCTATCCGCAGCTCGCGCCCGAGAAGGTCGATTACGAGGAGCTGCAGCAGCGCCTGCTGGTCACCATTGCGCTGGAAGCGGCGAGGGTGATGGAAGAGGGCATCGTCACCGATCCGCGCGAGGCCGATGTCGGCTCGATCCTGGCCTTCGGTTTCGCGCCCTACACCGGCGGTGCGCTGTCCTACATCGACGGCATCGGCGCCAAGCGCTTCGTCAAGATCGCCAAGGATCTGCAGAAGAAGTACGGCGCCGAATTCAAGGCGCCCAAGCTGCTCATCGACATGGCCGAGAAGGGCGAAACCTTCTACCAGCGCTTCGATCCTTATGCGAAAGGCGACGTGAAGCAGGCCGCCTGACGGGCGAAGGAAATGTATGTCTGGGCGCGCATGGCGCGCATGCTGGTCACGGCGCGCAGCCGTGGCCCCTATAGGATGGGCGGTGAAAGCCGGCTGGCCTTTCGCTGCCTGCCGACCGATATCGATTTCAACATTCATCTCAACAATGCCCGCTACATGATGCTGGCGGATCTCGGCCGCATCGATCTGTTCGTTCGTGCGGGCCTGATTTCGCTGGCGCGCAGGAACGGCTGGGCGCCGATGATGGGTGGCTTGCAGGCGGTCTACGCACGCGAGATCAGGCTGTGGCGCCGCTTCGAAGTGGTGTCGTCGATCGAAACCTGGGAAGGCAGCCAGGTCATCGGCAAGCATCGCTTTGTCCTCGACAATGGCGAAACGGCTGCCTTGATCCTGACGACTGCTGGTGTCTACGACCGCAAGGCGCGCCGTTTTCTCGACATCGACGAGGTTGTCATGGCGCTCGGCCGAGCTGTGAACCCGCGACCGCCGACGCAGGAGGAACGAATTTTCATGACATCGCATCAGGGTTTGCGCAGCCTCGCCAAGGCGGGCGACTGATCTCGGCAATCGGTCTTCCTCAGCCGGGAAGAATATGCGCCGCTGGCGCACCACCGGTGGACAAACCGGCGATCGCAGACTAGAAGGAAAAGGCATTTTTTCCTGTCTCGAAGGAGAGCACGTCATGCTCTCGCACGACCGCGTCTGGGCCGCCATCGATGCTCTTGCCGAGCGTTACTCGCTTTCGGCGTCAGGCCTGGCAAGGCGCGCGGGCTTGGATTCGACCGCCTTCAACAAGTCGAAACGTCTGTCCTCGGATGGCCGGCCGCGCTGGCCTTCGACCGAATCGCTGGCCAAGATCATCGAGGCGACGGGTGCCTCACTCGACGAGTTCACCGGCTTGATCGAAGGCCGCATGGCCGCCGCTCCCGCGCATAGACGATCCGTGCCTTTGCTCGGCTTTGCCCAAGCCGGCGCCGGCGGCTTCTTCGACGATGCGGGTTTTCCGGCGGGGCAGGGCTGGGATCTGGTCGAACTGCCGGCGCAATCGACCGAAAGCTCCTATGCGTTGCAGGTGCAGGGCGATTCCATGCTGCCGCTCTATCGCAATGGTGACGTCCTGATCGTCGAGCCGGGTGCCGTCACCCGCAAGGGCGACCGCGTCGTCGTCAAGACGACATCAGGCGAGGTGATGGCCAAGGTGCTCGAGCGCCAGACCGTCAAGTCGATCGCGCTGGTCTCGCTCAATCCCGATCATCCTGACCGCGACATCGCGATGCGCGACGTCGAATGGGTGGCGCGGATTGTCTGGGCAAGCCAGTAGGTAGGGCTGGTGCGGTTTCCTCATCTTGCCCTGGCGGTTGTGATGGTCCCGGTGATGGCGGCCCTGGTCGTCGCCGGCAGCCGCACGCTGAAAGGAAGCGAGAGCACCGTTGCGGTGGATCAGATCGATCCTGGCGCGGACAAGACCTCGCAAGCCGGCACCACTGATACCGGGGCTGAAGAGCCGGTCACGTCAGCCATACCAGCGCCCGCCGCTGCGGTGCCGTCAACGCCGGCGGTGCATTCGCGGGCGATCGATCCCGACGTTGTCGCGCCACCGGAGCTGCCCACCGGGGAGCTGGAACGAGTCGAGCCGCGCGAACCGCTGAGCAAGCTGGCGCTGGCCATGCCGCCCAAGCCGAAGATGCCCGACGACTGGAACGGCACGAAGCTATTCCAGCCGGTCGCGACGGCCGCCGGCCTGATCGAGGCGAAAGGCTATTCAGTTGCGGTTTCCGGCATAGATGTCGTGCCGCAGGACGAGACCTGCACCACGGACGGCAAGTCCTGGCCGTGCGGCATCCGCGCGCGCACGGCGTTCCGTGCCCTCCTGCGTGGCCGCGCCGTGGTCTGCACGGTGCCACCCGAAGGCGGCCGAGAACGGATCGCGGCGGAATGCCGGATCGGCAAGCAGAATGTTGGTCAATGGCTGGTCGAAAACGGCTGGGCCCGCGCCGCCAAGGGCGGGCCTTACGTCGAGGCCGGCGAAAAGGCACAAAGCGCCAAGAAGGGCATCTTCGGATCGGCGCCGAACCTCGCGGGCATCTCGGCGGCGCCGGCGGCAACCGCCCCGGCGCCTCAGGCCCCGAGCTCGATCCTGGAAGGGGGCTCGATCCTGGAAGAGGAGGGCGGCGCCCTCAAACCAGCTGACCAGCCAGCGCCTGCTGAATGAGCGCGCGGGTCTCGGCGACGCCGTAAAGCGCGGCGAACGAGCCGAAGCGCGGGCCGCGTTCCTGGCCGATGAGCACCTGGTAGATCATCTGGAAGAAGGCACCCGAAACGCCCGGGCCGCCTTCCGGGCTCTGCTTGGAGTGATCCTGGTAGCGCTCGATCTTGCGCGCCACGTTGAGCGAAGCGTTCTGGATCGCCTCGCCGCCGGCGTCCGCCGGCAGCGCGCCAAGGGCTGCGTCCAGGGCCCGCAGCGCTTCGCGCTCAACCTCGTCGGCCGGACGGAAGGTCTTCGTCGGTTTCACGAAGTCGTCGAAATAGCGGATCGCATAGCCCGTCAGCCTGTCGAGTTCGGGATGGGTCGCCGGCGTCACGCCCGTGGCGTGGCGCGAGATGAAGCCCCACAGCACATCCTTGTTCTGTGCATTGGATGCGCTGACCAGGTTGAGCAGCAGCGAGAACGGCACCGGCATGTCGATGGCGGGCGGGTTGCCGTCATGCATATGCCAGACCGGGTTGCCCAGCCGCTCCTTCCAGTCCTGCCTGGGGTAGGCGGCCAGGAACGTGTAATACTCGTCCACCGCCCTCGGAATGACATCGAAATACAGCTTCTTGGCCTGCCGCGGCCGCTGGTACATGTAGAGCCCGAGGCTCTCGGTCGGCGCGTAGGTCAGCCATTCGTCGATGGTCAGGCCATTGCCCTTCGACTTCGAGATCTTCTGGCCGTTTTCGTCCAGGAACAGCTCGTAGACGAAATGCTCGGGCGCGCGGCCACCCAGGATGTTGCAGATCCGGTCGTAGACCACCGCATTGGTCTGGTGGTCCTTGCCGAACATCTCGAAGTCGACGCCAAGCGCTGCCCAGCGCATGCCGAAATCCGGCTTCCACTGCAGCTTCACCTTGCCGCCGGTGATCGACAGCGTGGTCTCGGTGCCTTCGTCGTCGAACGTGATGGTGCCGGCCTTGGCGTCGACATGCTTCATCGGCACGTAGAGCACGCGGCCGCTCTTCGGCGAAATCGGCAGGAACGGGCTGTAGGTTGCCTGCCGCTCCGGCCCAAGCGTCGGCAGCATCACCGCCATGATCTTCTCATAGCGTTCGGCGGCGCGCATGAGCATCGCGTCGAAACGGCCCGACTTGTAATACTGCGTCGCGCTGGCGAATTCGTAGTCGAAGCCGAACGTGTCGAGGAAGCGGCAGAGCATCGCATTGTTGTGGTCGGCGAAACTCGCATAGTCGCCGCCGAACGGATTGGGAACCGAAGACAGCGGCATATGCAGATACGGTTCGAGCGCTGCCCGATCCGGCACGCTGTCGGGAATCTTGCGCATGCCGTCCATGTCATCGGAGAAACACAAGAGCTTGGTCGCGACCTTGTCCTGCGTCAGCACGCGGAACGCATGGCGCACCATCGAGGTGCGCGCCACCTCGCCGAACGTGCCGATGTGCGGCAGGCCGGACGGCCCGTAGCCGGTCTCGAACAGGATCGTTTCGGGAAAGTCGGCGCCCTTGTAGCGCTCGATGATTTTTTTGGCTTCCTCGAACGGCCACGCCTTGCTCTCGGCCGCTGCCGCCAGCAGTTCGGGGTTGAGATCGAGGATGTTTGATCCCGCCATGGCACGGTTTTCCAAATTATTGCCGGCCCAGATCATTCGAAGACGTGGCCGGAGCAGGGTTTTTTCAAACCGGTCTCTAGGCGCGCCTGCCTTGGGCGTCAACGATTGCAGCGCTTTTTCCTTGCGGGCCTGGAGCCCTGTTCCTACCTTCGAAGCCCGTTCAAGGAGCAAACAATGCCGTCGCCGACCCCGCATGAGGCCCTGATCTATCTGATGGTCATCACCTCGGCCTCCGATCGTGACATGACCGATGTCGAATTGGCCCGGATTGGCGACGTTGTCCGCTCATGGCCGGTGTTCGAGGATTTCAGGCAGGACCGGCTGGTTTCTGTCGCCCAGGCTTGTCAGAAGCACTTGCATGAGAAGGATGGTCTGGAGGGTGTCCTGGCCCAGATTGCCGAAGCTTTGCCGGAGCGCCTGCGCGACACCGCCTATGCCGCCGCCTTCGAGGTGGCCGCCGTCGATCTCGAAATGCGCATGGAGGAAGTGCGGGTGCTGCAGCTGATCCGCCGCCAGCTCGATCTCGACACGCTGACCGTCGCCGCCATCGGCCGTGCCGCCAAGGCGCGGCTGCGCACGCTGACCTGAATATCGGCAGCCCCTAGAAAAAGCTGACCGGGAAATAGCGCAGATAGAACTCGGCGAAGGTGCCTTTCATCGAAACCTCCTGCAGCGCGTAGTCGAGTGCGGCGGCCAGCGCCGGATTGTCCGCCCTGGTGGCTATGGCCATGCCCGTGCCCAGATATTCAGGCGCCAGGTAAGGACCGCCTGCAAAACGGCAGCAGCCGGCCGCATCGGAGCCGCCGAGCCAGAACGCGAAGCGCATGCCGTCGCCGAAGGCGGCGTCGATCTTGCCTGCCTTGAGATCGCGGTAGAGGGCTTCCGGCCCGTCAAAGGAGACGATCTGAACCGTGCTGAAATAGTCGCGCAGCATCCGTTCATGCGCCGAGCCGGCGAGCACGCCGACGCGCTTGCTGCGGAGCTTGTCGAAAATCGGTTCCGCGAACGCCGTGCTCTTCGGCATGATGAAGCGCGCTGGAAACTGCAGATAGGAGCGCGAGAAGGCGTATGTCTGTCGCGACTGCGGGGTTGCCGCGATGCCGGCGATGATGGCTTCGCCTTCGCCCTTCTCGAGTGCCCCTTCGAGCTCGCCCCACGGCAATGCCTGGATCTGGCACTTGTCGACAATGCCGAGTTCGGCGCAGATGGCGCGCGCCAGGTCGATATGGAAGCCGGACAACTTTCCCGCGCCATCGAGGAAATTGAAGGGCGGAAAATCCGTGGTCGTCAGGAAGCGCAGCCGTGGCAGTGCTGAAAGGTCGGGCTTCGGCAATCGTTCCTTGGCGTCCCACAACACCGGCACCTGTGGTTCGGCCGAGCGCGCCCCGGAAGCCATTGGCAGCGCCGCGATCAGCAGCGACGCCAGCACCAGGGACCTCCATTGGAACGCCACGATAGAACTCCCCTGCACTCGTCTTCGCACCGGTTTTGGTACGAAAATGGTGCAGGCACAATGGTTTTTGATTTCAACGCGCCGATTTCAGGATATGCTTTGGCGCGTTTGCAAAACAGCGGTGGCTGCCCTGGTGGGGGTACCAGGGTCGAGAACCACAACCGAAAATATGCTTATTGCAATCCGTGGTCGGTGGCCAAATGCAGACAACGCATGGACCATTGATATCAATGCACAAGGCAACATGGGGTTGATGTTGCGATGGGTCAATTCGATCGTACGCTGGAATACATAGATCAACTGCAGCACGCCGGAACGGCGGCGGTGGTCTGCGAGAAACTGTTGGGCATAACGTCGGATTTCGGTCTGACCGCGCTGATGGCCGGGACGGTTCCGCAGCCGGGCACGCCGGCCGGGCAGCAGAAGCAGCATGTGCTGCTTTGCGACTGGCCCGTCGAATGGCTGGAGCGCTACGTGGCGCGCAACTATGTCGACCACGATCCCGTGGTCAGCCACATGAAGCAGTTGCAGGCGCCGTTCCAGTGGCGCGAAGCTGCCCAGGGCGTTCGCATCGACAAGAGCAGCGGCGAAGTGATGGGCGACGCCGGCGCTTTCAAGCTGCGCGACGGGCTGGCCTTCCCGCTGATCACGCTCGATGGCCAGATCGTCATGGTGTCGCTGGGTGGCGAGGCCGTGGAGCTGTCGGCCGCCGAGTTCGGCCTGGTGTCGCTGGTCTCGACCTATGCCGTTGGCCGCGCCATGCAACTCCACACCGCGGCGACCACGACAATCGACCATATCGAGTTGACGCCGCGCGAGCGCGAATGCCTGAAATGGGCCGCCGTCGGCAAATCGGAATGGGAGATTTCGCAAATCCTCGGCATCTCCGAGCACACGTCGGAGAAACATCTTCTTAACGCCAAAAGCAAACTCGGTGCCGTCAACCGGGTCCAGGCCGTCGCCGAGGCGATAAGGCGCGGCTACATTAGTTAGGTCGGCCGTGCCGACCTAGAACTTCTTGCCTACGCGATCACGCAATTTTCTCACTGAAGCACGGCCGTATCTTCCTCTTAAACCCAGGAGACGACGGAATGCTTTTTTGTCTTACAACTCAAGAATTGATGGAACGCCCCGACCTTTGGGAGGCCGTTCATCGTCTGCGCTACCAGATATTTGTCGAGGAGATGGGGTGGGAGGACCTGAGGCGCCCGGACGGATTCGAGGTCGATCAGTTCGATCATGACGAGGCGGTGCATCAGATCGTCATCAGAGGCAACGAAGTCGCGGGCTATCAACGGATGTTGCCGACCACGCGGCCCCACCTTTTGACCGAGGTCTTGACCGACCTTTCCGAAGGGACGCCGCCGTCGGGCCCCAACATCTGGGAATTGACCCGTTATGCGGTGGCGCCCGGTTTTCGCGACGGCCGTCGCGGCGTTTCGACCGTCGGCACCGAATTGATCGCCGGCTTCGTCGAATGGGGGCTGAAGCGCGGCGTCGACAAGGTCATCATCGAATTCGAGCCGATGTGGGTGTTGCGCGCCTTGCAATTGCATTTCCTGGCGACCCCGCTGGGCTATCAGCGCACCTACGGCAACCAGCAGGTCGTGGCGACCCTGCTCTCCTTCAACGAGCACACGCTGGACGTGGTGCGTTCGCGCCGCAATCATCATGCTCCGGTTATGGCCAGGGGATACCCCGACATGTTCGGCCAAAGGAGGGCGTCATGACCTCGCCGATGGGCGCGCACCCGCAACCCGAATTGCGCAACCACACGCTGATCGTCACCGTGTCGTCGACTGACGGCCGCCCGGTGCTCGACAGAAGGGCCTATGAGAGCCTTGCCCGGACGTTCCATGAAGCCGCCGAGAATGACGAAGTGCGTGTCGTCGTGCTTCGTGGCCTGGCGGGCTGCTTCTGCCTTGGCGGAGATTTTTCCGAATTCCTCGACGCCACCAAGCATCAGAGGCTAATCGCCGCCGTCACCGACATGTTCCGCACGCTGGCAACGTTCCCCAAGCCCATCCTCGCCTGCGTTGACGGCGATGCCGTCGGCGTCGGCTGCACCATCCTGTTCCACTGCGACATGGTGATCGCCTCCAATGGAAGCACCTTCCGGGTGCCGTTCGTCGATTTCGGCCTTGTGCCGGACGCGGCGACCAGCATCCTGGCGCCGCAGAAGCTCGGCTATGCCGGCGCTTTCCGCTTCTTCTGCCTCGGCGACACGCTTCATGCCGAGGACGCCAGGGCGCTCGGCCTCGTCGCCGAGATCGTGCATGACGGCGTGGAGGAGGCGACGCTCGGCCGGGCCAGGCAGCTCGCCAAGAAGCCGGTTGCCGCCTTGCTGCAGACCCGTGGCCTGCTCAAGGGAAATACCGGCCCGCTGTGCGATCGCATCGACCAGGAGATATCGCTGTTCCAGCAGGCACTGCAGGACGACACCACGCTGCGGCGCCTGCAGCGGATCGCCAGGCTGGCGGCCTGAGCGACTGTGAAGATACCGCGCCGCGCCGCCCAACGGCCGCGCGGCGCAGTAGAGCAATTCCAGGAAAGTGTGAAACAGTTTTCCCGGGAGAAGCGCATAGCGCTTCCCCTTGGGAATTGCGTTAAGACAACGAGATAGAGCGGTTCGGCGTTTCCGTGAAACGATGAACCGCTCTAGCGTCAACCTTCCTTGCCGAGGAATGACGGCCCTTCGCCGATGATCTTGTTGTCCTCCTTGCCGACGATATCGAGATCGCGTCCCTCATAGGGCAGCGACAACAGGATGCGCCGCATCACCGCCAGCCGGGAACGTCGCTTGTCATTGGCCCGCACGATGATCCACGGCGCGAACGCCTTGTGGGTGCGTTCGAACATGGTGTCGCGCGCCTTGGTGTAGTCATCCCATTTGGTAATGCCGGCGACGTCGATCGGCGAGAACTTCCAGCTCTTCAACGGGCTGTAGCGGCGATCGTGAAAACGCTCGAGCTGTGTCTCCTGGCCGATGTTCAGCCAGAACTTGAAGAAGTAGATATCGTCGTTGACGATCATCCGTTCGAAATGCGGCGTCTCGTCGAGAAACTTCTCATGCTGCTCGGGCGTGCAGAAACCCATCACCGGCTCGACGCCGGCGCGGTTGTACCAGGAGCGGTCGAAGGTGACGAATTCGCCCGATGTCGGGAAATGGTCGACATAGCGCTGGTAGTACCATTGCCCCACTTCGGTCGGGGTCGGCTTGGTCAGCGCCACGTTGCGCGCCGTGCGCGGGTTGAGGTACTGGCGCAGCACGAAAATCGTGCCGCCCTTGCCGGCGGCATCACGGCCCTCGAACAGCGCCATCACCCGCTTGCCGCTCGCCTGCAGCCACGCCTGCGCCTTGACCAGCTCGATCTGCAATTTTTCGAGCGTCTCGTCATACTCGTCGCTCTTCATCTTCTTGTCGTAGGGGTAGCCGCCCGCCGTCAGCTTGTTCCCCTCGACCCAGTCCGGAAGCTCGGGATTCTCGATGTCGAACTCGCGTTCCTTGCCGTCAATTTTGATCTTCAATGGCCCGGACGCCGGTGTTACGGGATTTTCCTTGGCTTTTTTCATCGAGACGAACCCTTTTAAGCTTATGGACTCATGCTATTGGGAGCCACTACAGCGCCGCGCGTCCGTTTGGAGGCGCATAGGACGCTATAGCACTTTGGATTTTGCGCATGATCCCTTCCGAAAATCGATTCCCGATTTTCCGGGTCATGCGCGCACCGGTCCAGCGGAAGTCTCCGCCGTGTGACGGATCGGGCATGGGACGCGGGCGCGCAAGCGAATGACCGAGCTGGACGCAGAACAGAAAGGCATGGCGCACGCCATTGCTGTCAGGCTGTGGCAGAGCCGCTGGCTGCTTGCGGCTGGCGTCTTGGCAGTCCTGATCGCCTTTGCCTTCGCCAGTGTTTCCGCCTACGTCCTGGTGCTGGCGCTGTTTCTCTTGCTGGCAGCCGCGATGCTCCCGGCCGGCGGCCTGCGCCAGTCCGCCGAGGATGCTTCCGCGATCGAGGCAATAGGCCTGCAGCGCCTGTCGGGCGAATATCTGGCCGCGGCCGTCGCCGACCCGCTCATCATTTTCGACCATGCTGCCACCATCGTCCACGCCAATGCCGCCGCCTTTGCCGCCTTTGGCGGCATTGCGCCGGGCATATCGCTGCCGCTGAAGTTCCGGGCTCCGGAAATGCAGGCTCTGCTTGACAGCGTGCTGTCGGGAACGGTCGCCTCGGATGTCGTCGACTATACCGAGAAGCTGCCGGTCGAGCGGGCCTATCGGGTCAGCGCGTCCTCGGTCGGGCACGGGACCGACCTCTATGTGTTGGTGTTCAAGGACCAGAGCGAGGCGCGGCGTATCGACCGCATGCGCGCCGACTTCATCGCCAACGCCAGTCACGAATTGCGCACCCCGCTCGCCTCGATCGCCGGGTTCATCGAGACGCTGCGTGGACCGGCCCGCAACGATCCGGCGGCGCGCGAGCAATTCCTGCAGATCATGCAGAACCAGACCGGCCGCATGGCGCGCCTGATCGACGATCTGTTGTCGCTGTCGCGGCTCGAGATGAAGCCTTATCTCAAGCCGGGAACCGAGGTCGATCTGCGCCAGACCGTCGACAGCGTCATCGACTCATTGGCCCCGCTTGCCCGCGAAAACGGCCTTGTCATCGAGCGCGATTTCGCCAAGGGCCCTCTCGACGTGCCGGGCGATCGCGACGAGCTGTTCCAGGTCTTCGAGAATCTTCTGGAAAACGCCTGCAAATATGGCCAATCGGGAGGTCGCGTCCTGGTGACGATCGCGCACGCCGATGACGGTTCAGAACCCGGCATCGAGGTGACCATCAGGGATTTCGGCCCGGGCATTCCCGAGGAGCACATTCCGCGCATCACCGAGCGCTTCTACCGCGTCGACGTCGAGACCAGCCGGACCCAGAAAGGTACGGGCCTAGGCTTGTCGATCGTCAAGCACATCCTGACGCGTCACAACGCCAGGCTGTCGATCAAGTCAGAGGTCGGCCAGGGCGCCGCCTTCTCGGTTTATTTGCCGGCGCACTGATATTGCCCTAGTTTTCCACGGGACCGTTTCTTTTTTCTGTCATCCGGCTAGCGTATCAGCGGGGATTCGAGGAAACGACTCAAAGTTCAAGAACACGTGGGAAGGCATTTCATCCATGCAGTCCGTGCACATAATGAGCGCCTATGACGAGGAGCTGAAATACCTGTCGAAGCGCATCGCCGCGATGGGCGGCCATGCCGAGCGCATGGTCGAGCAGGCGGTCGCCGCTCTCGTCAATGCCGATCCGGGACTAGCCCAGAAGGTCATTCGTGACGACGCGGTGCTGGACGAAGGACAGCGGGAAATCGACGACAAGGCGATCATCATCATCGCCAAACGCCAGCCGATGGCGACGGACCTGCGCGAGATCGTCGGCGCCATCCGGATTTCCGCCGATCTCGAACGGGTCGGCGACCTCGGCAAGAACGTTGCCAAACGCGTGGTGGCCGTCATCGACGGCCGCCAGCCGACCAGCCTGTTCCGCGGCCTGGAGGCGCTGGCCAATCTGGCGTTGACCCAGCTCAAGGAAGTTCTCGACGTCTATGCCTCGCGCTCGGTCGAAAAGATCGGCTTCGTGCGCGACCGCGACGACCAGATCGACGCCATGTACACGTCGCTGTTTCGCGAATTGCTGACCTATATGATGGAGGATCCGCGCAACATCACGTCCTGCACACATCTGCTGTTTTGCGCCAAGAACATCGAGCGCATCGGCGATCATGCCACCAACATCGCCGAGACCATCTATTATATCGTCACCGGCGACCAGATGCCGGCCGAGCGGCCGAAGGGCGACAAGACGGACAAGATCAGCCTGTCCGCGGCGCTTCCGGCGAAATGACGTTCGTCCTCTCGAACGCTGGATCATATTGCGCTAAACTACCCCGGCGTTAAGCTTCTCAGGCCTTGATGGAGGTCCTGCGTTCAGGAGGCTGCGATGGAATATGTCCGAGAGTTCAAGCCCGCGGCGTCGACATCAGGCATCATCGCCTCCAGTGTCTATACGGCTGGGCGGCGCATTGCCGACATTCCGATCGAGGAAGCCGGCGAATGGGCCAAGAAATCGGGACATGTCGTCTGGATCGGGCTGCTCGAACCAGATCGCGAACTGCTGTTGCGCGTCAAGGCGCAGTTCCATCTGCATGAGCTGGCTATCGAGGATGCCGAGCATCCGCACCAGCGGCCGAAGATCGAGCAGTATGGCGATGCGCTGTTCATCGTCGCCCGCACCGCGCAGTTGATAGAAGGACGGGTGACTTTTGGCGAGACGCATCTGTTCGTCGGCTCGGGCTACATCGTCAGCGTCAGGCATGGCCCGTCGACCTCCTACGCAGCTGTTCGCCAGCACTGGGAAAGCTGCCCGCATTCGCTGGCCAAGGGCGAGGATTTCGTCCTCTATGCCATTCTGGATTTCATCGTCGACAATTACATGCCCGTGCTCGAGCAGATCGAGGACGAGGTCGAGGCGATCGAGGACAAGGTCCTTCTGAAGCCGATGACCGGTCCCGACATCGAACGGCTCTACATGCTGCGCCGCGATCTCCTGCGTCTGCGCAATGCGGCACTGCCGCTGGTGGAAGTCTGCCGCCGGCTGACCAGCGCCGAGCTGCCGCAGATCCATTCGGCCATGCACCCGCTGTTCCGTGACGTGACCGACCACATCCGCACCGTCCAGGAAAAGATCGACAGTTTGCGCGAGGTGCTGGCATTCGCGTTCGAAGCCAGTCTGCTGGTCGGTCAAAGCCAGGAAACGGCGATTTCGAAGAAACTCGCCTCCTGGGCGGCCATCCTGGCGGTGCCGACGGCATTAGCCGGCATCTACGGCATGAACTTCACCGACATGCCGGAACTGAAGATGGAATATGGCTACCCTATCGTGCTGACCACCATCGCGCTGATCTGCGCGTTTCTCTACTGGCGGTTCCGCAAGAATGGGTGGCTGTGAAGACAGGGCGGTAAGGCGGTAGGTTAACATAAGGCGCTCTTCAGCGCGACTCGAACATATTGCCCTACTGCCTGACTGCCCTATTCCCCTCAGCGATTGCGTCTGCGCTCCGCCGCCGGCTGGAAGGCGACGCGGGCGTGATACTTGCAGTAGGGGCCGGTTTCGGCGGCCTCGTTGCCGCAGAAGTTGAAGTCCTCCGACAGCGGATCGCCGTTCGGCCATTTGCAGGTGCGCTCGGTCAGCTCGACGAGCTGCAGATGCCGTGAGATCGGTACCACGACGTTCTCGACCGGGCGGATATAGTGCCGTGTCACCGGTTCGGCGTCGAATTGCGTCTGCAGCGCCGTCGCGCCGATCGATGTCGTCACGTGGCGTGGCGTGCTTGCGGCGCGCGCCACCGATTTCTGAACGGTCGATCCCTGTGCCGTCTTCTTCTGGCGCGCAGGCGTCGCCGTTGCGCGGCCGCGGCCCGACAGCTTAAGCCGGTGCACCTTGCCGATGACGGCATTGCGGCTCACCCCTCCAAGCTGGGCGGCAATCTGGCTTGCGCTCAGACCCTCCGACCACAATTTTCTGAGAAGTTCGACCCGCTCGTCAGTCCAGTTCATGAGACCGCGCTCCTGCTAAGCGTGCGGCAGTCAGAATCCATTCCCGACCCAGCACCACTGCTGGGGCAGACACCACATATACCTGGTGATTAGGTCCGCCGCACGAAATCTAGTTATTTCTCGACTACAATTACCTTATGCGCTGACTCGGTGACAAGAGTCCCAAGTGCAACACGAATCGGTTTTTTCGGTTTTCCCCAACTTGCCCGGTCGCTGATGAGCCGGCGTCTTGTGGGAGTGCTTGCCGCGCGCCACTACGCGACGTTTTCGTTGACTTCATGGCCGAAAAACACGATAAGCCGCACAAGGCCGCCGCTTTGGCGGCTTTTTTGATTTTCCGGTACCGGAGACGCATATAATGAGCGGTTCGGCGCTTTACGAGACCTTTGCTCGCGCACCCCTGGCTTTCGACCATGGGGAAGGCACCTGGCTGGTTACCGACAAGGGCGAGCGATATCTGGATTTTGCCGGCGGCATCGCGGTCAATTCGCTCGGCCACAGCCATCCGCATCTGGTCGCGGCTCTCACCGAACAGGCGGGAAAGCTCTGGCATGTCTCCAATCTCTATGAGATTCCCGGGCAGAGCCGGCTTGCCGAGCGCCTGGCCGATGCCACTTTCGCCGACAAGGTGTTCTTCACCAATTCCGGTGCCGAGGCGCTGGAATGCGCGATCAAGACGGCGCGGCGCTACCAGTTCGTCAAGGGCCATCCCGAGCGCTTCCGCGTCATCACCTTCGAAGGCGCCTTCCATGGCCGTACGCTAGCGACCATCGCGGCCGGCGGCCAATTCAAATACCTCGAAGGTTTCGGTCCCAAGGTTGAAGGTTTCGACCAGGTTGGCTTCGACGACATCGATGCGGCCGAAAAGGCGATCACGGCGGAAACCGCCGCGATCCTGATCGAACCGGTGCAGGGCGAGGGCGGCATCCGCCCGGTGCCGACGCAATCGTTGAAACGGCTGCGCCAGCTCTGCGATCAGCACGGCCTGCTCTTGATCTTCGACGAGGTCCAGTGCGGCATCGGCCGCACCGGAAAGCTGTTCGCGCATGAGTGGACGGGCGTGACGCCTGACATCATGGCGATCGCCAAGGGCATTGGCGGTGGCTTCCCGATGGGCGCGTGCCTGGCCACCGACGAGGCCGTGGTCGGCATGACGCCGGGCGTGCACGGCACGACGTTCGGCGGCAATCCGCTGGCCATGGCGGTCGGCAATGCCGTGCTCGATGTGGTGCTGGAAGATGGCTTCCTCGAAGACGTCCAGCGCAAGGCGCTGCTGATGAAGCAGGGCCTTGCGGCAATCGCCGACGAGTTTCCCGATGTCATCGAAGACATCAGGGGCACTGGCCTGATGCTGGGTCTCAAATGCGCCATGCCCAACGCCAAGGTGAACATGGCGCTGCGCGACCAGCATTTGCTGGCGGTTCCGGCCGGGGACAACGTCATCCGCCTGTTGCCGCCGCTCACCGTCACCGACGCCGAGATCCACGAAGCGCTCAATCGCATCCGCGCCGGTGCCAAAGGCCTGGCGGATGCCATCGCCGTGGCCGCCGCGAAGTAATTCCGGATTATTGCTGATGTCTGTTCGCCATTTCACCGATCTTTCCACCGTTTCCGAGGGTGACCTGCGCTTCATGCTGGACGACGCGGTGGTGCGAAAGGCACGCCTCAAGGCCGGTGAGCGCACCCGGCCGCTCGAAGGCAAGGTGCTGGCGATGATCTTCGACAAGCCGTCGACGCGCACGCGCGTCTCCTTCGACGTCGGCATGCGCCAGCTGGGCGGCGAAACCATCATGCTGACCGGCACCGAGATGCAGCTCGGCCGCTCCGAAACCATCGCCGATACCGCCAAGGTGCTGTCGCGCTATGTCGACGCGATCATGATCCGCACCACCTCGCACGATCGGTTGCTGGAGCTGACCGAGAATGCCACGGTTCCGGTGATCAACGGACTGACCGACGACACCCATCCATGCCAACTGATGGCCGACATCATGACCTTCGAGGAGCATCGTGGTCCGGTGGCAGGCAAGACCATCGCCTGGACCGGCGACGGCAACAATGTGCTGCACTCGCTGATCGAGGCCTCGGCGCGTTTCCGCTTCAACCTCAACGTCGCCGTGCCCGAAGGCAGCGAGCCGGCGCAGAAGCATGTCGACTGGTCCAAGTCGCATGGCGGCAAGCTGCATTTCACCCGCTCGCCCGAGGAGGCAGTCGACCAGGCCGACTGCATCGTCACCGATTGCTGGGTGTCGATGGGCCAGGAGCATCGCGCCCGCGGGCACAATGTGTTCTCGCCCTACCAGGTCAATGCCAAGCTGATGGCGCATGCCAAACCGGACGCGCTGTTCATGCACTGCCTGCCGGCGCATCGCGGCGAGGAGGTGACCGACGAGGTCATCGACGGGCCGCATTCGGTGGTCTTCGACGAAGCCGAGAACCGTCTCCACGCCCAGAAGGCGGTGCTCGCCTGGTGTCTTGGTGCTTGACGTGTCTTGGTGCTTGAAGTGCACGGGCGCTTGATCTGCGGGGGCGCGATGCCTATCTGCGCCGCATCACGCAAATCAAGCGCGTTTGTACGCATGCACCCCAGGAGGGCGGCATGGCCGCGCCCTGGAGTATTGTCATGTTGGAAACGCATCAAGTGACTGAACATCACCCCAAACTCGGCGAATTCGGCTATGCCGGCGACGATCACGTCGTGCCTTTTGAGGTCGGCCCGCTCGACGTGCGCGGCCGCACGGTCCAGCTCGGACCGATGCTCGACGCCATCCTTGGCCGCCACGACTATCCCGAGCCGGTGGCCCGCCTGCTGGCGGAAGCCTGTGTGTTGACGGTGCTGCTCGGCACCTCGCTCAAATTCGAAGGCAAGTTCATCCTGCAGACCCGCACCGACGGGCCGGTCGACATGCTGGTGGCGGATTTCACTACGCCCTCGGCCCTGCGTGCCTATGCGCGCTTCGACGCCGATCGGCTCGAGGCATTGGTTGCGGCGGGCGAGACGTCGCAGCAGACGCTACTCGGCAGCGGCGTGCTGGCGCTGACCATCGACCAGGGCGCTCACACCCAGCGCTATCAGGGCATCGTCCAGCTTGACGGCGAAACGCTGGAAGACGCGGCGCGCACCTATTTCCGCCAGTCGGAGCAGATCCCGACGGATATCAGGCTCTCGGTCGCCAAACTGTTGACGCCCGCCCACGGCGGTGCGCGTGAGCAGTGGCGTGCCGGCGGCATCCTGGCGCAGTTCCTGCCCCAGTCGCCCGAGCGCATGCGCGTTCCAGACATTTCGGGCGGCGACGGCGATCCGCGCGACGTGACGAACGATCCGGCCGACAATTCCTGGCAGGAATTGCTGGCACTTCTCGGCACCATCGAGCCGACCGAACTGATCGACCCGACGGTCGGCGCCGAACGGCTGCTTTATCGCTTGTTCCACGAGCATGGCGTGCGCGTCTTCGGCGGCGTCCCCGTCGCTGACCAATGCTCATGCTCGCGCGACAAGATCCGCGGTATCCTCGAGGGTTTTTCCGCGCAGGAGATCAAGGACTCGACCGAGGACGGCGGTATTCACGTCGCCTGCGAGTTCTGCTCGACGCAGTATGACTTCGACCCGGCGGAGTTTGCGAGGCAGTGAGCCTTTTCCTTCTCCCCGTTTCACGGGGAGAAGGTGCCCGAAGGGCGGATGACGGGCAGCACCGACTTTCGCTAGATGGCAGCAGTGTGCATCGAGCCGGAAGACGAGTCTCTCAAGTCGGCGCCGCCCCTGATTGTCCTGCCGGAGGTTCGTTACTCGAAAAGCCAAGCAATTGGCTTTTCGTCCGCTACGCGGACCGTTTCCTCAATTCCCCGTGAAACGGGGAGAAAGAGGCTAATTCACCGTGCGCCGCGTCCCCGGAAGGTCGAGCGAAAACGCCGGGATGGCGATATCGAATGTCTCGCCACGCTTGTTGCGCATCGTGTAGCGCCCGACCATGATGCCTGACGGCGTCGAGAGCGGGCAGCCGGATGTGTATTGATAGCTGTCGCCCGGATTGAGTTCGGGCTGGTCGCCGACGACGCCCGGGCCGCTTACTTCCTCGACCCGGCCGGTACCGTCGGTGATGTGCCAATAGCGCGACAGAAGTTGCACGAATTCGTCCGACTGGTTGTCGATCGTTATCTGATATCCCCAGACATAACGGTTCTCGGAAGGATCGGAACGGTCCTCAAGGTAGAACGGCCTGACCTGCACTTCGATGTTGCGCGTGACGGCGCGGTACATAAGCGGCTCCAAAACAATCCGATACCTTTCGGTGCTCCCGACGGGCAGGTCAACATGCGCGTCTTGTCGCGCCCTGTCTTGAAAGGCACGTGCCGGCAAACAATGTCATTTGAGTGACACATGACAATGGTGGTGTGCGCGGACGGGCGACTCAGGCGCCCTGTCTGTTGAAAGCGGCCACGATGCGGGCCGTCTCTTCTGGAGTGACCAAGTCTCGATGGAACTCACTCTCATAGCCGCCTCGCTTTCGACTGCTCTTGTCCTTTCAAACTCAGCCAGCATTTTGCTTGCCGCTTCGCAGCTGAAACGGCGCGCCACAATCGCGCGGCCAACCGGTAAATCGCCGCCGGTGTCGATTATCGTACCTGTGCGTGGCGTCGAGCCGTTCATGCAGGAGACGCTGGAACGCGCCTTCTCGCTCGACTGGCCGCGCTACGAGTTGATCTTCTGCGTCGCCCATGCCGACGACCCGGTGGTCAAATTGATCCGCGCCGCCATTGGCCGCTCTCCAAAAGTGCCGGCCCGGCTGTTGATCGGTGACGACCGTGTCAGCGCCAATCCCAAGCTCAACAACTGCGTCAAGGGCTGGGAAGCCGCGCGGCACAATTGGGTCGTTCTGGCCGACTCCAACGTGCTGATGCCGAGGGACTACATCCAGCATCTGATGGCGGCGTGGCGGCCAGGCACCGGCCTTGTCTGTTCGACACCGATCGGCTCGCGGCCGGATGGCTTCTGGGCCGAGGTCGAATGCGCCTTCCTCAACACGCTGCAGGCGCGATGGCAGTATGCCGGCGAGGCGCTCGGCCTCGGCTTTGCCCAGGGAAAGAGCATGCTGTGGAACAAGCCGATGCTGGATGCCAATGGCGGTATCCGCGCGCTGGCCGCCGAAATCGCCGAGGACGCGGCCGCGACCAAGCTGGTCAATGGGCTTGGCTTGCGCGTCAATCTCGTCGCCGCGCCCTTCGAGCAGCCGCTTGGCCGGCGTAGGTTTGGCGAGATCTGGTCGCGCCAGGCCCGCTGGGCGCGCCTGCGCCGGGTCACCTTCCCACTGTTCTTCGCCCCCGAAATCCTCACCGGCGCGGTTGTGCCGCTGGTGCTTGCGTTGGTTGCGGCGGCAAGCGCCGGCCTCAGCCTGCCGTTCACGGCCATCGCCGTGCTGGTGGCCTTCTACCTTCCGGAATGCGCGCTGGCCTGGTCCAAGGGCTGGTACCTGTCGCCGCGCATGGTCGCGGCGATCATGGTACGCGACCTGATCTTGCCGGCGATGTGGGCACGCGGCTGGCTCGGCGGTGCCGTCGACTGGCGCGGCAATGCGATGACCATAGGCACCAAGGCCGCCGAACTGGAAGAGACGCCATCGCGCGCTTGATTGGCGCGCGGCGCTGCCTGGCAAACCCTACTTGGCGGCCTGCAATGCCTGCGCGATGTCCTCCAGAAGGTCGTCGGTATCCTCCAGGCCGACCGACAGCCTGAGCGTCCCAGGCCCGATGCCGAGCTCGGCGCGCGCCTCGTCGCTCAAATTCTTGTGCGTCGTCGTCGCCGGATGGGTGATCAGGCTCTTGGCATCGCCGAGATTGTTGGAGATCAGCACGATGTCGAGCGCGTTCTGCACGGCGAAGGCCGCCTGCTTGCCGCCCTTGACGTCCAGGCAGATCAGCGTCGAGCCGCCGGACATCTGCTTCTTGACGATATCGGCCTGCGGATGGTCGGCGCGGCCGGGATAGATGACGCGGGCGATCTGCGGCTGCCCGGCGAGGAAGTCGGCGATCTTAGCCGCGCTCTCCGTTTGCTGGCGCACGCGCACCGGCAGCGTCTCCAAGCCCTTCAGCAGCGTCCAGGCATTGAACGGCGACAGGCTGGGGCCGGTGTGGCGGAAATAGTCGTGCAGGTTCTCGTCGATCCACTTCTTGTCCGACAAGATGACGCCACCGAGGCAACGGCCCTGGCCATCGATGTGCTTGGTCGCCGAATAGACGACGATGTGGGCGCCAAGCTGCAACGGCTTCTGCTGCAGCGGGGTGGCGAAGACATTGTCGACGACAAGCCGCGCGCCGATCGAATTGGCGAGCGATGCGACAGCGGCGATGTCGACCACTTCCAGCGTCGGGTTGGTCGGGCTTTCCAGGAAGAACAGCTTGGTGTTCGGCCTGACCGCCTTTTCCCAATTGGCGATATCGGTGCCATCGACCAAGGTCGCCTCGATGCCGTAGCGCGGCGCCAGCGTCTCCACCACCCAGCGGCAGGAGCCGAACAACGCGCGCGCCGCCACGATATGGTCGCCGGCCTTGACGCTGCACAGAAGCGCCGCAGTCACCGCCGCCATGCCCGATGCCGTGGCGCGTGCGTCCTCCGCGCCTTCCAGCGCGCACATGCGCTTCTCGAACATGTCGACGGTCGGATTGGCGTAGCGTGAATAGATGAAGCCAGGTTCCTCGCCTTTGAAACGGGCTTCGGCCGCCTGCGCCGTCTCATAGACATAGCCCTGGGTCAGATACATCGCCTCGGAGGTCTCGCCGAATTGGGAACGCAGGGTTCCGCCATGCACGAGGGCTGTTTGAGGCTTCCAGTTGCGCTTCTTGCTGCTCATCGCTTTTGTTCCAGACACAAAAAAACCGGCCGCGAAAGTCGCAACCGGTCCATACGGCCTCGCGGCCAACGGTCCTTTAGCGACTTGTTTAACGTGGCTGCAAGCCGACCGGCCAAATCACCACGGGATAACGACCCTTTAGACCCGTACCACGCTTGCGTCAATTGCCGGCTTCATTAAGAGGTTTGTACCAGGCAGGTTCCGCAAGAGTATCCAGCGGTTTTGCGGCAAGAACCTGCCACAAAGAGACCGGCCTTCGAGCGGAGCCAGACTTTGCGGCAGACAGGCATTCTTCCCGATCAGGACATTTCGGCGCTGTTCCAGTCCGGCGCGCTGAAGTCGCCTCGCGCGCTCGATGCCGACCAGATCCAGCCAGCGAGCCTGGATCTCAGGCTCGGCGACACGGCCTTCCGCGTACGCGCCTCCTTTCTGCCCGGCCCCGATCATCGGGTTGTCGACAAACTCGACCGGCTGAAGCTGCATGAGTTCAGCCTCGCCGATGGCGCCGTGCTGGAAACGGGTTGTGTCTACATCGTGCCGCTGCTGGAAAGCCTTGCGCTGCCGTCGACCGTGTCCGCTTCCGCCAATCCGAAGAGCTCGACCGGACGGCTCGATATCTTTACCCGTGTCATGACCGACCGTGGCCACGAGTTCGACAAGATCGCCGCCGGCTACAACGGTCCCCTCTACCTCGAAGTCAGCCCGCGCACGTTCCCGATCGTCGTGCGCACCGGCTCGCGCCTGTCGCAGATCCGCTTCCGCACCGGCAACGCCCTGCTCTCGGAAGCCGAACTGCATGAGTTGCATAGCGCGCAGATGCTGGTCGCGACCGAGCCGCCGAATATTTCGGGCGATGGCATCGCGCTGTCGATCGACCTCAAGGGCGACAGTGACGGGCTGGTCGGCTATCGCGGCAAGCATCACACCGGCCTTGTCGATGTCGACAAGCGCGCGGCGCAGGATGTCGTCGATTTCTGGGAGCCGATCCACAAGAGCGGCGCCGGCGAACTGGTGCTCGATCCCGACGAATTCTACATCCTCGTCAGCCAGGAAGCGGTGCATGTGCCGCCGCTCTACGCCGCCGAGATGACACCCTTCGATCCGCTGGTCGGCGAATTCCGCGTCCACTATGCCGGTTTCTTCGATCCGGGCTTCGGCCATTCGGCGTCAGGCGGCACCGGCAGCCGGGCCGTGCTCGAAGTGCGCAGCCATGAAGTGCCGTTTATCCTCGACCATGGCCAGATCGTCGGACGGCTGGTCTACGAGCATATGCTCAAGCGGCCGCAGGCGCTCTACGGCACCGATCTCGGCTCCAACTACCAGGCGCAGGGCCTGAAGCTCTCCAAGCATTTCCGCGCGGCTCGGTGACTTTCGGGCTATCCAGTCGCGGCAACCGTTCGACTTCGACATATACCGAGGGCACGGATGCACTGGTCAGCGGTGAAACATGCGCTTTTTCGCGGTCTCCAGACACGCATTAAAGCTGCCGATGAAAAGCAGTTCGCGCCGCGCCAATTGCGTCTTTCCCCACGCGGCGGATTGTCTTGTCGAGTCAAGCGATGCTTTCGAGCCTTCCAAAGGGAACAGCACTTTGTCCAAGCAGCCAAGGACATGGGCACGGGCCGAGTTTATGCCGCATTGCTTGGCCGCATTGTTGAGTTTGGCGGCGGTCAGCATGGAGATCCGCTGGTCGGCATTGTTCATCAGGAAATCGGCCTGGGAAATTGAGTAGCCGGATGTCAGAAGGCGGGCTTTCATCTGGCCGAGTGCCTCTCCATAGGATTTGGAGCTGCATTGCGCGGCGCCATGGGCTACGGACGACGGACCGGTGAGCAATAACGCAAGGCAAAGGGCTCGAAACCAGTCTGGCATATAGATGGTACGCATGTGCCGAAGCCTGTTGTCAGGGACTGCTGAGCGTACTTGAGTCGACCGGCGCCTCACAGAGCCTTCACCACCACCTTCACCGGCTTTTCGATCTCTAGCGGATTGCGCAGTGGCAGGCCGAAATCCCCGGCCTCTATCTCGAACACATCGCCGGCCTCGGTCTTGATGCCGTCGGCGAACGACAGCGTCGCCGTGCCGAACATGTGTACGTGCACGTCACCCGGCTGGCGGAAGGCCGAATACTTGAAATGATGATGTTCGAGATTGGCGATGGTGTGTGACATGTTGGCTTCGCCCGACAGGAACGGCTTTTCCCACAGCGTGTTGCCGTCACGCACGATGCGTGAGGTGCCCCTGATATCGGAAGGCAGGTCGCCAATCAGGATCTCCGGTCCGAACGAGGCGTTGCGCAGCTTGGAATGGGCAAGGAACAGATAGTTCACGCGCTCGGTCACATGGTCGGAAAATTCGTTCGACAGCGTAAATCCGACACGAAAAGGCGCGCCGTCATCGCCGATGACATAAATGCCGGCGATCTCGGGTTCTTCGCCGGCGTCCTTGGCGAAGGCCGGGGACAGGAGTGCGGCACCCGGCGCCACGGCCATGGTGCCGTTGCCCTTGTAGAACCACTCCGGCTGCACGCCGATCTGGCCCTTGGCGGGCTTGCCGCCCTCCAGTCCCATGCGGAACATCTTCATGGAATCAGTGAGCTGCTCCTCGCCATCGGTGCTGAGCTTCTTGTGCATGGAATCGCGCGTCGCCGCCGAGCCGAGATGCGTCAGTCCGGTGCCGGTGAGATGCAGGTGGGCCGGATCGGGGTGATTGATCGGCGACAACAGTCGCCCCTTTTTGTAGGCGGCATCGAGATCGATCGTCTCGCCTAGCCCCTTGCGCTCGATCAGGGTGGCAAGGCCGACGCCCGTGCGGGCGGCCTCCATCGCCAGCGAATAGACGCTGCGGGCGCCGTTGATGATCCGGGTCTTGCCGCCACTGCGGGCAACGACACGGATCGTCTCGGCGTCGTCGAGAATCTGCGAGATCAGCATGATCAATCCTCTCTCATGTGCCTTGGCATGGCTGCCGCTGCGGCAAACCTTCCCAAGCGCGGCCGGGTCGTCGCCCATGCCACGGGTGTAATTCTCCGTTCGGATTGCGATCGTGGGGCTTGGTTCCTTGAGGGAACTTCTTGGTGCCGGACGGTTGCCGGCAGCGCCGCGATGTGACCCGTATGCCTTCCTTGTTGCCTCGTCGGAGCGGTTCGGCCGCTCCAGTATTTTGTTTCTGCGCAATGCCTGCGGGAAAACCGCGATACGCTTTTCCTGGAACTGCTCCTGTCAGGCCTTGTTCTTGTTGTAGACGTCGAAGATCACGGCGCCGAGCAACACCAGGCCTTTGACCACCTGCTGCCAGTCGACATTGACGCCCATGATCGACATGCCGTTGTTCATCACGCCCATGATAAAGCCGCCGACCACGGCGCCGATGACCTGGCCGACGCCGCCCATTGCCGAGGCGCCGCCGATGAACACGGCGGCGATGACGTCGAGTTCCGAACCGAGACCCGCCGCCGGCACGGCCTGGCCGAGCCGCGCCGCGATGATCAGACCGCCTAGCGCCGACAGCACGCCCATGTTGATGAACACCAGCAGCGTGAGCCGCTCGGTATTGATGCCCGACAACTGCGCCGCCTTGGGGTTGCCGCCCATCGCGTAGATACGGCGGCCGATTGTCATGCGCTTGGTTACGAAGACGAACAACGTGATCAGCACGCCCATAACGAGCAGCACCACCGGCAACCCGCGATAGCTGGCGAACTCATAGACCAGGAACAGAGCCAGCGCGCTGGCAACCAGCGTCTTGATGACGAACAGGGCAAAGGGCTCGGCCTCATAGCCATGGCGTTCGCGCTTGCGCCGAGTGCGGAGCCCGAAATAAGCATAGGCCACCACGGCGATCAGGCCAAGCACGACCGTCGTCATGTGCAGCGTCAGGCCACTGCCCAGGATGGTCTTTCCGGCGGCGTTCACCGTCGGCGGGATCAGCGTCAGCGGGCCGATCACATCCGGAATGAAGCCGGAGCTCAGTGCCTTGAAGTCGTCCGGAAGTGGCCCGACCGAGGATCCGCCGCCCAGCAGCGCCTGGCAGATGCCGCGGAAGATCAGCATGCCGGCCAGCGTGACGATGAAGCTCGGTATGCGGTGATAGGCGATCCAATAGCCTTGCGCCGCGCCGATCAGGCCGCCGACGACCAGGCAGACGATCGAAACCACCAGCGGATTGCTGAGCGGTCCGAGCTGCCAGATGACCATCATGTTCGCCGCCAGCGCGCCGATGAAGCCAGCGACCGATCCGACGCTGAGGTCGATGTAGCCGGAAACGATGACCAGCAGCATGCCCAGCGCCATCACGATGATGAACGAGTTCTGCTGCACCAGATTGCTGAGGTTGACCGGCTTGAACAACGTTCCCGACGTGGTGAACTGGAAGAACAGCATGATGACGATCAGCGCGATGATCAGACCGTATTCGCGCAGGTTCGTCGTGAGCGCCGAGACGGCAATGCGTGGGCGCTGGTCTTCGGCGATGTTGCCCTGCGGGGCGGGGGCGCTTTCGGTGCTCATGCTGCTTTTCCTTCTCCGCGAACGATGGCGCGCATTATTTTTTCCTGGCTTGCGTCCGCCGCGGCCATTTCGCCGACGATGCGGCCTTCGTTCATGACGTAGATGCGGTCGGTGATGCCGAGCAATTCCGGCATCTCCGACGAGATGACCACGATCGCCTTACCTTCCGAGGCAAGCCGCGCGATGATCGTGTAGATTTCGTACTTGGCGCCGACGTCGATACCGCGTGTCGGCTCGTCGAGGATCAGCACGTCCGGGTCGGCGAACAGCCATTTCGACAGCACCACCTTCTGCTGGTTCCCGCCGGAAAGATTGCCGGTCAACTGATAGACGCTGGAAGCGCGGATATTGGTCTTCTTGCGATAGTCGTTGGCAACGGCCAGTTCGCGCAAATCGTCGATCACGCTGTGGCGCGACACGCCGCTGAGATTGGCGAGCGTTATATTGTGCTTGATATGGTCGATGAGGTTGAGACCATAGGTCTTGCGATCCTCGGTCACGTAGGCGATGCCGTGTTGGACCGCCTTGCTCACCGATGAGACGTCGACCGGCTTGCCCTTGAGGAGCACCTCGCCGGTGATGCGACGGCCGTAGGAACGGCCGAACAGGCTCATGGCGAATTCGGTGCGGCCGGCACCCATCAGCCCGGCTATGCCGACCACCTCGCCCTTGCGCACATTGATGTCGATGCCCTTGATCACCTGCCGCTCGGCATGCAGCGGATGATAGACCGACCAGTTCTTCACCTCGAACACAACTTCGCCGATGTTAGGCTCGCGCGGCGGATAGCGGTCGTCGAGCGAGCGGCCGACCATCGACGTGATGATGCGGTCTTCGGAGATGTCCTTCTTGGCCAGCGTCTCGATGGTGCGCCCGTCACGGATGACGGTGACTTTGTCGGCGACCCGGTTGATTTCGTTCAGCTTGTGCGAGATCAGGATCGAGGTCATGCCTTGCCGCTTGAATTCGAGCAAAAGGTCGAGCAGCGCCTGGCTGTCCTTCTCGCTGAGCGACGCGGTCGGCTCGTCGAGGATCAGGAGCTTGACGTCCTTGCTCAGTGCCTTGGCGATCTCGACCAACTGCTGCTTGCCGACGCCGATATTGGTGATCAGTGTCTTGGGGTCCTCCTTGAGGCCCACCTTCTTCAACAGGGCGGCGGTGCGCGCCTCGTTGGCATCCCAGTCGATGACGCCGTAGCGGGCGTTCTCGTTGCCGAGGAAGATGTTTTCGGTGATTGACAGCATCGGCACCAGGGCAAGCTCTTGGTGGATGATGACAATGCCCTTGTGTTCGCTGTCATGGATGCCCTTGAACTGGCATTCCTGACCCTGAAAGACGATCTGGCCGTCATAGGTGCCCGCAGGGTAGACGCCTGACAGCACCTTCATCAGCGTCGACTTGCCGGCGCCGTTCTCGCCGACCACGGCGTGGATCTCGCCTTCCTCGACGCTGAGGTTGACGTTCGACAGCGCCTTCACGCCCGGGAACGTCTTGGTGATGTCGCGCATCTCCAAAATCGTCGAAGTCATAAGGCCAGGCTCCTCCTGTCGCATGTCGCTCAAAAGTGCCAGCGGTTCGAGACAACGACATGCAGGGAAACAAATACTTAAAGCGCATCGCATGGATCGGATCGCAACCGACGCGCTTTAAGTCCGGCTGAAACAATACCGGGGTCGCTTGCGAACGGAAAGGGGCCCTGCGTTGGGCAGGACCCCTATCTTTGTAATCGAGATTACTTCAGGTCTTCGGCCTTGATGTAGCCGGAGTCGACGACCAGCTTCTGGTAGTTCGACTTGTCGACCTCATGCGGCGTCAGCAGGATCGAGGGAACGACCTTGACGTCGTTGTTGTAGGTCTTTTCGTCGAGGCCGTCAGGCTTGCCGCCCGACAGCACCTTGTCAACCAGACCGACGGTGGCCTTGGCGAGGTCGCGGGTGTCCTTGAACACGGTCGAGTACTGCTCGCCCGTGATGATCAGCTTGACCGACGCGGTCTCGGCGTCCTGGCCGGTCACGATCGGCCAGGGCTGAGCGGCCGTGCCGTAGCCGACGGCGCGCAGCGAGGCGGTGATGCCGCGCGACAGGCCATCATAGGGCGACAGAACACCATCGACGCGGCTGCCGTCCGAGTAGTTGGCCGACAGCAGGTTGTCCATGCGGGCCTGGGCGGTCGCCGCCAGCCAGCGCAGCGTACCGACCTTGTCCATACCCATCTGGCCGGACTTGATCTTGATCGAGCCGTTGTCGATCAGCGGCTGCAGGACGGAAATCGCACCATTGTAGAAGAAGAAGGCGTTGTTGTCGTCGGGCGAGCCGCCGAACAGTTCGACGTTCCACGGCTTGGTGTTCGGGAAGCGCTCTTTGAGGCCCTTGACCAGTGAATTGGCCTGGATCACGCCGACGCCGAAATTGTCGAAGGTGGTGTAGTAGTCGACATTCTTGGTCTTCTTGATCAGGCGGTCATAGGCAACGACGACGACGCCCGCATCAGCGGCCTTCTGCAGCGCATCCGAAAGGGTAGTGCCATCGATCGAGGCGATGATCAGCGCCTTCGGGCCCTTGGTGATTTCGTTTTCCAGCTGGCTGAGCTGGTTGGGGATGTCGTCCTGCGCATACTGCAGGTCGACCGTGTAGCCGAGAGCCTCGAGCTGGGACTTGACGGCGTCGCCGTCATTGATCCAGCGCTGCGAAGTCTTGGTCGGCATCAGCACGCCGACAAGACCTTTGTCGGCTGCATGCGCCGAATAGGTCATGGCAGCGATGCCAAGCGCCGCGACTGCGGCCAGTGTCTTGATGATTTTCACTTAAACTCTCCCTGGTTGATGGACGCGGCACCCCGGGGGTCGCGGGCCGCGCAATCGTGCAGAAGCGCCAAGGCGCCACTGCCGTCATATCGATCTCCGGTATCCTCCCATGGTCCCGAGCTGCCGATTTCAATCGATACGATTTTCATCGTCGGCGACCGTTGCGTCCCGGAACACGCTGACGTTGTGACCCTTTTGCCATAACTGTCAAATGCGATCTTTGATGGTTGCTATATCACAAGTGGTATATGCTATGGGGGACGACAGCTTGCCGGCACATGCCAGGGGTTGCAAGCGGAGGTAGGGAGAAACCATGGCGGCGTTACGGAATCCGGCTGCGGTCTCAAATAGTTATAATGATACCCCGGGTGATGGCGAAACCCTACTGCGCAGCGGCCTCAGCCTGCGGCACATGCGCATGATCGTCGCGCTCGACGACCACGGCCGGGTGAGCGCGGCGGCGCAGGTCATGAACATTTCGCAGCCGGCGGCGTCGCGCATGATCGGCGAGATGGAGGCGGTGCTCGAGGTCAAGCTGTGCGAGAGGCTGCCGCGCGGCATCACGCTGACGCCCTACGGCAAGGCGCTGGCAAGGCGTGCGCGTTCGATCCTGCTGGAGATGCGAGAGGTCGATCGCGAGATTTCCGAGCTCAAGGCGGGCAAGGGCGGCTCCGTGTTTCTCGGTGCCGTGACGGCGCCGGCGATCGAGCTGGCGGTGCCGGCGATCCGAGAAATCCGCCGCATCTATCCACGCATCGAGATCACCATGCAGGTCGAGACCTCCAATGTGCTGGCGCGCGAACTGATCGCTACGCGCCATGATTTCATCATCGCGCGCATCCCCGACGATCTCAATCCGCGGCTGTTCGAATCGCGTGTCATCGGCGTCGAGAAAGCCTGTCTCATCGTGCGCCGTGGTCACCCGCTCAACAGGGGCGGCGTGGTGCGGCTGGAAGACACCGCCGCCTATGACTGGGTCTTCCAGTCGGGCGGCTCGCCGCTGCGCCAGGCGATGGAGAGCAATTTCCTCAACCGCAACATCGCGCTGCCGGACCGGATCCTCAACACCAGCTCGTTGCTCTTGACGCTGGTCATGGTCGCCCAGTCCGACGCCATCGCGCCGGTTTCGGTGCAGGTGGCGAAGTTCATCCAGAACCCCGAGGGGCTCGCCGGCGCCATCGATGTCGTCCAGACCGAATTCGACATCGAGGTCAGGCCCTACAGCCTGATCACTGTCAGGAACCGCGCGCTTTCGCCGGCCGCCAAGATGCTGCACGATTTCATCCTGCGCGAAGTGGGGTGATGGAACCGGAGCCGCACTGGCGCGTTCAGGCCAATCGGCATGCTCGCTGGAGTCCGTTTTGGGCGAGAGGGAATGAGCTGCCGGTGGTCAACAACTCGGGAGGTTTTGATGGAACGTCGGTTGTTTCTCACAGGACTGCTGGGCGTTGCGGGGGCCGTGGCATTCGCGGGCGTAGCCGGACCCGGCCGCGCCGTCGCAGGTGTTCCCCAGGGCAACGGAATTCTCGATCAACTGGACAAGCCGGATCCGGCTGTCTTCGAAGGCGATGACGACGTCGAGGTGGAGCAGGTCTCCCATCGCCGCTGGCATCATGGCCACCACGGCCGGTGGCGCCGTCGTCACGGGCGCCGTCGCGGCTGGAGACGGGTTTGCCGTCGCTATTGGCGCCATGGGCGCCGTCATGTCCGTTGCTGGCGCGAGCGTGTATGGCTCGGCGTTTGGCTGTAACGGCTCGTTGGCGAGACCGGCCACGGCAGCGTGGCCGGTGTCGTCACGCACGGATGTCCGAGTTCAAGGTTTGCGTCGTGCAATCGGTCCCCGACAACCAACAGTGACGAAACGGTCCACCAGCCCAAGATTGATTTGACCGAATCACATTAGATGTTTCTAATTGAATTGCTGTCGGGCAGGGGGCCAGCAGAAGGAACAGAACCATATCCTGGACCGGCCATACATTTACAGGTCAGCGGCAACCCCCACGCATGAGAGGCGTTGCGATAGTGACCGAAGCCCGCAGTGGCTCCGAATGGCTGGGCAGCCTGGCAAACAGTACCGGAAAACTGGGCCAGTCGGCTGAATGGCTCGATACGGATAATTTGGGCTTCAGGCCGAAATCCTTCGACGAACTCCTGTCGGCCGTGATTGATCGCGGCGGGACCGCCAATGGCAGGTTCGCTGTCAAACTGTTTCCACGACACCTCGACTGGTCGCAGGCGAAGTACGGCACCGACTTCCTCGCCGAATGCGTCCGGCGTCATGCCATGGGCGTGGTCCTGCTGGAGCGGCGGGACCGTCTTCGCCAAGCGATCTCCTACTGCCGGGCGAAGGCGTCAGGTCGTTGGAGAAGCACGATGGACGGCGCGGATATGGCTCCGCAATACGACTTCGCCGGTATCTGCCAGGCCTACTTCCTGATCGGGCAGAGCTATGCCTTCTGGGAGGCCTATTTGCGCATGGCCGACCTGCCTTACGATCATCTGTTTTACGAAGATCTCTTGGAGGATCCTCGTCCCTACATCGCATCCGTGGCTCGGCAGCTATCGGTTGAAATGCCGAACGGCGAGTTCAGGACGAATTTGCGGCTGCAGCGCGACAACCGCACCGAAGAGTGGGCCGAGCGGTTCCAGAGCGACGCGAAATCCAGGGGCCTGCTGGCGCATCTGCCCAAGAAGGTGGCGCCACGGAATATCGAGAACCTTGCCCGGTTCCTTCTCAAGAAGCAGATGCGCATCGGCCAGGCTTAGATCCCGTGCCGGTTCCGCCTGCGCTTTTCGACCGCATAGGAAGCCCAGCGGCAGCACATGCCCGCTATCGACGTTGCCGCACCGCCGAGAAGGCATGAGGCAAGCATCGGATCTTGTGAGGCACTTTTCCAGCTAACCACCGCCAGCAATATGACGCTTATGGTCGAAATCACGTAGCCAACACCTTTCAGCGCATGGGGCGAAACCTTAGCCATCGAACTCTCCCTTTCGGTTACGGTGTGAACAACCGGCGTCCAAAGCAGTTCCCGCGTCGCTGGCAGAACGGGAACCTTTTGCCTCTTCGCGCGTGCTACTGCGAAAGAGAACTCGGATGGATGAGCCATGGCAAACTTCTTGAACCTTCCGACGAAGTCCGGAGGCCTGTTTCGCGTCGTTGTCGAAACGCCGAGGGGGGCAGCGGCAAAACTCGCTTACGAGCCAAAAACGGGCGTCTTCCAATATTCGCGACCACTGCCGGTCGGCAACACATACCCCTATGACTGGGGATTTGTGCCATCAACCCTGGGCGATGACGGGGATCCGCTCGACGGCATGGTGATCCATCAGGCGGCCACCGCGCCTGGCGTCGTCATTCAGTGCGACTTGCTCGGCGCACTGCGGGTGAAGCAGAAGGATTCCGATGGAAACGCAATCCGGAACGATCGCTACATTTTCTGTCCGCGCAAAGAGGATGCCCCAGACAAGCCCTTGGCCGCGGACCACGTGTCGCAAGATTTGCGCCGGGAGATCGAACAATTCTTCTTGTCCTCCGTGCTGGGCACGGGCAAGACCATCAAGCTGAAGGGTTGGCAGGATGCAGCCGATGCCGCCAAATCGCTCAGCAAGGGTGCCAAGGCTTTTCGGCGCAGACACCAGCGTTAGCCTTGCCGGTACAAGGTGGAACCGCAGGCCTTTTCGCGGGCTAGATCAGCTCAGCCCAAGCGGAAAGCAGATCATGGACCACTCGAACCACACCCGCCTCATTGGCCCGTTGCGGTTGTGCACGGCACGGGACTGGTATGGAGCGGGTAGCGGGAATCGAACCCGCGCGTTCAGCTTGGGAAGCTGACAAGCTACCATTACATCATACCCGCATCCGCCCTCGTTACCATGAGGTTCGGGCTTCGGGCAATCGCAAAGCGATCTTCAAACTGATGCTTTCGCAGTTCCCTCGGCGCTGGTCCGCGATTTCTATTTTGCCTTCGCGACTTTGTTGCTGGCGGCAAAGCTTGGCCAGTATTTCGAGACGGCGAGCGTCGCGCCGGCGGAAGAGAAATGACCGTAGTCGAAGTAGAGAAACTGCCTGGTGCCGGCGTCGGCGTAGGAACAGCCGCCCGCGTCGCACAGATAGGCCAGCGGGTCGATGAAATCTGCCCCTTTGACGAACGGCTGCACCTGTTTGTTGATGTCCGGATCCATCGCCATCGGCCAGGACGTGTTTGCGACATGCTCCCGCTTGGCGAAGAAGGCGATCTTCTGGACGTCGGCGATGAATTCCGGAGATTGGCCGATGACATAGACCTTGACGCCCATGTCGCGCAGCCGGTCGACCGTCGTCTGCAGGCCGTCGAAGCCTCTGGCCTGGTAGTCGGTCCATCGGCCGCTGAGGATCACTGCCTGGATGTTGGCCTCGCGGATGATCGACAGCGCCCGTTCGTTGAAGCGCGTGCAGGCTGGCCGGGCATAGGAGAAGTAGGTCAGGTTGGGCGGGCAGCCGGCGTAGGTGTACTGGATGACATTGGCCTGGATTTTCTCGGCATTGGCCTCCAGCCCCGATACATAGTGCGCGGCGAAGGAATCGCCCCACAGCAGTACATTGGTTGCAAAGCCATGCGTGCGGGTGCAGTCGGCGAGGTTCCAGTTCTCGATGCGGCTCGCGCCCTCGTTGAAACAGACGCCGTTGCGCCAGTCGCCCACCAGCACCCGTTCCGTGGAGAAGTCCGGGAACCTTTGTGGAAAACCCTTGCCCAGCGCACCGGCCGCGCCGGCGGCGCACAGCAAGGCGATCGCCGTCGCCGAGAAGGCGAAGATCGGCAATGGACCGGTGAAGGCGCCCTTCCGCCGGAAGGGCTGCTCGACATACTTCCACGAGAATGTCGCCAGGGCGACGCTGGCCACCGTCATCGCCATGATCGTCGGCACGCCGATGGCTTTCAGCGAGAGATAGTGGACGAACGAATTGATCGGCCAGTGAACGAGGTAGAGCGAATAGGAGATGAGGCCGACCCAGACCAGCGGGGCGAGCTGAAGCAACTGCGTGGCGACAGGCACGGGCCTGTCGGCGTGAGGGGTGCCCGCATAGATGAGCAGCGCCGTTCCGATGCATGGGAACAGGGCGTTGTAGCCGGGAAACGGGTCGCTCTCCGAAATCGTCAGGAAGCCGAAGCCGATCAGGCCAAAACCGGCCACACCGATCAGTTCCGTCAGCGGACGGCTGGCAAGCGCCGGCGGCTTTTTCAGCATCAGAATGGCGCCAAGCGCCAGTTCCCAGATGCGCGTCGGCAGCAGGTAGAAGCCGGCGGTAGGCGCCAGCGTGGTTGCCATGACCGCCAGCGCAAAGCTGCCGATGGCAATCGGCAGCAATATCGTCAGCCAGCGCTTCGAGGCGTATCGGTAGATCAGATACACGAGGATCGGCGCGAAGATGTAATACTGCTCCTCGACCGAAAGCGACCATGTGTGCAGCAGTGGCCGCAGTTCCGCGTCGATGGAGAAATAGTTGGTCGTCTTCCAGAAATAGATGTTCGACCAGAAGGTCGAGGCCGCGATCACGCTGAGGCTGTACTCGTGAAGGTCGGACGGCAATAGGATGAACCAGGCGGTGATGCTCGCAAGCACGATGACGAAGGTCAGCGCCGGCAGGATGCGCCGCGCGCGGCGCCAGTAGAAGCGGCCGATAGAGAACTGGCCGCGCTCGAGATCGTCGAGCAGACTGCCGCTGATCAGATAACCCGATATGACGAAGAAGATGTCGACGCCGGTGAAGCCGCCGGGAATGGCGGACACCCCGAAATGGAAGAGCACGACGGGCAGCACCGCCACCGCCCGCAGGCCATCGATGTCGCGCCTGTAGTTCATCTGGCCGCTCCGCATGATGTGCTCGGCGGTATTCGCATGGCGCAGCTTGGAGCACTGCTCATGCGGCGATGTGCCGATGCTGTGAAAAATGCCGGTTCATTGGTCACACAGGCCCATCCTCTGTTGCGCAACTTTGCTGCACTGCAACATAGGTGTCAAGGCAAACCGGCATTCGATTGGCGAACCCGATTTGCGCAGGCGCCGAAAAATCAGGCGCCGGGCAGGTAGATCACGGCATCGTCATCCGCATAGGCCCGCTTCCAGCCCAGCTCGGCGAAGAAGGGGATCCGGGTGTCGTCGGCTGTAAGAAGTGCCCAGCCGATCGCGTATGTCTTCAGTTGGGCCTCGAGCAGCGTTTTTCCGTCGCTGTGCCCCGTCGCCTCGTCGGTTTTCGTGAACCCGCCCAGGAACAACTGGTCCGTCCTGCCGTCGATGTAGGTCCTGATGCCGTGGAAAATCAGCGTGCCGCCGAAATTGTAGGAATTCAGCACGTTGCCGGACAAATGATGATCCCGGGCGAATGCGAGGGCGCCGCTGGCGGATGTCTTCGGGCTCGGCGCCACCTGGTAGGCACCGCCGAGGATCAGGACCGCGCCGACCAGCAAGACAGCCATGGCGCCGCAGATCGCGTAGAACCGGCTGGCGAAGAGTTTTTCCAGCCCGTCACGCTTTTCCGCCATCCAGGTCGTGGTCGAGAGTGACGGATATTGCAGTGCGACCTCGGCCGCGATCACCACGGGGATCAACAGGAAGGGCAGATACACAAATCGCAGATGGGTGAGATAGACATGCAAGGCGAAGACGATGAACAACGCCTTGGCCCAGCCGATCCGCGGCCTCGAGACCAAAAGCCCGAAAAGCGCCAGCAGAATCGCCGCTTCCTGGAAGAGTTGCTCCTGCGCATTGAACGGTCGCCATTCCAGGATAAGCGGCACCGCCTCGTTGCCATAGGCCACGGTGAACGTCGCCAGGATGGCTTTCACGCCATAGGGATGGATCAGGCTGACCAGCGGGCAGAGCAGGCCGAAGGCGACCCATTTTGCCAGGAGTCCAGGTTTCGACAGGCCGATCCGCGACAGTAGTTCCAGCCCGGCGAAGCCGGCGATGACGAAGCTCAGGGTGAACGTGGCATGCAGATTGGCCCACAGGACGACAAGTGCGAGCAGCCACAGAGGCGGGCCTCTCTCTTCACGCGCGGCCCGAAACAGCATTGCTGTCCAGACGACGATGATCGGCAAGGTGAAGACGTGGGGGCGCGCCGTATAGATCGGGGCAACCAGGAAAGCCGCGGCAAAAGCCAGCGCTATCGCCAGTATTGGCTTCAGCCAGGCGCTGAGAAACCATCCCGTCAGGAAGACGGTCAGGCCGACCGTGGCGATGATCAATGTGACGACGCCATTCCAACCGCCCGCCCGGTAGGCAAGGGCCAGAAACACCTGCCCCAGCCATTCCTTGGCGATCCAGGGTTGGCCGGCAAACGTATAGGAATAGGGATCGACGACCGGAAACGTCCGGTTTTCCAGGAAGTCCAGTCCGACCTTCACCTGCCACCAATTGTCGGGATCCTGCAGGATCGCACCGGCAAAGGCGGTGAGGACAGCAGCGACGACGTAGGCGCAGACAAGGCAGAATATCAGCCTGATGCGTTGCGCGTCCCCGAGCGACGGCGTCGCCGTCGCGATTGCAGCGGCCTGGTTCATGTTTGCGGCTCCGGCCCACTTGCGTTCGTTGCCGCCAGCGCGTCGGCGTGATCAGCGCCGCCGACGAAGACGAACCGGGCCGAGCCGAGATAGAAGATGACCGAGTAGAGGCAATTTCCTGCCAGATGCACAAACGGGTTCTCGATGAAGCCGGCGGACATGCCGGCGATCACGACGCTGAGATTGGCGCCATAGGCGACGATGAAGGTGATCGCGTATCGCGCGACCGCGCCGGAGCGAAAGCCGCCGGCACGTGCGAACGTCCACTGGCGGTTGAGGAAGAAGCCAAGGGTGAGGCCCGCGGCGTAGCCTGCCGCGTTGGAGACGATATCGCCGAGGCCCAGCGTCAGCCCGGCCAGGATCAGCGAATATCCAAGTGCCGTGTTGAGAAGCCCGACGGCGCCAAAACGCAGCATCCGCGAGACATCAGACGGAAGAGCCGACCGCATCCTGCCGTTCCCGTTGCATCCGGTCGACCTTCGCCTCAGCCACGCGCGGCTCTTTTCGCCATCTCCTGCAGGCGATGGACGGGCAGGTCGCTGTCCTTGGCCGGCCGGTCGCGCGAGACGATTTCGCTGACGAAATAGAGAGGTCGCCGCTTCGTCTCCATATACATGCGGCCGAGATACTCGCCGAAGATGCCAAGCACCAGAAGCTGGACACTGCCCAGGATCAGCATGATCGCGGCAAGGCTCGTCCAGCCGGGCACGACGTTACCCCTCGACCATTCGAGCAGCGTGTAGCCAAGCACGACCAGGCCGAGCAGGCCGAACATCATCCCCAGCAGCGAGGCAAACCGCAACGGCACGATCGAAAAGCTGGTCATCGCGTCGACCGCCAGAAGAACCATCTTCTTCAGCGGGTAGTGGGTGGTGCCGGCAAAGCGCCGATGCCTTTCATAGGGGAAGGCGACCTGCCTCAGTCCGACCCAGCTGACCATGCCACGGATGAACCTGTAGCGTTCGGGCATCGCATTCAGATGGTCGAGCGCCCGGCGGCTCATCAGCCGGAAGTCTCCGGAGTCCGGCGCGATGTCGACATCGACCATCCGGCCGAGCAAGCGGTAGAACATCGAGGCTGAAGCCAGCTTGAACCAGCTTTCGCCGTCGCGCTTCACCCTCTGGCCATAGACGACATCGAAGCCTTCATCCATCTTCGCCATCATCGCGCCGAGCAGTTCGGGCGGATCCTGGAGGTCGGCATCGAGAATGAGAATGCGCTCGCCGCGGCAGAACTCCAGCCCCGCGCTGAGCGCGATCTGGTGGCCGTAATTGCGGGCAAGGTCGATGGCGACCACATGGTCGTCCTTTTCGGCCAGTTCGAAAATGGCCTCTCGGGTGCCGTCGGTCGCCCCGTCGATGACAAGCACGATCTCGTAGGAAGGGCTGTGCTCGAGGCATACGGCACTGACGCGTCGGTGAAGCTCGGCCATGCCGTCGCGCTCGTTGTAGCATGGCACGACGACCGACAGCGTGATTGCGCGGTGCGCGCCGATTTTTCCCGATCCCACCAAAGCCTGGCTCCCGCTCTTGCAATTGCAATAGCGGCAATTGGTTAGAAAACAGATAAGCCAGGGATCGACATGGGGCTGTCGACCGGCCGGCGCCGTGGGCTCGGCACCATCACGAACGCACCGGCAACTCCATGCGGATGCGGGCGCCGGGCCATGAACCCGTCAGGATGCGGATCGTTCCGTCATGCAGCAGTGCGATCTGCCGGGCGAGGTTCAGTCCCAGCCCCGCCCCCCGCGACTGTGGCTGCAAGCGGTAGAAGGGCTCGAAGACGTTCTCGCGCTCTTCCGCGGGAATGCCCGGGCCCTCGTCACGCACTTCGATGCCGCCGCTGCCATCGATGGCGATCGTGATCGTGCCGCTGCCGCCGCCATGCTTGATGGCATTGCGCACGAGGTTGGCGAGTGCCCGCTCGATCTGCAGCACGTTGACCTCGACATGACCGTTGTCGGGCGATGGCTCGAAGGCGAGGTCGTAGCCGGCCTCGATGGCCAGCGGAGCGAAGTCGGCGGCGACCCGGCTGACGAGGTCGCGGAGGTCGACGATCTGGCGCTGGTCCGACGGGCGGTCGAGCAACTGATGGTCGAGCAGTTGCTGGGCAAGATGCGACAGGCGCTCGATATCATGCAGCAGGCGCGCGCTCTGCGGCTCCTGCTTCAACAGTTCGGCGCGCGTGCGCAGGATGGCGATCGGCGTGCGCAGTTCATGCGCCGCGTCGGTGAGGAAGCGGTTATGCCGGTCATAGCCTTGCGCGAGGCGGGCGAGCGCCTCGTTGAAGGCATGCACCAGCGGCGCGATCTCCTGCGGCACTTGCTTGACCGGCAGTTGCATGGCCCGGGTGCCGATATCGATGCGAGCCGCCTGGCGCACGGTGTCGACAAGGCCGGCGAAGGAGCGGCGCACCACGGCCGGCGTGGTCACCAGCGTCGTCGTGCCCATGACGAGGATGATGGGCAACAGCAGGATCGCGATCACGATCGCGATCGCCGGCAAGGCGCGCTCCCAGTTCCTGCTGCCGTCCGGATTGCGCACGACCTCGACGGTGGCCGAAATGTTGATCTCGAGGCCGTCGGTCTGCTGGCGCGACGACTGCGTCGCGGCGACGATCTGTACCGTTCCGGCCTTGGTCGCGGCGTTTTCGATATAGGCTTCCGGCCGCATGTCCTTGTCGGAGAATCCGATCGTGGCGTGATCGGCCTCGCCAAGCAGGTCGCCGAAATTCTTCGTATAAACGTCAGGGATGGTGCCGGAGCGCACGCTCTCGCCGCTGCGGTCGCGGACGATGTACCATACATTGGGGAACCCCTCGCGAAACGCGGCGAGTTCTTCCGTTTCGCGCACGATCAGCCTGCCCTCCTCGTCCCGGTCGACGGCATCCTTGACGGCCGCGACCGCAGCCTCATTGTCGATCAGCAGGCGCGGATTGGCGATCCACAGAGCCGCCGCGCAAAGCACGATGAAGATGAGCAACGTCGCCGCCTGCAGCAGGATCAGCCGCCGGACCAGGATCCACTGCAGCGAGCGCGTGCGCACCTTCTTCACGAGGCTGCCCGCAACAGATAGCCGAGGTTGCGGATCGCCCGGATCTCGATGCCGGCGGCGACATCGTCGAGCTTGCGGCGCAGCCGCGAAATATGCGCATCGAGCGCGTTGGAGCCGATCTCGTCGTCCAGTGCGTAGACGGCCTCCTCAAGCGCGCCGCGCATGATGGTCCGCCCCGGGCGGCGGATGAGCGTTTCGAGCACCAGCCTTTCGCGCCGCGGCAGATCGAGCGCCTGGTCTTCGACCAGCGCCTCGCGGTGGCGGAAATCATAGGTGAGGCGGCCGACTATCGTCTGGTTGGCGCGCGAGGTGAACGAGCGCCGGTGCAGGGCATGAAGCCGCGCGACGAGCTCCACCGTGGCGAAAGGCTTGACCATGTAATCGTCGGCGCCGGCGTCGAGCCCGGCGACGCGCTCGTCCAACCCGCTCATTGCCGTCAGCGCGATGACGGGCACATCCAGGTGCAAGGCACGCAAGCGCGGTATGAGGCTGAGACCGTCGCCATCCGGCAGCCGGCGGTCCAGCACCACGGCGTCATGATAGCCCAGACGCGCCACGGCCTCGGCGTCGGCCAATGTCGCGGCGTGGTCGACGATGATGTTCAGACGCTCGAGAGCGGTCTTCAGCACCGAGGCCATTTCCGGTTCGTCCTCGATCAGCAGGACGCGCATATGTATTCTCCTTTATCCGCGGCCAATGGGTGTCGGTGGCCGCGGCAATTCATTCGCATTCGAGCTTCGGCCGGCGGAAATTGGTGATGAACCAGCGGCCGCCGGAGGCGCGGGCGTAGAATGGGTAGAAGCATTCCCGACGGTCGATATAGCCGGGCGTTTCGGTCTCTTCATAGACGGTTCCGTGCTTTGTCTGGCGAACCTCGCCGCTCGATGTCCCGGAAACCGCCGACGTCGACACTTTGCGCCACTGATAGGCGCGTTCGCCCTGGCCGAGATCAACGATCGCCGTTGGCGGACCGTAATCCAGGACGACCGATTCGACCGGCTGCCCGACATAATTCTTCATGATGTCGGAGGCGCAGCCCGCGAACGTCAGCACGATTGCGATGAACGATGCCTTCGAGGCTCGAATGAGATGGTCCGCACCGTGCATGAACATGGCTGATTCCCGTCGTGAAATTCATGCGCGGGACCTAGATCGCGAAGATTACATCGACATTGCGACGACACGCTTGGACCCGGCCTGTCGCCTGAAAAGGTCGTCTGGTACATTCTGAAAACAGCGCGTCTGCGCGACGCCATTCAACAGCATCGCGCAATCGCATTTAAACAATTCCATTCCTAGAACCGGTAGTTGATGCCGGCCTTCAGCTCATGGCTGCCGATCGTCGTCTTGGACTTGCCAAGAGCCGATCTCGCCTCGACGTCGGGGGTGCGGACATAGTCGTACTCGACCTTGGCGGACAGCCCGCCGGCAAAGCCCTGTTCGATACCGGCGCCGAGGAGATAGCCGACCTTCCACCCGTCGACGCTGCCGACATTGTCGCCCTTGCCGAACTTGGTCAGGGCAACGCCGCCGGTTCCAAACAGCAGCGTCTGGTCGAAGCTCACGCCAGCCTTGGCCTTGGCGGCGCCGCGCCATTTCTCCTTGATCTTGCCGCCCCGGACGTCATGTTCGGCGCCGCCCAGATACGAACCTTCGATCTCGGCGCCCAGAACCGCCGGACCCATCTGCTGGTTGTAGCCAGCCTGGACGCCGCCACTGAGGCCATTTCGGCCTGCAAAGGGATTTGGCATCCCCGTGAATGCCGTGCCGCCATGGACGCCGACATAGGCGCCGCTCCACTGGAAGGCGGGGGGATCATTGTAGGCGGGTGAAAGGTCGGCGGCCATCGCCGGCCCGAGAAGGCCCAAAGCGAGGGTACCCGCCGTCAAGACGATCTTTGCTTGAGAGGACACGAGCATTACTCCAACACAAAACGCGCATCCGGCAATCGGTACGCAGGTTAATTCCCGGGAGCACGACCGTTGCGGCGGTCAGGCTCCGATTTGGCGTCATTCAGGGATGGCTGCGCGGTTTGGGGCCGGCTCTTTTGCCGGCTGGGGTAAGGAGGAGAGCGCCGCGCGGTCCATCACCTGAAAGACGTGGAGTGTCTCGCAGGTGAAAATTGCACGCACATTGCGCGATATTGGAGAACGACGATTTTGTTCTTTATTTTCAATAAATTAGAATTATCTTGTTTACTTCTATTTAAGAATTTTGGCCTTCGGAAGCTTGCGGTCTCGATCACTTGTTCGAGATGAACAGCCTCTCCGATTGCGCGGCTGTCTCGCGGCGACGTACAGAATCCACTAATCTCTGGCCGAACGCCAGGGTTCGCCGTGATCAGGGCAATTCGGGGGAATTTGCTTTGCGGATCGTCTATTTCCATTCGGATACGCATCCCTATGACAAGGCGATCTATCCCGGCGTGGGCCCGGCCTTCGCCAAGCCACTCTCCTGGGAGGCTCGGCCGATCAGCCAGCTAGGCCGGGGCGATTATGATTGCGCCATCGTCGACAACCGTCTCGAACCAGGCGATGTCGAGATGCTGAAAGCGCATCTGGCGGCTCCCGCGAGCCGTCGGTCGCCGCTTTTCTTCCGGGTCAGCGATCCGGACATGCCAGAGACGACCAATCCTTGTGTCAGGTTCATTTTTGATTGCGCCGACCATCCCGGCGTTCATTATGCCACGACCTATGATCCCGAGGGACCCTTCCTGGCCTTCGTGACGACGCTGAAGGTCTCCTGCGTCGTCCATCTGCCCTACCCCTACGATTCTTCGCGAGAGGTCGAGGTTCCGTTGGCCGGCCGCCGGCGCAAGATCTTCCTGTCGGGCAGCAATTCCAAAACCCTGTATCCGCTGCGCTACGCGCTTCGTCGCCGACGCTCGCGGCTGCCATGGCTGAAATTGTTCATCTTCGACCTGAAGCATCCCGGCTATCCGGAGGCCGGAAAGCCGCCGCGTCACAACATCACCCATGCGCGTTTTGTCGGCCTTGCGGCTGAGTTCACCCATTTCTTTCTCTGCGGGGCCCGTTACAATTCCGAACTGATGAAATACGCCGAATGCGCCTATGCCGGCTGTGTGCCGGTTGGCGTGCCGGCCACCTCGCTGAATGCGGCCGCAGGGCGATATTTTCGACCATACACCGCTCGCGGATTTGATCTTCTCAGGGATGTCTACCAGCCAATCCCGGCGCTCGAAGAGCGGGCGGCCGGCTACAGGGCCGCGATGCGTGACTTGAGGTCGCCTGCCAGGATCATCCGGGAGTTCACGGCCGAGGTCAGGAGCATCGAGCGCCAGTGACTGTCATGGATGCGGAATGGTCAGAGGCAGGGCCGGACGGCGCCATAGAGCCCGTCGTCAACGCCCTCTGGATCGGAGCATCGCTGGACGACCTGCATGCCGCCTGCCTGCGTTCCTTCGTGCTGGCGGGGCATCGGATGCGTCTTCATTGTTACGACGTCCCACGAAATGTTCCCCCCGGCGTCGAAACGGTCGACGCCTCGAAGCTGATGTCGAGGGACCAGGTCGTCTATTACCGGTCGAACGGAAGTCCGTCGCTCTTTTCCAACCTATACCGCTTGAAGATTCTGGAAGCCGGGTTGGGGCTCTATGTCGACTGCGATGTGTTTTGCCTCAGGCCAATCCCGAAACAGGACTATATTTTCGGTTTTCAGGCGAGTGATCAGCTCAATGGCGCGGTGCTGAAATTGCCGGTTGGCAGCCAGATACTGCTTGAGATGCTGAAGTTCGCTGACGATCCCTACTATATCGTGCCATGGCTCGTCGGCTCAAAGCGGCTCCGCTACAAGCTCCGCAAATTCATCGGCCTGCCGATCCACATCTCCAATTACGGATGGGGTAAGTTGGGGCCTGAGGCGATCACTTATTTCGCCGGCAGCACCGGCGTCATTCATCACGCGGCGCCTATCGACGTCTTCTATCCGGTCAGCCACCATCAGGTCGCGATGTTGCTCGATCCGAACCTTTCGCTTTCGCATATCGGCACGCCACGCACGCTGTGCATTCATTTGTTCGACCACACGTTGCGCCAATGGATGACGGGCCGTGCTGTCCCGGATCGTTCACCCCTCGGTCAGATGCTCGAGCGATGCGGGTTTTCAACGGCTGGCGGAAGCTAGCAGTGAATGCCGGCTTGACGCGGCAGTTTCCGCGCACGAACGGCGCTGGCTTGATGGATGGTCGCCGAGCACGTATCTCTGGGCCGTGCCCTTGAGTCTGGGCGTTTCAATCGGGAGACGGCCTTGTCCGCACTGACGCGCTTTCTCGGCGACTCGCCGCTCAGGGTGATCCTGAAACTGCTGGTGGTGTCGTTCCTCGTCGGCCTTGTCATGAATGCATTCGGCTGGTCGCCGATGGATGTGTTCTATGCCATTCAGAGGTTCTTCACCGACCTCTGGAACCTGGGCTTCCACGCTATTGACCGCTTCCTCGGCTACATCCTGCTCGGTGCCGCGATCGTCGTGCCGGCTTTCATCCTGCTCAGGATCGCCAACTACCGGAAATAGAAGCATGATCCCGAAAAGTGGGAACCGGTTTTCGCGAACAAACGGTTTCCATTTGTCCAGAGATCATGCTCAAGAAAGATCGTCAGGCATAACCCGAGGCGGCCTCGAACAGGATGGCGTGGCGCGCGGCAAGAGCGGGCACGTCAGTGGAATAGCCGCCGCCGATGACGCCGCAGACGGGAATGCCGAGCCCGCGAAAATGGCCGATGACCATCTCGTCTCGGCTGCGCAGGCCGTCATTGGAAAGTGCCAGCCTGCCGAGCCGGTCCTCGGCATGGACGTCGACGCCGGCATTGTAGAACACGAGATCCCAGTGCGCCCTGGCCGACAGCTGCGGCAGGATCGTGGCCAGCCTTTCCAGATAGGCGGTGTCGCCCGTCCCGTCGGGCAGCGCGATGTCGAGGTCGGAGGCGATCTTGCGCACGGGGTAGTTGCGGTCGCCATGCATGGAAAAGGTGAACACGCGCGGATCGCCGGTCAGGATATCGGCAGTGCCGTCGCCCTGGTGCACGTCGAGATCGACGACCAGGATGTTTTGTGCCGCGCCCTCGGCGAGCAGCACCAGCGAGGCGACGGCGACGTCGTTGAAGGTGCAGAAGCCGGCACCTTGCGCGCGCCGCGCATGATGGCTGCCGCCGGCGGTGTTGCAGGCGATGCCGTGGCGCAAGGCAAGCCGCGCCGCCAGGACCGTGCCGCCCGTGGCGAGCTGCGCGCGCAGCGAAACGCGCGGGTCGATCGGAAAGCCGATCTCTCGCTCGATTTTTTCCGGCACCGAGCAGCTGATGACTTGGTCGACATAGTCGGCCGCATGGGCAAGCTTCAGCCATGATGCCGGTGCCGGGGTCGCGGTGTTGAGCGCCTCGGGCCCGGCCATGCCGCGTGCGCGCAAGGCCTCCATAAGCAGCGGGTACTTGCTCATCGGGAAGCGATGGTTGGTGGCGAAGCCGGCGTCGTAGTCGGGATGGTGGACGATCTGCAGGGGCATGAACGGAATCCGGCGGCTTCACGCCAGACCGGGATTTCGGTCGGCCGTCGCGGCAAGAATGATTGCGCGGTGGCCGGTAAATGGGGCACATCGGCTCTTCGATCAAGCCGCAACCAGCAAGGCAGCTATCCCTTGGACAAGGGTGCAACCCCAGCCGACGCCAAATCCTTTGACGTCACCAACCGATCCGTCCTCGCCATTGCGGTGCCGATGACGCTCGCCTATCTGACCACGCCGATGCTCGGCCTGGTCGACACGGCTGTTGTCGGGCAATTCGGCGACGCGGCCCTTCTCGGCGGCCTGGCCGCGGGCGCGCTGGTCTTCGATGTCGTTTTCACCAGCTTCAATTTCCTGCGCTCCGGCACCACCGGCCTCGTTGCCCAGGCGTTCGGGCGTGGCGACCCGCTCGAGGAACAGGCGGTGTTCTGGCGCGCCGTGCTGATCGCGGTCGTTGCCGGCGTGGTGTTTGCGGCGCTTTCGCCGTTGATCGCCGCCGGCGGCCAGTGGTTCATGGATGCCGGGCCGCGAGTCAGCGAAGCGATGGGCGTCTACATCAGGATCAGGCTGCTTGCCGCACCTTTCTCGCTGATCAACTATGCCATCCTCGGCTATGTGCTGGGGCGCGGCGAGGGCGGGCTCGGTCTGCTGTTGCAGCTGGTGCTCAACGGCATCAACATCGCGCTTTGCTTCCTGCTCGGCCTGAAGCTCGGCTGGGGCGTTGCCGGCGTCGCCTGGGCGACCGTCACCGGCGAATTCGTGGCCATGCTGCTGGGTCTGGCGATCGTCGTGCGCCGGTTTCGCTCGACAGCGCCCTTGCCCCGCCATCGGCTGCTCGATCTGGCTGCATTCCTGCGCATGCTGTCGCTCAACCGCGACATCATGATCCGCTCGTTTTCGCTGCTTGCCGCCTTTGCGCTGTTTACCCGCCAGGGCGCGCAGTTCGGTACGGTGACGCTGGCCGCCAATGCGGTCTTGATGAATTTCTTCCTTGTCGCCGGCTATTTCCTCGACGGTTTCGCCACCGCCGCCGAGCAGCTCGCGGGTCGTGCGGTCGGCGCGCGCGCCGAGTTGCCCTTCCGCCGGGCGGTGCGGCTGACCCTGTTCTGGGGGTTAGGGTTGGCCGGGGCCGCGACGCTGGTTCTGCTGTCGGCCGGCGCCAATCTGGTTGCCATCGTCACCACCTCACAGGAGGTCCGCTCGGTGGCCGACATCTACCTACCGTGGGCCGCGTTTACCGCGTTGAGCGGCGTGCTGGCGTTCCAGATGGATGGCGTCTTCATCGGCGCGACCTGGTCGCGCGACATGCGCAACATGATGTTGCTGTCGTTCCTCGTCTTTGCCGTCGCGCTGCTGACGCTGGCGCCTGCTTTCGGCAATCACGGCCTGTGGGCGGCGCTGCACGTCTTCCTGCTGGCGCGTGGCTTCAGCCTGTTGACGATTTTGCGGCTGCGGGTGCGCACGGCGTTCAGCTGAGTGGCTTCGATGCCCATTGATCGAGGCGGCTATCGCGCAATTCACGAATGGATTTGAACCGCTCCCTTTCCATCAAGCCTGCCATCCCGGCGACAATACGGCCCGGCAGCGCCGGCCCGGCATAGATCATGCTGGTGTAGAGCTGGACGAGATCGGCACCCGCGCGGATCTTTTCTAGTGCCGTCTCGGTGGAATCGACGCCACCAACGCCGATGATGGCGATGTCTGGGCCGAGCAGCTTGCGCATCCTGGCCAGCACGATGGTCGAGCGTTCGAACAGCGGTTTGCCCGACAGCCCGCCAGTCTCGCGCGCGGCATCGCTGCTGCGCAAGGCCGGCCGCGAAATGGTGGTGTTGGAGACGATGACGCCGTCGATCCGTTTTTCGATAATCTCGGCGGCGATGTCCTCCAGTTCTGCCTCGACCAGATCCGGCGCGATCTTCAGGAGAACCGGCGGCTGCGCTGATGCGGCGGCGCGCGCGGCCATGACGCGTGACAGCAATTCGCCGAGCTGCTCGCGCGCCTGCATATTGCGCAGGCCGGGCGTGTTGGGCGAGGAGATGTTGACTGTCAGATAGCCGGCATGAGGCGCAAAGCGGGCGACGCCGCGCTCATAGTCGCCGATGCGGTCGGTGCTGTCCTTGTTGGCGCCGATGTTGACGCCGACGATGCCGGGGCGCCCCTTGCGCGCCGCAAGGCGCTTTTCGGCCGCGGCATGGCCTTCATTGTTGAAGCCCAGCCGGTTGATCACCGCCTCATCCGCCGTCAGCCGGAAGATGCGCGGCTTCGGGTTGCCGGCCTGCGGCAGCGGCGTCACCGTGCCGACCTCGGCAAAGCCGAAACCGAGGCCAAGCAGCGCGTCGGGCACCTCGGCGTTCTTGTCGTAGCCGGCGGCCATGCCGAGCGGATTGGGGAAATCGAGGCCGCAAAGACTGACCTTCAACCTGATGTCGCGCACCGGCCGCGCACCGACCGGCAGGCCGCAGCGCAGCGCCGCGATCGACATGCCGTGCGCGGTTTCCGGATCGAATGTGAACAGCAGTTTCTGGCCGAGCCGGTCGAGCACGCTCATTGCCCCTCCAGCTCAGGGAATTGGTGCGTGCCATCGGCGCCGAGCGGCAGCGGTCTCACCCATTTGACGGCTTTCAGTTCCAGCACGCCGTAAAGATGCGGGAACAGCGCGCCGCCGCGCGAGATCTCGTATTTCAGGGCATCGCCCAGGCTGGCGCCGTCGATGGCGACCAGCAGCAGGTCTGTCTGGCCGGAAAAATGCTTTGCCGCGGTTTCCCGGACCTGTGCTGCCGTGGAGAAGTGGATGAAGCCGTCGGCCGCATCGATCGGCGCCCCGGTGAAGCGGCCATCGGCTTCGGCCTCGCGCCAGGGCGCTTGCGGGGTTATCTTGTAGATAATCTGTGACATGGTTGCGCTATAGAGCAATTCTAGGAAAAGTGTGAAACGGTTTTCCGTCCGGAATTGCGTCAAAAAGATTCCGAACCAGTCGTGCGGGAAAGGCCATGCCAAGGGTCTTCCCCATTTCCGGCGCAAACATGCGATATTTGAGGCTTTGGCCATGGAGGACAACATGCGTCTGCAACACATCTTGATCCCCGCCGCACTCGTTTCACTGGTCGCGGTATCAGCCTATTCGGAAGAAACCGACCGTTACCGGCTGGAAAAGTCGGCCACCGGTTATATCCGCATGGACACCCAGACCGGCGCGATGTCGATCTGCGAGGAGCGCTCCGGCCAGCTCGTCTGCAAGATGGCGGCTGACGAACGCGCCGCGTTCCAGGACGAGGTCGACCGCCTGCAGACCTCGATGAAAGCGATGGACGAGCGCCTCACCAGGCTCGAGAATTCGCTCTCCGCCCGGCTCGAATCGAATTTGCCGAGCGAGGAGGATTTCAACAAGACGATGAGCTACATGGAGCGCTTCCTGAAGGGCTTCATGGGCATCGTCAAGGATATGGACAAGGACAGCGGTGGCGGCGCCCAGCTCAATTCGCAGAAGACCTGAGGGCTACAAGCAAGGGAAAACGCCGCGCGCTGGTTTTGCCGCTTGAAAACAGCGCGCCGCCCCTCATAATCGTCCAACTGATCCCGCAAAAAGCAGTAAATCAGGGTTCGGGGAGGGACATATGCCGTCAGGCTATTCTTTCGTCATCGCCGACGATCACCCGCTGTTTCGCGGTGCGCTGCGCGAGGCGCTATCCGGCATCGGCAATGTGGCCGCCATCCACGAGGCCGGCGATTTTGAAAGCGCCAAGGCATTGGTCGTGGCCAATGAGGATATCGATCTGGTGCTGCTCGACCTGTCGATGCCGGGCGCCAGCGGTCTCTCCGGCCTGATCTCGCTGCGCGGCATTCATCCCACGGTGCCGTTGATCGTGGTGTCGGCGCACGACGATCCGGCGACCATCAGGCGCGCGCTCGATCTCGGCGCTTCCGGTTTCATCTCCAAGTCGGCCAGCATGGAGGAGATCCGCGACGCCGTGCAATCGGTACTTGCCGGCGACATCGCGGCGCCTGTCGGCGTCGATCTCGGCGTCGAGCGCGATCCCGAAATATCCGACCTGATCAAGCGGCTGCAGGCGCTGACGCCGCAGCAGACCCGCGTGCTCGGCATGCTGGCGGAAGGCCTGCTCAACAAGCAGATCGCCTATGAGCTCGGTGTCTCCGAAGCGACCATCAAGGCGCATGTCTCGGCCATCCTGCAGAAGCTCGGCGTCGATAGCCGCACCCAGGCGGTCATCCTTCTATCCAAGATCGGCGGCGACCCGCTGCAACAGGCGAACTGACGCCGGAATCCGACGCCTGCGACCTATTCGGCGGCCGATGCCAGCGGCCTGACCCTGGCCATCATCGAGCGCAGCACCGCCGGTTTCAGCGGCTTGTTGATCACCGGAATGTCGAGCCCGCTTGCCGCTGCCCGGACCTCGTTGGACCGGTCGGCGGTGACCAGCACGGCCGGCAGGTCGTCGCCATGGATCGCACGCAGCCGGGCGATGATGTCGAGACCGGTTTCGCCGTCGAGATGGTAGTCGGCAAGCACGATGTCGGGGCGGTGTCGCGCGGCGTTCTCCAGGTCTCGCGAGCCGGACACCGTGTCGACATTGCATCCCCAGCCTTCGAGCAACAGCCGCATGCCTTCGAGGATGCGGGCGTCGTTGTCGACGCAGAGCACATGCAGCCCCGCCAGCGAAGCCGCGGCGCGGGCGGGAGCCTTGGTTTCGACCTCGCGCCGCGGTTGCTGCACCGCCGCCACCGGCAGGATGACGGAAAAGCGCGTGCCTTGGCCGGGATTGGAGAAGATGCGGATTTCGAGCCTGAGCACGCGGGCGATGCGGTCGACGATGGAGAGGCCGAGGCCGAGGCCTTCGGCTTCCCGCGCGCCTTCGTCCAGCCGGGTGAATTCATGGAAGACGGTGTTCAGCTTGTCGCCGGCGATGCCAATGCCGGTATCGATGACCTGGATTTCCGCCAGTTCGCCGCGCCGCCTGACGCCGACCAGGATGCGGCCCCCGCGTGTATATTTGATGGCGTTGGAAACGAGATTCTGGATCAGGCGGCGCAGCAAATTGCGGTCGGTCACCACCGTCAGGGAAGACGGCATGATCGTCAGGCCGAGCTTTTTCTCCGCCGCCATTGGCCGAAAATCATTGCCGATCTGGCGCAGCAACCCGTCGAGGTTGAAGGCGGTGTCGTCGGGCTTCATCGCGCCGGCGTCGAGGCGTGAGATGTCGAGTACGGCGCCGAGAATCGTCTCCACCGATTCCAGCGAGGATTCGATATTGATCGCCGCCTTGCCGGCGGGTCCCTTGCCGGCTTTCTCGATCAGCGAGGAGCAATAGAGCCGGGCGGCGTTCAAGGGCTGTAGAATGTCGTGGCCGGCGGCGGCGAGGAAGCGCGTCTTGCCGAGATTTGCCTCCTCGGCCAGCATCTGGGCCTGCGCCAGCTCTTCGTTGACCCGGGTCAACTCGATGGTGCGGGTCTTGACGCGTTGCTCCAGCGATTCATTGGCACGCTTCAGCGCCAGATCCTGTTCGACGCGTCCGGAGATGTCGGCATAGGTGGCGACGATGCCGCCATCGGGCATCGGGTTGGAGCGCAGTTCCAGGATGCGGCCGCTGGTCTTCAGCTCCATCTGCCAGGGGCTGACGAAGCTGGTCAGCCGGTTGAGCATCGTCACGCGCTGGTCGGCGGGGATGTCGCCGCGCTCGGCGAGATGACGCAGGATCTGGTCGAGCGAGACGCCGACCTGACCCATCTCGTCGGGCAGGTCGAACAGTGCCCGATACTGGCGGTTCCAGCAGATCAGGCGGAAATCCTTGTCGAAGACGGTGATGCCTTGTTCCATCTGGTCGAGCGCGATCTGCAGCAGGTCGCGATTGTGCTGCAGCGCTTCGGTGGCGTCGTCGAGCAGGCGGAAGGCATCCCGGGATTCGCGGTCGTGGCGCCGAAACAGCAGCGACAGGATCAGCCGCGCCGAGGAGGAGCCGACGGCGCTGGCCAGAAGCTGCTCGGAGAAGCGGATGACGTCCATGCTCGCCTGCTCCTTGCCGTGCAGCGAGGTGCCGCTGGTCTTCTCGAACGACTGGAACGAACGCTCGGTGCGCTCTACGCCGAGATAGCGTGCGATGGTGTCCTTGAGGTCATTGACGGTAATGGCGGTGCGGAAGCGGCGCAGGCTCGGCATCGGACCGGCTTCCCTGGGCACGAAGATTGACGCCTGGATCCGTTCCAGCGGCACCGATGCGCGCGACAGCGAGCCAAGCACGAAAAACAGCGTGTTGATCGACAGGCTCCACAACACGCCATGGTTCAGCGGCTCTGCCATGGTGCCGAACAGCGCCTGCGGCCGCAAGGCCTCGAAACCGAACAGCCCATGCACGAGGATATCGGTATCGGGGGCTGCAAGCGATGGAAACAGCAGCGTGTAGCCCCAGACGATGATGCCGGCGACCATGCCGAGCGCGGCACCCCTTCCGTTGGCGCCGCGCCAGATCAGCCCGCCGATCAGCGCCGGCGCGAACTGCGCGATGGCGGCGAACGACATCAGGCCGATCGACGACAGCCGTGCTGAGTTCGTGCTCTCGCGGTAATAGAGAAAGGCGATGAACAACAGGATGAAGATCGCCCCGCGCCGCACATTGAGGATCAGCGTCGACCAGTCCTCATTCTCGGAGGTGGAGGTCTTGAGCAGGCGGCGCACGAACAGCGGAATGACGAGGTCGTTGGAGATCATGATCGACAGCGCCACGCTTTCGACGATCACCATGGCGGTCGCAGCGGACAGGCCGCCGATGAAGGCCGCCATCGCCAGAACGTCATGGCCGCTGAACAGAGGCAGCGACAGCACGTAGAGATCGCTGCTGGTGCCGGTGCCGACCAGCGACAGGCCGGCGAACGCTATCGGCAGCACGAACAGGTTGATCGCCACGAGGTAGAGCGGGAACACCCAGGTCGCGGTGCGCAGTTCGGCCTCGCCGCGGTTCTCGACGATGGTGACGTAGAACTGCCGCGGCAGCATGATGATGGCAAAGCCGCTCAAGCCCGTCAGCACCAGCCAGGTGGCGAGCGAGGTGTTGTAGCCCATGGCCTGCCGCACCTGCGCATTCTCCGCCAGCTTGGCGAACATGTCGCCGGGGCCGCCGAAGATCAGGAAGGTGACCATCAGGCCGATTGCCAGGAAGGCGGCGAGCTTGACCACGGTCTCGACCGCCACCGCCAGCACCAGCCCGTCCTGATGTTCGGTGGCGTCGGCATGGCGCGTGCCGAACAGCACCGCAAACAGCGCCAAGAGCATGGCGACGACAAGCGAGATGTCGCTGACGAACGGATCAAAGGACGGTGGTGATCCCGTATAGTGCTCGACCATCAGGCTGACCGAGCCGGAGATCGCCTTCAGCTGCAGGGCGATATAGGGTACCGCACCGATGGTAGCGATCAGCGTGGCGATCGCGGCGACAGTGAAGCTTTTGCCGTAGCGCGCGCCGAGAAAGTCGGCGATCGAGGTGATCTTCTCGGTCTTGGCCAGCCGCACGATGCGATTGAGCAGTGGAAAGCCGAACACGAACACCAGCACCGGGCCGGTATAGATGCCGAGGAATTCGAGGCCGCGTTCGGAGGAGAGCCCGACCGAGCCGAAGAAAGTCCAGGAGGTGCAGTAGATGGCGAGGCTGAGCGCGTAGATGAACGGACGTGCCCGGCCTGGCCCCGAGCTGGCCGAGCGGCGGTCGCCCAGGCTGGCGATGGCGAACAGCAACGTCACATAGGCGATCGCGATGATGACGATGAACAAGCCCTGCACGCCTGGAATTTCCTCCTTTGCCGCCTTTTTATCCGGCTTGTTCGAACGCAATCACAGCTTGGGGCTGGAGTCCATTGCGGCTTTGGCAGCATGATCGGCTCTTGAGATTCAGGAGGAGAGCCCGGGCGCTTCCCAACGTGCCGCAACGGGGGTGTCGTGACGGAAGGAGAAAGCGGTTGTTTTCTCCTTTTTGCCCATGTTGCAACTTCAGGTTTTTGTTATGGTGCGTCAGGTCGATGCCGCAAGGACGGAACGGCAGCGCGGCCGGTCATTACAAGGAGGGTCGAATGCTGAAAGAATTCCAGGAGTTCATTTCCAAGGGCAATGTGATGGACCTTGCGGTCGGCGTCATCATCGGCGCGGCCTTCGGCAAGATCGTCGATTCCCTCGTCAACGACATCATCATGCCGATCGTCGGTGCGATCTTCGGCGGCCTGGATTTCAACAACTATTTCTTTGGCCTTTCCGCGGCCGTGACCGCCACTTCGCTCGCCGACGCCAAGAAACAGGGCGCGGTTTTCGCCTATGGCAGTTTCATTACGGTGGTGCTGAACTTCATTATTCTCGCCTTCATCATCTTCCTGATGGTCAAGGCGGTGAACAATCTGCGCAGGCGGCTCGAGGCCGAGAAGCCTGCCCCCGCTGCCGCACCGCCCCCCGCCGATGTCGCGCTGCTGACCGAAATACGCGATTTGCTCGCGAAGCGGTAATTCAGCCAGCCTTCGCTGGACCAAAACCCCGGTCGCTCACGGCCGGGGTTTTCTGTTGTCGTATCTGGTAAAGAGCGGCAACCCTGCGTCAAAGCAAAGAGTTAGAAAACGGATTGTCCATGAGCCTGATCGAAAGCTTTCGTGCTGAAGCCCGCGCCGCGCCAGAAAGCGGCATTGTCGCCGTCGTCAATTACGGCCGCCTGCGCGACGGCCTGATCCCGCTCTGGGCCGGCGAGGGCGACCTGCCGACACCTGCCTTCATCACCGATGCCGCGTCGAAGGCGCTGGCCGGCGGCGAGACGTTCTACACCTGGCAGAGGGGCATTCCCGACCTCAGGCAGGCCCTGGCACGCTACTACTCCAGGCATTTCGGCAAGACGTTCCCGGAAGAGCAATTCATCGTCACCGGATCTGGCATGCATGCCATCCAGATGTCGCTGACCGCTCTCGCCGGTGCCGGCGACGAGGTAATCTATCTGTCGCCGGCCTGGCCGAATTTCGACGCCGCCGCCGCCCTGTCAGGAGCCGTTCCGGTGCCGGTCACATTGGATCATTCTGGCAATGGCTGGTCCTGCGACGTCGAGAAGATCGCGGCGGCGATGACGTCGCGTACAAAAGCCCTGTTCATCAACACGCCGTCGAACCCGACCGGCTGGACCGCCGATCATGAGACCTTGCAGGCGATCCTCGATCTCGCGCGCGCCAGGAATGTCTGGATCATCGCCGACGAGATCTATTCGCTGTTTCACTATGGCCATGGCCGTGCGCCGTCCTTCCTCGACATTGCAACGGAGGAAGACCGCATCCTGTTCGTCAACTCCTTCTCCAAGAACTGGTCGATGACCGGCTGGCGTGTCGGCTGGATCAAGACGCATCCGAGTTTGCAGCAGGTGTTCGAGAACCTGATCCAGTATTCGAATTCCGGTGTTGCCCAGTTCATGCAGCGCGGTGCCGTCGCGGCCCTTGACGAGGGCGATGGTTTCGTCGCCGAACAGGTGGAGCGGGCAAGGCAGGCGCGCGACCTGGTCTGCGGCATTCTCGGCGCCACCGGCCGCGCCGGGTTTACCGTGCCGCAAGGTGCCTTCTATCTGTTCTTCACCGTCGACGGCATCACCGATTCCCGCTCCGCTGCCTTCGACATCGTCGACAAGGCTAATGTCGGCTTGGCGCCCGGCACCGCTTTCGGTCCCGGCGGCGAAGCGTTTTTGCGCCTGTGCTTCCATCGCCGCCTCGACCAGGTCGAGGAGGCGGCAAACAGGCTGGCGAAGTGGATGAAGAGCGCTTGAAGGCTGCTTGCGGGCCGTCTCAGCCAATCTCCAACATTTGTGATTATCCGCTGCCAATCATGCGTTCGTCATTCTAGGGCGCAGCAGTCGCGAAGCGACGTCGCGGAGACCCTAGAATCCATGCCGCGACCTTGGAGCGTCGCGGCGTTGGAGAAGACGGGCGCACTTCCGTAGCGCCCATGAGCGCAAATCAGCCGCCTGACTTGGGTACCAGCAGAGGCACGATCCGGTCGCTCTTGGCCACGGGCGGACGGCCGGCGGAGCCGTAGGGGATGCCGAGCGCATCCCATGTCTCGACCAGCGCGTCCTGCAATCCCGCGATCAACGCGTCGGAATGGAACGGCGTCGGCGTGATGCGCAGCCGCTCGGTGCCGCGCGGCACGGTCGGATAATTGATCGGCTGGATGTAGATGCCGTGCACGCCAAGCAGCCGGTCGCTCGCCATCTTGCAAAGCTCGGGGTCGCCGACCAGCACCGGCACGATATGGGTTGGCGACTCCATCACCGGCAGGCCGACGGCCGAAAGGATCTGCTTGGTCCGGCTCGCCTGCTGCTGCTGCGCGTCGCGCTCGGCCTGCGATTGCTTGAGATGACGGATCGAGGCGGTGGTGGCGGCGGCGATCGCCGGCGGCAGCGCCGTGGTGAAGATGAAGCCCGGCGCATAGGAGCGAACCGCGTCGATCACCGCGCTGGTGCCGGTGATGTAGCCGCCCAGCGTGCCGAACGCCTTGGCCAGCGTACCCTGGATGATGTCGATGCGGTCGGCCAGGCCCTCGCGCTCGGTGATGCCGCCACCGCGTGGGCCGTACATGCCCACGGCATGGACCTCGTCGATATAGGTCATGGCGTTGTAGCGTTCGGCGAGCTCGACGATCTCTCTGATCGGTGCGATGTCGCCGTCCATCGAATAGACGCTTTCGAAGACGACCAGCTTGGCGCGTTCGCGTCCCGCCGCCTGCAACAGGCTTTCCAGATGCGCGATGTCATTGTGGCGGAAGATCTTCTTCTCGGCGCCCGAGCGCCGCACGCCTTCTATCATCGAGGCATGGTTCAACTCGTCCGAGATGATCAGGCAGTTGGGCAAAAGCCGCGCAATGGTCGAGATCGAGGCTTCGTTGGAGACGAAGCCGGAGGTGAAGACCAGTGCCGCTTCCTTGCCGTGCAGGTCGGCAAGCTCATGCTCGAGCTCGACCAGCGGGTTGGAGGTGCCCGAAATATTGCGGGTGCCGCCGGCGCCCGAACCCATTTTGCCGGCCGCGTTCTGGAACGCGGCGATGACATCGGGGTGCTGGCCCATGCCGAGATAATCGTTGGAGCACCAGACGGTGATTTCCTCGGCGCGGCCATTGGAACGCCATATGGCGCGCGGAAACTTCCCCGCTATACGCTCGAGGTCGGCGAAGACACGATAGCGACGCTCCGCATGGAGCTGGTCGATCGCTTCTTCGAAGAACCGCTGGTAGTTCATGT
>NZ_AXAE01000023.1:2500-149630 GCF_000472705.1 Mesorhizobium erdmanii USDA 3471 | reverse complement strand
AGCTCGGCCTGCGCTCACCCAAGTCGATCGCCGCACTCGCCGGCCTTGCCCCCTTCGACAACAAGAGCGGCAAGCTCAACCGCAGGAGCCAGATCCAGGGTGGCCGATCGCGTGTGCGCCGTGCTCTCTACATGGCTGCGCTCGGCGCCATCCGAGCTTGTGAGCGCTTCAGAGCTTTCTATACCGCCATCGCAGTCCGCTCAGGCTCGAAGAAGCTCGCCATCATCGCCGTCGCAAGGAAGCTCCTCGTCGTCCTCAACGCCATCATTCGAGACAAAAAAGCTTTCGCATGAACACAGTTGCCATGCCGTGACGCCTGAGTGTCGCGGCTGTGGTGATTTGTTCTGCGCCGCAGTAATCGTCGGAAATGTAACGGAATGGATCCCAGGGTCTTCGTTCCGCTTCGCGTTCACTTCGCCCTAGGATGACGAAGAGAGGAGGAGCCTAGGCCGCTTCAGCCCGGCACTTGGCACATGTCCCGCGAAATTCGATCACCGCCTTCTTGGCGGCGAAGCCCGTCGAATTGACCCAATCGTTCAGCCGGTGGTCGACATCGTGATCGGACATCTCCGTCACTTGTCCGCAAGTGTCGCAGATGGCGAAAGCGGTCATCGAATGGCTGTGGTCGTGCGGCTCGGCGCAGGCGACGAAGGAATTGATGCTTTCCAGCCGATGCACGAAGCCGGATTTCACCAGCGTGTCCAGCGCCCGGTAAACCTGCAATGGCGCGCGAAAACCGCGCTCGCGCAGCTGGTCGAGCAAGGTGTAGGCACTGAGCGGCCCGCTGGCGGTCTCGAGCTTCTCGAGCACGCACAACTGGTTCTTCGTCAGCACATCCCTTGCCGCCATGGTTCTGTTCCAGTCTGCCCTGCGCCATCCCAGGCTGTTTGCCCGTGCAAACGGCCTGATCCCATTCAGATAGCGACGAACCGTCGTCTTTGCTACTCTTCTGTTGTTGTCCCGGGCCAATCGATGAAAGTGCCGGCACATTTGATGATGGCTGGCTTGATGACGCGGCGTCATTCAAAATACTGACAAAATCCTCGGCGAGGGTGGTATCGCTTGGGAAATTCGATCGGGCTTGGGGAAGCAGTATGATCAAATTGACACGCCGGACGCTGCTTGTCGGCACGTCCGCGCTGATGGCGGCCGGTACGATTTCGTTCCGGGCATTGGCGGCATCGCGCACCTACCATGCGCTGCTGGTCGCCTGCACCGAATATCCGGCCCTGCCGCAGAGGAACTGGCTGATCGGGCCGAAGAACGATGCCGGCCTGGTCCACGAATACCTTCTGAAGAACGTGCCCGACCCCGTGCGGTTCAAACCCGAAAACGTCACCTTGCTCGCCAAGGACGTGCCCGGCGCCAGCGGCCTGCCGACCCATGCGGCAATCAAGGCGGCGCTGGCCGACCTCGCCGCCAGGGTGCAGCGCGACGACTTCGTCTACCTGCATCTGTCCGGCCACGGCGCGCAGCAGCCGGAAATGGTCAAGGGCGACGAAACCGACGGGCTCGACGAGATCTTCCTGCCCGTCGACATCGAAAAGTGGATCAACCGCGACGCCGGCGTGCCGAACGCGCTGGTCGACAACGAGATCGGCGATGCGCTGGACGCCATCCGCGACAAGGGCGCCTTCGTCTGGGCCGTGTTCGACTGCTGCCATTCCGGCACCGCGACACGCGCCGTCGAGGTCGACGACGAGTTGGAGCGCAAGGTCGAATTCGCCGATCTGGTCGGCGGTGACGAGGCCGCTAGGGCGGCAGCCATCAAGACCTATGAGGACACGGTCGCGGGCGCCTCGCGCGGCCTCGACGAGAGTGGCGCGCGCAAGCCCGCCTTCAACCTGACGCCGACCGGCGGCGAACCGATCACCAAGGGCAAGCTGGTCGCCTTCTACGCCGCGCAGACGGTGGAGACGACGCCGGAGATGCCGCTGCCCAAGGGCACGACGGACGCGCCGCGCTTCGGCCTGTTCACCTTCACCATCCTGTCGAAGCTTGCCGAAAACCCCAACGTCACCTATCGCCAGCTCGGTCAGGCCGTGCTGCAGCAATACTCGGCCGACAGCCGCACCCGGCCGACGCCGCTGTTCGAGGGCGAACTCGACGCGCGCGTCTTCGGCACCGACAAGACCGACGCGGTCATGCAATGGCCGATCGTCGTCAAGGACGGCGAGGCGACGATCGGCGCCGGCCTGCTGCATCGTCTCACGCCCGGCAGCAAGCTCGCCATCCTGCCTTCGGCGCTGTCGTCGCTGTCGGACGCGGTCGGTTATCTCGAGGTGGAGTCGGCAAAGAACCTGGAGAGCCACGTCAAGCCGGTCGAGTTCGAGAAGAAGCCGGCACTCAAGCTGGTCGACATTCCCGCCAACGCCTATGCGCGGGTGGCCGAGATCGCCGTCGACTACAAGCTCGCCGTCGCGCGGCCCGCCGCGAGCAAGGGACTGGAAAAGGAAGCCGAACTCGTCAATTCGGTTCTCGACGAACTGGCCACGGCCAAGGCGACCGGCTTCAACATCGAGCTGGTCGACCCGGGCAAGGGTGCCGAGCTGCGCTTCGCGGTGATGCGCGAGAACGCCATTGAAGGCGCCGCCAAGGATGCGACGGACAAGCCGGCGTTGTGGTTCCTGCCGGCATCCGGCGACGTTACCTTGAAGGACGGCAGCAAGCCGCCGCTGATCATCATCCACATGGACGACCGCCAGAAGCTGGTCGATGCCGCGACCCGGAACCTGCGCACCATTTTCCGCGCCACCGGACTGTCGCGGCTGGCGGTGGCCTCCGACTACAAGCCCGAGGATGTAGACGTCCAGTTCCAGGTCAAGCGCCGCGACGCGGACGGGCTTGAGCCGCTGCAGGCTTCGGTGGTGCCGCGCGTCTCGCCGGGCGACGAGGTGCATGTGCTGGCCAAGAACAGCTCGGACCAGCTGGTCGACATCAACGTGCTCTATGTCGGCAGCGATTACTCGATCACCCACATCGTTGCCGAGCGCCTTGCCCCGCAGGCCACGCTCGAGGAAGGGCTGCTAGCCTTCACCGATACCAGCTTCGGCATGGAGCGGATGATCGCAGTGCTGACCGAAGCGCCGCCGGAGAGCGAGAAGGAAGACCTGAGCTTCCTGGCGCAGGACGGCGTCGCGTCGATGACGCGCGGCCTGGGACCCGCCAGTTTCTCCGACATGCTCGCCGATATCGGTGCGGCGCCGCCGGCCCGCTCGGTGATGCGGCTTGCCGACAAGAGCGGCCCGAAAGGCGCGGTGATGATCTTTCCGATGGAGACGGTGCCGCGCGCCTGAGTTCCGGCGCCGGGTCGCGCGGCCCGGTAACACCGGCTCTTGCGCGATTGGCGCGATATGAGAACATTCCCGGCCGCAGCCAGGGGCCAGCGGCTGATGAAGCAGATAGGATCGATTGTGCAGATAGGATCGATTGTGAAGAAATCTCTTTTCTCCTGGCGCGGAACAGTTGCCGGACTTGCCGGCGGCCTGTTGCTGATCGCCAATGCCTCGGCGCAGGACATCTGTGGGCTTTGCGTCAAGCAGATCGTTACCAATTCGGAACTGGCGACCTGCTTCCTCGACCAGTACGACCAATTCGCCAAGACCAGCAGTAATGCGGTGGTGGTCGATCTCTCGAGCTGCGCCTCGCGCGGCATTGTCGAGGCATTGCCCTCGCCGAACAAGACGCCTGTGGAGCCGGACGTGCAGTTCATTGTTTCGCACCCACAACTGCAGTGCCTCAAGAAGCAGCTCGAAGCGCCCGGCATCGTGCTTGATCCCTCCGCCACCATCGAACTGGACAGCTGCAAATGAAGAAGCCGGGGGGCACGGTAAAGCAGGCAGGGGTGGCCGCGCCGGCCAAGGCGTCGGCGGCGAAGCAGACGCTGCCGGAAACCACCGAAGGTTTTCCGTGGCCGAGCAGTCACGAGATCAAGAAGGAGAGCAATCCCTTCACCGATCGCGACTGGCGCATGCTTGTCTATGCCTGGTCGGGCATGCTGGTGCGTTTTGCCATCATCTTCACCCTGGCATTCTCGGTCTACCAGTTCCTGGCCAACCAGGAGCAGAAGCGCGTCGAGCAGACCATGTCGCTGGTCGAGCTCTGGGAAACCAAGGACTATCAGCAGGCGCAGCGGGCGCTGAAAGATCGTCTCTCGGCCCTCAATGCCAAATACGACAATCTGCTCAGCGCCAACCCCTCGCCGACCGAGGAGCAGGTCTTCCGGCAGCGCATCGGCATCGAGGCGATGAGCGCTTCCGGCGGCGACATGCCGCTTGCCGATTTCAACGAGAATTTCGACCGCATCGTCTATTTCCTCAACCGCCTGTCCTTCTGCATCGATGGCAATTTGTGCTCGCGCAAGGTGACCGACGCCTATTTCCGCGACTATGCCGTTTCCTTCTGGAGCTATTTTGCCGGCTACGTCGACAAGCAGCGCAAGGCCGGTTCGCCGACGTTCGCGACCGCTATCGAAGCCTATGTGCGCAACGGGCAGCCGGCGGCCGAAGCCAAATAGCGATGCGAAGAGCCGGGATCAGCGTCCGCCTCAAATCTGCCTGCCGCTGGCTGGCCATGGCCGCGGCCCTGGTCGCGGCCCCGGTCGCCAGTGCCGAGGACGCCCCGGATTTCCATCTCGACCTTGACACATCAGGACATACCGCCCGGATTGCCGACCTCGCCTTTACCCCCGACGGCGAGAACGTCGTCTCGGCATCCGATGACAAGACCATCCGCATCTGGGACTGGCGGAGCGGCGTGACTCTGCGCACCATCCGCGGCTATCTCGGCACGGGCAGCGACGGCAAGATCTTCGCGGTCGCGGTCTCGCCGGACGGAAAGACGATCGCCGCCGGCGGCTATTTCGGCCCCGGCCTCGGCGACAAGCCGCCCTATGGCGACATCAGGCTGTTCGACTTCGCCACCGGCAAGATCAAGGCCGTGCTCAAGGCCGCCGACTACGCCACCTATGACCTCGCCTTCTCTCCCGACGGCAAGACACTGGCCGCCGGTGGTGGCGATGGCGTCGTCTATCTGTGGAAGCAGGACGACAAGGCCACCCCTGGCTGGACGCTGGACAAGAAACTCGACGCCGATTCCTGGCACGTCGACAAGCTGGCCTTCGCGGCGGGAGGAACCCGGCTGGCGGCAACGACGACCGACAACGGCATCCGGCTCTGGGATGTCGCCAAGGGCGAGGAGATCGCCTTGCCGGATGAGGCCGAGCCATTGCGGGACATCAGCGTCCTGGCGCTGGCGGTCTCGCAGGACGGCAGCCTGTTTGCCACCGGCAGCAAGGATGGGCAGGTCCAGCTCTGGCATGCTGCTGACGGCACGCTGGCGCGCACAATGCCGAAACAGGATTTCCTCATCGGCTCGTTGGCTTTTGCAAAGGGTGCCCTTCTGGTCGCCTCCTGCGGCTATCGCTGCGCCGACAAGCATCGGTCCATCGTCTGGAACAGCGACACCGGCGAGAAGCGGCTCGACTATGCCGGGCATGACGGCATCGTCTATGCCAGCGCCGCCAATGCCGACGGTTCGCTGGTAGCGACAGCCGGCGGCACTCGCAACGCCATTCAGGTTTGGGAGCCGGCGACGGGCGAACGCAAGGCTCTGCTGCAGGGTTTGGGCGAGCCGGTGACTTCCGTCGGCATCGACGCGGCAAACGGCACGATCGCCTGGGGCAATGCCAACCCTTGCCCGGAGCGCGTGGCTTGCCCCGAACAAATGGGGGCGTTGGACACAAGGCTGGAACTGCCTACTTCCGAACGGTTCTTCGATGATCCGCAGCCGCTGACCGGACCCGGCTCGTTCGCGCGTGCCGCGCTGAGCGACGGCCAGTGGTCGCTGCACGCCGCGACAAGCGGCAAGGACGTGCTGGAAAACGCCGTGCTGGAGATCGCCAATGGCGGCAAGGTGGTGCGCTCGATCGAGAACGATGCCACCAACGGCTTTGCCCATTCCGCCTTCACGCTGATCGACGACGGGCTTGGCCTGATCACCGGCGGCAATGACGGCACGCTGCTGGAATACAAGGCCGCGACCGCCAGGGTTTCCGGCGAATTCACCGGACATACCGGCGAGATCAACGCCATGGTCGCTTCGCAGAAAGCCGGCCTGCTGGTCACCGGCAGCGCCGACCAGACGCTCAGGCTGTGGAATTTGAAGACGCACGAGTTGATCGTGTCGATGTTCTTTGCCGGCTCGCAATGGATCGCGTGGATGCCGCAGGGCTACTATTATTCCTCCGACGAGGGCGACAAGCTGATCGGCTGGCAGGTCAACCAGGGGCGTGACCATGAAGGCCGCTTCATTCGCGCCGGCCAGTTGAAGAAATATCTCTGGAGCCCGGAAATGGTGCGCCGTGCCATCATCCTGCGCAGCGCCAGGCAGGCGGTCAAGGAGATGCGCCCGGGCGTCGACAATGAGTTGCAGAAACTCTTGCAGCGCAAGCCGCCGGAATTCGGCATCCGCCTCGCCGAGGACCAGAGCAAGGTCCGCGACGGCTATGTCGCCGTCGAGATCACAGGCGCCAAGGACGCCGGAACCGATGTCTCCGGCTTCTCGATCCTGTCGAACAGCCGCAATGTCGGCGACGTCACCACGCGTTCGGTGGACGGCGACAAGACGACAGTCGAAGTGCCGGTCGAGAATGGCCAAAACACCATCCGCATCACCGGCACCAACGAATATGGCTATCTGACCGAACGCAGCGTGACGGCGCTGGCGAGGAAGGTCGAGAAGGCCGAGGCCAAGGGCAAGCTCTATGTCGCCGTCATCGGCGTCGACAAATATCCGTTCCTGACCGACGCCTGTTCGGGCCACGCCTGCGACCTGCGCTACCCCGTCGACGACGCCACCGAATTCCTCAAGGTGATTGCGCAGAAATCGGCGCCGCTGTTCTCGTCGATGGAAACGCTGGTGCTGGTCAACCGCGAGGCGCTCGACGAAAGCCCCGACAAGGCCCAGCAGACCTACACGGTCGCCAGCGCTGACCACATCATGGAACCGGACTCGCACACGATCGACGACCAGCTCGCCGACTTCCTCGACAGACCAGGCGAGCACGACACCACCATCATCTTCGTCGCAGGCCACGGCATCAACATCGACGAGGATTACTATTTCATCCCGACCGATGGCCGCAAACAGGATGCCGATCGCTGGAAGCGATCCTCGCTTGTCGACTGGGGTGATATCCAGAAGTCGGTCGAGCGAGCCAAGGGCATGCGCTTCATGCTGCTCGACACCTGCCATGCCGCCAACGCCTTCAATCCGCGACTGGAAAAGGACGCACAGGACGCGCGCATCGTCGTCTTTTCCGCGACCGCCGCCAACAACACCGCCGCCGAATTGCCGGAACTCGGCCATGGCGTCTTCACCTATTCGGTCCTCGAAGGTCTGCGTGGCAAGGCGAAGACCTCGGATGGCGGTGTCACGCTTTTCGGGCTCGCCGATTTCATTTCGCGCGAGGTGGTGCGACTGACCGCGTCGAAGCAGAAGCCGTTCTATTATGTCGGCGGCGTGGAGAACATCGTGTTGGCCGAGCCGTGAGAAGGCTAGGTCCGCGTCCAGGCACCAGCCTCGCGCAGATGTGGCCCGTTATGGCAATAGTGCTATTCCTCCTGTGCATCCTCGGCCTTCCGGGCCCGGCCCAGGCAGCCCCTGTCGTCTGCCCGCCCGGCAACGAAAACTTCCCGCCCTTCTATGACGACGCCACACTGTTCAAGGACGCCATCGCCAGCGTCGCCAACGTCCCTCCCTCCAACCAGCGGCTGACCGGCATCACCGTGCCGCATCATCTCTTGGCCGCCGACCTGGTGGCTCTCGGTTTCCAGGCCGCCTCCGGCTTCCGCTACAAACGCATCGTCATCCTGTCGCCGGACCATTTCCACAAGACGCACATGCTCTATGCCACCACGCTGCGCGGCTTCGACACCGTGCTCGGCCCGGTGGCCGCCGACGGCGATGCCGTGCGCCTGCTGGAAGCACATGGCGACATGGTCGAAGAGTCCTGTCTGTTCGACAAGGAACACGGCGTGCGTGCCATGCTGCCGTTCCTGCACCACTATTTCCCCGAGGCGAAGATCGTGCCAGTGGCGATGTCGGTGAAGGCGAAGCGCGGCGACTGGGATAGGCTGGCCGAGGCGCTCAAAGCCATCGTCGACCGGGACACGCTGATCGTCGAATCCACCGACTTCTCGCACTATCTGCCGCAGCATGATTCCAGGCTTTTCGACCAGCAGACCCTGAACATGCTGGCCGCCGCCTCGCTCGACGGCATCGCCGCGCTGCGCCAACCGGACCATGCCGATTCCGTCGGCGCGCTTTACATCCAGACCAGGCTGCAGCGCGAACTGTTCGGCGCCCAGCCGCTGGTCGTCGCCAACGAGAATTCGCAGGAACACACGTCGGACTATGTCGAGCGGACCACCAGCTATGTGGTGGCGCTGTTCGGCGCCTTCGGCCCCGGCTTCAACAACCCGGCGCGACCCAAGGACAGCATCTACTATCTCGCCGGCGACGTCAATTTCGGCCGCGCCATGAGGAAGATCCTGGTCCGCGACGGCGTTGCCGACAGGATCGTCGACAGCGTCCTGGCGCTGACCGGAGCGCGGCCGCTGATCGTCAACCTCGAAGGCGTCATCCTGCCCAACGTGCCGGAAGCGATCGACGACATGACGCTGGCAATGCCGCAAGACCTCGCCGCCAGCATGCTGAAGCGGCTGCATGTCGCCGGCGTCAGCCTCGCCAACAATCATGCCTACGATCTCGGCCCGTCGGGCTATGCCGAAACGCTGCGCGCGCTGGACGAGGCCGGCATCCCGCATTTCGGCCAGGGCGAGACGCTGGCGCTCGCCGGTCTTGACCTTGTCGGCCTAACCGACATCGATACAAACGGCTCGAGGAACACCGACCTTTTGACCCCTGCCCTGCTCGACCGGCTGCTGCATGAAAATGCTGAGCGACCGGTTGTCGCCTTCGTCCACTGGGGCCGCGAGTACAAGACCGAACCGTCGCCGCGCGAGGAGACGCTTGCCGGCGAGATGCGGCTACGCGGAGTCTCGGCCATTGTCGGCGGCCATCCGCATGTGTCGAGCGAGGCGATCGTCCCGCTTGCCGGCGGCGATGTTGCGGAAGTCTATTCGCTCGGTAACTTTCTGTTCGACCAAAGTGCCGAACGCTCGTCAGGATCGATGCTGGAACTGCGCGTCTTTCCCCAAGGCACGATCTTCACCCGCCTCATCCCGCTGCCCAACTATTTCGAGATGGGCAGGAAATAGTCGCCTCTTGGCGAGCGTAGGGTGTGTCGAGATTCAGGTCAGGCCGAGTGGAGAATTGGCGGTTCTTGAGAACCGGAGCGGAGCGTACTGAAGTACGCGAGCACCGGCCTACGCCGGCCGTAGCCTCAATTAGACGCCGCGCCATTCAAAAGTGCTTCGGCCGGCGAAGGCCGGAAGCGCAGAGAACTGTCATTCGCAGGCCGGCCTAACTAACGACACACCCTAACCGCAGCCGACCATGTCGCGCGGCAGATAGCAGGCCGCCGGCTCGGTTTTGGTCTCGAACAGCGACCGCTTCGGCTTGAAATAGAAGAAGGTCACCGGCTTACTCTCGCGCACGCTGCCATCGGCAAAATGCGCCGCGATGTTGAACCTGTGGATCGACGACATCGCCGACCACATCTTCAGCCGCGCCGTATAGGCGCTGACGTTCTTGTTGCCGCGCACCGGCATGGCGATCGCGTAGTCGTGCTTGCCGATCGGGAATTCGATGTTCTGGTAGCGCATCGCTTCCGGGCTGCCGCCACCGCCATCGCCACATTCGGCCATCGATTCCGGGGTCTCGAAAACCGCCATGGTCACAGAGGTGCGGAACGGCTCGCTCTGTTGGTAGACGTGACCTTCGTCATCCGTCCAGGAATAATCGAACTTGCCGATGGCATTCAGCGTCATCGCTTGTTGCATGTTGCCCAGATAGTCGGCGACCTCGCCGAACTTGATCTTATTGGTCAGCTGGCTGCGGCAGACATTGAGACTGTCGACCGAAGGACAGGGAAAACGTCCCGTCTCCAGGCTGGCCGTGTCGACGCCGGCCTCGTCGAGCACGCTCTTGATCGACACGTCGGCACCTTCGCCGAAACCGCCGATGTCCTTGGTGAACATCCGGCTAGGCTGGCCGGTGGGGTTGCCATCCTCGTCCACCGTTGTGAACTGGATCGACATCTTCATGTCCTTGGCATCGCCCCAGCCATTGTTGATAATCGAGAAATCCGGCCGGAAGCCGACGCAGCCGAAATGCTCCGATATCGACAGCATCGGCTTGCGGTAGGCCTCGCTCGACGCGACCTTCATTTCCAGTTTGTCGAGCTTGACTTTTGATTGGTCTGTCGTCTTGAGGTCGACCTCGGCGAAGGCCGGCGCGTCGTCCCAGTCCTTGCTGCCAAAGACATTGTTGGTCGTGATCTGCCCGGTGCCGTTCCAGCTATTATTGTCCTCATCCGCCTGCGGATAGATGGCAATGTCCTCGTCGCGCACCAAATGCTGGTATTGCATGTCGGACTGCTGGGTCATGCGCTGGTCGACCACGACGCCGATCTCCACCTTGTCGGCATCGCCGCCGCCGGCCTGCGCCTTGAGCAGGCCACCGACCCTGGCGTCGGCCAGAACGTCCGGGCGCAAGCCGCCGATCTCCTTGCCCATCACCCATTGCGATGCGTAGACCGTACCGCCGGCGAGCCGCGTGGTGCCCTTGCCGTTCTTCTGCCCGCCGGTGAATGAGCCGGCAAAGATCTCGCCCGTCTTCGACAGCAGCCGGCCCTCGCCGTTCGGAACGCCGGCGACGAACTGGCCTTCATAGCGGTTGCCGTCGGCATCGACATGGATGCCCTTTCCATCGAGTTCACCTGCCAGCCAATGCCCGTCGAAAACCTCGCCGGAGCGCAATTCGAGCCGGCCTTGCCCATCGGGGCGGCCGTTCCTGACATCGCCAAAATAACTGGAGTAGACGGTCTTCGGGTCATAGCTCGCCGAGCCGCGAACCCGCCACACCAGCCTGCCCTTGCCGTTGATGGTACCGTCCTTGGCGATCGTCTTGTCGGGCGACTGGCCCGCCGCCGGCTCCCAGACGAAATCGAGGTTCTTCTCCGGATGGAAGTCCCAGACGCGGACCGCCCTGCGCAGCACCGAGCGTGTCTCGGCCTGGTAGAGTATCTGCACCCGTTCGGCCCAGGCGCCGCTGACTGGGGCCGGATCGGCAAAAGCCGTTGAAAGCATCAGCGTGGCCAGCATCGATGCGGCCGCGACCCCGAACACTGCCCTTGCCCGCGCCATCCCTTGAATCCCCGTGGAGGCCAACCCCTTGGCTGACCAAGCGTAAAGCAATTCCAGGAAAAGTGTGAGCGGTTTTCCCGGGACGGCGCCTAGCCACGCAGGAAGCGCCGGCATGAAAAAGGCGGCGGGATTGACCCACCGCCTCGCATTCTCTCAGATCCCAGCCTGGATTATTTGTACAGGCTGTTGATCCACTGAACGTTGGCTGCGTTCAGGCGCACGGCGGTGTTCGCCTCGGGGCTTTCCGCCACGTTGACGCCAGTGATGATGCGCTGCTTGGAGCTGTTGTCATAGGCATACACCGAGCTGCCGCTCGACCCCGGGAACGTATCGCAGTCGTACTGGAAATATTCCGGAGCGATGTTTTCGGCATGCACTTCGCAGCTTGTCTTCCACATCGTGCCCATCGGCTTGTCGCCGGGGTAGCCAACGAGGTTGGCGGTGAAGTCGCCCAGATCGTCATAGTTGGCGTAGCCCAGCCAACCGAGGTTGGTGCCGACATCCTGCTTCAACGTGACGATACCCAGGTCCCACGGGATCACCGAGCCGTAATAGCCCTGGTAGTTGTCGATGAAGCCCTGCAACACATAGGCGCTCTCATAGGTGAAGGCGCCGAACGGGGCGTCATCGGCGGTGCTGCCGTTGAGGCCTGGCACGAACAGATAGTCGGACAGCCAGTCCTTATCCTCATGGCTGTAGAGGCAGTGCGCCGCCGTGAGCACCGTGCGCGGGCCGATCAGCGTCGCCGAACAGCTGCCATAGCCGGTCTTCGACTTGGCTTCGAGATAGCCGATCGCCGAGAATGGATAGGTCTTGGTGTTCTTGACCTGCTCGCGATCGTCGGTGCCGAAAACCTGGCGGCCGGCTTCGCCCTCGCCAAGCCCGGGATCCTCGGTCTTGCGCGGGCCACCTTCAGCGCCGTTGGCCGGAGCGTTCAGTTCCTTGATGATGATCTCGCGCAGCGCTTCGCTCGGCTCGATCTTGATCATCTTGCCATCGGCGGACCGTCCGACGATGCCATAGGATTTGACAGCCGTCTTCTCGTCGGTGAGCGGCGCGGCGCGGCTGTCTTCGTCAGTAAGTTTCGGTGTCGTGATCGGTTTTGCCCGACCGGCCTTGAAGTCGCCTGAAGATACGTCCCGCATGCTTTCGCCATTACCGCCATTGGCGGAGCCGGGATCGGCGGCGAAAGCCGGAACAGCCCACATCGCAGTGGACAGCAATGCGGACGCTATAAAGGTGTTTGTCAGTTTCGTCATGGTGAGACTCTCCCAAAAGTCAGCAAGGACTGAATGAAAATACAGAAATATTGTCGGGATCGTGGTGACGGCGAAAAATGATATCTAGCCACCGGCATTCCGCCGAGCGTTGTTCTAAGCGGTCATTTTCAAGGCCCCCGCCAAAAAAATCCTGCCGTGGTATACTGCCTAAAATAATCCAAGATTGCCAATGACAAATCGCTTCCACGTAGCCCGTGGGGGGCTATAGGATTTTGTGCGGGTTTCTGCTCGCGGGCACAGTTGGCAAAAGTGGGATTCGGTTTTGTGACCGATCGCGCGCCGTTTCGATATGGCACGCGTGCGGATCGCCGAACCGGCGACGCCTCCTTGCACGATGCCCAGCGTCGATCCGCGGGAAATTGTCTGAGGAGGGTTCAGGTGCACATCACAAATCGATTCGGGTCAATCGTTGCCGCTTCGCTGCTTGGCATCGCCGCTACGGTCATTTCAATCAACACCGGCCAGGCGGATGAAAGCACCGTCAGGCCGGAAGCGGCGATCTCGCCGATGCAGCGGGTGACCGACGCCAGGGCCAAGGCCGCGGCGGAGAACCCCGACGGCGCCGACCGCGTCTACGGCGGCAACCAGGCCGAAAAAGGCGCCTATCCGTTCCAGGTTGCGCTGCTTACCACCGCCAGGCTGGACGAGAACCCGGCCTCGCAGGCCAATGCGCAATTCTGCGGCGGCAGCCTGATCGCCCCGCAATGGGTGCTGACGGCGGCGCACTGCCTCAACGACAAGGGCAAGCCGATCTCGCCAGACTCGGTCACCGTGCTGACCGGCGCCACCGACCTCAGCGAAGGCAAGCGCCACAAGGTATTGCAGGTCATCGTCAACGAGGGCTACAGCGAACAGACGCTCGACAACGATCTTGGCCTGCTCCGGCTCGCCGAGCCGGCCGACGCGCCGACCATCAAGCTCACCCATGAAGCGACCCCCGACGCCGGCAAGACCACCGTCACCGGCTGGGGCAAGATGCAGGACGGAACGTTCCCGACCACGCTGATGGTCGCCGACCTCGATCTGCAGCCGAACAGCGCCTGCAACAGCGGCATCAAGGCCATCTACGCGCATGATCTGAAGGCAGCTCTCGGCGACCTGTCCCACCGCATGCGCTATTCGGAAAAGGGCATCGATGCCGCCGCCAACGCGATCGCCGCCGACATGACCGACCCGCTGACATCAAACATGATCTGCGCCGGCACCACCAGCGGCGTGCGCGATGCCTGCAACGGCGACAGCGGCGGCCCGCTGTTCATGACCGGCGCCGGTGGCCCGGTCCAGGTCGGCGTCGTCAGCTGGGGCGAAGGCCCGGCCGACGGCAGTGCGGCCTGCGGACACAAGGACGCCTATGGCATCTACACGCGGTTGGCCAACTACAGCAGCTGGATTGAGGCGAAGATGAAGACCCCTGCTCCGGCGCCGGAAAAGCCGAAAGCGGGACTGGGCACCGCGCAAAAGCCGAAAACACCCTGAAGCGGCATTTTGGGCGCACATGAAAACGGCGGGATGTCCCGCCGTTGCTTGCCGGCTTGTCAAACGGAGTTATTCCCTTGGCAACCCTATTTCCTCGGCGGACCTTTGCGCTCGGCGGAAGCCGCCCACAGATTGATGTCGGATTCGCGCGCGTAGCTGTCGATCTCGGCGAGTTCCGCGTCACTGAAATCGAGCACCTTCAGCGCGCCGACGCAGTCCTCGACCTGCTCCGGCCGGCTGGCGCCGATCAGCGCCGACGTCACCTTGCCCTTGCGCAGTACCCAGGCCAGCGCCATCTGCGCCAGCGTCTGGCCACGCTTGCCGGCGATGGCGTTGAGCGCCTTGATGTTGGCGATGGTGCGGTCGTTGATGAAGGCGGTCTTCAGCGACTTGCCCTGCGAGGCGCGGCTGCCTTCGGGGATGCCGCCGAGATATTTGTCGGTCAGCATGCCTTGCGCCAGCGGCGAGAACACGATCGAGCCGACGCCGAGCCCTTCCAGCGTATCGAGCAGGCCGTCCTCCTCGACCCAGCGGTTCAGCATCGAATAGCTCGGCTGGTGGATGACGCACGGCGTGCCGAGCTGCCGCAATATGTCGGCGGCCTCGCGGGTGCGCTGCGAATTGTAGGACGAGATGCCGGCATAAAGCGCCTTGCCCGAACGCACCGCATGGTCGAGCGCGCCCATGGTTTCTTCCAGCGGCGTGTCGGGATCGAAGCGGTGCGAATAGAAGATGTCGACATAGTCTAGCCCCATCCGCTTCAGGCTCTGGTCGAGGCTAGCCAGCATGTATTTGCGCCCGCCCCATTCGCCATAGGGACCGGCCCACATTTCATAACCGGCCTTGGTCGAGATGATCAGTTCGTCACGATAGGCGGAGAAATCGGTGCGCAGGATTTCACCGAAGGCGGTTTCGGCCGAGCCGGGCGGCGGCCCGTAATTGTTGGCGAGATCGAAATGCGTGATGCCGAGATCGAAGGCCTTGCGGACAATCGCCTGCTTGGTCCGGTGCGGCGTGTCATTGCCGAAATTGTGCCACAGCCCGAGCGAGATCGCCGGCAGCTTGAGACCGGACCGTCCGCAACGGTTGTAGATCATCTTTTCATAGCGATTTTCGGCAGCGACATAGGGCATTGGGAAATCCTCGGATGTAAACAGACCGCACGGCTTCATCGCAAAGGCGGTGAGCCGGCCCGGCGCCCTTTTACCCTCTCCCCGGCGGTACGGGGAGAGGGGCAGGTCAAAATTATCGATAATCCTGCGCTACTTCTTTTTCGCCAGCAATTCCTTGGCGGCCTTGATGCCAAGCGCGGCCGGCCGCTCGCATGTGGTCTGCATGGCCACGAACTTGCCGGTTTCGCCGGAACGCAGGAGGCCGGTCATGACATCGACGGCATGCAGCGCCAGTTCCATCGAGCAGCGGTGCGGCCGCCCTTCGACGATCGCCAGCGCCATGTCGGCGAGGCCCGATGTACGGTAGTTGGCCATCATGCCCTGGCCGTGCATCTCATTGGGCACGCCAAGCGGATGCTTCCATTTCGGCAGCTTCTTGACCGGCTTGCCCTCTTCGGTGAAGCGCACGTCGCCACCGAAGAAGTTCGGGTCCGGCACGAAAACCGTGCCCGCCTCGCCATAGAGCTCCATCGGCGCGTGGCCGTGCGCCCATACGTCCCAGCTGGTGTTCAGCGTCACCACGGCGCCATTCTCGAACTCCAGCAGACCGTGGATGGTGGTCGGCGTGTTGACCGGGATTTTTTCACCCGCGCGCGGTTTCGATGAAATCGTCCGCTCCTTGGCCGGGGTCGTCGCAAAAGCCGCAACATGCTTCACCGGCCCGATCAGCTGGATCAGATTGGTGATGTAGTACGGACCGATATCGAGCACCGGTCCGGCGCCCGGCTGGAAGAAGAAATCCGGATTGGGGTGCCAGTGTTCCATGCCGTGACCCATGACATGGCAGGTGCCGCTGGTGATCTTGCCGAGCTTGCCCTCGTCGATCAGTTCGCGCACCAGCTGGTGCGCGCCGCCGAGGAAAGTGTCGGGTGCCGAGCCAATGCGCAACCCCTTCTTCTCCGCCCGCGCCTTGAGATCCTGGCCCTCCTTGAGCGAGAGCACGAACGGTTTTTCCGAATAGACATGCTTGCCGGCGTCGAGCACCCGCTTCGACACCTCGTAGTGCACGGCCGGTATCGTCAGGTTGACGATGATGTCGATGTCGTCGGCCTCGAGCAACTCCTCTACGGTCTCGGCGCGCAGCTTGAACTCTTTTGCTCGCGCCCTCGCCGCGTCCATGTTGATGTCGGCGCAGGCGCGCATCTCGATGCCTCGGAACAGCGGCGCCAGCGAAAAATACGCCTTCGAGATGTTGCCGCAGCCGATGACGCCAATACCCAGTTTCTTTACCATGTTGATTGTTCCTAATAAGCCTTGACGGATGCGATCGAGCGGCGGGCGAAGCGCTCGATATCGTTGGGGTTGTCCTGTTCCATGACAAAGTATTTCGCCGCGCTCTTGGCCCGCAAGACCTTGATCAGGCCAGCCCAGTCGATCGTACCGTGGCCGACATCCGACCAGCCATCCTCGTCCAGTCCTTCGCCCGGCCTGGCAATGTCCTTGACATGCACGGCGACGATGCGCTTGCCGTGCTTCTCGATCCAGGGCAGCGGATCGGCGCCACCGCGCACCACCCAGGCGAGGTCCATCTCCCAGCCGATATCGGGGGCGGCAGACAGGATGTGGTCCTGCGGCACGGAACCGTCGGCGAGTGCCTTGAACTCGAAATCATGGTTGTGCCAGGCAAACCCGTAGCCCGCCTTCGCGGCAACCTCGCCGACCTTGGCCAGGCGCTCGCCAAAGCCGCGCCAGCCGGCGGCATCGGACGGCCTGTCCTCGGCCATCAGATAGGGGCAGATCAAGAGCTTGATGCCGAGCGCGTCGGCTGTCGTGCGAACGCCGTCGAAATCCTTCTCCAGCGCATCGATCGAGAAATGCCCGGTCGGCATGGCAAGACCGTTCTTGTCGAGTTCGGCGCGGAAGGCCTTGGGATTTTCATAGACGCCGCCGAAGCCTTCGACTTGCGTGTAGCCGAGCTTGCCGAGTGTGGCGAGCACGCCCTCCCAGGGCTGGAAATTGCGGGCGCTGTAAAGTTGGAATGACCAGTTCATCGTCTCTGTCCGTTCTGCTTGGGGATAGTCTTTGGGAGGATGGTTCTCGGGGCCTACATGCGGTTGCCGGATGATGTCTCGAACAAAGAGGCGCGGGCCGGATCAAAGCCGATCCGTACTGGATCGCCAGTTCGCAGCGTCTTTTCCGCCTCGACACGGAAGGAAAAATTGCGGCCGCCGAGTTTGGTCCACACCAGCGTGTCGGAGCCCATCGGCTCGACGATTTCGACAGCGGACTCGGCCGTGAACGGCATAGCCTTGGCAGCATCTCCAAAGGCAATGTGCTCGGGCCTGATGCCGAACACGCAGGGCTTGCCCCCGCCACCGGGATCGTTGTCGAACTCGTAGCGGTCGAGCGGTATCGAAACGCCGTCGGCGGTGAAAGTCGCGGCATTGCCCGCTTCCAGCTGCCCCTCGATGAAATTCATCGCCGGCGAACCGAGAAAGCCGGCGACGAACCGGTTGACCGGACGATTGTAGATGGTCTGCGGCGCGTCTAGCTGCTGGATGACGCCGCCCTTCATAACCGCGATGCGGTCGGCGAGCGTCATCGCCTCGATCTGGTCGTGGGTGACGTAGATCATGGTGTTCTGCAATTTGCGATGCAAAAGCTTGATCTCGACGCGCAGTTCGGATCGCAGCTTGGCGTCAAGATTGGACAGCGGTTCGTCGAACAGGAAGACGTCGACATCGCGCACCAGCGCCCGCCCGATCGCCACGCGCTGCCGTTGACCGCCGGAAAGGGCGGAAGGCTTGCGCTGCAACAGCGGCTCGATCTGCAGGATCTCGGCAGCGCGCGCGATGCGTTTGGCGATCTCGTCCTTGGGCACGCCCGCGACACGCAGGCCGAAGGATAGGTTCTTCTCGACGGTCATTTGCGGATAGAGCGCATAGGACTGGAACACCATGCCGATGCCGCGATCCTTCGGCTCTTCCCAGGTGACGTTCTTGCCCTTGATGAAGATGCGGCCCTTCGAAATGTCGAGCAGCCCGGCAATGCAGTTGAGCAAGGTCGACTTGCCGCAGCCGGAGGGTCCGAGCAGGACGATGAACTCGCCCTCGGCGATGTCGAGATTGAGTGTCTGCAGAACCGACACCGCGCCATAGTTCAGCGACAGGTTCTGGATCGATACGCTGGGACTAGTGATTTCTGCCATTATCACCCTTTCACCGCGCCGGCAGCAATGCCACGCACGAAAAGCCTGCCGGAAATGAAATAGATGACGAGCGGGACCAGCCCGGTCAGGATGGTGGCCGCCATATTGACGTTGTATTCCTTCACGCCCTGCACGGAATTGACGATGTTGTTGAGCTGCACAGTCATCGGGTAGGTGTCAGGACGGGTGTAGACGACGCCGAACAGGAAGTCGTTCCAGATGCCTGTCACCTGCAGGATGACGGCAACGACGAAGATCGGCAGCGACATCGGCAGCATGATGCGCAGGTAGATGCCCCAGAAGCCGGCACCGTCGACACGCGCCGCCCGGAACAGCTCCTCCGGCATGGAGGTGAAATAGTTGCGGAACAAAAGGGTCAGGATGGGCATGCCGAAAATGGAATGGACGATGACCAGGCCACTGAGGCTGCCGTAGAGCCCGATCTCGCGCAGGATGATGACGATCGGATAGATCATCACCTGATAGGGGATGAAGGCACCGACGATCAGGATGATGAAGAACGTGTCGGCACCCTTGAAGCGCCAGTTGGCCAGCGCATAGCCGTTTACCGATGCTATCGCGATCGACAGGATCACCGAGGGCACGGTGATGCGAACGGAGTTCCAGAAGCCGCGCGATAGTCCGTCGCAATTCAGCCCGGTGCAAGCCGTCGACCACGCCTTGACCCAGGGCTCGAAAGTGATCTCGAGCGGTGGCGAGAAGATGTTGCCGAGGCGAATTTCCGGCATGCCTTTGAGCGAGGTGACGACCATCACGTAGAGCGGCAAGAGATAGTAGAGCGCCACCAGGATGAGCGTGCCATAGAGGAAGATGTTGCGGCGCGAGAACACGTGACGCGGCTTCGGTCCACTTGGGCCCCAGGCATCGGCATTGATGGAGGGGGACGGTGCGGAAAGGGAAACGGCATGGTCAGACACGCTTCCTGCCTCCGAATTCGAGATAGGCCCACGGCACGATGACGATCATCACCGAGAGCAGCATCATGGTGGAGGCGGCAAAACCCTGGCCGAGATTCTGGGCGAAGAACATGTAGTCATAGACATACTTCGCCGGCACTTCGGAGGCGATGCCGGGGCCTCCGCTGGTCTGGGCGACGACCAGGTCGTAGACCTTGACGATGCCCGATGCGATGATGACGAGAGTGGTGATGAAGACCGGCCGCATCATCGGGATGATGATGAACAGATAGGTCTTCCACATCGGAATCCCGTCCACCCGGGCCGCCTTCCAGATGTCCTCGTCGATGCCGCGCAGGCCGGCCAGCATCAGGCACATGATCAGCCCGGTGCCTTGCCACAGCGCAGCGATCGATATGCCGTAGATGACGATGCTGGAATTGTAGAGCGGATCGAAGTTGAAGCTTGTCCAGCCAAGGCTTCGAATCACACCCTGAATGCCGAAGTCCGGATTGAGCAGCCATTGCCAGACGAGGCCGGTGACGATGAAGGAGAGCGCGAAGGGATAGAGGAAGATCGTGCGGAACGTGTCTTCGAAGCGGATCTTCTGGTCGAGCAGCGCCGCCAGGACGAAACCGATCACCAGCGAGAACACTAGCGAGATCACGCCGTAGATGAGGAGGTTCTCGATCGAGACCAGCCAGCGCGGCGTCGCCCACAACCGGTAGTATTGGTCGAGGCCGACGAAATTCAGCCGCGGCAACAGCTTCGAATTGGTGAAGGAATAGAGCACCGTCCACGCCGTGCCGCCGACGAACACCACCAGAGCGGTGAGGATCATCGGGATCGAGGCGACCTTCGCATTGAGGTTGCGAAACAGTCGGCTGGGGCGTTCGCTCTTGCTCATCGGTACAGCCACGCTGGATCGGGTAAGGGCGGCGCGTTCCCGGCCTGGCGCACCAGGCCGGGAACGAAGGAGGCCTGCGATATCAATCCGCGGTCGCAATGATCGCGGCGAAGCGCTTCTGCGCCTCTTCCACGGTCATCTCGGGCTTGGCAAAGAACTCGGAGAACAGGTCCTCCTTCTGCTTCTGGCTGTCCTGCGAAAGCAACTGGTCCGTCCATGGAATGACGGCGCCTTTGGCCAGGATGGCGAGACCCTTCTTCATGCAGTCGTTCGCCGCGTTGAGGTCGACGTCGCCACGCACGGGCAGTGAGCCCTTCTTGAGATTGAAGGCAACCTGTGTCTTGGGATCGAGCAAGGTCTCGGCCAGCACTTCCTGCGCCTTGGCCTTGTCTGCATCCTTGAGCAGCGGGAAGTAGAAGGCATCGCCGCCGGTGGCGATGACCTCGTTCAGGCCAAGGCCAGGAAGACAGGTATAGTCCTTGCCGGCGGTCTTGCCGGCCACCTGGAATTCACCTTGCGCCCAGTCGCCCATGATCTGACCGCCGGCTTTGCCGGTGATGACCATGTTGGTGGCTTGGTTCCAGTCCTGCACATTGGTGTTCTTGGCCATCTTGCGGGCATCGTCGGCCGCCTTGAACACCTTGGCGACTTCGGGACCGGCTGCGAACTTGGCGTCCTTGTCCTTGTAGACCTTGAGGAAGGTGTCGGTGCCGCCGACCGCGGCAAGCAGCACGTCGAAAGCGCCGGATGACTGCCAGGCCTGCCCGCCGACCGCGAGCGGCACGATGCCTGCCTTTTCCAGCGCCGGGGCGGCCGCAACGAGTTCATTCCAGTTCTTCGGCAGCGGCACGCCGGCCTTCTGGAAGGCTTCGTTCGAGAGCCACAGCCACTGCCAGGAATGGATGTTGACCGGCACGCAGTAGATCTTGCCGCCGATGGTGCAGCTGTCGAGCAGGCTCTTCGGCCGCACGACCTCTGTCCATTTGCCCTTGGTGGCGACATCGGTGAGGTCGCGCATCAGGCCGGCCTGCACCAGCTCTTCCGCTTGCCGGCCATGATTGAACTGAGTGGCGCCCATCGGATCGCCGCCCGTGATGCGGCTGATCATGATCGGCCGTGCCGTACCGCCGGACCCGGCAATGGCGCCGTCGACCCAATGATTGCCGGTGGCGTCGAAAGCCTTGGCGAGTTCCGCGACCGCCGCCGCCTCACCGCCGGAGGTCCACCAGTGAGTGACTTCCAGGTCCGTGGCAGTGGCCGGACCGGCGAACTGCAGCGCGGCCGTTGTCGCCAGCGCGGCGGTCAAAAGTTTGTATCGCATTTCGGTTCCTCCCAGAATCTGAAACGTTACAGATTTTCGATACGGCAATTGCGCGGATGGTGCAACCCCAGGAGTGAAGGATGTCCGATATTTTTCGAACCGCGAACAAAATCCATTGGCCGGAGAGTCCATTGTGCGTCGCAATATGAGCTACTGCAGTGCAAAATAAGCAAAAGCCGGCAAAATGGCAGGAACGATGACGGTTCGCCTTGGATTCTCTGGAGAATTCACGATCACGTGTCTGCTTTCGCATTCGCCAGTCAGGCCATGAGATTGGCAATCTGTAACGTTTCAGTATATTGACACCCCGACGGGTTAAAATCATGCCACGCCGCCAATCGCGGCGATTGCCGACCAGGCTTGCGGCTGCTATGCGCCTGACGGGCGGGACGAATGGACAGACGGCGGACGGAAAAGAACGACGAGACGTCGGCGCAAGGGCGACCGACGCTGAAGACGCTTGCCTTCATGACCGGGCTCGGCGTCACCACCGTATCGCGCGCCCTGAAGGATGCCCCCGAGATCGGCGCCGAAACCAGGCGCCGCGTCCAGCTCGTCGCCAAGCAGATCGGCTACCGGCCGAACCGGGCCGGCGTGCGCCTCAGAACCGGCAAGACCAATGTCATCAGCCTCGTGCTCAACACCGAGCAGGAGATCATGAGTTTTGTCTCCGACATCATTTACGGCGTCTCGGAGGTCATTGCCGACACGCCCTACCATTTGATCGTCACGCCTTATTCGCGCTCGCAGGATCCGCTTGACCCAATCCGCTATCTGGTCGAGACCGGCTCCGCCGATGGTGTCATCATCTCGCGCACGCAGCCGAATGATGCCAGGGCCCGCTATATGCTGGAGCACGGCATTCCCTTTGCCACGCATGGCCGCACCGATATGGGGCTGGTCCATCCCTATCATGATTTCGACAATCACGCCTTCGCGGTCGAAGCGGTGCGGCGCCTTGCGAGCATGGGACGCCGCAAGCTCGCTCTGCTGGCGCCACCCGTCGGACTGACCTATCACGGCCATACGGTCAACGGTTTTGCCGACGCCCTGAGCGAGGTCGGCGCCAGCGAGGTCCCGTTCAGCACCGTCTCGATCGACCATTCGATCGAGCAAATCAGGACGAGGACGGCGCAGCTGATGCGCCGCGACATCAGGCCGGACGGTTTCGTCAGCAGCGCCGCGGCGGCGACACTGGCACTGGTCGCCGGCATCGAGGATGCCGGCCTCAAGCTTGGCCGCGATGTCGACATCGTTTCCAAGCAATCATCGGATCTTTTGCACCTGTTCCGGCCCGAACTGCTGATCGTCAACGAGAACTTCCGGCTGGCAGGCTCGGAGCTTGCCCGCTCGGTGCTCGGCTGGATCGGCGGCGCGGCACCCGGCTCGCTGCAAAGCCTCAGCGTGCCAGGCGAGGTTCTTGCCTACCGGCGCTCCACCGACTAGCCGGCAGCCCCGCTCCCCCACGGGCCGTGGAACGCGCCCTGCTCGCCGATGCGTTCGAAGCCATGCGCGCCGAAGAAGTCTCGCTGCGCCTGGATCAGGTTCGAGGTGCCACGGCCCTGGCGGTAGCTGTCGAAATAGGCAAGAGCCGAAGACAGCGCCGGCACCGGTGAGCCGGCCTCGGAAGCCCTTGCCACGATGCGCCGCAGCGACGGATGCGCCTCCTGCATCAAGGCGATGAAAGCCGGCGCCATCAACAGATTGGTCGCCGCGCCGCCGCTGCTGAAAGCCTCGGCCATCGTATCCAGCATCTGCGAGCGGATGATGCAGCCGGCGCGCCAGATCCTGGCGATTGTCGGCATCGGAAGGTTCCAGTTGAATTCCTTCGAGGCCCCGCTCATCACAGCGAAACCTTGCGCGTAGGCGGCGATCTTGCCGGCGAACAGCGCCAGTTCGAGGTCTTTCAGCAGTGCGTCCTTGTCGCCGGAAATCTTCGTAACGCCGATCGTGCCATAGGCTTTTTCCGCCGCCAGCCGCTCGTCCTTGATCGACGACAGCACGCGTGCCGCCACCGCCGCCTCGATCGCGGTCGCTGGAATGCCGAGCTGCTGCGCCTCGATGACAGACCATTTGCCGGTGCCCTTCTGGCCCGCACGGTCGAGGATGATGTCGACCACCGGCTTGCCGGTCTTGGGATCGTCGGCGGCCAGCACCTTGGCGGTGATCTCGATCAGGTAGGAATTGAGCCGGCCCTTGTTCCAGTTGGAAAACACCGTGCCGATGTCCTTCGGCCCCATGCCCAGGCCATCACGCAGAATGCCGTAGATTTCGGCGATCATCTGCATGTCGGCATATTCGATGCCGTTGTGGATGGTCTTGACGAAATGCCCGGCACCATCGGTGCCGAGCCAGGCGGCACAGGGTTCGTCCTTGAATTTTGCCGAGATGGCGGTGAGCACGTTTTCGACACGCTTCCACGACTCTTCGGTACCACCGACCATGATCGACGGCCCGTGCCGCGCGCCCTCCTCGCCGCCGGAGACGCCCATGCCGATGAAGGTGAGGCCCGAGCCGGACAGCTCGGAGAAGCGCCGCATCGTGTCGCGGAAATTGGCGTTGCCGGCATCGATGACGATGTCGTTGTTGGACAGCACGCCGCGCAAGGCTTCGATCTGTTCGTCGACCGGCTTGCCGGCCAGAACCATGATGATGATCGGGCGCGGCGGCCGGATCGCCGCGGCAAGCTCCTCCAGGCTGTAGCAGGGGACAACCATGTTCCTGAGCGCGCCGGCATTCTCGACAAAGGCGTCGGTGCGGGCGCGGGTGCGGTTGAAGACGGCGATGCGGTGCCCGTGTTCGGCGATGTTGAGCGCCAGGTTGGAGCCCATCGTGCCAAGGCCGATCAGGCCGATTTCGGCTTTTTCCATCGTTTCTTCCCTGCTTTCGGATCTTGTTGGTTGGAGCCCGCGATTTGGCGGATGATTGACGAGCGTTCAGTGCCGCGTCAACCGCCTGGCTTCGCAAGCGGCCATATAGACCATCACGGCCTGATGTCCACCGGCGCTTCGATCTTCACGATCTGGAAGTCCGAAACCAGGATGTCGATGCGCACCGTCCAGCGGCCGGGAACCGGAATGACGAGGTTGTCGACACGCCAGCTGCCATCGCCGGGCTTGGTCGCCGCGCGCTTCAGCGGTTCGATGCCGGAATCGGGTTTCGACAGCACCAGCGTCACTTCCTTGGCGTCGAGCGGGCCGAAATCACCGGTCATGATGATCATCGAAGCCCCGACCTGGCCGGCATGGCCTGGTGTGATGGTGAGATCGGCCATCGCCTGTAGCGTATGGATATGGACCGAAACCGGCTGCGCCGCCGCGATCGCCAGCGCCCGCGGCGGCGGCGTGAAGCGCCAGCCGGCGGCCACGCCGAAGATCGCCAGCACGAGCAGCATCTCGACCGAAATCGAGCGGGTAAGCCTGCGTTGCACCTCCGTTGCCCCCGCCTCGGCCGAGGCGGTGAGTTTCCAGCGGTTGACGGCGGCCAGCGTGAACAGGAAGACCAGAAGCGCGAGCTTGACCAGAAGCAGCCGGCCATAGGCGGTACCGACCAACGCCGAGGGCGTCTGCACCTGGATGACGGCGAGCACGATGCCGGCCGTTGCAAGCACGGCCACGACAGGCAGGATCGCCAAGGAGAAGCGGCGCAGGAAAACGACGGCATCGGCCGTTTGACGCCTCAGCGCGAGGCCGAGCGGCACCAGCGCGCCAGCCCAGAAGCCAATGCCGGCGCCATGCACGAACACCAACGGCCGCGTCAGCCATTGCGGTTCGGCCGCGCCGGCGTGGCCGCTGGCAGCAAGTGCCGCGCCCACGCCGGCCAGCCCGGCCAGCGCAAAGGGCTTGGCGGCCCGGTGCGGGCCGGCCAGCGACAAGAGACCGAGCCCCAGCGAAATCAAGGCCACCAGAACCGTCCAGCCGAAGCTGGTGCCGAGCCCGGTCCGCCAGATTACCGGCTGCGCCAGATGGGAAAGCGGCGCACCGAGCGCATCGAGCCCTTGAAAGCCGAGCGACAAGGGTGCCGCCACCAGCCCGCAAAGCACCGCCGCCGAGACAAAACGCTGACCGGGTCGTCCCTCGCCACTCAGCCAGGCCAGCGCGAAGGCGCCGCCGACGCCCATGAAAAGACCGATGTAGAGCAAAACCTTGCCGATCCAGATCGCCTCGCGCAGCGGCCAGTCGACCGCTTCGGGTACGGCGGGCGGCTCGCTTGGCGCACCGATGGAAAACAACAGCGAGCCGCCGACCGGATGGCCGTCGGCGGAAATGACACGCCAGCTCAGCACATGGGTGCCGGACTTGAGCGCTTGCGGATTGTCGATCTCGATCGTCTGGTCGGTGAGGCGGAAGGACGTCAGTGGAAGCGGCGTGCCGTCGGGCTTCACCAGGGTGAGCACGAGCGGCGAAACCGGTTCGCTGAAAGTCAGTGACAACCGTGTCGGAGCCTGTGCGAGCACGGCACCGTCGGCCGGATCGGTCTTGATCAGCGCGGCATGGGCAAAGGCCTGATCTGTCGATGCCATGACGGTAAAAGCCATGAGCAGGGCCAGTAGCCCACCGGCAAGCCAGCCGGACAGCTTGCTGGTGGTATCGACCATCGGAGACGATATTGCGGTCATGCCATGCCACGGTGACGCGGCGCGCTCCGGCAATCGGAGCGCGCCAAGGAGAAAACTATTTCTTCGGCGTGAGCTTGATGCCGGGCGCCGGGTTCTCCAGCGCGTCTTCATCCTGCCCTGCCGCCGGTATCTCGATCCAGCGGTCGGTGGCATCGCCGCATTCCTGCACCACCGGGAAGTAGAGCTTCTGGCCGGCCGGCAGATCCGCGGTCAGCGTGGCGCGGAAGACGAACTCGTCATAGAATTCATCCGGCAAATTGCCGCCGCTCCAGTCGACTTCCTTGACGCCGTCGCTCACCGCCTGGCCATAGAGGTGGTAGGATTCTTCATATTTGCCCTTCTTGGTCTGTAGGGTCCAGCCCGGCTTCGGCATCGGCTTCACCGCGATCGCCCCTTCCGGGATCTGCACGCGCACGGCGGTCGTTGCCTTGCCGTCGCAACCATGCGGCACGCGCAGCACCGCCTTGTAGGTCGATCCGACAGCCGCTTCCTGCGTTTCGAGCGTGATGTGCGCAAAGGCGACGTTCGTCCCCAGCACCAGAAGCGCTGCGGCCGCCAAAAGATACTTGTTCATGATGGTCCCTCTAGAATCCTGATCGGTACGACGGCCGGTTTAGTCGTTGTCTTCTTGGGGTGCCGCGCTGCCAAGGGCTTGCACGGCGAATTTGATCGTCACCGTCCCGGCCTTTTCGAAGGTCAGCGTGGCGGCAAACATCTCGCCTTGCTTGGGTGCCTGTTTCAAATCCATGAACATCACATGATAGCTGCCGGGACCCAGAACGACCTTGCCGCCGGCCGGAATTTCGAGACCGCCGGTAACCGGCCGCATGGTCATGACGCCGTCCTTGACGCCCATTTCGTGCAGCTCGGCCTTTCCGGAGATATCGGAGCTAATCGACACCAGCCGGTCCGGCGTGCTGCCATTGTTGGTGATGGTGAGATAGCCGCCGGCCACCTTGGCGCCGGCCGGCGTGGCACGCGACCAGGGATGCCCGATCTCGAGATCGCCGACTTTGAATTCATGCGCGGAGACCGTCTGGGCGCCTAAAAACAACACGACAAAGGCCAACACGGCAATGCCGAGACGCTGCTCTAGGGTGCGCCGGACGGATCTGTTGCGGCCGAGCATGGGACGCGGGGCGATTGGGAAGGAATAGGACATGGTTGCTCCATGAAGTGATGATCGCGCCGTCGCCGGTCGCGAGCCGTTTGATCTTTGGATAGGTGGGCCGGCGAAAGGTTTCACCGGACAATTTGGCTCAGGCCGCCAGCGGCGGCGCGCGCGGGTTCGACGGCGAGCGTTCGCGCGCGAAGTCGAGATGAATGCTCGCCGGGAAGACGAAGGCGACCGCTTCAAAGGACAGGCTGGCCAAGGCTAGCCCGGCATCGGATGGCGGGGCGAAGGCCGATGAAAACATGCTGCAGCCAAGCGTGCAGCAAGCCGGCAGGTGCGACGGGTGCTGGTCGCTGCCAGGAAGCTGGGTGGCGCCATCGTGGCTACAGATGACATTGCCGAAAGCGTCGAGCTGCGCGGCATTCGGCCCCGTGCCGAAGGCAAACGCGCCGAGCGTCGACTGGAGCAGCAGCAGGTAGGCCGCGACAAGCGCGACCGGCATGCTCCAGCGTGTCCCCCGGCTGTTCAAACGATTTGCCTCTTCGGCGACCTGGAAACATACCTATCATGGTAGCGTCAGGCCGAAAATCGGCAATTCGATGCTGCGGCAACGCGGCGCGACTGGTGGATGTCGCCGAAAAGTGCGCAGCGGTTTTGGGACGACGACAGGCATAAAACAGAAAGTTGAGCTGCGTCTTGGCCTTGCCGATGCGGCTCAGGGTTTTTGCGAGGGTCGGTTTTCCGGGATCGACGTCAGCAATGTCTGGCGCGCCGACTTCAGGTGTTTGCGGCAGGCGGCGTCGACCTTGCCGAGATCGCGCGATTTGAGCGCCTCGATATAGGCAAGATGCTCGCCGACCGCGACTTCATTGCGCTCGCGTTCCTGCGCCTTGTTCCACTGGTAGTGGTAATGGAAGATCATGGCGATGACATCGTAGAAATCGACGATGAAGCGGTTGCGCGAAGCGCGATGGATGAGCCGGTGAAAGCGCTCGTCCAACTCCGAGAACTCATTGAAGCGGGTGGCGATCTCGCTGGCCAACAGACGGTGTTCGGCCTCCAGGCGGTCGAGATCGGCCCAGACCGCGCTATCCTGCGGCAGCGCGGCGAAGGCGGCCGCCGAACGCAGTTCGAACATCTCGCGGATTTCGGTCAGTTCGAGCGCGAAAGCCCGCGTAAAGCCCTTGAGCACCCAGTGGCTGTTACGGCGTTTCTCGATCAGGCCGAAGCGCGAGAAGCGGATCAGGAACTCGCGCACGCTGGTGGTGCCGACGCCGATCTCGCGCGCCAGTTCGAGCTCGTTGATTTGCATGCCGGCTTCGGCGCCGCCAGCGAGCAGCCGCCGCATGAACGAGCGCTCGATGATCTCGGCCAGCGTGTCGGTCTCCTCCTCGGGGAAGAAATCATCGGGATGCGGGTCTCGCAGCACCGTCTTGGCGCGCTTGTTCCAGGCGATCAGCCCGGTTTCCTCCATGCGCGTCAGGATGCTGCGCACGGTGGTGCGGCTGACGCCGAGCAGCGCGCCCAGTTCCGGTTCCGACGGCAGGCTGCGCGTTTCGTCGAGCAGCCTGAGGCACCTGTTGTAGGCGTCCTTGTAGACGTTGTTGCTCTTCGACATTCCCTGCCCCACTCGTGCCGGCGCTTGCGGTGGCCGGCTTGAAGCGCAATATGACGTTCCCATGACCCTGAAAAGCAGGAAACGCTTTCGCTGGGGTCCCGTCCGTTGTTTGCCGCGCCGCCACTGCCAGAGGCACGCGCAGCGCCTGCGAAAAAACAATTGACGCAAAACTGTTTTTTCACGATAAAAGACATTAACTCTTAACAGGCGCGTGTCAATCCGCGCATCCCAGGATCACCCAGGAAACCGCCCGTGAACGTCTCCAACACCATTCTTCTGTCCCCCGCCGACAATGTCGCCGTTGCCAATGGCCGCATCGAGATCGGCACCGTTCTGCCGGGCGGTGCGTCTGCCACCGCCGTCATCGAGCCCGGCCACAAGGTGGCGATCAAGCCGATTGCCGCCGGCGAAGCCGTGGTCAAATATGCCCAGGCAATCGGCCGCGCCACGCAGGACATCGCGCCGGGCGAGCACGTCCATTCGCACAATCTGGTTTTCGAGGCCGGCCGCCTGCCGGTGGTACCGCCAAGCGAGGCCGAGCATGCGACCGAAGCCGACCGCGCCCGCACCTTCATGGGTTATCGACGTGCCGACGGCCGGGCCGGCACACGCAACTTCATCGGCATCGTCGCCAGCGTCAATTGCTCGGCCACGGTCTGCCATTCCATCGCCGACACCGCCAACCGGACCTTGCTGCCGAAATATCCCGGCATCGACGGCTTCGTGCCCATCGTCCACGGCCAGGGCTGCGGCATGAGCGGCACCGGCGACGGCATGATGGTGCTGCACCGCACGCTGGCCGGCTATGCCCGCCACCCGAATTTCGGCGGCGTGCTGATGGTCGGCCTCGGCTGCGAGGTGAACCAGCTCACCCTCTACGGCCAGAAGGGCGTCGCCGCCGGCAAACGCCATTTCAACATCCAGGACGCCGGCGGGTCGCGCAAATCGGTGGAAAAGGCGATGGGGGTGCTGGCTGAGATCGCCGAGGAAGTCGGCCAGCTGAAGCGCGAGCCGATCCCGGTCTCGGAGATCGTCGTCGGCCTGCAGTGCGGCGGCTCCGACGGCATGTCGGGCATCACGGCCAATCCGGCGCTGGGCGCGGCCGTCGACATTCTGGCCGGCGTCGGCGGCATCGGCATCCTCTCCGAGACCACGGAAATCTATGGCGCCGAGCATCTGCTCGCCTACCGCGCGGCGACGCCCGAGATCGCCCAAAAGCTCGATGGCTATGTGAAGTGGTGGGAAGACCACGTCGCCAAGCATGGCGCCTCGATCGACAACAACCCCTCGCCCGGCAACAAGCGCGGCGGCCTCACCACCATCCTGGAGAAGTCGCTGGGCGCGGTTGCCAAGGGCGGCCAGACGCCGCTCAACGGCGTCTTCGGCTATGCTGAAAAGGTCACCGGCAACGGGCTGGTGTTCATGGATACGCCCGGCTACGACCCGGTCTCGGCCACCGGCCAGGTCGCCGGCGGCGCCAATGTGATCGTCTTCACCACCGGCCGCGGGTCCTGCTTCGGTTGCCGGCCGACACCGTCGATCAAGGTCGCCACCAACTCGACCATGTATCATCAGATGGAAGAGGACATGGACGTCAATTGCGGCGTCATCGCCTCGGGCGAAAAGACCATCGCCGGCATGGGCCGCGAGATCTTCGAACTGATTGTCGAGACGGCTTCTGGCCGCAAGACCAAAAGCGAGGATTTCGGCTATGGCGACAACGAGTTTGTGCCCTGGCATCTCGGCGCGACGCTCTAATTCTCTGAGCAATTCCTAGGGGATGCGCCATGCGCTTCTCCCGGGAAAACCGCTACTCACTTTTCCTGGAATTGCTCTGAATCCGACTGACATATGGTAGACTGCCGGGCCGGGCAACGGCCGGCAAAGGGGAGGCTTTGCATGGAAAAACGCCGCATCGGCCAGACGGCGCTCGAGGTCACCGAGGTGAGTTTCGGTGGTGCCGCCATCGGCGGCCTCTACCGCGCCTGTTCGCGCGAGGCGGCGATGGAGACGCTGCAAGGCGCCTGGGAGGCGGGCTTGCGATATTTCGACACCGCGCCCTTCTACGGTTTCGGTCTGTCGGAGCGACGCTTCGGCGATTTCCTGCGCTACAAGCCGCGCGATTCCTATGTGCTGTCGACCAAGGTCGGACGTCTTTTCCGTCCGGTGCCGGAAGACCAGGTGCCCGATCACTCCTATGTCGATCCGCTGCCCTTCGCGGTCGACTACGACTATTCCTATGACGGCATCATGCGGTCGGTCGACTTCAGTTATGCGCGACTTGGCCTGAACAAGATCGATATCCTCTATGTGCACGACATCGGCGCCTACACGCATGGCGTCGAGAAGACCAAGTTGCACTTTCGCCAGCTGATGGATGGCGGGCTCAAGGCACTCGATGAGCTGAAACGCTCCGGCACGATTGCCGCCTACGGGCTCGGCGTCAACGAGGTCCAGATCTGCCTCGATGTGATGCGCCGGGCGCCGCTCGACTGCATCCTGCTCGCCAGCCGCTATTCCTTGCTTGACCGCAGCGCGGAAGCGGAGCTGCTGCCGTTGTGCCGATCGCAACAGACATCGCTCGTCATCGGCGGCGTCTTCAACTCCGGCATATTGGCGACCGGGCCAGTGCAAGGCGCGCATTTCGACTACCAGCCCGCCAGTCGTGATGTGCTCGACCGGGTCGACGCCATGGAGAAGATCGCCGGCGAAGGTGGCTACCCGCTGGCCGCCGCGGCTTTTCAGTTTCCCCTGGATGAGCCAACGGTCGCCACCGTGCTGACCGGGACCGCCAAACTGACGAACCTGACACGCAACCTCGAACTGCTCGAGGTTGACGTGCCGCGGACGGAATACGAAAAATATCGTGCCTACACCGTGGTGCAGACGCTGGCCTGAAGCCGGCACCAGCGGGCCCGACTTCACAAAGTCGCGACCCTGCGAAAAGAATGAATGTTCCATATTGACTAGTACATGGAATTAATATTCCATGTACTAGCGGAACGGAACGGGAGCACTTGGCCGTGTCCAGGGAGGGGCGGTGCCTGAATGTGTCTCTGCCTGCCCAAGGGCGGACAGGCGCGAAACATCGCTTGCATCGTCCATGTCGATGCACTATCAAAATAGCGTAAATGTTTTTTATTGATAAAGTTCTGTTTAGGGCCACGCCTATCCTGACGGAGCTTCCGTAACGTTCACCGGGCGACTTAGGGAGGAATCCTATGAAATTCGTGACCAGCATTCTCAACCGCCGTGCCGTGATGGCTCTGGCAGCAGCCTCGATGCTCGCCGGCGTCATGCATACGGCACCGGTTTCCGCTGCCGACGTGACCATTCCGATCATCGTCAAGGACACCACATCGTTCTACTGGCAGATCGTGCTCGCCGGCGCCCGCAAGGCCGGCAAGGATCTCGGCGTCAACGTGCCGGAACTCGGCGCCCAGGCTGAGACCGACGTCAATGGCCAGATCTCGATCCTCGAGAACGCCGTCGCCGGCAATCCGGCCGCCGTCGTCATCGCGCCGACCGAAGCCAAGGCGCTCGGCAAGCCGATCGACGAGGCCGCCGCCAAGGTCAAGATCATCGGCATCGATTCCAGCGCCGACTCCAAGGCCTTCACCTCGTTCCTGACCACCGACAACGTGCAGGGCGGCCGCGTCGCCGCGGACGGCCTTGCCGCTGCCATCGGCGCCGCCAATGGCGGCAAGGTCGAAGGCAAGGTCGCTCTGATCACCGCGCTGCCTGGTGCCGGCTCGCTCGAACAGCGCGCCCAGGGCTTCAAGGAACAGCTCAAGGCCAAGTATCCCGGTCTCGAACTGGTCGCCGACAAATATGCCGACGGCCAGGCCACCACCGGCCTCAACATCGCGACCGACCTGATCACAGCCAACCCGGACCTGAAGGGTATCTTCGCCTCCAACCTGATCATGGCGCAGGGCGTCGGCCAGGCGATCGCCGAGAACAAGCTTGCCGGCAAGGTCGGACTGATCGGCTTCGACAGCGACGAGAAGCTGATCAAGTTCCTGAATGACGGCGTCATTTCCGGCCTCGTCGTCCAGGATCCTTACCGGATGGGCTATGACGGCATCAAGACCGCGCTCGCTGCCTCGAAGGGCGAAAAGGTCGAGGCCAATGTCGACACCGGCGCCAACCTCGTTACCAAGGCCAACATGAAGGATCCAAAGATCGACGCGCTGCTCAATCCGAAGCTCAACTAAGCCTCGGCGCAGCCGCACAGTTTCCGGGGCCTCGTGCCCCGGAAACAGCCATGTCGTTTGGAAATCCGCCGGCCTGGGCTAAACTTGCTCAGACCGGCATTTCAAAGCCTCGCCGCGTGCCAAATCGCGAGGCAATCCGGGAGGCCGATCTGGGAGGATTGTCATGACATCGACGGCACAAGAGCTGCACCCTCACCCCGTGCTGGAGCCCGGCAGGACGATCCTCGAACTGCGCGGGCTCGAGAAAAGATATCCCGGCACCCATGCCTTGAAGCCGGTGAACCTCGCCTTCAAATCCGGCGAAATCCACGCCATCGTCGGCGAGAACGGCGCCGGCAAATCGACGCTGATCAAGCTTCTGACCGGTGTCATGCCGCGCACGTCAGGCGATGTCATCTGGGAAGGCAAGCCGGCGGCGCTGGCAACCCCGCATGAGGCGATGGCGCTCGGCATCAACGCGGTGCACCAGGAAGTCGTGCTCTGCCGTCACTTGACCGTCGCCGCCAACATGTTCCTCGGCGAGGAGAATTCCCGCTTCGGCATCCTGCAGCAGCGCGCCATGGTCAAGGAAGCGCAGAAGATCATCGACGATCTCGGGTTCGACCTGCCGGCGCATGTCGTGCTCGGCGACCTCACCATCGGCCAGCAGCAGCTGATCGCCGCAGCCCGCGCCACCGTGCGCGGCACCAAATTCCTGATCTTCGACGAGCCGACCGCCTACCTCACCCGCAAGGAGGCCGACCAACTCTTCACCCTGATCCGCCGGCTGAAGGGCGAAGGCGTGACCATCATCTACATCAGCCATCGCATGGAGGAAGTCTTCGAGCTGGCCGATCGCGTCTCAGTGCTGCGCGACGGCACGCTGGTCGGCACTAGGAACATCAGTGAGACCAACGACGCCGAACTGGTCAAGCTGATGATCAACCGCTCGATCGAACAGATCTACCACAAGGAGCATTTCACCCCGGGCGCTGCAATCATCGAAGCGAGGGGCCTGTCGGGCAAGGGCTTCGAAAACGTCTCGATGACCGTTCGCGCCGGCGAGATCGTCGGGCTCTATGGTCTGATCGGCGCCGGGCGCAGCGAGTTCGTCACCACGCTTTACGGCCGCCACCGCAAATCAGCGGGCCAGATTCTCTGGGAGGGCAAGGAGGTCCAGGTCAATTCCGAGCACGATGCCATAAAGCTTGGCATGGCGCTGGCGCCGGAGAGCCGCCGCGACCAGGGCCTGTGTCTCAACCTGCCTGTCGGTTTCAATCTCAACCTGCCGATCTACAAGCGCATCTCGAACAATCTTTTGATCTCCGGCTCTCAGGAGAAAACCCAGGCCGACCGCCAGATCGCCGATCTCAGGATCAAGACGCCGACGCGCAACGCGCTGGCCTCCAGCCTGTCCGGCGGCAACCAGCAGAAGATCGTCATCGGCAAATGGCTGGCGCACGGCGCCAAGCTGTTCATCTTCGACGAGCCTACGGTAGGTGTCGATGTCGGCACCAAGGCCGAGATCTACCGCCTGTTCGGCGCGCTGTTGTCGAAGGGCGCAGGCATCATCCTGATCTCGTCCTATTTGCCGGAAGTCTATGAACTTGCCGATACGCTGCATGTGTTCCGTCGCGGCAAGCTGGTGGCGACACACGGGTTCCGCACCGCCGATCATGAGGAAATTCTCACACAGGCGCTCGCCGAGAAACAAGAAAAGCTGGGAGGAAAGATATGAGCACCGAGGCAGTCCCCGCCGAAAAACCCAAGCGTAATTACAACGCCCTGTTCGGGCTGACGCTGCTGGCGCTGCTGGTGCTGCTCTGGGTCATCCTGTCGCTGGCGACATCGAGCTTCGCCTCGGCCAACAACATCTCGAACCTTTTGCGTCAGGGTTCGATGATCGCCATTCTGGCGGTCGGCCAGACCTTCGTCATCATCACCGGCGGCATCGATCTGTCCGTCGGCGCCGTGGTCGGCTTCGCCACCGTCATCGCCGCGATGCTGATCAATGCCGGCCTGCCGGTTTTCCTCGCCATCCTGGTCACGCTTCTGGTCGGCGTCGCCATTGGCCTGTTCCATGGCTTCGGCATCGTCAAGATGGGCCTGCCGCCCTTCATCATCACGCTCGCGACGCTGACGTCGCTGCGCGGCATCGGCCTTCTGATGACGAACGGCAATTCGATCTCGATCAACAACGATGCCTTCCAGGAATTCTCGCGCAACTCCTTCCTCGGTGTCCCCAATCTGTTCTGGATGGTCATCCTGGTCGGCATCCCGGCCTACATCTTCCTGCATCACAGCCGCTGGGGCCGCTATCTCTTTTCGGTCGGCTCCAATGCCGAGGCTTCCCGCCTGTCCGGCGTCAATGTCCAGCGCACCATCTACATGGCCTACACGTTGTCGGGCCTGTGCGCGGCCTTTGTTGGCGTGCTGCTCGCCTCGCGCATCGGCATCGGCAACCCGACCCAGGCCGAGGGCTGGGAGTTGCAGGCGATCGCCTCGTCGGTGATCGGCGGCACCTCGCTGTTCGGCGCGGTCGGCTCGGTGCACGGCCCGCTGCTTGGTGCTTTCATTCTGGCCACCATCAACAACGGCGCCAACCTGCTCAACGTCAACGCCTTCTGGCAGCGCATCATCACCGGCGCGCTGATCATCATCATCGTCTATTTCGACGGGCTGCGGCGCCGCGGCAAATAGGCATCCCCGACCGATCGCCGGTCTGCCGCAACTGGCGGGCCGGTGATTTTCGTGAACAGACTGGATCAGAGCATGAAAGCCGTCGTTTGCCGATCGCCCGGCGACCTTGTCGTCGAAGACCGCCCCGCGCCGGGCGCGCCGCCTGCCGGCTGGGCGCTGGTGGCGGTCAGCCATGTCGGCATCTGCGGCACCGACTATCACATTTTCGAGGGCAAGCACCCGTTCCTCGCCTACCCCCGCATCATGGGCCACGAAGTGTCGGGAACGATCGTCGAGACCGGTGACGGTGTCGAACTTACCATTGGCGAGCCGGTCGTCATCAACCCCTATCTGTCCTGCGGCAAATGCATTGCCTGCCTGCACGGCAAGCCCAACTGCTGTGTCAGGATCGAGGTGCTCGGCGTCCATCGTGACGGCGCCATGTGCGAAAGAATTCTGGTGCCGGCACAAAACCTCTATCCGGCCAAGGGCCTGTCGCTGGCCGACGCCGCGGCGGTGGAGTTCCTCGCCATCGGCGCCCATGCCGTGCGCCGTGCCAAGGCCGAAACCGGCGCCCGCACGCTGGTCATCGGCGCCGGCCCGATCGGGTTAGGCACCGCCATCTTCGCCCGCATCGCCGGGCTCGATGTGAGCCTGCTCGACATGAGCAGCGAGCGGCTCGGCTTTGCCGAAAGCGAGCTAGGCTTCGCCACGCTCGACGGCTCGACGAAAACGGGCGCCGAGTTGGTTCGCGACGCGACCGGCGGTGAAGGTTTCGACGTCGTCTTCGACGCCACCGGCAATACGGCCTCGGTCCAGTCGGCCTTCGCCCATGTCGCGCATGGCGGCGCGCTGGTGCTGGTCAGCGTCGTCAAGGACGACATCGTCTTTTCCGATCCGGAATTCCACAAACGCGAAATGACGCTGATCGGCAGCCGCAATGCGCTGAAGGCCGACTTCGACCACGTCGCCGCCTCGATCCGCAACGGCGCCGTGCCATTGACCAAGCTCGTCACCCACCGCACCACGTTGGAAGACACGCCGCGCGATCTCGCCCGCTGGGTGCACGAGAAATCCGGGCTGATCAAGGCTGTGATCGAAGTGAGGTAGCAGGCCGGCATGACGTTGAAGCGTTGCAACGGTGCAGAATTCTGCTCCATTGCGTCCCTCGGCGGCGATCGCGGCATGGATTCTTGGGTCTCCGCGACGGAGCTACGCTCCTGCTTCGCCCAAGGATGACGACGTCAGGGCTAGCTGTTCGCCGACAATTTGAGCTCCACCCGCTCGGCCGGAAAGCGCGATTCCGAAAACTGGATCGGCTGGCCGTCCGGTGTGACGTTGACGGCCACAGTGACCAGCACGATGGCACCCGGCTGCAGGTCGAGGTCGGCAAGATCAGCCGCATCGGCGTGGCGCGCCGACAGAACGGTCGATTGCCTGAGATAGTCCTCGACACCGAAGCGCGCCAGCGACGCGGTGATCGAGCCGGTCTCGGCCATCGCCTTGTCGATGCCGGCAAAACGCCTGGCCTCGAACCAGCCGGCAGCGCGTGACACCGGCCGCTTATCAGCTTCACCACGCGTCTCGAGCCTGATCACTTCGGCCCCCCTGCCCAGCCCAAGACCCTCGGCGACACGCTGGCTGGCCGGCTCGACCGACGAGGCGAGCAGCACGATGTGCCGTTCCGACGTCTGCCCTTGCAGGCCCGTCGAAAAGCGCGTGCGCGCGCCGATCGGATAGGACAGCCGCTTGCGCGACAGGACGAAGGTGCCGCGTCCCTGCTCGGCCCGCAGCACCCCTTCCTGGACAAGCGCCGATATGGCGCTGCGCACCGTGTGACGGTTGACGCCATAGCGCTCGGCCAGTGCCACCTCCGGCGGCAGCGCGGCATTCTCGGTGAAGTCGCCCACCGAAATTCCATGCAGGATCCTGTCGGCGATCTGCCGCCACAGCGAGACCCCACTGCGCCGCTCGATGCTGTCGGCTTGCTGTCGTTCGATCATGGATTGCCCCCGCCTTCCCTGAGATGTCATCCACCCGTCATGGACTCGCGTTAGGTATTATGTATAATTTGTATAGTTGTCTATATCAATAGACAAATTTAGCGAAGAGGAATGCAGCCGATGCGAGGACAGGAAGCCCGCGACCAGGCCGAGCGCAAGGCCGCCATGGCGACGCTGGCGCAATCGAGCGGCGACGACATCGTCCGGCTCTGGAACGAGGCCGGCCTGCCCTCGCAAGCCGAATTGCTGCGCGGTCCCGAGACCGGGCTGGTGACGCTGCGCGGCCGCATCGGCGGCGGCGGCGCGCCGTTCAATGTCGGCGAGGCGACCGTCACGCGCGCCACTGTCCGGCTGCCATCCGGACAGGTCGGCCATTGCTACGCGCTTGGCCGCGACAAGCAGAAGGCGAAGCTGGCGGCGATCGCCGACGCGCTCTGGCAGGACCCTGCCCGCCGCGCCGAGGTCGAGATCAGGCTGATCGCGCCTTTGAGGTCGGCGCTCGCCACTGCCCATGAAAAACGCCGCGCCGAGACGGCGGCGACGAAGGTGGATTTCTTCACCATGGTTCGCGGAGAAGACTGATGGATATCGCGGCACAATCGATCGAGGGCGGTTTCGCCGATCCGGTCTTCAATGCTCAGACCGTTTTTCGCGCGATCATGGACGCGATGGCGCGGCCGGGCAGCGTGCAGCCTCTGCCCGCCCTGGCCCGCCCACCTTCGCCGCTCTCGGGAACCGCCGGCGCCGTGGCACTGGCGCTCTGCGACAACGACACGCCGCTTTGGCTCGACCCGGCCTTGCACGCCTCCGCCGCGATCGTCTCCTGGCTTGGCTTCCACACCGGCGCACCGCTGGCCAACACGGCGGCCGATGCGCATTTCGCCTTTGTCGCCGCGCCGGCCGAGATGATGGCGCTCGACGGCTTTTCGCAAGGCACGCAGGATTATCCCGACCGTTCGACCACGCTGATCCTGCAAGTCGGCGACCTGACCTCAGGCGCTCCGCTGCTGCTCGAAGGCCCCGGCATCGAAACCAGCGCCAAGATCGCGCCGGCGCAGATGCCGCGTCATTTCATCGAGCAGTGGAAGCAGAACATGAAACGCTTCCCGCGCGGCGTCGACATCATCCTCGCCACCGCGGACGGCATAGCCTGTCTGCCGCGCACCACGCGCATCAAGACGATGGAGGCTTGAGATGTATGTCGCGGTAAAAGGCGGCGAGGCCGCAATCGCCAACGCCCACGGCCTGCTCGCCGATCGCCGGCGCGGCGACCGTTCGGTTCCGGCACTGCGCCTCGACCAGATTGTCGAGCAGCTGGCGCTCGGCGTCGACCGGGTGATGAGCGAAGGCTCGCTCTACGACAGGGAACTGGCAGCGCTCGCCATCGTCCAGGCACGCGGCGACATGATCGAGGCGATCTTCCTGGTGCGCGCCTATCGCACCACGCTGCCGCGCTTCGGCTACAGCGAGCCGATCGACACCGGCACCATGCTGGTCGAGCGGCGGGTCTCGGCAACCTACAAGGATCTGCCCGGCGGCCAGTTGCTCGGCCCGACCTTCGACTACACGCACCGCCTGCTCGATCCCGAGCTTGCCGCCGGCGCCGATGTCGCGGAGCCGTTGCAGCGCGAGACGGAAGCGCAGGCCATGCCGCGCGTTTCGGCGATCCTCGCCCGCGAAGGCCTGATCGAACCGGATGGCGAGATGCCTGGGGACCATGTCCCCGGCGACATCACCCGCGAGCCGCTGGAATTCCCGATGGCCCGCGACATCCGCCTGCAGGCGCTGTCGCGCGGCGACGAGGGTTTTCTCCTGGCGCTCGGCTATTCGACCCAGCGCGGCTATGCCCGCAACCATCCTTTCGTTGGCGAAATCCGCATCGGCGAGGTCGAGCTGGAACTCGACGTGCCCGAACTGCCTTTCGCCGCGCCGCTCGGCACGGTGCGGGTCACCGAATGCCAGATGGTCAACCAGTTCAAGGGCTCGGCCAAGGCGCCGCCGCAATTCACCCGCGGCTACGGCCTCGTCTTCGGCCAGAGCGAGCGCAAGGCGATGGCCATGGCGCTCTGCGACCGCGCGTTGCGCGCCTCCGAACTCGGCGAGGACATTGTCGCCGCCGCCCAAGACGAGGAGTTCGTCATCTCACACTCCGACAATGTCCAGGCAACCGGCTTCGTCGAGCATCTGAAGCTGCCGCACTATGTGGACTTCCAGGCCGAGCTTGACCTCGTGCGCCGCATGCGCGCCGAATACGAGGCGCGGGAGAACCCGGCCAAGGCGGAAGAGAAGCGGGAGGCCGCGGAATGATCGAGGGCCTCTCCCACATCACTTTCATCGCCAGGGATCTCGGCCGGATGACTGAAATCCTGACCGGAATTTTCGACGCCCGCGAGGTCTATGCCAGCGACGCCGAGCAGTTCTCGCTGTCGCGCGAAAAATTCTTCCTGATCGGCGACCTTTGGATCGCCATCATGGAAGGCGAAAAGCTGCCGGAGCGCAGCTACAACCACATCGCCTTCAAGATCGGTGACACCGATTTCGACCGCTACGCCGAGCGTGTCGCCAAGCTAGGCCTCGACATGCGCCCGCCGCGTCCGCGCGTCGAGGGTGAAGGTCGCTCGATCTATTTCTACGACGACGACAACCACATGTTCGAACTGCACACCGGCACGCTAGCCGAGCGGCTGAAGCGCTACGCCAAGGAACTTGAGGTCGCATCATGACCGACATCGCCACCTACAACTTCGCCTACCTCGACGAACAGACCAAAAGGATGATCCGCCGGGCGATCCTCAAGGGCATCGCCATCCCCGGCTATCAGGTGCCGTTCGCCTCGCGCGAAATGCCGATGCCCTATGGCTGGGGCACCGGCGGCGTCCAGGTCACCGCCTCAATCATCGGCCCTGACGACGTGCTGAAGGTCATCGACCAGGGCGCCGACGACACCACCAACGCCGTCTCCATCCGTGCCTTCTTCAAGAAGGTCGCCAATGTCGCTGTCACCACCGACACCGCCAGCGCCACCATCATCCAGACCCGCCACCGCATTCCGGAGCATCCGCCGACCGCCGGCCAGGTGCTGGTCTACCAGGTGCCGATCCCCGAGCCGCTGCGCTTCCTCGAACCGCGTGAGACCGAAACGCGAAAAATGCATGCGCTGGAGGAATACGGCCTCATGCATGTGAAGCTCTACGAGGACATCGCCAAGCACGGCCGCATCGCCACCACCTATGCCTATCCGGTCAAGGTCGAGGGGCGCTATGTCATGGACCCCTCGCCGACGCCGAAATTCGACAATCCCAAGATGCATCGCTCGCCGGCCCTGCAGCTGTTCGGCGCCGGCCGCGAAAAGCGCATCTATGCGGTGCCGCCCTTCACCGATGTCGTCAGCCTCGACTTCGAGGATCATCCGTTCGAGGTGCAGACCTTCGACCAGCCCTGCGCGCTGTGCGCGGCCGAGAATGTCTATCTCGACGAGGTCATCCTCGACGATCATGGCGGCCACATGTTCGTCTGCTCCGACACCGACCACTGCGAGAAGCGGCGTGAAGAGGGCCATCGCGGCCACCTTGCCCCGGAAACCCATTTTGCCTCGGAAGCCCATTCTGCTTCAGAAGAATTGGAGCCGGCCCAATGACCGACGAACCGCTGCTGCGCGTCTCGGCGCTGTCCAAATTCTACGGCTCGCGCGTTGGCTGCGACAACGTCTCCTTCGACCTGTGGCCGGGCGAAGTCCTGGCTGTCGTCGGTGAATCCGGCTCCGGCAAGACGACGCTGCTCAACTGCCTGTCGACGCGGCTGCTGCCAAGCTCCGGCACCGCCAGCTACCGCATGCGCGACGGCCAGTTCCGCGAGCTCTACCGCATGAGCGAGGCCGAGCGCCGCTTCCTGATGCGAACCGACTGGGGCTTTGTCCACCAGAACCCGGCCGACGGCCTGCGCATGACGGTGTCGGCCGGCGCCAATGTCGGCGAACGTCTGATGGCGGTCGGCGACCGTCACTACGGCAAGATCCGCGCCACTGCCGTCGACTGGCTGTCGCGCGTCGAGATCGAGCAAGACCGTATCGACGACGAGCCGCGCGCCTTTTCCGGCGGCATGCGCCAGCGCCTGCAGATCGCCCGCAATCTCGTCACCGGCCCGCGGCTGGTCTTCATGGATGAGCCGACCGGCGGCCTCGACGTCTCGGTGCAGGCACGCCTGCTCGACCTCCTGCGCGGGCTGGTCACCGACCTCGGCCTCGCGGCCGTCGTCGTCACCCACGACCTCGCCGTGGCGCGCCTTCTGTCGCAGCGCATGATGGTGATGAAAGACGGCCGCGTCGTCGAAAGCGGCCTCACCGACCGCGTGCTCGACGACCCGCGCGCGCCTTACACGCAGCTTCTCGTTTCATCGATTTTGCAGGTGTAGCCGCATGATCCCGAAAAGTGGAAGCCGGTTCTCGGATCAGATCATGCGGCAAAGCAAAGGACTTTGACATGCCAACCCCGCTCGTTGTTTCCGACGTCGCCAAGAGCTTCACCATGCATTTGCGCGATGGCATCAAACTGCCCGTTGTCGCGGGGGTTTCCTTCTCCATCAAGGCTGGCGAATGCACCGTGCTCGGCGGCCCCTCCGGTGCCGGCAAGAGCTCGATCCTGAAAATGCTCTACGGCAATTATGCCGTCGATGAAGGCCAGATCATCGTCAATCACGAGGGCGGACTGATCGACCTCGCCCATGCCAGCCCGCGCACCGTGCTTTCCATACGCCGGCAAACGATCGGTTATGTCAGCCAGTTTCTGCGCACCGTGCCGCGCGTGTCGGCGCTCGATGTCGTCGCCGAGCCGCTGGTCGAACGCGGCGAGGACCGCGAGGCGGCCAGGGGCAAGGCACGCGCGCTGTTGGCGCAGCTCAACTTGCCGGAAAAGCTCTGGGCGCTGCCGCCGGCGACTTTCTCCGGCGGCGAGCAGCAGCGCGTCAACATCGCGCGCGGCTTCATCACCGAGCATCCGATCCTGCTGCTCGACGAGCCGACCGCCTCGCTCGACGCCAAAAACCGCGACGTGGTCATCGAACTCATCGCCGCCAAGAAGACGGCTCACGTTGCCCTGCTCGGCATCTTCCACGACCACGATGTGCGCGAAGCGGTGGCCGACCGCATCATCGACGTCACCGCTTTCGCGCCGGGAAAACTCGCCGCATGAGCAGAAAACTGTCGGAGACGCCGCTGGTCCACTCGACCGCGGAAGTGCACAACTCGACGCTCGGCCGCTGGACCGAGATCGCCGACCGCAGCCGAGTTTCGGAGAGCGAGCTCGGCGACTATTCCTACATGATGCAGGATTGCGCCGTCTGGTGTGCGACGATCGGCAAGTTTGCCAACATCGCGGCAAGCGTGCGCCTCAATGCCACCAACCACCCAACCTGGCGGCCGACACTGCACCATTTCACCTACCGCGCCTCGGACTATTGGGACGACGCCGAGCATGAGAGCGAATTTTTCGCGGAGCGCCGCGCCAAGCGCGTCACCATCGGCCATGACACCTGGCTCGGCCACGGCTCGACGGTGCTGCCCGGCGTCACCATTGGTGATGGCGCGGCGGTCGGCGCCGGTGCGGTGGTTTCAAAGGATGTCGCACCCTACACGATCGTCGCCGGCGTGCCGGCCAAGCCGATCCGCGAGCGCTTCGACCGCCGCACCGCCGAGCGCTACCAGGCGCTCGCCTGGTGGGACTGGGACCATGCCAGGCTGCGCGCGTCACTGAACGATTTTCGCGAACTGTCGGCCGGGGCGTTTCTGGAGAAATACGAGGGATAGTCTCTCACATCGCCGTCATAGTAGAGGCCCGTTCATATCCTTGACACAGGACTCGGACAGGACGCCATCTCCCCAAGGAGATTGCCATGCTCGACACCGTCAGACCCTCGCTCGCCGGATTCTTTGCCGGCTCGAACCCCACCACCCCGGTGCATCTCGGCACACGCTACGACACATCAGGCAATTTCCTGACCGAGCCCGGCAACACCGTCGTCAGCCATCTGGTCGGCGGCTCGCCCTCCGAAGCCGTGGTGCTTGCTGTACGCGAGAAGATGCTGGCCCTGCCCGACGCCGACCGGCTCGCCTTCACCCCCGTCTCCAGCCTGCATATGACGCTGTTCCAGGGCATCATCGAATATCGCCGCCGCCTGCCCTACTGGCCGCAGGACGTCCCGCTCGACACCAGCATCGATGCCATGACCCGCCTCTATCTGGAGCGCCTGAAAGGCTTCCAGGGTGCCGGCCCATTCAACATCAAGGTGGTCGAAATCGTGCCCACGGGCCTTACCGTCTCCGGCGCGACAGACGACGACGTGCGCGTCATGCGTCAATGGCGCGATGCGCTGGCGGCACCGTTCGGCTATCGGCACCCCGATCACGACGCCTACGTCTTCCACATCACCTTCGCCTATCAGATCCAGCGTCTGGCCGACGACAGGGCCGGCGCGTGGCAGGCCCTGTTCAACGATTGCCTGGCACTGTTCGCAAGGCAGGCTCCGGTGATCGAGATCAAGTCGCCTGCCTTCTGCGCCTTCCGCGACATGAAGCATTTCGAGGAATTGCTGGTGCTCGGCTGAAGCGCGACCCGCTTCAGCCCTCACGCCTGTGGAGCGTAACAAAACTGACATGGTGGCGACATGGCAGGTTCATGTGCCTGCGTTAGGCGAGAGCCTGACGATCAATATGGTCCGCACTGGAACCTGCTCATGTCAGCAAGCTCTGCCACGCTCGAAATCCGCGGCGTCAGCCGACGATTTGGCAAGAACACCGCCGTCAGCGACGTCAACATCTCGATTCCGCAGGGCCAGATGGTCGGCGTCATCGGCCGTTCGGGCGCCGGCAAATCGACCCTTCTTCGCATGATCAACCGTCTCGTCGACCCCAGCCAGGGGTCAATTTTTTTTGACGGCGCCGAGGTCTCCCAGTTGCGAGGCTCGCCGCTGCGGCGCTGGCAACGCGACTGCGCCATGATCTTCCAGCAGTTCAACCTGGTGCCGCGCCTCGACGTGCTGACCAACGTGCTGCTTGGCAAGTTGAACCACCGCTCGACCCTGTCGAACCTTCTCGGCATGTTCTCGCGCGCCGAATGTGCCGAGGCCGTCGCGGCCCTCGAGCGGCTCGACATCGCCCGCACCGCACTTCAGCCCGCCGGCACGCTGTCTGGCGGCCAGCAGCAGCGCGTCGCCATCGCCCGTGCCCTGATGCAGCAGCCAAAAGTGATCCTCGCCGACGAGCCGATCGCCTCGCTCGACCCGCTCAACGCCAAGGTGGTGATGGATTCGCTGCAGGACATCAATCTGCGCGAAGGCATTACCGTCGTCACCAATCTGCATACGCTGGATACCGCCCGCGCCTATTGCAACCGCATCATCGGCATGTCCGCCGGCAAGGTCGTCTTCGACGGCCCGCCCGAAGAACTCAACCGCGAGGCGGTGCGTCTCGTCTATGGCGCCGACGCCAGTGGCAGCGAAATCTCCGAGGCAATCACCTCCACCAGCGTTGCCTTCAAGCACAAGATTGCAGCATCCGCCGGACCGCTCGAACCTGCATTCCCAGGTTACTGAGTTCAAGCAAGAGCGGCCTGGATCGTCCGCCCGCGTCAAGGGCACTTGTTGAGATCAAGAACGCTGCCGGCGCGGGGCCGGAGCCTACAGGAGAAATGACAGATGTTCAGGAAGATGGTTTTCAGCGCCGTTTCGGTGCTCGCCATGGCAACCAACATGGCCCACGCCGCCGACATGAAGGAATTCCGGGTCGGCATTCTCGGCGGTGAAAACGAAACCGACCGGCTGCGCAACTATCAGTGCCTGGCCGACCATCTGAAGGCCGAATTCGGCTTCGAGAAGGTCTCGCTGTTCCCCGCCGCCGACTATGACGGCGTCATCCAGGGCCTGCTCGGCGGCACGCTCGACTTCGCCGAACTCGGCGCCTCCGGCTATGCCAGCGTCTACATCAAGGACCCGAAGGCCGTCACCCCGATCCTCACAACGCAGCAGACCGACGGCGCCACGGGCTATTATTCGATCGGCCTGGCGCTGAAGTCCTCCGGCATCACCGACATCAAGTCGGCCAAGGGCAAGAAGCTCGGTTACGCCGATCCGGATTCGACCTCCGGCTATCTGATCCCGTTGACCCAGATTCCGAAGACCACCGGCGCCTCGAACGAGACCTATTTCGCCTCGACCCAGTTCAATGGCGGCCACGAGAACAACGTCCTGGCCGTGCGCGACGGGAAGGTCGATGTCGCGGTGGACGATTCCTCCGGCATTGGCGACTTCAAGAACGGCTACACCTCCGGCACCTTCCATAAGGAAGTCGCCAAGGGCGCCGTCGACCCCAACGACTTCGTCGAAGTCTGGCGCTCGGGCCTGATCCCGAACGGCCCGCTGGTCGTGCGCGCCGCGCTCGGCGACGAGATGACCGCCAAGCTCGCCGCCTTCTTCACCGACCTCCCCAAGAAGGACAAAGCTTGCTTCGAGGGCGTCGAAGGTGGCGATTTCACCGGCTACGTTCCGGTGAAGCCGGACTTCTACAACGTCATCGTCGAAGCCCGTAAGGCGGCCATCGGCGGCTAACGGCGAAATCGGAAAGGGTGGCGTTACTAAAGCGACGTGCGTCCACTTGGACGCACAAAGTACGCTTTAGCAGCTAGGATTGCCGCATCGGACTTTCCGAAAATCGGACTTCGATTTTCGGGCCGATGCGGCGGCACCGCCCTTTTTGCATCTCCGATCATGACCCTGTCCGTGACAGCACCCTCTTTGACAACGCCTTCTGCCGCCACCCGCCAGATGGCCGATGCCTGGCGACGCCAGACGTCGCTGCGCCGGTTCTACACGGTGCTCGGCGTCGGACTGCTCCTCGTCGCCATGTTCGCCAGCATGTGGTTCGCCGACGAAGCCAATGCCGGTCATTTCTTCGACCGGCTGCCGCACATCCTGGATTTCCTGAGCTGGCTCATCCCGAAGGACTGGAACGACGTCTGGCGGGCGCTGTTCGACGTTGCCTCGCCGCATGACACCGGCACGCAAGAATTCAACTTTCCGCTCGGCCGCGTCTATGTCTGGGGCGGATTCTACATTCCCGAATATTTCGAGCTCATGATCACGACGGTCAATGTGGCACTGGTCTCGACCTTCGTCGGCTTCGTCTTCGCGGTACCCTTTTCCTTTATCGCGGCGCGCAACCTGACGCCCCACCCCGCTTTGAGGCTGGTCGTCAAGCGCTTCATGGAGCTGCTGCGCGCCTTTCCGGAAATCGTCATCGCCGGTCTCTTCGCGGCCATCGTCTCGACCGGCCCGATCGCCGCCATCATCGCAATCGGCCTGCATTCGATCGGCGCGCTCGGCAAGCTGTTCTACGAAATCAACGAGAACATCGACATGCGTGCCGAGGAAGGCCTTCGCGCGGTCGGAGGCAATTGGTTCGAGCGGGTGCGCTTCGCCGACCTGCCGCAGGTGCTGCCCAATTTCATGTCCTACACGCTGCTGCGCGTCGAGATCAATGTGCGCGCCTCGACCATCATCGGCGCCGTCGGCGGCGGCGGCATCGGCGAAGAACTGAAGCTATCCATCTCGCGCGGATTCGGCGCCAAGACGCTGGCGCTGGTGCTGCTCCTGTTCACCACCATCTTCATCATCGACCAGTTTTCCGCCTGGCTGCGCCGCAAGCTGGTCGGCGAACAGGCCTTTATGATGGGGGCTTAGACCATGACCCCGAATCGAAAGACCACGTTAGCGAAAAGTGGCATCCGGGGTTCTCGGACAAATGGGAACTGTTTTGTCCAAGAGGTCATGGTCAAATGGAAAGACAAAACATGGCGACCATGACCGCGCAGGAGATGCTGTCGATCGAGGAGCGCTATCCCCAGGTGTTCCGGCGGCCGCTGTACAAGCGCTTTGCTCCGCTCTTCCTGTTCGTCGGCATCCTGACTTACCTCGTCTATGTCCTGTGGTTCTTCAGCCTGCCGCAAGTGCTGCGGGAATCGCATTGGGAGCGTCTGCCGCTCTTCCTGACACAATGGATCAGCTATGATCTGCAGCCGGAGTTCCGCCTCGACCAGCCCGAGATCACGCCCAGATACCCGCGCTTTTCAGCGCTTGGCGAAAACCCGAACCCTGACTGGGTGATCAGGAACCCGGACGGCAGCTTCACCGTGCTGATCGACGGCGCGGCAAAATCCGTCACCTTCGACAAGGCGCTGGCAACGATCGTGGCCAACGGCCAGACGGTGCCGATGTCGCTGACCAGCGGCAAGCCCGTGGTAGCGGGTCCGGTGCCGGACTGGATCACGGTGCATGACGACGAGGTCGTCGCCAAGATGGGCTTCGTCGGCGAGGTGCGCGTCACCGTCGACCGCGTCAAGGTGCGCAAGCGCTTCCTCGGCTGGGCGAACTTCGTCTTCGACACACGTTCGCCCTTCTTCGGCAAATCGGCGGGAGAAGTGGTCTCGCTGATCGTTTCAGGGCCTGAACTCAAGCCCGGCACATCCAATCTGGCGCTAGCCGGCGACAACATCTGGAACAACGCCCAGTGGCAGCACGGCGATGTCTGGACGAAGCTTTTGCAGACCATCGTCATGGCATTCCTGGGCACGCTGCTCGGCGGCATCGTCGCCTTCCCGCTTGCCTTCTTCGCCGCCCGCAACATCACGCCGAGCGGCGTGCTCAGCCAGGTGCTCAAGCGCTTCTTCGACTTCATGCGCTCGGTCGACATGCTGATCTGGGCGCTGTTCTTCACCCGCGCCTTCGGTCCCGGCCCGCTGGCCGGCAGTGCCGCGATCTTCTTCACCGAGATCGGCACGCTCGGCAAAACCTATTCCGAGGCGCTGGAAAACATCGACGACAAGCCGCGCGAGGGCGTGCTGTCGACCGGCGCCAACGGCCTGCTGGTGCAGCGCTACGGCGTGATGCCGGAAGTCATACCCGTCTTCATCAGCCAGACGCTCTACCAGTGGGAATCCAACACTCGCGGTGCCACCATCATCGGCGCCGTCGGTGCTGGCGGCATTGGCCTGAAGCTTTGGGAAGCGATGCGCACCAACTCCAACTGGGCCAACGTCTTCTACATGGTGCTGTTGATCCTGCTGGTTGTCTTCATCTTCGACAACATCTCGAATTTCCTGCGCCGGAGGCTCAGCCGCACCATCCATGACTACAACAGGCTTCAGGCAGAGCAGGGTTAGCCGGCGCAATGTCAGCGCCTCACTGCCTTCGCCATCCAAGGACGAAGCGACGCGACGCCGAGCCGAGGATGACGAAGGACGAGCGGGCTTAAGCCGCCTTTTTCCAGCCGTTCTTGATATGCTTATACCCCTCCCGATAAACCGCTTCCGGCGTTTCGGAAAAATCGCGCCAAACCTTGGTCGCCGCCGCCAGATCCTTCAGCGAGCGGCCGAAGGCCTCGATCGTCAGCCAGTCGTCATAGCCGCTCTTGCGGATGGCCGCGAAAGTCTCTTTCCACGGAATGTTGCCGCGCCCCGGCACGCCACGATCATTCTCCGATATGTGGATATGAACGACATTCCTGCGATGTTTCGTATAGGCGCCGATCGGGTCGGCCTCCTCGATATTGGCATGAAAAGTGTCGTACATCGCCTTGATGTGCGGCCGGCCGACGGCGTCGATGTGCTCGGACAGGTCCGCCATGGTGTTGAAAAGATAACATTCGAAGCGGTTCAGCGCCTCCAGCCCGATGGTGACGTTGCGCTTGCCGGCATGGTCGCCGATGGCGCGTTGCGAGGCGAGGGAACGGTTCTTCTCGGCGGGTGTCGGCCCGCTGCCGGAGAAGGCGCCAAGCGTCGAATGCAACGGTCCGCTCAGCGTCCTCGCGCCAAGCGCATCGGCGCAATCGACGGCCCATTTCATGTACTCGACACCGGCCTTGCGCGTTGCCGCATCGGCCGAGATCAGGTTCATCGAGGGATCGCCCATCGCCGAGACCGCTGTGCGCTCCAGCCCGATGCGATCGAGCAGGTCGCCTAGCTTTTTGTAATCGTCAGGTACCCCGACAAAGATCGGTATCTCGACACCGTCGAAGCCCGTCGCCTTGATGTCGCGAAGCAGCGGCTCGTGCTTCTTCGACACCGCTGTCGTCCACAAGAACATGCACATGCCGATTTTCATCGACGCCCTCCCCCATCACCTTCGGCCAAGGGGTGTCGAGATTCAGGTCAGGCAGAGCCGCAAACGGTGGATTCCGAGAACCCGAGCGGAGCGTACTTTCGGGTACGTGAGCTCAGTTCTACTGCGACGCAGTAGAACGGGGAAGAGCGGAAAGCCATCGTTTGCAGGCCGGCATCACCTGAAGATCGTCACCCCTAAAGCTTCGTCCACGCCCCGTTCTTCCTCGACGACTTCACGCAGGCCTCGATGAAGGCCATGCCCTCGACGCCATCCTGGATGGTCGGGAAGACGACATCCTTTGCCGGCTTGCCACCTTTCCTGCGCGCCGCGCGGATGGCGCGTGCCGCCTCCTGGTAAATGTTGGCGAAACCTTCGAGATAACCCTCGGGATGGCCCGGCGGCACGCGGCTGACACGGCCCGCCACCGGCAGGGAGCCGGCACCGTTGCGGGTGATCAACTGCTTCGGCTGGCCGAAGGGCGTGTACCAGAGATAGTTCGGATCGGCCTGTACCCATTCCAGCCCGCCCTTCGAGCCATAGATGCGCAGCTTCAGCCCGTTCTCATGGCCGGGCGCTACCTGACTAGCCCAGATCATACCCTTGGCCGGATGCGTCTTGCCGGTGGGCTTGAAGCGCAGCATGACGTTGACATTGTCATCGAGCAGCCGCCCCGGCACGAAGGCGTCGAGGTCGGCCGAGAGCGAATCGAGTTCCAGCCCGGAGACGAAGCGGGCCAGATTGTAGGCGTGGGTGCCGATGTCGCCCAGCGCACCGCCCGCCCCCGCCTGTTTCGGATCGCCGCGCCATGAAGCCTGTTTCTGGCCGGTGGCGGCGAGGTCTTCGGTCAGCCAGTCCTGCGGATATTCCGACTGCACGATGCGGATGTCGCCGAGCACGCCCTTGGCCACCATCTCGCGCGCCTGCCGCACCATCGGATAGGCAGTGTAGTTGTGGGTCAGCACGAACACCTTGCCGGTCTTCTCGACGATCGCCGCGAGCTTCTTCGCTTCGGCCAACGTCGTTGCCAGCGGCTTGTCGCAGATCACGTGGATGCCGGCCTCGAGAAAGGCCTTGGCAGCCGGCACATGGACATTGTTCGGGGTGACGATGGCCACTGCCTCGATGCCGTCGGGGCGCTTGGCCTCGGCCTTCGCCATCTCGGCATAGGAGGCGTAGCTGCGCTCGGCATCGAGGCCGAGTTCGGCGGCCGATGCCTTGGCGCGCTCGGCATTGGCCGACAGCGCGCCGGCCACCAGCACGAACTCATTGTCCATGCGCGCCGCGATGCGATGCACCGCGCCGATGAAGGCGCCTTGCCCGCCGCCAACCATGCCGTAGCGGATCGGGCCGCCTCCCGTCTCCGATTTCGATGCGCCGACCATTTTGTTCTCCTGGTTGTTCACCTCCCCCTTGAGGGGAGGTCGATCCGCGCAGCGGATCGGGTGGGGTCGCCGGGCGTAGAGCTCGGCATCAACCGACCCCACCCGGCCCTTCGGGCCACCCTCCCCTCGAGGGGGAGGGAAACGTTTTTAGATTCCCATCATGGCCCGCAGCAACTTCTTGTCGGTCGTACCGCTGGCGAAATCGTCGAATGCCCTCTCGGTCACTCGGATGATGTGGTGCTGGATGAAGGGCGCGCCCTCCGCCGCGCCATCCTCGGGATGCTTCAGGCAACACTCCCATTCCAGCACCGCCCAGGAATCATAATTGTACTGCGTCAGCTTGGAGAAGATGCCGCCGAAATCCACCTGCCCGTCGCCGAGCGAGCGGAAGCGGCCAGCACGATTGGTCCAGCTCTGATAGCCGGAATAGACGCCCTGCCGCCCGGTCGGGTTGAACTCGGCGTCCTTGACGTGGAAGGCCTTGATCCGCTCGTGGTAGATGTCGATGAATTCGAGATAGTCGAGCTGCTGCAACAGGAAGTGCGACGGGTCGTAGTTGATGTTGCAGCGCTTGTGGCCGCCGACCGCATCGAGGAACATCTCGAACGTCGCGCCGTCGAACACGTCTTCCGAGGGATGGATTTCGTAGCCGACATCGACCCCATTGTCCTCATAGACATCGAGGATCGGCTTCCAGCGTTTGCCGAGTTCGCCGAAGGCTTCCTCGATCAGCCCGGCCGGCCGCTGCGGGAAGGGATAAAGGTAAGGGAAAGCCAGCGAGCCGGTGAACGACACCGAGGCATTCAGCCCGAGATTGCGCGATGCCTTGGCGCCGAATTTCATCTGCTCGACCGCCCACTTCTGCCGTGCCTTCGGATTGTTGTGCACCGAAGGCGGCGCGAAACCATCCATCTGCGCGTCATAGGCCGGATGCACCGCCACCAGCTGCCCCTGCAGATGCGTCGACAGTTCGGTGATCTCGACGCCGGCATCGGCGCAGATGCCCTTCACCTCGTCGCAATAGGTCTTGGACGAGGCCGCCTTCTCGAGGTCGAACAGGCGCGCGTCCCAGGTCGGGATCTGCACGCCCTTGTAGCCGAGACCGGCGGCCCATTTGGTGATCGAGGCCAGCGAATTGAATGGCGCCGCGTCACCCGCGAACTGCGCCAGAAACAGTCCAGGGCCCTTCATTGTCGTCGGCATCGGCATCCTCCCTCATTGTGTCGCGACCAAGCATAGCGCCGATTGGAAACAGGGCCAGCCATTTTGGTCTTTTCGCAGCAGGCGCTTCGGTGGCACTGCCATTCTGGTATTACCAAATAGCGGAATTTGGTCAAGCCTGACAATGGTTCGGCAAAACCCTCGGCATATCCAGATTATTGGCATAAATCGCAATATAATCAATGCAATAATTCTTACAAAAAGTTGCATTGCCGCGCTTCTTGCCGTTCCTCGGAATTTGCTGTAGACCTCACTTAAGGCCCAATTGGTCGAACCAGTTGTAGGAAAAAGGCTGGGGATGCCTTGGGGAGGAACTCTTGCGTCGCCTTTCGGCGATGCATGTCGCAGGCAAACCATACGGACGAATTTGGGAAGGACAGACCATGCATCTTTCGACGCACAACTGGATGCGCGCGGAACCGTTGGAGACGACGCTGAAGCGCATCAAGAAATTCGGCTATGAGTCGATCGAGATTTCCGGCGAGCCCGAGCAGTACAAGACCAAGGAGACGCGCGCGCTGTTGAAGGAGCACGGCATCCGCTGCTGGGGCGCGGTGACCCTAATGCTGGGTGAACGCAATCTTGCCGCCAGGAACCAGGGTCAGCGCGAGCGCTCCGTTCAATACGTCAAGGACGTGCTGACCATGGTCAGCGAGCTTGATGGCGAGATTATCACGCTCGTCCCCGCGACGGTCGGCAAGGTGGTGCCGGACGGTACCGAGGAAGAGGAATGGAAGTGGGTGGTCGACGCGACCCGAGAGTGCTTCACCCATGCCAAGAAGGTCGGCGTCAAGATCGCCGTCGAGCCGCTCAATCGGTTCGAGACCTATCTGTTCAACCGTGGCGCCCAGGCGCTGGCGCTGGCCGACGCGGTCAGCCCCGAATGCGGCGTCTGCCTCGACGCCTACCACATCCACATGGAGGAATTTAACGTCCATGACGCGATCCGTCAGGTCGGAAAGCGCCTGTTCGACTTCCACGTCGCCGACAACAACCGCTTCGCCGCCGGCCTTGGCCAGATCGACTGGCCCAGGATCGTCGCCACCTTGAAGGAGGTCGGCTACGACGGCGCGCTGACCAACGAGTTCGTCGCCCCGGTCGACCGCACGCCGGCGGCGCCGTATCCGGATATGGTCGAGCGCCACCCGGTCGATATTTCGCCTGAGCAACTGAAGTTCATCCAGGACCACGGCTCCAGCGTGCTCACCGAAAAATTCTACACCGACCAGATGCGCATCACCGCCGAAACGCTGCTGCCGCTGATCAAGTAGTCGACTGCTTCCGGGAAATTTGCCCTTCCGCCCGACCGGCGGCAGGGTTGGGGAAAGACATGCGCATCAAGACCGTCCAAGCCTGGTGGGTCCGCATCCCGATCGAAGCCGCGAAGCAACATCGCAGCGACTTCGGCCAGGTGACGACCTTCGACGCCGCCATCCTGCGCATCGAAACCGATGACGGGCTGGTCGGCTGGGGCGAAGGCAAGAACGCCGCCGGCAGCGCCGGCAGCTACGGCGCCCTTGTCCACATGCTGAACCAAGAGGTCGGGCCGCAGTTGATCGGCCGCGACCCGGCCGACATCGGCATCATCTGGGAAATGCTCTACAATGGCGTGCGCCACGACAGCGCCGCACGCGCCGGCCACGCCATGCCGCAACTGGCGCGGCGCGGCATGAGCATCGCCGCCATCAGCGCCGTCGACATCGCGCTCTGGGATATTTTGGGGAAGTCGCTGGGCCAGCCGGTCTGGCGGCTGCTTGGCGGGCGCAAGGCTGATCGCATCCAGGCCTATGCCTCCGGAGGCTGGGCGTCCGCCGATGCGATCGGCGAACAACTGAAATCCTACATTGCCAGGGGCGGCTTCAAGGCGCTGAAGATGCGCGTCGGCTCCATGGATGGCGCCGCGCACATTTCAGCCGCCCGCGTGCGCGCCGCGCGCCAGGCGCTCGGCCCTGATGTCGAGCTGATGGTCGACGCCCACGGCACCTATACGGTGGCGGAAGCCAAGCGCTTCATCCATCTCGTCAACGACCTCGATCTCGCCTGGTTCGAGGAACCTGTGATCGCCGACGACAAGCCGGGGATGGCGGAAGTGCGCGCCTCCGGCGCCGTGCCCATCGCCACCGGCGAAAGCGAGGCGACACGCTATGCCTTCCGCGACCTCGCCATGCTCAAGGCCGCCGATATCTTCCAGCCCGATCCCGCCTTCTGCGGCGGCATCAGCGAGGCGATGAAGATCGGCACCATCGCCAGCGCCTTCAATCTGCGCTTCGCGCCGCATCTGTGGGCCGGCGCCCCTTGTTTCTTCGCCGGCCTGCATGTCTGCGCCGCCTCGCCATCGAGTTTCACCATCGAATATTCGCTCGGCGCCAACCCGATGATCCACGATCTGATCGAAGAGACTGTCGAAGCAACGGACGGTATGATAGCGATCCCGGAAAAGCCCGGATTGGGATTCACCATTTCGCAGCGATTCCTGGAGGCGCACGCGCAACGCAATTGACGATGAAAGAAAAGAACCTTCTCGCGGAACTCGCCGCCTATCTATTCTCCCACTCGGACAGCGAGACCGGGCGTACGCCGTCGGAGCGTGAGCTGGCGGAGCATTTCGGCGTCAGCCGTGGCCAGATCCGCGAGGCGCTGGCCATCCTCGAAGCCATGCGCATCGTCGAGCGCCGCGCCAAGTCAGGCATCTACATCGACACCAAGCAGGCAAGCGTCGAAGCGCTGGCGCTTTTCGCCCGCGCGGGCCTGCCGCTCGATCCCTTGCAGATTTACGAGACGGTCGAATTGCGCAAGATCCACGAGATCAAGGCAGCCGAGCTTGCCTGCTCGCGAGCCACCGAAGAGAATTTCGAACGGCTGCGCGAAATCCTCAAGGCTTCCGAGGAACGCATCGCCGCCGGCGAGGGCCTGGCCAAGGAAGACCGGGAGTTTCACCTCGAAATCGTGCGCGCCACCAAGAACAGCGTCTTCCACAATATCTGCAGCGTCTACTATCTGATGGGCGAGCAGCGCCTGCCGATCTACTTCAACGACCCCGAACGCTCGGTGCGCTCGCACGCCGAGCACGTGCAGATCTACGAGGCGCTGCTTCGTCGCGACGGCAATCTAGCCCAGGCGCTGATGAGCGCTCACCTGCAAGGGGCGGAGAGCTACTGGAAGGGTCTGATCGAGGGCGACAAGGCGGTTGCGCCACCAAGCCCGGCGCTCGAAAAGGCCTGACCGTGGACCAGCCAAAGATCCTGTCGACCCATCCGCTGCACCCGCGCGCGTCGGCCAAGCTCGCCGGCGCCGGCCAGCTTGTGATCGCATCGGCGCTTGACCCTGCCACCCTGACCAGGGAAGCCAGGGATGCCGACATCGTCATCGTGCGCGCGCCGCTGCCGCCGGCACTGTTCGAGGGCGCCTGGAAGCTGAGGGCTGCCATCCGCCATGGCGCCGGGCTCGACATGATCCCGATGGAAGCAGCAGCAGCAGCCGGCGTGCTGGTGGCCAATGTGCCGGCGGTCAATGCACGCTCGGTCGCGGAACACGTCATGTTCGCCGCACTCGCGCTGCTGCGGCAATTCCGCCGGGTCGACCGCGACCTGCGCGCCCGGGGCTGGCTTGCCGGGCGCGAGCATGCCAACGCCAATACCGAGCTCGCCGGCAAGACCATCGGCATTGTCGGCCTCGGCGCCGTCGGACAAGCCGTCGGCCATATCGCCGCGCACGGTTTCGACCTGAAAGTGGTGGCAACGACGCGCAGCATGCAGCCGGCGCCTGAAAAAGTCGGCTTCCTGTCGATCGACGCGCTGGTCGAGCAGAGCGACATTATCGTGCTCTGCTGCCCACTGACGCCGGAAACGCGCGGCCTGATCAGCCGCGAGCGCATCGCCCGCATGAAGCCCACCGCGCTGTTGATCAACGTGTCGCGCGGGCCGGTCGTCGATGACGACGCCCTGATCGACGCCTTGCGGGAACGCCGCATCGGCGGTGCGGCGCTCGACGTGTTTTCGACACAGCCGCTGCCGTCAGATCATCCTTATTTCGGCTTCGACAACGTCATCATCACCCCGCATATGGCAGGCATCACCGAGGAATCGATGATGCGCATGGGCGTCGGCGCGGCAGGAGAAGCCTTGCTGGTGTTGGCCGGCAAACTGCCGGTCAATCTGCGCAATCCCGAAGTGGTCGACCATTACCGCAGGCGGTTTCCGCTCGACATATAGCAATCGCGGTTTCGTCCCAATTCTCCGCGACGTTGCGGCCATGTCCGGTCTTCGCCTCGCATTTCTGACTGTTGTCGCTTCGTCGATCTGCACCCTGTCGGCATTCGCCACGGCCGAGAGCAGCTATGTCTACTTCGACAACGGACTGCGCTGCTTCAAGGCGCCATGCCCCTCGAACAGCGCGCTCGACCTTGTCACCGGCGCAATCATCAAGGGTGTGTCAATCGACACGAGCGGATTGCCGCAAGCGGACAAGGCTATAACGGATCAGTCCGACGTGCTTTACGGCGGAAAGATCGTCGTCAGGGCTTCGATAGAGCATCGCACCCAGACCTTCACCGGCAAGGACTACAGCCTGCCATGGCTGGTCGCGACCCGCATCGTGCGCACCACCACGGCTAACGAACGCAAGCACTGTTCGTCGCCCTGATTATCCGCCAATTGCCGATGAGCCACCCAGCAGCCTCTCCACTTCAGCGGCAATCCGCAGCAGATGCCGGTCGTGGCCATTGCGCGCGACCAGCATCAGTCCCGCCGGCAGCGCCATACCGGGCATCGGCAGCGAGATCGCGCAGAGGTCGAACTGGTTGGCAACCTGCGTGTTGCGCAGCAGCAGGCCTTCGACATGGTCGCGCAATTCGGTATCCCCGGCCAGGGAAACAATGGTCGGTGCCGTCACCGGCGTGGTCGGCAGAGCCAGCACGTCCAACGATGCCAACCGTTCGTCCATGGCGGCTGCCAGGGCAGCGCGGCGGCGCAAGGCCCTGATATAGACCGGCGTCGGCAGCATTGCCGCCCGCGACAAGGGGCTGCTGACGTGCGGGTCGACCGGCACCGATGCACCCGTCGCCAGCCAGTCGGCATGAATCTCGGCTCCTTCCATGGCGGCGATCGAACCCCGCTTGGTGGCCGCGCGCAACTCCGCGATCATATCGTCGATCGATAGATCCGTAATGCGCGCGCCAGCCTGTTCGATCTTGCCGAGACAATGCTCGAAGGTCGCCGCAACCTTGCCTTCCATATTACCGAAAAGAACGCCGCGTGGGATGCCAATGCGAAGTCCCGAGAGCGGAATGGCCGCCAGTTCGCTTGGTGCCTCGCCGGCCATCACCGCGTCCGTTGCCGCGCATTGCGCGACGGTTCGGGCAAGCGGCCCGATCGAGTCCAAGGTACCCGACAGTGGAAATGCACCGGCCAGCGGCACGCGCCGCGCCGTCGGTTTGAAGCCGACGACGCCATTGAGCGCCGCCGGAATGCGGATCGATCCGCCGGTGTCGGAGCCGATCGAGACGTCGCTCGTGCCCTCGCCAACCGAGACGCCGGCGCCCGAGGACGAACCGCCAGGAATATGGCCGGCGTCGGCGGCATTGCCTGGCGTGCCGTAGTGCATGTTGTCACCGATCGCCGTGAAGGCGAATTCGGTCATGTTGGTCCTGCCGACGATCACCGCGCCGGCCTGACGAAGCCGGCTGACGATGGTGGCATCGCGCACGGCCGGTGCGGCGGTCTTGCGCATCAGTGAGCCGGCCGTCGTCGCCTCGCCGGCGACATCGAACAGATCCTTGATCGAGACCAGGGTGCCGTCGAGCGGTCCGAGCGTCACGCCGGCTCGGCTGCGGGCGTCACTGGCATCAGCCGCGGCCCGTGCGGGTTCGACATAGAGCCTGGTGAAGACCTTCTCGTCGGCCGCACGATTGGCAAGACGTGACAGGATGATTTCGAGACGGTCGCGGATGGATTGCATGTCGATGTCGGACTCCGTCAGGATGCAACGTCTTTAAGGCAAGCAGCCGTTCGGCCTGCGGAAGGGATAACCCGGCCAGCGTGCCTTTGCACCTGCCAGCGATAGGAAGATACTGATGCTGTATAAGGGCAGCTGTCATTGCGGCAAGGTCGCATTCGAGGTCGAGGGCGAGCTTGGCGGCGCTGTGCGCTGCAATTGCTCGATCTGCGCCCGCAAAGGTGCGCTGCTGTGGGCCGTGCCGCATGACAGGCTTACCCTCGTCGCCTGGGGCGACGATCTTGGCCGCTACACATTCGGCGAGGCGAAGATCGCGCATCGCTTCTGCCGCGGTTGCGGCATCCACCCTTTCGCCGAGGACGTCCGCGAAGATGGTGAGCGCAACGCCTATATCAACCTCAACTGCGTTGCCGATGTCGACCCTTCCACCTTGTCAGTCTTCGATTTCGACGGGCGTTCGGCCTGAGCGACTCTAGATTGCCTTACCGGTAACCCGTCGCGTCGGCGGGCTTGCCGGCGTCCTGCACCTCCGGCACGTAGCGCCAGGCATCGGGCCGCGAACCGTCGAGATCGCTAAAGCCATAGACCTGCGCCAGTCCGCCGCTGGACAGGGACTGGCCGTTCCATCGCGAGCGACCCGTGTCCGCCGCCAGCGCGGCAACCGCGCGCCCAACAAAGCGCGGCGTCTCCGAAATCACGAAATGCGGTACCGTTGTCGTAGCATCGCGCCAATTCTCCTCGCGCACTCCAAAAGTATCCAGCATTATTTCCGAGCGCATCCAGCCGGGCGTCAGCGAGACGGACGTGGCATCGTGTTTCGCCAGGTCCTTTGCGTGAGCCCACGCCATGCGGTTCACCGCGACCTTGGCAAGGTCGTAGAAGGGCGACAGGCGGTAGTGCTCGGCATTGTATTCGGCGGTGCCATCCGTGACTTCGACCAGCAGTGCGCCCGGCTGCCTGATCATGAGGGGCAGCGCATGATGAGCGGTGATCAGATGCGTATCGATGGCCAGACGCAGCATGCGCAAACCATTCTCCAGATTGTGCTCCCAGACCGGCTTGTCCCATTCGAACAGCTTTTCACCGCCCCAGATATCGTTGACGAGGATGTCGAGATGGCCCTGCTCGGCACGGATGCGCTCGACCAGACTCCGCACGTCGTCAGGCACAAGATGGTCGACCTGGACGGCGATGCCCGTGCCACCGTTCGCCGTGACCATTTCCGCCGTCTCCTCGATGGTTTCGGGCCGGGCGTATTCGGATTGCTGGGCACGCGTGCTCCGTCCCGTGACATAGACCGTGGCGCCGGCGGCGCCGAGCTCGACCGCTATGCCGCGGCCGGCGCCTCGTGTTCCGCCGGCGACCAGGGCAACTTTTCCTTGCAACGTCATTGAACTCTCCCAAAACGGCACCATCGATGAAATCCGAGCTGGCTTGCGTCACTCGCATCATATATAAATGATCATTCGGTTATATCAGGATGTCAAGGTGACCCGACCCAAAACGCAGTCCGATGAGCAGGTGCTGGAAGCTGCCTTGCGATTGATCCACGAGCATGGCCCCGAGGCGCTCACCTTCGAGCGCCTCGCAAGAACCTGTGGCCTCTCCGGTGCAACCCTGGTGCAGCGCTTTGGCAACAAGGCGCGGTTGAAGCAGCGGACCCTGCTGCATGCCTGGGATGATCTTGACGACAAGACCAGGACGCTGGCGGCCAGCGTCGCCAAAACTCCGGCTGGTGCGATCGAATTGCTGGTCGCGCTGTCGCAAAGCTATGGCGGCATCGAATCTTATGCCGAAGGTCTGCTCGTTCTGCGCGAAGATCTGCGTGATCCGCTGCTCAGGGCGCGCGGCGCGGCCTGGAAGACAACCCTGTGCAATGCAATCGCGGCTTGCTTCGCGCGAACGCCGAACTCGCCACCTGATATCGGCCTCCTGATGGCGTCGCATTGGCAGGGATCGTTGCTGTGGTGGAGTTTCGATCCGACGATCGCGGTGGCCGTCTATGTCGATGATAGTCTCGACCGCTTCGTCGCCGCCGTCACGACGGCGACGGCCGGGGGACCATGATGGTTCCCGGGCCGAGCGCGCGGCATCAGCCGCATCGCCATCGCCGCCGACGTTGCCCGGAAGTCGCCAAGTGCTAAGCCGGGCACGAAGCGAGCAGAAGCCTACGAGCCCGGCCTTCCACACCTGCTGGAGTCCATGGCGCGCGAAGTGACGGTGGAGCGAGATTTCGGTCGTTGCCGCGCGCCTCGGCTATGAATCGGATGCCGCCTTCAGCCGCGCCTTCAAGCGCGTCATCGGCTCGCCGCCCAGCAATCTGCGCGCCGAGGAATAGGCCGACATCGGCCAGGCCGGGTAACGCGTCCTGGCCGTGACTGACCGGCGATTCCACGCTAGAAAACCGGTATGGATTTCACGTCATCCGAGAGTGTCTTGCCGGCTTCGGACGGTCCGCTGACCGAAATGCTGCGTGGATTACGGCTTGACGGCGTCGATTACGGCCGCTGCGAACTTGGCGAGCCGTGGGCCGTGTTCTTTCCAGCCCAGGCGGCGGCGCGGTTTCACTTCATCGGCCGGCATGGATGCTGGCTGTTTTCGCCATCTAGGCAATGGCTGGAGCTGAAGGCCGGCGATGCGCTCCTGTTGCCACGCGGCGCCGAGCACAGTCTCGCCAGCGCGCCGGGCGTCCCTGCCGTGCCGATCGAGAGCTACAGCGTCAAGCCGTTGGAGGACAACGTCTATGACGTCTCGAACGGCGGCGATGGCCAGAAAACCCTGCTGTTTTGCGGCAGTATGCGCTTCGATCTGGGTGGATCGCATCCTGTGCTCGCCATGATGCCGGCAATGATGCGCGCGCGGGAATTGATGACGGGTGAGCCGGGCATTCCGCACCTTCTGGACGCCATGGCCAGCGAAGTGACCAGCAATCGCGCTGGCGCCGGCGGCATGCTGGCGCGGCTGGCAGACGTGTTGGCCGCAAGCATCATCCGCTCTTGGGTAGAGAACGGTGGCGGCGGCACCACCGGCTGGACCGCGGCGATCAGGGATCGGGACGTCGGCCGCGTGCTGGTGGCTATTCATCGCCAGCCCGACAGGAACTGGACCGTCGAATCCCTCGCCCGCGAAATGGGAGCCTCGCGTTCGGCCTTCGCCGGACGGTTCACCGCCGTCGTCGGCGAGACACCGGCCCGATATGTCGCCAGCGTGCGCATGCACCAGGCGCGACGGTGGCTGATCGAAGACCGAATGCGCGTATCGGTGGTGGCCGCCAGACTGGGCTACGAGTCCGAAGCATCGTTCAGCCGCGCGTTCAAGCGGATCGTCGGCAAGGCGCCCAGCCATTTGCGCCCGGTCGACGGCGCCTCCGAAGAACGCTGAGGCCATCCCAGGCTTGCAGAGGTACTTGCCGGATCTGGATGAATTGCCACGTCTTCCGGACGCAATGTCATTGCAGGGTCGACTGCATGCAATAGCCTGCCGTTGTCAGCAATGAGGGGCCGGCGGCACGTCGTCTCAAGGAGAGAATTCATGATGAATCATCTGAAGGTCCTGGCGGTCGCCACCATGCTCGTCGTCCCCGGGCGCGCCTTTGCCCTGGAGGACAGCTACCTGCCGGCCAGCAAGATTCCCTATGTTTCCGAAGCACCGGACCAGCCACAGCGCCTTGGACCACTTTGGGGAGAACGGGCCACGGGCCCGGCGGGAACGTTGCTGAAAGTTCCAGGCAAATGGCGGGCGCCTGTTCACGCGCATACAGCCGACTATCGCGCCGTGGTTATCCAGGGTCTATGGGCGCATTGGCAGATGGCAGGTGGCGAAGCAACCAAGGTGGAGTTGCCTCCGGGATCCTACTGGACCCAAAAGGCTAATGAGATGCATGACGACGCTTGCCTGTCCGACACGGAGTGCGTGATCCTGCTGATCAACGACACGCCCTACGAGACCTACCTGCCGAAATAAGCGCGGGGGCGGTCATGACGCGTGCCGCAAGCTGACACCACTGCCCTTGTCGAACAGCACCACCTTGTCCGGGTTCCAGGCAAAGCGCACCGGCTGTTCGATCGCGACATCGGTCCTGGCCGGCACAGTGGCGCGCAGTGTCGTATCGCCGACCCGCAGCGTCAGGATCTTTTCCACGCCATGGTTCTCGACATCATGGACGCGCGCCTCGACCGGCGCGCCGCTTTCCAGATAGACATCCTCCGGGCGGATGCCGAAGACGAGCGGGCGACCGTCGGTCGCACCACCCGTCCCGGCTCTCCCTGAAAAGGGCAGTTCGAAATTCAGCGGCGCCATCACCGCGCGGCCGTTCACCACCTTGCCGTCGATGAGGTTCATCGGCGGCGAGCCTACGAAGCTCGCCACATAGGTGTCGCGCGGATTGTTGTAGATCTCGTGCGGCGTGCCGGTCTGCACGATGCGGCCGTGGTTCAAGACGCCTACCTTGTCTCCCATCGACATTGCCTCGATCTGGTCGTGGGTGACGAACAGGAAGGTGGCACCGAGTTGGATCTGCAGGTTCTTCAGTTCCGTCCGCAGCGCCTCGCGCAGCTTGGCGTCAAGGGCCGACAGTGGCTCGTCCATCAGGAACACGCGCGGCTTGCGCACGATGGCGCGGCCGATGGAGACGCGCTGCATCTCGCCGCCCGATAGCCGGTCTGTCTTGCGGTCAAGCAGATGCTCGATTCGCAGCGTGCGGGCGGCGCGGTCGACGCGGTCCTTGATCTCGGCGTCGGGCAACCGGCGGATCTTCGGCTTCAGCGGGAATTCGAGGTTCTCCCGCACCGTATAGCGCGGATAGAGCGAATATTGTTGCAGCACCAGCGCCACGTCGCGTTCGGCAGCGCCCCAGTCGGCAACATCGACGCCGTCGATCAGGACCTGCCCCTCACTGGGCTTCTCGAGGCCCGCGATCAGCCGCAGCGTCGTCGTCTTGCCGGCGCCTGTCTCGCCGAGCAGCACGAAGAACTCGCCATCGGCGATGTCGAGATCGAGCCCGGTCAAGGCCGTGTGGTTGCCAAATGTCTTCGAGATGTTCTTGAGCTGGATATGGGCCATGTCTACCGTCTCGATTTCTTTTTCGAGGGCGCCTGCCCTCCGCTATGGCTCCGGGCGTTCAAAGGTTCGAAAGGCCAAATCGTTGGCCTTTCCTGTCCTTCGACCATCACAATCTCACTTCCAGCGACTTGCCGCTTGCCTTGTCGAAGAAATGCGCCTGCGTCGGATCGATCCTGGCGAAAACCTTCTCGCCGGGACCTGAGATGAAGCCGCTCTTGGTGCGGGCCCGCAGCATGTTGGAACCCACTTTCAGATCGACGATATCGAAGGAGCCGAGCGGTTCGACGATTTGCGTTTCGACGGCCATGAACCCGTCGGCCGCCTCACGGCGAATGAGCACGCCCTCCGGCCGTATGCCGAGCGCAAGCCCGCCGCCGGCGTGGACGTTGAGTTTTGACAGCAACGTGCTTGGGAACTCGAAGCCGGTGGCCGCGTCGCCGACGGTCACCGATACGGACGAGGCTTTCTCGGCCACCGCCGCATCAGTGACATTCATCACCGGGCTGCCGACGAATTGCGCCACGAACAGATTGGCCGGGCGCGAATAGACCTCGTCCGGCGTGCCCACCTGCTGCAGCACGCCTTCGTGCATGATGACGATGCGGTCGGCGAGGCTCATCGCCTCGATCTGGTCATGCGTGACATAGATGGTGGTAGAGCCCTGCTTGATATGCAGCCGCTTGATCTCTGCCCGCATCTCCTCCCGCAGCTTGGCGTCGAGCGCGCCGATCGGCTCGTCCATCAGCATCGCCTTGGGACGCCGCACCAGCGCCCGGCCGATGGCGACGCGCTGCATGTCGCCGCCCGACAGCGCCGACGGCTTCTTGCCAAGCAGATCCGATATCTGCAGCGTCTTGGCGACCGAGCGCACCTCGCTGTCGATCTCCGCCTTGCTCTTGCGCGTGGCGCGCAAGGGGAAGGCGATGTTCTCGTAAACGCTCATATGCGGGTAGAGCGAGAACGACTGGAACACCATGGCGATGTCGCGGTCGGCGGCCTTCAGATGCTGGACCGGCTTGCCGTCGATGAGGATGTCACCCTCGTCGATCGTCTCCAGCCCGGCGATGGCGCGCAACGTCGTCGTCTTGCCGCAGCCCGATTGGCCAAGCAGCACGATGAACTCGTTGTCTGATATCTTGAGGTTGAGGTCCTTGATGACCTGGACGGCGCCGAAGAATTTCTGGACGCCGCGAAGCTCGATCTGGGTCAATGCTGTGCTCCCGGATTTCGCGCGGCGTGGCCGGTGCCGGCCTCTTGCTCAGGCGCGATCTTCGAGGTGATGTTGAAGCCGATCAACCCGATCAGGATGATGGTCAGGCCATATGTGTGCAGCAGCATGTTCCACGGCTGGCAGAGCGCTACGATGCCGAGCACCATGAGCACCTGCGAACCGGGCTCCAGATATTTCTGATTGATGGCGCGAAAGCTCATTTGCGGATCGCTCCGAAGGACATGCCGCGCAACAGATGATTGCGGAGCAGGAAGGTGAAGATGGCGACCGGCAGCAGAAACAGGAAGGTTCCCGCCGCGATCGTGGTCCAGTCGGGCAGGCCGGAGCCGATCTGAGACGGGATGAAGGGCGGTGCCGTCTGCGCACGGCGATTGGTCATGATCAACGCGAAGGCATATTCGTTCCACGCCGTGATGAAGCAGAACACAGCAGTGGCGGCGATGCCGGTTGCGGCTTCCGGAAGCACGATTTTGAAGAAGGCCTGCATGCGCGTGTAACCGTCGACGAGCGCCGCCTCTTCGTACTCCTTCGGAATCTCGTCCATGAAGCCCTTCATCAGCCAGACCGAGAAGGACAGGTTGAAGGCGACGTAGAGGATGATCAGGCCGATATGCGAATCGTTGAGTCCGACTATCCGGTACATCAGGAACATCGGAATGGCGACCACCACCGGCGGCAGCATGCGCGTCGACAGAATAAAGAAGAGAAGGTCCGCTTCACCCGCCATCTTGAAGCGCGAGAAGCCGTAGGCGGTGAATGTCCCCATTCCGACGGCAAGCACTGTGCTGATAACCGCCACGATAAGGCTGTTCATGAACCGGTTGGGATATTGCGAAAGTTGCACGTCGTTGCCGACCTTGAGCACACGCTCACCGCCGTCGTAGACGCGCTTTTCCCACCACGGCGCAGCCTCGTATACCTGCGGGTCGACGGGCTTCTGCATCTGTACGCGCTTGGTGAAGAGGCGGATGAACGGCGTCACCTCAGGCTGGAAAAGGACCGTCGGGGGCACGGTAACCGCCAATTCCTTCGGTTTGAATGCCGTCGAAGCGATCCAGTAGATCGGCGCGAGGAAGATTAGCGTCGCAATCAGCACAGCGACGACGGCAATACGGTTGAGCGCGACTTCGCCCGTGGTACGGACAGCGGCCATCGGCTAGCGTTCCTTCACCCTGTTGAGATATTTCACGTAGAGGTTGGTGATCGCCAGCACCATGATCAGTACGATATAGGCGAGCGCGCAGGACTTGCCGGTGTCCCACTGCTGGAAGGCCTGCTTGTAAAGACGGATCGCAAGGAGTTCAGCGGTCGGCTGGGTGGTCATCGTGTAGGCGATATCGAAGGTCTTGAAGGCTTCCATGGTGCGGAAGATCAAGGCGATCAAAAGGATCGGCGAAACCAGCGGCAAGGTGATGCGGGTGAAGGTGTACCAGCGGCCGGCGCGATCAATCGCCGCGGCCTCGTAGAGATGTTGCGGCACAGCCGAGAGGCCCGCGAGCGAGAGCAGCATGACGAAGGGCGACCACATCCAGATGTCGGTGATCGCGACGGCGTAGAGCGCACTGTCGGGATTGGAGAGCCAGGCGAAATCGCCGAGGCCGAACGCATAGTTGATAGGCCCCCAGGACGGACTGTACAGCAATTGCCAGAACAAGCCGACGACTGCCGCCGACATCATCATCGGCAAAAGCAGCAGCGTGGTTATCAGGCCCTTCATCGGAAAGCTGCGGTTGAGCAGGAGCGCTAGACCGAAACCCACGATCATCTGGCCGGCCACGGAAACGATGACGTATTTCGCCGTGATGATGAAGTTCGACCAAATGTGATCGTCGCTGAGCAGTTCACGATAGTTCTGCAACCCGACGAACTGCCAAGGCTCGCTGCGATTGGCAGCGAAGTTCGTGAAGGAGTAGCCAAGCGAATAAATCAGCGGAAAGATGTTGAAGACGATTAGGAAGGCCAGCGTCGGGATGATGAACATGTTGCGGATGGTCAGATCCGACCAGCCGCGCGCGGCGGCCCTGGAAGCAGGATCAAGATTGGTAAGGGCAACCGAAGCCAACGAATATCTCCCTGAAACGAGAATGCCGGAAGGGGAACCCTCCTCCTCCGGCATTCTGACTGCGATGCTTACTTGTAGCGATTGTACTTGGTGAACGTCGCCTTCCAGTCGGTGACGGTCTTGTCGAGCGCTTCCTGGGCCGTGCCCTTGCCGCCGACCACGAACGGATAGATGTTCTGGTTCAGCTGATCGAGCACTTCGGCGTATTCGGGCGTCGCCCAGAAGTCCTTGACCATGAACATCGTGTCGTAGAACGCCTTGTTGTAAGGCGTGGCGCTCTGGAAGGCTTCCGACTTCAGCACGGCCTGGCTGCAGGTGTAGCCGCCGAGCGCGGCCCACTTCTTCTGGGTCTCGTCCTTGATGAACCATTCGAGGAACTTCATCGCCTCGTCCTTGTTCTTCGAGTACGAGACGACGGAGACGCCCTGGCCACCGAGGGCGGCGAAGCGCTTGCCGTCAGGGCCGGCCGGGTTGGCAAAGAACCCGGTGACGTCGGCATAGGGGTTGGTGGCCTTGTTCACCAGGGGCGGGAAGAAGGCGAAGAAGTTCATGCTCATTGCGGCGAGGCCGCCGGTGATCGCCTGATTGTCTTCCACGAAGAAGGTCTTGCCCCAGCCCGGAGGCGTGAACTTGTAGAGTTGCTTGTACATGTCGAGGCCGGCGGCGGCCTGCTTGGAATTGGTGATGCCTTCGACCTTGTAGGTTGCGTAGTCGCCGAGATCGCCGCCATAGCTGAAGATGGCGCTTTCGACGCCCATCGCCATCGCGTCATAGGAGTTGTCGGTGTAGATGGCGACGCCGTACTTCTTCTGGTCTGGACGCTGGAAGAATTCGGCGATGTCGCGCAGTTGCGCATAGGTCTTCGGAACATCGAGGTCGTAGCCGTATTTCGCCTTGAAGGCTTCCTTCTCCTTCGGATCCTCGAACCAGTCCTTGCGATAGGACCAGCCGATCGCATCGCCTTCCAGCGGGATCGCCCAGTACTTGCCGGAGCCGCCTGGGTATTCGGCGTAGTATTTGATGGTCGCGGGCGCCATCACGTCGTTGAGCTTGTGCTTGTTGAAGAAGTCGGTCAGGTCGACATAGTGCCCTTGCGTCGAACCTGCGCCCAGCCATTGCGAGTCACCGACGACCAAATCGTAGGCGTCGCCATGCGCGTTGAATTCGGTGAAGGCTTTGGTCTGGAAGTCGGGCCACGGCGTGGTCTGCACCGTGACCTTGACGCCGGTTTCGGCCGTGTAGTCATTGACGAGTTCCTGCAGATAGTTTGCGGGATCCCATTCCGCCCATAAGATGGTGAGTTCCTTGTCTTGCGCGCGGACAGATGTCCCGCAGGCAAGCGCCAAGCCGATACCAGCGATCACGCTGGTCACTATCTTGCGCATAATGATTTCCTCCCTTGTGCGCATTCTACCTGTCATGAGAACCGGCAACGGGGCCGGCTCCGGTAGTTCCTCCCGTGATCGCACCTTTCCGGTTCCGGGCCTCCTCGCCCTGCCGGAAAATGGATCGCAGCCCTCACTTTTGACCCACTTTTCTTTTCTAATCTGGTATTACCAATTTAGCGTCGACGTCAAGCCTTTTCTTGGGACGGGGACTTGGCCATTCCAGCGGAATTCAAGCTTTATCCGCCTGTTTTCCAACGATTTTCCTACTCAGTGATACGCAGAGGCGTTGTGCAGCCCTGAGCGCCAGGGGTAATATTGATAGTCGGCATGCAAATCTGGTCGAACCAGATAGGGCCTACTCCACGGCCACTCTTGAATCGTCGCCGCCTCCTTCACCGCTCGATTCGGCCACAGCCGCGCGCACCAGTGCGGCTGCCGCCCATTGCGCGACAGACCGCGTCCTGCGGCTGTCCAACCCCCATATATCCTTGAGCACTATCAGCACCTCGACGCCGAAAATCAGCGACAGGGCCTGCGCCAGGCGCTTGAAATCGCGCGGCGGCAACTGCCCCTTGAGCGGTGCGATCGCCTCCTGCAGCAAGTCGATACGATGACCGCGCGTGAAGGCCGGTTCGCCGCCCAGCGTGCCGGCCTGGCGCCGCGCCCATTGATCGAGCGACAGCTTCAGCGCCGCCTTGAACGTCGCTTCAAAAGCCTCGATGCGCGGCATCGCCGTGTCGAACAGTTCCGCCACCCGGCGCTCGGCGTCCGCCGCGGTCGATTGCCATGTGAGGATTGGGCCCAGCCCCTCGTCGACGACGGCCTGCACAAGCGCCGCCTGGCTCGGGAAATAGCGATAGGCGGTGGCACGGGAAACTTCGGCCGCCTCCGCCACCTCGCTGACCGACGGCGTGACGCCCGCCTGCATCAGCCGTGTCGCCGTCTCCAGCATCAGCCGTTTTGTCCGCGCCCGCGGTCCACGCTCGGCGGTCTCGCCGCTTCCCAGTTCGGTGCGGCCGCTTGCAGTGGATCGTTGACGTGAGATATCCATATCAATATGATACGCGCGTCTCAAAAATTTGCAATGACCCGGGAACCGCCCATGAAGCGCATTTACGTCGTGGGCACCGCCGACACCAAGGGCGAGGAACTCGCCTTCCTGGCCGATGCCATCGCCGCCACCGGCGCCGGCGTTTGCCGCGTCGATGTCGGAACACGCGACGCCACCGTTCCCGTAGACATCCCGGCGAAGGAAATTGCCCCCTATCATCCTGGCGGCAGCGCCGCTGTACTCGGCGGCGATGACCGTGGCGCCGCGGTTGCCGCCATGGGCGTCGCCTTCACCGGCTTCATTCAATCGCGAAACGACATTGCCGCCTTGATCGGGATAGGCGGCGGCGGCGGCACTTCGATCATCACCGCGGGCATGCGCGCCCTGCCGCTCGGTCTGCCGAAGATCATGGTCTCGACGCTCGCCTCGGGTGACACGGCTCCCTATGTCGACGTCTCCGACATCATCATGATGCCATCGGTGACCGACATGGCCGGCCTGAACCGGCTCTCCCGCGTCGTGCTGCACAATGCCGCCCAGGCGATATCGGGCATGGCGGCGAGGCCCGCGCCGGCGCCCGACGGCAAGCCGTCGATCGGACTGACCATGTTCGGTGTCACCACGCCTTGCGTGACCGCGATCGCTGATCAGCTCCGCACTGAATATGACTGCATGGTCTTCCACGCCACCGGTACCGGCGGCCGCAGCATGGAAAAGCTGGCCGACAGCGGCCTGCTGTCCGGCGTCATCGACATCACCACGACCGAGGTCTGCGATCTGCTGTTCGGCGGCGTGCTGCCGGCGACGCAGGATCGCTTCGGCGCGATCGCTCGCACTCGGCTGCCCTATGTCGGCTCGGTCGGCGCGCTCGACATGGTCAATTTCTGGGCACCCGCGACCATTCCCGAACAGTATCGGGGAAGACTGTTCTACGAGCACAATCCCAACGTCACGCTGATGCGCACCACCGCCGACGAATGTCGCGCGATCGGCGAGTGGATCGGCGGCAGGCTCGCCCTTTGCGATGGGCCGGTACATTTTCTCATCCCGGAAAAGGGCGTCTCGGCGCTCGACATCGAGGGCGGCGCTTTCTTTGACCCGGAAGCCGACGCCGTCCTGTTCGAAGCCATCGAGCGCACCATACAGCCGACTGTCACACGCCGCGTCACACGCCTGCCGCTGCACATCAACGACCCCGAATTCGCCAAGGCCGCGACCGCTGCCTTTCTCGACATCGCCAGACAGTGAGATCCAGAAAATGCCCGCAATACCGCGCAAGGACATACTGAAGAAATTCCGGGGGATGATCGACAAGGGTATGTCGATCGTCGGCGGCGGCGCCGGCACCGGCCTGTCGGCCAAGGCCGAGGAAGCCGGCGGCATCGACCTCATCATTATCTACAATTCCGGCCGCTACCGCATGGCCGGGCGCGGCTCGGCCGCCGGCCTGCTCGCCTATGGCAATGCCAACGAGATCGTCAAGGAGATGGCCTATGAGGTGTTGCCGGTGGTCAGACACACGCCGGTGCTGGCCGGCGTCAACGGCACCGACCCGTTCGTCATCATGCCGCTGCTTCTAGCTGAGTTGAAGACGATGGGCTTTTCCGGGGTACAGAATTTCCCGACCATCGGCCTGTTCGACGGCAGCATGCGGCAGAGCTTCGAGGAGACGGGAATGGGCTTCGGGCTCGAGGTCGACATGATCGCCGAGGCACGCAAGCTCGACCTGTTGACCACGCCCTATGTCTTCAACCCCGACGAGGCGCGCGCCATGACCAAGGCCGGCGCCGACATCGTCGTCGCCCATATGGGCGTGACCACAGGCGGCTCTATCGGCGCCACATCGGCGAAGTCGCTCGACGACTGCGTGGTCGCCATCGATGCCATCGCCGAGGCTGCCCGCTCGGTGCGCAAGGAAGTCATCCTGCTTTGCCATGGCGGCCCGATCTCGATGCCGGATGACGCCCGCTACATTCTCGACCGCTGTAAGGGGCTGCATGGCTTCTATGGCGCGAGCTCGATGGAGCGATTGCCGGCGGAAGCCGCGATCGCCAAGCAGACGGCCGATTTCAAGGCCGTCACGCCGGGCGGCGACAAAGCGACCACGAAGAAAAAGAAGGGATGAGAGATGACCGACAAGAGCAAGGTGTTTGTCTATCCGAAGGACGTCAGCGCCTTCGGCTTCGACTGGGGCAGACTGGCGCTGACAGTGGCCCCGGAAGTGAACGGCGCGACGCGCTTTTCCGGCGGCGTCGTCGACCTGCCGTCGGGCAAGGGCCATACGCGCCACAACCATCCCGGCGCCGAGGAAATTATCTTCGTCATCTCGGGCAATGGCGAACAGATGGTCGAGGACGAGAAGGGCAATCCGGTGATCGAGAAGGTCGGGCCAGGCTGCACCATCTATGTTCCGGAAAGCCGTTTTCACTCGACGCTGAACACCGGCGACGGGCCGATGCAGCTGTTTGTCGTCTATTCGCCGGCGGGTCCGGAGTTGGTGCTAAGGGAGCTTCCGGATTTCAGGTTATTGCCGGCTGGGAAGTGATCAACTTGTTCCAGGGTAGCGCTGCCATCGACGCTGCACCCTTCTCCCCGTTCCACGGGGAGAAGATGCCGGCAGGCAGATGAGGGGCGGCGCCAGCCTTCGCCTCTATAGAGTGCCACCCCTGTTCCAACCCCGGCCCCGGTCCCCGAACATCACATAGCCGATATCCGTCACGGCCAGCGTATCTTCCAGCTTGATGAAGCCGCGTGTCGGGTGAAGCATGGTCGTTTCCACCGACAGCACCATATCTTCTTCCAGCGGCTTGGCCGCGTAGGTGCCTTCATAGGCCACCGGATGGTTTGTCATCAGGAACGGCGCTTCATGTGTGATCAGGCCCATGCCGTGGGCGAAGAAATCCGTATAGGCCGCGACCTTGGATTTCTTCAGCACGCCCTCGGCATGTGAAATCATGTCGCCGCCCAGCGTGCCCGCCCGGACCTTCGAGAACGCCGCCTGCTGCACCGTCTCCACCTCGGCCAGCAAATCTTCCAGTTCGGCATCCGGTTCCCCCAGAATGCCCATGCGGCAGAGATCGCCGATATAGCCGTGATAATTACCGCCGGAATCGATCGACAGCACCTCGCCCTTCTTCCAGGCTTGGCTCGAAGCGGCACGGTTGTGGCTGGAGCCCAGCGTCAGCAGGCAATATTCGAAATGCGCGCCGCGATTGGTCTCCTCGCGCCTGGTCTGCTCGATCATCTCGGCTTTGGTCGTGCCTTCGCGCGCCCAGGCAATGGTCGCCAGCATCGAATCGGTGATCAGTTCCGAGGCCGTGCGCAGCTTCTCCAGTTCCGCGTCGGTCTTGATGGCGCGCATGTTCTCCAGCATGCCAGTCGCGTCGACCAGCCTGGCGTCCGGCAGCGCCTTGCGGATCAGCATGCAGGCATCCGACGGCAGGAAGCCGGGCTCGATACCGATGCGCGCATCCGCTTTACCGATCTTGCGCAAATGCTCGACGGCAAGGTTGGCGGCATCCAGCGTGCCCCAGCAGGCGGCATGCAGCGTCGGCGTCCAGAACGGATTGTTCTGGTGCTCGCCGCCTTCCATGCGGTTGCCGATATAGGCGGCATGGTCCGGCCCGCCCTTCTCATAGACGACGATTGGCAGGTAACGGCTGTGGCCGATTGCATCCATGGCGGCGAAGAAGATGAACTTGTAGCCGCCCAACAGATATTGCGTGTTGTGCTTGGAGGTGGCGAGCAGCACATCGATGCCGGCCTCCTCCATCAACCGATCGACCCTTGCCTGGTCGAACGGGATAGTGCTGACGGCATTCTTGCCCGGCGCGATGTTCATGTCTCTCTCCCTGAATTGCCTGGGATCAACGCTGTTGCGCGCCGGATCCGTGGCTGTCGATCAAATCTGCACCATTTTTCCCATTCTGGTCTAGCCAGAAATGCATGGCGTGCGCGGATTTGCGGTCACCAGGTCGTCATCCGTAGCCCGTTCACCAGATCTGGTCCTACCAGATATGGTGAATTGAACCGATCTCCAGAACTGGTCCAGCGGACGAAAATTTCAAAGCCAAGCCAGGATGCGCCAATTCCGTCTCTGGCGAAACCCTCGGCAAGGCCCATAATCGCGCCGCAAGGATGCCGATGCCGGCATTCGAGGGGTGTTGTCGCGCCGGATCGGGTGCGGAGAGGACGGAGTTCGATCATGTCAGGTTTCACGATTTCAAGGCGCAAAATGCTTGCCGGTTCAGCGATGCTGCTCGCCTCCACCGCCATGCCGACACTTGGCCGGGCGCAGACGCCGAAGAAGGGTGGACGCCTGGTCCTTGCCGCTGATTCAGAACCGCGCAACCTCAATCCGGCGATCGTCGCTTCCAACGGCGTCTTCTTCATCTCCAGCAAGATCGTCGAAACGCTGGCCGAAGCCTCCTTCGACGGCAAGGACGGGCTTGCCCCCAGGCTGGCGCTGGGCTGGGAGGGTGCCGCCGATGGCCTCTCGGTAACGTTCAAACTGCGCGACGGCGTCAAATGGCATGACGGCAAGCCGTTCACCTCGGCCGACGTCGCCTTCTCGGCGCTACAGATCTGGAAGCCGCTGCAGAATCTCGGCCGCACCGTGTTCAAGGATCTGGCCGCCGTCGACACGCCGGACGATCTCACCGCCGTGTTCAAATTCGCCAAGCCGACGCCGTTCCAGCTGATCCGCAATGCCCTGCCGGCGCTGTCGAGCGTCGTGCCGAAGCACATCTACGAGGTCGGCAAGATCGAGGACAATCCGGCCAACAACGCTCCCATCGGCACCGGTCCGTTCAAATTCGGCGAGTACAAGGCCGGCCAATACTACCGACTGACGAAGAACACCGATTACTGGGGCAAGGACGAACCCTGGCTCGACGAGATCATCTACCAGGTGCTGCCCGACCGCACGTCGGCCGCGAACGCGCTGGAAGCCGGGGAAATCCAGCTCGCCGCCTTCTCCGCCGTGCCGCTGGCCGACCTCGGCCGCATCTCCAAGGTGCCGGGACTGAGGGTGATCTCCAAGGGCTACGAAGGGCTGACCTACCAGCTCGTCGTTGAGATCAACCATCGCCGCAAGGAACTGGCCGACGTGAAAGTTCGCCAGGCCATCGCGCATGCCATCGACAAGGATTTCGTCGTCAAGACGGTGTTCCTCGGCTATGCCGCGACCGCCACCGGCCCGGTGCCGAAGAACGATCCGCAATTCTACACCGCCGACGTGCCGACCTATCCATTCGATGTCGCCAAAGCCAACGCTTTGCTCGACGAGGCCGGCTATAAGAAAGGCCCGGACGGCAAGCGCTTCACGCTCAAACTTTTGCCGGCGCCCTATTTCAACGAGACCAAGCAGTTCGGCGACTATCTGCGCCAGGCGCTGGCGGCAATAGGCATCGACGCGGAACTGGTCAACAACGACTCCGCCGCCCACATCAAGGCCGTCTACACCGACCATGCCTTCGACCTCGCCGTCGGCCCGCCGGTGTTCCGCGGCGACCCGGCGATCTCGACCACCATCCTGGTGCAGAGCGGCATTGCCGACGGCGTGCCGTTCTCCAACCAGGGCGGCTACAAGAACGACGCGCTCGACGCGCTGATCGCCAAGGCCTCCGAGACGCTCGACACCACGGCCCGCACCGACCTCTACAAGGAGTTCCAAAAAGAGGTCGCGGCAGACCTGCCGCTGATCAACGTCGCCGAATGGAGTTTCATTAGCGTGGCGAGTGACAAGCTCGGCAACATCGCCAACAATCCGCGCTGGGCGGTGTCGAACTGGGCGGACACGTATCTGGCTGGCTGATCTTTCCTTGCGGATTGCTTTTCGGGGTGCTCAGCTTTGAGAATGAGAGTTCCTTCGCGCCCCCCTCTGCCCTGCCCGACCCTCCGCAGCTGCAGCGCAGCTGCTGCGGAGGACGGGCAGGGCAGAGGGGGGCGCCGTAGAGCGCTACGTTCGTGGCATGGCCTCAGCCGGGCTTCGTCATGACCCGCGCCCTCACCCTCATTCGCCGCCGTCTCGTCGGCAGCATCTTCGTGCTGCTGATTGTCGTGATCGGCACCTTTCTGCTCCTCGAAGCAGCCCCCGGCGATGCCGTCGATGCCTATATCGTCTCCACCGGCGGCGACGCCGGCATGATCGAATTGCTGCGCCATCGCTGGGGCCTCGACCAGTCGGAGCTGACGCGGTTGGCCAACTATCTTTGGGCGCTGCTGCATCTTGATCTCGGCCAGTCGGTGACCTTTTCCAGGCCGATCCGCGACGTCATCCTGGAGCGCCTGCCCAACACGCTGTTGCTGATGGTCAGCGCCACCGCGTTGTCCTTCGGGCTCGGTTCCGCTCTCGGTATCTATGCCGGCGCCCGCCCCGGCAGTTTCCGCGACCGATTCCTCTCGATCGGCTCGCTGGCGCTCTATGCCGTGCCGGGTTTCTGGCTCGGCCTTGTGCTGATCGTCATCTTTGCCGTCGATCTCCGCTGGCTGCCAATCGGCGGCATCGAGACACTCGCTTCGGACAAGACCGGCCGCGACCGCGCCGTCGACATCGCCGTTCACCTCGTCCTGCCGGTTTCCGCGCTGGGCTTCATCTATCTGGCGCTTTATCTGCGCATGATGCGCGCCGGCATGGCCGAGGCCTGGCGCCAGGATTTCGTGCTGGCCGCCCGCGCCAGGGGGCTTTCGCGCCGGCGCATCGTGCTTTCCCATATCGCCCGCAACGCGCTGCTGCCGCTGGTCACCATGCTCGGCCTCCAATCGGCGCAGATGCTCGGCGGCAGCGTCGTCATCGAGAGCGTGTTTTCCGTTCCCGGCCTCGGCCGGCTAGCGCAGGAAGCGGTGAGCGCGCGCGACACGCCGCTGCTGCTCGGCATCATTCTCACCAGCGCCGTCCTTGTCATCCTCATCAATCTTCTCGTCGACATCGCCTATGCCTTCCTCGACCCTCGCGTCGGCGCTGGCGAGGCCGGCGCATGAGCCCGCTGCGACGCTTTCTGCGCGCGCCCGAGGCGGTCGCCGGCGCCATCCTTCTGTCCGCACTGATGGCGATGGCCCTGTCAGCCTCGCTGTTGTTTCCCAGCGATCCGCAAGCCATTGCCGGGCCGGCGCTGCTGCCGCCCTTCCAGGATTGGTCGCTGCCGCTCGGCACCGATCGGCTTGGCCGCGACGTGCTGGCCGAACTGTTCCACGGCGCCCGCACCTCGTTGGCTGTTGGCCTCGCGGCGGCGGCGGCATCACTTGCCATCGGCGCGGTGGTCGGCACGCTAGCCGGCTTTGCCGGCGGTCTTGTCGACGAGGTGCTGATGCGCATCACCGACGCCTTCCAGACCGTGCCTGGTTTCCTGCTGGCATTGGCTTTCGTCAGTGTCGTCGGGCCGTCGCTCGGCGCCGTCGTGATTGCTATCGCGCTCGGCACATGGACAGGACCCGCTCGCATCGCCCGCGCCGAAGTTCTCTCCATCCGCGAACGCGACTATGTTGCCAGCGCCCGCGCCATCGGCATGCATCCGCTGGAGATCGCCTTTCGCGAGGTCCTGCCCAACGCCTTGCCGCCGGTGCTGGCGATGTCGTCGGTGATCGTCGCCGCCGCCATCCTCACCGAGGCGGCGCTGTCCTTCCTTGGCCTCGGCGACCCCAACCGGGTCACCTGGGGCGGCATGATCGCCGAGGGCCGCACTGTTTTGCGCACCGCACCCTTCCTGTCGATCGTCCCGGGCATGGCGCTGGTGCTGACCGTGCTCGGCGTCTATCTCGCTGGTGAAGGCATCGTCGAGACGACGGCCGTCAGGAGAGGCCTGTCGTGACCGTGCTGGCGTCGATCGGCGAGTTGACGGTGACCTACCGCCGCGACGGCGGTGAGGTGACGGCGCTGAGGAGCGTTAGCCTCGATATCATGGCTGGCGAACGTCTCGCCATAATCGGCGAAAGCGGCTCCGGCAAAAGCACGCTGGCGCTGGCGATCGCGGAGCTGTTGCCGTCGTCGTCGGCGGACGGAAGGATTGAATGGCCCGGCCTTGGCCGCACACCCCTTCTCGGCCGCGACATCGGCTTCGTCTTCCAGGATCCGTCCGCCAGCCTCGATCCGGTCATGACCATCGGCAAACAGATCGCCGAAGTCGCGCGCGCGCATCTCGGCCTTACCTGGTCGCAGGCATACGCGAAGGCAAGGACCCTGCTCGAACGCATCCGTCTGCCCGACCCGGACTCGGCCCTGCAGGCTTTCCCGCATCAGCTCTCCGGCGGCCAGAAGCAGCGTGTGGCGATCGCCGCGGCCATCGCGGCAGGTCCAAAACTGCTGATCGCCGACGAGGCAACCAGCGCGCTCGACACCATCGTGCAGGCCGAGATCGTCGCCTTGATCCGGCGGCTGGTGGCCGAGGACGGCATGACGTTGCTGTTCATCAGCCACGACATCGCGCTGGCGGCCGAACTCGCCGAGCGCATCGCCGTGTTCCGCCACGGCCGGCTGGTCGAACTTGGCCCGACGGCGCGGATTGTCGGCGCCCCAACTCAAGCCTACACACGCATGCTGCTCGACGCCCATATCGGCCTCGACGCAGCGCCATTGCTGGACCGGGCCGGGCTGCGCTCATGAGCCTGCTCGCGGCATCCAACCTCACCAAACGCTACCGTCGCGGCGGCAAGACCGTCATCGCAGTCGACGATGTCTCTTTTCATATCGAGCCCGGCGAAACACTGGCGCTGGCCGGCCCATCCGGCAGTGGCAAGTCGACGATCGCCCGGCTGGCGCTCCGCCTGATCGAGCCGGACGCCGGGCGCATCGAATTCGAGGGCGGTGACTTCCTGGCCTTGCGCGGTGCAACGCTCAGAGCACGCCGCGCCCGCCTGCAAATGGTGTTCCAGGACCCGCTGGCCGCATTCAACCCGCGCGCCACGGTGGCGCGCGCGCTCGACGATCCCTTGCGCATCCACGGCATCGCCTCCCGTGGCGAGCGTCCGCGCCGCATCGCCGAATTGCTGGAGCGTGTCGGTCTGCCGGCTGATCTCGCATCGCGCGCCGTCCACGAAATCTCCGGCGGCCAGCGGCAGCGCGTGGCCATCGCCCGCGCCATCGCCACCAAACCGTCGCTGATTGTGCTCGACGAAGCGGTGTCAGCGCTCGATGTCTCTGTGCGCGGACAGATCCTCGAGCTTCTTCTCGACCTGCAACGCGAGCAGAAGATCGCCTATCTCTTCATTTCCCATGATCTCGGCGTCGTGCGCGCCGTCGCCCACCGCATCATCCTTCTCGATGCCGGGCGGATTGCCGAGAGCGGTGAAGCCCGTGCCGTCGTCGACGCGCCGCGATCGGCCATCGGCAAGGCATTGGTGGCGGCAGCGCCGAGATTGGATCGGAGTATCCGGCACAACGCACCGTGATCAGCTCGCGAGAGCTAGCCGCCGACCATCAGCTTGACGACTTCATCATGGTTGGTCTCCGAGATCTTGCGCTCGCCGGCCTGGACGCCGCGCCGCAGTACGACGATGCGGTCCGAGACCGCGAAGATGTCCTGCAGATTGTGCGAGATGAAGATCACGCCGCGCCCTTGCGCCTTGAGCTGATGGATCAGCGAGATCACCTTGCGCTGTTCCGGCACACCAAGGGCGGCGGTCGGTTCGTCCATGATCAGAATCTGCGCATCCCAGTAGACGGCGCGGCCGATGGCGACCGCCTGGCGCTGGCCGCCGGAGAAATTGCTGACCGGAGCCTCGAGCCGGCTGACATGGAAGTCCAGCCGACCCATCGTCTGCTTTGCCGCTTCTGCCATCGCCTTGCGGTCAAGCACCGGCAGGAAGCCGAACGCCTTGCGCATCGGTTCGCGGCCAAGGAAGATGTTGGCGCCGATCGACAGATTGTCGGCGAGCGCGAGATCCTGGTAGATCGTCTCGATGCCCTTCTCGCGCGCCTCTTGCGGCGTCGCGAACGTCACCGGCTGCCCCCTGAGCAGGATTTCGCCGCCGGTCGGCTGGAACACGCCCGAGATCGCTTTGATCAGCGTCGTCTTGCCGGCGCCATTGTCGCCGGCAAGCGCCACCACTTCGCCCGGCCGCACGGCCATGGAGAAGTCGTTGAGCGCACGCACGGCGCCGAAATGTTTCGACAGGTTGCGGACTTCCAGCAGGGGGCCGTTCTGGTTGGTGCTATTCATCCTGACGGGCTCCACTGAACCGGCGCTGCGCCTGGTCGATAAGGACGGAAATGATGATGACGACGCCGACGGCGATGAACTGCCAGAACGGCTCGACATTGACGAAGACCAGCCCGTATTGGATGACCGCGATCACCAGCGCGCCGGCGACGGTGCCGAAGATGGTGCCGGAGCCGCCGAACAGGCTGGCGCCGCCGATGACCACCGCAGCGACGCTGTCGAGCAGCAGCGGCTCGCCGGCTTGCGCGGCACCCGCTGTGAAGCGCGCGGCGTAGAGCGCGCCGCCGAGACCGGCGCACATTGCCGACAACACATAGAGCCGCAGGATGTGGCCCCTGATGTCGATGCCGGCGCGACGCGCCGCCTGCACATTGGCGCCGATGGCATAATTGTGCTGGCCGAACCGGGTTTGGCTGAGCAGATAGTGCATCACGATGACGAAGATCGCGGTGATGAGCACCAGATAGGGCACGCCATAGAACTTGCCGTTGCCGAGCAGCGCGAACCAGGAATTCTGTACCGGCACCGTGGTGCCGCCGGCAAGCAGGAAGGCGGCGCCACGCGCGACGCCGAACATGCCGAGCGTGCCGATAAAGGGCGGCACCCTGAGGCGTGAGATCAGCAGGCCGTTGATGACGCCCGGCACGCCGGCAACGATCACCGAGGCGAGGATGCCCGCCAGCATGGCCAACGGCAGGGGAATGGCGGCGCCCGCCATGTTGGTGGCGTGCGCGGCGATGACGGCGGCAAGGCCCATGATGAAGCCGAGCGACAGATCGATGCCGCCCGAAATGATGACGAAAGTCTGGCCGGTCGCCAGAAGCAGCGGCGCGACCGCGAAGATCGCAATGGACTGCAGGTTGAATGGATTGAGCACGAAAGTCGCGCCGAAGGCGAGCCGCGACCAGACCTCGAAACAGATGAGCAGCCCGGCCAGGAACAGCCAGGCACGCCCTTCGGCGATACGCGCGACCAGGCTCCTGGCCGGATCGCCGTGATCAGCCTGAGGGGCGACATGCTTCTCGGCAGGCTGGGCTGGTGATGTCGAGGTCATGGATACTCCGCGGCGCCTTCAAACAGGTCTCGATTGGCGAGGACCCGGTGCAGGCTCCTCCCGGTGGACCGGGAGGAGCCAAGCCGGTCTGGACTTACTCGGAGTAGAGATACTTCGAGATGTTCGGATCCGCGATGTTGGACTTGTTCATGATCGTGAAGCCGGTGCCGATGGTGACCGGGATCGAATGGCCGGTCAGATGGGCATAGGCCGAGACGACGCCGTAATAGCCGATCTCGGCCGGATGCTGGGCGATCGCCACGTCGACCAGGCCGGTGTTGATGTTGTCGACGATGCTGGTCGGGGCGTCGAAAGCCACAACCTTGACGGTGCCTGTCTGCCCCGCCTGCTTGACGCCATTGGCCGCGCCCAGCGCGGAGAACAGATTGGCGCCGAACACGCCGACCAGGTCGGGATTGCGGGCGAACACCGCCTGCAGCTGCGAGGCCGCCTTGTTGGCGTCGTCGTCATTGAACTGGGTCTCCAGCACTGTAATGCCCGGATGCTTGGCCATCTCCTTCTTGAAGCCCTCCTCGCGCTGATCGGTGGTCGAGATGCCGGGCTTGACGTTGGAGACGTAGACCTTGCCCTTGTCGCCGATGGACGTCGCCAGGGCCCGCGCCGCGATCTCGCCGCCGAGCACGTTGTCCGAGGCGATGTAGGCCAGCGGGAAATCGGCATCGCCGGCCCCGGTCTGATAGACGCCGCTGCCGATGAACGTGTCGACGGTGATGACCGGAATGCCGGCATCATTGGCCTTGCGCAGCGGCTCGACCAGTTGGACCTTGTCGGTCGGCGCGATCAGGATCGCATCTGGCTTCTTGGCGATGACCGCGTCGAGCACCGGCACCTGTGTGACCGGGTTGAAGTCCGGCGCACCCTGGAAGACCAGGGTCACGCCGAGCGCGTCGGCGGCCGCCTGGGCGCCCTTGCGCATGGTGATGTAGAAGCCGTCGGTGGTCAGGCCCGGAATGAGCGCAATGGTGTATTTCTTGTCCTGCGCCTGCGCTGGCGCGATCAGCACCGTCGCACTGACGGCAAGCGCCGCGAGCGCGGCAACAATCTTCTTCATGACATCCTCCTCATTGTTGGCAGATCTGCCGTTGCAAGTGACATTGGAATGGCCGTCATCCGTTTCGGATGCCGACGGCCGGGAACGCCTGTTTGCCTTTCGTGGGCAGCTCCTCCCAAGCGCCCTCCAGTCGATATGTCAGCCGGTCAACCGACCGGCGCACCTGGCCACAGCCCGGTTCTTCCGCCTCCGCGAAGCCCGGCCAACTATGCCCGACGCCTCGCCGTGCAGGCGGGCGTTCGAACTTGTAACACTTTGCAGAAATAAATTGCAACTCGGTTTTTCCGAGCTGGCAGCGCCGGGTTTTTCACACCGTACAACATACGACTGCTCCGCGGAGCCCCGGTCAACTATCGCCCGTGGCTTTCGGCGGCACAACTGGTTTTCGTGGCTGCGCCAAGGGGCTCCGCCGAGAGCCGCCAATCGCGGCAGTGCTATGCGAGCGCGGCGAGGATGGCCTGCGCTGTCTTGGTATCCGTCACCAGCGTGTTGATGAGCCCGGCGCGAACGGCGGCAATGATTGCCGTCGCCTTTTCCGGCGATGCTGCAAGGCCGATGACAAGCGGCACGGCACGCAACTGCGCCGGCGACATGGCGATCATCCGGCTCTCCCCTTCCCAGGCGATCAGTGTCCCCTCGGCGTCGAAATAATGGCGAAGCACGTCGCCGGCGGCATGAACCAGCGCTTGCTCGCTCGGCGTCGCGGCACTTGCTTCGGGGGCATTGATGGCATGCGGCAGGCCGATGCCGACGATCGCGACATCGGTCCTCTCCCACAAGGCCACGGCATCGCGGATGGCGGCGTCGCGCAGGAAAACCTCGCGCAACTCGGTGGAGGGCAGATAGGGCGCATGGATGAAATGCGGGGTGCCGCCGAACTCCTCGGCGGCGAGCCGCACGAATTCGTTGACCTGAAAATGCGCCGCCTGCTGCTGCATGCCGCCTGTGGCGGCCACGGTCAGCACGCCGGGGATGCGCGGCAAGCCGGCTCGAATCACCTCGCGCACGGCGCGTCCCCAGCCTATGGCGACGACGGAGCCGGCCACCAACTGCGCCTGCCTGAGCAGACCGCCAAGCGGCGCCGCGAGCGCGGCCAGCGTGCCCGCCGCCGGTGTCTCGACCACGGCGGCATCCCGCAATTTCAAACCTTCGATCAGCTGCCTGGTGATGTCCTCCGGCGTTGCCAGGTCGAGAACCTCGATGCGGACAATGCCCTCGGCCCGCGCCCGCTGCAGCAAGCGCGAAATCGTTGCGGTGGAGACACCAAGCCGCCGGGCGATGTCGACCTGCGACATCTCTTCCACGTAGTGCAGCTTGGCCACGGTGTGCAGCATCGTCCGTGATGCGGTCGCGTCCTGTATGGGGGAAACAGACAGCTTGCAATTCCTTTCAGCAACGTGTTACACACGTATATGCCGATGGGAGTTATCGCGCAAATCCAGCCAACTCGCAACGTGCGGCGGCTCCCTGGCCGCGAGGTCGACGAGGCGGCTTTCTTCGAGGGCGAAGCGCGGATCACGGCGTCCTGCCGGCAAGGCAGGCAGAACTGAACATCGTTGTTTCCACTGGATCCGCGCCCCTTCGTGAGAGGCGCCAACATCGGATTGAGACCATGACGAAAATGACCACCGCCGAGCTGCGCGGCTATCAGCAGATATGCGGCAAGGATGGGGCCATGGTGGCCATCGCCTGCGACCAGCGCGGCGGTATGCGGACCTTGCTGGCGTCCGACCCCGCGGAACAGGCCAAGATCACCAACGACATGCTCGGCGACACCAAGGCCGATATCACCCGCTACCTCGCCAGTGCGGCGTCTTGCGTGTTGCTCGACCCGCTCTGCGCGGTGCCGCGCATTGTCGACGAGGGTGTCTTGAACCGCGATACGGCGCTGCTCATCGGCCTCGACGCTTCCGGTTTCGACGTCTCGCCCGAGGGCTACCGCCTGTCACGGCTGGTTCCCGGCGTCGACGCGCGCCGCGTTCGCGAGCTCGGCGGCACGGGCGGCAAGATCATGGTGTATCTGCGGGCCGACAAGCCTGAAGCCAATGACCACAACATCGCCATCCTGCGCCAGTGCATCGCCGATTTCGGGCAAGAGGACCTGCTGCTGGTCGTCGAGTTCCTGACCTATCAGCTCGATGGGGAAAGCCCCGAGGATTATGCGGCCAAGACGCCATGGCTTGTCGAGGAAGGCACCAGGATCTCGCTGGAGTGCGGGGCCAAGGTGCTGAAGCTTCCCTACCCGGGAACCCCGCAGGCCTGCGCCAACATCACTGAAATGGCCGGCGACGTGCCGTGGGCGGTGCTTTCGGCCGGCGTCAACCACGCGACCTTCCTTGGCCAGGTCGAGATCGCCATGCAGAACGGCGCCTCTGGCGTCATCGCCGGCCGTTCGCTGTGGAAGGACTGCATCTCACTCGACCGTGACATCCAGCGCGAAAGGCTTAAGACCATCGCAGTGCCGCGATTGCGTGAGATCCAGGCCGTGATCGGGCACTATCGGCAGAAAGCCGCCGCCTGATAATCTAATGCATGTCGCCCAGAAGTGTGGAGCGGTTCCGGGACAACGACATGTATCAAAACAGGAACTTGAAGCGCGTCGCCTGAATCCGTTTCAGCGCAACGCGCTTTAATTTGGATCACGCGCAGGACGCCATGCCTCTCAGCATAGGAATCGACATCGGCGGCACAAATCTGCGTGCCGCACGCATCTCCGAGACCGGTGAAATCCTCAAGCGTGTTTTCGAAAGAAGCGCGCCCGATCCGGAGCTGGTGCTCGGCCGGATCGCCGACATGGTGCGCCTTCTCGACACGCCGGATGTGAAAGCCATCGGCGTCGGCGTTCCCGGCCGCGTCGACGCGCGGCGTGGCGCGGTCCTGTCGGGCGGCTATGTCAACCTCGCCTCGGTTGCGCTGGCGCAACGCCTGGAAGACATGACAGGCAAGGCTGTCGTCATCGACAATGACTGCAACATGGCGCTGGCCGCCGAGATGGCGCTCGGCGCCGGGCGCGGCCACGGCAACATCGTGATGTTCACCATCGGCACCGGCATTGGCGGCGCCGTCGCTCAAGACAGGCGGATCACGCGAGGCTCGGCAACGGCTGGCCAGCTCGGTCACATCACCGTCGACGTCAATGGCGAGGTCTGCGCCTGCGGCCGGCGCGGCTGCGTCGAGACCACCAGTTCGGGCACGGCGCTCGGCCGGCACATTGCACGCGCCGGGCTCGGCGCCGAGATTTCGGTCGATCAGCTCTTTGCCCGTGATGCGGCCGGCGACATCCAGGCACGCGACATACTGGACGCCTGGGCGAGGCCGTTGCGGGCCGCCATCGACACAGCCGTTGCCGTGCTTGCTCCTGATCTGGTGCTGCTTGGAGGCGGTCTTGGCCGGGCTGCACAAGCGGCCCTCGGCCGCGCGCCGGCGATGGCACCTTGGTATCAGTGCCAGGTCGAAGCCGCGCAGCTTGGCGACGACGCGGGCGTGATCGGCGCCGGCCTGCAGGCACTGGCGGCAGAGCCGGATGCCGGAACGGTTGCGCCCTTGGCCCAGTCCGGCCACGTCAGGCGCGCCGTGCTCGTCAACGGCATTCCCGCCAGCGGAAAGAGCACGGTCTCGCGCGGCGTTGCCGACCGCATGGGCTGGCCGTTGCTAGCGCTCGACACGATCAAGAACCCGTTCCTCGAAGTGCTCGGCGGCGGCGACCGCTTGTTCAACCGCACACTCGGCCGCGCCAGCTACCAGGCGATATGGTCGGTCGTCGGCGAAGCCCCCGCCGGTACGACCGTCATCGTCGACGCCTGGTTCGGCTTCCAGCCGCGCGAGGTTCTGGAGGATCATCTGCGAAAAGCTGGGGTCGAACAGACTGTGGAAATCTGGTGCCACGCGCCCGGCGAAGTGCTCGCAGAGCGCTATGGAGCCCGGCTCGACCAGCGTCCCGCCGGCCATCCCGGCGCCGCCTATATCCCCGAATTGATCGAACTCGCCAGGCGTGCCGAGCCGTTGCGGCGCGGACCACTCTTCGACGTCGACACGGCCAAACCAATCGACTTCGATGCCATCACCGCCTGGCTGCGGTCGGTCATGGCTGGCGGTGCATAGGCGAATTCACGCCGGGGGCCGCAGCGCGGTGCGGGCGATCTGCCAGGCGGATTCGACGTGGCGCCGCGCCGCGGCTTCCGCCTCTTCCGGCTTGCGTGCGCGGATCGCATCCATGATCTCGTTCATCTCCGCGATCGCCGCTTCGCGCCGCTTGGCCGAGGCAATGGTCATCGAACGGAGCTGGTTGATGCGGACATTCAGCCCGCTGACGATTTCCCAAGCCACACGCTTGTCGGCGGCCTCGAACAGTGCCTCGTAGAATTTCGTCGTCGCCCGCATCACCGCCGGGGGCATCCCCGACGCCCACGCCGCGAACAGGTCGCCCAGGGCGCGTTCAAGCGTCGCCAATTGTTCACCGGTGGCCGACAGCGCACAGGCGCGCGCCGCGATGCCTTCCAGCAAGGCCCTCAGCTCGTATATCTCGTCGGTGCGGCCGAGATCGGGCCTGGCCACCGCCGGCCCATGCCCAGGGATCATCTGCACCAGCCCCTCGGCCTCCAACTGCCGCAGAACCTCGCGCACGACGGAACGGCTGACGCCAAGCTGGTCGCAGAGCGGCCGCTCGACCAGCCTTTCGCCGGGTTGGAAATGAAAATCCATGATCGCTTCGCGCATGCGCTCCAGCGCCAGAGTCCTCAAGGTCTTGGCGCTGCGGTCGATGCGAAGCGTGTCGTCTGGCATGTGTCGTCTCCTGCGCCGTCACGAAAACAGATTCGATACCCGGTTGACAAGGCACTTGGCACTCCATAGCATGGTATACCATAAGATGATGCAGGGATTGCACAGCCCTGTAACGTCGCCGATCGAGGATTTCCATGCAGCCTGCCATTCGCAAGATTGTGACTTATACCGAGAACACGCTGATCGAAGGCGGCAAGGCCGCACCCCGGCCACTGCGCCTGATCGGCGTCGCCGCGGTGCTGACCAACCCCTGGGCAGGACGCGGCTTCACCGAGGATTTGTCGCCAGAGATCCGCGCCTGTGCGCCGGTGCTCGGCGAAATCCTGACCCGCGAGATCATTGCCATCGCCGGTTCAGGCGAGGCGATCGAGGGCTACGGCAAGGCCGCCCTCTGCGGCACATCGGGCGAGATCGAGCACGCTTCGGCACTGATCCACACCCTGCATTTCGGTAATCATTTTCGCCGTGCCGTCGGCGCCAAGACCTATCTCGCCTTCACCAATCTGCGCGGCGGGCCGAACACCCCGATCATGATCCCGCTGATGGACAAGAATGACGAGGGGCGGCGCTCGCATTACCTGACGGTGCACTTTCAGATCGGCGACGCGCCGGCGCCGGACGAACTGGTGGTGGCGCTTGGAGCATCGATCGGCGGCCGCCCGCACCACCGGATCGGCGATCGCTACCAGGACCTCAAGGAACTCGGGGGCCTGCATGACTGACGCTTCGGCATCGGCATGGGCTCGACAGGGCAAGGCCCCCGACGGGACCAGCTTCATCCGCGCCGGCGCGGGCATGCCGGTGCTGTTCATCCACGGCGTCGGCATGAACGCCGCGATCTGGCAGCCGCAGATCGAGCGGATGGCCGACCGTTTCGACGTGATCGCCATCGACATGCTCGGCCATGGCCAGTCGCCGTTGCCGCCGCGGCACCCGGAACTGGCCGACTACGCCGATCAAGCCATTCGCCTACTCGATCATCTCGGCCTCGACCAGGTGTCCGCCGTCGGCCATTCCATGGGTGCGCTTGTTGCCCAGGAGCTCGCGCTGCGCGCACCGGAGCGCGTCCGCCGCATCGTGTCCCTGAATGCCGTGTTCCGTCGCCCGCCTGAGTTGGCCGAGGCGGTTCGCGAACGCGCGGCCGCTCTCGACGGCCGTGGCGACGCTGCCGGTGCCGCGCAGACCATCGCGCGCTGGTTCGGAGATCCGGTGCCGGCCGAGCTGGAAACGGCGGCTCGGAAGACGGCATCCGCACTGAGTGCGGTCGACCCGGAAGGCTACGCCCGCACCTATCGCCTGTTCGCCCGTGCCGACGGCGATCAAGCGGAGCGCCTGCCGACGCTGGCCGTCCCGGCGCTGTTCATGACCGGCTCCGAGGACAGGAATTCTTCGCCGGCAATGTCGGCCGCCATGGCACGCCTGGCGCTGCGTGGCCGCTGCACGGTGTTGCCGGGCGAGAAACACATGATGGCCGTGGCGGCCCCCGATCTGACAACGCGCCATATCGTCGATTTTCTTGGGGAAAGCGAAGCAGCTCGGCAGGGCAACGGCTCGGAAACCGGTTTCGACAGCAGCGAGTTCCGCCGCGCGCTGGGTTCCTTCCTCACCGGCGTCACCATCGTCACCACGATCGGCCCGGAAGGCGAGCCGCGCGGCTTCACCGCCAACTCCTTCACTTCCGTCTCGCTCGACCCGCCGCTGGTGCTGGTCTGCATCGCCCACAAGGCGCTTGGCCATCCCGTCTTCGCCACCGCCAAGAGCTTTGCCATCAACGTGCTCAACGAGGATCAGAAGGCTGCCTCGGGCATCTTCGCCTCGAAGGCGACGGACAAATTCGCCGCCGTCGCCTGGCAGCCGGGCCGGACCGGCAGCCCGGTGCTCGACGGCTCGGTCGCATCCTTCGACTGCGACATGGAGCGGCTGGTCGATGCCGGCGATCATTCCATCCTGATCGGCCGCGTCCGCGATTTCGCGCACAACGCCGCGCAGCCTCTCGGCTACTGCCGCGGCGCCTATGTCACACCCGGCCTCAGCCAGGAGGCACTCGCCGCGGCCCAGCCCGGCACCGATGTCGGCGCTGTCCTCGAGAATGGCGGCAGGGTCCTTTTCCTCGAAACGGCTGCCGGCTTCTACGAATTGCCACGCGGCCGCGGGCTTGGCTCGCCAAGCGACGGCAAAAGCCTCAAAGGGCTTCTTGCAGCGAAAGCCATCGAGGCGCAGCTCGGTTTCCTCTTCGCCGTCTGGGACGACGCCGGCAATGTCGCGCGCACACATGTCTATTATCGCGGCACTTTCGATGTGCCCGCCTCCAGTGATCGCGGCATCCGCCTCATCGACATCGATGCGATCCAACAGCTGAAGATCGCCGATCCGGCGGTTCGTTCGATGCTTGCCCGCTACATCAAGGAATGCAGGGAAGACGCATTCGGCGTTTATGTCGGCAACGAGGTCGAAGGTGAGGTCAGGCCACTCGCCCAGACCGCCCTCTCCGCCGCCAACACAGGTGACCAGGAATGAAGTTCTCGCTCTTCGTGCACATGGAACGGTCGGATCTGGCCAAGCCGCATTCCGAGCTTGTAGCCGAGCTCGAAGAGCTGGTGCTGATGGCCGAGCGATCCGGTTTCGAAACCGCCTGGATCGGCGAACATCACGGGATGGAATTCACCATCTCGCCCAATCCCTTCATCAACATCGCCTATCTCTCGGCCAGGACCAGCCGCATCCGCCTCGGCACCGGAACGGTGATCGCCCCCTTCTGGCACCCGATCAAGCTTGCCGGCGAGGCGGCGATGGCCGACGTCATCAGCGGCGGACGGCTCGACATCGGCATCGCGCGCGGCGCCTACAGCTATGAATATCAACGCGTCTTCCCGGGGCTCGACGCTTGGGGCGCCGGCCAGCGCATGCGCGAGATCATCCCGGCGATCCGTGGCCTCTGGGACGGCGACTTCGAGCTTTCCGGCGAATTCTGGCAGTTCCCCTCGACCACCTCCTCGCCAAAGCCGCTGCAGAAACCCTACCCGCCGGTCTGGGTGGCGGCGCGCGACCCGAACTCGCACGATTTCGCCGTCGCCAATGGCTGCAAGGTTCAGGTGACGCCGCTGGCATCCGGCGACGACGAGGTGAAAAGCCTGATGCAGCGCTTCAACGCCGCCTGCGCCGCGCACCCGGACATCGAACGACCGGAAATCATGCTTTTGATGCACACATTCGTCGCCGAGGACGCGGCCGATGCCGATCGCCTCACGCAGGACCTGTCGAATTTCTACTGCCAGTTCGGCGCCTGGTTCCAGAACAAGAAGCCGGTGCATCAGGGCATATTGGAGCCGCTCACCCCGGACGAGATCGCGGCCATGCCGCAATACGCGCCGGACAAGATCCGGCAGAACCTGGTGATCGGCGAGCCGGACGAGGTCGTCGCCCGGCTGAAGGCCTATGAGGCACTCGGCTACGACCAGTATTCGATCTGGATCGACAGTGGCCTTTCGCATGAGCGCAAGAAAAAATCGCTGCAACTGTTCATCGACCGGGTGATGCCGGCCTTCCTCTGATCGCGAGCCCTTGACTGACGAGCCAATGACCGACGCTGCATTCAGAAATTTTATCGATGGCCGCTTCGACGAGCCATCGGCCACCTTCGACAGCATCGACCCGTCGACCGGGACGGCCTGGGCGAAACTGCCGGCGGCGAGCGAAGCCGATGTCGACCGCGCCGTCGAGGCCGCGCACCGTGCGCTGCAGTCGGGACCGTGGCGAACGACAACCGCAACGGCGCGTGGAAAGCTGCTGGTCAAGCTCGGTGACCTCGTCGCCGCCAATGCCGGACGCCTGGCCGAACTCGAGACGCGCGACACCGGCAAGATCATCCGCGAGACCCGCGCCCAGATCACCTATGTCGGCGACTACTACCGTTATTATGGCGGGCTCGCCGACAAGCACGAAGGCGCGCACGTGCCGATCGACAAGCCGGATCTCGACGTCACCATCCGCCGCGAACCGATCGGCGTCGTCGCCGCCGTGGTACCCTGGAATTCGCAGCTCTTCCTGTCCGCCGTCAAGCTCGGCCCGGCGCTCGCCGCCGGCTGCACGGTCGTGCTCAAGGCCTCCGAGGATGGCCCGGCGCCATTGCTCGCCTTTGCCGAGCTCGTGCGGGAAGCCGGCTTTCCCCCGGGCGTCGTCAACATCCTCACCGGCTTCGGCCACGAGTGCGGCCGGCGCCTGACCAGCCATCCGTTGGTCTCCCGCGTCGCCTTCACCGGCGGTCCGTCGACGGCGCGCGCCATCGTCAGGAACACGGCGGAGAACCTCGCCTACACCACGCTCGAGCTCGGCGGCAAAAGCCCGGTCGTCGTCTTTGCCGACGCCGACCTCGACAGCGCCGCCAATGCGGTGATCGCCGGCATTTTCGCGGCGACCGGCCAGAGTTGCGTCGCCGGCTCGCGGCTGCTGGTCGAACGTTCGGTCAAGGATGAATTCCTGGCTCGGCTGAAGCGCAAGGCCGAAGCGATCCGCATCGGCGATCCGCAGGACCCGGCCACCGAAATGGGTCCGCTCGCCACGCTGCGCCAGCGCGACTGGATCGAGAAGATCGTCGCCGAGAGCCTTGCCGCTGGCGGCAGACTGGTCACCGGCGGAACACGGCCAGCCGGCGACGGCTTCTACTACGCACCGACCATCATCGATACCGGGGACGGCGACCTGCCCTGCGTGCGCGAGGAATTGTTTGGGCCGGTGCTCAGCGTACTGGCCTTCGACACCGAGACACAAGCGCTGGCGCTCGCCAACGACACGCCCTTCGGCCTGGCTTCGGGCGTGTTCACCAGCAATCTCGGCAAGGCGCACCGCATGGCGCGCGACATCCATGCCGGCGTTGTCTGGGTCAACACCTATCGCGCCGTGTCACCGCTGGTTCCGTTCGGCGGCTACGGCTTGTCGGGCCTCGGCCGCGAGGGCGGGCTCGATGCCATCAGAGACTACACGCGCTCGAAATCGGTCTGGATCAAGACCTCGGACGAGCCGATCCCCGATCCTTTCGTCATGCGCTGAGGAGCGTCGGACGCGGGTGCACCGAGAAAAACAAGAACAGACCAACAGAGGAGAATGACATGAAACTGATTTTGACCGGCATTCTGGCCGGACTGCTCGCGGCAACCGCCGCCAAGGCCGACGAGATGGCGTTCACCAGTTGGGGCGGCACCACACAGGAAGCGCAGACCAAATCCTGGGCGGCGCCGTTCGAGGCCAGCTCCGGCATCAAGGTCCTGCAGGACGGGCCGACCGACTACGGCAAGCTCAAGGCCATGGTCGATGCCAAGAACGTCACCTGGGATGTCGTCGACGTGGAGATGGACTTCGCCATCAAGGCGGCCAAGGACGGGCTGCTGGAGCCGATCGACTATGCGGTCGTGCCGAAGGCCGACCTCGATCCGCGCTTCAGCAATGAGCATGCCGTCGGCAGCTTCTATTATTCCTTCGTGCTTGCCTGGAACAAGGGCGCCGTCCCGGGTGAACCGAGTGGCTGGGCCGACATGTTCGACACCAAGAAATTCCCCGGCAAGCGGACGTTCTACAAATGGTCGGCGCCCGGCGTCATCGAAATCGCGCTGCTGGCCGACGGCGTGCCGGCCGACAAGCTCTATCCGCTCGACCTCGACCGCGCCTTCAAGAAACTCGACACCATCAAGTCCGACATCGTCTGGTGGGGCGGCGGCGCCGAATCGCAGCAGCTGATCGCCTCTGGTGAGGCCGCCTTCGGCCAACTCTGGAACGGGCGCGTCTTCGCGCTCCAGCAGGATGGCACCGATGTCGGCGTCTCCTGGAACCAGAACCTCACGGCCGCCGATGTGCTCGTCGTTCCGAAGGGTGCCAAGAACAAGGACAGCGCGATGAAGTTCCTCGCCGCCGCAACCAGCCCGACCGGCCAGGCGAAGTTCGCCGAGGCAAGCGGCTACGCACCCATCAACACCAAGGCCAAGGCGGAGATGCCCGCCGACGCGGTCAAGGCCCTGCCCGATGCCCATGTCGATGGCCAGATCAACCTCGACATGAACTACTGGGCCGAGCATCGCGACGAGATCGCCACGCGCTGGTACGCCTGGCAGACCAAGTAGCGCCGTTGCGGATCAACGGGGCGCGGCTTGCGCGCCCCGTTTCGAGACAGGACCACTCGATGCAGGAGAGTTCTTTCAGACGCGGCTCGATCGCCGGCCTGCCGGCCGGCAGCGGCAGCGCCTTGCCGGCCATCATCCTGGTCGGCCTGTTCTTCATCGTGCCGGTGGTCGCGCTTTTGCTGCGCAGCGTCACCGATCCCGAACCGGGCTTGCAGAATTACGCGGCACTTTTCGGCAGCGATACCTATGTGCGGGTGTTCCTCAATACCTTCCTGGTCGCATCGGTCGTCACCGCCGTCACCATCCTGGTCGCCTTTCCCGTCGCCTGGATGCTGGCGATCATGCCGCCCGCCATGGGTTCGATCGTCTTCGGCATCATCATCCTGTCGATGTGGACCAACCTTCTCACCCGCACCTATGCCTGGATGGTGCTGCTGCAGCGCACCGGCGTCATCAACAGGGCACTGATGGGTCTGGGCATCATCCACGAGCCGCTGCCGCTCATCAACAATCTGGCCGGCGTCACCATCGGCATGGTCTACATCATGCTGCCCTTCATGATCCTGCCGCTGGTCGGCACACTGCGCGCCATCGACCCGATGACACTGCGCGCCGCCGCCCTTTGCGGCGCAAGCCCGTTCGATGCTTTCCGCCGCGTCCTTCTGCCGCTGTCGCTTCCCGGCATCGCCGCCGGCGGCCTGATGGTCTTCGTCATGTCGCTTGGCTACTTCGTCACGCCCGCCTTGCTCGGTGGCACATCCAACATGATGCTGGCCGAAATGATCGCCCAGACGGTGCAATCCCTGCTCAACTGGGGGCTTGGAAGCGCGGCCGCCTTCGTCCTGCTTGTCGTCACCATGGCGCTCTACGCGATCCAGCTTCGCCTGGTCGGCGCCAGACGCGCCGGCGGAGGGCTCTGACATGCTGCTCGACTATGACCGGCTCGGATGGCTGCGCGTGGCGCTTGTCGGCTTCACGGCGGCAGTCGCGGCTTTCCTGCTTTTGCCGGTGGTCTTCATCGTGCTGTTGTCGTTCGGTTCGTCGCGCTGGCTGGCCTTTCCGCCACCCGGCTGGACGCTGAAATGGTACCAGCAATTGCTGGCTGATCCGACCTGGATCGACGCGGCTCTGACCAGCGCCAAGATCGCCGCCATGGCCGCCATATCAGCCGTGATCATCGGCCTGTTCGCCTCTTTCAGCCTGGTCAGGGGCGAGTTTCGCGGACGCCAGCTCCTGCGTGGGCTGTTGTTGACGCCGATGGTGCTGCCGGTAGTCGTCTTCGCCATCGCCGTCTACGCCTTCTTCCTGCGCATCGGACTGGCCGGCACCACGATCGGCTTCGTCATCGCCCACACCATTCTGGCGCTGCCCTTCGCCATTATCCCGATCACCGCCGCGCTCGAAGGTTTCGACAAATCCATCGAGGACGCCGCCATCGTCTGCGGAGCCAGCCCGCTGCAGGCGAAGCTGAGGATCACCTTGCCGTCGATCCGCATCGGCATCTTCTCGGCGGCGATCTTTGCCTTCCTGGCCTCGTGGGACGAAGTCGTGGTGGCGATCTTCATGGCGAGCCCGACCTTGCAAACCTTGCCGGTCAAGATCTGGGGCAGCCTGCGCGCCGACCTCAGCCCAGTCGTCGCCGCCGCCTCCAGCCTGCTCGTCGGCCTGACACTGTGCCTGATGATCGTAACCGCACTCCTTCGCAGAAAATTGTCCAGATGACCCCGTCCTTCCTGTCCATAAGCGCGGTGAGAAAGACGTTCGGCGCCTTCGTCGCCGTCCATGACGTCACCATCGACGTGCCCAAGGGCGAGTTCCTGACGTTCCTCGGCCCCTCGGGCTCAGGCAAGTCGACCACGCTCTACGCCATCGCCGGCTTCCAGGATCCGAGCTCCGGCGATGTGCTTCTGGAAGGCAAGTCATTGCTCTCGGTGCCTTCGCACAAGCGCAACATCGGCATGGTGTTCCAACGCTACACGCTGTTTCCGCATCTGAGTGTCGCCGAGAATGTCGCCTTTCCGCTGCGCGTGCGCCGCCGGCCCGACGGCGAGGTCAGGCGCAAGGTCGCCGACATGCTGGCACTGGTGCGCCTCGAGAACTTCGCCGACCGCCAGCCCGGCGCATTGTCGGGCGGCCAGCAGCAGCGCGTGGCGTTGGCCCGCGCGCTCGCCTACGATCCGCCGATCCTGTTGATGGACGAGCCGCTGTCGGCGCTCGACAAGAAATTGCGCCAGGATATCCAGACCGAAATCCGCCGCATCCATCGCGAGACGGGCGTCACCATCCTCTATGTCACCCACGACCAGGAAGAGGCGCTGCATCTTTCGGACCGCATCGCTCTGTTCAGGGAAGGCCGCATCGAACAGATCGGCACCGGCGAGGATCTTTATCTCAGACCGGCCAGCGAGTTCGTTGCCGGTTTCATCGGTAATTCGAATTTCCTGCCGGCAGAACATCTGGAAACCGCCGCCGGCGCGGCGACGGTGCGTCTGGCGGATGGTTCGATCGTCTCCGGCCTGAAAACGGCAAAGCCGTTCGGCAAAGGCCAAAAAGTCCGGCTGATGGTGCGCCCGGAAGCACTGAGCCTGACGCCTGGACCGGCGAGCGCCGCTCTTGCCGTCGAGATCGTCGACACCGCCTTCTTCGGCGACCGCCGCCGCGTCGTGGCGCGCACGGCAGGCGGAGACGAAATCGATGTCAGGCCAACCTCGGACGCGGTGGAACCGGTCGGTGCCGCCGCTACGGGCCAGCGCATCTATTTCGATCCCGCCTCGGCGTTCCTGTTCCCCGTCTGACGGTCGGCGTTCTTTCGGGCGGATACGGGTTGCGACTGATCGGCCGCCTTCCGGGAGTGGCGCTCAGGCACCGCTGAAGACGCGGAGTTCCGTTCCAGCCGCCTCGATGATGGCGCGCAGCGCCGGCTGCGGCTCCCGATCGGTGACGATGTCGGAAAGCGCGTCGAGTGTGCAGACGCGTTCGAGGCTGTTGCGGCCGAACTTGTCATTGGTCACCACCAGCGCCGTCGACAATGCGCGCGCAATCATCGCCCGCTTGACCGCCGCCGCCCCGGGGATCATGTCGCTAGGCCCGTCCGCGGACAGGCTCGAGGCGCCGATGATGGCAATATCGGCGTTGTAGCGCCTGACGAACTCCACCGTATCCTCCCCGACGACGCTGGCTTCGCGGCTGTCATAGGTGCCTGGGCACAGGATAACCCGGAACGTCGGATTGGCGCCCGCCACCGAGGCCACGCCGATGGAATTGGTGATGACAGTCAGCTCGCGTTTCAGCTGCGAGAGGCTGCGCGCGACCTCATAGGTCGTCGAGCCGCCATCGATCATCACGATCTGGCCTTTCTCGACCAATCCCGCCGCACCGCGCCCGATCCGGGCGCGCTCCTCGATCATGGTCAGGCTGCGCTCGGCGATGACCGGTTCGGATGTCACCAGAGAGATCGTCGCGCCGCCATAGGTGCGGTTGAGCAGTCCCGCATCGCCAAGCTCGATAAGGTCGCGGCGGATGGTCTCGCCGGCGACACCCAGGCGCAGTGCGAGCCTGGAGATACGGATCGAGGCCGAGCGGCGCACCTCCGACAGGATGAGCTGATGCCGCTCCTTCTTCGACAGCCGGCTTTGGTCCATGATCGATCCTTTCCGCGAAATCGACACTATTAACCATGCCGACGCTGATGGGGAAGGAGTCTCGCGAAGCCCAGTTGGCGCCACCGGCGATGAGGTAGCGCTTCACGCCGGAATCGCGCACGGCGGCGATCAGCGTTCCGCAGTGGCTATCAAAGAAATGCACGGCGCTGATCACCACATCATGGCCGCGGATCAGGTCGGTGGGGCCTTGCCTGTCGAAGACATCGCCCTCATCCACATGCTCAAATCCGCTACTCGCCGAGCACTCGCCGTCGTTCCTCGAATTCGACCCTGTCGATTTCACCGCGCGCAAATCGCTCCTTGAGGGTGTCGAGCGGCGTCCGGCCCGGCCACGCGTGATACGGTGGCATTGCCTGCCCGCTCAGCCAGTGGACCAGAAGCACGACGGTTGCAATCACTGCCACGAGAAAGAGGATCATGAACAGTGGACCGAACATAAGTGGGTACCAGCCTCCACCCCACCACATCATGTGAGACCCCCGAGGGTAACGTTCGGCGTCTAGCGGTAGCTGCGCCCATGCGTGGCTTGAACAGAGGGCCAAAGCGACGCTCGCCGCCAACTTGACCAAGGTTTTCTGCATTGCCTTACTCCGTCATCGATCGAAGCATTTTACCTCGCCGATCGCAGCCCGGCTTTGCGTTAGGTCAACGCCAATTCACGCGACGTTTCTGGATCGCCCCGCGACGGCCCTGGGAGACAAACGCCGAAGCCACCTCGTCGCTGGCTAGGATAAGATCCAGGCCATCCGCCATCGCCCTGAGAGGACTATGCAAGCGCAGCGTCTTACGCTCAGCGAGCCATGATGATCGGCAATCCCGGGTTCTCGATCATTGACCTGGTCACACCTCCGAAGATCCGCTCGCGCAACCGAGAATGACCGTAGGCGCCCATGACCATGAGCTCGGCGCTGGTGTCGACCGCGTGCTGGCGAAGAACTTCGCCGATCGAGTGATTTGAACTCGGCAGACGCTCTACCGTAACCTTCGCGCCATGACGGGAGAGATAGGTCGCCACGTCCGCCCCGGGTTCGTCGCCATGGTGCCGTTCATCCTCGATCGGGTCGACCATGACCACGCGCACCTCATCGGCCCTTGACAGGATGTCGAGCGATTCCCGCACGGCACGCGCCGCCTCCAGACTGGCGTCCCAGGCGACAAGGACGTGTTTTGGCTTCAACGTTGCGCGCGCTCCTTTCGGGACCAGCAAGACCGGCCTCCCGGACGAGAACAGTGCACCGGCAACGATCTTTTCCTTGAGCATCTGGCTTGCGAGCACTTCCGGTCCGACAATGGTCAAGTCGGCGTAGCGGGCGCGCCGGCCGATGACGTCATCCGCCCAGGACTGCTCGGGGTAATCGCTGCTGAGGTCAGTCGATACGGGGATCGCCGACAGCATTTTGGAAACGGCCGAGGTCCGCTTCTGAAGCATTTCCATTTCGACCTCTCGCTCCGCGAGCCAAGCCGGCGAAACCACCTCGGCATATGCTCCGCCAGCGGGAGGCGCCGCGATGACCAGAACAAGCGCCGAGAGATGGGCATTGATTTCTTCGCACAGGCCGGCGGCAAGCTTCAGATCATCGTCTCCCTGATCGGCCCCTGTAACCGTGAGCAATGTCTTGAATGGCATGGCGGCGTCTCCTAGTTCGGGAAAGATTCCCAGTGGACTTAGCCGTAGCCAGCAGCTCGGATTCCTTCCTTGCGCTAAATCAAATCGATCGCTTAGCAGGATTGATCCCGATCAACGTCTGCGTGGGCGACACGCCTTAGCCTGATTCATTGGCTGGAGGCGGATTCGATGAGATTCTGGACGACGATGGGTCTTTTTACGCTGACGCTGAGCACCGCGGCGGCACAACAGATGAGCAATGGGCAGCAGGAATATCTCAACTCCTGCGCCGTCTGCCACGGCGCGGACGGCAGGGGCGACGGACCAATGGCCGACGTATTGCGGAAGCGCCCCGCGAATTTGACGACGCTTACGAGGGGCAATGGCGGGGAGTTCCCCTACTGGCGGGTCTACGCGACGATCGACGGCCGCGGCCTCGTTCCAGAGCATGGCGCGCGCGACATGCCCGTTTGGGGCAATCAGTTCCTGCCCGACGACGTGAAGAAGTACGGTCCCTACGGCGGCGAGGCCGTAACCACGGAACGCATTCAAAACCTTGCCGGTTACGTTCAGACGCTCCAGCGCTAGCAAGACTTGCAGGGCTTCAGCGGCGAGGCCGAAGAATGATGCAACCAAAATCAGGGGGGAACACCTGGCATAAAATCGATGCGGACGAAATCACCGCCGAGAGGATGGCCTTGGTCGAGGCCGCTGCTTCAACTACTGCCAGCTTCAGAAAGACCGGATGACAGGCCTTGGCGTCGCTTAGATGATCTCCAAAGTCGCAACAGAAAGGCCCGGCTCGCTGGGATGGTGAGCAACCGAGAATCCAAACTCCCGGCACATTGTAAGCATCTTGCTGTTTTCGTTGAGGACTATGCCCTCGATGCGACCGATGCCTTCAGCCTTCGCATAGTCGATGACCTGGTTCAGGAGGTCCCATCCGAGGCCATGGCCCTGCAGGTCCGACCGCACGAGCAGCGCATATTCGCCAGTCCGGTGATCGGGATCGCAGGAAAGCCGGCCGATTCCGGCCAGCGCTCCCGTTTCCTTTTCAAGCGCGACGAAGGCGATGTCGCGATCATAGTCCAGCTGGGTGAGCCGCTTCAGCATCTGGTCCGGAAAGTTCTTCCGCACGGACAGGAATCGCAGCCGTAGATCATCGGGCGAAATCTTGGCCAGGAACGCGGGATAGAGCGCGACGTCAACCGGCTTGATCGGTCTGATGTGGAAGGAGAAACCGTCAGAGACAAAATCGCGACTCCATCCTGACGGATAGGGCCTGATCGCAAGAGCCGGGTTTGGCGCCGCTTCATCCACCCGTCGTGGGTCGATTTCGATGCGGGCGTCAAGCGCAATCACCCCCTCTGCGTCCGCCAGCAGCGGGTTGATGTCGAGCGACACCAGGCAAGGGAAGTCGACGATTATTTGCGACAGGCCGTTCAGCGCGGCGATGATCGCATCGCGGTTGGCCGGCTTGCGATCGCGATAACCGGCTAGCAGGCGGCTTACCCTGGTCGCGTCGATCACGTCGCTAGCCAGCACATCGTCCAGCGGCGGCAGGGCGATCGCGGTGTCATTCACAACCTCGACCGCTGTGCCGCCGGCGCCGAACAAAATGACCGGGCCGAACATCGGGTCCAGGTTCATACCCAAAATGAGCTCCTGTGCATGCTTGCGCACGACCATGGCTTGCACGGTGTAGCCGTCCACCACTGTCCCTGGTGACTGCGTGCGCAGGCTTGTCTCGATCGACTGGGCGGCCTCCGCAGCCTCGTCGGCGGTCGCAATATCGAGGACCACGCCGCCGACGTCCGACTTGTGCGAAACCACCTTCGACAGCAATTTGACGACCACTCTTTCAGAGTTTTCGAGAAGCTGGCCGGCTGCCTGCGCCACTTCAGAGGCAGACCTTCCAACAATGGTTCGCGGCACAGGGATGCCGTAGGCGGCGATTGCCGCTTTTGCTTCCGGCTCCGTCAGCATGCGTCGCCCTTCGGTGGCTACTTGCCTGAAGATGGCATGCGCCGCTGCCTTGCCGGCAGCCTGGCCTTCAGTCCAGCTTGAGGGCGCACGCAGGAGCGCCCGCTGAGCCCGCGACCATTCGCTGAGATAGGACGCGGCGATCGCCGCATCCTCCGGCGTTTCGAAGCTCGCAATGCCGGCTTCCGTCAGGATGCGCCTGCCTTCGTTGGCGGTGCGCTCGCCGAGCCAGCACGCCAGCAGCGGTTTTCCTCCGATCTCGCCCTCGTCGCCGAGCTCGGCCACCTTCCTGGCCGCTTCTGCCGAAGAACCAAGCCCGGTGGGGCAGTTCATCACCAGGATGACGTCCGTCCCCCGATCCGCCGCCAAGGCTTCGAGCGCCGCCCCATAGCGCTCCGGTGCCGCGTCCCCGACGATGTCGATCGGGTTCGCGTGCGACCAGGTCGGCGGCAGCACACGGTCGAGCTGCGCAATGGTCGAAGGCGCAAGTTCAGCTAACTCGCCACTACGATCGACGAGCTTGTCGACGGCAAGAACGCCGGCGCCGCCGCCGTTTGTGACGATGCCGACGCGCGCCCGCTCGAGCGGAGAATAGCGCGCGATCGTTTCAGCGGCATCGAACAACTCAGCGAGATCATCCACACGCAGCACCCCTGCCCGCCGCAGCGCGGCGTCCACCACCCTGTCCGCGCCCGAAAGCGCGCCTGTGTGTGTCGCCGCCGCCCTGGCCGCCTGTTCGTGCCGGCCAGGTTTGATTGCGATAACCGGCTTGAGGCGTGCAGCCGCCCGTGCGGCAGACATGAACTTGCGCGGATTGGGTATGGTTTCGAGGTACATCACGATAGCTCGCGTGTGAAAATCGCCCGCCAGCATGTCGAGGCAGTCGCCGACGTCGACGTCCGCCATGTCGCCGAGGGAAATGATCCGGGAAAAGCCGACATTGTTCTCGGCCGCCCAGTCGATCAGCGATGTGGCGATCGCGCCTGACTGCGAGATCAGCGCGATGTTCCCAGGCTTCGCGGCCATATGGGCGAAACTGGCGTTGAGCTTCGCTGGAGGGACTATCAACCCGATCGTGTTTGGCCCGATGATCCGCATAAGCCAAGGTTTGGCTGCATCGAGCATCGCCTGGCGCAGTCCGTTCCCGTGATTGAGCCCCGCCGTGATGACAACGGCGGCACGTGTCCCCTTCTCAGCAAGCTCGCGCACGATCCCGGGAACGGTGTCGGGAGGGGTAACGATCACGGCCAGGTCGGGAATGCCCGGCAGGTCGGCAACACTGCCGTAGCAGCGGTGGCCGGCCACCTGTGAGTGTTTGGGATTAACCGGCCAGATCTCTCCCTCGAAGCCGCCGCTGACAATGTTGTCGAAGACAACGCAACCGACCGAGCCAATGCGCCCGGTCGCGCCGATGACAGCGACGGATTTCGGCGAAACGGCATATTCAAGATTTCGGATTGTCATTCCGGAAAACTCCTCACCGCCACATTCACCGGAGGCGGCGAACATTCATTGCGCTGGATCAAAGCTTCACCGGCACCCTGCGGCTAGCTAGAGCGACGACGCGACCAAGCTGCTCTGAGGGCGAAGGTATTTCGTTGAAGGAAGATCCGATGAGTTACTATTTCAGCAGAAACCTCGACATGCCGTTTGCCGCGGCGATCGAACATGTCACCAAAAAGCTTGCCGGTAAGGGCTTCGGCATCCTGACAAGGATAGATGTCCAGCACACGATGAAGGTCAAGCTGGGCGTCGATTTCAAGCCCTACATGATCCTTGGCGCCTGCAATCCGCATTTCGCATGGCGCGCACTGCAGGCCGAGGACAAGATCGGCGCGATGCTGCCTTGCAACGTGATCGTGACCGAGATCTCGCCAGGCAAAGTCGAAATTGCCGCGGTCGATCCGGCAGCGGCGATGGGGTCCGTCAAAAATCCAGCACTTGCCGAAACAGCAAAGGATGTCCGGTTGTTGCTGCGGGAATTGATCAGCGAACTTTGACGGCCGACGCCATGGGCGGCACGGTGCTGGAGAACTTTGCGCGCGGCAAAGCGGAACGAAATCTCAAAGCGCTGACCGACATGGCACCGCACGTCGCGCATCGTGAAGCCGCGAATGGCTAGCAGTCCCTCAGTTGGTAGGAGCCAAGTGGTGCCACGCCGTATCCTCGTTGTCATCGGCCATCCCGACCCGTCTCCCGACCGGCTCTGCCGGGCCTTGGCTTCCGCATATACCGAAAGCGCGGAACGCGCTGGTCACACCGTGCGCAAGATCGACCTCGCCTTGCTGGACTTTCCGATGCTCCGGACGATGGAGGAGTTCGAGCATGGCAAGATTCCCGACAGCCTAAGAGAGGCCACAGAGGCAGTCGTCTGGGCGGAGCATTTCGTCTTTATCTTCCCGCTTTGGCTGGGCACCGTGCCGGCCATGCTGAAGGCTTTCCTGGAGCAGGTGATGCGACCAGGCACGGCATTCGCCTACCCGGCCAAAGGCGAAGGTTTCGCCAAATCCTTGCTGCGTGGCCGCTCCGCCCGCCTGGTGGTGACGATGGGAATGCCGGCGGCCGTTTACCGGATATGGTTCTTCAGCCACGGGATTGCCGGCATGCGGCGCGGCATTCTCAACTTTGTCGGGATCAGGCCGGTGCGCGAAACCTTGTTCGGCATGGTCGCAAGCGCCAGCGACGCGAAACGCGCTAAGTGGATCGGGCGAATGGGCGAACTCGGCCAGCGAGGGCTTTGAGACGCTGCTCCGGAAGTCGCGAAGGCAATTTGGATTGCCGACGCGGCAACAAATGCCGGAGCCACTAATCTTGGTGTGCGCCCAAACTTCGGGAACCTGTCCATCCGGGCAGGCAGCGACGATCGCGGACCTCGGCCGACCAGCCTATGGATTGACGGTAAATTCGGCCCACATGCCGGCGCCGTAGTGGCCTGGCACGTTACAGATGAGCAGGTACTTTCCCGCTTGCAGGTCAACGGTCAAAGCGCCTGATTTGCCCGGATCAAGTTCCGAAACCTCCCCCTTGTCGCCAGCCTTGTCTTCGTCGACCCGGTTCTCGGCGTCAATGTAAGGGAGCGGCTTTTTCGGGTCGGCAAGGAACATCACGATCATTTCGTGAATGGTATCCTTGGAATCGTTCTTGACCTTGAAAGTGACCTTTCCGGCCTTCACCGCGCCGGGCGAGACCTTGAGGCCCATGGTAGCTTTTGAGATGTCCAGTCCTGGCGTCGCGTAGGCGAGGCCCATCGGCATCTCCGTACTCGCGCCCTTGTCCCAAAGAGAGACCTGGACAAGCGAAGCAGCCCAGACCGAACCGGTAGTGCCGGCCATCAGCATGGCGACGGCAATTCCCAGCTTGGAAACGGTGTTCATATTGATCCTCCATCAGTACGACAGCACAAGCGCTGACATCGTCTATCCACACTGCTCGCGCGGTCGTCCGCTGTCCTTGCGCTAAATCAAACTGGCCGGCGCCAACTTATCCGCGGCATCATGGCGTCAGGACAGCGGCGCCGCTCAGCCTGCCCATCCGCAAATCGTCCAGCGCCTGATTGGCCTGCTCGAGCGGATAGACTTTTGTGTGCGTGCGCACCTGAGCACGCTGTGCCATCGGAAAGAACTCTTCCGCGTCACGGCGAGTGAGATTGGCGACTGACACCAACTCTCTTTCTTCCCAGAGAAGTCGGTAGGGCATCGATGGGACGTCGCTCATATGGATACCGCCGCAGACCACGCGGCCGCCTTTGCGTACAGCCCGCAACGCCGCGGGCACCAGTTCGCCAACCGGTGCGAAGATGACCGCCGCGTCAAGCTCGGCGACGGGTAATTCATCGGACGACCCTGCCCAGACAACGCCCAACGAGCGCGCGAATTGCTGGGCCTGGGTGTCGCCGGAACGTGTGAAGGCGAATATCTCTCGTCCCTGCCAGATCGCGACCTGGGTGATGATATGTGCTGCGGCACCGAAGCCATAGATGCCCAGTCTTCGGCCGTCGCCCGCCTTCTTGAGGCAGCGCCAGCCGATCAACCCTGCACACAGGAGCGGCGCCAGCGACACCGGGTCCGCCACGGCGTCGAGCTCGAAAGCGAAATGCTGATCGGCAACGACATGGCTCGCGAAGCCGCCGTCGCGGGTGTAGCCGGTGAAGAGCGGCTCGTCGCAAAGATTTTCGGCGCCAGCGACACAATAGGGGCAATGCCCGCAGGTATGTCCGAGCCAAGGAACGCCTACTCTCTGGCCAAGCCGAGACGGCGACACGCCCTCACCAACCAGATCCACGATGCCGACGATTTCGTGGCCTGGGACAAGCGGCAACTTCGGGCGCGGCAGATCCCCGTCGACGACATGCAGGTCGGTCCGGCAGACCGCACAGGCTTCGACCCTGAGCCTTATTTCACCCGGTCGCGGCGTAGGGTCGGGGCGATCGGTGGCCTTCAAAGGAGTGCCCAGCCTCTCCAGCACCATTGCCTTCATGAAACACCTCAGTCCGGAAATGATTGTGGCTAAGTCTGCCGCCCGCTCGGCAAAAAAGTGGGAAATGCATTACCCGATGGGGATTGGCATTATCGGGAGTGCTTGCTCTCCATCGCGCGCGGCCTGGTGCGATCACTGAAGCCATGGCTCGCCGCGACGTGACTGCGCTTCCGAGCGGAAAGCATCTCGAAATAAAGGCCTAAGGCCGCAAGATAGGCAAAGCCGAGCATCCCGGCCCAGATTTCGATGATGTCGGAGGTCATGGTCAAATTCCCTGTCTGCATGGTTGGTTCTGACCGGATAATCGCCCAGCCAATTCATGCCGGCCTTGATCGTGGTCAATCGCATGAAGCGCGCGACTTGCTCGGCGAGGGCTGGAGGGATCTTGGGCTTTCGAGCTCGGCCTAAGTAGTTTCCCGTAGGGACATAACCGAATTTCGGCGTGGCGGGATTTGCGCGATTGCTGTTGTCACGAATTCACCGGGACCACAGCCATGTACGCTCAAGCCTCCGCCAAGATTGAACTGCCGTCATACCTCCTCCAGCAGAACCCGGCTGCCATCTTTGACGGCGCGACCGTGCAGCCGCTGAGCTTCTTCTCGGCAGGCGCCGAGATCTACGCCCAGGGCGAAAAGGCGGGTGCCCTCTACCAGGTCGAGTTCGGCGCGGTCCGCATCTACCGCCTGCTCGCCGACGGCCGCAGGCAGATCAGCGCGTTCCATCTGGCGGGAGAGACCTTCGGCTTCGAGGCCGACCCCACTCACCATTTCTTCGCCGAAGCGATCAACGCAACCGGTGTCCGGGTCTTCCGCGCTCCATCAGGCACGGACATGTCGCGCCAGCTTCTGCCTCTCGCACTCAAAGGCCTGACCCGGGCGCAGGAACATCTTCTGGTACTTGGCCGCCAGAACGCCATCGAGCGCGTAGCGGCATTCTTCATCGAAATGTCGGAGCGTCAGGGCGGACTGCGGCAGGTGGAACTGCCCATGTCGCGAAACGACATTGGCGACTATCTCGGCCTCACAATCGAAACCGTCTCGCGGGTCTTCACCCGTCTGAGAGAGAAGGGTGTGATCCGCCTGCTCAGCCTTCGCAGCATCGAAATCATCAAGCGGGACACGCTGCTGGCGATGGGGGAATGAGGCATTCGAGCCCGTTTCACGCACCAATCCTGAAAGGGACGACAATGAAAAGCACGCTCACCACGCACACGGGATTTCGGTTCGAAGTGCGCCGCGCTCGCCCCGACGACGAGCAGCTCGTCGCGGAGTTCTTCAAGCATGTAACGCCAGAGGATTTGCGCTTCCGTTTCCTCGGCGCGTTGCGGGAAGTGTCGCATGAGCGCTTGGTGGCGATGACCCGTTCCGACGATCCCCACATCCATAACTTTCTCGCCTTTTCGACCGACGGAATGCTGATCGCGGTAGCGACGCTCGCAGCCGATCCGGCCGACCGCCGGGGCGAAGTCGCCATTTGCATCCGCGAGGACCGCAAACATCTCGGCGTCGGCTGGGAGTTTCTCGGCTATATAGCGCGTTACGCCGACGACCATGACATCGAGACGATCGAGTCGATCGAGAGCCGCGAAAACCGCGCAGCGATCGAACTTGAACGCGACATGGGTTTCACCGTCAAAACCGACCCCGACGACCCGACACTCGTCTTGGTTCAGCGGAAGCTCGGCGCCAAGTTGGCGAGCTAGATACCATCTTGGCTTTCAGTCCTTGGGGAGTCCGCCGTCAGATCTTGAACCGGTAGCGGGCCGACGAATGGCTTCCCCCCCCTGAGGGATACCCACGCGTGAGTGGACAACTCTGGCACGTGAGCGGCGCCCCGCCAACTGGCGGCTGTCGTGATCAAACCGCCTCGAACTCGAGCAACTCTGCAGCCACCGCACGCTCTTCGTCCGCTGCGATGACCAGAACATCGACAGGGGAATCCCCGGTGCTGATCAATTCTTCGCTGTCTGCGTTCAGCTCCCTGTCGATCGCAACGCCCAGCCATCCAGCAGCTTCGCAAATCCCCTGTCGGATCACCGGCGCATGCTCGCCGATGCCCGCGGTGAAGACGAGCGTGTCGAGGCCTCCGAGCGCCGCTGCGAGCGACCCGACCTCACGGCCGACGCGATAGACGAAGAGATCGACGGCGCGCATCGCCGCGGGGTCATTCGACGCAAGCAGCGTCTGCATATTCCCGGAGATGCCGGATACCCCCAGCAGGCCGGATCGCTCGTAGAGCAAGTCGATCAGTCCATCGGATGACATCTTCCGGTCGTGCAGGAGGTGCAGGAGGACGCCAGGATCGATCGCGCCGCAACGCGTACTCATGACGAGGCCGTCTAGCGTCGAGAAACCCATCGTGGTGGCATGGCTTGCGCCTGCCTTCATCGCACACAGGCTCGCTCCGCTGCCAAGGTGGGCAACGATCGTTCTGCCACCGGCGGCTGCGCCGTAACGGTTGCGGAGCTCGCTCGCGATATGGCTGTAGGACAGCCCATGGAACCCATAGGACACGATGCCTTGCTCCGACATCTCATGCGGCAAGCCATAAAGTCTTGCGAGCTCGGGCTGCGTCGCGTGAAAGGCGGTGTCGAAGCAGCCGACCTGCGTTGCGCCGGGCAGAAGGCGGCTGGCCAAGCCGACCAGTTCCAGGTTGATTGCTTGATGAATCGGGGCGAGCGGCGCGAGCCCGCGCAAGGCATCGAGCGTGCGCTGATCGAGCCGCGTTGCGCGAACAAACTCCCGACCGCCATGCACGATGCGGTGTCCGACCTTGCGCACCCGGCGCAACAGGCCACGGTTTGCCAGATAGGACGCAATGGCTTCGAATGCCTTGTCGATGGAGATTGGTTGTTCGCCTAGGCTCCTGTCGAACGGTGGCGTTGTTGCCGTGGGCGCGACGTGAAGCCTGGGCCGCTCGCCCATAGACGAGACACTGCCGCGCACCAGCAGATGAAGCTCGTCGCGGCCTTGAAAGGCGGCGAACTTCAGGCTCGACGAGCCGCCGTTGAGGACAAGAATTACATCCGTCACGGTCGGCTGGCCCCGCCCACTGTTGCGGGTCCGATCCTGTCAGCGTGGCGCTTCGCCATCGACTACTGCTCCCACTTCCAACCGAGTATCTCGGGCATGTCTTGCCCGTGCTCGCGGATATAGGCCTGATGCTCGATCAGCTTGCCTTCCATGGCCTGTTTCAGCCGAATATGCGCGCCGGCCGGCTCGGGGATGCGCTCGAGAACGCCGAGCACAAGGTGGTAGCGGTCAAGCCCGTTCAGCACGGTCATGTCGAAGGGCGTCGTTGTCGTTCCTTCCTCATTGTAACCGCGTACATGGATGTTGTCGTGATTGGTCCGTCGATAGGTCAGACGATGGATGGTCCATGGATATCCGTGGTATGCGAAGATGACGGGCTTGTCCCTGGTGAACAGCGCATCGAACTCCCGATCCGAGAGACCGTGCGGATGATGTTCCTTTGGCTGCAGGGTCATCAAATCGACGATGTTGACGACACGAACCTTGAGGTCGGGAATGTGGCGTCTGAGGATCTGCACAGCAGCCAGCGTCTCGAGCGTCGGCACGTCGCCGGCGCAGGCCATCACCACATCCGGCTCGGCCCCTCGGTCGGTCGATGCCCAATCCCATATGCCGATGCCGGCGTTGCAGTGGACCTTCGCCTCATCGATGGACAGCCATTGCCAGGAATTGGCCTTGCCGGCGACGACGACATTGATGCGGTTCCATGTCCGCAGCACATGGTCGGTCACGCAAAGCAGGCTGTTGGCATCCGCCGGCAGATAGACGCGCACGACGTCCGCCTTCTTGTTCAAGGCCACGTCGATGAAGCCCGGATCCTGATGGCTGAACCCATTATGCTCCTGCTGCCAGACATGGCTGGACAACAGATAGTTCAGCGAAGCGATCGGCCGCCGCCAGGCGAGCTTGCGGCAGGCATCTAGCCATTTCGCATGCTGGTTGAACATGGAATCGACGATGTGCGTGAAGGCCTCGTAGCACGAGAAGAAGCCGTGGCGCCCGGTAAGCAGGTAACCTTCCAGCCAGCCCTGGCAGGTGTGCTCGGATAGAATCTCCAGAACCCTGCCTTCCCGCGCCAGGTGCACATCCTCGGGAAGTATCCTTTCCATCCAGGCGCGCTCCGTCACCTCGAATACATCCTGCAAGCGGTTCGAAGCCGTCTCGTCCGGCCCGACGATTCGGAAGTTCCTGCTGCCCTGGTTCAACGTCAAGACATCGCGCAGGAAACTACCCATGACCCGGGTCGACTCCGCCTTGACATCCCCGGGCCGCTCGATCGGGACGGCGTGCTCATGCAAGCCAGGCAATTCCAAGGACCGACGCAGCAGGCCGCCATTGGCATGCGGATTGGCGCTCATGCGCCTTTCACCTTCCGGCGCGGTGGCGCGGATCGCGGCCACAGGCGCGCCGGCGCCATCGAAAAGCTCTTCAGGCCGGTAGCTTCTCATCCACTCTTCAAGCATCTTCAGATGCGCGGGGTTTTCGGCGAGGCCGGCAAGTGGAACCTGGTGGGAACGCCAGAAACCCTCGGTCTTCAGTCCATCTACCTCCTTGGGACCAGTCCAGCCCTTCGGGCTTCGAAGCACAATCATCGGCCATTTCGGCCGCGGCTGTGCCGACTTTAGGCCGCCGCGGGCCGCATCCTGGATTGCCCTGATGTGGTCAAGGGCATCGTCGAGCACAACTGCCATGCGCTCATGCATCAAGGCCGGATCGTCGCCCTCGACAAACAGCGGCTCGTAGCCATAGCCAATGAACAGCGCACGCAGTTCTTCCTCGGGGATGCGAGCCAGAATCGTGGGGTTGGCGATCTTGTAGCCGTTGAGGTGGAGGATGGGCAGCACCGCGCCGTCAAGCGCCGGATTGAGGAACTTGTTGGAATGCCAGGAGGTGGCGAGCGGCCCAGTTTCCGCCTCTCCGTCACCCACGACACAAGCGACGACAAGGTCCGGGTTGTCGAAGGCCGCGCCATAGGCATGCGAAAGCGCATAGCCGAGCTCGCCGCCTTCATGAATCGAGCCGGGAACATCGGGCGCCGCATGACTTGGGATGCCGCCTGGAAATGAGAACTGCCTGAAGAGCTTCTTCATTCCGGCCTCGCCCAAAGTAATGTCCGGATTGGTCTCGCTGTAGGTACCCTCAAGATAGGTGTTTGCCACAATCGCCGGCCCGCCATGACCAGGACCGCAGACATAGATGACATTGACATCGCGCTGCCTGATCGCCCGATTGAGATGCGCGTAGATGAAACTGAGGCCAGGTGACGTTCCCCAATGGCCCAGCAGCCTCGGCTTGACATGTTCCAGCCGGAGAGGCTCGCGAAGCAGCGGATTGTCGAGCAGGTAGATCTGTCCGATGGTCAGGTAGTTGGCGGCGCGCCAGTAGGCATCGATGTCATGCAATTCCTGGGCGGACAAGCGACTGGTGCTGGGATGCTCGGTCATTTTCGTTCCTTCGCTGGTTCCAAACCGACGCGGGCTGAGGCACAACGCGTCGATGCTGCCACTGGTTCACGACGGGGCGGTGTCAACACCGGTCGCCATCGATCTATCCGGCGAAGGACGATCGAGCCTTGATCCATCGCAAATGCGGAGGCAGGCGTATCTGAACGCGCCCCGAGTTGTCGCTTCATCTCGCGAAGGCAACGCAGGGCGCCTTTGATTCAACGCAACGAACATTGGGAAGCCAGGCAGCATCCTGGTCGTGATTGGAGCCGCTCCACTATAATGGTCTTCACTGTTTGGACCTGAGGACCTTCCGGCTTTGCAGCAATCTTGCAGTTGGTCGATGTGCCCGGCTGCCATGCTCGAAAACCCACCCCTTCGTCAATTCCGAAACAAGGACATAGGCGGCCGAAATTGAAAGAAGGCCTGCAAGTACCGACAGTGGAAGAGGGACAAACCCAAACCAAGCGGCGAACCGCATGTAGGGCATGGTCACGGCGACGATGCCAACCGCGAGCGCGAGGCATGCCAACAACCTGCTCGGACGGCTTAGCCAGAATGTCTTCCGCGTACGCACGACCAGGAGAATGGAAAGTTGGGTGAGCAGTGATTCCACAAACCAGGCAGTCTGGAATTCTGCGGCTGCGGCATGCACCACGACGAGAAGGAAGGCGAAGGTCGCGAAATCAAATAGGGAGCTCACCAGACCGAAACTTACCATGAAGCGCCTGACGAAACGGATGTCCCAGTGCTGCGGCCTGCGCAGCTGGTCGGCGTCGACATTGTCACTCGCTATCGCTAGGGCCGGGATATCGGAAAGGAAGTTGTTCAGCAGGATCTGCTTGGCCAGCAGCGGTAGGAAAGGCAGGTAGAGCGACGCGGCGGCCATGCTGATCATGTTGCCGAAATTGGCGCTGGTCGTGATGGAGATGTATTTCATCGTATTGGCGAACGTCTTGCGGCCATCGTCGACGCCCCGCACCAGTACACCCAGGTCGCGCTTGAGCAGGATAATGTCGGCGGCCTCCCGAGCCACATCGACAGCCGTATCGACCGAAATGCCAATGTCGGCTTCATGCAGCGCCGGCGCGTCATTGATGCCGTCGCCGAGATAGCCGACGACGTGCCCACTCCGGCGCAATGCTTCGACAATATGCTCCTTCTGGTTCGGATCGATCTCGACGAAGAGATCGGTATTGCGGACACCGGCCAGGAGGCCATTTTTCGTCATTTTCGACAGGTCTTCGCCGGTCATGATCCTGTCGGACCGCAGACCTACAGCCTCGGCCAGGTGGGCGGCGACATAGCGGTTGTCGCCGGAAATGACCTTTACAGCGATGCCCCTGCTGGCAAGAGCAGACAGCGTTTCACGCACGCCCTCCTTTGGCGGATCGAGAAACAGCAGGAATCCCGCAAATGTCATCGCCGTTTCGTCATCGCGGCTGAAGCCCACATTGTCCTGGTATCGCCGGATTGCCAGACCCAGAACACGATACCCTTGCCCGCTCCAGCGCCTGAACCTCTCGTCGATGGCTTGGCGTTCCGCCGCGCCCAGGGATTTCTGGCCGTCTGAACCTCGCACAAAGACACAGGCATCGAGAACGTTCTGTACGGCACCTTTGGTGATCAGTATCTGTTCGTCCTTTCCTCCCTTCACGGCGACCGACAACCGCTTGCGAACGAAATCGTATGGGATTTCGTCAAGCTTGGTGAAGCCGCGCAGATCATCCTGTCCTGGCTGGGCATTCGCTATTGCCTCGTCGAGGGGATTCTTCAGCCCGGTCTGCAAAGTCGCGTTCAGCCGTGCCCAGAGCAGAACCTCCTTAGAAGCATTACCCTCGACATCGAAAGATCCGTCGAGGTGAATGACGCCTTCCGTCAGCGTTCCGGTCTTGTCTGTGCACAGCAGGTCCATGCTGCCGAGGTTCTCGATCGCATCGAGGCGACGCACGATCACACCGCTGGCGGCCATCATCCGCGCGCCCCTGGCCAAAGTGACGCTGATGATCGCGGGAAGCAGTTCGGGCGTCAGTCCAACGGCGAGGGCAAGCGAAAACAGCAGCGATTCGATCAAGGGCCGATGCAGCAGCAAGTTGGCGAAGAACACCAGGATGACGATCACAAGCATGATCTCGGTCATCAGATATCCGAACATCCTGATGCCGCGGGCGAACTGGGTCTCGGGAATCCGCCGCTCCAAAGCCTCGGCGATCAGTGCAAACTCGGTGCGCGCTCCCGTGGCCACCGCAAGTACCTTCGCCGTCCCGCTGCGAACCGACGTACCGGTGAAGACGGCATTCGTTCGTTGTGCGATGCCAGCTTCAGGAGCAGACCGGCCAGCGGACTTCACGACCGGGAACGTCTCGCCGGTTAGGACGGATTCGCTGACATTGAAATCCCGCGCCTCCAGGATCACGCCGTCGACGGGAATGAGATTGCCAGCTGACAGGCAGACGACATCGCCTGGGACGATGTCCTCGACATTGATCATGCGTTCGAGGCTATCACGCAGCACGGTTGCCTTGCGGGAAACACGCTGCTGCAGCGCCTCCATAGCGCGAGAGGCACCGTACTCCTGGGTGAAGCTGAGGACGCAGCTAGCCAGTACAATCGCGCCGATAATCGCGGCTTCACGGGCCTCGCCGACAAACATCGACACGGCTGCGGCAAAGACAAGGATCAGCACCAGCGGGCTGCGAAACTGGCGGGCAAAGACTGCCAACGCCGAACCGGCGGAGCGCGACGCCAATGCGTTTGGACCGAATTTCCCGAGCCGGACCGCCGCGTCGACGCTCGAAAGACCGGACGTGGTGGTCTCCAGTTCCGCCACCAACTGATCTGTCCCGAGCGACCAATAGGGGCTCTGGGCATGATCGGGAGAACGACCGATCGAATGGCCTTCGTTTGCCATGGCGTTCGGCCGCTCCGCCTCGTCTGTCGCACGGGTCACCATGGCCATCCCGTCAGTTGGACAGGAGGCGATTGACGCTGCCCTCGCCGATCAGCGAGCGTGTAACGCCGCCAAAGGCCCATTCTCTCAGCCGGCTGTGACCATAAGCTCCTGAAACGATCAGATCCGCATGAATCGATCGCGCAAAGGTCAACAACCTGTCGGCGTCAGCATCGCCAGCGACAGTTTCCGTTCGCGCCGTGATGCCGTGTTGCTCCAGAAAGGCCGCGACATCGGCAAGGCTGTCTCGAACATCTTCCGCGGATTCGGATTGCATGGTGGCGACAACAACCTCGTTGGCTGCAACCAGAAACGGCAAGGAATCGGACAAGGCCCTTCGCGCTTCCCGGCTGTCTTTCCAAGCGACAAGCACAGTCTTGCCCAGCATATGTTCGGCATTGGCCGCAGCGACCAGCACTGGTCGACCGGCGCCAAGAACGAGGCTGCCAATATCGACCGCGCGGTAGACATCCTCGCCGCCGTCGGCAGTCACGATTAGATCGGCCGAGCGGGCCACCTGGCCCAAGGCGCGGGTCGGGCCGCAGACATACTGGATCCACTCGCTGCTGACCGCGGCCGGAACGAGCTTTTCGAAAATGCCGTGCATCTCGGCCAGGCGCTTTTCGATTTCGGTGCGTTGGATCTGCATCACCTCGCCTTCGTAGACCAAGCCTTCTCCTGTCGAAACCAGAGGCGGAACATCCGCGGCCGCAAGGCCGACGAGGTGAGCATCGAAGCGCTGCGCGAGCTCCGCTGCGAGCTTGACGATCGGTGCGGGGTCTGTGTCCACGGCCAGGTTGACGACAATCGTTTTGTAGGACATGCGGGCACCTCGCTTGAGCAAAGGATAGCCTCCTGATTGCCATCTCGTGGCATGTGATGCCTTGATGTCGGTCAAACGGCGGAGCCTCGTGTTTGCGAATGGATGCATGGGTGCTGAACCAGCGATCGCCAGCGTTCTTCCAGGTGCAGGATGAGATGTGAGCAATAGGGACCTAGCTTCCGCAGACACCACAAGATGGGCGTCGGCAGCCTATCCCATCTGGTGCGCATGGCATTGGTTGCCGACCCGAAAAGCTAGTTTGGGTCTCGCAGAGCATCCGGATCATTTTCATCCGTGTTCCACGGACGCCAGTGGGTGGGATGGACGTCGACGCGTGCGCCGGTCGCAGCATTTCTCCAACCCATCGGCTCCCTCCTGCAAGGGAATATCAGCACGTGCACACCGTCTTGATCAAAGACAGCCAGTTGAAGACTGGGGCCAAGTGGCGCGCTGGCGACGGGATTCCACATCGGATTACCTTGATCCAAGCGATGGCTGGACGCTTTGATTTGAATCATTTCTCGACAGGCACCGCTTCCCGCAGCATCGTTTCTGTGACGCATGGCGGCCTTGGCGGATCATCTCGCTGTGTATCCGCCGTCGATCAGGTGGTAGCTGCCGGTTATGAAGCTTGCCTGGCTTGATAAAAGGAAACAGGTAAGCGCGGAGACTTCCGTGGGTGTACCCAGCCGCCCGACCGGGTGCAATTCTGCCAGACTTTCTATCACGTCCGGATCCAGATTCTTGGTCAGCAACGGCGTGTCTATGAAGGCCGGGCCGATGGCATTGATACGGATGTTTCGCGCGGCGAACTCCATCGCCGCGACCTTCGTCAGCCCCACCAGCGCATGTTTGGTCGCCACATAGGCACAGGCCTTCGGCCTTCCAACCGAACCCAAGACGGACGACATGTTGACGATGGCTCCGCCTTCTCCCGTCTCGAGCATGGCGGCAATCTCGTATTTCAGGCAGTAGAAGACACCGTTGAGATTCACATCGATGATCTTGCGCCAATCCTCCAGCGGATAATCGGCCGTGGTTTCGCTTGGCCCGCCGATACCGGCGTTGTTAACCGCGAGATGCAGTCCCCCGAACTCTTTCACGGCGAAGTTGGCCATCTCTCTGACCGACTCGGCGTCGGCGACATCGACCTCGAAGGCGAGCGCACTCCCGACCTCAGACGCGATCCGCGTAACGGTGTCCACCGCTGAAGAATGGTCGATATCCGCGACGACGACATGCGCTCCACGGGTGGCCAGTTCAAGGGCAATGGCTGCGCCAATTCCCGATCCGGCCCCGGTGACGATCGCCGTTTTGCCTTTGAAATCCATGTTCGTAAGACTCCGTTTGATCAGGTAGCCAATAGCGATCGCTGAAGGTCAGTGCCTTGACCGCAGTCAAATCGAGATCGCATTCCTGTGCGGCGTGGCATTGGAGGATGTTTGAGCTGAGTTCGGCTTTCTTCGTCTTATTTGACGCCGATCAAGGATCGCTGCTCATCCCCAGGCTTTGATGACTATCTCGACAGGCCAGTCATGAATTGGCGATGCGACGAGTCCTGCACATGGGAGTCGCGGAAAATTGCCGGTTCATCCCCTGGCGAGCGAGCTCGCTATCACCGCTCCGGTGCCTCCTGGGAGGAGGTGGAAGAGCGGAGGCAGCAACTTGTCCAGAAATCTGTCTAAAGGAGACGAACAATGGCTGAAGCTGCTACCAAACTGCCCGTGAAATCCGAGAAGAATGCTCCTGCCGCCCCCAGGTCGGACAACTGGATGGGGCCGTTCGAGAGTCTGCGTCGCGAAGTCGATCGGCTTTTCGACGATTTCCACCCCTTCGATTTCCGTTTGCCCTCCACGCGTTCGCTTTTCGGTCGCGACCTGCCGGCCTTGCGCAGCGATGCCTGGTCGGTGGCGCCGGCCATGGACCTCGTTGAAAAGTCCAACGGATTCGAGATCACCGCTGAACTGCCCGGCATCGACGAGAAGAACGTCGACATCAAGCTCACCAACCGCGTCCTGACGATCAAGGGCGAAAAGAACGAGGAGAAGGAGGAAAAGGAAAAGGACTACTATCTCTCGGAACGCCGCTACGGCTCGTTCCAGCGGTCATTCCAGTTGCCCGAAGGGGTCGACGCCGACAAGATCGACGCCAGCTTCACCAAGGGCGTGCTTACCGTGAAGCTGCCCAAGACCCCCGAAGCGCAGAAGGCCGAAAAGAAGATTGCCGTCAAAGCCGCTTGACCGCGCGAATGTTTGCTTCCTCAGCGCGACCGCACTGAGGAAGCTTTCGTCGAGTTAAGCTGCAGGGTCCTCGATCTTCGAAGGCCCGTCTTGCTCGGTAGCAGTATCAGCCTGATGAATCGCGATTTCGAGCTTGTGCTTTTCACGGGCAAGCAGAGTCTCGACCACCCGCCGCTTTTCCGGGTCGGTTTCTCTGGCGAGCAGGTCTTCCAAATGGGCGATATTGGCCCTTGCGATGAACCGGTCCACGACAGTCCCTTCAATTATCGCTCAGACGCATGCGGGCGTGAGGTTACACCCGGCGCCGTCGGTATCCTACCCCATTTGTTCACCTGCAGGATTGCGGGCCTGGTCTAGGCTCGATTGACATCGCTGCGCGCCAGACGTCTTCGGAAAGGTCAAAGTCTGGTGCTCCAACGACGATTTCGGGATGGGCCGGCATCCCCACGTCGCGCGGCAAGGAGCGGCTGCGCATCACACCGCTGCCCTTACATTCGGATGAGTTAATCGCCGCACGATGCGCCCGCGGAGACCTGGGATGCGCTTGGCAAACCGTTGTGCCCCGACGGGCCGTCCGGCCGTCGCCAAGGGCGACCGGATTGCCCAGTTGCTGGTGAACAGGGCAGGCGGCTGAAGAACGCAAAAACTTGATCCCGCGCAATGCGCCCGGATCGCGACAACGCAAGATGCAAGCAGATTGAAGGATGACAACCATGACACATTCTGTTTCGCACGCGTCCATCGCACATGCCGCCGAGCAGGCGCAGCAATGGGTGAACGAACTCGCCAAGGATCTGGACTGGAACGAGCAAAGCGCCTTCCGCCTGTTGAAGGCGGTCCTCCACACCGTGCGCGACTGGCTTTCGCCGGAAGAAATGGCTGATCTGTCGGCTCAGTTGCCAACGCTGATAAGAGGCATCTATTTCGAAGGGTGGAACCCGGCCGAGCCGGCATGGGAACGCACGAAGCGCGACTTCGCCATCTGCGTTCGCAACAGCTTTGGCTACGAGCCCGAGATCGACGTGGACAGGGCTATAGGGGCGGTGTTCCGGCTCCTCGACCGGCACATCTCCCACGGCGAGATCGTTCAGGTCCGCAATTCGATGAAGAAATCGCTGCGAGAGCTTTGGCCGAAGGATAAGTGATGTTTCGCGATCGTTGCGGCGCGGCGAACCCATGACCGCCGAAGACCAGCGCAACAATGTCAAGCGCGCCGCGTCAGTCTGGCCGCGCTGATTGGCGAGGGCCATTCCCAGGTGATCACGCATGGCAACCGTCCGCAGGTCCGCTTGGTCGCTGTCACCGACAAGGATCTGGCAAGCTCGCTGCTGGCGCGCCAGTTGAACGCCGGTATGCTGTTGATGCTCACGAATATCGACGCGGTCTAGATGGGTTGCGGCACGCCGGCTGCCCGGGCACCTGCGCACGTCGGAGCAACAGAGCTTTTGGGAAGGATTTCTCCGCTGGCTCGATGGGACCCAAGATCGGTGCCGCGACCGAGATCGCCAAGCGGCGCCGGGGCACCTGGTTTGAACCTTGAGACTGACGCGAGCCGAGCCGGCTTCAGGCGATCTTCGCCACGCCGACGACATAGTTCTTGCCATAGGCCGCGGCGCATTTCGGGCAGGTCGTGTAGAAGAAATATACATCGGCAGCCTTGGGATTGCGTTGGCGCGCAAGCTCAAGCATTTCCTCGTGCCAGCCCCTCACCTGCTCGAACGCCCCTTCGAAAACCTTGGTGATGAAGTCGCCCGTGAGCGTGGTCATTTCCTCCCCCGGCACGGCTTTCGATATCGAGAAAAGATGCTCGCTTGTCCACGGCGACAGATCGCGGCTGAGAACGATATACTGGCCCTCGGCGGAGGCGCCGGCGTCGTCGATGTGCTCGCTGGCGCGGGCAAAAACGCTGCCCATGTTCACCGGAACATGCATGACGCTGTGGGTTGTCGCCCTCACGAACGGCTTGTCGGTGAAGTGCAATTCTTGATCGTCCCAGCCGCCCGGGTTGAATTTGGGGCAGCAGCCCGTCGTGTTGACGCTGGCGTCGTAGTGCGGTGTTTCGTTCGTCCGCATGACTACCTCCTGATGTGACCAAGCGGCAGCAGAGCAGCCAAAGACTTTGTCGGCATTGATCCCGGTCAACACGATGTGTCGCCATTGGCGCTATTGATACGCATCAAAGCCCGTCGGCGATAGCACAGCTATGTGAATAGGTCTGACACCGGGAGACGACCATGGCTCACAAACAGGTACTGTTCCGCTCGGCGGCGCGCGAAAAGATCCTTCGCGGTACGACCCAACTTGCAGACGCCGTGCGAGTAACGCTCGGTCCGCGTTCGAAATCGGTTCTGATCGAAAGGAAATGGGGAGCCCCGATCGTCTGCAACGATGGAGTGACGATCGCCAAGGAAATCGACTTGAAGGACCCCGAAGAAAATCTCGGCGCCCGCATGTTGAGACAGGCAGCCGAGAAAACTGGCGACATGGTCGGCGACGGAACGAGCACAGCAACTATCCTTGCCCACGCAATATTCGCCGACGGCGTTCGCAATGTGGTCGCCGGCGCCAGCGCAATCGACATTAAACGCGGTCTCGACCGCGCGGCGAAGCGCGCGATCGAGACACTCAAACAGATTTCGCGCCCGGTCTCGACGAGGCGCGAGAAGGAACAGGTGGCGACGATCTCCGCTCACAACGATCCTCTCATCGGCCAGCTGATCGGCGAGGCCATGGAGAAGGTCGGGGGCGAAGGAGTCATCACGGTCGAAGAATCGAAGACCACCGAGACCGTTCTCGATGTGGTTGAAGGCATGCAATTCGATCGCGGTTTTCTCTCTCCTTATTTCGTGACTGATGCCGAGAAGATGGAAGCGGTGCTTGAGGATGCGCTCGTGCTCATCGTCGAAAAGAAGATCTCCACGCTCAACGATCTCATCAAGCTGCTCGAGGCCGTGGCCAAGTCAGGCTCGCCTTTGCTGGTGATCGCTGAGGATGTCGAGGGCGAGGCTCTGGCTACGCTCATCGTCAATCAGATCCGCGGCACTTTCAAGAATTGTGCCGTGAAAGCGCCCGGCTTCGGCGATCGTCGCAAAGCCATGCTGCAAGACATTGCCATCCTGACGGGCGGGCAGGTGATTTCCGAAGACCTGGGCCTCAAGCTCGAGAACGTTGCAATGGCCCAGCTTGGGCGCGCGAAGCGGGTGGTCGTTGATAAGGACAACACCACCATCATCGGCGGCAGCGGCGACCAGAAGGCCATCAAGGGACGCGTCGAGCAGATTCGGCGAGAGGTCAGCGATACGACCAGCGATTATGACCGTGAGAAGCTCCAGGAGCGGCTTGCGAAGCTAGCCGACGGCGTGGCCGTCATCAAGGTGGGCGCGCCGACGGAAGCCGAAATGAAGTCCAAGAAGGAAGCGCTCGACGACGCCATCAGCGCCACCAAAGCGGCAGTCGCGGAGGGCATCGTGCCTGGTGGCGGGCTGGCTTTGCTGCGCTGCATTGGCCCGGTCACCGAGGAAGAAGCGCGTTGCGAAGGCGACGAGCGCACCGGTGTCCAGATCCTGAAGCGCGCGCTCGAAGTGCCCGTGCGGCAGATCGCCGAGAATTCCGCCGTCGACGGCGGAGTGGTCATCGCCAGAATGATGGAAGGCAAGGGAAATTTCGGCTTCGACGCCGGCCGCAAGGAATATGTCGACCTGGTCGAGGCCGGCATCATCGACCCGACAAAGGTCGTGCGCATCGCGCTTGAGAACGCCGTCTCGGTCGCCAGCGTGCTGCTCCTGACGGAAGCAACGATGACCGAGATTCCGGAGCCGGCCAAGGAGCGCACGCTTGAACCCGAAATGTCGATGTAGTTGGTCCGAATGACCTGAGGGACAGGAAGCGAAAACATAGGCGCCACAACCAAACGGGAATGCAAAATGGCACAGCGAATGGACAAGATCGAGGTCGGCATGGATCTGGCCGTAAGATGCCGCGTTACCGACACCTGGCAAGACAATCTAGGCGACCAATGGGTCAAGGTCCTTATCGAGGGCCATGATAAGCCTGTGAAATTGAAGGCGGTCCACTTCTACCCCTTCGACGATCGCGACTTCGCCGGCGCCTAATGCGACATCAACACCGGCAAGCGCAGATCCGATAGTATCCCCTCGGTTGCCCCACCGAGAACGAAGTCTCGTATACGAGAATGGCCCCATCCACCCATGACAAGGAGGCTGCCATTGATCCTTATGGCATGATCCTCGAGGACGGAGGCGATTTTGTTGTCGCCGGCGTGGATCAACTTGGCCGTGGCCCGGAGACCTCGTGCCGCGAGACCATTGGCCAGCCTATCCCCAGTATCTTCGCGCGATAGCGCTTTCTCATCCGTCACTGTGATGATCGATATCGTCGATGCCCGTTCCAGGAACGGCCTGGCATCGGCCACCGCCCTTGCAGCCACGCGGCTGCCGTCCCAGGCGATCACCACGTGATCGAGCGCACCGACATCTTCATCTCCCGGAAAAATCAAAGTCGGCCGACCGGAACTGAACACCACTTCCTCCGCGGTCGCGCGGATTGACTCGGTATCGCGTGTCCATCCCACCATGCAGAGATCAAAATAGCGCGCTTCCCTGGCGGCAGCGTCCCGCATGAAGGCTGGCTGAGCCTTCAGTTCCTGACAGGTCAAGGTCACCCTGCGTCGTGCAGCTTCGGCCGCGACTGTCTCCAGCAGGGCCTTGCCCCGATTCCTGCTGGCCGCATTGGCCTCGCGGATCTTCGCCGGGAGATCGAGCATCAAGCCGGACAAGGCGTTCGAGACATCCGGAATGTCGGCATTGATGACCGCCGCATCCAGAGTGGCACCGAGTTGCTTGGCCACGGCCACCGCATTCGAAGCAACTTTCGGCCCCGGCGGGTCCGGATAAGTCGGCACTAGCAGGGATGTCAACAATTGCATCGGCTTATCTCTTTCCGGGTTATGGGACAGGGCTGCTAGGGCTATTCAGTTCGACAACAGCCTGTGGAACGAGCCCGAATTGAGCAGGGATCGTGTCGCGCCCCCGAATGCCCATTCGCGGAAACGGCTATGGCCATAACCGCCGGCCACGATGAGATCGGCTCCGATACGATCGGCCTCGACGACGATCGAGTCGCCCGCCGAGACTCCCTCGCCATCAACGAAATGGGACCGGGCTGTCACACCATGCTTCATCAAATAGCGAACCACGTCCGCCACACCATCCCGCGCGGCCACCTTTCCTTCCTCGGCAGCGCTGAAGACAGTCACCTCCTTGGCATTGCTCAGGAAAGGCATCGCGTCGACCACCGCCCGCCGCGATTCACGACAATCCTTCCAGGCGACCATCACCCTCTCACCCTTGAAGGCCGAGAGGCCGTCGGCTGCGAACAGAACCGGCCGGCCCAGGGACAGCACCAACGCGCCGGGATCGACGGTTCTTTGGTAGTCTCCGGCGGCAGCCGCAGTCGGCGCCCCGGTGATCACCAGATCGGCCGCGCGCGCGTGCAGGGCAACGGCACGCGTGGGATCATCGAGTTCAGCGCGCCATGATGCTCGCTCGTCGTTGCCGACGAAGGCGAGGAACTCCTCTTTGAGCTTCTTGATCCGCTCCTCGATTTCGTGGGTTCTGACACGCAGAACCTCTGCCACCAGTGGGGCGGATTCGCTCGGCGACACTAATGTGGAAGGCTCGGCCGCCACCAACGCGATCAGATCCGCCTCGAATTTCCTCGCGATCTCCTGCGCGAAAACGAGGCGCGGCCTTGCCGGTGCATCAATATCGAGCTGGACCAGTATTGTCGTGTAGATCATATCCGGACTCCATCGGAGGCCGGTAGCTCAACACGGTCCAGAGCTTTTTGCTTTGATGCGCGTCAAGTTCGGTTCAGTCGGAGCAAGACAGCCCGAGAGCATCGAGCCCCGCCGCAAGATGGTCTCCCAGCAGCGGATTGCCGCAGAGATAGCTGGCCGTGTGTCTGTTGTGGGCGTCGGCGGCCTGCTGGCGAAGCTCGTCCCAATCGACCGCCGCACCGCTATCCCTGCCGAGCCACATCAACGCCACCAGGTCGATCTGCTCATCGATGGAGAGTTCAGAGATCAGCGAGACCAACTCTTCATGCACAGGATCATCGTCATGGTCCTGAAGCACCGCGATCTCATTGTCGTCCGTGGGATTCGATCCCGTATCCGGCTCGGTAACGGCGACCTTGACGTCGAATTCATGTGCCTTGGCGATTATGAAGCAGACTTTGCGACCGGGAACTGCCAACTCGCGCGTCTCAGTGTCTTCACTTCCGATTCCGCGTTTCATCCGATACCTCCTCTTCGTCTTCAGGGCCTTGACGTCCGCGAACGATCCGTTGCCCTCGCCACGGTCCCCGTGAGGCGGTGACCACGGTGCATCGGCCCTCCGGCTCTCCATCCTTCTCGTAGTGGATGACGACCCAATCAGACGTCTTGTCGAGCTGGTGCGCGAGTTGGGTGTTTGAGAACAGAGCCGTGAAATGCCAGCCGCCATGGCGGGCATGCAGGATGGGCAGCCAGGCGTCGCCAGTGGGATTGAAACGCTTCGGCGCTATCTTGCGCAGATGTCCTGCGGCGGCGCTGTCCCGATACATCCGGTCAACCTGCAAAAGTAGCGAAACAGGTGGGCGAGCGGCGTTGGCCTGCTGGGAAAATTTCGGCCAGCCGAGGCGTTCCGCGATAGCTGCGGTGATCATCCGCTTGCGGCGCGGTCCGAGGCCTTTCACGTGCAGCTTGCCGAACCGAACGGCCTGCTCCAGTTCCTCCAGGTTATCGATCTGGCCATCGGCGGCAAGGCGGCCTGCGAGCTTCGCGCCGATACCTGGAATACTCCGGAACAGCATCTCGGGGGCAAGTTCTCCCCGCAGGCGATCCAGTTGTGACCATCGCCCGGTGCCGACCATTTCCACGATCGCGGCGGCGATCCCGGTACCAACGGTGGGCAGGGAGACCAATCCCTCGCGGCCTTCCTGCAAGAGAATCTGATCGACCGGGCGATACAGCGTCGAGATGAAATCGGCCGCGCGCCGGAAGGCCCTGGCGCGAAATCCGCCCTCGCCCTGCTGCGTGAGGAGGTCGGCACAGTCACGCAGCCTGCCTGCAACCATCAAATTAATGGCCGGCAGGCTTGGAGATGCCACAGCTGTTGGGGTGACAGCATCAACGCTGGCCTGAGTAGTCACCCTGAACTTCCCCGGCGGATCGATCAAAGAGCTACAATAAGGGAACAACCGCCGCATTCCTTGATGCGCATCAAGGCACGCCGCGCCTTTTGGCCGATCTGTTCGATGTGCTTCACGCGTTCCAATAGTGCATCCAGAGGTAATGTCAGATGATCGACCTGGCGGCAAAGGTGCGCTTCCTGAGCGATGTGAGGTCGTATCCTCGCCCGGCATTTTCCGTCGAGGCTCGGGAAACCCACATGTCATGGGTCTTCCTCACTGATGACCGCGTCTATAAGCTCAAGAAACCGGTCCGATATCCCTTCCTCGACTTCCGCGCGCTTGCTCGGCGGCGCTTCTTCTGCGAGGAGGAATTGCGGCTTAACAAAAGGCTTGCCGCCGACACTTATCGTTCCGTTATTCCGCTACGATGTGACCTGAGCGGACATCTCAATCTCGCGGGAGAAGGCCGGGTCGTCGACTGGTTGGTCAAGATGAAGCGCCTTCCCGAAGCCGACCTGCTTGACGCGAGACTGCGCAATGGACTCGTGACCAGGAGCGACATTCAGAAGCTCGGCGAGCTGATGGCCAGCTTCTATTCGGGTTGTCCGCCACAGATCGAAGACGGTGGTCTCTACCTGAAGAACCTCGCCAAGGAACAGGCTGTCAATCGAGCCATTCTCGGGCAGCCTGCGCTCGGCGTCGCAGATGCTGCCTTGCCCATACTTGACATAGCCGACCCCCGGTTTGAGGAACTGGCCACGAGGATCAAGGCGAGGATCGAGGAAGGCCGCATCGTCGAGGGGCACGGTGACCTCCGGTCCGAGCACGTGTATGTCGGCACACCGATGCAGGTCATTGACTGCCTCGAATTCGACCGCACCATGCGCATCGTCGATCCTTATGACGAAATCAATTATCTGGGTCTCGAATGCGCGATGCTGGGAGCAGGCTGGGTCCGAACCGTACTTCTCGACACGCTGGAGACGCACCTTGGCGCCCGCCCAGACGACGAAGTCCTGGCTTTCTACGGTTCATTTCGAATGTTGCTGCGAGCGCGGCTTTGCGTAGCGCACCTTCTCGATAGCGTTGTCCGGGATCCCAAAAGGTGGCCAGCGCTGGCGCTCGCCTATATAGCCGGGGCGAAGAGAGAACTCACCGCTCCATGCCTGCCAATTCGGAAATCGAACCGTTTACGTGCAGGCGCTTGATCGCCTCGGCAATCAGTGGCGCGATCGAAAGTATCTGCAACTTTGCTTCGTGACCGGATGTCGTCTTCGATGGCGACCCCACGCTGTCGGTAGCCACAACGCGCCCGATGGCGGTGTCGGTGAACAAAGCTTCCGCGCCTCTGCTGAACAGGCCGTGCGTGGCTATGGCGTGGACTTCCTTTGCCCCGCGCTCCCGGCAGGCGTGAGCAGCGCGGATCATCGTGCCGCCGGTGCTGATCATGTCGTCGACGAGGAAGACGACTTTTCCGTTCACCTCGCCGGCGAACAGGTCGCCTGAGACGACGCCACGGCTCCGGCGCTTCTCCATGAAACCGAACCCCACCTCGTTGCTCATCGCCGCCTCGCATCTCTCCTTCAAGAGTTGCGCACGCTTCACGCCGCCCCCGTCGGGAGAGAACATCACAATGGGCTCGGCACCGGCCAGTTCGCGAAGCGCGGTCAGAAAGAGAGCTCCCGCATCGAGATGAACCGTTCGGCAACGGAAGGCGTTTTGAAACGCCGCGAAGTTGTGGACATCGAGGGTGACCAGGCAGTCGGTTCCGACAGCTTCGAACAACTGCGCCACATAACGCGTCGAGACGGGGTCGCGCGCTTTGGTTTGCCGCTCCTTGCGCGCATAGGCAAAATAGGGCGTGATCGCCGTAACGCGCGCCGCGCCGTTCTCCCGACATGTGGCGACGTAGAAGAGAAGCTTGAGCAGCTTGTCGTTGGGGGAGGCGCCGGCTTCGCCTGCAAGGCTTTGAATGACGTACACATCTTCGCCACGCACGCTAACGAGAGGTCTGGCCTTGTGCTCGCCGTCCTCGAAATCGCGCTCCTCATGGGGTTCGAGTTCAACTCCCAGGATCCGCGCGACATCGCCACCCAGCCGACCGGTTTCTCTCAAGGCAAACAAGCGCATGTTTTATCTCACCGATGCCACGTGATGCCCACCAGTTCGCCTTTTCATGTCTATCGATACCGTGCCAGCGGTCACCGAACCTTGATTTGGCTCAAACGGCTGAGAGCAAGGTTATCGCTCGAGGACATATGTTCCGGGCGCCGCACAAATCGTCTTCAGTTCGCCTGGAGTGCCGACCCGGTCGGCGGCAATCCCAGCGTTGGAATGGCGCGTTAGCCATTCAACCCAGGCCGGCCACCAGGAGCCATATATTCGGGCCGCGTTGCTCGCCCATTCATCCGCGTCCGGACGGACATCGTCGTGGTGACAACTGAGCCGCCGATAGGAACGGCGCGGATGGCCGGGCTCAGAGACGATGCCCGCATTGTGTCCGCCGCTGGTCAGGACGAAGTCCATGTCCGCGTCGATGAGATAAGTCAGCTTGAATACCGAGCGCCATGGCGCGACGTGGTCAGTCTCTGTCCCGACGGCAAACACCGGCGCTCGAATGTCTTCCAGATGAACAGGCCTGCCCTCGACGCAAAGGCGTCCCTCGACAAGGTCATTGTTCAGATAAAGCTGCCGCAAGTATTGCGACTGCATGCGGAACGGCATGCGGGTGGAGTCGGCGTTCCACGCCATGAGGTCGGTCATCGGAGCGCGCTCGCCGAGCAGATATTCACGCACGATGCGCGACCAGATCAGGTCCTGAGATCGAAGCATCTGGAAAGCGCCGGCCATGCGGCGCTGGTCGAGGGTGCCCTCGACCCACATCATGTCCTCGAGCAGCGTGATCTGGCTCTCGTCCATGAAAAGCCCGAGTTCGCCCGGTTCTTCGAAGTCGACCTGCGCTGCGAAAAGCGACAAGCTGGCGAGCCGCCGATCGCCGTCACGGGCCATCGCCGACGCGGCAATCGACAGCAGCGTCCCACCCAGGCAGTAGCCCGCTCCATGGATACGACGGCTCCCAGTCGCTTTTCCGACCACATCCATGGCCGCCATGACACCGAGGTGACGGTAGTCGTCCAGGGACAACCCGCTCTGGTCGGCACCCGGATTGCGCCAGGAGATGCAGAAGACCGTGAACCCTCTCTGGACCAGGTAGCGGATCAGCGAATTCCGCGGCGACAGATCGAGAATGTAGTACTTCATGATCCAGGCGGGAACGATGAGGATCGGCTCTTCCATCACCGTGTCCGTCATTGGCGCATAGCGGATCAACTCCATCAGTTCATTCTGGAAGATCACTTCGCCCGGTGTGGCGGCGACCTCGATACCCGGCCGGAAGTTTTCCGCACCAACCGGCGGCCTGTCGTCGGCCAGGCGAAGCAGGTCATCAATCAGGTTGTTGGCGCCGTTGACGAAATTGGCGCCTTTTTCCGTAATGGTCTTCTCGATCACCTCCGGATTGAGCGGAGGGAAATTCGACGGCGCGGCCATGTCGAGAATCTGGCGGCTGTAGAACTCGACCAGCCGCTCATGCTTCCTGGCGACTCCCGGAAGGCCTACGGTCGCGTTGTGCCACCATTGTTGGGACAGCAGGAAGGCTTGCTGCATGGCATTGAACGGAAAAACCTGCCAGGTCTGGTGCTGGAACCTTCTATCTTGGGCCAACGGCGCAATGGTTGGGGCCGCAGTGCCCATTCCGAGTGTGCAGCGGAAAAGGAAGTCATTCAGCCTTGCCGTCTTTTCGATGGCTTTGGCATAGACCTCGCCTTGCTTACCAGGTGACAGGGCAAGATGCAGCATCCAATCCTGCCAAGCCTGCATCAGGCTGATAGGTGAAATGCCCGCGGTTGCAGTGGCCAACAACGCATGCGACAGCCGGTCGACATCTCGATAGATGCCCACGGCTTCATTGTCCGGCCGGGGTGTCTCGGCGAGGACTAACGCGCCCCCGACGGCATCCTGGTCAGACTTTCGCCGCATCCTCTCATGGCCCGCCTTGGGAACACCTGAGGCCGAAGGCCCATCAGCGGCCGATTTCCGCCCGCTCTTTCTTGATCGTAACATTTTAGGTTGCAAGCGTTGCCGCAGCCATATCGTCCATCGTGGTTTCGGCCTCTTGGCGCACCTGGCCGGCCGTCTCCGAAGCGAGCTTGGCGCCTATGGAAGCGAACTTGCCCGCCTCTTTGGCATAGTCGGACGTGGCATTCTGGACGAAGTTTGCGAACACGTCGAAGGCGTCGACGAACTCACCCTCTGTCAGTTTCTCGATCAGCTTCAGGTCATCCTCGAACCGCCGCTTGAGAAACGATACGCCTTCGATCTGGTAGCGCAGCAGCGCACGCATCGAATGCGCTTGCATCGCGGCGGTCGCTCGTATCAATTTTTTGCTGGTATTGGCGAAAGGCGGCAATTCCGGTGCACGAACGTCTTCTGGATACCAGATCATTGATGTCTTTCCTTCTTGCTCTTCGCTTCAATGCCTTTGTGCGGTTGGCGCGAGGGTGAAACGTGCCCAAAGCCTTGGCTTGCCGAGAGGTGTTTGCTTCTCCTGAACGTAGCCAGATCGAAATAGATCGCGGCGCCGGCTATGAAGACGAGGCAGAGCACGGCTCCCAACAGAAGAAGGTCTTGAGCGGACATTAAGACGCCCCTTGTTGATCTGTTTGAAGATCGCAGGGCGCTTTGAAGCGGACATTGATCCAGGTCAATCCAGGCGGATTGCGATCCGGTTCGCGCAATCGCCGGGCCCGCATTCCCAGCTTTGACCCTGATCAAGGCGAAGAACAGCATTGCCGGCGAGAAGGCGACGACAACAGTCCTTGTCGAGATGCGAAGGAAGGAATGGCTATGAAGGAACTGCCGCTTGCCGATGTCTATCGACTCATCGAGCCTGGTCCAGTCGTTCTGCTCTCGACGCGATCCAGGCAAGGGCGCTCGAATGTCATGACCATGACCTGGCACATGATGGTGGCATTCACGCCGCCAACGATAGCGTGCATCGTATCGAGCAATGACCTTTCGTTTTTCGCCTTGCGTCAGTCGAAGGAGTGCGTGATCGCAATCCCCGCGGTCGGCCTTGCGGACAAGGTGGTCAAGGTCGGCAACTGCTCTGGCCGGGACACCGACAAGTTCGCAACGGCATGGTTGACGCCCCTTCCCGCGGAGCGGGTATCGGCGCCGCTGATTGCCGAGTGTTTCGCCAATCTCGAATGCCGCGTCGTCGATACGCGTCTGGTCAACAAATACAATCTTTTCGTGCTGGAGGTCCTCAAAGCCTGGGTCGATCCAGGACAGCCGAAGCCGAAAACACTCCATCACATCGGCAACGGTGCTTTCGTGGTCGACGGCGAAGTGATCCACCTGGAGTCCAGCATGCCCTGAGTGTCGACGGACGCGATTTTGATCGGCATCAAGGCGAGCTCTGCCTGCGGTAATAGGGTCACTGATCGAGAACCAATGGGAGCGCTTACTATGAGCTACAAATCAATTCTGCTGAACCTGAATATCGATGATCCGATCGAACCGTTGACGCGGCTCGGGATCGATCTTGCCAAGCGTTTTGACGCCCGTCTGATCGGATTCTGCGCGGCGGACGCTCCACTGCCGGTAACGATGGCGCCTGAGGGCGCGGCGATCGCTGCTGAGATTTGGGAACAGGCGCGGGATGAAATCCGCCAACGGCTAAAAGATCGGAACAGCGAGTTCGATAGCCTTGTGGCAGGCACGGTAAAGACAGGGTGGCATGGGGCAATCGAAAATCCGGATCGGGCGCTGGCCAGAATCGCTCGCGCGGCCGATCTGGTTGTGATGAGCGCTTCGCAGGGTGTCTTGACGGGTGATTCCTACCGCACGGTTGACCCGGGGTCGCTGGTGCTGCGCGCCGGCCGGCCGGTTCTCGTCGCGGCCCATGGCGCGGCGCATTTGCCCGCCCGCAGGATTGTGGTGGCCTGGAAGGACACACGTGAGGCGAGACGTGCGGTGGCGGACGCCGTGCCGCTGATGGTCATGGCTCACGAGGTCATCATTGTGGCGATCGATCGCGACCCGGACGATTGGATCAGGGACGGTGTCAGTGATGTCGCGAGTTTCCTGGCCGGGCACGGAATCAAGGCACGCACCGAAATCATCAAGGCGGACGATGATGAACGAAATCGTCTTGTCGATTTCTTTGCCTCGGTGAATGCCGAGCTGATTGTGTCGGGAGCTTACGGGCATAGCCGGTTGAGGGAATGGGCGTTCGGCGGAGTTACCCGGTCGCTGCTGGATGAGGTCTGGCTCAATCGGCTGATGTCAAACTGACGCCCGCGAATCTGAAGTCACCCGATCGGCACGGCTCATCCGTGCAACCGGGCGAGTTGGCCCGGCTTTGCCTGAAATAGCCCTGGGCCAAGCAATCAAAATTCGCGATCCGGCCGGCTCGGGCAGAGAGCAGTCTTATCCAGTTTGCCCAGGCTTGCCTGCCTCGTCATCAGGTGCTTCCAGCGGGTGGCGTAACTGCTTCCACTCTTCGGCAAGGAGCTCTCTCAAGAGCGTCCGCTGGCCGTGGTCCGTCTCCGTCTCCAAGCGCTTCTCGAAACGGCGGACATTCTCTTCATGCACGAACTTGTTATAGCGCGTAGGCATTACTTGGTCCTCCGCCGGCAGGGCCGGGTACTATTTGGGCTCGTTCAAGATCACTCGAGACATTGGCAGGACCGATCATTCCGGGGCAGCGCACGAGCCTTGATCCTATGCTGTCGCGCCATCCCGCCCCCATTCTTATGCTTCGCGCGCCGGTCATCGAAGGATCGCAAGAATGGCGAACTACCGTCCGTCAGCGCGCATTATATGTCTGCCTGCCGTTTCGGGGTGAAGCATGAGCCACTTTCAAGCGTCGGCTTGCTAATGCTTTCGGCACGGATGGTTGGAATAGCATACGCCCGAAACGAGATGGCTACGAGTCAATTCGATAAGGGCTGAGGCCGATCACCGAGCTTCGGTCGCAACCTGGAAAGTGGCGAGGCCAATGCCGGCACCTGCCTTTTGAGCTCCTGCGGCGGCGTAGATTTTTGGCCTCCGCGGCTGCCGGCCTAGTGTACCGCCCATAGACGGCTATTGGGCCGGTCCAAACATATCGGCCAATTCCGAGGATCCCGGTTTATCGGAATAATGGTGCTGTCCAGACTGAAAAAGGTGCCAGTGCTATAAGCACCGACACCTTGAAGCGACGGGTGGCACGCGCTCTCCCGTCATTTGGTTGTCAACCGATGGTGATCCGGTCTTCAACGGTTTTCACGCCCGCTGCCGACCATGCGGCCCGCTCCGCGGCGCTGCGTTCCGACCAGGCGCTTACCCGGCCCTCGAGCCTCACCGCACCATTGTCGAGGACGTTGACCTTGATCGCTTGCGCCTCAATTTCGGCATTGCGCTTCAGGGCACTCTCGATACGCTGTTTGATGTCGTACGTCGAAGGCCGCGGCTTGATCTCGATCTGGTTGGTTACGGTGATAACGCCGGCGAGGTGACGCACGGCGTCCTCCGCCGCGGTCTTCTGATATTGCCATTCGACCTTGCCGGTGAGCTTTACCCAACCATCCTGCACGCGGATCTGCACAGCGCCGTTGGGGATCGATGTGTTCCAGGCGATGGTGTTGACGGCGCGCTTGGCGATCTCGTCATCGGCGGTCTTATTGGAGCCGAATGGACGCACTTCCATCTCCTGCGCGATGGCCTTGACGCCCTTGACGTTTCGCACCACGTCTTCGACCTTGACCTTTTGGGCATAGGTCGGGACGTGGCCCGTCAGCGTCACGACGCCGTTGTCCACTGCCACACCGATGTCGGCGGCATCGATGCTAGGCTCGAAGTCCAGTTCATCGATGATGTCTTGCTTGAGGGTGCTGTCACTCATTTTTCCACCTCACTGTTCCGGGATACTTCTTGCAACGTCGCGAGTCTGGCCCGTCGGTGATGCGGTGACGTTGATCTTGGTCAAATACCGATCAGATTTCGTTGGGGACGCTGTTAGCGGGCTACGTTTGTTTCGAGTCACGCAGGCTCTGCCGCGACCTTCCTGATCGGGGGAGCAATGGATGGCGCGCGGCGCAAAGGCTGGAAATCGTCAGGTGTGATGGTTTCGCGTTCGAGCAGCAGGCTGGCCCCCGCTTTGAGATCACCCAACCGTGACCTGAGCAATTCCTGCGCCGCGGCAAAGGCTTCGTCCAGCATCTGGCGCACCGCAACATCGACCTCCCGCGCGGTGGCCTCGGAATAGTCGCGCTGGCGCAGCGACCCGTCTCCCAGCCATTGCTGCTTTTGTTCCTCAAGCACCGCCTGCCCCACGGCGGAACTCATGCCGAAGCGTGTAACGCTCTGGCGCGCCACATCCGTGGCCTTGGCGAGATCATCGGCCGCGCCGGTCGAAACCTCACCATAGATGATATCCTCCGCTGCCCTGCCCGCCAGCAGCGCGACCATCCGCTCCTTCAGCTCACTTTCGGTGATCAGAAAGCGATCGTCGGTCGGACGCTGCATGGTGTAGCCGAGCGCGCCGATCGAGCGCGGGATGATTGACACCTTGTGCACGGGGTCTGTCTTGAGAAGCGCGGCCGCGGCAAGCGCATGCCCCATCTCATGGTACGCGACTCTCTCACGTTCTCCCGGATTGAGCAGCCTGCTCTTGCGTTCGGAACCAGCCACGATGCGCTCCACGGCGTTCGTGAAATCATCCATCGTCACCTTGTCGGCATTGCGCCGAGTGGCGAAGATCGCTGCTTCGTTGACCAGATTGGCAAGATCGGCGCCTGTGAACCCCGGCGTGATTGCCGCCACTTCATCGACATTCAAGCCCGGCGCCATCGCGACGCTGCGGACATGGACCTTGAGAATGGCCTCGCGTCCCTTCCGGTCGGGCCTGTCGATCACCACCTGCCGATCGAACCGCCCGGCGCGGGTGAGCGCCGGATCGAGAATTTCCGGACGGTTGGTGGCGGCAAGAAGCACAATGCCGACGCGAGGATCGAAGCCGTCCAACTCCGACAGGAGCTGGTTCAGCGTCTGCTCCTTCTCGTCCGCGCCGCCATAGCCCGCGAAGGGGCTGCGCGCTCGACCGAGCGCGTCCAGCTCGTCGATGAAGATGATGCATGGCGCGGCCTGTCTAGCCTGCTCGAAGAGATCCCGGACGCGCGCTGCACCCACACCGACGAACATCTCGACGAACTCGGAACCGGAGATCGAGAAGAAGGGCACGCCCGCCTCGCCCGCCACCGCGCGCGCCATCAGCGTCTTGCCGGTGCCGGGTGGCCCGACCAGGAGAGTGCCCTTGGGAATGCGCGCGCCAAGGCGCCCATATTTGTCCTTGTCCTTCAGGAAGGAGACGATCTCCTGCAGCTCGAGCTTGGCCTCGTCGACGCCGGCGACATCGTCGAAAGTCACGCCGGTCTGCCTTTCAAGGTAAACCTTGGCCTTGGACTTGCCGATGTTGATCAGTCCTCCCATGCCTTGCCGCTCGGCGAAGCCGCGGAACAGAAACATCCAGAGCCCGAAGAAAAGCAGCGCCGGCAGGATCCATGAAAGGATGGTGGTCAGCCAGTTGCTGTCGGTGCCGCCCGACACCGTCACGCCGGCCTTCTCGAAGGCTTCGGCTGAGGCCGGGTCAACGCGTGCGGCGACGAAAAGACCCTTGCCCTCCTGTGGTTCCTTGAATTGACCCTGGATGGTCGTCTCGGTCAGGGTGACCGAGGCCACCTTGCCTTCGCCGACCAGCCGCATGACGTCGCTATAGGAGAGTTGCGCGACGTCCCGCCAACCGAGCCAGAGCTGGAACATTCCAACCAGGACCAGGGCAAGGATGAAGTAGCCGACGTTGAAACTGTGCTTCCTGTCCATAGTAGTCTCCAGGGTATCGTCCGGCAGTCTCAACCGGCTTGCCAAAGGTGAAGGGCCCGCTTGTCGGCCGATCGTTTCGCGTGCAGCGCTTGGGAGAGCTTTTCTGATGCGTTCCTTGCTCGTTCGCGAATGGCCAAGGGATCGCATTCGCAAATTGCCGCGGCATTGCCTTCCGAGAAGCCGCAGGCATCCAAAAGGACGATGGCTTCACGATCGGCAGGACAAAGTGCGCGCAGGAGCGACCTGGCAGCGGTGCTGTCCAGACCGCAGATTGGCGAGGGTTGCGGCGCCGGGCGCCTTGAAAGACGAGCTAGAGCTCTGGTGCTCTCATAACCATGAAACTCCCGGTGCATGAGATTGAACAGCCGCATTCGGGTATCGTACCCGGCGACGCGGGGATTGCCCTTGCAGGTGCCGAGAAGCACGATCTCGATCAGCGCGTCCGCAATATTCTGGTCGTCCACCAAGCAAATGGCGAATGCCCTCAGATGGGGAACAACCCCTCGGAGATCGGATGCCGAAGGGGTCATGACGGAACCTTTCATCGCCGAGATTTTAGCGCAGCCTATCGGCGCCGCGATCTCTAGGCTTTGAGCGAAATCAAGGAGTCTCGCATTTGTTGCGCCTACAAGGTCCTGGACTGAACGCCGAGGACCGATGGACACTTCTCCGCTACCAAAGCCCAATTTCCTGATCGAAACCAAACGGTTGTCGAAGTCCTTCGGTGACCGGCCGGCAGTGGACCAGGTAGACCTTCGGGTCGGCGCCGGCGAGATATTCGGATTGATCGGACCGAACGGCGCGGGCAAGTCGACGCTCATCAAGATGCTGACGACGCTGCTGCCGCCAACCAGCGGCGACGCCTTCATTGCTGGCTTCGATCTGAGGCGGCAATCCAGGGACGTGCGCGCCGCCATCGGATACGTGCCGCAGCTTGTGTCCGCAGACGGCGCGCTCACCGGATATGAAAACCTTCTGCTGTCGGCTCGCCTCTACCTGATACCTCGCTTGGAGCAGGCAGCGCGGATCAAGGAGGCACTCGAGATGACCGGGCTCACGGAAGCCGCGGATCGTCTCGCGCAGCATTATTCAGGTGGGATGCTGCGGCGACTTGAGATTGCACAGAGCACGTTGCACCGACCTCGCCTTCTTGTCATGGACGAGCCTACGGTTGGGCTCGACCCGGTGGCCCGTGACATGGTATGGGATCACGTGCGCGACCTGCGCGCCCGCCTTGGCACCACCATCCTGTTGACCACGCATGTCATGCAGGAAGTGGACGCGCTCTGCGACAAGGTCGGCATTCTTCATCGCGGCAAGCTGGTTGAAAGTGGCACGCCCGCCGAACTGAAGGCATCGATCGGACCCAAGGCAACCCTCGATGACGTCTTTGCCGCGGTTGCCGGCAAGGAAGCCGATGCGTCCGGGGACTACCGCGATATCCGCCAAACCCGCAGGAGCGCCGTCAATGGCTGACCCGATCGACTCCCTGATGGGCTTCGCCACGCAAGCCTACGCCGTGGCGGATGCGGAGGTGAGGAAGCTTCGACACGACCCAAGCGAACTCCTTACTCGTGCCATCCAGCCAGCGATATGGCTGGTGTTGTTTGGCGAGGTGATGGCTCAAGTGCGTGGCCTTACCACGGATAACGGCCGTTATCTGGACTTCCTCGCACCGGGTATCCTTGCGCAGAGCGTACTGTTTGCCGCGATTTTCTACGGCATCGCCGCCATCTGGGAACGAGACCTTGGGGTGCTCCATCGCTACATGGTGAGCCCGGCGCCGCGCAGCGCGCTCGTCATCGGCAAGGCGGTATCCTCCGCCGTGCGCAGGCTCTCGCAAGCCGCCATGGTTTACCTGCTCGCCCTCCTGCTGGGCATCTCGGTTGACCTCGATCCCATTCACCTTGCGGCCGCCATCGGGATGATCGCGCTCGGCTCGGGATTGTTTTCGACATTCTCGCTTATCATCGCCTGCATCGTCAGGACTCGCGAGCGCTTCATGGGCATCGGCCAGGTGCTGACCATGCCGATCTTCTTCGCCAGCAACGCGATATATCCCATCGACATCATGCCGCGCTGGTTGAAGGTCGTTTCCCTCGCAAACCCGCTCACCTACGAGGTCGATGCGCTGCGCGCGCTCATGCTTGTTGGCAACACCAGCAGGTACGGGCTCGCGGCCGACTTCATCATGCTCGCAGCCATCGCAGCGGTGATGATCGTGATTGCTGCGCGTATTTATCCACGCCTGACCATGTAACGCCCGATAACCCTGTCCTCACGATCCGCTGCAATGAACGTTATCGAAGAAAACACCAAGGGGGGCACCCTCTCCACCAGCCGGCCAGGTTTGATCAGCCGGCTGAAAGAGCATCCTCTCGCGCGCGTCGGTCCGGGTCTGATCACCGGCGTTGCCGACGACGATCCGAGCGGAATTGCGACCTACTCGCAGGCAGGCGCTCAGTTCGGCCTCAACATGCTCTGGACGATGCCCCTTTGCTTTCCGCTGATGGCGGCGCTCCAGTCGATGTGCGGCCGCATCGGCCGCGTTACAGGCAAGGGACTTGCCGCCAACATAAAGGCGTTCTTCCCGCCGGTCGTACTCAGGGTCGTGGTTGTATTGCTGCTGGCGGCCAACACGCTGAACATTGCCGCCGACATAGCGGCCATGGGCGAGGTCGCGGAACTTGTCACCAGTGTTAACAGGCATCTGGCCACAGTGGGCTTCACTCTCGCTACCCTGATCCTGCAGGTGTTCGTTCCGTACCATCGCTATGTCAGCTTCCTCAAATGGCTGACGCTATCGCTTCTCGCCTACGCCGCCGTGCTTTTCATGGTTCACGTGCCTTGGAGCGAGGTGGCACTTCGCACCGTCTGGCCCAAGCTACCACTGAACTCCGATACGGCCACGATGGCGGTGGCCATATTCGGCACGACGATCAGCCCCTATCTCTTCTTCTGGCAGGCGTCCGAAGAGGTCGAGGACATGAAAGGCGTCCCTTCTCTCCTCGAGGAGGCGACGCAATCCGATCGCGAACTGCGCCGGCTGCGCTGGGACACATGGAGCGGCATGTTCTACTCGGACCTGACATCCTATTTCATCATATTGGCAACCGCCGTAACGCTCCACGTCGAGGGTGTCACCAACATTGAGACCGCGGCACAAGCGGCCAGCGCACTGCGGCCACTGGCAGGCGATTTCGCCTTCGTGCTTTTTGCGGCCGGCATACTGGGCGTGGGATTGATCGGCGTGCCGGTGCTGGCGGGCTCGGCGGCATACGCGCTGGCGGAAACGATGGGATGGCAAGAGGGCCTCGAGCTGAAAGCCAACGACGCGCGCGGCTTCTACGGCATCATCGCCGTAAGCATCCTGGTGGCGCTAATCATCCAGTATCTCCCCATCAGCCCGATGAAGGCCTTGTTCTGGAGCGCCGTCATCAATGGCGTTGTCGCGGTGCCGCTCATGGTGGTCGTCATAATGCTGGCTTCAAGCCGAACCGTGATGGGGCCTTTCACTTCCGGCCGGCCAATCATCATTCTTGGCTGGATTGCAACGGCGGTGATGGCCGGAGCGTCGATCATGATGTTGTTTCCCAGCTAGACCGGGAGAGCGCGAGGAGATTGCTCACCGGGTCGCGTAGACCGCCGTGAAGCGTCGTCACCACAAGGAAGGAAACTGGTGGGTGCCGTTTTGAGTGACGATTTTCGATGCATTGATCGAGATCAAATGTTTCCCGTCATATTCAGTCATATAACCGCGATGAAGCATTCAGGATAATTGCACTTAATGAAAAACGCTGTTGCGAGGCTTGTCGACACATGCAACGCCGAAAGGACCAAGGGAACGGACTTTCCAACGATCTGGAGGGATATCCTGAAGGCGCATCCCTGCGTCCGTGGACAACCAGTCCAGGGTAGTGGAAAGGATGGCCCGGTTTTGAGCGTTCCTCTGATCACCGGTCAGTCTCTCGTCTTCAGGCGGTCACATTTTTCTCTTGTGTGAAAATTTGCCAGCAAGCGGTCGTTGCATTGGCTGAGCCTGCCGAGACGGTTGATGCGGATCAAGGCCATTGCGCTTCCGAGCTGCTTTGATGCTGCGAGCAATCAATGGGAGACGCTAAAATGGTCGGCATCACCTTGAGTCCCGAGCAGATTCGAACCGCACCGCCGGAAGTTCGGCAATGGCTGGAAACCGAGATCGCGCATTCTCTGGGATTTGGTCCTGCAACTAAACCGGTGCCGCCGGACGCGCCGCATCTCGTTGCTTGCAGTCCGCAGGAGGCAGCGGCGATCTACGCCTCGATCAGGAGCATGCTGCCCGTCGTCAGCGTCTTCTTCGAATTCGCTCGTAAGGGGACAACGATCCACGATCAGGGGCTCGAGGCCTTCCGGCTTTCCGACATGCTGCGCAACACGCGTCTGCCCGATGCGCGCCACCTGACCGCTTGCCTGGAGGTGATCGACCGCGCCTTCCGCCTGGCGCGCAATGACGATCATGCCGTGCTTTCGATTCTCGATCCCAGGGGCTACTGTATAATTGCTGAAGCGACCCGGCAAAGTGCCCTGGCTGTGTGGACGCAGGAAATGGACGCGCAGCAATTCCCGGATGGTCCTGTGCCTACGGGCGCCGAGGCTTCGCCGGCGGAGCCTTTCTCGACCTATGGCGCCTTGGCGCCCCAGTCCGTCCACCTTGGTCAGCCCTTCTTGGAACGGTCTGAGCAGAAGAATGGACAACGGAACTAAACGGACGTGACGGACGTGCCCTCCATGGCGGCAGCCAAACGGAAGATCAACCGGACTCGGCGGCGTTGCGAATGGCCGAATTGCGCCGGTCGCCGGTGAGCCGGCCGTCGACCAACTCGATGATGCGGTCGCATTGTGCGGCGAGATCGTGGTTGTGGGTTACGATCAGGAAGGTGGTGCCTCGCTCCAGGTTGAAGCGTCGCATCAATTCGAACACTCCCTGGGCGGAAGCAGTGTCGAGGTTTCCAGTCGGCTCGTCCGCCAGCACCAGGAATGGGTTCATCGCCAGGGCGCGGGCCACGGCGATACGCTGCTGTTGGCCGCCTGACATGTTCAGAGCGCGGGTGTCGCGCCATTTGATGAGGCCGACCCGATCCAGCAGTTCGTCGGCGCGCCTTTCCATCTCACCATCCGGCCGGCCGCGGTCGACGAGCATCGGCATGATGACATTCTCGCGGGCGGTGAATGCAGAGATGAGGTGATGATACTGGAACACGAACCCGATCGCGTGTCCGCGCAGGCTGGTCAGCGCCGATTCCGGCAGCGACGTCGTGTCTTCGCCTTGAATCAGCAGTCGGCCCGATGTTGGACGGTCCAGCAGTCCGATGATGTTGAGGAGCGTGCTCTTGCCGCAGCCTGATGGCCCCATCAGCGCCACGAATTCACCTGCCTTCATGGCCAGGTCAATGCCGTGCAGCACCTCGGTCTCGATCGGGGTGCCAACATTGTAGGATTTGCGGATCCCGTCGAGGACGAGGAGGTCAGCCACGGATCGCCTCCACCGGGTCGAGTCTCGCGGCCCGCAGCGCCGGGACCATTCCCGCGAGCACGCCCGTGAGCGTCGCCAGCAGAGCTGACGTCACGAACAGGCTGGGTTCGACAATCATTGGAAAGAGCTCCGCCCCATTGGCCTGACGCGCGTAGAGATGCCAGATAAGCAAGGCCACTCCACCCAGCGCGCTTCCGGCCAGCGACCCCAGAAAGCCCAGAATGCCGCCCTGGATGAGAAAGACCCGCAATATCTTGCCACGGGAGCTGCCCATGGCTCTCAGGATGCCGATGTCCTTGGAGCGCTGAAGCACGGAAACGACCAGGACGGCTGCAATGCCAAAGGCGACGGAGAGGCCGACGAAGATGCGAATGAGAAGGCTGGAAAGGGTCTGAGCCCAGATCGCGGTGAAGAACTGCGCATTGGTCATGATCCAGCTCTGGGCTTTCACCGGCAGGACCGCGCCAATGTCCTGGGCGATGGTCTCAGCCGCGTAGACATCGTTGACCGTCAGGTCGATGCCTGTGACGCCCCCGATCAGGTTGAGCAGGCTTTGCGCCGTACGCAGTTGGACATAGGTATTGCGCTCGTTGGCCCCTTTGCTGCCAAGGTCGAAAATTCCCCGGATGGTGAGGATGCGGCTGCCTCCGGTTCCTGTTGTGACGTTCAGCTTGTCGCCTACAGTAGCGCCAAGATCATTGGCGAGATCGATACCGACGAGAATGTCGTCGGTCCCCAGGCTGGGCTCGCCGGCGATGATGTAGTCCGGCAGGCGCACGATCCGAAAATAGTCATCCGGCTCTATACCAACGACGCCGATGCTGCGGCTGGCATCGCCGCGCACCGCCAGCGCCGAGCCGGAGACGGAAGGCGTCGCGACGACAATGTCGGACCGGGCCCGCATCCGGGTCAGGATCGTCTGCCATTGGTCGACAGAGAGTACGCGCTGCGTAGGGCGCTGGACGATGGCCGCCTCTATCACCCCCTCCTCCTGCCGCAGCGGGCGCGCTACTTCATCGGGGGGCTGAAGTTCGATCTGTGGCTGCGAAGTAAGCACTCGGTTGGTGAAATTGGTCTGCACACTCGTCAGCATCGCCGACATGAAGACAATCACAGCCACCCCGATCGCTATGCCGCCCAGGATGAACCCGGTCTGCATGCGCCCCTCGCCCAAGAAACGGAGCGCGGCGATCCAGGCGAATGTCAGCCAGCGCCTCATGAATTCACCGGTCGAACGCGCTGGCCAGCACGAACACCCGCCGCGATTGGCACCACGAGGTCGCCCCGACCGAGGCCGCTCAAGATCTCGACCTGGTCGCTGGCACGCAGCCCGATTTGCACCGCCTGCTGGCGCGCTCGACCATCGCGCACGACAAGCACCCAAGGCGAGGCCGAGGTGGGATCGTGGACGACGCGCGCCGGAACAATAAGCGTCGATGGGCGACGGTCGACCGCGATATCAACCGATACGGTCATGTCTTGCCGCAGATAGGCCGGCGGGTTCGCGACGGTAAGCTTGACCTCGACCGAAGCCCGCGCGATGTCGACCGATGGATTTATATACGTCACCTTGGCGTCGAAGCGTCGGTCCGGATATGCATCGGCCGATGCCTGAGCGCTTTGGCCCAGAGCGAGAAGTCCCAGGTTCTTTTCGTCGATCTGCAGTACGAGCTGGATGTCACCGGCCGGCGCCAACACAAGGAGCGCCCCTCCCGGCTGGACGACGGCGCCGCGCTCGACGTTGCGAGTGATCAGGACACCGTCGCGCGGCGACGTGATGGTGGCGTAACCTAGCCGCGCCCGGGCAGTGGCGAGATTTGCTTTGGCCTGATTGAGCTCGGTCTCGGCCATCACATAGTCGCTCCCGCCAGGCTGAGACGTATAAACCTGCAGTTCGGCGGTGCGCACCTGCGTGTGCGCGACGTCGAGATCCTTGGTGGCCCCGTCCAACGTTTCCTTGGTCCCGAAACCAGATTTGAACAGATCTTCCGCGCGCTGATAAGTGGCTTGCGCATCAGTTAGCGTTGCCTGGGACTGCTTGAGCGCCTCTTGCGCCGCCGGCAGCGTAAGTTCACGCATCTGGCGCACCCTCGCCTCGGCCTGCGCCACCGCGCCCTCGGCGACCACCACCGTTGCCTTGAGCTCGCCGGGTTCAAGCGCGATCAACGGCAGTCCCTGCCTAACACTCTGCCCTTCGCCCACCAACACATCCTGGACCGTTCCGGTGATCTGGCTGCCAATATTGACGCGGAACGGCGTCTCGACATGGCCACTGGCCACAACCGTCCTCACCAGATCGCCTCGTATAACGGGATAGACAGCAACCTCGGGGCCGATGAGCCAGCGCGCGAGACCCCACGCTGCCACGGCGACGACAATCAGAAGTCCACCGACAAGCCATCTGTTGGCCGACAGGAAGTCGAGAAATGTTCGCCGCGCCGATCCCGGCGCGGTAACGGGATTGAATTGGGTGTTGGTTTGCAGCATCGCGGCCCGTCCGAAAACATTTCTTTAAGTGTTAGGGCGAATCGCTTCGGATGCTTTGCGCCAAATCAACAACGTGGTAGCCAAAGGATCCAAGATATTCCGTAAAAGCGGCTCGCCATGCGTGATGACGCCATGCTCATGACAATGAGCCACCTGTGGAAACAGACCGACCTTTTAGGCGGTCGAAACAGCGACCTTGATCGCCTCCACCGAATGCTTGACGTAATCCTTGCCTATTTCGCCCACCAGTTTCGCACTCAAAGACGGCTGGTAGTGCTTGCGCATTTCACCAAGCGTGCGTGGATCGGCGATCACCAGTACATGCTGCCATGCTTCATTGTGGGCCTCACGATTGAGATACCTCGCAATCGATGCGGCAAAATCGTCTTCATCCAACCGCGACTGGTCCGGATTGGCGGTTGAACTTCGATGCCTGCCGCCGGATCCGGCATGCGCGATTTGAAGGACTGGACCTTCGACTTCCAAAAGATCGAGTTTCAGTTCGTGTCCCTTGGTGTGGAAGAGCCGCAGGCTCTCGCCATCGGTAACCGCGACAAGAGTGTGATTATTGAGGATCATGTGTTTCTCCACGGGAGCTAGCGTGCGCCTTTTGCCAAGCAGGAAAACCCGGATCGAGTTGCATCGCCTTGACCCTGATCAAAGTCTGGCAAGGCCATGACATCGCCCGTTGCTCTCAGCAGTGTTAGATGACGCGATAACGGCAGTGGCGCTGTGGCCTTCCCTCGGCGAAGTCGCGCTGCCGGCCAGGGCGGTAACCTGAGGAACTTCTTCAAGCTCGCCTTTGCGTAGGCTTCGCAGAAGACCATGTAGCGGTCGTCGGCCCGGCAGGGCTGTCCACCGACAAGTCCACGGTAAGCGCGCGCACCGCATCGGGTGGCTGCGAGGGCAGCAATTAGCCTCCGAACGGCGGTTCTTGGTGATGTCTTTGCATTAAGCAACGCAACTCGAACTCGGCACCGTCCCTCAAGCCACCCTCCCTGGTCGAACAATGCAATATTCATCGTCGACGTCGCATTCGATCGCCACGAACAGGCCGATTTTTCCCGATTGTTATTATGCCAAGATCCGGCTCGCGAGGACTGTTCCCCGATAGAATGCTGGCGCGATCATGTGGCCATAGGCCCGACGTTCAGTGCGACACCAGCACCGGCAACGAGAATTGCTGCATCAGGGATTTCGTCATCCCGCCAAATAGGGCTTCGCGGAACCGAGAATGACTGTATGCCCCGGCCACGATAAGATCTGCCTCTTCCAATGCACGAGAGGCAAACAGCGCCTCGATCGGCGCTAGGTCGCCGGTGTTGGACCACTTGTCGATGGCAATCTTAATCCCATGGGCCTGCAGATGCGCGCGGAGCATCTCGACGTCCGCATCCTCCTGGTCGGCCAGTGGATCGAACGCAAAAGCCGTCACTTTCTGCGCAAGGGCAAGGATCGGCATGGCGTCGTGCACGACGCGCGTAGCCTGAGCGCTGGGCGACCACGCGATTACGACCTGCCGGCCGATGGGCCCCGGCTTCCAGCTTTGCGGCAGCACTATCATCGGTACTCCCGCCGACATCAGGACCTGCTCCGGCACTCCGGGGAGAACCTTGCCAGAAGCCTCGGGGTTTGGCTGTGTTGCGATCAGCAAATCCGCATAATGCGCGTAGAAGTTCTTCCATCCCACCGCATCCCGATCAGCAATCTTGAAACGAACTGGCACGCCAGAGTCCTCGGCGCCGGCATGGAACGTTTCTGAAAGCGATTTGGCGCGCTCGGCCCATTCTCCCTCAAAGGCGGCAGCCGCATTGACGTCAACACCCGTCAGTCTCGCGCCATGGGCTCGTGCTAGAGAGAAGGCAAATTCCATCCGCGCCCTGTTGTCCGTGGAACCGTCGAGAAAGACCAGAATATCTCTATAGCTCATCGATTTCCTCCCACGCGAGCCGTCTCAGCAGGCAGGCATCTAAGCGCCGGACATGCGGAAGCGCCTTGAGTTGGATCAAATCTCTTTGGACCACACCTGGATTGGCCGACAAAAACCGGCAGCAGGCCAGCTGGCTATCCTGCCGCTCCGGGCGGCCTCGAGCCGACCTCGCAATATGATTGAGACATCGCATCGTGGGTTCTAACACGAGACTAAGCGCGCAAGCGCTTACACCAATCACAATAGTGGCAAATGAGTAACCCGTGGTGCTGCGAAGAAAATCGGCGCCATGCAGTGGTAGCGCTCTCCCTTACCAAGGGAGAGTTCCATCACCGGGCGCCGAAGCGCCTGAAGCGATCAGGCGGCAAGAAAGAAGCCCGCAGCCTCGGCCACCGGGCTCGACGCACCAACAGTGTCAAGCAATGTGCAGTCGGGTTGCTCGAAGAGCGTCAACGGCCCACCTTATCGCCCGCACATACAATTGCCAGATCCTTGCCTGCCTCAAGGATTGCCAGCAGATACCGGAGCTTGACGTCGGCCTCCGAAGGGTCGCGAATGGACAAGTCAGCACGGTTGCCATTCAGCCCAGTTGAACCGTCGCGTCCCATTCGCCGCACTTTGGCGAAATCGACACGTCTTCGGTGTGGAAAAGCAAAACGGCCCGCCTGGTATGATCCAGGCGGGCTGTTTTTGATTTGGTTGCGGGGACAGGATTTGAACCTGTGACCTTCAGGTTATGAGCCTGACGAGCTACCGGGCTGCTCCACCCCGCGTTACCCGCGATCGCCGAAGGCGACTGCGATACCCCTAGGCAAGCGTTTGCTTGCTGATCTGAGCAAGCGTTTGCTTGCTTTGGACGTAAGCCGAGACCTTGGACAGGATGGCCTACAGATAGGTATATTGCTCACCAAATGAAAGGGCCGCTTGCGCGGCCCGAGATCCCTTGGCGGGCCTTGTCGTACAGAGAAGATTTCATCACATCGACCCAAAAATCGGCTTCGATTTTGGAAAGTACGATGTGACACATAAAACGTGCGTTTGGCAGACCTGGCAGCGACCTACTCTCCCGCGTCTTGAGACGAAGTACCATCAGCGCTGGAGCGTTTCACGGCCGAGTTCGGAATGGGATCGGGTGCAGCCGCTCCGCCATAACCACCAGGTCGGCAAAACGCACGTTGTTCGAGAAGCTGGGTTAGGGATTAGGCAGTAGGCAATAGTGAGCAGAGATGCTGCTCACTATCGGCTGTGCTGTTTGCCCGTCTTTCCGTGCCAAGGCGACATCTACAGTTGGCTTTCGGGCGTAAGCCCGCAAGCGCGACTGCGCGTCGCCGGTTTTCCGGCGCCCTCGCTTAAGCTTTGGCCCGTCAGGGCCGCTCATGCGTGAGCGCTGGCAAGACCATTTGACTTCGTCAAATGGGCATAAGGAATGAGAACGATCAAGCCGATCGAACTATTAGTACCGGTAAGCTTCAAGCGTTGCCGCTCTTCCACACCCGGCCTATCAACGTGGTCGTCTTCCACGGTTCTCAGGGAATACTCGTTTTAAGGTGGGTTTCCCGCTTAGATGCCTTCAGCGGTTATCCCGTCCGGATATAGCTACCCTGCTATGCGGCTGGCGCCACAACAGGTCCACCAGAGATCCGTCCATCCCGGTCCTCTCGTACTAGGGACAGATCCTTTCAATATTCCTACACCCACGGCAGATAGGGACCGAACTGTCTCACGACGTTCTGAACCCAACTCACGTACCGCTTTAAATGGCGAACAGCCATACCCTTGGGACCTGCTCCAGCCCCAGGATGCGATGAGTCGACATCGAGGTGCCAAACAACCCCGTCGATATGGACTCTTGGGGGTCATCAGCCTGTTATCCCCGGCGTACCTTTTATCCGTTGAGCGATGGCCCTTCCACGCGGGACCACCGGATCACTATGACCGACTTTCGTCTCTGCTCGACTTGTCAGTCTCGCAGTCAGGCAGGCTTATGCCATTGCACTCAGCGAACGATTTCCGACCGTTCTGAGCCCACCATCGCGCGCCTCCGTTACTCTTTAGGAGGCGACCGCCCCAGTCAAACTACCCACCATACATTGTCCCGGACCCGGATAACGGGCCGCGGTTAGACATCCATAGTAATAAGGGTGGTATTTCAAGGGTGGCTCCACCTGAGCTGGCGCCCAGGTTTCAAAGCCTACCACCTATCCTACACATGCCACTACGAATGCCAATGTAAAGCTATAGTAAAGGTGCACGGGGTCTTTCCGTCTAACCGCAGGAACCCCGCATCTTCACGGGGAATTCAATTTCACTGAGTCTATGCTGGAGACAGCGGGGAAGTCGTTACGCCATTCGTGCAGGTCGGAACTTACCCGACAAGGAATTTCGCTACCTTAGGACCGTTATAGTTACGGCCGCCGTTTACTGGGGCTTCGATTCAGAGCTTGCACCCCTCCTCTTAACCTTCCAGCACCGGGCAGGCGTCAGACCCTATACGTCGTCTTGCGACTTCGCAGAGCCCTGTGTTTTTGATAAACAGTCGCTACCCCCTGGTCTGTGCCACCCTCCTCTGCTTGCGCAGAAAAGGGTCACGCTTCTTCCGAAGTTACGCGTGCAATTTGCCGAGTTCCTTCAGCATAGTTCTCTCAAGCGCCTTGGTATACTCTACCAGACCACCAGTGTCGGTTTCGGGTACGGTTTATAAGGAGGAGCTATTTCCTGGAACCACGCAGCAGCCCGTTCAATCCGATAAGATTGGACTACCTCAATGATCCGTCACTACCTCCAAGCCCACGAATATTAACGTGGTTCCCATCGACTACGCGTTTCCGCCTCGTCTTAGGGGCCGGCTAACCCTGCTCAGATTAGCTTTAAGCAGGAACCCTTGGTCTTTCGGCGGGGGAGTCTCTCACTCCCCTTACGTTACTCATGTCAGCATTCGCACTTCTGATACCTCCACCACCCCTCACGGGTATGGCTTCATCAGCTTACAGAACGCTCCGCTACCGCTCGTGATTGCTCACGAACCCTAAGCTTCGGTGTATGGCTTTAGCCCCGTTACATTTTCGGCGCAAAGACCCTTATTTAGACCAGTGAGCTGTTACGCTTTCTTTAAATGATGGCTGCTTCTAAGCCAACATCCTGGTTGTTTTGGGATCCTCACATCCTTTCCCACTTAGCCATAACTTGGGGACCTTAGCTGTAGGTCAGGGTTGTTTCCCTTTTCACGACGGACGTTAGCACCCGCCGTGTGTCTGCCGACTAGTACTCCCAGGTATTCGGAGTTTGGTTAGGTTTGGTAATCCGGTGAGGACCCCTAGCCCATCCAGTGCTCTACCCCCTGGGGTATTCGGTCGACGCTCTACCTAAATAGATTTCGCGGAGAACCAGCTATTTCCGAGTTTGATTGGCCTTTCACCCCTAGCCACAAGTCATCCCGAACTATTGCAACAGTTATGGGTTCGGTCCTCCAGTAAGTGTTACCTTACCTTCAACCTGCTCATGGCTAGATCACTCGGTTTCGGGTCTAATGCGACGAACTGAACGCCCTGTTCAGACTCGCTTTCGCTGCGCCTACACCTAGCGGTTTAAGCTTGCTCGTCACACTAAGTCGCTGACCCATTATACAAAAGGTACGTGGTCACCCTTGCGGGCTCCCACTGTTTGTAGGCAATCGGTTTCAGGTACTCTTTCACTCCCCTTGTCGGGGTGCTTTTCACCTTTCCCTCACGGTACTAGTTCGCTATCGGTCATGCACGAGTACTTAGGCTTGGAGGGTGGTCCCCCCAATTTCAGACAGGATTTCACGTGTCCCGCCTTACTCGAGGACGATTGATTGCATTACGCGTACGGGGCTGTCACCCACTATGGCCCTACTTTCCAGAAGGTTCCGCTTGTCTCTCAATCGCCACTGGCCTGGTCCGGGTTCGCTCGCCACTACTTCCGGAGTCTCGGTTGATGTCCTTTCCTACGGGTACTTAGATGTTTCAGTTCCCCGCGTTCGCCACTTTACCCCTATGTATTCAGGATAAGTTACCTATATCAGATACTTGGAAACCACAGCAGCAAGTCACCCTGCTACTCTGATTTTCCAAGCACCTTAGGTGGGTTTCCCCATTCGGAAATCTACGGATCAAAGGGTATTCGCACCTCCCCGTAGCTTATCGCAGCGTATCACGTCCTTCATCGCCTGTGCATGCCAAGGCATCCACCAATTGCCCTTAAGACACTTGATCGTTCTCATTGCCAATGCCCACCCGCGCAATTCCGAAGGAATTGTCGCTTCAGCCAAACCCTTACGGAGTTAGCGTCCGCGCAATCCAAAGGATTGTCGCCTGAACCAGATCCTGTGCGGGACCTGCTTCGATGTCATTGGCACAAAAAGACCAGCTTCTCGAGATCGGTTCGAGGGCGCGGTTAGGCAAACC
>NZ_AXAE01000022.1 GCF_000472705.1 Mesorhizobium erdmanii USDA 3471 | reverse complement strand
AAGGTGTCGTGGCTGGGTGCCTCCTCATATTTGATCAACCGCGACAGCGCTTGCTTGCGCTCTTGCGCGAACAGCGAGAACTCCGTCGCATTGGTCGCGCCGCACAGGCTCGCCGCGATCATCATCACGATCAGATCACCGAGCCGGTGCGTGGCGTTGGCAGCACGCGGATCAGGAACCGAGCCGAAATAGCTCTCAAGGCTGGAAATGGCAGTCACTCCTCAGTGGACTGCCTTCCCAAAGAATCCCTTCTCACACCAACTTCAAGCGCAAAATCGCCATATGCGATTCCCCTGCCCTCGAGGGGGAGATTGGCAGCTTCGGCGGCCTCGCCTACCCCCTCGACCGCAACGCGTCGTTCAGGTTCCACATGTCCTTTTCCTCGGGTGCCGTCTCCAGGCCGAGGACCGGGATCTGTTGGCGCAGATGATCGTGATGGGTGCGCACGCCGTATTCGAGGTCGGAGAGATAGAAGCCCTCGAAAGCTTCGGACAGCATCGATTCGTTCGACCACACCGACAACTGCACGTCTTCGTTCATGGTGTCGCGGTCGATGCGGTAGGCGAGATAGCGTGCCGCGGCCTGTTCCCTGGTTTCGTCGGGGTAGCGGTAGACGGCGCCGCGCAACAGGGTCTCGCCCGTCGACAGCGGGAACTCCTGATAGAATTGCACCGATTCCGGCATGATCGACAGGGCGTTGTTGGGGAAAATCCCGTAGTAGATCCAGGCCTTGCGCAGATGCTCCGGCAGGTGCGATGCATCGGGTGCGAGCTTGATGTACTCGCGCACGCTCCAGCGCCGCCCGGCATGCGGATTGTAGGTGGCAAAGGAGCGCGACACGCCGTTGATGAAGGGCTCGTCGAAATAGGTTGCGCCATACAGATCCTGTAGCGCCGGATGCGCCATGGCGACGTGATAGCCCTCATTGTCGACGTCGCGCACCGACTTCCAGTTGACCGGCGATTTCTGGGTCCAGATGCCCCAGGACGGCACCATGTCGGCGACATTGTAATGGGCCATCTCGGCCTCGATGGGCTTCAGCAGTTCGGCGACGGAAGGTTGCGGGCCGCCCTTGCGGAAGCGGATGAAGATGAAGCCCATCCAGATTTCGAGGTCGAGCGGCATCAGGCCGAATTCGGTCTTGTCGAGGTCGGGGAAGGAACGCGGGCGCGCGGCGCCGCGCAGCGTGCCGTCGAGATTGTAGACCCAGCCATGGAACGGGCACACCAGCGCATTCTTGCAATTGCCCTGGCTGTCGGCGACGACACGGCTGCCGCGGTGGCGGCACATGTTGTTGAAGCCCCGCACGACACCATCCTTGCCACGCACGATCAGGGCGCGCTCGCCGATCACGTCCATGGTCAGATAGTCGCCCGCGTTCGGCACATCGCTGACGTGGCCGGCGATCTGCCAGTGGTTGCGGAAGACGTACTCCTTCTCGAGCTCGAGAAGGGCGTTGGAGTGATAACTCCAGCCCGGTAGTCCCCGCCGGTCCCAATCGTTGGGGATCGCCGCGTCACGGAGGTGCGGGTTCATAAAACGTCTCTTCTTTTTGTTGAATAATCATTCAATAAAATCATATTTTACATTGAAATGCAATGGCTTGTGAAAGATTGGATAATTCCCGTGCCGAGTCTTTGCGTCTTCTCTGGCCGAGTTCGATGCCCCTGCTGCCCGAGAAAATCGCGGAGAATCCGGGTGTTAGGTCGGGTTCTCAAACGCCATTTCAGCGCGATTTCGCCAAGCGCGGAGTTGGAGAACAAGACCCATCCCCGGAGGCAAAAAGCGTCGCCGCACTTTGCCCGATCTGCCGTTTGGCATGCGCCTGGACCGGATCGCTAACGGGATTCTGTCCGAGATTCGCTTTTCTCGGTAACATTGCGAGCGGGTATGTCCGGTTTTGCCCGATTTTGCCCGATAGTCCCGTTTCAAATTGGTTACATTGTCAGAGCTACGCCACGTTTGTGCTGTTACAAAGTGCGATTAACTTCGTTTAATCATCAAAAAGAAACTCAACGAAGGGGAAGGCAATGTATGCGAAAGTCGAGACCATCAGCAGCGAGCACCGCCTTCAGGCTCCGGAGCGCGCTGACCGTCGCCCGAAGCTGGCCCTGCGCCAGCGCGCCAGCGACCACCCCATGGCAATGTTCATGGCGCTGGCTGCTTGCGCCGTCGGCTGCATGGCGTTCACGCCGACGGTTGGCCCGGCCTTCGCTTCGCTAAATCCGCCGGCCAATGTGGTCGATGGCGCGCCGACGACAATCAAGACCGCTCGCCTGCCGATGTCGGCACTCGATTTCGCCTGCAAGGGGCAGGCCTGGGGTGCCGAGAGCGTCGATTGCCTGCGCGCTATCGCCCAGCAGTCCGGTACCCACAAGGCCCGCGCGATTCGCATGATCGCCAATGCCGCGCCGCTGACCAACACGCCGAACATTTTTTAGATTTCCGTCGAAGCATCATCCCGAAACCGGTTCCCTCTTCGCAATGATGCTCTGACCTCCCCGAGCGCTCCCTCCAGCGCTCCATTCAGCTCCCGCCGCGCAGTCGGTCGGGAGCTTCTTTTTTATGCTTTCAACGCGGCCTGTTCGGCAATGGTTGAAAGCACGCTGCGCACATCCAGGGTGCTGAACGGCTTCTCCAGGATCTGCGGCCGTTGCGGCGCCGGCAAGGCTTCGATTTCCGCTTTCGCGCCGATCAGGTCGCCGGTGACCAGCACGAAACGCCGCGCCAGGTCGGGCCTTTCGACGAGCAGTTCGCGATAGATGGCAATGCCGCTGATGCCGGGCATGCGCAGGTCCGAAAAAACGATGTCAGGCGGAATGTAGCCGCTCAAGGTGGCGGCGTTCGATTCCCAGACGGGCGCGATCCGCGACTTGATGCCCATCAATTCGAGAATATCGGACAGGGAGCCGGCGACGTCGGGCTCGTCGTCGATGATCAGGGCATGACGCAGACCGCTTGATCGTGGCTGCGCTTCGCCGGCAGCGGCGATGCCGGCCGAAATGGCGGGCAACTCGACGACGAAACGCGCGCCTCTGGGCTGCACCTCCTCGAACCAGACATTGCCATTGTGCCGTTCGATGATCGATTTCGAGATCGACAGGCCGATGCCGGTGCCCACACCAACCGGTTTGGTGGTGAAATAGGATTCGAAGATACGGTTGCGGATCGCTTCGGGAATGCCAGGCCCGTTGTCCTCGACCGAGAAGCCTGGATTGTCGCGATCGCCGCGGAAGGTCCGCACCTTGATCAGCCGGTCGCCGGCAATGCCGGCCAGTGCATGCTGGCTGTTGATGAGGAAATTGGCCGCCACCTGGGTCACATGATCGGCGTCGGCCATGGCCAGCAGCGGACCCGGCGCGAAATCGGTGTCGATGATAATGCCGCTCGAGCGCGCGCCATAGGCGGTCACCTCGAGCGCGGCGCGGATCACCTGGTTGAGATCGGTCTCGGCCTGTGCCGCGGGATGGAGGCGGACCATGGACAGGAAGCTCTTGACGATGCGGCCGCAACGCTCGGCGGCGGCGCGGACCTTCTCAGCGCGGACCTTGGTCTGCGGGTCGGTGGCGAATTCGTGCAACAAGGTCGATTGCGCGACCACAACAGCCAGCGGGTTGTTCAGCTCATGCGAGACGCCGGCAAGCAACGAGCCCATCGCCGCCATCTTCTCGTTCTGGTGCAGCTTCTCACGCTGCCGGTTGATCTCTTCCTCGGCGCGCAGCCGGTCGCGCAGGTCACGGATTGAGCCGAAGATCAGGCGACGGTCGGCGACCCGCATCTCGGTCGCCGTCAGCTCGATCGGAAACACCTCGCCGGCGGCATTCTGCGTCACGGTCTCGAGCCGCTGGCCGACCATCGGCGCGCCACGGCCCGACATGTAGTCGGCGCCCGAGGAATAACCCTTGCGGTAGTATTCCGGCACGACGGTGTCGAGCAGGTCCTTGCCGAGAATGTCGCCACGCTGGAAGCCGAACATCTTTTCGGCGGCAGGATTGAATTCGATGATCGATCCGGCCTCGTCGATAACGATGATGGCGTCGAGCGAGGCCTGCAACATGGTGCGGCGGATCACTTCGCTGGCATGGGCGTCGGAGGGCGAGTGTTCGATGGCGTCGCCGATGGCGAGCGCGATGATGTGCAGCGTCGCCTCTTCCTCGTCGGTCCATTCGCGTTCGTCGACGCAATCGTTGACGGCGAGCGTGCCCCACAGATGGCCATGCGCGAAGACCGACACCGACAGGAACGACTTGATGTTCTGCTTTTCGAAATCGGTTCTCAGGAACCCTTCGAGATTGCGCGTATGTCCGGCAAAGATCTTGCCTTGCCGCTCGTCCTCGGCCACGCGCTCCAGCAGGGGATCCGAATTGACGATCGACTGCATGATGACGGTCGGCGAGGCCAGTTCGCCGCCGAAGTCAGGATCAATCCAGTAGGCCGCGACCGACTGGGCAAAACCCTGGCCGGGCAGTTCGCGCAAACGAAACAGGATACCGCGCTGGCATTCGATGGCGCGGCATAGCGTTTCCAGTATGCCCTCCATCTCGCGCTGCCAGTCGCCGGCCTCGCGTAGCCGGCGAACGACGCGCACGGCCGCCATCGCCGCGCCTTGCCTGAGCCCCTGCATATCCTTGCTTGCCGTTTCGCCCGTCATTGTCAGCCGTCATTCCAAAGTCATGCCAATTCGGTCGGGCCACCGACCGGCCCAATTCGATCGGCGAGCAACGGCTGCGAACCTGAACCCCGTGGGCCTGGTGCTCAGTTGCTGTCGCCGGTCGGCAGAGAAAAGATATAGCCTTCGCCGCGCACCGTGCGCAGGAATTTCGGGTTCGCCGGGTCGGTCTCGATCTTCTTTCTCAGCCGCATGATGCGGATGTCGACGGCACGTGACGATTCCGGATCCTCGGTAAAGCCGATCGCTTCCGAGATCGCGGCCCGCGTCAAAAGCCGGTTGGCGCGGGTCAGGAAAACCTCCAGCACGTCGAATTCGCTCTTGGCCATGTCGATCACCGCGCCGTTGACACCAGTGACCAGCCTGCCGTCCAGATCGGCCTGGAAGGGGCCGAAGGCGACGGAACGGCGATCCGTCCTGGCTTTACGGTCGGCTGGCTCAGTCGGCTGCGGAACGCGGCGCAGCACGCTGCGGACCCTCGCCAGTACTTCGCGCAGTTCGTATGGCTTGACGATGTAGTCGTCGGCGCCGAGTTCCAGCCCGACAATGCGGTCGAGCGCGGTTCCGGCGGCGGTCGCATAGATGATACCGATCGGCATTTTCGAGCGCAGCCAGCGGCCGAGCGACAGCCCGTCCTCGCCCGGCATGGCTATGTCGAGAATGGCCAGATGGAAAGCCTGGGTCTCGACCAGGCCGCGCGCGGCGGCCGCGCTTTCGGCGGTTGCAACATCAAAGCCGGCGGCGCCGAGATATTCGGCTACCGCGTCCCTCAGGTCGGGCTCGTCCTCGACGATGACAATTCTTGCCCGCACGATGCTTTCGCTCCCACTTTCAGTGGAAAGTAGATTGGGTATAAACATGATGTCCAGCACTCATATCCGGTTGCCAGGGAACGGTTGGGAAATATGGCCACACGAGCCGTCATCGCGCTTGTCTCCGTCGCCGACGTGGTCGCGACCGAACTTGCCGACCATCTCGAGCGGCGTGGCCATGATGTGCGCCAGGCACGGCAGCCCTGGGAGGCGGAATCGCTGCTGGCGGGCGGAGGCATCGATGTCGTCGTCGTCGGCGACAGTCTCAGCCAGGTGGAGGGGCGGGATCTGCTCAGGCGCTTTGGCGGCCAAGGCGAAGGCGGCGGGGATGGACCCGATTTCATCCTGATCTGCCGGCCGGCTGATCTGGTCGACAAGGTGCTGGCGCTCGAACTGGGTGCGGCCGACGTCGTCGAAAGTCCGCTCAATGTCCGGGAACTCGCCGCCCGTGTCGGCGGCCTGCTTTCGCGGCGCGGCAGAGGCACCCAGGAACTGATCGTGCTGGAGAACGCGACCGTCGATCTGAGATCGGCCATCGTCATGCACCGCTCCGGTGCGGAGGAACAGCTTTCGCCCGGTCAGGTGGCACTGCTCAGGCTGTTCCTGGCCAGCCCGCGCAAGGTGCTGACGCGCGACGACATCATCGCCGCCGCGCCGGCCGAGAATGCCGACGCCTTCGATCGCTCGATCGATTCGCGGATCGTGCGGCTGCGCCGCAAGCTCGACACCGAAACCATTACAACCATACGCGGCGCCGGCTACCGGTTCGATCCGCCACGGCAATTTGCTGACTGACGGCAGCGCGCTTGGGTAATCGGTCCGGTTGAGCATCGGGGTTTCCTGCTCGCCGATGCCTCCAGAATTCAGCGTACCACCAGCAGCGACGGACCCGATGGCGTATCGCTGCCCATGACGAGTTCGTTTGCCTGGGCACGCTCCTTGAGGAGCACGGTGGCAAGAGCGGCAAAGCCGAGCAGGCCCTGCGCATAAAGCAGCGCGGAAAGCACCGAGGCCGCGAATTTCGTTTTCATCGTTCCAACTCCCAAAATCAATTTCTAAGCGGGTCGCTTCAGGAAACTCCCGAAGTGCCCGCGCCGCCCACGGAGCCCCCCGCAGCGGCGCGGGCCTTCGGTCCTCTCGGCAGCAAGTTGCCGGAGGGGCCGCGCAATGCCTGCAACCGAAGGCCAACCCGCCAGAGGGCCTTCAACCGGGCGATGCGCAGGCTGGAACCAATCCAGACCGAGGTGGAAAACAGCGCGGCGTGCAGGGTAGAGATTTCGCTCGAACTCATCGCCGCCAGCCGCGTCGCAGGACCGCCGGCAACCGTGCCGACACCGCCGATGACCGCTGCCGCGATACTGATCCTGAAGAGCCAGGACCGCGTGTTCGATTTCGTTCCCTTGGTCGTTGCCGTCTGCTCTCGTTACGTCAACTTTGCTTCCGGCCCGTATCTGGATCATGCCGCCTGAAGCCGCGCTTTGTTGCCGACTGGTTTCGAGATTGATCATCGATGTTTCATATGAGGGCAATTCGAACTTTCGTTTCACGAGAAATACCTATGTGCTGTATCTCGTGCCGGTTTTGAGGGGTGCGACCGCCACTCGGCTTGTTAGCCATAGGAAACAGATTCGAAACACAAACGAGCATTTCGCGAAATCTGTCCGAAACATGCCGCAGCGATAAGCCGCTCATCAGATGAAGCCGGCCTGACCGGCACAAAGAGGGGACATCGTCATGCACACCACCATTTCCGCCACGCTCATCAACATCACCGCCGCTGCCCTCACGGGTGCGGCACTTCTGTTCGGCGCCAATGCCGCGCACGCCGCCAACAAGATCGTGGCGCGGGTCTCGCTTTCACAGCAGGTCATGGAAGTCTCGGTCGATGGGCGGCCGACCTTCGCCTGGAAGGTTTCGACCGGCGACCGGGCGCATGTCACGCCGACCGGCTCGTTCAAGCCGACGCGCATGCATGAGATGTGGTATTCAAAGAAGTACGACAATGCGCCGATGCCGCATTCGGTATTCTTCAGCGGCGGCTACGCGGTGCACGCCACCTATGCCATCAAGCGCCTCGGTCAACCGGCTTCGCATGGCTGCGTGCGGCTGCATCCCGACAATGCCGCCGATTTCTACCAACTGGTCGAGACCTTCGGGCCGGCCAACACCAGCATCGTCATCGTAAAGTAGCAGGCTGTGGGCGGGCCGGCTGACTGCCGCGCCTGTTCAGGACTCCCGCCGGAACAAACCGGCGGTATAGAGCGCAGCCAAAAAAAGAGGCCGGGATTTTTCCGGCCTCTTTTTTCGTCTTTCAGTCTGTGTCAGTTCTGCAGTGCCGGCATCAATTTCGGATCCGGCTTTTCCGCATGATGCGGCAGGTCCTTGCTGGCGATGAAGGTATAGAACATGGGCACGACAAAGAGCGTGAACATTGTGCCGATCAGGATACCGGCAAAAATCACCAGACCCATCGAATATCGGGCCGCGGCACCCGCACCACTGGACACGATCAGTGGCACCACGCCGAGCGCCATCGCTGCCGTGGTCATCAGGATCGGCCGCAGGCGCACCTTGGCGGAAGCGATTATGGCATCACGCCGGCGCATGCCATGCGCCTCGCGCTGCTGGTTGGCGAACTCGACCAGCAGGATGCCGTGCTTGGTGATCAGGCCGATCAGCGTGATCAGGCCGACCTGCGTGTATATGTTGAGCGTTGCGGGTGGAATGCTGAAATGCGATCCCATGATCATGAAAATCATATTGATGTTCGGGATCATGTTGAGCGGCAACATCGCGCCGAAGATCGACAGCGGCACCGCCATCATGATGATCAGCGGGTCGCGGAAGCTTTCGAACTGCGCGGCAAGCACCAGATAGATGACGATGACGGCCGCTCCGAAAGCGATCAGGATCGTGTTGCCCTGTTCCTTCTCCTGCCGGGACTGACCGGAATAGTCGATGAAGAAAGTGTCGGGCAGACTTTCCCTGGCGATGTCCTCGAGCGCCTTCAGTCCATCACCGGTGGTGACCCCGGGCAACGGCAGCGCCGATATCGTCGACGAATTGAGCTGGTTGAACTGCTCGATCGCGGCCGGCGCTGCATTCGTGGAAATCTTCACCACGGCCGACAAAGGCACCATCTCGCCAGTCACGCTGCGAACGAAGTACTCGCCGAGCCTTTCGGGATTGTCGCGGAATTCCTGCGGCACCTGTGGAATGATGTCGTAACTGTTGGAGTCGCGGTCGAACTGCGCCACTTCGGCGCCGCCCACGAGCAGCGTCAACGTGCGGCCGATGTCGGCGATCGGCAGGTTGAGCGCGGCGGCGCGATCGCGGTCTATGGTGACCGTCACCTGCGGTGCATCATAGGCCATCGAATTCTGCACGACAATGAATCGGCCCGATGCCTGCGCCTTGTTCTTGATCTTCTCGGCCTCCTCGAAGACTTCGGCAGGGTTGCCGGTGGACCGCACCACCATCGCGATAGGCAGGCCGCCGCCGGAACCCGGCAGTGTTGGCGGCGCAAAGACGAAGGCCTGCACACCCGCCACCTTGGCGATACGAGCCGAAATGTCGGCCTGCAGTTCCTTGGAGTTACGCTTTCGCTCCGCCCAATCCTTGAAGGCAAAGCCGACGAAAGCGCTGTTTGTGGTGCCACCGAAGGCGACGGCCGAGAATTGTGCCCGTGTTTCCGGAATATCCTTCACCAGACCGAGAATCTGGTTGACGTATGTCTCGGTGTAATCGGATGTCGCATAACGCGGCGCGGTCACCAGGGAGAGCAGGAAGCCCTGATCCTCTTCCGGCGCCAGTTCGCTCGAGGTCTTGGTGAACATGAAGCCAGTCACGCCGACAAGTGCCAGCACGATGATCAGCGTCAGCGGACGGTAGTTCAGCGAACCGGTGACGGCCCGTTCGTAGACATGCTCGACCCGCGAGAAGGTACCGTCGACGATGCGCTGGAAACGGCCCGCATTGCCGGGTTTCAACAGGCGCGCCGACATCATTGGGGTGATGGTGATGGCGATGACGCCCGACAGCACCACCGAGCCGGCGAGCGTCACCGCGAATTCGCGGAACAGCGCACCGGTCAGGCCGCCGGTGAAGGCCAGCGGCGCAAACACGGCAGCCAGTGTCATGGTCATGGCAATGATGGCGGTCGAAATCTCGCGCATGCCGCTGAACGCTGCCTGCATTGGCGTCATGTGGTCTTCTTCCATGTGACGATGGATGTTCTCCACCACCACGATGGCGTCATCGACGACAAGGCCGATCGCCAGCACCATGGCCAGCAGCGACAGAAGGTTGATCGAGTAGCCCACCGCAAACAAAAGGAAGCAGACGCCGATCAGCGACAGCGGAATGGTGATGATCGGCATCATCACCGAGCGGAAAGAGCCAAGGAAAAGGAGGATGACCACCACGACGATGGCAACCGCTTCGGCGATGGTCTTGAAGACCTCGTCGATCGAGGCGCTGATCTGTCCGGTGGCATCATAGACGACCTCGATCGTCATGCCCTTCGGCAGCGTTTCCTGGATCTGCGGCACGAGCTTGGTCAGCGCCGCCGCAGTGGTCAGCGGATTGGCGGCCGGGGTCGGGAAGATGGCGAGGAAGGTACCTGGCTTGCCGTTGAAGGAGACCCTGGTGTCGGTATTTTCCGCGCCGAGTTCGACACGGGCCACGTCGCGCAGCCGCACGACATTGCCGTCGGTCGAGCGCAGGGGGAGTTCGGCGAAGGCTTCCGGCGTCTGCAGCGTCGAGCGCACGGTGATCGACGAGACGACATATTCGTTCTGGGTGTTGCCGGGCGCCGACAGGAAGTTGGAATTGTTGATTGCCGTCAGCACTTCCGCTGCCGTCACGCCGCGCGCGGCGAGCCGGACCGGATCGATCCAGACGCGCATCGAGTATTGCTGGGCGCCGAAAATCTGCACGTCGGCGACGCCTTCGACCGTCGACATGCGGGGCCTGATGACGCGTTGGATATACTCGGTCAACTGCTCCTTCGTCATGTTCGGATTCTGCATCGAGATGTACATCATCGCGAACTGCTGGCCGGTGCCCTTGACGATGACCGGGTCCTTGGCAGCATCCGGCAAGGTACCGCGCACGCCCTGGACCTTGGACAGCACTTCGGTCAGCGCCACATCGGGGTTGGAGCCGAGCTTCATCTGCACCGTCACGGTGCTGGAGGACGGACGGCTGGACGAGGTCACGTAGTCGATGTTCTCGGTCGAGGCGACGGCGCGCGCGATCGGGGCGGAAATGAAGCCCTGGATCAGGTCGGCGCTGGCACCGGGATAGGCCGTGGTGATGGTGATCGCGGTTTCGTCGACTTTCGGATACTGCCGGATCGACAGGTTGAAGATGCCCTGGAAACCGAGCAGCAGGATCATGCAGGCAAGGACGGTCGAAAGGACAGGCCGGCGAATGAAGAGATCGGAAATGCTCATTGCTGATCGGCCTGCTTGTTTGCCGATTTGGTCGGATCGATCGTGTTGTCGACGTTGACGGACATGCCGTTGAAAAGGCGATTCTGCCCGGCGGTGACGACCTCGTCGCCAGCCTTCAGCCCATCGACGATCTCGACCATGCCCTGATTGCGGCGGCCGGGCTTGACGAAGACCTGCGACAGCACCAGCGCGGGCTTGTCGCCTTCAGCCGCCGACTTGGCCGGATCGGTTGCCGCCGGCTTCATGGCATCGGCTGCTGGTTTCATCGCGTCAGCCGGCTTGGCGTCGGCCGGCTTGTCGGTGGCCGCGGCGGCGGGCTTTTCTTCCGCCTTGGCCGGCTGGGCAGGTGCCGCTTCGGCTGATTTGGCTGGCTGCACGACGAAGATGTAGTCGCCATAGAGGCTGGTGGTCAGCGCTGTTTGCGGCAGCGACAGGACGTTCTGCTCCTCGGGCAGTTCGACACGCACCTGCACGAACTGGCCCGGGGTCAGTTTGCCGTCGGGATTGGCGACTTCCGCCCGGATGTTCACCAGTCGGCTGGACGGGTCGATCTTGGGGTCGATGCCGCGAATGGCGCCGGCGAACGGTTTGTCGTCGCCACCGAGGCCGATCCGAACCGTCTGGCCGATCTTGAGAAGCGGGAGCTGCTGTTCGGGAACCGTGAAGTCCACCCGCATCGTGTCGAGATCCTGCAGCGTCACCACAGAGGTGCCGGGTGCGATATACTGGCCCAGGTCAATCTTCGGAATGCCGACCGTGCCGGCGAAGGGCGCGGTCAACTGTTTCTGGTCGAGCACGGCCTGCAGCCTGGTGACCTGGGATGCCGAAGCGGAAGCCGCCGCACGCGCGCTGTCCAGCGTCGAGTCGGAGCCGACACCACGTTTGGTCAGTTCGATGGCGCGGGTCAGCGACACCTGATCGAGCGCGGCCTGCGCCTTCTGCGCGTCGAGATCGGCGCGTTCGACGGCGTCGTCGAGCTGCAGCAGCACCGCATTGGCCGCCACTTTGTCGTTGGCATGGAAGGTGACTTCCTTGACGATTCCGGCGGTCTCGACCGTCAGGTCGACACCGCGCACGGCTCGCACCGTACCGATCGCCTCGACGCCGGGCGTCCAGTTCGACGGGTTGGCGACTGTCGTAGAAACGGTCGCTGCCGGCGGCTTCATCGTGGCGAAGAACTGCTTGGTTCCGAAGTCGCGCATGATGTTAAGGCCAACGATGCTACTGACCACGAGGACGAGCACGACCAAGACCAAAATGATGAGAAAGATACGAAGTATGCGCTTGAACAAGGAAGGTCCCCTAAGTCGAAATCCGGCGCTAAGCTCGGACATCGGGACACCTATCGACCGCAGGTCCCGATTTCAAATAGTGGCGGCTTTACTGTACCGTCTGGACGGTCTTGTCAATTGGGCCTAAGCTTGCGAAGGGAGGCGCCATGAGAGCCCAACGACCGAACTCGCGCGAGAAAATTCTCGCCGCTGCGGCTGATGTCGCCCGGGAATCCGGGCCTGGCAGCCTGTCGCTGGAAGCGGTGGCCAGCCGCGCCGGCGTGTCGAAGGGCGGGCTGCTCTACAATTTCCCGACCAAGGCCAAATTGATGCAGGGGCTGGTGGAGGGCTATCTGCGCGATTTCGAGCAGGCGCTGGAAACCGCCAACGGCAATGACGGTGGCGCAAACCCGCTCGCCGTCTATATCAAACTGTCGGCCAACGATTGCGAGGAAAAGCAGCCCTCGGCCTCCTGGATATTTTCGGCGATCGCCGAGGATCCCGATTTCATGACGCCGATAAAGACATTCAAGCAGCAGCTTTTCGAACGGCTGAAGGGCGAAACCAACGACCTCAAATCGCTGCTGGTCTGTTATGTCGCCATAGAGGGATTGCGCAGCATGAATCTGTTCGATTCCGGCGTGCTGTCGAAGGACGAACGGGAACTGCTGGTGGCGTCCTTGCTGGAGATCGCCGGATCACCCGATGCGGAGCAAGCCTCCGGGATGCAATCCTGAAGGCTTTCAGCCGATAGAAATCGGCTTCAGGCTCAAAAAGCCTTACCCGTGTCAGGGTCAAAGAGCCGCATCGCGTCCTCGCCAAAGGCAAAGATGCTTGCCTGGCCTTTCGAGACACGGGCAGCCGGAGGCAAGCAGGCAGTCAGTCGCTGCGTGCCGACCCGCGCGGTTGCGACCAGTTCGGGACCGGTCAGTTCGACTACCTCTATTTCCACCGGCAGTGACGGTTCGGCAGCGCCCGCCGCGACGCGCAACGCCTCGGGTCTTATGCCGACCACGACACGTGCGCCGTTCCCAATCGCTTTGCTGAAACGGGCAGGCAAGGGCAGCCGCGCGGGAGAACCATCGATTGCCAGCGTGCCGCCCTCGACGGTGGATTGCAGCATGTTCATCGATGGCGCGCCGACGAAGCCGGCGACGTAGAGCGTCGCCGGTTCGTTGTAGATCTCTTCCGGCGTGCCGAGTTGCTCGATAATGCCGTCGCGCATGACCGCGATGCGTGTCGCCAGCGTCATCGCCTCGATCTGGTCGTGGGTGACATAGACGACGGTGGTCTGCAGCATCTGGTGCAGGCGCTTCAATTCGGTGCGCATTTCCAGGCGCAGCTTGGCGTCGAGGTTGGACAGCGGCTCGTCGAAGAGGAAGACCTGCGGCTTGCGCACCAGCGCCCTGCCTATGGCGACGCGCTGGCGCTGGCCGCCGGAAAGCTGGCTCGGCTTGCGGTCGAGCAGGGCTTCGATCTGCAGCAGTCTTGCCGCCTCGTTCACCGCCTTTTCGCGGTCGTCGGCGGCGACGCCGCGCATCTCCAGGCCGAAGCCGATGTTGCGGCGGACCGTCAGGTTCGGATAGAGCGCGTAGGACTGGAAGACCATGGCGATGTCGCGGTTCTTGGGGTGGACGCCAAGGATCGAGCGACCGCCGATCAGCACGTCGCCGCTCGTCGCTTCGGCGAGACCCGCGATGATGTTGAGAAGTGTCGACTTTCCGCAGCCTGACGAGCCGAGCAGCACCAGGAACTCGCCACTCTGCAGCGCGATGTCGATACCTTTCAGCGTTTCGACGCTGCCGTAGTTCTTGCGGACGTTACGGATTTCAAGCGCGCTCATGCGTGGATCCCTCGAACTGCATCGGCCCGCCATAGTTGCGAGGCAGAGTGGAAATGGCGCGCGAGGCGACATGCGTCGCGGCGGACAGGCAGGCGAACAGTGGTTGTTCGTGGGCGAAGGCGGCGAGGAAGGCGGCGTTGAAGACGTCGCCGGCGCCGATCGTGTCGACGACGCGGACATCCGGCGCTACGGCTTCGACGAGCGCTCCATCCGGACCGATGGCGATGGCCCCTCGCGGTCCACGCTTGACGACGAAGGCGGCGCCCTGCCGCATGCTGGACCGGATATCGCGCGCGGCCTGCTGCGGGCTTGGCGTTCCCGCCAGGGTTACGGTCTCAACTTCGTTGAACAGCGCCAGCGCGCAGCGCGAGAGCCACGTGCGGGTCGCGGCGCAGTTGGCTTCGGTCCAGCCATCGATAGGCCAGCCGGTATCAAGCGCCACGGCGATGCCGTGGCGGTCAGCCCAGTTGAAAAAACCGTCGTAATCGCGGGTGAGATCGTCGGTCAGGAAGGAGCCGCACAACAGCGCGTAGCCCCCAGAGAGCGCATTGCCATCGAGGACAGCCAAGACATCGGCAAGGCTGAAGCGCGGCAGGTGGCCACGCGTGGTGAAGAAGGTCCGCTCGCCATCAGGGTGGGTCATGCCGACGGACAGTGTCGTGCCTTCGGGCCGGACCGGCCATGTCGCGGCGCGGCTGCCGAACGCCTCGCGCAGCCAGTGGCCGAACTGGTCGTCGCCGACATTGGCGGCGATCTTGAAATCAACGCCCAGCGCCTGCCAGGCAAGTCCAGTATTTCCGGCCTGTCCACCAACGCGCAGTTCGTCATGGTCGACGACGGTTTCCGTGCCCGCCTTCGGCCATGGCTCGACCGGGCCGACGATCAGGTCGACATTGACGTTGCCGATCACCGCAAGCGGACGCATCACTCGCTCCTGGTGATCTTGGTGGAGCGCACCGGCGTGCCGGCATTGTCGACGCGGCTGTCAGCGAAGGCGATCATCAGGCGCTGTGCTACTGGCAGCATGGCGAAGACGGCGGCGAGGCCCGTGGCCAATTTGAACGAGAGCGTGACGGCGCCCGCGACCGGCGATTGCCCCGAGGCGTCGAAGACGATGAGCGGCGCGCCGGCCTCGACCACCGAGGTGGCCATCGCGGTCACCAGCTCCGCGGTCGGGTCGTTGCCGCGAAACAGGATGACACCGATTTTCGGGCCGAGCATCTCCATCGGACCGTGCCGCAACTGGCCGCCTTCGAGCGAAAAGCAGGGCAGCCGCGACAGTTCGGTGAGGCCGAGCGCCAGCGCCTCGGCGATGCCCTGCAGCCGGCGGCCGGAGGTGACGATGGTCGTCACCTTTTCCAGCACTGCGAGCGCCTGTGTAATGTCGCTATCTGGCGGCTGGTTCAATGCACCGAGCGCGGCGGTCGGTTCTTCACCCAACGCTGCCAGGATGGCCAGGTGCAAGGCGAAGGTCACGGTCAGGCTGCGGGTGGCGGCGAAGGCCAGTTCGGTGCCGCCAGTGCCGACCAGGCAAGGCGCGGTGCGGGCGAGGAACGAGCCGCCTTCGAGCGTCAGGCCGAAAACATCGGCGGCGCTGCCGGCTTCAGAAAACCATCTGACAACCTCGGCGCTCTCGCCGGATTGCGAGGTGACCAGCACCGTCTTGCCGTTGAGCGGCAGCGGCTGGCCGAGCTGTTCGGACAGCGGCATGGCCAGCGCATCGATGGCAAGCGCGCGATAGAGCGGCTCGACAGCCCGGCCGACCGCATGCGAGCCGCCCATGCCGAGCAGCAGCAGGCGGCCGGTCTTCCTGATCGAAGAGGCGACTTCTTGCGCCTTGGCAGCGTTGTTCTCGAACGAGGCACGCGCGTCCGCTCGCTGGCGTGCCATTTCGCGATCGATGGCGACCAGTCCGGCCGGTCGAATTTTTGTGGCAGTCATCATTATCCTTTCACACCGCCGCTGGTCAGGCCCGAAATCAGCGCGCGCTGCATGACCAGGCCGATCAGCACCGGCGGCAAGGCGGCCAGTACGCCGGCGGTGGCTATCAGCCCATAGTCGGAAACACGGCCGCCGGCCAGATCGGCGATGGCGACGGTCAAGGTCTTGGCGCGCTGGTCGGAGGTAAACAGCAGCGCATAGAAGAATTCGTCCCAGGCGAGCAACACGGCAAACAGCGCCGACGTCGCCATGACCGGTGCCGCCAGCGGCAACGTGATGATGCGCAAGGTCTGGAACAGGCCGGCGCCATCGATCATCGCCGCCGCTTCGATCTCGCGTGGAATGGAATCGAAGCCCGACTTCATCAGCCAGGTGGTGAAGGGCGCCAAGATGGTCAAATAGACCAACGCCAGGCCGAAGACATTGTTGAGCAGGCCGACATGCGACAAGCCCATATAGAGCGGCACGGCGAGCGCCACCGGCGGCAGCATGTAGGTGGCGATGACCATGGACAGAGACCAGCCGATCGCCGGCGTACGCGACACCGCCCAGCCGGCGGGGATGGCCAGAGCGAGTGCCGCCAACGTCGCCATGCCTGCTATCTCCAGGCTGTTGCGCAGCGACGAGGTGAAGGCGGCGCCGGCGCTGTTTTCGGCGGTCGACAGCAATGTCTGGTAGCGGGAAAAATCGGCGGTTTGCGGCCACCAGCGCAGCGGCTTGGCGGCGAGGTCGGCGGCCGGCGAAATGCTCATGATGAACAGCCAGGCGATGGGCGCCAGGATGATGGCGGCCAGCAGCAGCGCGCTGGCGTAGATGAAGACCGTAAAGGTGGTACTCCTGCGTTCCATCAGGCAGCGCTCCCGGCGGTCTTCCTGACCAATGCCGCGTAGGCAACGGCGAGCACGGTGACCAGCAGGGTAACGATCAGCGCCAGCGATGCGCCGGAGCCGGCGCGCTGGAAGGAGAAGGCCTCCTGGTAGACGAGGATCGACAGCGTGCGCGTGCTGTTGGCGGGGCCGCCGCGGGTCATCACCCAGATGATGTCGAAGACCTTGAAGGCCTCGATGGTGCGCAACACCAGCGCCACCATCAGCGGGCCGGCAAGATAGGGCAAGATGACGAAGCGGAAGCGGTTGAAGGCTCCCGCACCATCGACCAGCGAGGCAGCGGTGATGTCGCGCGGGACCGCCTGCAGGGCCGCCAGCGCAATCAGCGCCACCAGCGGAAAATTCTTCCAGCAGTCGGCGACGATCAGGGCCGCCAGCGCCGTGCCGGGCTCGCCCAGCCATGAGCGGTAGGCATCGATTAGATGCAGTTGCGTCAAGGCAGCGTTCAGCGCGCCATATTCGGGATTGTAGATCAGCCGCCACAGGGTGGCGTTGACCACCGTCGGCAAGGCCCAGGGCAGGATCATCAAAGCGCGCAGGACGGCGCGGCCGTGGAATTGCTGATTGAGAAGCAAAGCGGCGAGTACGCCAATCACCATTTCGGCGGCAACCGAAATCACCGCGAACAGCGTCGTGGTGATCAGCGTGCGCGAAAAGTTCGAGCTCGACAGCATGTTGGTGTAATTGTCGAAGCCGACGTAATTGCCGCCGGTGCCGACCAGCTTGGCGTCGGTGAAAGAAAGGTTGACCGTATCGACCAGCGGCCAGCCGATCACAGCGACCATGACCACGAGCAAAGGCAGCATCAGCAACCAGGCGCGAGTCGTCATCCAGGTGCCCGACATCAGAGCAGCCTCTCTTCTATGATGGTTCAGACATAGCACGGGCGGCAAAAAGCCGCCCGTACAGAGGATCAGACTTGCTTAGAGGCCGCTGTTTTTGGCAGCCGTGTTCAAGGCATCCTCGGGCGACGACTGGCCGAGCAGCGATTCCTGGATCGCCTGCTGCAGTGCGGTCGAGAGTTCCTGATATTTCGGCGTGGTCGGACGCGGATACATGGCGGCCAGGCCGAGCTTGGCGGCGGCGATCAGCTCTTCCTGGCCCTTGGTGACGGCCGGGTCGTCGTAGGACGAGGCCCAGATCGGCAGCGAGAGCTTGGCATACTGGTTCTGCGTCGCCTGCGAGGTCATGTATTCAATGTATTTCCAGGCTTCGTCCGGATGCTTCGAGACCGCGGTAACGCCGAGGCCCATCGAACCGTTGACGGCCGACACCTCGCTTATGCCGGTGACGCCCGGCGCCGGCACGACGCCGACCTTGCCCGACACTTTCGAGTCTTTCGGGTCGTTGGCCATGTTGTACATGTAGGTCCAGTTGAGCGCGAAGGCGGCGTCACCGTTTTCGAAGACCTTGCGCACGTCCTCTTCCAGGAATTCCTTGGAATTCGGGTTGGTGAGGCCAGACTTGTAGCTGTCGACCATGTACTTCAACGCCGAGAGGCCGCCGCCGTTCTGGAAGTCCGGCTTGCCGTCCTTGAGGAAGTCGCCGCCATAGGCGCTGACCAGCGTGGTGTAGTCGCAGATCGCCGCTTCGGCCTGCGACCAGCTCCAGGCGATCGGCGTCTTCAGCAGGCCCTTGTCCTGGATCATCTTGGCCTGTGCGCCGAGTTCTTCCCAGGTCTTCGGTGGCGTCTTGATGCCGGCCTTTTCCAGGATCTCCTTGTTGTAGAAGAGATATTTTGTGTCGAGGATCCACGGCATGCCATAGTACTTGCCGTCATACTGGACCGTGGTCCAGGCGCCGGGCAGCACGCCCTTCTTCATGTCGTCGGTGATCTTCGACGACACGTCGACGAGCACCTTGTTGGTGGCGTATTCGGCCGGCCAGATGACGTCGAACAACACCACGTCGTAGCCGCCGCCCGACCCTTGCGCGAGCACCGTCTTGTCGTGCAGGCCTTCATAAGGGACGAATTCGAGATTTACCTTGACGTCCGGATTGGCCTTGGTGAAGGCGTCCGTCATGGCGCGCACGTCGGCTTCGCTGTAGGCAGCCTGCGCCATGAACAGAGCGTTGAGCGTCGTTTCGGCGAAAGCGTGAGGGACGAGCAGTCCTCCGGCGAAGACCGCGCCGACCAGTGTCTTGGTGATTGTCTTAAGCATCTTCATCTCCCATTTCTGGCGTTGACGGGCTGGCGATGCTGATATCTCGCATCGTCTTCCCGGATCCATGTCGCGTGACCTGATGGTTTCCCGGCCGACCGGTGGCGACAGGCGGAGGGGCCTTTGCCATCTTGTTTTTGAGGTGGTCGGTTCGCATTAAGTCAACTCGCTTGACTTAATTAGTCGATCAATATTCTAATGGAGTCAAGAGGGGAAACGCCGGTGGACGACATCAGCCCGATCCGCGCCAAAAGTGGCACCAATCAGGAAGGCACCAGCGCGCACAACCGCCGGGTCATGATCGAGGCGCTGCGCCTAAACGGCGCCCTGTCGCGGGCCGATCTGGCGCGGGCGACGCAGCTCACCAAGCAGGCGGTCTCCAACATCATCGAGGACCTGGAAAGCGACGGCCTGGTCGTCGCGCTCGATGCGGTGCGCAAGGGCCGGGGGCAACCCTCGACGCCGTACCGGCTAGTGCCCGAAGGCGCCTTCGCCATCGGCCTGCATATCGACCGCCATCTGACGCGCGCCGTCGCCGTCGACCTGATGGGCAGCGTGCTGGCGCGGGCCGAAGCGAACCTGCCTTTCGACGAGCCGTCGAAAGGCGTCGAGATCATCCTCGAGCTGATCGCGGGTGTCCGCCGTGACCTGGCCGGCATTTCGGCCCAGTCGGAAAAACGGTTGGTCGGTCTCGGCGTTGCCATGCCCGGCCCTTTCGGCCTGAAGGATTCCGACGACAAGTGGATGATGCCGGCCTGGCAGAAATTCCCTCTGCTGGAGACACTGGCCAAAGGCACGGGACTGAATGTGGGGCTGCAGAACGATGCCGCCGCCTGCGCCACGGCGGAGCGCATCGTCGGCGCCGCACACGGCGTCGACCACGCGGTCTGCCTCTATGTCGGCTACGGCATCGGCGCCGGACTGATCCTGAATGGCGAGCTCTACAGCGGCAGCAACGGCAACGCCGGTGAAATCGGCATGGCGCTGCTGGCGCCGGCCGGCCCCGGCTCGACGCCGCTCGAGCACCGCGCCTCGCTAGCCTCGCTCTACCAGCATCTCGGCCTCAACCCGGCGGACAGCGATATATATAAACAGATGAACGCCCTGGCACTTGCCGAGGACGCGAAGATGATGGCCTGGATTGAAGGGGCAGCTCACGATCTGCGCTGGAGTGTGCATCTCATCGAGTCGATCTTCGACCCGCAGACCGTGATCCTGACCAGCGGCGCGCCGGCAGCGCTGGCGCGCCGGCTCGTCGAGGCGATGCAACCGCTGCTGCCGTCGATCGCCGACAGGCCAGGGAGGATGCTGCCGCGCCTGCAACTCGGCACCACGGATCCCTGGTCGATCGCGCTGGGCGCAGCGGCGGCGCCGATCAGCCGCGCCTTCGATCCTTTGTTCTCGGCAATCCTGAAGACAAGCTCCGCTCCGGTCTAGGAGCGTCGAAGGACCGGAGTCCCGCCCCTCGGCGTCACACAGGGTTCATCGTCCAGACATAGCGTTCCTCCCGGTTCTTTGCTGCAATGCAATAGGAGTGGGACATGGTGGACATAGTTTCTAGTGAGGCGGGTATCCAGAGACCGGATCATCCGCTGGATAGTTCGGGCAGCGCCAAATGGTTCCTGCCGGCCTTCGGCGTGCTGGTGCTGGTCGGCGTGGTCTATGTCGGCTACGCGCTGAGCCAGGATCTGGCAGTGGCCAAGACCGTGCCGTGGATCCTGCTCGGCATCGCCCTGCTGATCGCGCTCGGCTTCGAATTCGTCAACGGATTCCACGACACCGCCAATGCGGTGGCGACGGTCATCTACACGCGCTCGCTGCCGGCGGAATTCGCCGTCATGTGGTCCGGCGCCTTCAATTTCCTCGGCGTCCTCACCTCCAGCGGCGCGGTCGCCTTCGGCATCCTGTCGCTGCTGCCGGTGGAGCTGATCCTGCAGGTCGGCTCCTCCTCCGGCTTTGCCATGGTGTTCGCGCTGCTCGTTGCCGCCATCCTGTGGAACCTCGGTACCTGGTTCCTCGGCCTGCCGGCGTCGAGTTCGCACACGATGGTCGGCTCGATCATCGGTGTCGGCCTCGCCAACCAGTTCATGGCTCCGGCCGGCAGCGCCACCAGCGGTGTGGACTGGTCGCAGGCGACCAATGTCGGCGTGACCTTGCTGGTGTCGCCGATCATCGGCTTCTTCGCCGCCGCGATCCTGCTCTATGCGATGAAGCTTCTGGTGCGCAATCCGGCGCTTTACGAAGCGCCGAAAGGCAACGCCCCGCCGCCCTGGTGGATCCGCGCGCTGCTGATCTTCACCTGCACCGGCGTCAGCTTCGCGCATGGCTCCAATGACGGGCAGAAGGGCATGGGCCTGATCATGCTGATCCTGATCGGCGTCGTGCCGACGGCCTATGCGCTGAACCGTACGCCCGACATCAACTATCTCGATGCTTATAAGGCGGCCTCGGTCAGCGTCGAGACCGCGCTGGGCAAATATGCGAAGCCCGGTGTCACCTTCGCCGATGCCAAGGCCGCCAAGGCAGCCGTTCAGGATGCCGTTCGCACCCGGACCTGGAGCGACCAGACGACCGTCGCGCTGCAGACCTACATCCACAATACAACCGCTTCGCTGCAGCCTTACGCTTCGGTCGACAATGTGCCGACCGACCTGGTCAGCAACGCCCGCAACGACATCTACCTGATCGGCGAGGCGCTCAAGCTGATCGACAAGAAGCAGCTGCTGCCGATGCAGGCCGCCGACCTCAAGGCGGTCACCGACTATCACAAGGCCGTCGACAACGCGACGAAGTTCATCCCGATCTGGGTGAAGGTCGCGGTGGCGCTGGCGCTTGGCCTCGGCACCATGGTCGGCTGGAAACGCATCGTCGTCACCGTCGGCGAGAAGATCGGCAAGAGCCATCTGACCTATGGCCAGGGTGCGGCGGCCGAACTCGTGGCGATGGTGACCATCGGCATGGCCGACCGGCTCGGCCTTCCGGTGTCGACGACCCATGTGCTCTCGTCGGGCGTTGCCGGAACGATGGCCGCCAACGGCTCCGGCCTGCAATGGTCGACGGTCCGCAACCTGCTGCTGGCCTGGGTGTTGACCCTGCCATGCTCGATCGCGCTGGCCTTCGTGCTGTTCATCGTCTTCCGTCAGGTGTTCTGAGCGAAGCGCAAGAGACTTCAAAAAAAGGCAGCGCCGGCGATCGGCGCTGCCTTTTTCTTTGAGCGGATTTCGAAGAGGCACCCGCGTTTGTATTGACGTTGAATATGCCTACGAGACTGGCGCGAAACGCCCAACGCTTCGTCATCCACGGGCGGAGCAAGGAGCGCAGCGACGCGGCGCAGACCCGAGGATACATGCCGGGACTCTGGAGCGCCGCCACGGTCCAGAATTCTGCTCCGCTGCACCCCCCAGCAAGGTCACGGGATCCCAGGGTCTCCGCGACGGCGCTGCGCGCCTGCTTCGCCCAGGGATGACGAAGTTTGGAGGCTTCAGCCAATCTCGAACTTTGGCGACGGCCGCTCGACACGAGCAGCGCAATCCCGGTCAGGAAGGAAACCTTCGAGAGCCTTCGGCCTGCGCAGTCTCAGGTCGGATCCTCGCGGTGCAGGTCGTGGATGGCAACGCCATCGACATTGGTCGGCATCGTCAGCCATTTGCGGTGACGCAAGGTGCGCTGGGTGTCTTCCAGGCCTGTCTCCCAATGCTCGCGCATCGAGGTGCCGGAGAACTCATAGTCCTTGGCGTGACCTTCATAACCCTTGTGCTGGTAGATGAGGTGCACGATGTTGACGATGCCGGCGTCCGAATAGTCCGCGATCAGCGCTTCTTCCGCCGGCGTCAGCTGCTCCTTGGGAACGCGCTTGAGCGCATCGAGCAGGCGCATCTTCAGGCCGTGGATGCGCTTGAAATTGTCGGTGTTCTGGCGCGTGCGGCTGGAATACATGATGTCCTTGTGGCGCGACAGCACGTCCGGCATGCTGCGCGGCAGCACACCGCGGGCGCTGAACAGGTCGACCTGGAACACCAGGGACGAGCGGTCCTCTTCCTGGTCGAGCAGATATTGCAACGGCGTGTTGGAGACGATGCCGCCGTCCCAGTAATATTCGCCCTCGATGCGGATCGACGGGAAGGCTGGCGGCAGCGCGCCGCTGGCCATGATGTGCTCCGGTCCGATGCGCACCTTGTCGGTATCGAAATAGACGAAGTTGCCGGTGCGGACATTGACCGCGCCGACGCTCAGCCGCTTCTTGCCGTCGTTCAGCACATCGAAGTCGATGAGGCTCTCCAGCGTGTCCTTCAATTCGGCGGTATCGTAGAAGCTGGTCGCACCCTCGGCGCCCTGCGGCTCGAACCAGGGGTTGGGGTTTCGCGGCTTGAAGAAGCCGGGCTGGCCCATGGTCATCGCCATCCAGGACGAGGTGCGGTTGCGGATGTCGCGGTAGATGTCGCCTTCCGGCGTGTAGGACCAGATCTTGCGGCCCGAAATGGTCTGCCAGAACTGTTCGAGCCGCTGCAGGCGGCGGCTGGGCTCATTGCCGGCGATGATCGAGGCATTGATGGCGCCGATCGAGACGCCGGACAGCCAGCTCGGCTCGCAGCCGGCATCGGCCAGCGCCTGGTAGACGCCGGCCTGATAGGCGCCGAGCGCGCCGCCACCCTGGAACACCAGAGCGATGCGGTCGTATTGCGCCGAGATTTCCGCGATGGTGGCGGCGGCTTCCTTGTTTCGGCTACGTTCAAGCACGAATTTTCTCCGGCTGGGTTGTGCTGGTTGCGAGCCGGCTGTGATCACCGAGGTAGTCGTGGACGACCTCGCCCAACCCAAGCGTCAGGTCGGCCTTGAAGTGGACGGCGGAGACGATGTCGAGCACCGGCAGCTTGGCCACGTCGGCCATGACGTGAGGCCGCAGATCAAGCGCGGCCGGCGCCGTCCAGGCTTCCTTCAGGGTGATGTCGGTGAGGTAGTAGCGCACCAACTCGCAGATACGAGGCGTGCCGTCGACATGCGGGATGACCTTGATCAGGAAGTTGGGAGCGGCGAGCGCGGCGAGCACGGAATCGTGATCGGCTTCCCGGTGCTTGTAGCCCATCGTCCCGGTGGCGCACAGAACGCTGCCATAATGCAGCGTGCCGACAATCACCTCGCCTTCATGGACGATCTTGGGGCTGGCCAGCTTCTTGGGAAACCCCCACAGTTCGCGGCCGCCGGCTATCGGCGCGTCATCATCGAGATACATCGAATGGACGTAGCCGCCATGCTGGCCCTTGTATCTCACCGGGATGACCTGGCCGGTCTCGGTGTAATCGCCGAAGCCTGTGGAGTCCGGCATGCGGATGAATTCGTACTTGACCAGCGGCTCGTCGATTTCCAGCGGCGCCGGCACCACGGCCTCGAGCGCCTCGCGCGTCGTGCGATAGGTGATGATGATGTATTCGCGATCGAAGAAGCGATAGGGACCGGGTGGGAAGGACGGATTGGTCAGCGGCATCGCATAGGCGCGCTTCACGACATCGGCGATTTCCAAGCTGCACCCCCAAGGTTCTGTCAGGCGGAGTTTTGTCATGCCAAGTCTTGCCTGGCGAATTTCGTTCAGGAATGACCGCGCGAATGCGCAGCCGATTATGTTGCACGGCACCATGACAGTGCCGTGTCAGACCGAAGACCATGGGTTCGCAGCGGCGCGAGCCATGCCGACCTTGTCGCCTGGCTGTAATCGCATCGACATATGGCTCTGTCATTGTCATGTTGCGACGCACAATTATATCCTCCTGTTCCCTTCCCACCTCTCGCGAGATCACCCATGGGTTCCCTGTCTTCGAAGAATGCCCTCGTCACCGGCTCGACCAGCGGTATCGGCCTGGCCATCGCCCGCGCCTTCGCCGCCGAAGGCGCCAATGTCACCATCAACGGCCTTGGCGATGCCGCTGCCATCGAGCAGGAGCGCTCGGGCATCGAGAAGGATTTCGGCGTCAAGTGCCGCTACTCCGACGCCAACATGATGGATGGTGCGGCTGTCAGCGCCATGGTGCATGACGCGGAGGCGGCGTTCGGCAGCCTCGATATCCTGGTCAACAATGCCGGCATCCAGCATGTCGCGCCGATCGAGGAGTTTCCCGACGACAAGTGGGAAGCCATCATCCGCATCAACCTTCTGGCGGCCTTCTATGCCATCAAGGCGGCGGTTCCGGGCATGAAGGCGCGCAAATGGGGCCGCATCATCAACACGGCGTCGGCGCACGCGCTGGTCGCCTCGCCGTTCAAGTCTGCCTATGTCTCGGCCAAACACGGCATTGCCGGCCTGACCAAGACGGTGGCGCTGGAAGTCGCGCAGGACGGCATCACCGTCAACGCCATCGCGCCGGGCTATGTCTGGACGCCGCTTGTCGAGAAGCAGATCCCCGACACGATGAAGGCGCGCGGCATGACCGAGGAACAGGTCAAGCACGACGTGCTGCTCGCCGCACAGCCGACGAAGGAATTCGTCACTGTCGAGGAGCTTGCAGCGCTGACGCTGTTCCTGTGCTCGGACGCGGCCAGGCAGATTACCGGCACGACATTGCCGATGGATGGCGGCTGGACGGCGCAGTAGAGGTAACGTTCAACAGCTTCATTTGTCTGCTGGTGTCGCCCTGGCGCCAGCGGGAAAACACCGCGGTCACTGCCCATGAAAATCATCCAGCTTTCCGATCCGCATCTGATGGCACCAGGTGGCCGCCTCTACGGCTCCGATCCGCTGGCCAGGCTGGAAGCTTGCCTGGCCGACATCGGCAAGAACCATGCAGATGCCGAACTGGTGGTGATCTCGGGCGACCTCACCAATGACGGCGAGCGCGCTGCCTATGCCGCGTTGCGGGAAAGGCTGGCGCAAATTTCTCCGCCCTGCCGGCTGATGCTCGGCAACCATGACGACCGGGCGTTGTTTTTCGAGATGTTCCCGGAAGCAGCCAGCGAGCGCGGGTTCGTGCAAAGCGTGTTCGACGGCAGCGAGGGGCGCCTTATCCTGCTCGACACGCTGGACAGCGGCCATGTCGAGGGCAGGCTGTGCGCCGCGCGGCTCGACTGGCTCGACGAAAAGCTCAGCGAGGCGCGTGGCCCGGCCTTCCTGTTCATGCACCACCCACCATTCGCGATACACATGCCGGTGCTCGACGAGGTCCGGCTCGCCAACGCCGACAGCTTCCACGAGGTGCTGTCGCGCCACGGCAATGTCCGCCATATCTTTGCCGGCCATGTCCATCGGCAGATCGCGGGCAGCTGGCGCGGCATCCCGGTCAGCACGCTGCGCAGCACCAACCACCAGACGGCGCTCGATTTTTCGCAGAGCTGGAGCCTGGGCCACGAGCCGCCCGCCTATGCCGTGATCTTCATCGATGCCGATGGCGTCATCGTGCACTTCCACGATTTCCCGGTTCGGTAGAGCTCTCCAACTTCAAGACCGTGCCCTCGGCAGTCATGACGTGGCGGCAGTCGCGACCGGTCGAGTAAGCCTCCCATATTCCGTGCGTCGTGATCATATCCCGACGACCGTCCGCCCGCACACTGTCCTGCCGGGACGCGGGTGCATTGCGCGGCCTTTTTGGCGCGCACGCGTTCTCCGTGAAGGGGCGTCAAAAAGTGCACGGAATTGGACATTAGTCTTGACAGAAATACAGATGTTCAATACCCGTCAGGCGAATGAACAAGCCTGCACTATGGGAGGAATGAGCGGTATGGCGTCGAATATTTCGTTGACGGGTCTTGCCCGCGATCTCGATGAACGCGGCAAGTCGGGCAAGCCTATCCGCATCGGCCTGATCGGCTCCGGCGAGATGGGAACCGACATCGTCACCCGCGTCGCCCACATGTCCGGCATCGAAATCGGCGCCATTTCCGAACTGAACCTGCCCGCCGCCAGCAAGGCGGTGGACATCGCCTTCCAGGAAACCGGCCATGCGCGAGAAGTGTCAAACGCCTCGGCGATGACGGCTGCCATGGAAGCCGGCAAGGTGGCGGTCACCAACGACGCCAGCCTGGTCATCAACAATGATCTGATCGACGTCGTCATCGACGCCACCGGTGTTCCCGCCGTCGGTGCCGAGATCGGGCTGCGCGCCATGGAGCATGGCAAGCATCTGGTGATGATGAATGTCGAGGCAGACGTCACCATCGGCGCCTATCTGAAGAGCGAGGCCGACCGGCTGGGCGTCACCTATTCGCTGGGCGCCGGCGACGAGCCGTCCTCCTGCATGGAACTGATCGAGTTCGTCTCGGCGATGGGCCATCCGATCGTCGCTGCCGGCAAGGGCAAGAACAATCCGCTCAACATCGACGCGACGCCACCGGCCTATGAGGAAGAGGCCAAGCGCCGGCACATGAATGTGCGCATGCTGGTCGAATTCGTCGACGGCTCGAAGACCATGGTCGAAATGGCGGCGATCGCCAACGCCACCGGGCTGGTGCCCGACAAGGCCGGCATGCACGGTCCGGCCGCAACGCTGGGTGAGTTGAACAAGGTTCTGGTGCCGCAAAAGGACGGCGGCGTGCTGTCCAGGGTCGGCGTGGTCGATTACTCGATCGGCAAGGGCGTCGCGCCCGGCGTCTTCGTCGTCGCCGACATGTCGCATCCGCGCATCTCGGAGCGCATGGAAGATCTGAAGATGGGCAAGGGCCCGTATTTCACCTTCCATCGCCCCTATCACCTGACCTCGCTCGAAGTGCCGCTGACCTGCGCCCGCGTCGTGCTCTACGGCAAGGCCGACATGGTGCCGCTGGCAAAGCCGGTGGCCGAAGTCGCCGCCGTGGCCAAGAAGGACATGCAGCCCGGCGACAAGCTCGATGCGATCGGCGAATATTGCTACCGCGCCTGGATCATGACGGCGCCGGAAGCGCGCGCCGCCAAGGCCATTCCCTGCGGTCTGCTGCAAGGCGGTTCGGTCACCGCGCCGATCAAGAAGGGCGAACTCATCACCTACGCCAATGCGGCGCCGGCCGCAGGCTCGAAGATCGCCGAACTGCGTGCCCGCCAGGACAAGCTCGTCTACGGAACCGTGGAGGCGTGATCATGGCCGGAGCCAGCAAAGCCGTCACGGACAGCCGCGCCAACCTGCCGTTCGTCTATCGCCAGTACAGCGCCGAGCAGCTCAGAGAGGTGCTCCACAAGATGTACCTCATCCGCCGCTTCGAAGAAGGGGCGGAGGACAGCTATACGCGCGGCCTTATCCACGGCACCATGCACCTGTCGATCGGCCAGGAAGCCAGCGCCATGGGCATCTGCATGCCGCTTGGCGAGGACGACCAGATCACCTCTACACATCGCGGCCACGGCCACTGCATCGCCAAGGGCGCCGAGGTGAAGCGCATGTTCGCCGAGTTCTTCGGCAAGACCACCGGCTACTGCAAGGGCCGTGGCGGCTCGATGCACATTGCCGATGTCGCCAAGGGCAATCTCGGCGCCAACGGCATCGTCGGCGGCGGCATTCCGATCGCCGTCGGTGCGGCGCTTTCCTCCAAGATGATGAAGACCGGCAAGGTCGTCGTGTCCTTCTTCGGTGACGGCGCCAATAATGAGGGCGCCTTCCACGAGGCGCTCAATATGGCGGCGGTCTGGAAACTGCCGGTCATTTTCGTTTGCGAAAACAATGGCTACGGCATGTCGACGTCGACCGCCCGTTCCACCGCGGTGAAGAACATCGCCGACCGCGCCGCCGCCTATTCGATGCCCGGCGTGATCGTCAACGGCAACATCTTCTCGGAGGTCGCCGAGGCGTCCTACAAGGCCGTCGAGCGCGCCCGGGCCGGCGAGGGGCCGACGCTGATCGAATCCAAGACCTACCGTCATCGCGGGCATTCCAAGAGTGACCGCAACCGCTACCGCACCAAGGAAGAGATCGAGGACTGGATGTCGAACCGCGACCCGATCACGCTGTTCGAAAACGAATTGCGGGAATTCGGCTTCATCGACGACAAGGGCATCGAGGCCATCCGCGGTGCGGTGGCCCAGGAAATCGCCGACGGCATCGAGTTCGCCAAGACGAGCCCGTCGCCCGAAATCAGCGAGACCGGAAATTACGTGTATACGGAGCAGGCGTGATGGACGCGATGGTGCGTGAACTGAGCTACGCCCAGGCGATCCAGGAAGCCATGGCGATCGCCATGGACATGGACGAACGCGTCTTCCTGATGGGAGAGGACATCGGTGTCTATGGCGGCGCCTTCCAGGTCACCGGCGACCTGGTCGAGCGCTACGGCACTGAGCGCGTCATCGACACGCCGATTTCGGAGCTGGGCGGGGCGGGCGTTGCGGTGGGTGCGGCCCTCACCGGCATGCGGCCGATCTTCGAATTCCAGTTCTCCGATTTCGCCACGCTCGCCATGGAGCAGATCGTCAACCAGGCGGCCAAGATGCGCTTTATGCTTGGCGGCGAGGTTTCGGTGCCGGTGGTGATGCGTTTTCCAGCGGGCTCGGGCACGGGTGCCGCAGCCCAGCACAGCCAGAGCCTGGAAGCGTGGCTCGGCCATGTGCCGGGGCTGAAAGTTATCCAGCCGGCGACGCCCTATGATGCCAAGGGCATGCTCCTGGCGGCGGTCGCCGACCCCGATCCGGTGATGATCTTCGAGCACAAGCTGCTCTACAAGATGAAGGGGCCGGTGCCCGAGGGCTATTACACCGTGCCGATCGGCAAAGCCGATATCCGCCGCGAAGGCCGCGATCTCACCATCGTCGCGACCTCGATCATGGTGCAGAAGGCGCTCGACGCGGCCGCCACGCTGGAAGCCGAGGGCATCGACGTCGAAGTCGTCGATCTTAGGACCATCCGGCCGATGGACAAGCAGACCGTCATCGACAGCGTCAAGAAGACGTCGCGGCTGATGTGCGTCTACGAAGCGGTCAAGACGCTGGGCATCGGTGCCGAAGTCAGCGCCATGATCGCCGAGAGCGAGGCGTTCGACTATCTCGACGCGCCGATCGTGCGGCTGGGCGGCGCCGAGACGCCGATCCCCTACAATCCGGAGCTCGAAAAGGCCACCGTGCCGCAGGTCCCCGACATTATCGCCGCCGCGCGCGACCTCGTGAAAGGGGTTCGCTGAGACATGCCGACCGAAGTCATTCTTCCCAAGGTCGACATGGACATGGCGACCGGACAGATCTCGCGCTGGTTCGCCACCGAAGGCCAGCAGGTCAAGAAGGGCGATGTGCTGTTCGAGATCGAGACCGACAAGGCAGCGATGGAGATCGATGCGCCGGCCAGCGGCATGCTGCGCGACGTCACCGGCAAGGAAGGCGTCGACATTGCGGTCGGCGCGCCGGTGGCCTGGATCTATGCCGACGATGAGGATTATGGGGCTGGTGCCGCTGCGGCCAAGCAGGACGTGGCTCCAATCCCCCCCCTCGTGGGGGAGATGTCGGCGAAGCCGACAGAGGGGGGCGCTGTCCCGCCGTCCTCTCAGCGCGAGGCGCACGCCTCTGGCCTACCGGCCATCTCCCCCACAATGGGGGAGATCAACCAATCACCCTCTGTTGCACGCGCAACACCCTTGGCCCGCCGGCTGGCGCGTGAAGCCGGCCTTGTCCTCGCCAGTATCGCAGGCACCGGCCCGTATGGGCGTGTGGTCAAGGCGGATATTGACGCGGCCATCGCCAAGGGCGGCGCCAAGGAAACCCCCGCGGTGGCTCCTGAAGCTGCCGCATCCGCCCCTGCCGTGAAGGCGATGTCGGACGACCAGGTGCTGAAGCTGTTCGAGGAGGGTTCCTACGACCTCGTCCCGCACGACAACATGCGCAAGACCATCGCGCGCCGCCTCGTCGAGGCCAAGACCACCATCCCGCATTTCTACCTGACGCTCGACTGCGAGCTCGACGCACTGCTGGCGCTGCGCACGCAGATCAATGCGGCGGCCCCGATGAGGAAGACGGATAAGGGCGACGCACCGGCCTACAAGCTGTCGGTCAACGACATGGTGATCAAGGCGATGGCGATGGCGCTGAAGGCGGTGCCGGATGCCAATGCGTCGTGGACCGAAAGCGCCATGGTCAAGCACAAGCATGCCGATGTCGGCGTTGCCGTGTCGATCCCCGGCGGCCTGATCACGCCGATCATCCGGCATGCGGATGAAAAGACGCTGTCCACCATCTCCAACGAGATGAAGGATCTGGCGAGCCGCGCCCGCAGCCGTAAGCTGAAGCCGGAAGAATATCAGGGCGGCACTACGGCCGTCTCCAATCTCGGCATGTTCGGCATCAAGGACTTCGCCGCCGTCATCAACCCGCCGCATGCGACGATCCTGGCTGTCGGTGCGGGCGAAGAGCGGGCGGTGGTCAAGAACGGCGAGATCAAGATCGCCACCGTCATGTCGGTGACGCTGTCGACCGACCATCGCGCCGTCGACGGTGCCCTCGGCGCCGAACTGCTGGTCGCCTTCAAGCGGCTGATCGAGAACCCGATGGGCATGCTGGTCTAGGGAAAGCAAAGGCGGTGCGGATCATCTTCACCTCCTTCAGGGCCTTCCGGCTTTCTCTGGTCCTGGGCGGCATTGTGACGGTCGTGCGCTGGCGGGTGCGCGGGTAGCTGAAATGAAGGCAGATTGAACGCATGAAGACGGTGCTTTGCTACGGCGACTCGCTGACCTGGGGCTACAATGCCGAGGGTGGCCGTCATGCGCTTGAGGACCGCTGGCCAAGTGTGCTGCAGGCTGCCCTCGGTGGCGGCGTGCAAGTCATCGCCGATGGCCTCAATGGCCGCACCACCGCCTTCGACGATCATATGGCCGGGGCCGACCGCAACGGTGCCAAAACGTTGCCCACGGTTTTGGCGACACATGCCCCGATCGACCTGATCGTCATCATGCTCGGCGCCAACGACATGAAGCCCTGGATCCACGGCAACCCCGTCGCAGCCAAGTATGGCATCCAGCGGCTGATCGACATCGTGCGTGGCCATGACTATCCATTCAACTGGGCCGCACCGCAGATCCTGATCGTTTCGCCGCCTCTTGTCACTCGGACCGAGAATGCCGATTTCAAGGCGATGTTCGCCGGCGGCGATGACGCCTCGAAATTACTTGCACCGCAATACGCAACACTCGCCGACGAAGCCGGCTGCGGCTTCTTCGATGCCGGCACGGTGGCGGTGACCACGCCGCTCGACGGCGTCCACCTCGACGCCGAAAACACGCGAAACATCGGCAAGGCGCTGGCATCGGTCGTACGCGTCATGCTGGAATTGTGATCAAGGAGAAAACCGTGGCTGAGAATTACGACGTCATCATCATCGGTTCCGGTCCCGGCGGCTATGTCACGGCGGTGCGTTCCGCCCAGCTCGGCTTCAAGACGGCGATCGTCGAGCGCGAGCATCTTGGCGGCATCTGCCTCAACTGGGGCTGCATACCGACCAAGGCGCTGCTGCGCTCGGCCGAGATCATGCACTATTCCGATCATCTGAAGGATTATGGCCTCAAGCTCGAAGGCGGCAAGATCAGCGCCGACACGGCGGCCGTGGTTGACCGTTCGCGAAAAGTATCGTTGAGGCTGAATGGCGGCGTGGCCTTCCTGATGAAGAAGAACAAGGTCGACGTCATCTGGGGCGAGGCGAAGCTTTCCAAGCCTGGTGAGATCGTCGTTTCCAAGACGGCCAAGAAGCCGATGGAGCCGCAGCCGCCGGTGCCGAAAGGCGTCAAGGGCGAGGGCACCTACACCGCCAAGCACATCATCTTGGCGACCGGCGCCCGGCCGCGCGCGCTGCCCGGCATCGAGCCGGACGGCAGACTGATCTGGACCTATTTCGAGGCCATGGTGCCGAAGGAAATGCCGAAGTCGCTGCTGGTGATGGGCTCGGGCGCCATCGGCATCGAATTCGCCTCCTTCTACCGCACCATGGGCGCCGACGTGACGGTTGTCGAACTGCTGCCGGCGGTGATGCCGGTCGAAGACGCCGAGGTCTCGAAATTCGCGCAGAAGCAGTTCGAGAAGCAAGGCATGAAGATCATTCTCGAAGCCAAGGTCACCAAGGTCGAGAAAGGGGCCAACTCGGTCACCGCGCATGTCGAGATGAAGGACGGCAAGGTCGAGAAGATCACCGCCGACCGCATGATCTCGGCCGTCGGTGTACAAGGCAATATCGAGGGCCTCGGCCTTGAAGCGCTTGGCGTGAAGACCGATCGCGGCTGTGTCGCCGTCGACGGTTACGGCAAGACGAACGTGCCCGGCATCTACGCCATAGGCGATGTCGCCGGCCCGCCCATGCTTGCTCACAAGGCCGAGCATGAGGGCGTGGTCTGCATCGAAAAGATCGCCAGCTTTCCCGGCGTGCATGCCATCGACAAGCTCAAGATCCCCGGCTGCACCTACTGCAATCCGCAGGTCGCCTCGGTCGGCCTGACTGAAGCGAAGGCCAAGGCCGACGGCAAGGATATCCGCGTCGGCCGCTTCCAGTTCGCCGCCAACGGCAAGGCGATCGCGCTTGGCGAGGACCAGGGCTTCGTCAAGACCATCTTCGACAAGAAGACCGGCCAGTTGCTCGGCGCTCATATGGTCGGCGCCGAGGTGACCGAACTGATCCAGGGTTTTGTCGTGGCGATGAACCTCGAAACGACCGAGGAAGAGCTGATGCACACCATCTTCCCGCATCCGACGCTGTCGGAAATGATGAAGGAAAGCGTCCTCGACGCCTATGGGCGCGCCTTGAACGCATGATAGATTCGCTTCAGGAGACTCAACTGCGGAAGCTGCGGGATCTCGACGGCAAGGCAGTTCGTTTCCAGATGCATTTTTACATGCGCAAGGAGAAGGCATATGCACTTGAACGGCGTGGGCTGGATCGCAGCCATCATCATCGGCGGCCTAGCAGGCTGGTTCGCCGAAATGGTCATGAAGAGCAACACCGGCATTTTCATGAACATTATCATGGGCATCGTTGGGGCGGTGGTGCTGAATGCCATCCTGCAGGCGCTCAACATCGGCGTGTTCGGCGTCGGCTGGACCGCCTATCTGATCACAGGCTTCATCGGTGCCTGCCTGCTGATCTGGGTCGGTCGCCTGGTGCGTCGCTAGTCGATAGCGTTCCTGGCTATGCGAAAACGGCTGTGGCGGCATGCGCCGCCTCGGCCTTTTTCTTTGTGTCGAAAAGTCCTAGATGACGTAAAAGTGACGATCGCCGGCAGACAGGCGGTCGCAAGAAGAGCCAGGGTTTGAGATGGTCACTGTCCTCGACACGATCGCCAACGCGCCGCGGCTGCGGCATCCTGAGAAGGCGCACAAGCCCGACCAGGAGGTGTTGCGCAAGCCGGACTGGATCCGCGTCAAGGCGCCGGTCTCAAAGGGCTATGCCGAGACACGCGAGATCGTGAAATCCCACAAGCTGGTAACGGTCTGCGAAGAGGCCGGGTGCCCGAATATCGGCGAGTGCTGGGAAAAGAAGCATGCCACCTTCATGATCATGGGCGAGATCTGCACGCGCGCCTGCGCCTTCTGCAATGTCGCCACCGGTATTCCGACCGCGCTCGACCCCGACGAGCCCGCGCGGGTGGCACACGCGGTAAAGCAAATGGGCCTGACCCACGTCGTCATCACCTCGGTCGACCGCGATGATCTCGCCGATGGCGGTGCGCAGCATTTTGCCGATGTCATACGGGCGATCCGGGCGGCGACGCCGTCGACCACGATCGAGATCCTGACGCCCGATTTCCTGCGCAAGGACGGCGCGTTGGAGATCGTCGTGGCGGCGAGGCCCGACGTCTTCAACCACAATCTCGAAACCGTTCCGTCGAACTATCTGAAGGTCCGGCCGGGCGCCCGCTATTTCCATTCGATCCGGCTGTTGCAGCGGGTCAAGGAACTCGATCCGTCCATCTTCACCAAGTCCGGCATCATGGTTGGCCTGGGCGAGGAGCGGAACGAAATCCTGCAGCTGATGGATGATCTGCGTTCGGCCAATGTCGACTTCATGACCATCGGTCAATATCTGCAGCCGTCGAAGAAGCACCATCCGGTGATCCGCTTCGTCACACCCGAAGAGTTCAAGTCCTTCGAGACGATCGGTCGGACCAAGGGCTTTCTGCTGGTGGCATCGAGCCCGCTGACACGCTCCTCGCACCATGCCGGCGACGATTTCGCCCGGCTGCGCGCTGCGCGGGAAGCGCAGCTCCAGAAGTCATTCTAGCCGGTTTTATGCCGAAATTCGAAGCCACCCGCCGCGTTGCCCATACGCCGCAGCAGATGTTCGCGCTGGTCGCCGACATCGAGGCCTATCCGCAGTTTCTGCCGCTTTGCGAAGCGCTGACGGTGCGTTCGCGCAAGGAGCGCGACGGGCGCACCATTCTCGTTGCCGATATGAGCATCGGCTACAAGGCGATCCGCGAGACCTTCACCACGCAGGTGCTGCTGAAGCCCGAGGAACAGACCATCGACGTCAAATACATCGATGGGCCGTTCAAATACCTCAGCAACATCTGGCGCTTCGACCCGACCGATAGCGGCTGCGAGGTTCACTTCTTCATCGATTACGAGTTCAAGAGCCGTATTCTCGGCGTGCTGATGGGAACGATGTTCGACCGCGGCTTCCGCATGTTTTCCGAGGCCTTCGAGAAACGCGCCGACGTGATCTACGGCGCAAACCCCGCCTGATCCCAGGCCGTGATTGTCAGTCCAGCGCGCGCAGGCCGAGTTGCAGCGCGTGTCTCACCGTCTCGTGGCGGATGAATTCGCGGCCCTTGTGGCCGAACAACTGGCGCTCGGCGACGTCAGGCCGGCCAGCCAGGGCGATCCCGAACCAGACCAGGCCGATCGGCTTGTCCGCCGACCCTCCGCCGGGGCCGGCAATGCCGGTAACGGCAAGTGAGAGGCTCGCGCGTGAATGCGCCAGCGCGCCGGCCGCCATCTCCAGCACCGTTTCGCGCGACACCGCGCCATGCGCGTCGAGAGTTGCGGCGGAAACGCCGAGCATCTCCATCTTGGCTTCGTTGGAATAGGTGATGAAGCCGCGGTCGACCACGGCCGAGGAGCCGGCAATGTCGGTGAGCGCGGCGATGATCAAGCCGCCGGTACAGCTTTCCGCCGTCGTCACCATGATGCCGCGTTTCTGACAGGCGCCAAGCAGGGCGATGGCGAGTTCGGCGTTGCTCATTCCGGCACTTCTCCGGGAAACACCACGCTGGCGGTGGCGATCGCCGCAATGCCTTCCTCGCGGCCGACGAAGCCGAGCTTCTCGTTGGTTGTCGCCTTGATCGAGATGCGGTCGGCCGAAATGCCCAGCATCTGCGAGAGCGCCGATGTCATTGCCTGGCGGTGCGGGCCGACGCGCGGCGCCTCGCATATCAGTGTGATGTCGGCATTGGCGATGCGCCCGCCGCGCCCGCGCACCACTTTGGCCGCGTGTTCGACGAAGATGCGCGACGCTGCACCCTTCCACTGCGGGTCGGACGGCGGAAAATGCGTGCCGATGTCGCCATCACCACAAGTCGCTAGCAGTGCATCGGTCAAAGCGTGCAGGCCGACATCGGCATCGGAATGGCCGGAGAGTTTCTTGTCATGCGGAATGGCGACGCCGCATAAGGTGACATGGTCGCCGGGTTCGAAGGCATGGACGTCGTAGCCGTTGCCGGTGCGAATGTCGGGGAAGTGTTGCCGTTCGCTGGAAAGCCGCTCGTGCGCCATGGCGATGTCCCGTGCCCAGGTGAGTTTGACATTGTCCGGCGAGCCCGGAACGAGTTGGACTGGAATATGCGCCCATTCGGCGATGGCCGCATCGTCGGTGAAGTCCAGTCTGCCCAATTGATGCGCCCTGTCATGCGCCGCAAGGATCGGCCGGTAGGGGAAACCTTGCGGTGTCTGCGCCGCGTGCAGTCCGCTGCGGGAAACGGTTTCCGCGACCGCGCCCGACGCCGACTCGCGCTTGAGCGTGTCGGCGACGGGCAGGGCAGGCAACGCCCCCTCGTTCTCGCCGATGGCGGCGATGGTGCGGTCGATCAGGTCCGCATCGACGAACGGGCGCACGGCATCGTGAATGAGAACCTGGTCAGGCGCGTGGTCTTTCAGCGCCAGCAACCCGAGCCGGACGGACTCCTGACGCGTGGGCCCGCCAATGACGGTGATGACACGCCGAGCCTGGTTCTCATTCACGAGGCCGCCCGCCGCATGCTGAAACAGTTCGCGGTCGTCTGCATGGATGGCGACGACAATCCGGCCGGTTCGCGGATGGGCGAGAAACATCTCCAGCGTATGGGCAATGACGGCGCGTCCGCCGATATTCTGGTACTGCTTGGGTCCGTTGGCCTGCCCGGCACGAGCGCCGCGGCCGGCGGCGACGATCACCACCGCAACCCCACCCGTCGCGCTCGAGTTTTCACTTCCGTCGGTCATGGCGATTGGCTTAGCGCACGATCCCCAAAAGTGTAATTGGTTTTCCGAAAAGATCGTGCGTCAAATATGAACTCCAAAGCGTCCTTCGCCGGTTTCGGTGGATACGCGATGCCCTGGTCGCGGCAAAAAACGCGAGCCGGCTTTTTCCCAATTGCGCCTTAATGTGGCGTCATTCCGCGTTGCACATCGTGGCCAATATGGCTAGAGAATGTGCAACGAATAGACGTGCTTGGTTTTTGTGCATGGTTAACTCAGCCAAATTGGCCGCGCCTCTCGATGTCGGCGGCGTGGAAATCCGCAATCGCGTATTCCTTGCGCCGATGTCGGGTATTACTGACGAGCCTTTCCGGCGGCGCGCCCACGCTCATGGCGCCGGCTTGGTCGTGTCCGAAATGGTGGCGAGCGGCGAACTCGCCAAGGGCAGGGCCGGCTTCGACCTGCGCATACGTCATTCCGGCCTCCCCGTCCATATGGTGCAGCTCGCCGGCCGTGAGGCCGTGCACATGGCCGAAGCCGCGCGCATGGCTGCGGGCGAGGGTGCCGACATCATCGACATCAACATGGGCTGCCCGGCCAAGAAGGTCACTGGTGGTTATGCCGGCTCGGCATTGATGCTGGATCTCGATCACGCGCTGTCGCTGATCGAGGCCGTGGTCGGCGCGGTCAAGGTGCCGGTGACGGTCAAGATGCGGCTCGGTTGGGACGAAGCCGCGCTCAATGCGCCCATCCTCGCGCGCCGCGCCGAGCAGGCGGGTGTCAGCATGGTGACGGTGCACGGCCGCACGCGCTGCCAATTCTATCAGGGCAAGGCCGACTGGCGTGCCATCGCCCGCGTCAAGGAAGCGGTGTCGATTCCGGTCGTTGCCAATGGCGATGTCTGTTCCCCGGCCGAGGCCGCCGCCATTCTCGATCAATCCGGCGCCGATGCCGTGATGGTCGGCCGCGCGCACTATGGCGCGCCCTGGGTCGCCGGCGGCATCGCAACCGCCGCTGCTGGCGAAACGGCGACCAACGTCCCGCGAGATCCCGCGGCTCTGGCCGACTATGTCGTCGCCCACTACGAGGACATGCTGGCGCTCTATGGCTTCGAAAGCGGCTTGCGCCAGGCGCGCAAGCATCTCGGCTGGTATCTCGATCGCCATGCCGTTGGCGTCGCCGACGACGACCGAAAAGCCATCCTGACCACGTTCGAGCCGGGCCGCGTCATTGCCTCGCTGCGAAATGTCTTCTCGCGTGATCCGCAACCCTTGAGCCTGCGGAGCGCCGCATGAACGCTATCGCTGGCCAGGGGTCTGAAATGGCTGATGCCGCCCAGATAGTCCTCAACACGATCCGCCGCCCGGTGATCATGATCAGCGACGAAGGCTTCATCACCTTCGCCAATGCCGATGCAGAGGACTTTTTTCGCTCCAGCGCGACCATGCTGGCGCGCAATACTTTGTCGAAGTTGATCCCCTTCGGCAGCCCGCTGCTGACCCTGGTCGATCAGGTGCGCGAACGCCGGGCACCGGTCAACGAGTATCGGGTCGATGTGTCGTCGCCACGCCTCGGTATCGAGAAGGTCGTCGATCTCTATGTCGCGCCGGTGCCCGAATTCCCTGGCTCCGTCGTGGTCATGTTCCAGGAGCGGTCGATGGCCGACAAGATCGACCGCCAGATGACGCATCGCGGTGCGGCCCGCTCGGTGACCGGCCTGGCGGCCATGCTCGCCCATGAGATCAAGAACCCGCTCTCCGGCATTCGTGGCGCCGCGCAACTGCTCGAACTGTCCGCTTCCGACGAGGACCGCGCGCTGACCCGGCTGATCACCGACGAGACGGATCGCATCGTCTCGCTGGTCGATCGCATGGAGGTGTTTTCCGACGAGCGTCCGATCGACCGCTATCCCGTCAACATCCATGTCGTACTCGACCATGTGAAGGCGATCGCTAAGAATGGTTTTGCGAAGAAAATCAAGATATTGGAGGACTACGATCCATCGTTGCCTCCGGTATTCGCCAATCGCGACCAGCTGATTCAGGTGTTCCTCAACCTGGTGAAGAACGCCGCCGAGGCGATCGGTGGCGATCCGCAGGGCGAGATCGTGCTGTCGACCGCCTTCCGGCCCGGCATTCGCGTTTCGGTTCCGGGCACGCAGGACCGCGTCTCGCTGCCGCTGGAGTTCTGCGTGCGCGACAATGGCTCCGGCGTCTCGGAGGACATCCTGCCGATCCTGTTCGATCCCTTCATCACCACCAAGCCGAATGGCTCGGGGCTGGGGCTGGCACTTGTTGCCAAGATCGTCGGCGAGCATGGCGGCATCATCGAATGCGAATCGACCCCGCGCGGAACCACCTTCCGCATCCTGATGCCGGCCTGGAAGGAAACGCAGTTTGGTGCCGATGAAGACGGCGAAGGAGACCGCAAATGACCGTTCGCGGCAATATTCTCGTCGCCGATGACGATGCGGCGATCCGCACCGTGCTCAATCAGGCTTTGTCTCGCGTCGGCCACGAGGTGCGCGTCACCTCCAATGCCTCGACCTTGTGGCGGTGGGTAGCGGCGGGCGAGGGCGACCTCGTCATCACCGACGTGGTCATGCCGGACGAGAACGCCTTCGACATGCTGCCCCGCATCAAGAAGGCGCGGCCCGAGCTGCCCGTCATCGTCATGAGCGCCCAGAACACGTTCATGACGGCCATCCGTGCATCCGAGACCGGCGCTTATGAATATCTGCCAAAACCGTTCGACCTGACCGAGTTGCTCAACATCGTCAACCGGGCGCTGTCGGAGCCGAGGCGGCCGAAGATCGACGCGCGGCCGGATGAGCAGCCCGAAACGATGCCGCTGGTCGGCCGCTCGGCGGCCATGCAGGACATCTACCGCATGCTGGCGCGCATGATGCAGACCGACCTGACGGTGATGATCTCTGGCGAATCCGGCACCGGCAAGGAACTGGTGGCACGCGCGCTGCATGAATATGGCCGCCGTCGCGGCGGTCCATTCGTCGCCATCAACATGGCGGCGATCCCGCGCGACTTGATCGAATCGGAATTGTTCGGTCACGAGAAGGGCGCTTTCACCGGCGCCCAGAACCGCTCCACCGGCCGTTTCGAGCAGGCCGAGGGCGGCACGCTTTTCCTCGACGAGATCGGCGATATGCCGATGGAGGCGCAGACCCGCCTGCTGCGTGTCCTGCAGCAGGGCGAATACACGACCGTCGGCGGCCGCACGCCGATCAAGACCGATGTGCGCATCGTCGCCGCCACCAACAAGGATTTGCGCACGCTCATCAACCAGGGTTTGTTCCGCGAAGACCTGTTCTATCGCCTCAATGTCGTGCCGCTCAGGCTGCCGGCATTGCGCGAGCGTTCAGAGGACGTGCCCGACCTCGTGCGTCACTTCTTCAAGCTGGGCGAGATGGAAGGCCTACAGACCAAGCGCATCTCGTCCGGCGGCATCGAACTGATGAAGCGCTACCCTTGGCCGGGCAATGTGCGCGAACTGGAAAACCTCGTTCGCCGGCTGGCGGCGCTCTATTCGCAGGACGAGATTTCCGCCGAGATCATCGAGGCGGAACTCAAGACCGGCGAGCGCCCCGTGGTCCCCGGCGGCGGCAACCTCATCCCCGACGACCTCTCCATCGGCCAGGCGGTGGAGCATTTCCTGCAGCGCTATTTCGCCTCGTTTGCCGGCGAATTGCCGCCCGCCGGCCTCTATCAGCGGATCCTGTCCGAAGTCGAATATCCGCTGGTCCTGGCCTCGATGACGGCAACCCGCGGCAACCAGATCAAGGCCGCCGAACTGCTGGGGCTGAACCGCAACACGCTGCGCAAGAAGATTCGCGAACTGGGCGTCAACGTCTATAAATCGTCGCGGCCGGGCTGAACGCCGATCTGACGCACTCTTTTTCAGGGGACTGAGCGGCGAAAGATTTCCGCCATTGTCACACTTGTTGCATAATCGCCACAATGCGTTGCATAGATCGGACGCAATCATTGGCTCCCAGACGGCGACATGGCTCCGCAGGCACCTGTACTCAACCAACCGCTTTTCAGCGAACCCGGCGCGCGAGACGGGCGCCGCCTGCTGGCACTGCCCGGCATCGTGGCGGTCGTCGGCGCGCTGGTCATGGCGGCCATTTCGTTCACCATCCTGGTCGGCGCGACGCCGATCGCGCCTGACGCCAGGACGACCTGGGCGCTGATCGCGCTCAACGCCGCCTTCGTGCTTTTCCTCATGGCGCTGGTCGGACGCGAGGTGCATCGCATCGTCATGGCGCGCCGGCACGGCAAGGCCGCCTCGCGGCTGCATGTGCGCATCGTCGCCATGTTCGCGCTGGTTGCCGCCATACCCGCCATCATGGTGGCGATCATCGCCTCGATCACGCTCGATATCGGCCTCGACCGCTGGTTCGAGATCCGCACCAAGACGATCGTCAATTCCTCGCTGTCGATCGCCGATGCCTATGTCCAGGAAAACGCCCGCAATCTGCAGGGCACGACGCTGTCGATGGCCTATGATCTCGATGCGTCGCGCACGCTCTACGGCCTTGATCGCACAGGCTTTCTCGACCTCCTGAACAAGGAGGCGGTGGGTCGGTCGCTGGCGCATGCGGCGCTGATCAAGCCCGATGGCTCGTTCGTCATGAGCGCCCAGACCGATGCCGATTTCGCCATGCCGGAGCCGCCGGAAGGCTCAGTCAGCAGCGCTAGCGAGGGCAAACCGGTGCTGATAGAGCCGCGCACCCGCAACATCATGGGGGCCATCGTCAAGCTACGCGAGATCGAGGGTCTCTACCTCTACACCATCCGCCTGGTCGATCCCGAGGTGATCAAGGCCCGGCAGATCGTCAGGTCCAACACCGACGAATACCGCAATCTCGAGGACAACAGGCGCACGTCGCAGGTCGCCTTCGCGCTGCCCTACCTGTCGCTGACCCTGATCATCATCCTGTCGGCGATATGGACCGGCATTGCCGTTGCCGACCGTCTCGTGCGGCCGATTCGCCAGCTCATCGGTGCCGCCGATGAGGTGGCGACCGGCAATCTCGACGTCGCGGTCCCGGTCAGGCCTTCCGATGGCGACGTCGCCTCGCTCGGCGACACGTTCAACAAGATGCTGCTGGAACTCAAATCGCAACGCAACGAGATCCTGTCGGCGAAGGACTTGATCGACGAGCGGCGGCGCTTTTCCGAGGCCGTGCTCGCCGGCGTCACCGCCGGCGTCATCGGCGTCGATCCCTACGGCATCGTCACCATCGTCAACCGTTCGGCCGAATCGATGCTGGCCATCTCCGCCAGTGCCGCGCTCGGGCAGAACCTCTCCGCCGTTCTGCCGCATGTCGGCCGCGTCTTCGAGATCGGCCGCCAGTCGGGCAAGCCCGTCTACCGCGAGCAGGTGACATTCTTCCGCGCCGGCACCGAGCGCACCTTCAATGTGCAGATCACCATCGAAGCGGGCGACGACGGTTCTGAGGAAAAATCCTACGTCGTGACGGTCGACGACATCACTGATCTGGTTCAGGCCCAGCGTTCTTCCGCCTGGGCCGACGTGGCGCGCCGCATCGCCCACGAGATCAAGAACCCGCTGACGCCGATCCAGCTTTCGGCCGAGCGCATCAAGCGCCGCTACGGCAAGGTCATCACTGAGGACCGCGAGGTTTTCGACCAGTGTACCGACACCATCATCCGGCAGGTCGAGGATATCGGCCGCATGGTCGACGAATTCTCCGCCTTCGCGCGTATGCCCAAGCCCGAGATGAAGGCCATCGATCTGCGCGAATCATTGCGTGAGGCGTCGTTCCTGGTCGAAGTGAGCCGCGCCGACATCACCTTCGAGCGGATATTCGGCAACGAACCGCTCAAGGGCACGTTCGACAGCCGGCTGCTGGCGCAGGCTTTCGGCAATGTGATCAAGAACGCCGCCGAGGCGATCGACGGATTGGAACAGAAGGACGGTTCGCACGGCATAATCCGGATTCAAGCCGCCCGTCAGAATGGCGCCATCAGAATTGACGTCATCGACAATGGCAAAGGCCTGCCGCGCGAGAATCGCCAACGGCTGCTCGAGCCCTATATGACCACACGCGAGAAGGGCACCGGACTTGGCCTCGCTATCGTCAAGAAGATCGTGGAGGACCATGGTGGCAGGCTGGAACTTCATGATGCGCCCGCGGATTTCCATGGCGGACGCGGCGCGATGATCAGCATCATCCTGCCGCTCTCGGCTGTCGCGCCGTCACGCGGCGAAGGCAAGACGGAACACGAAAGAGAAACTGAAAAGGTCGGTAATGGCGTCTGATATTCTCATCGTCGATGACGAGGAAGACATCCGCGAGCTCGTCGCAGGAATCCTGAGCGACGAAGGTCACGAAACCCGCACGGCCTTCGATGCCGACAGCGCGCTGGCCGCCATCGCCGATCGTGCGCCGAGGTTGATTTTTCTCGACATCTGGCTGCAGGGCTCGCGTCTGGACGGCCTGGCGCTGCTCGACGAGATCAAGACCATGCATCCGACCCTGCCGGTGGTGATGATCTCCGGCCATGGGAACATCGAAACGGCGGTCTCGGCCATCCGGCGCGGTGCCTATGATTTCATCGAGAAGCCGTTCAAGGCCGACAGGCTGATTCTCATTGCCGAGCGCGCGCTGGAAACCTCGAAATTGCGGCGCGAGGTTTCCGACCTCAAGCAGCGCAGCGGCGAGACCTTCGACCTGATCGGCATGTCGTCGGCGATGAGCCAGCTGCGCCAGACCATCGAGCGCGTCGCGCCGACCAACAGCCGTGTCATGATCATAGGTCCTTCCGGATCCGGCAAGGAACTGGCGGCGCGCGCCATCCACACGCTGTCCGCACGCAAGGGCGCGCCGTTCGTGACACTGAGCGCTGCCAACATCACTCCAGAGCGCATGGAGATCGAGCTGTTCGGCACCGAATCGAACGGTGTCGAGCGCAAGGTCGGTGCGCTGGAAGAAGCGCATCGAGGCATCCTCTACATCGACGAAGTGGCCGACATGCCGCGCGAGACGCAGAACAAGATCCTGCGCGTGCTGGTCGAGCAGCAGTTCGAGCGGGTAGGGGGCACCAAACGGGTCAAGGTCGACGTCCGCATCATCTCTTCGACCTCGCAGAACCTGGAAGCCATGATCGCCGACGGGCGTTTCCGCGAGGATCTGTACCATCGCCTGGCGGTGGTTCCGGTCATGGTGCCCGGACTGGCCGAGCGGCGCGAGGACATCCCCTACCTCGTCGACAACTTCATGAAGCAGATCGCCCGCCAGGCCGGTATCAAGCCGCGCCGCATCGGCGACGACGCGCTTGCCGTGCTGCAGGCGCACAACTGGCCGGGCAACGTCCGCCAGTTGCGCAACAATGTCGAGCGCCTGATGATCCTGGCGCGCGGCGACGACGTCGATGCGCCCATCACCGCGGACCTCCTGCCGTCCGAGATCGGCGATGTTATGCCGCGCACGCCTAACCAGTCCGACCAGCACATCATGGCGCTGCCGTTGCGCGAGGCGCGCGAACAGTTCGAGAAGGATTATCTGATCGCCCAGATCAACCGCTTCGGCGGCAACATCTCGAAGACCGCCGAGTTCATCGGCATGGAGCGCTCGGCGCTGCACCGCAAGCTGAAGTCGCTGGGGGTTTGACTCGCGCGCCGCCCAATTCGCCGCTCGTGGGCCAACCGTTTGCCGGTTACGGTGGCGGCGGAATCGCATAAGACAAGCCCAAGAATTTCCAGGGGTCGCCAATGCCACGCATTGCCTATGTCAACGGGCGCTACGTCGCTCACGCGGACGCTTCCGTGCATATCGAGGATCGCGGTTATCAGTTCGCCGACGGCGTCTATGAGGTCTGCGAGGTGGCGCGGGGCTTCATCGTCGACATGCCGCGCCATCTTTCCCGGCTCAACCGCTCGTTGACCGAACTGTCGATCGCCTGGCCGGTCGCGCGCAACGTGCTGCCGCTGATCCTGCGCGAGGTGGTCAATCGCAACCATGTCGTCAACGGTCTGGTCTATGTGCAGGTGACGCGCGGTGTTGCCAGCCGCGATTTTGTCTTCCCGTCGGCGGACACCAAGCCCTCCCTCGTGGTCACCGCCAGGAAGGCGGACCCCGCCGCTGGTGCGAAGCGAGCCGAGACCGGCATCGCGGTCATCACCGTGCCCGAGAACCGATGGGACCGGGTCGACATCAAGAGTGTCGGTCTGCTGCCCAATGTATTGGCCAAGCAGAAGGCCAAGGAGGCCGGTGCGCAGGAGGCGTGGTTCGTCGATACCGCCGGCAACGTCAAGGAAGGCGGCTCGTCTAACGCCTGGATCGTCACCCGGGACGGCGTCCTGGTCACCAGGCCGGCCGAACACGGCATCCTGCGTGGTATAACTCGCACCACCATGTTCGAGGTTGCGGCGAAGCTCGGCCTGAAGATCGAAGAGCGAGGCTTTTCCGTCGCCGAGGCCAAGGCGGCGCGCGAGGCGTTTATCAGCTCCGCAACGACAATTGCCATGCCTGTCGTGGCCATTGACGGCGATCCGGTGGCCAACGGTCACCCAGGCTCTGTGACACTTTCGTTGCGGCAAGCCTTTTTTGACATTGCGGAAAAAAGTCCAGCCTGATAACCGCACAGGTGGAATGAACATCAATATATCTCGTTCTGCTTGTCGTTACTGACGACAAGACGGTGTTTGCGAGCTTGACATGTGCCCGACAATTTGGCGCATTGGCTTGTAAACCGAAGGGGATCGGCGAAAGACAAGAACAATGGCGGAACGATCGCAAAACCTTCAGGACCTGTTCCTGAATTCAGTTCGCAAGAGCAAGAACCCGCTCACCATCTTCCTCATTAACGGCGTGAAGCTGACCGGCGTGGTCACTTCGTTCGACAATTTCTGTGTGCTGCTGCGCCGCGACGGTCACTCGCAACTCGTCTACAAGCACGCCATTTCCACGATCATGCCGAGCCAACCGGTTCAGATGTTCGATGGCGAGGAAAGCCAGGGCGCCTGATTGGCACGTGAGAAGGACGCGGACGGCACGGTTCGCGGAAAACCAGCGCATCATCCCGGGACGGAAGCCAAGGGGCCGACCCGGGCTGTCGTCATCGTACCTGTGCTTGCCCGCCAGCCGCGCGGCGACGACGACACGAACCGTCCGCGACTGACGCGATCGGCCGACGCTCGCCATGACGAAGCGGTCGGCCTTGCCCGGGCTATCAACCTCGACCCCATCCATACGGCAGTCGTGACTGTCAACGATCCACGCCCGGCGACCTTGCTCGGCAGCGGCAAGGTCGAGGAGTTCGCCGAGATCGTCAAAGAGGGGCAAGCCGAACTGGTCATCGTCGACCATCCGCTCACGCCCGTGCAGCAACGCAATCTCGAAAAGGAACTGAACGCCAAGGTGCTCGACCGCACCGGGTTGATCCTCGAGATTTTTGGCGAGCGCGCCCGAACCAAGGAAGGCACGCTGCAGGTCGAACTCGCCCATCTCAACTACCAGAAAGGGCGCCTAGTGCGCAGCTGGACCCACCTCGAGCGCCAGCGCGGCGGCGCCGGCTTCCTCGGCGGTCCCGGCGAAACCCAGATCGAATCCGACCGGCGGCAATTGCAGGAAAAGATCATCAAGCTGAAGCACGAGCTGGAAACGGTGCGTCGCACCCGCGACCTGCACCGCGCCAAGCGCAAGAAAGTGCCGTTCCCGGTGGTGGCGATCGTCGGCTACACCAATGCCGGCAAGTCGACGCTGTTCAACCGGCTGACTGGAGCGGATGTGCTGGCGCAGGACATGCTGTTTGCCACGCTCGACCCGACGTTGCGCCGCGTGCGCCTGCCGCATGGTACGCCGATCATCCTTTCGGATACGGTCGGTTTCATCTCGGACCTGCCGACGCATCTGATCGCGGCGTTTCGCGCGACGCTGGAAGAGGTGGTCGAGGCCGATCTCGTCATCCATCTGCGCGACATTTCCGATCCCGACACGGCGGCACAGGCCGAGGATGTCGAACGCATCCTGGCCGACCTTGGTGTCGACGCCGGTGATACCAAGCGCGTCATCGAAGTGTGGAACAAGATCGATCTGCTGGACGAAGGCAACAGGAACAGGCTGCTTGCCGATGCCGCCGATGGCAGCAGGGGTCCGCCGATCGCCGTATCGGCGATATCAGGCGAGGGCATCGACGCGCTGAAAGCGCTCGTCGAGACACGCATGGCTGGCGAGCTCGAAGACCTGACGGTAACGATCGAGCCAGCGCAGTTCGGTCTTGTCGACTGGCTCTATCGCAATGGCGATATCGTTTCGCGCACCGACAATGAAGACGGCAGCGCCACCATCTCGCTCAAGGCCACGCAAAGCGCCCGCGAAGAGATCGAAAGCCGATTGCGGCGTAAAAACAACGGCTAACCCAAGGCAATTCCAGCAAAGCTGTATCGCGGTTTCCCATCGGACCTTGCCGAGCTTAATTTGCAGTTTTTGCTTCCTGCCAGAGCGCTTCCATCTCGGCCAAGGTGGCTTTCTCCAGCGTGTTGCCGGACTTTTCCAAAGCCTGTTCGACATAGTGGAAGCGCGACCTGAATTTCTCGTTGGTGCCGCTCAGCGCCGCTTCCGAATCGAGCTTGAGATGTCGCCCGAGATTGACGACGGCGAACAGCATGTCGCCGAACTCGTCCTTGATCGAGGCCGTGTCGCCCTTGGCCAATGCCTCGCGCAACTCGCCGATCTCTTCCTCGATCTTGTCGAGGATGGGGGCTGCCTCGCTCCAGTCGAAGCCGACACGGGCGGCCTTCTCCTGCAATTTGAGTGCTCGCGTGAGTGCGGGCAGGGCGACGGGAACGCTGTCCAGATACCCTTTGCCATTGTCTTCCGGGTCGAGGCCGCGCGCGAGCCGGGCTCGCCGCTTCTCCGCCTTTTCCTGCGCCTTGATCTTTTCCCACATGCCCTTGGCCATGCCGGCGCTGCGGGCTTTCTCGTCGCCGAAGACATGCGGGTGGCGACGGATCATCTTCGTCGTGATCGCCTGGACCACATCCGGGAAGGCAAACTCACCGGCTTCCTCAGCCATCTGCGCATGATAGACGACTTGCAGCAGGAGATCGCCGAGCTCGTCACGCAGATCGTCGAGGTCGCCGCGCGCGATGGCATCCGCCACCTCATAGGCTTCCTCGATCGTATAGGGCGCGATGGTCGAGAAATCCTGCTCGATGTCCCACGGGCAACCGGTCTTCGGCGCGCGCAGCGCCGCCATGATCTCGATCAGGCGCGAAATGTCCTTGGATGGCGTCATAGAGCGTATGCTATCGCGCCGCCCGGCGCGCGGCCAACGCTGTCAGCCGGCCAGGAGGGCTTGTCCACAGGCGAGCCGCTTCAGTCGAGCACGGAGACGATCGCCTTGGCGAGTTCGTCCATCCCATCCTCGGGCAGTCCGGCGACGTTGATGCGGCTGTCGCCGACCATGTAGACGCCATGTTCGGCACGCAGCCGCTCGACCTGCGCTTCCGTCAGGCCAAGCCGCGAGAACATGCCGCGATGGCTGGCGACGAAGTCGAAGCGGTCGGAGTTGGACTGCCGGCGCAGCGCCTCGGCGAACTGGACGCGCAGCCGAAGCATGCGCAGGCGCATCTCTTCCAACTCGGCTTCCCAGTCGGCGCGGAGGCTGGCGTCTTCGAGCACGATGCGCACCGCGGCTGCACCATGGTCCGGCGGCATCGAATACATGGCGCGTGCGGCCGACAGAATCTGGCTCATAGCCACATCGGCCTGCGCGCTGTCCCTGGCCAGAACCATCGCCGCGCCGACACGGTCGCGGTAGACGGCAAAATTCTTCGAGCAGCTCGACGCGACAACCATTTCGGGCACTTTCGCAGCCAGCAGGCGCAGGCCGAGCGCGTCGGCCTCGAGGCCATCGCCAAAGCCCTGATAGGCGATGTCGACGAAGGGCAGCAGTCCGCGTTCGACGACCAGATCGGTCACGGCCTGCCACTGGGCCGCATCCAGATTGGCGCCGGTCGGATTGTGGCAACAGCCATGCAGCAGCACCACGTCGCCGCGCTCTGCCGTCAGCAACGCCGCCAGCATGTCGTCGAAACGCACAAATCCCGAAGCCGCATCGAAATAAGGGTATTCGCGGATCTGCAGGCCGGCGGCACGCATCACCGGCATATGGTTAGGCCAGGTCGGGTCCGACAGCCAGACAGTGGCGTCCGCACGCGTCCGCTTCAGCAATTCCGCCACCAGGCGCAGCGCCCCGGAGCCGCCAGGCGCCTGCGCCGCCCGGATACGCGTCATGTCCGCGCCCGGACCGAAGGCGAGCTTGGCCATCACCGCGTTGAAGCCGGAATCACCGGCAAGGCCGAGATAGGTTTTGGTGTCCTGGCTGTTCAGCAGCCGCTTTTCAGCCTCGCGCACCGCACGCATAACCGGCGTCTTGCCGTCGCGATCCTTGTAGACGCCGACGCCGAGATCGACTTTGTTGGTGCGCGGATCGGCGCGGTAGAGGCCGATCAGGGCCAGGATCTTGTCGGCGGGGGCTGGCTGCAGGTCTTCGAACATCATTCTGGTTCCGTTTGCGCGGCGGAGTGATACGCAAATCGAAGGTGATGCACCAGCGCTTTTAGTTGCGCAAAACATAAGGCGGCGCCCAGGGCACGGCCTTTCGATCGAAACGATAGCCGCTACGCAGCGTATGCGTCGCTTCGAAAGCGGTTCAAGGGATTGCTGCCTGATGCTCGTAAGGCTGACGATGATCTGCAACGGCGCCACGGCCGCGACCCGGCGGGGGTCGTTTCCGCTCGACGAGCCGTTGGAACCGCGGTCGCTGACGCTGGCGAAGGCGATGCGCGGCATGCTGCGCCGTGCCGACCGTGTCTGGACAGGGCCGGCGCTTCGCGCCCGCCAGACCGCGGACGCACTGGCGTTGGATGGATCGGTGGACCCGCTTCTGGCGGACCAGGACCATGGAAGCTGGGCCGGGAAGGGATTTGACGACGTCCAGGCGCAACAGCCTGAGGGCATCGCTGCATGGCTCACGGACCCCCACGCAGCACCGCATGGCGGCGAGTCGCTGGCCGACGTCGCTCATCGTTCGTCCGACTTCATGGACCGCTTGGTGGCCGAGCGGGGCCACACAATCGCGCTGACCCATGCCAGCGTGATTCGAACCGCGATCCTGCATGTTTTGGGTGCGCCGCTTGCCGCAAGCCGGAAGATCGATATCGAGCCACTGAGCGTCACGGATTTTCGCAGCGACGGCCGCAGATGGGTCTTGCGCGCCTGCGGCGTAACTTTTCCCAAATCGGCAAAACCACTTCGCCCCTGAAAGCCAGGCTGGGCGAGGCGCGGCGAACGAGGCGGCTGATCCGACACAAGAAAAACCGGACGGCTCGGGATTAAAATCCCCACATGCTCCGTAAACAGGGCATGAAACGGTCGATGCCACGCTTTGACATCATTGGACAGCTCGGATCGTTGCGGCGCTACGCGCAGTCGTTGACGCGCGACAGCGCGGATGCCGAGGATCTCGTGCATGACGCTCTGGTACGCGCCTATGAGCGTCGCGGCACCTTCCGCTCCGGCGGAAACCTGCGGGGCTGGTTGCTGTCGATCGTCCATAACGCGTTCGTCGACCGCATGCGTTCGCGCCGCTCGGAAGCGGCACGGATCGAGCAGGCCGGATACCTCATCGACACCGCCACGCCGGCACCGCAGGAGCATTCGGTGCGCCTGGCGCAGGTGCGGGATGCCTTCTTCAACCTTCCCGAAGAGCAGCGTTCGGCGCTGCATCTGGTCGCCATAGAAGGGCTTTCCTACCAGCAGGCGGCCAATGCGACCGGAGTGCCGCTGGGCACGTTGATGTCGCGCATCGGCAGGGCGCGTGCCGCCTTGCGCCAGATGGAGGACGCCGCTCCGGGGCGCGGCAAGAACCATCTCAGGATTGTCGGAGGTGAGCAATGAACGCTCTTGTCGACCCGGTCACCGACGCCGATCTCGACGCTTATGTCGACGAGCAGCTCGATGTCACCCGCCGCATCGAGGTCGAGGCATTCCTGTCGACACGTCCGGGGGCCGCCGCACGCGTGATGTCGGATCTGCGGACCCGTGACGAACTGCGCGTGGCGCTTGCCGGCTCGAAAGGCATGGCGCGACCGGCGACCGCTGACGCGGCACGCCGGCTGGAGAGGGGGCTTGTCCGTGGTCGCATCTTCGGCGCCTTGCAGCGCGCTGCCGCGGTTGCCGCTTTCGTTGCCGCCGGCTGGCTGGCGAACGGCATCATCGGTCCGATGTCGGTGACCAAGGTCGTCGCTTCGCCGCAGCCGCCTGCCTATGTCGATGAGGCGGTGCGCGCGCACAGAACCACGCTGGTGCGCGAAACCATGCCTTCGCAGCCGGTGGCGCCCAATTACAATGCCGGCGAGATCCGGGCCGCCACCGCCATCGTCATGCCGTCGCTGCCGAAGGACTGGAAGGTACGCGACGTCCAGATCTATCCGTCGCGCTTCGGCCCGAGCGTCGAGATGGCGGTCGACACCGGGGACATGGGCCTGGTGTCGCTGTTTGCGATCCGGCCGGGAACCTTCGACGTGGTCAAGCCGACCGTCGCGCCCTCGGGCGATATTTCCTCGGCCTATTTCCAGATCGGCGAAGTCGCCTACGCGGTGGTCGCGAAAAGCGGGGTTCATGACCTCGACCGCGCCGCCGAGACGCTCGCCAGAACGCTCTACTGACCGATCCACAAAGGAGACTGAGAATGAACACGCCCAATCTGGGATATCGCGTCGGCACCGGCGCTCAGGCCGGAGCCGTCTTCGACGAGGGCCTGCGCCAGCACATGCTGCGCGTCTACAACTATATGGGCCTTGGCCTCGTGGTCACCGGCCTGGTCGCCTTCATGGTGTCGTCGACGCCGGCGCTCTATGTCCCGATCTTCTCCAGCCCGCTGAAGTATGTGGTGATGCTGGCGCCGCTCGCCTTCGTCCTGCTGTTTTCGTTCAAGATGCAGACCATGTCGGCGGCCAGCGCGCAGATGATGTTCTGGGCCTTCTGCGCTGTGATGGGCCTGTCGCTCGCTTCCGTGTTCCTGGTTTTCACTGGAACCAGCATCGCGCGTACCTTCTTCATCGCCGCCACCATGTTCGGCGCTACCAGCCTCTATGGCTACACGACCAGGCGCGACCTGACGCAGTTCTCGTCGTTCCTGATCATGGGCTTGATCGGCGTTGTGATCGCCAGCATCGTCAACATCTTCCTTGGCTCGACCGCGCTGCAGTTCGCCATTTCGGTGATCGGCATCGCCGTCTTCATCGGCCTGACCGCCTGGGATACGCAGACGATCAAGGAACAGTATGCCGAGAATTTCGACGCTGAATCGCGTCAGAAGCTGGCCGTTTTCGGCGCCTTTTCGCTCTATCTGAACTTCATCAACATCTTCCAGCTGCTGCTGAATTTCACCGGCGAGCGCGAGTAACGACTGTCCGCCGTGGGCAAGGGCGGGGTTCTCGCCCTTGATGCGGAGAGGTGGCCGGAGGAGAGATCCTCCGGCCACAATCCGTTCCGGCAGGACCAAGTGCGGCTTGAGTCCTCAAGAGCCTTTGCTAGTCTGCCTCGCGACAGCCTTCAAAACCACGAGGACACATGGAACAGGACAGCCATACGCTTCACGGCGACGGCATCTCGGCTGTCATAGTCGGGCAGGGCGCCGAACTGGTTTCGCTGCAGGATGCGCAAGGATTTGAGTTCCTGTGGCAGGCCGGGCCGGAGTGGCGGCGCCATTCGCCGGTGCTGTTCCCGATTGTCGGCCGGCTGAAGGGCGACCAACTGCGCCATCGCGGCCGGACCTACCCGATGACGCAGCACGGCTTCGCCCGCGACAAGCCGTTTGTGTGGGCGCAGAGGGGGCCTCGGTCCTGCACGCTGGTGCTCACCGACGACGCCGATACGCGCGCGCACTATCCCTTCGCGTTTCGCCTTGCCGCGACCTATACGCTGGGCCGCCAGCAGCTTGCTGTGGCCTTGGAGGTCACCAACACCGGCGACGAGCCATTGCCGGCTTCGGTTGGCGCGCATCCGGCCTTCAACTGGCCGCTATTGCCCGAGCTTTCCAAGGAAGCCTATCGGCTTGATTTTGCCGTGGCTGAGCCGCAGCCAATTCGCCGCCTCAAGGATGGGCTGCTGTTGCCAGCATCCCGGCCGACGCCAATCGAAGGCAGGACGCTGGCACTGGCCGAAAGCCTGTTCGACGACGACGCCGTCATCCTGGATCGGCCCGCGAGCACCAGCGTGCGCTACGCCGCGGACCATGGTCCGGCGATCGAGATGTCATGGCAGGGGGCAGAAGAACTCGGCATCTGGTCCAAGCCTGGCGGCGCGCCGTTCCTCTGCATCGAGCCCTGGCATGGCATCGCAAGCCCCGTCGACTTCGACGGCGAATTCAGCGACAAGCCCGGCGTGATGCTGATCGAGCCAGGCGCGACGCGTTCGCTGAGCTACTGGATTAATGTGGGCCGCTAGCCGGCGCGATCGCGCCGGCTCGGACAAGGACGCTCGAACCAGCATTCAGCCGCTCTGCCGGACGATTGTGCCGATCACATTGACGAGAAGGCGCGCGGCGGTCAGCGCCGACAGGCCGTCGATGTCGGCGGGCGGATAGAGCTCCACAAGGTCGAACCCGGCGATTTTGGCGTGCTTGCCGAGCCCCGCGATCAGATCGATCGCCTGCGTGTAGGAGAGGCCGCCGGGCGTACGCGCCGCCACGCCCGGCATGATTCCTGGGTCGAGACTGTCGCAGTCGAAGGTGACGACGACCCGCGCGCCTTCCGGAATATGCTGAAGGGCGGCTCCCACGCCCTGAGCATGGACCTCACGCGCTGTCACGAAACGGCTGCCATAGTGCCGCGCCGCTTCGATTTCAGCGCGGCGCGCGCTGCCGACGCTGCGCAGCCCGACCTGCACCATGCCGGCGACATGCGGCATCTCGCTCGCCCGACGCATCGGGCTCGAATAACCGTAGCGTTCGCCATGCACCTCGTCGCGCCAGTCGATATGGGCATCGACCTGCAGGATCCAGACCGGCCCGTGATCGGCGAAGCCGGCAAGGAAAGGGATGACGACGGAATCGTCACCGCCAAGCAGGATCGGCACCGCCGGCAAGGACAGCACCCCGCGCGTCTTCGCCTCGATCCGGGCCCGGTTGCCGGCATTGTCGTGCAGGGGAGTCGAGATGTCGCCGGCGTCGACGCAACAGACCGGCGTGCCGTCGAACAACGGGCCGCAGAGATCGAAATCCCAGTGCTCGAGAAGCGGGGCATCACCCTGGCTGGCTGCCCGGATGGCGTCGGCCGCCAAGGCATGGCCGCTGCTGTCCTTGCCGGGATAGGTGCTGCCGTGGCCGGCTCCGAAGATCACGGCACGGGGCGTGCGGCCGTCGGCGAGGCGATCGGGGAGGCCGAGAAAGGGAGGCGAGGCGGTCATTTATGGATGCCTTGATCGTTGCGCCCGGTGCGACAACCGCTTGGGGCAGGGTGGTTAGTTCAGCTCGGAGTTTTGCGACAATTCGTGTCTTGAGCAACAGATGGGCGAGGGCGATGAACAGCGTTCTGATGACGGTAGGTTGCGGTCGTCAGTTGGTCCAGTTTGCGGAGCCGGTCGGGGCCGATCCGGAAGGCGCCCTCGGCTTTGGCTTTGAGGGTTCAATAGCTCCTTTGTTCATCAGCCGGCTGACCAGGTTCAAACAGATACGAGATTCACTTGAACCTGGTCGACCGTGGCCATGGCCGCATCGTGATGAGCGGTGCGGCGGTGGGCGCGGGGCTCATGCTCTTCGTCTGGTCGCAGGTGTCGAACGTCTTCGTCTTCTATGCCATCGTCGCAACGATCGGATGCCTGCAGGCCGCTAACTTCTACGAATCAGCGTTTGCCGTAATCGCGCGGCGTGTCGGATCTGGTAACGCCCGCCGTGGCATCACGGCCCTGACGTTGTGGGGCGGCTTCGCGAGCACCGTCTTCATCCCGCTCATCCAACTCCTCATCAGCATGTTCGGATGGCGTGACGCGCTTGTGGTTCTCGGCGCGATAAACATCGTGATCTGCGGCGGTCTCTACTTCCTCGCTATCGACCCAGCCAAGGACTATCCGGTTCCGGCGCGCCAGCGGCACGAGGCCCCGCCGCTAGCGGGCCGCAAGGCCGTGGTGTGGGCGATGCGCCGCCCGGTGTTCTGCGCGCTGGTGGTGGCGCTCGTCGGTTACGAGGCAGCCTTCGCCGCGTTAACCTTCCGCCTCTATCCGCTGCTGCCAGAACGAGGACTGGTTACTGCTGGCGTCGTCACCGTCCTGGCGGTCATCGGACCCGCGCAAGTAGCCGGGCGAATTCTGATGATGTTCTTCGCGCCCAATGCTCCGATCCGCAGGCATCGTGGATGGCACTATGCCTTGGATGGCATTGTCGGTGGCGTGGCGGCGCTCGCCATCTGGCTGGCTTGCGGAAAGCTTGGCCAGGAGCAAATAGCGGCAATCTCTTGAGTAATATCGCACACGAAAGTAATGGCAAACAGTGACCGAGAGGGCTTTATTCTACCGTCGAGATCGTCAGTCTTTTGCCTCCGCGGATATCGGCGCGGGAAAGTCTCCGAACTGCTCAGCCGGCGTCCACAGGACGGTGAAGCACTTCTCCGACATTATCCGCTTGGACGAAGGCGGGCTATGCCTCGGTGTGGGTCAACCAAGGATGGCAGAGCGATGCTCGGCGAAAGCTGGATAAACTTGGTCGCTGTAAACCGCGCATTGGCCTTGGCCTTTCAGGCGTGAGCCAGATCAAATCTCGGCCTAACTTGTTTTCGCACGAGGCCTTAACAGCCGACCAGATAGCACGGGCGTCCCGGGAGGAGCGACGCTCCTCCCGGCTTCTGCAAGTTCATCAAAGCAACGACCGTTTCTCGACAATATCACTCCATAAGCAGATCGACCGCTCACGACCCCAAAGTCGCCGGACTGGAATGCGCCCAATGTCGGCCATTGAGTTCACCTTCGCCGTTCGTGAAAGTAGACACGGTCGAAGACTCCGCCGAGGTTGCTAGGTCGCCAGAAGATTGGCCTTTTCTTGGTCGCGTCTGACAAAACTGCGCCAGCCACCATAGGCGGAGATATCGGAAGCGTCAGCTAGGCCGGCGGTTTCTACCAGGAACCCCTTGGCCGCGCTGCCGTCCTCGAGTTCGATCGTTCCCACGCCCAGCGGTGGGGGGATGGCGGCGACGAACCGTCCGAAGGCTTCCGGGTCAAGCCGCCAGACCTCGACATCTATTCGCATGCCATCCCTGGAGACCCGGACGAGGCCCGGCTTGGGCACGGACTGGCCGGCAAGAGCGTAGAGCCGGTAGGCAGGTGTGGTTTTCGTAACTCTCGAGAATTGGGCGCCTAGATCCCTTAGCTGACCGTTAAGCGGCATCCCCGAAAGATGCGCGCCGACCACCACCAGATCGATCGTCTGGTCCCGCGCAATGTTGCCAGGCAATGCACTTCCCGGCTGCGGCCAGCCGGTTGCGCCAAGCGGAAGTCCACTCGCGGCATGGATGTCGCGGGCCAGTGCGGCCGTCAGCCAGTCCTTGCCCGCCATGGCCAGCAACGTCACGCTCATCGGCAGCCCGTCGCCGCGTTTGCCGGTCGGCACGGCGATGCCGCACATGTCGAGCAGATTGACGAAGTTGGTATAGGTGCCGAGCCGGCTGTTGGTGGCGACCGGATCCGCAAGCACCGCATCGAGCCCATAATGCGTCGGCGCGGTCGGCACGCAGATCAGGTCGACCGAAGCAATGACAGGCGCGAGCTTCGCCTTGTAGGCCTGAAGCGCATAGAGGCCCCTGAAGGCATCGGCCGCCGACAACCCGCGCGCACCGCCGATGATTTTGCGCGTCACCGGATGCATGGCCGCTTCGTTGGCGTCCATGAAGGCGCGGATCGCCGCGTAGCGTTCGGCAACCCAGGCGCCTTCATAGAGAAGATTGGCAGTGGCGTAGAAATCGGAGAAGGGGACTTCGACCAGCTGGCAGCCAAGCTTTTCCAGAAGGCCAAGAGCCGCCTCGAAGCCGGCCTGCATCGAGGCGTCGCCGAAGAATTCGAGATCCGCCTTCGCCGGCACGCCGACGCTCAGCACCGGCGGGCGCGGGGCAAGGGCAGGGACCTTGATCGCACGTGAATAGGCATCGGCCGGATCCCTGGCCGCCGCGGCCGTGAAGACGGAGTAGGCGTCGTCGACGTTCAGCGCGAACACCGAGATGCAGTCGAGCGTGCGGCAGGCCGGCACCACGCCGGCGGCCGAGAGTGCGCCAACCGTCGGCTTCAGCCCGACAATGTTGTTGAGGCCGGCGGGGATGCGGCCGGACCCGGCCGTATCGGTGCCGAGCGCGAAGGAGACGATGCCGCGCGCCGTCGCAACGGCGGATCCCGAAGACGAACCGCCGGGCACCAGGCTGGCATCGACGGCGTTCCTCGGGATCGGATACGGCGTGCGCACGCCGACCAGGCCGGTCGCGAACTGGTCGAGATTGGTCTTGCCGACCACCAGCGCGCCGGCGGCTTTCAGCCGTGCCACCACGGTTGCGTCCTTGTCGGGCACATAGGCATATTCGGCGCAGGCGGCGGTCGTCGGCATGCCGGCGACGTCGATATTGTCCTTGACCGCGAACGGCACGCCCCACAGCGGCTTGCCCACCGGATCGAACGGTCCGAGCTCCCGCGCCTGAGCCAGCATGTCCGCCTTTGTGGCGAGGTGGATGAAGATGCCGGGATCGTCAGCCGCTGTGATGCGGGCATGCACGGCATCGATCATGTCCGCGACAGTGACACCGCTGGCATAGGCCGCGTGCAGACTGCCAATATCGAAACGAATCTCGCTCATTTGGCCTCCCCCAGAATGATCACCGGCAAGTCCCACTGGATCAGCACGACGCAGCCGTCCTTGGTCCACACCGAATGCTCGGTCCCGACCGGGTTCAGGATGACGCTGCCGGCTGAATAGTCGTCGTTCTCGTCGCTCTGCGTGCCCTCGAGCACGACGATGGTTTCAAGCCCGACATGGCGATGGCGCGGCACGCCGGCGCCGGGCCGGTAGTCGAGGATCGCCACCGACGGCTCGACGGGTCCGCCCTTCAGCAGCCAGTGCACGGTGATACCCTCGCGAAAAGGCTCGAACGCCAGGTCGCGCCAGCCGCCACCGACGAGGCCGGCAAAACTCAGATTAGCCATTGGCAAGTCCCTGCAGTACCTGGTCGGTCGTTGCCGTCCAGCCAACGATGGCGCCTTGCGCCCGGATCATGGCGATAGCCGCCGCCTTGAACTCGGGAAAATAGCTTTCCGTCGCGTCTTCGGCGAGCAGGCACTCATAGCCGCGATCATTGGCCTCGCGCATCGTCGTCTGCACGCAGACCTCGGTGGTGACGCCGGCGAAAACCAGTTGCTGCGCGCCGAGCCGCTTCAGTTCGTCACCGAAGTTGGTCGCATAGAATGCTCCCTTGCCCGGCTTTTCGATGACGATCTCGCCGGGCAGCGGCTTGAGTTCGTCGAGGATCGCCGTGCCGGGCTCACCGACGATCAGCACGCGGCCCATCGGCCCGGCATCGCCGATGCGGATCGACGGATTGCCGCGATTGCGCTTGGCCGGCGGCAAGTCGGAAAGGTCGGCACGGTGGCACTCCATGGTGTGGATCACCGGCAGGCCGGCAGCGCGACAGCCCTCGATCAGCCGCTTCACCGTCGGCACGATCGCCGTGACGCGGCTGACATCGTTGCCCAGGCTGGCGCCGAAGCCGCCGGGCTCGGCGAAGTCGCGCTGCATGTCGATGACGACCAGCGCCATCGTGTCGGGCCTGAACGCAAAGGCGAAAGGCTGCGCATCGATTTCCGCCATCAGTGATGTCCTGCCATATGCTCGCCAATAGTCTGAACGCTCGCCCCGGCGATCGGCGTCTCGTAAACCAGCGCACCGTCCGACATGACGAAGATCCGGTCGGACAGTTCCAGCAACTCGTCGAGGTCCTCCGACATCAAGAGCACGGCCGCACCCGCATTGCGCGCCTTCATGATGCGGGCGCGGATTTCGGCGATCGCCGAGAAGTCGAGGCCGAAGCACGGGTTGGAGACGATCAGCAGATCGACCGCGCCGGTCAGTTCGCGCGCCAGCACCGCGCGTTGCACATTGCCGCCCGAGAGCGAGGCGATCGGCGAGGACAGCGAGGCGGTCTTGACCTTGAACTGCTCGACCAGCCTGGCACTGAAGGAGCGGATGGCGCGGGCGTTGATCCAGCTCACCGGCCGGCCATTGCCGTCCATGTCGAAGGTGCGGAAGGAGATGTTCTCGGCCACCGTCATTTTCGGCGCGCAGGCATTCTTCAGCGGCTCCTCTGGAATGAGCCGCACATTGAGCGCGCGCGCCTCGGCCCGCGTCGCCGCATAGGCGGAGCCGCGCACCAGCACCTCGCCCGCGTCGCGCGGACGCTGGCCGGCCAGCACTTCGAGGAATTCCTTCTGGCCGTTGCCGGAAATGCCGGCGATGCCGACGATCTCGCCCGAGCGCACGCCGAGATCCGCGATTTTGATCGATTTCAGCCCGGTGCGGTCAGGCGCCCTCAGCGACCTGACCTTGAGCACGATCTCGGCATCGGCTTTCGGCGCCGCACGGCTGTCGAGCACGGCGATCGGCTGGTCGCCGATCATCATCGTCGCCATTGCCTTGTGCTCAAGGTCGGCGACCCGGCCGGTTCCCGTCAGCTTGCCCTTGCGCAGCACGCTGACATCGTCGGCGAAGGCGGTGACCTCATGGAATTTATGCGAGATCATCAGCACGGTGAGGTCGCCTGCTTTTGTCATGTCGCGCACCAGCCCCAGCACCTCCTGCGCCTCGCCGGGGGTGAGCACCGATGTCGGCTCGTCCAGCACCAGGAAGGAGCGGCCGAGATAGAGCTGCTTGATGATTTCGAGCTTCTGCTTCTCGCCGGCGGCAAGCTCCGCCACCTTGACGTCGAGCGGCAGCTTGAACGGCATGCGCTCCATGAACACGGCGAGATCGCCACGCTCCTTGCGCCAGTCGATGATGCCGGGAACCTTCTCGCGCGCAATGACGAGGTTTTCCGCGCCCGTCAGCGACGGCACCAGAGTGAAATGCTGGTAGACCATGCCGAGGCCAAGCGCCGAGGCGTCCTTCGGGCTGGCGATCTTGACCTCACGGCCATCGACGAGCATGTCGCCTGATGTCGGGTGATAAAAACCCATCATGCACTTGACCAGCGTCGACTTGCCGGCGCCGTTCTCGCCGAGCAGTGCGTGGAACGAGCCCGCCGGCACCTTCACCGACACGGCGTCCAGCGCCGTGAAGCCGCCGAAACGCATGGTCATGCCGATGGTTTCGACGCCGACCGCTCTTCTCACGCTGTCACTCATCGCGGTCCCTCACGGCAGTTGCGCAACGAGCGCCTTCGAATTCGACACCGTGCCGAAGACGCCGCCCTGCATCTTGATCATCTTGATCGCCGCCAGATGGTTGCCGTGGTCGGTTGCCCCGCAGCAATCCTCCAGCATCATGCATTCATAGCCGCGGTCATTGGCCTCGCGCATGGTGGTGTGCACGCAGACGTCCGTGGTGATGCCGGTCAGCACGATATTTTCGATGCCGCGCTGATTGAGGATCAGCTCCAGGTCGGTGGCGCAGAACGAGCCCTTGCCGGGCTTGTCGATGATCGGTTCGCCCTCGATCGGATAAAGGTCGGGGATGATGTCCCAGCCCGGCTCGCCTCGCACCAGGATGCGCCCGCACGGGCCGGCATCGCCAATGCCGGCGTTGATGCGGCGCGAGCGCCAGCGCTTGTTGGCCGGCAGGTCGGCGAGATCGGGCCGGTGCCCCTCGCGCGTGTGGATGATGGTGTAGTCCTTGGCCCGCATAGCCGAGAGCACCGCCTTGATCGGCTCGATCGGCGCGCGCACCAGCGACAGATCGTAGCCCATATGATCGACATAGCCGCCCGGCCCGCAGAAATCGGTCTGCATGTCGATGATGATCAGCGCCGTGTTGTCGGGCCGCAGGTCACCATTGTAGGGCCAGGGATAGGGCTCGGCATCGATGGTGTGCTGGGTGATTTCGGCTCTGGCGTTCATAGGCAAAACTCCAGTCATTTGGTGCCAAGTCTCATTTGGTGCCAACTCTCATTTGGTGATCGACAATTCGCCCGGCGCACCGGCAAGCGAGCGGGTCGGCGACGAGGTGGCGATCATGATGATGAGGGTGAGGATGTAGGGAGCGGCGTAGAACAGATAGTAGCCTTGCGTGACGCCGACCGATTGCAGCGCCGGGCCAAGCGCGCCCGCGCCGCCGAACAGCAGGGCCGCGGCAAAGCAGCCGAGCGGGTTCCAGCGCGCGAAGATGACCAGCGCCACCGCCATCAGGCCCTGGCCCGACGAGATGCGCTCGGTCCAGCTGCCGGGATAGTAGAGCGACAGATAGGCGCCGCCGATGCCGGCCAGTGCGCCGCCGACGCCGGTGGCCAGCAGCCGCACCGTGTCGGGGTTGAGGCCCATGGCGCGTGCCGCGTCCGAACTGTCGCCGACGACGCGCACTATGAGCCCGGCTCGGGTGTTGCGGAACGCCCACCACAGAATGACCGACAATACGGCGCCGATCAGGAACAGCACGTTGACGTCGAGCGCCGCCTGCACCTGCGGAATGTCGGACCAGCGGCCAAAGGGGATGGCCGGCAAATTGGGCGCCTTCGGCTTGATGAACGGCTTGCCGAAGAAGAAGGCCAGGCCAGAGCCGAACAGCATCAGCGCGATGCCGATGGCGATGTCGTTGACTTTCGGGAATTTGCAGATCCAGCCATGGAACAGGCCGAAGCACAGGCCGGCGAAGGCAGCGGCGACCAGGCCGATCCAGGGCGAGTTGGTCATCACCGCCACCGCATAGGCGGTCATGGCACCGAAGACGAGCGTGCCTTCGAGCCCCAGATTGATGCGGCCCGAACGCTCGGTGATCGCCTCGCCCAGAGAGACGAAGATGAAGGGTGTCGACACCCGGATGGCGCCGCCCAGGATGGCCAGCGGCACGCCCCAGAGGCCGATCTCGGTCGCGTCCATCAGGCAGTCCCCCCTAGGAGATCGGGCCTCTTCCAGAGGTCTGGATTGAAGGCCTTGAAGCGGCCGTAGAAGGTTTCGCTGAACAGGATGACGATGAAGATCAGACCTTGCAGCACCAGCACGGTGGCGTCTGGCAGGTCCAGACGGCGCTGGATCAGCCCGCCCGAGGCGTCGATGCCGCCAAGCAGGAAGGCCACCGGAATAATGGCCAGCGGATTGTGGCGGGCCAGGAAGGCGACGAGGATGCCGGTGTAACCATAGCCGGCGGCCAACGAGGCATTCGCACTGCCCTGCACGGCGGCGACTTCCAGCATGCCGGCCAGCCCGGCAAAACCGCCGGCAAGCGCCGTGAAGCCGACGATCAGCGGCCCGACGGCCAACCCCTGCACCTGCGCGGCCCGCACATTGCCGCCGGCGATGCGCGCGGCAAAGCCCCAGCGGGTCTTTTCGATGAGCACAAAGGAGAGGATGCAGGCAACCACGCCGACGACCAGCCCCCAATGCACGTCCATGCCTGGAATGTTGCCGATGCGGTAGATCTGCGCCAGCGGTTGCGTCGAGGGTTTGTTGAGCGAGGCCGGATCGCGCAGCGGCCCTTCCACCAGCTGGTTCATCAGCGCGATAGCGATATAGGCCATCAGCAGGCTGGAGATGGTTTCGTTGACGGCCCGGTAGTGGCGCAGCGCGCCGACGGCACCAATCCAGATGCCGCCGGCGGCCATGCCCGCCACGCCCATGGCAAGGATGACGATTGGGCAAGGCGCGCCGTTCAGCGCCACGCCGATGGCAGCGGCAGCGACACCGCCCAGCACGATGGCGCCTTCACCGCCGATGACGACGAGGCCAAGCCGCGCCGGCAGCGCGACGCAGAGCGCGGCCAAAAGCAGCGGTGCGGCCCGCGACAGCGAGTTCTGGACGGAGAACCAGGAGCCGAAGCCGCCTCGCCACATGGTCTCGTAGAGCAGGATCGGCGACTTGCCGACGAGCGCAATGAACAGGCTGAACAGCGCCATGCCGACGACGAGCGCCACGAGCGGAATGACGAAAGCCTCCGCCCGCCGCGCAATCCATTCCAGCGCCGCCGGATAGCCGCTGGCGCCGAATACTGCCGGCATGCCGGCGCTTGTCACCGTGTCCACCATCGCCGCGCTCCCCTCAAGATCAGGCGGTCGAGCCGACGACCCCGTCGACCAGATAGTCCATGCTTTCGAGTTCGATGGCGGTCTCGACGAAGGCCTGGCCCTCGGTGGCGACGACAGCGCCCTTGTTGCTCTTCAGCGGACCCTTGATGACGGCGAATCCGCCCTTCATCATTTCGGCTAGGGTGGCGTCGAACTGCTTGCGCGCCGGCTCGCCGACGGCGGGGCCGAGCGGGCTCATCTTGACGAAGCCGTCTGCCAGGCCGCCGCGCGTGAAGTTCGGCAGCGGCGTGCCGGCGACGAGATCGTCGACGAACATCTTGTAGACCTTGGCCCAGTTCCACTCGGCGCCAGTGAGATATTTCTCAGGCGCCAGCGGGCTCTGGTTGGCGTGGTAGCCGCAGACGAAGGCGCCGCGCCCGGCTGCCGTCTCGACCACCACCTTCGGGCTGTCGACATGGCAGGTGACGACATCGATGCCCTGGTCGACCAGCGCGTTGGTGGCTTCCGCTTCCTTGACCGCCAGCGACCACTCGCCGGTGAAGATGACCTGGCAAGTGATGGTCGGATCGACCGAGCGCGCGCCGAGCAGGAAGGAGTTGATGTTGAGCAACACCTGCGGGATCGGCTTGGCGGCGACGAAGCCGAGCTTCTTGGTCTTCGAAGTGTGGCCGGCCACGACGCCGTTGAGATACTGGCCCATGCCGATATAGCCGAAATAGGAGCCGGCATTCATCGGATGCTTGGCCTTGTCCCACATGCCGCCGCAATGGCGGAACTGCACGTTGGTGAATTTCGCGCACATGGCCAGCATGTGCGGATCGAAATAGCCGAACGACGTCGGGAAGATCAGCGAGGCGCCGTCGAGATTGATCATCGATTCCATCGTCTTCTGGACATCGACCGTCTCCGGCACATTCTCCTCCTCGACGACGGTGATGCCCTCGATGCCCTTCAACGTCGCGGCACCCTCGGCATGGGCCTGGTTGTAGCCATAGTCGTCCTTCGGCCCGACATAGATGAAGCCGACGGTGGCGGCTGCGGCGAACGCCTTGCTGACGGGGAAGGCGGAGGTAAGTCCGAGTGCGGCTCCGGCTGCGGTGGTCTTGAGCAACTGGCGGCGGCTAAGCATGAATCGGTCGGTCATCTTATGCTCCCCTGTAGGACCCCTTCCGGGTCGGTTAACATCTTTCAAGGAAAGTGCATGCAATCGCCATGCCAGTTCAAATCGTAAAATTTATCTAATAAAATCAAAGATTGCGTCAGCAGGCAATGCACAAGTGAAAGGCAATTGCATACACTTTCTGCCTTGAAAACAGCCAATTTGACAGGCAGATTAAAACATAGGCATAGAGGATCAGGCCTGAGTCGGATCGTGCCGTTTGGCCGCGGGGTTCCACGGCTTGATACGGCGAAGCATGGGGAGGCGAAGCACATTTGTCGGGAAAGCGCAGCTTGATCCGGTCGGGCACGACCGTCGATCAGATGGTGAGGGCGATCGGCGACCGTATCGTCACCGGGGTGCTGGTTCCCGGCGAAAAGCTCGATGAGGTTTCGCTTGCCGCCCGCTTCGAGGTGTCACGCACGCCGGTGCGCGAGGCGCTCGGCCAGCTCAGCGCCATGGGCCTCGTCGAGCGGCGGCCCAACAGGGGCGCCATCGTCGCCGTCGTCACCCAGGAGCATCTCACTTCGATGTTCGAAAGCATGGCCGAGCTGGAAGGTATATGCGCGCGCTTCTGCGCCGAGCGCATGAGCGGCAGCGAACGCCGCGCACTCGAGACCGAGCACCAGGCCTCGGCGCGGCTGGTGCGGCTAGGCGCCGAGGAAGACTATGAATACTTCAACACCGAGTTCCACAGCAGGCTCTATCGCGGCGCCCACAGCACGCACATCCAGGAACTGACTGCGATGACGCGCAGCCGGCTGGCCCCCTTCCGCCGCGCCCAGTTTAGGCTGGCCGGTCGGCTGGCCAAATCCTGGCAGGAGCATGACGCCATCGTCACTGCGATCCTGCGCGGCGATGGGACCGCAGCCGGAACCGCAGCCAAGAATCACGTCTCGATCGTCAGCGAGGCAAGCGCCGTGTTTGCTGTCGGTGAGCGGCCGAAAGCTGCAAGCCTAGCGATGCCATTCACCGCCAGCTGACAAAGCAAAGCTTGCCTGACGCCAGAACTGGCGCAAAGCGGCCGAGGGCTGGTTAGTCGGAAATGTTAATCTCAGCCAGCGGAATGTCCGCGAAGGCTTGTCGGACGCTAGAAGCTGCCCGTCCACTATCGGGTGCTCGCGGCTCGCCCGACCTCGGTAATGCCGCCCATGGCAATCATTTTTCCAATCCTGTGAGCGGCGGGCGATCGTGTCGTCGAGCACAGCTCCGGCGGTGGAGACAAGAGTTAGTCGGTCAGGACGTCGTCGATCCGTGTGGCGCGATCGGCGGTCGCTTCACTTCGGCTTCCAACATGGCGACAAAGGCAGTCACTTTTGGCGGACGAAACCGGGCGGCGGGATAGACCGTGTGGATGCCGCCCGACGGCAGCGACCAGTCGGGCAGAATCTGGACGAGCGCGCCTGTCTGCAACGGGTCAGCAACCAGAAAATCCGGCAGTACCGACAGGCCGCCTCCGGCCAGTGTCGCGGCAAGTACGGCTGGGGTCGCGTTGATTGTCATCGCCGGCCGCATACGGACCGTGCGGCGGTCGAAGTCGGCGCGCGAGAAATGCCAAACCAGCGGCTCACGCAACGCGCCGTTGGCGATGAATGGCTGCTGGTCAATGTTGTCGGGGACATCGGCGGAAATCGTGCGAGCTAAGTCGGGCGCCGCGACGAGCAACTGCCGGAATGCGCCGATCCGGCGCGCCTGCTGGCTGGAATCGTCAAGCCAACCGACCCGGATCGACACATCGATGTGGTGAGCGATCAGGTCAATCTTGGCGTCCGACAAGACGAGGTCGACCGAGCAGGCAGGATAGGTCCGACAGAATTTTGCCAGCAGCGGTGCAACGGTCGACGTACCGAAGTCGTTCGGCGCCGCGATCCGCAACGTCCCAATCGGGTTCGTCGTTACCTCCGCAACTTCGCCGAAGGCATCCTCGGCTTCGCGTAGGATAATGACCGACCGCGCGTGCAGCAACCGCCCAGCTTCAGTGGGCTCGACACGACGGGTCGTCCGAAGGAGAAGGCTCGTCTGCAGGTCCGCCTCCAACCGGGCCACCTGCTGGCTTACGACGGTCTTGGTGATGCCGAGCCGCGCGGCGGCACGCGTGAACGAGCCTGCGTCCACCACAGCAACGAAATAGGCGAGCCGATTGAGATTGATCGTCTCCATGCCGTGACTCCACATTGTATGCGAATAGCGCACAGTGCATATAGTTAGTCGGTATATTCTGTGCAATCTCGATCGCGTATCTTACCATCGGATATACGGGAAGACGGATATGCGCATAACTTACCTTTTCGACCCTCTTTGCGGCTGGTGCTACGGCGCCAGTCCCGTGCTGGAAAAACTGTCGCAACTCAACGGAGTGACGCTCGATCTGGCGCCGACCGGCCTGTTCGCCGGCGAAGCTTCGCGTCCGATGGACAGCCATTTCGCCGCCTATGCCTGGCAGAACGACCAACGCATCGCGCGGCTTACCGGCCAGCCCTTTTCCGATGCCTATCGCGAGCAGGTGCTTGGTGCGACCGGTGGCCTGTTCGACTCCGCGCCGGCCACGCTCGGCCTGGTCGCGGTCTGTCTCATGGAGCCCGCGCGCGAACTCGAAGCATTGAAGGCGCTGCAGCGCGCCCGTTACCAAGATGGACGCAACAATTCCGACCTCAATGTGGTTGCCGAAATCCTCGTAGAAGCTGGCTTCACCGGAGCCGCTCGGCGCCTCCAGACCCCGGATGAGGCGCTTCTCGACGCCTATCGTAGCCGGGTTTCGGCAGCGCGCGCTGATATGGCACGCTTCAACGCCGAGGGGGTTCCCGCCCTGATCGTCGACCGCGATGGTGACCAACGGCTAATGCGCGCCAGCGCCCTGTTCGGCGCCTTCGACGTGCTGGCCAACCAGTTGCACGCGGCCTGACGATCGCGGCCATCGCGACACACCGAATTCGACTGAACGACGAAACGTTAGACATTGAGGAGTCTGATATGGTCACCAACACATCCAAGCTTTCCTGGAAACATTTTCCCGCCGGCCAGACCGGCTTCTTCCGTGCCCCTGTGCTGCTAGCCGGTCCGACCGAAGCGCTGCTGATCGATGGCGGCTTTACCTATCCGGATGGCCGCGCTCTTGCCGAAGCGATCAAGGCGACGGGCAAGACGTTGACAACCGTCTACGTCAGCCAGTCCGACCCTGACTACTATTTCAGCCTGAAGCCGGTGCGTGAAGCCTTCCCGGACGCAAAGGTTATCGCCGCATCTGATACGATTGCCGCCATCAACGGCAATGTCGAGAAAAAGCTCGCCGTCTGGGGACCGCAGTTGAAGGAGAACGGTCCGCAGACGCTCGCCGATGTCGTGCTGCCCGAAGCCTTCGATGGCGCGGCGTTGACTGTTGACGGCGAGTTGGTCGAGGTCGTCGCCGCGGAAGGGCTCGCTAACCGCCGCTATCTACGCGTTGCCACGCTCGACGCGGTATTCGGTGGCGTACTGATCTTCTCCGGCGTCCATGTCTGGACGGCCGACACGCAGACCAAGGAGTCCCGCGCCACCTGGATTGCCAACCTCGACAAGATCGCCGCCCTGAAGCCATCGGTCGTCGTACCTGGCCACCTCGATCCGCAGGCGGCAACCGACCTGAGCGCCATCGCTTACACCAAGGCCTATGTCCTTGCTTTCGAAGTGGAACTGGACAAGGCTGCGGACGCTGCTGCGCTAAAGGCCGCGATGGAAGCGCGCTTCCCCGGCCTCGGTATGGGCGTCGCGCTCGATATCGGCTCCAAAGTCGCGATGGGCGAGATGAAGTGGGGCTGACATGGCAAGCAATCTCGACCTGATCCGTGCGACCTATGAAGGCTCATCTGAGCAGAACGGCCGAAATCTCATGGCCGTTCTTCATCCGGATGTAGAGTGGACCGAGGCGGAAGGTTTTCCCTATGCCGGCACTTATGTCGGCGTCGATGCGCTGTTGGCAGGCGTATTCGCCCGGCTTGGCAGCGAGTGGATCGACTGCCGCGCCGACGTTCACACCTACCTCGCCGATGGTGAACGCGTTGCCGCCTTCGGCGTCTACTCCGGCACCTACAAGGCAACCGGCAAGTCGATGCGGGCTGCCTTCGCTCATCTCTACGAGGTCCGGGATGGCAAGATCCGGCAGATGACCCAGTATGTCGACACCGTCATGGTGGCGAAGGCGCTTTCCTGACTACAGAGAGAAAACCGATAAGGAGATTATGATGAAGATGAAGAAGATCGCCGTGGCCTTGCTCGCGTCCGTGCTCGCGGCGTCGAGTGCAGCCGCTGACGGTTCAAAGCCAGACAAGAAGGCGATCCTGCAGCAACACGAACTCACGCAAGCCAACAAGGCGCTGGTCCTCAAGGCCTATCAGGAGTTGTTCGGTGACCATGATCTGACGGCGCTCGACCGCTACTGGGCGGCGAATTACATCCAGCGCAATCCGACTATGACCGACGGACGCGACTCGGTGCGCCAGTTGCTCGAGAAGATGGGCATTACCCATTGGCCGAAGCAGAAGGTCGAATTCAAGCGTGTCATCGCCGAGGGCGACCTTGTCATGACGGAAGTCGTGCAGCCGAAAACGGATGCCACGCCGGAAACCGCCATCGTCGACATGTTCCGTGTCGAGAATGGCAAAATTGCCGAGCATTGGGATGTCATCCAGGCGGTTCCGACCGACGCCGTCAACAAGCGGTCGATGTACTGAAGCTGCTACTTGGTCGCCAGCGTTCGGTGGCGATGCCGCCAACGTCACTTGTTCGGCCAGTCGCGTTTCTGAGATAAATCGGCGTATGAGGTGTGCTCGTTTGCCGGGGCGCTTGGAGTTGTGTCGCACCCAGCGCCGGGATGGACTGGCGAGAATGGTGATCTTGGTGAGCGGAGTCCCGCTGAAGTCGACGAGTGCGGCGGCCAGCCGGGTGCTCGATACGTCGATGCCGACGAAGAAAGCTCCCTCGGGTTTTAGCGCCAAGCGGATTCCCGGCCCACGCCGGCGCAGATTACGGGCGTGTGCGGATTGGCGAGCGCCTGCCCAAGACCGATTTGGGGTCGGCCTTCGGACAGCGCCTTCTTGAATAGATTGCTCGGTGCCGGGCATTTACCTTCTAGTCGAAGAATAGTCCTACGGAGCCGTAAGGACCGAAGTCCGCGTGGATGGTATCGCCATGCCGGCATTCAACCGGCCGGATGAAGGAACCTGACAGCACGATCTGGCCGGCCTCGATCCGCATGCCGTATTGGTTGAGCCGTTTGGCGAGCCAGACGATGCCCTTGGCTGGATGATCGAGCACGCCTGCTCCCAAGCCGGTTTCTTCGACGTCGCCGTTGCGCGATACGATGGCGCCCACCCAACGCAGATCCGCCCCGTGCGGGATTGCCGCACGGCCGCCGACGACGATGCCGGCATTGGCGGCGTTGTCTGAGATCGTGTCGAAGAAGGTTCGAATTTTACCGGTCTCCTTGTTTAGCCGCTCGATACGGGTGTCGAGGATTTCAAGCGCAGGCGTGATGTGATCGGTAGCGTCGAGCACCTCGTCGATCGATATGTCGGAGCCGGCGAGCGGCGCCTTCATTATGAAGGCGATCTCGGCCTCGATGCGCGGCTGAATGAAACGATCGGCCGGCACGGTGCCGCCATTTTCAAAGAACATATCGTCAAACAGGATGCCGGAATCCGGAATGTCGATGCTCAGCGCCGACTGCATCGCCTTCGAGGTCAGCCCGATCTTCCAGCCCTTGATCGTCAGTCCCGATGCGGCCTTCCGCTTCACCAAAGCTGCCTGCACGCGATAGGCGTCATCCATCGTCGCTTGCGGAAAATCGAGGCTGAGCAGCTTGATCTGGCGGCGGCCGCGCTCGGCTTCGAACAGCCGCCATGCGGCGTCCTCGACTTCCATCTCCGTCATCATCGGCCGGTTCCTTCGTCGACGACGCCGTTGCGAAGCAGGCCGATGCCGTCAGCCTCGACCTCGATCACATCGCCCGGCTTCAGCCAGATCGGCGGGTCGAAGCGAGCGCCGGCGCCGGTCGGTGTGCCGGTGACGATGATGTCACCCGGCATCAGAGTGGTGAAGGTTGAGATGTAGTTGATGATCTTGCGGAAGGAAAAGATCATGCGGCCCGTGCGGTCCTGCTGGCGGGTCTCACCATTGACGCGCGTAGTGAGCGCAATATCGGCGATCTGCACCTCGTCGGCGAACGGCACCAGCCAGGGACCGATGGAGCCTGTGCGGTCGAAATTTTTGCCTTGCGTGACGTTGAACTTGGCGTGGCGCACCCAGTCGCGGATCGTGCCTTCGTTGCACAGTGAAAGCGCCGCGATGTGGTCGAAAGCATCGGCCTCGGCGATGCGCCGTCCGACCTTGCCGATAACGATGACGACCTCGCCTTCATAGTCGAGCTGCGGTGATTCCGGCGGCCGCACCAGCGGCGCGCCATGCCCGACGAAAGAGCGCGGGACGCGGAGGAAGAGTGACGGATTTGAAGGCGCCGCTTGTCCGTCCTTGTACTCTTCGTTGCGGTCCGAATAATTGACGCCGACGCAGATGATCTTTTCCGGCGACGGGATCGGGATTTCGTAAGCAATGTCCTCGACCCGGAAATCGGCGGCGAGGCCTTCCGCTTCCTCGGCAAGTTTCACGAGCGCGCCTACTTCGATTACCTCGCGCAGCGTCGGCCATTCGGGATGGCGCGCCGAAAGGTCGACGACGCCCTTGTCGGTGATTGCGCCGTAGCGCGTCCTGCTGCCGGCGGTGAAGGTGGCGAGGCGTCCCGCGCTCATGCTGATGCTCCGCAGTCGGCGCCGCTGGTCAACCGGAAGCGTCGAGTTCTACGGCGCCCCCTTCTGTCCTGCCGGACATCTCCCCCACTTGGGGGGAGATCAGCCGGCCGCGCCGTCGGCGCCTTTCCTGCAATGTTGAAAGTTAGCGAAGGCAGAGATGACAGCCAATCTCTCCCGTTGTGGGGGAGATGTCCGGCAGGCCAGAGGGGGGGGCGACGGAACGCGAACATCTCCCAATAGCCCATCAAGGCGCCACGATCGGCGAAGCGGCCAGATCGGACTTACGTGGCTCGACACCCGCGAACACGCTGCCTTCCTCGAACCAGCTTTTGGGCGCCGGCGCACCCCACAGCGTCTGGCGCTGCGGGTCCTTCAGGTCCCACTTGATCGGCTCAAGGTCGGGATCGACGGTCTGGTAGTCCGAGCAATAGATCTCGATGCGATGGTTGTCGGGATCGCGGACGTAGAGGAAGAAGGCGTTGGAGATGCCGTGCCGTCCGGGGCCGCGCTCGATATTGCCGACATAGCCGGTGGTCGCCATCAGATCGAGCAGGTCGATGATGTTGAGCGGCGTCGGCACCCAGAAGGCGACATGGTGCAGGCGCGGGCCGAGGCCGTTGGTGAAGGCGATGTCGTGCACGCCGCCCTTCCGGTGCGTCCAGGCCGCCCACAGCTTCCCGGTCTCCGCATCCTCGGTGTATTCCGTCACTCGAAAGCCGAGTTCGTTGTAGAAGGCGACCGCCTCATCGACATCCGGCGAGAAGCAGTTGAAGTGGTCAATGCGCAGCGGCTTCACACCTTTGTAAAGCGCGTATTTCTGGTGGATCGGCGGCAGCCGCTCCATCTTCGAATAGAATTCGAGCGGGATGCCGTGCGGGTCTCGGGTGCGGAAGGTGCGCGACTGATAGGGCCGCTCGACCCACTCCACCGGCAGGTCCTTGGCCGCAAAGAAGTGCTCCGCCTTGTCCAAGTCCTCGTCGGAAAAAACCTTGAAGCCGAGCTCGCGCGCTTCCGGCGTCGCCGCCTTGCGCAGCACGATGCAATGGTGGCCGCGCTCTTCCATCGCGCGCAGATAGATGGCGCCGCTGGTCTCGTCGGTCACCTGCAGGCCGAGCGTGTCGACATAGAAGGCGCGGGATTTTGCCAAGTCGGTGACGGCGAGCTCGACATGGCTGAGCCGCACGATATTGAAGGCTGGGTAGAGATTGGGTTGGGGCAGGGCCATGGGTGTCTCCGGTCAGCCGCCGAGCTTCTGGATCGAATGCGGCGCCGTGGCGAATGCGATGTTCTTGGTTTCCATGTAGAAGTCGAAAGACCAGTCGCCGCCGTCGCGGCCGATACCCGAGCTCTTGACGCCGCCGAACGGCGTCGGCAGATGCCGGACGTTTTCGGAATTCACCCAGATCATGCCGGCGTCGAGCGCATCGGTGAAGCGCAAGGCGCGGGTGACGTCGGATGTCCATAGATAGCCGGTGAGCCCGTATTGCGTGTCGTTGGCCAGCGCCAGCGCCTCGGCCTCGTCCTTGAACGGGACGGCGGTCAGCACCGGGCCGAAGATTTCCTCCTGCGCGATGCGCATCTTATTGGTGGCGCCGACGAACAGCGTCGGGCTGACATAGCAGCCGCCACCCGGACCGGCGAACTTGCCGCCGCCGGCGGCGACCACCGCGCCCTCCGATTTGCCGATCTCGATATAGGACAGCACCTTTTCCTCGTGCACCGGATGGATCAACGGGCCGACCACGGTGTCCGGGTCGAGCGGATGGCCGATTTTGATGCGCCTGGCCTTCTCCGCCACCAGATCGGTGAGTTTGTCATGGACGGAGGCCTCGACCAGCAGGCGCGAGGACGAGGTGCAGCGCTCGCCGTTCAGCGAATAGATCATGAAGACGGCGGCGTCGGCCGCGCGCTCCAGATCGGCGTCGGCGAAGACGATGACCGGGTTCTTGCCGCCGAGCTCGAAATGCACGCGCTTCAGCGTTTCCGCGCCCTGTTTCATGATCATCGAGCCGGTGCGGCTTTCGCCGACGAAGCCGATCGCCTTGATGTCGGGGTGTTCGGTCAGCGCCCGGCCAGCGTCCTCGCCAAAACCGTTGACGAGGTTCCAGACGCCCTTGGGCAGACCCGCTTCCTCGGCGATCTCGACCAGCAGCCGCGCCGTCAGCGGCGACAGCTCCGCCGGCTTGTGGACGATAGTGCAGCCGGCGGCTAGAGCCGGCGCGATCTTCCACGTGGACAGCATGAAGGGAGTGTTCCACGGCGTGATCACGCCGACCGGGCCGATCGGAACGCGCGTCGTCAGATTGAGTTGGTTCGTCGCCCTGAGCGAACGGCCGTCGCGCGCTTCTGGCGCGCGGTCGCCATAGAAGCGGAAGTTCTCGGCGCCGCGTAGTGCTGCCTTGGCCATGAACTTCAGCGACTGTCCGGTGTCCATGCATTCGACGAAGGCGATCTCTTCGGCGCGCGCCACGATCGCGTCGGCGATTTTGTGCATGAGCTTCTTGCGCGCATCGCCCGAGATCGCAGCCCAGTCCTTGAAAGCCGCCTTCGCCGCCCTGGCGGCGCGGTCGATGTCGGCGGCCTTGCCGCGCGCCACTTTGGCGAGCGGCTTGAGGTCGATGGGCGAGATGGTCTCATATGTCGAGCCATCCGTTGCGGGCACGGCTTCGCCTCCGATCTGGTTGAGCACACCGCCCTTGCGGAAGCGTTCGAGATAGGCTTCGGCCTTCCTCAGATTGTCGTCCAATGCCGCCATGGGTTCTTCCTATTCTATTTGCCGCGCCCGTTTACTTGCTGCGGAGTCGCGGGTGGATGGCGTTTTTCTTCCAGCTGAGCTCGGCGTCGATCTCGCGGATCTCCAGTGAGAGCGCGAAATGCGGCGTGGCGAACAGCGATGCCAGGTGATCGGTCATGGCGGCGAAGATAGCTTCGCCCGCGCTTTTCTTTTCCGCCGCGCTGCGGCCTTTGCCGATACGGAAATTCAAGTCGATGAAGCAGTTCTCCTGAAGCTGGTCGGCGATCGCATAGGCCTCGGCGCGGAAGGCCCGTACCCTGACCGCGCCCGGTTCGAACAGGCCTGTTTCGAGGATGGTGCGTGAGACCAACGCGCAAAGCTCGCCCATGTCGACCTTCGCGTCGAGATTCGCCGAATATTCGATCGCCACATGAGGCAAGGTTTCCTCCGCCGGCATCACCGATCTTGTAGTTAACATGTGAATTACATCTTGACACCGGAATGTCAAGCGTCGTTCTCTCTGCGCGGGCCTAGCTTCCAGGGCGGGATTGCCGCTCTCGGCAAAATCGCGTCTATAGCTGCGACCCCAGTTAATATTTGCAGCGAGTCGTACTGGATTGGATTTTTCCGAGACCTGACCTTGCTGCCGCCAAGTACACGCCGTTCGCTGCCGATGGTTCTGCTTCGCGCCCGCGAAGTGATCATGGCGCATTTCCGGCCGATGCTTGCCCGCCACGACATCACCGAGCGGCAATGGCGCGTGTTGCGCGTGCTGGCCGAAGACGCGCGGAAAGCGCTGGCCTGATCCCTGACCTGCCTCGCTTTGCTCACATGCTCTCTGACGGGGTCTCTCAAGGCGGAGAGGAGCCTAGGATAAAATTGGCGCAGCGGTCGCCGATCATGATCGCCGGCGCGTTGGTGTTGCCGCTGATCAGTCTCGGCATGATTGACGCATCGGCGATGCGCAAGCGCGGCACGCCGCGCACGCGAAGCTGCGGATCGACCACAGCCTGGGGGTCCGTCCCCATCCGGCAGGTGCCGCAGGGATGATAGACGGTTTTGGCATGGCTGATGATGTGGTCGGCGATCGCCTCTTCGCTGAGATCATCTGCCTTGCCCGGTGCAAGTTCCTCGGCGATGACCTCGCGTAGCGCCGGCTGCCGCAGGATGGTTCGCGCTACCTTCATGCCGGCAAGCAGCAGGACGAGGTCGTCGGCGTGCGACAGGAAGCCGGTGGTGAAACGGATCGGATCGCTTGGCTTTCGCGAGCGCAGACGCACCGAGCCGCGTGACTTCGGCCTCAGCACACAGGGGTTGAGCTCCATGCCGTGGCGCTTGATCGAGCCGTGCTCGGCGCTTTCGATCATCACCGGGAGGACATGGAACTGGACGTCGGGTCGGCCGTCGCCGTCGGTGTCGAAGAAGCCGCCGCTCTCTACCACGTTCGAAGTGAGCAGGCCGCGCCGGAACAGTAGATATTCGATGCCGTGCCGTAGAGCCTTGAGGCCGCGATCCTCGCCAAGCAGCGAGACCGCTTTGCGGGTCAGCGCGTAGAGGGGTGCTGCGACATGATCCTGCAAATTCTGCCCGACGGCCGGCATGTCGCGGATGACGGGAATGCCCATCTCCGCCAGATGCGCCGCCGGGCCAAGGCCGGACAGCATCATCAGCTTCGGTGTCGCCAGCGCGCCGGCGGTGAGGATGACTTCCTCTTTCGCCGAGACGGAATGGATCTGGCCGTCCGGCGTCGTGTAGGACAGTCCGGTCGCGGCGCCGTTCTCCAGCGTCACTCCAGTCACCAGCGCATCGGTGACGATCTTGAGGTTGACATCTGCGGCCAGCGGCTTGAGAAACACCTTGGCCGCCGACTGCCTTTCACCGTTTGCCGTAGTCGTCTGATAAAAGCCAACGCCTTCCTGCTGCTCGCCGTTGAAGTCGTCATTGTATCGATAGCCCGCCTGCTGCGCCGCCCGCACATAGGCGAGCGACAGCGGGTGCCGATAGCGCGGATCGGAGACCGGCAGCGGACCCGCATTGCCGTGCCAACCGCCAGCCAGCCGTTCGTTGCGCTCCAGCCGCCTGTAGATCGGCAGCACGTCGTCCCAGCCCCAGCCCGGGCAGCCGAGTTCGCGCCAGCCGTCGTAATCTTCCGGTTGGCCCCTGATGTAGAGCATCGCGTTAATCGACGAGCCGCCGCCCAGCGTGCGGCCCTGCGGAATGGGCAACGAGCGTCCACCGACGCTGGGTTCGGGTTCCGACTGGTAGATCCAGCTGCGCGCCGTGCCGATCACCTTAGCGAAGGTGGCGGGCATATCGATGAAACGCGTATTGTCGGCCGGACCTGCCTCGATGACGAGCACACGCTTGCTGGCCGCGACGAGCCGGCTCGCAACGGTGCAGCCGGCCGAGCCCGCGCCGGCGACGATGTAATCATAGATCTCCGTCATCGGTCAGGCGTAGCGCATGATGGCGGTCTTGGTCTCGAGGTAGCCCTCGATCGCCGCGCGGCCATGCTCGCGGCCGATGCCGGACTGCTTGAAGCCGCCGAAGGGCGCTGCCGGATCGAGCGTGTTGTGCGAATTGACCCACACCGTCCCCACCTTGAGCCCGTGGATCGCGGTCATCGCCTTGCCCATGTCGCGGGTCCAGATCGAGGCCGACAGGCCGTAACGCGTGTCGTTGGCAATGCGGATCGCCTCATCGAGATCGGCGACCGGCATTGCCGCGACCACCGGTCCGAACACCTCCTCGCGCACGATCTCCATGTCAGGGCGGACGTGATGCAGAATTGTCGGCGCCACATAATGCCCCTTGGCCGGAACCGCCCGCGCGCCGCTCACGCGTTCGACGCCTGCCGCAAGGCTGCGCTCGATGAAGCCCTGCACGCTGTTGCGATGCTTGGCCGAGACCAGCGGGTTGATCTGCGCGTCGGCGTCGCGGCCGGCGCCCATCATCATGCCGTCGGCGATCTCGGCCAACCGTGCCAGCGTGCGGTCGTAGATCGACTTCTCGATCAACAATCTCGCCGCCGAAGTGCAGACCTGGCCCTGATTGAAGAACATGCCGAGCCCGACAAGCAGCTGCTCGATGCCGTCCTCCATGTCGCTAAGCAGGATCATCGGCGACTTGGAGCCGAGCTCCAGCGTAAAGCGCGCGACACGGTCGACCGCCGCATGGCCGACGCGTTTTCCCACCTCCGTCGAGCCGGTGAAGGTCAGCTTGTCGATGCCGGGATGGCGGATCAGCGCTTCTCCGGTGACGGAGCCGCTGCCGGTGACGATATTGACGACGCCGGGAGGGAAGCCGACCGCCTCGATCAGTTCGGCGAGCCTTAGCAGGCCGAGCGGTGTTTCCTGCGGCGGCTTCAGGACGACCGTGCAGCCGCAGGCGAGCGCCGGAGCGATCTTCCACATGCCGATCAGCAGCGGAAAGTTCCACGGCACGATGGCGCCGACCACACCGACCGGTTCCATGACGGTCATCGCGTGATGTTTGGCGCCCGGCGGCACCGGAATGGAAACTTGGAAGGTCGAGCCCTCAATCTTGGTCGCCCAGCCGGCATAGTAGCGCAGCCAGTCGACGGTGCCGCCGGCGCTCAGCATGCGGGCGACACCCAGCGACTTGCCGTTCTCGATGCTCTCGATTTCGGCCAGAAGATCGGCGTCGGCCTCAACCGCGTCGGCAAGCCTTAGCATCAGGTTCTGGCGGTCGACCGGCCGCATTGAAGCCCATGGACCTTCGAGCGCCGCTCGGGCGGCGCCCACCGCCTGGTCGACGAGTTCCGGACCGCTTTCCGGCACATGCGCGACAATCTCGCCGGAGGCGGAGTCGTCAACAGCGAGACCATCACCGGCTGGGCCGTCGACGAAACGGCCATTGATGAAAGGCCTGTGCGACCGCGCCAGGAAGGCTGCGGCTGCCGCGCTGATCGGTGGCACGGTTCTCTCGTTCACGCCATCCTCCTCGAAAAATCGATGAACATTTTCGAGAGGGTTATGGAGCGCGCGAACCCGCTTCAAGCCGCTGAAGGCGCGAGTGCGCGCTCAGTCAAAACAAAGTTCCCGTTCGGACAAGACGGCTGGCCTTTGGCCAATCAAGATCAAACAACGAGATCGGCCGCGCCGGCACGTTCTTGATCGGTCTTGGAAGGGCGGTGGCGATTGAGCGCGATACTCGGCAATCCTATGTTCACCACGACGACATTGCCGCTGCTGCTCGGCATTGTGCTTGCCTTGCTGGCGCGCTTCGCTTTGCCGCCGTCGTCGCCGGCGCTCACTGTGTTCTGGGCGGTCCTGCTTCTGTTCTTCTACTGGGACACGCTCGGCCCGCCGGTGGTGCCGCCGGTCGCCGCCAGCCAGAAGCTGATCTATCTCGCCTTCGCCGGCATCGTCATAAGCCTGCTGCCTGAGCGAGTGCTGGGCGGCCGGATGGGTTCTCTTGGCGCCATCGTTTTTGCGGCGGCGTTCCTGTGGCTGGGCTGGCGGCGCATTGCTGCCGGTACGCTCGACCTGCAGATGATCGCGGCGTTGGCCGTTGGTCTGCTGACGCTCGTCGGCGCCCCGATATTAACGGCGCGGCAAGCCTCACAGTCGCCATCCATGGAAGAACCGTTCCTCACCCCAGCAGCGGTGCTCGCTTTGTCGCTCTCGGGCGCCATCGTCTCGGTGCTTGGCGCTTCGATCGTCACCGGGCAGTTGCTCGGCTCGGTCGCGGCGCTGATTGGCGGTTGGTGCCTCGTGCACTATGTCGCGGTGCTGCGCGGCGGCGTGGCCGCTTCGTGGAGCAAAGGTCTTGAGTTCCTGCTGCTCTACGCCGCGGCCACGGTGCTGATCCAGGTCGCGCTGTTGGCGCCCAAGGCCAATCCCGCTGCGCTCATCCTTTCATCCTTGCCGCCGATTGCTGCCGTGCTCGTGCGCGGCCCGCTGCAAAACCAGCTTCCCGGTGCGCGGCCGCTGCGGCCTCTGGTCGCCGGCATCCTGATCGCCGTTCCGGCGATGTTGGCCATCGTGACGGCGATCGTTTGGGCGCCGCATGGGGCCGCCCTCGGCTTTTCCTGAGCCGGGTCCAAGAACCAGAACCAACAATAGGGAGAAACATGTGAGGACGAGAAATCTGATTGCCGCACTCGCTTTCGCCGGCGCATCCATGCTGGAATCGGCCGCCTATGCCGACAATTACGAGATCGACGGCCAGCACGCTTGGGTCACCTTCACCATCAAGCATGGCATCTACGGCATCGCCCACGGCCAGTTCGATAGCGTCAAGGGCGCGATCACGTTGGACAAGGCCGACTTCACGAAGAGCAGCGTCAAGGCCGAGCTCGAGGTCGCCTCGGTTCACACCGCTTTCGATCAGCGCGACAGCGACCTGAAAGGCCCGGACTTCTTCAACGCCGCCGAGTTCCCGACGATCAGCTTCGAGAGCACCAAGGTCGAGAAGGTCGATGACAAGACGGGCAAGGTCACCGGCAATCTCACCATCAGCGGCGTCACCAAGGAAGTCACACTCGACGTCAAGCTGCTCAACGAGGCGCAGGCGCCGTGGGACGCGACGCTGACCAAGGCGGCTTTCAGCGCCACCGGTAAGGTTAGCACCGCCGATTTTCCGATGGCCAAGGCCGCCAACGGGTTCGGCCTAGGGCCTGAGGTTGTGATCGCCATCGATCTGGAAGCTGTGAAGAAATAGGTCGCCGCAATTGCGATATGCCGCGCGGCAAGGTCGCGCGGCATATCGCAGAGGAGCCGCGAAGTGCGCGCTCAGTCAAAACAAAGTTCCCACTCGGACAAGACGGCAAGCAAGCTCTCGTCGCACACTCCACGTCAACGATCGGCAGCATTTGGGCTTCGCGCCCTTGAGGACCGCAGCATGAGATTTTCAGGCAAGACGGCATTCGTCACCGGTGGCGGCACCGGCATCGGCGCGGCCGTCGCCCGGCGCATGGCCGCCGACGGGGCCAGGGTGGTGCTGATGGGCCGGCGGCGCGAGCCGCTTGAGGCCGTCGTCAAGGATATTGGCGGGCTGGCGGTGCAGGGCGATGCCGCCGACGCCAAATCCGTCCGCGCCGCCCTTGCGCAAGTGCATGACAAGTTCGGACCGGTCGACATTCTCGTTGCCAATGCCGGCGGCCACGGCGTCGGCCCGACCGTGTCTATGAGCGACGAGACCTGGGCGCTGGCGACGCGCCTCAACCTTGACACCACTTTCGTCTGTGCCCGCGAGTGCCTGCCGGACCTGATCGCGCGGAAGGGCAACATCGTCGTCGTCGCCTCGATCGCCGGCCTGTTCGCCGGCCCGGACGCGGCCGGCTACGTCACCATGAAACATGCCTGCATCGGCTTCGGCAAATCGCTGGCCCGCGACTATGGCCGCAAGGGCGTGCGCACCAACATCATCTGCCCGGGCTGGGTGTCGACCGACATGGCCGACGAGCAGATGAAGGTCGTCGTCGAAAAACACGGGCTCGGCTCGGTCGCCGAGGCCTACCGGCTGGTGACGAAGGACGTGCCGCTCGGGCGGCCGGCGACACCGGAAGAGGTGTCCAACGTCATCTGCTTCGTCGCCTCCGGCGAGGCGGCGATGATGAACGGTTCGATCCTGACAATCGATGGCGGCGCCACCGTCGTCGACTTGCCGACGCTTGCTTTCGTCGATTGATGTGGAGAGCACCATGAACGACCCGAACAGACCTGCCGACTGGAAGCACTTCGACGATTTCGCCGCCGGCATCGCCACCAACCGTCTACCGACGACGGACGCGCTGCGCGGCCAGACCTTCAAGATCACGCTGAACAGCGGCCGCGTCATCGATCTCGCCTTCACATCGGCCGATACGGTGGCCTGGAGCGAGGGCCGCCATGCCGGCGCCGACTGGTACGAGGCGCTGGAAGTCGCGCCACAAGTCTTCTTCATCAACATGGTTTTCGCCACGCGGCCGACGCAGGACGAGGCCTTCATCGTCGACACGAAAACGCGGCGTGTGCTTTCGGTGCGCGAGCGGGTTCGCGAGCCCGGTGAGGCGCCCGGCGAGCCACGCGTCGCGCAGGTCTATTCGGCAGGCGTGCTTGGCGATGCCTCGGTTCCGCCTGCCGGTACCGAGCCCGCGCCGACCCGCGACCTGATCGGTCTGACCGCGCACTATACATACAGCCCTAACCACGTCTACGAGCACATCTATCTGAGCTCTGAACGCTATGCCTGGCAGAACCTCGTCGGCATCCAGCGCGGCCATGGCGATGTCGATCTCGCGACCACCTGGAAGTTCGATGACAAGTTTTATGTCTTCGGCTTCCGCGAGTTCATCATCCCGGTCGCTTCGCTGTTTTTCTACAACTGGGACATGATGCGCTCGACCGGCAAATTCCTCGGCGTCACCAGCCAGGGCAAGGTCGAGAACAAGCCGGCCGGCGCATTCATCGAGAAGAAATCCACAACCGTCTACGACCCGGGCAAAGCGCCCGTCTGAGCGAACAGGTGAATGGCATGAGCAGGAATTACGAAGTCATCAAGGCGCATTACGCCGGCTCCGACAACAAGGACCTGGCGGCGATGATGGCGCCGGTCACCGACAAGACGGCGTGGACGGAAATGGCGGGCTTCCCCTATGCGGGAACCTATGTCGGCGCCGACGCCATCATATCAGGCGTCTTCAAGCGCATCGGCGAAGAGTGGGAGGGCTATGCGCTGAAGGTCGACACATTGGTCGACGGCGACAGCACCATCGTCGGCATCGGCACCTATTCTGGCGTCTACAAAAAGACAGGCAAGGCGATGTCGGCGCGCGTCGTCCATGTCTGGGAAATGCTGGACGGCAAGGCCGTCAGTTTCGAGCAGTTCACCGACACCAAGCTGGTCGCCGCCGCGATGGGCTGAGCACCTGCACTGTGAATGCGGGCGTCGCCCTGATGCGTTGGCCCGATGAACCTGGGAGGATGGAATGGAAATCAGTCTGAACGGAATGCTGGCCGGCCTGTTGCTGTCCACCGTGCTCAGTGCCGCCGGCACGGTGGCCTATGCCGGCGACACCGAAATCGTCATCGGCGCGCCGATCTCGCTGACCGGTCCGCTGGCCGGCGATGGCAAGGAACAGAAATGGGCCTATGAGCAAGCCGTCGCCGACATCAACAAGGCCGGCGGCATCATGGTCAAGTCCGCCGGCAAGAAGCTGCCGCTACGCCTCGTCGTCGCCGACGACGAAAGCTCCGAAGGCAAGGTGGCGTCGGCGCTCGAAAACCTGATCAAGGTACAGAAGGTCGACGCGTTGCTGTCGACCCATTCCGGGCCGATGAACATCGCCGGCGCCATCGTCGCCGAGAAGTACAAGAAGTTCTACATGATCACGACGGCCTTCCCGTTCGAATGGCAGCCATTGAAGCTCAAATACTCGGCACTGTTCTTCTTCCATCCTGGTCCCGGTGCCGAGGTGCCGTTCGAGGTCTGGGACAAGTTGCCCGCCGACGAGAAGCCGAAGCACCCAGCTCTGATCACCGAAGATTCGCCCGACGGCAAGGGCTTTGGCGGCGCCTTCCAGGCGGCGGCGAAGAAGTACGGCTACACCTTCGCCGTCGACGACCCCTGGGCGATCGGCGCCACCGACTATTCGGCGCTGATCACCAAGCTCAAGGCCGCCGACGTTGACGCCATGCTGGTCTTCGGTTCACCCGCCGACACCATCACGCTGCTCCGGCAAATGAAGGAACTCGGCTTCTCCGTGCCATATTTCCACGGCTGGAAAGGCACCTGGACGGGTGAGTTTCACGAGGCGCTGGGACCGGACTCCGACTACATCATGACTGACGGCTTCTGGTCCGCGAGCTACCCATACAAGGGCGCCAAGGAACTCGGTGAGCGCTACGAAGCCGAGTACAAGAAGGACTCCGTCACCGTCGGCGCCTTCTATGCCAATGCGCAAGTGTTGGCGCAGGCGATCGAGAAAGCCGGCAGCACCGACGCAGCGGCGATCCATGATGCGATCTTCGGCCAGGAGTTCAAGGACACCGTGGTGGGCGATCTTAAGTTCGACGAGACCGGCTTCGCGCTGATCCCAAGTGTCGCGACGCAGTGGTGGCAGGGCAAGCACCAGCTGATCTATCCGGACGGCACCTGGACCTACAAGCCTGCCCCGGCCTGGGACAAGCGCTGACAGGCGAGGGGCAGGGCGTTCGCCAAGGGAAGCCCTCCTTGGCGACGTCGGCGCTGCCCCTCACTGCCTAGCTGGGCATTTCTCCCCGTATAGCGGTGGGGAGAAAGCCGGCCCGCAGGGCCAATGCCACCTGATGCCTTTCCAAACTCAATCACATCCTCCGGAGAGACGGACACCACGATGCAGCCTGACGAAACCCTGCTTCGCCTCGAGGCGGTCCAGAAGCGGTTCGGCGGGCTCGTCGTGCTCAACAATGTCGACATCGCGGTCGGCCCCAACGAACTGATCGGGCTGATCGGTCCCAACGGCGCAGGCAAGTCGACGCTGTTCAACGTTATCACCGCCATCTATGCGCCGACGCAGGGGCGGGTGCTGTTTCGCGGCAAGGACATCACCGGCGTCGCGCCGCACCGCATCTCCCGGCTCGGCATCGCCCGCACCTTCCAGCTGGTGCGCACCTTCCTGACCATGACCGCCTTCGAGAACGTCATGGTCGGCGCCGTCTATGGGGCAGGGGGCCGCGTCAAATATGCGACCGAAACCGCGAATGCCGCACTGGAACTGGTCGGCCTCACCGCCCAGGGCGACATGCGCACCGCCCATATGACGCTCTCCGATCGTCGCATGCTGGAGATCGCCCGCGCCGTCGCGTCGGATCCGGCGCTCCTGCTCCTCGACGAGCCGATGGCCGGCCTCAACCCCACCGAGATCCAGCGCATGGTCGACGTTATCAGGCGCGTGCGCACCGAGCGCGGCCTTTCGATTCTCTGGGTCGAGCACAAGGTCGACGCCATCATGAAAGTCTGCAGCCGCGTCATCGTGCTCGACCATGGCGAGAAGATCGCCGACGGCACGCCGCGCGAAGTCACCCAGAACCGCAAAGTCATAGAGGCCTATCTTGGCGAACCGGCTGCTTGAAGTAAGCGATCTCCAGGTCGCCTATGGCGACGTCGGCGCGCTGTGGGGTGTCTCGCTCCATGTCGACCCCGGCACAATTGTCGCAATCGTCGGCGCCAACGGCGCCGGCAAGACGACGCTGCTCAGGACCGTCTCCGGCCTGCTCAAGCCAAAAAGCGGCGATATCAGGCTGGCCGGCCAATCGCTTGTCGGCAAGGCGCCGCAGGAGATCGCCTCGATGGGCATCGCACATGTGCCGGAAGGACGCGGCCTGTTCCGCCAGATGACGGTGCTGGAAAATCTAGAGCTTGGCGCCTTCCAACCCAAGGCGCGGCCGCGCACCAAGGAATTGCTCGACAAGGCCTATGCCCTGTTTCCGCGCCTGAAGGAGCGCATCCACCAGAAGGCCGGTTCGCTCTCGGGCGGCGAGCAGCAGATGCTGGCGATCGCGCGGGCCACCATGTCGGAGCCGTCGCTGCTCATTCTCGACGAGCCGTCGCTGGGTCTGAGCCCGCTGGTCGTCCAGCAGATGTTTTCGCTGATCCAGACCTTGCACGGGCAGGGCGTCACCATCCTGCTGGTCGAGCAGAACATCCATCAGGCGCTGAAGGTCGCCGACTACGCCTTCGTGCTCAAGACCGGCTCGCTCGCCATGCGGGGTACCGGCGCCGATCTGATCGCAGATCCCGAAATCCAGAAGGCCTATATGGGCGTGTTGGAGTAATTGATGTTCAACCTGCCCCCGCCTGACATTCTGCTCCAGCTCTCTCTCAACGGCGCGCTTGGCGGCGCCATGTATGGTGTCGCCGCGGTGGGTCTCAGCCTGATCTTCGGCACCATGCGGCTGATCTTCCTGGCCCAGGGCGCGATGATCATTCTGGCCGCCTATTTCGTGCGAACGTTGTTCTATGGCCTCGGCATCGACCCATTCCTGTCACTGCTCATCGTCGTGCCGGTCGGGCTCGGCGTCGGCTGGCTGATGTATCAGGGTCTGTTCCGCAAGGCAGCCGCCGAGGAAGACCGCAACGTCTCGCTGCTGATTGCAGTGGGCCTGATGTTCCTGGTGCAGAACCTGATGACGGTGATCTGGGGCGGTAACACCGCCGGCGTGGTGACGAGCTACACGGCCAGCGGCATCGAGCTCCTCGGCGTGCGCACCTCCTTCACCCGCTCGATGGGCTTCCTGATCGCACTCGCCGGCACCGGCCTGGTGATGCTTTTCCTGCGCAAGACCATGGTCGGCAAGGCGGTGCGCGCTGCCTCGGAAGACATGGATGCCGCTACTTTGATGGGCATCAGCCCGCACCGCGTCAACGCAATTGCCTTCGCCATCGGCATTTCGCTGGCGGGCGCTGCCGGCGTCGCGGTCGCCACCACCTTTCCGTTCAATCCCTTCGCCGGCTTCATCTTCAGCCTCAAGGCGCTGGTGGCCCTGGCGCTCGGCGGCATCGGCAACGTCACCGGCGCGCTCGCCGGCGGCATCCTGCTCGGGCTGATCGAAGCCTATGTCCAGTACTTCATCTCGGGCGGCTGGACGAATGCCATCGCCTATGGCGTGTTCCTTTTGGTGCTTATGTTCAAGCCGGAAGGCCTGTTCACCCGGCCCTACAAGAAGGCTTGAGAAGCGATGAGCCGCACCTTGCAATGTATCGCAATTGTCGTCGTGGCGGCGCTGGCGCTGCTGCCGTTCGTGCCAGGTGCTGTCGACGCCTACTATTTCTCGTTCCTGTTCTTCATATTCCTCTACGCCATCATGGCGCAGAGCTGGAACCTGGTGGCCGGCTATGGCGGCCAGATCAGCCTCGGTAGCCACGCCTTCTTCGGGCTGGGCGCCTACACCACCGCCATCCTGTGGACCGGCAACTATCTCTGGGGTTCGCTCTATGACAAGCATCCCAGCATCTATTATTTCGACCCGGTGACCATGCTGCTGGGCGGCATCGTCGCGTCGCTCGCAGCGGTCATTGTCGGCCTGCCGCTTCTGTCGAAACTGCATGGCGATTACTTCGCGCTCGGCACGCTCGGCTTCGGCGAGATCGTCAAGGTGCTGTTCGTCAATGGCGGCGACTTCACCGGCAGCGCCTTCGGTATCGTCGCGCCCGCCGGCATGTTCGACACGCTGCGCCCGCATTACTGGGTGGCACTCGGTCTGATGGTCGCCACCGCGCTTGCCATCCGCGCCCTGATGCGCTCGCGCTACGGCCTGGCGCTGATCGCCGTGCGTGACGACGAGATGGCGGCGTCGGCCAACGGCATCGACACGCTCAAGGTCAAGGTCGCCGCCTTCGCCGGCAGCGCTTTCATCGCCGGCGTCGCGGGTAGCCTCTACACCTACTACATCTTCCATGTCGGGCCGGACTCGGTGTTCGACCTCGATTGGATGCTCCTGCCGCTGATGATGACGGTCGTTGGTGGCACCGGCACGTTGCTCGGCCCCATCCTTGGCGCGCTTGTGATGTACGCAGTCTTCGACCTCGCCCGCATCGTGGTGCCGGATTATCACCCGGTGATCTCGGGGCTGACGATTATCCTGGCAATGCTGTTCCTGCCGAAGGGGCTGATGCGGAGTTTTGCGGGCAGGGCACGCACGGGTTGAGGCCCGCAGTCTTTCGAACCGGCGGTGCCGATAGCTGAAGCGAAAAGGCTGCAAGTCCGGAATGAGAGACTTCGAAAATTGAAGAGATACGTTGTGCCTCGTGTTGCCTCAAACGGCCCGGTCTATCGGTCAGCACTTGCGGTTAACCGCGCACCTACTGCACCACAGCCAACATTCGCTCTCGCAACTCCCGCGGTGCCAGGTCATACTTGCTCTTGAACGCCCGCGAAAAATGCGCGCTCGAATTGAACCCGCAGGCAAAGGCGATTTCCGAGATCGAGGCTGAGGCCCGGGCAGGGGAGCGGAGTTCCTCCTTGCTGCGCTCCAGCCGCCTGTCCCAAACAAAGCGTTCCAGCGTCACACCTTCGCCTTCGAAGGCGCGGTGCAGGTAGCGCCGGGAGCAGCCCATGTGGCGAGCGATGTCCTCGGCCGAGAGGCTGCTCCTCGCGAGATTGGCATCGATATAGGCGATGATGCGCTCGCGCAGCGCCTCAAGCGGCGAGCGACGGAATTCCGGCACCATGGGCTTTGCCTTGATCAGGCCGTTAACGAGCTGGATCAGGCTTTCACCGACGCGGCGGCAGCCGGCCTCGTCCAGCCGGTGCGCCTCGCCGATCGCCATCTGCATCAGGCCGGACACGATATGGGTCAGGCTGTCGCCCTCGCCGGGGAGCGGCACCGGGGCTGAGAGGCGCGCCAGCGTCTCGTCGCCGAAGGTCGAGCGCGGCACCTGCAGGATGAGCTGGTCGACATCGGAAAGGTTCTGCAGCGAATAGGCGCGCACCGGATCGTAGATGATTGCCGCGCGCGGCCCGAGATCGACCGCGACCTGCTGCTGCTCGAAGCGGCTGCGGCCCCTGAGCTGCATAAGGATCTTGATCGCGTCGGGGTCGAAACTGCGCCAGAACGCGCGGTCATTGACGACAAGATGCGATTTTGCCCTGATCTCGGAAAGCCGGCAGGAGCCCAGATTGACCGATACCAGCTTTGGCAGCGAGGGCGCCTCGCCACGCGAGAAGCGCTGCGTGATCGGGCCAAATAGCATCCGCGAGGCGGACAGGAAAGCCTCGCCGTCGGCGACGCTCACATGGTGGTCGAGCATAGTCTCCTCCATCTCGTTCCGTCTCCCGTCTTGATGCGGGATTCTCAGTCGCGACGGCAGTGCCGGTGCAACCGACAAAGAACTTAACATGCTAACCATCTTCGCTGCAACGGCGGAAATTCGTTCACTTACCGCTCTCAGCCCCACTTTATCTCGCCCTTGGCGACCTTCGGGCCGATATCGAGGGTGACACCTGCCGAGGTTCGGGAAGCGGGCCTCCATCGCGGCCTTCAGCGCGACGGCGCCGGTTGCCTTGGCGAATTCTTCCTCGAAGGCCAGCAGATAAGTCTTAGTGTGCTCGACGGCCGAGATGCCGACCGGCGCCTCCGGCGTCATGTGGCCCGGCACCACGACAGCCGGCTTACGCGCTGCAATCCTGTGCAGATTGGCAGCCCAGGCCGCGGGTTCTTGCTTCGTTGCCGTGTCGGCGGTCTAGGCGTGGACGCCGGCGAAGATCAGGATGCCGCCGAACACCGCGTTCAAGCGAAGACGCCCAGAGATAGTGGCGGTAAGGCGGGGCCCTCGGCGGCGACGATCTCCAGCGTTGCGCAGTCCTGCACCTACATCAAAAAGTCGCATAAGATAGATTATGGAACTTACGCGTTGGCCAGCGCCTGGGAATTGCTGCGGATTTTCATAGGCTTGGGGTCGACCGAAGCGTGTTGCCTTGAGCTGATGGCCAACGCTACGCTGCGTGGATAACGACAGCAACGCGTGAGATTGAATCGGCGATCGAGGTGTTCGTGCACGGCTACAGCACGGGCAGAAGCAGCATCTTTCACTACGAGGCCAGCCGCGTTGGACCGTTGATGCGTGATGCCGAGCGCAAGAATCCTCGCGAAGCGAAGAATGGGTCGTCCATGACGTCAGGCCGAACGCCCGCATGAGATGCCGTTCGTATCACGCTGACTCATAAGGGATTTCGATCACCATGCCGTCATGGGCCGGCACCACGGTGTCCGGCGTCTCGGCCATCACCGTGGCGTAGTCCAGCGGCACATGCATATGCGTGAGCACGGCATTTTTGGGCGCCAGTTTCTCGATCCAGCCGAGCGCCTGGCCCAGCGACAGATGGCTGGGATGGGTATTGTACTGCAGCGCGTCGATGACCAGCATTTCCAGGCCGCGCAGCCGCTCGGCGGTGGTATCGGGAAAGCCGCTGATATCGGGGCAATAGGCCATGCCGCCGATGCGAAAGCCGAGCGAGATGATGTCGCCATGGAACTGCGGCAGCGGCTCGAGGGTGAGGGCACCCCCCTCGCCTTTGATCACCACGGGCTTTGCGTGGTCGATGATATGGGCCCGCACGATCGGCGGATAGGAACTGCCCGGCGGCGTCTCGAAGCAATACCCGAATGCCTGCCGCAGGCGCAGCATCGTCGGCTGGTCGGCATGGATGTCGATCAGGTGGCGCTGCTCGAGCACATAGCCGCGCAGATCGTCGATGCCGTGGATATGGTCGGCATGCGGGTGCGTGTAGACGACGGCATCGATGCGTTTGACCGAGGCGAGCAACATCTGCTCGCGGAAATCCGGCCCGGTGTCGATGACCACGGTGGTACGGCCGCCATCGGCTGCAATCCGTTCGACCAGCGCTGCGGTGCGCATGCGCCGGTTTCTCGGATTGGCCGGGTCACAATTGCCCCAGTCGCCGGTGATGCGCGGGATACCTGGTGACGAGCCGCAGCCGAGAATGGTGAGGCGCAGCCGGTCCGTCATCGTTCAGGCGCTCTGCGTGGCCGGCCGCGGCATCTTGCCGAACAGCCGGAAGAAATTGTTCGTGGTCAGATCAGCGATTTCAGTCTCGCTGACACCGATCGTCTCCGCCAGCACCTTGGCGGTGTGCGCGACATAGGCCGGTTCATTGCGCTTGCCGCGAAACGGTATCGGCGCCAGGTAGGGTGCGTCTGTTTCGACGAGCAGCCGGTCATGCGGCACGTCGGCGGCGACGGCGCGCAGTTCGGCCGAATTCTTGAAGGTCAGGATGCCCGAGAACGACACATAGCCGCCGAGCGAGACACCGATTTCGGCGAGCCGGCGCCCCGACGAAAAACAATGCAGGATGAAGGGGAAGGCGCCCTGCCCTGTTTCATCCTCGAGAATGGCTGCCATGTCGGCATCGGCGTCGCGCGAATGAATGACGAGAGGCAGGCCGGTCTCGCGAGCGGCGGCAATGTGATTGCGAAAACCCTGCGCCTGCGTATCGCGTGGCGCCTTGTCGTAGAAGTAGTCGAGCCCAGCCTCGCCGATCGCCACCACCTTCGGGTGAGCCGACAGACGCACGAGTTCGGCGGCGGTGACGTCGAGTTCTTCCGCCGCATTGTGGGGATGGGTGCCGACGGAGCAGTAGACCTCTTCGAAAGCATCAGCGATTTCAAGTATTTGCTGAAAGCGCTTCACACGGGTCGATATCGTCACCATGCGACCGATTCCGGCCGCCTTGGCGCGGGCGACAATGGCCGCCCGCTCCTCGGCGAAATCCGGAAAGTCCAGATGGCAATGGCTGTCGACGAGCATCAGGCGCTCGCCTCGGGCTTGTCGTAGCGCGGAAAGACACCCTCCGGCGACGGCAATGGGGTGCCGGGTACAAGCGCATAGTCGGCGTGGACATGCGCGAAGCGACGATTGTCGGCCGGCACCGCCAGCAGGTCGAGCAGCTTCGCCGCCGATCCCGGAACGAAGGGTTGGCAGAGCACCGCCACGCGCCGCACAACTTCGGCCGTGGTCCACAGCACCGTCTCCATGCGCTCCGGGTTGGTCTTCTTCAGCGCCCAGGGTTCCTGTCCGGCGAAATAGCGATCGGCTTCCGCCACCACTCCGAAGATCGCCGCCAGCGCCAGATGAATGCCTTGCTCGGCCATCGCCTTGCGCGCGGTGGCCAGGGCGGCCACCGCCTGATCCAGGATCGCGCTGTCGGCGTCCGTCATCTCGCCGCGCTTCGGCACCACGCCGCCACAGTTCTTGGCGATCATCGAGAGCGAGCGCTGCGCCAGATTGCCGAGGCCGTTGGCAAGGTCGGCGTTGGTGCGGTTGACGATCGCTTCATGGCTGTAGCTGCCGTCCTGGCCGAACGGCACTTCGCGCAGGAAGAAGTAACGCACCTGGTCGAGGCCGTAGTGTTCTACCATGGTGAACGGGTCGATGACGTTGCCGACCGATTTCGACATCTTCTCGCCGCGGTTGAACAAAAAGCCGTGGCCGAAAACGCGCTTCGGCAGCGGGATTCCGGCCGACATCAGGAAGGCCGGCCAGTAAACCGTATGGAAGCGCACAATGTCCTTGCCGATGATGTGCGCATCGGCTGGCCAGAACCGCCATTTCTCATCATTTTCATTGGGATAGCCGACACCGGTGATGTAATTGGTCAACGCGTCGACCCACACATACATCACGTGCTTCTCGTCGCCCGGCACTGGCACGCCCCAGTCGAAGGTGGTGCGCGAGATCGACAGATCCTTCAGTCCGGACTTGACGAAACTCATAACCTCGTTGCGGCGCTCGGCCGGTCCGATGAAGTCGGGCTGGCTTTCGTAAAGCGCGATGAGTTTGTCCTGGTAGGCCGAAAGGCGGAAGAAATAACTCTCCTCCTCGACCCATTCGACCGGCGTTCCCTGCGGCCCATAGCGGACATTGTCGGGACGGACTTCGGTCTCCTCCTCGCCGTAATAGGCTTCATCGCGCACCGAGTACCAGCCGGCATAGCCGCCCTTGTAGATGTCGCCGTTGGCGTCCATCGCCTTCCAGATCGCCTGCGAGGACGCGTAATGGCGCTCTTCGGTGGTGCGGATGAAATCGTCGTTGGAGGCATTGAGCGCCGTCGCCATGCGCTTGAAGTCGGCCGAATTGCGGTCGGCCAGTTCGCGCGCCGAAATGCCTTCGCGCTTCGCCGTCTGCAGCATCTTGATACCGTGCTCATCGGTGCCGGTGAGGAAGAACACTTGCTTGCCGTCGAGCCGCTGGAAGCGTGCAAGCGCGTCGGTGGCGATCAGTTCGTAGGCATGGCCGATATGTGGCTTGCCGTTGGGATAGGAAATCGCTGTCGTGATGTAGAAAGTGTCGCGTGACATGAATGAACCATCATGAATATCTGAATGGAAGCCGTGGCGGTGGATATCGCATCGGAATGGCGATTGCCATCCCGGTGCCGATGCATGCCGCCCAAAAGTGGCCCCGGTTTTGGGGCAACGGCATGCACCAAAAAGGCCGTCACATTCGCATCGCAGAATTCAGGCGGTCGATCATGGTCAAGGCGTGCTGCTTCTTGTCGAGATTGTAGGTATCGGTCTCAGATATCGCGTCCAGCGCCTCATGCCAAGTGTCCGACAATGTTTTCGCCCTTGCGAGGTCGCCGGCCAGGGCAGCCCGGCTTGCCGCATCCGACAACAGGTCGAGCGCCCGGCGATTGAAGATATCGAACTGGATCGCCTGGTCGCGTCCAGCGACGGCTTCGGCAAGCCGATAGGCTCCGCCGATGTCGCCTCTTCCCTTCGCTACCAGCGCATCGAGCGTCTCGGCGATCTCCAGCCCGCCATATTGCGTCAAAAGGATCGCGTTGCGCGCGCTGCCCCCTGCCCGCTCGACCAGTGCTGTCCTTGCGGCCGGATCGTCCGGCGGGGGCGGTTCGGCCGTCCGCAGCACCGCCAGCAAATCGTCGGCGTCGAGCGGTGTCAGGCGTATCATCTGGCAGCGCGAACGGATCGTCGGCAGCAGGCTGCCCGGCGCATGGACGATCAGAATGAACAGCGTTCGTGCCGGCGGTTCCTCGAGATTCTTCAGCAAGGCGTTGGCGGCATTGGCATTCATGTCATCGGCCGGGTCGACGATGACGACCCGGTAGCTGCCGTCATGCGAGGTCATCGACAGGAAGCGGCTGACCCTGCGGATCTCGTCGACGGTAACGACGGTCTTGAAGCTCTTGGTCTTGTCGTTCAGCGGCCGGGTCAGATGCAGCACGCCTGGATGCGCGCCGGTCGCGATCTGACGAAACAGTGGCGAGGCCGGATCGGGTACGGCAAGGTTTTCCGGCGCTTGTTCGAAGGTTGGATGCCTCAGCAGATGATGGGCCAGATGGAAGGCCAGCGTCGCCTTGCCGATGCCGACCGGTCCGGCGAAGATCAACGCATGCGGCAGCTTTCCCGAGCGATAGGCGGTGGCGAGCATCTCGGCCGCCTGCCCGTGCCCGACCAGACGAGGCGTTTCGGACGGTTCGGGCACGCCGTCCAGCGTATCATGCTGTTCGGGCGCGATGCGTTCGAAGATCATACCGGTGCGACCTGCCTGTTGCGTGCGGGTGCCCTCGCCTCCAGAGCCGCGAAGACGGCGGCGGTGACGACGTGCTCGACCGTATCGGGATCGGCGGATGCGTCGATGACGATACAGCGTTCCGGCTCTGCCGCGGCGATCGCCAGAAAGGCATCGCGGCGGGCCTGGTGTATGGCCAGCGTCTCCTTCTCGAAGCGGTCCGCACCGGCATCGCTGCCGCGCCGCACCGTCGCGCGCCTGAGGCCCTCGGCCGGATCGATATCGAAGATCAGCGTCATGTCGGGCATCATGCCGTTGATGGCGACTTGCTCCAACTCAGCCATGAACGCCGGGTCGATCCCGCCGGTGACGCCTTGGTAGACCCGCGAGGAATCCAGGAAACGATCGCAAAGCACGACGGAGCCGCGCTCGACCGCCGGCCGGATGACTTGCTCGACATGATCGGAGCGAGCGGCGGCGAAGAGCAGCGCTTCCATCTTCGGTCCGAATGGCTCCGCGGCGCCTGAAAGCAGCACATGCCTGACCGCTTCGGCGCCAGGCGAACCGCCCGGTTCGCGCGTGAGCAGGACGTCATACTTCTTGGCGCGCATCTTCCTTGCCAGCCGCTCGATCTGCGTCGACTTGCCTGCGCCTTCGCCGCCTTCGAAGGTGATGAAAAATCCGCGCGTCAATCGAAACGGCCTTTGTCCAGGTTGGAGTAGATTGTTGCGCTCTAAAGCGCGCCGCATCGAAACGAATCAACGCGCCTTAAGCTTTTGTTTTCATGCATGTCGTTGTCCCAAAACCGCTACGCACCCTTGGGCGACATGCATTAGATAGTCCGCGTTCGGGGAAACGTCCATGCCGTGGGTGTTATCGCAGCCAGCCGATTGCCAGTTCCTTGACGGCATCGAGCGCGCGCTGCGGCAACGTGCCGACGGCGATCGATTCAGCCGCGAAAAGCGGCGTCTCCTGGCTCAGCGTGTCGCCGATCCAGACGCGCAAAGCACCTACCGGCTGCCCCTCCTCGACGGGTGCGGCGACCGGGCCGGTGTAGACGATCCTGGCCGTCAGCTTGTCGCGGTTGGTGATCGGCAGGAAAATGGCGATCGGCCCTTTTGCCTTCAGCGTGACGCCGGATTTCGCACCGCCAAAAACCTGTGCCTCTCCCACCACCTCGTCCTTGGCGAAGATTTCGGTCTTCTCGAAGGAGCGAACGCCCCAGTCGAGCAGTTTGCGCGCCTCTTCGGCGCGTTCCTTGTCATTGGCCAGCCCGCTCATCGCCGCGATCACCCGTGTGCCGTCGTGGCTGACCGAAGCGACGATGCCGAAGCCGGCCGCCTCGCTCGCGCCGACCGCCACGCCGTCAGCGCCGATGTCCATGGCCAGCAGCGGGTTGCGGTTCCTCTGCGAGATCTTGTTCCAGGTGAAATCCTTCAGGCCATAGTAGCGGTAGAAATCCGGGTAATCGCGCCATAGATGCAGGGCCAGCTGCGCCAATTCGCGCACGGTCGTCTGCTGGCCATCGGCCGGCAGCCCGGTCGAATTGACGAAGATCGACGTCTTCAGGCCAAGCTGGCGCGCGCGCTCGGTCATCTGCGCCGCGAAATTATCCTCCGATCCGGCCATGCCTTCGGCGATGACGATGCAGCCGTCATTGGCGGCCTGCACGGTCACGCCCTGGATCAAATCCTCGAGCCGGATCGCCGATTTGAGCTTGGCGAACATCGTCGACGTTCCCGATGGCGCGCCGCCCTTGCGCCAGGCGTTTTCGCTCACCACGAACGTGTCGTCGAGTTTGAGGCGTCCGGACTTGATGGCGTTAAAAACCACTTCCATGGTCATCAACTTGGCCATCGAAGCGGGCGGAATCGGCTTGTCGGCGTCTTTCGAAAACAGCACCGTGCCGGTGTCGGCATCGATCATGAAGGCCTGGGTTGCCTTGGTCTCGAAAAGCTGCGCCTGGGCCGGAGCGAGGCAAAGCAGCAGCAAGGCCAGTCCGAGGAAGCCGGCAAATGGCGGAAAGGCGCGCAACTGCATGAAATCTCGACCCGTTCGCCGGTTTTGGCACAGCCAAGCTAGCAGGGTTTTTTCCGCCGGATCAACCGCGCGGGCAAAATAGATCAGTTGCGCACAGCCAGGGCGTCCGGTGCACCGTGCAACCATGCCGCCCGCAGCAACTCGTCCAGCCCGCCATGACCATTCGGATAGAGATTGACCGCATACCAGTCATTGCCGTCGAGGTCGGAGCGCTGAATCTCCGTTCTGCCGAAAGGTTGAAGCGCCGCGGCCACGCGCTTGGCTTCCGCGGCGTCGTCGAACGTTCCAGCGGCAACGTAGTCGGCGCTGGACGGCGACGCCTGCGGATTGGACTTTTTCCACGACCGCAGGATGTCGGCGGGCGCCATGCCGCTATCGTCCAGCGCGGCAAAGACATCGGCGCGCTGGACGCGTTCATCCGCGTAGGACAGCGAAGCCATGGCGAACGGCGACTGCGCCGGCAGGCCGATGTCGGGACGTTCCGGCACGATCGGTCCGAAGTCGGGCAGCATCAGGTCGCCGAAAGCCGGCGCCTGCGCTGACAGGGATGGCTGCGCAGCGAATGCCTCGCCGGAATTCGTCAACTGGCCGGGGAACGGCACGGCAGCCGCGCCCACCGGCACGCTGGGCGACGGCCCGTTCATGGCCACCATGACGCCGGTCGGCAGGCCATCCGACGGATCCGGAATCCGGTTGCCCGGGTGATAGGATGCCATCAGATACTGGTCATCGTCGCCATCAAGCGGCGCGCGGCCGACATATTCGACCTTGACCTTAGCGGTGCCGACCTTGGCGTAGTCGAGCATCTGCGCCGCGCGCTCCGAGACGTCGATGATGCGGCCCTCATGATACGGCCCCCGGTCGTTGACGCGCACGATGACCGAACTGCCGGTTTCAAGGTTGGTGACGCGGGCGTAGCTCGGCAGCGGCATGGTCGGATGCGCCGCGGTCAGATGCGTCATGTCGTAGACTTCGCCATTGGCGGTGAGACGGCCATGGAAGGCGTCGCCATACCAGGAGGCCAGGCCGACCTTGGCGTAACGCTTTTCTTCCTTTGGGTAATACCACTTGCCGCGCACCTGGTAGGGCTTGCCGAGCTGGTCACGGCCGCCGCCACGCCGCATGAAATTGACGCGTGGGCTCGCCTTCACGCCATATTCGGTCTCGGCGAAATATTCCTTGGAGCGCGGCTTGGTGTTCACCATCGCTTTCGGCTCGGGCTGGGAGGCGCAAGCCGCCAGCAAGGCAGCCGACGCGGCAAGAAGCGTGAGCGTCGAAGCGCGACGAAGACGCGTCGTAGCCTGCATTTTTCCCGAAATCCCCTACAGTCTCAATCAAGACGCCGTCGTTTGAACAGCAGAGGAGCCAAAACACTCGCTCGACATTACCAACGAAGCCTTGAACCCCGATCCTTTGTGCACAGGAATTGTTTATCACGATATTAACCGATTGTGGCCGGAACCGGGCAAGATTGTGGCGTCACCTCTCCCTCGAGCGGCTGGGAGCGCACGCGCTCACGCATGCCGGTTGACAGGCCTTTGCCGGGCACACTAGAGCAGTCGCATGTGACGCAGTCACTGGAGGGATGGCCGAGCGGTTTAAGGCACCGGTCTTGAAAACCGGCGTGGGCGCAAGTTCACCGTGGGTTCGAATCCCACTCCCTCCGCCATATAGCGTTGAAATATCTATATAATCTTTCGCTTTACTGATCCTGCGCACAAGATTGCGAACATGGCAAATCCAGTTACCGTTAAGAATTCCGTCGTCGAACTGATTTCGGTCGGGACTGTTGGTGCGCTCGGTGGATTCGGGCAAGCCGGGCTGGCAATGCACCGGAAATCCGGAATTATTCCCCTTTTGCCGTAGACATCGCCGACGCGCATCAAGTTGCGCGAGCCGCTGGACCCCGAAAGCGATGCCAACGTCATCCCATTTCCGCGACGTCGCAAGGCATAGTGACGCGGCCGCGTGCCATTCCCTTGCATTTTAGCTAATTCGAATGTGAGTGTGATCGGAAATTCGAGCGGGGGCTCATGATCGCAGACCTGTTTCTCACCGGAATTGCCGGGTTCGCAATCCTTATTCCGCTGTACTTCATCCTCAAATAGATGCGTTAAAGCCAAGAAGGGCGGCCCGCTAGCGCGCCATCCCCGCCGACCGCCTCCTACACCGCCGAAGCGCCCCGCGCGTCCTGGCGCCTCTCCCAGGCGGGCAAGGAACCGCTGTTCAGACCCATAGCCCGCTGCCGCAGGTGACACAGGGGCAGCGGGCCATTGGTTCGGCGGGTGGAGGCCCGCTGAGCAGGGAGTGCAGTCCGCTGCCGACATTGACCATAAGCCAGCCTTGGCTCGATCTGCGACTTACGGATTCGTAAGGAGAGATACGATCGCTTGCGCGTCCTGGCGGCTCGCCGTTGCCCGGAGGAAGCGTTCTGCCGACTCTGCGCGGTGTCGCGCCAAGGCCTCCTGCTGTAGGCGCTCCCGCTCGAGGCGATATTCCTCAGGCAGCGGCTGCCAGAGTATGGCCGGGAGACCGGCATCAAGCCTTTGGAAAGGAGAAATGTGGTTCTGTCCGCAAGCTGAAGCGCGAGCGGGTGCTGGCCGACGGCAAGGCAATAGAGGCGAACGAATGGACATATTTGGCATCAAGGCGCTGTTGATCGCCGCATTGATCTTCATTCCGTTCGAACACCTGTTCCACGAACGGCCTCAGAAGACCCTGCGCAAGGGCCTGGGTGTCGATCTGATCTATGTGCTGTTCAACGGCCTCATCATAAAGGTGGCCATCGTTCTGATCGCGGCCAACACACTCGACGCCGCGGCAGTCCTGGTCCCGCAATCGATGACGCAGGCCGTCGGCGGCCAGCCGGTCTGGTTGCAGGTCGCGGAAATCATCCTGATCACCGATATCGGCGTCTACTGGACACACCGGGCCTTCCACGAAATCCCCGCGCTTTGGAAATTCCACGCCGTTCACCACGGCATTGATGAACTGGACTGGCTCGGCGCCTTCCACTCCCACCCGGTCGATGCCATCCTCACGAAGGCAATATCGCTGACGCCGGTCTTTTTCCTCGGTTTCTCCGAAGCCTCGATTGCGCTGTTTTCGTCCATCTATTTTGGACACACGCTGCTTGTTCATTCGAACCTGCGGATTCCGTTCGGTCCCCTGAAGTGGCTGATTGCCAGCCCACAGTTCCATCATTGGCACCATGCCAACCAGCGCGAAGCCTATGACAAGAACTTCGCCGGGCAGTTGCCTGTGCTCGACATGGTGTTCGGCACCTACAATGCCACTGGCAATAAAGTGCCGGAAAAATACGGCGTCGATGATCCGATCCCGTCCAGCTACTTCGGCCAGGTCAGCTATCCGCTCCTGCCCCCGGACAAACGATCGGATCGTCCAGTGCCGAGCACCGAAGCCTGACATCGACGGCATCCCGAAGCCGAAAGGCTTTTTCTCGTCGAATCGGCTAAGCCTTGAGGCATGAACGAGACCTCACTCTATGCGCCGGTGAAGCGGTTCCTCGAAAATCTCGACTTCGTCGTGAAGGGGGAGATCGGAGGCTGCGACATCGTCGCGCTACGCGAGGGCGAGCCACCGGTGGTCGTCATCTGCGAACTGAAGCTGCAGTTCAACCTCGAACTGGTGCTGCAAGGCGTCGACCGCGCGGCCGCTTGCGACGAAGTGTGGCTGGCGGCGCGCATGTCGGCGCGGGGAAAGGGGCGCGAAAGCGACGCCCGATTCCGCAACCTCTGCCGTCGGCTTGGCTTCGGCGTGCTTGGCGTGACGGCCAATGACAAGGTCGAAGTGCTTGTCAGTCCCGCCGCGCCGGAACCGCGCAGGAATGCACGGCGGCGATCCCGCCTGGTCGACGAGCACCAGCGCCGCCGCGGCGATCCCGTTGCCGGCGGAGGATCGCGCAATCCGATCATGACCGCCTACCGCCAGAGCGCCCTCACCTGCGCCGCCGCGCTTGTCGACGGACCCAAAAGGCCGCGTGACCTGAAGGCCCTGACGCCGATCGCACCGAAAATCCTGCAGCACAACGTCTATGGCTGGTTCGCGCGCGTCGACCGCGGCCTTTACGATCTCACCGATGCCGGGCGCGCCTCGCTGGTCCGTTGGCCGCAAGCCGCGCACGATGCGCCTCGACACGAGATTTTGATTGCGTCTTCCCCCTGAATACGGGTGCTTCCCGACCATGAAACGCCCCTCTTGGTTGATTTATCAGACAAAATATGCTGCTAGTCCCGCCCATGAAGACACTCTGCATGGTGGCCATTGCGTCCTTGACGCTGGCCTTCCCGGCCAGCGCGATGGACAATGCCTTGCGTGCCGGGCTGATGAAACTTGATCCGCAAACGCGCCTGGAGCAGCGGTGCGATGCCGAAATCCTCGACCGGATCACCCACGACGATAGCAAGTTCAAGGCCGATCGTGTCGTCGCCTACGCCTTCGCGACACCCGAGATGAGCGCCGATGCGATCAGAAGCCCCGGCGCGGCGTTCCGCAGCAAGGGACAGTGGTACCGGCTGAAATTCAAATGCCAGACCGGGCCCGACCATATGGAAGTCCTGCAGCTGCGCTATCGCATCGGCGATGAGATCCCGGAAGCCGACTGGGCGAAATACAATCTCTACGATTAGTTTTTTCGCGGGGCCGTGTCCGCATCGGCTGGCGAGCCGGCAACGGCTGAAAATCTCCTGTAACGCCCCGGCCACGAAAGTGGTTTTCCAGTGTTGTCTGCCGCGGCGTCTTGACGCCAGCGGACCATGCCTTTAGGCCCGTCTGGACAATCGACAACGAACACTCGGCGAAGGGCTTCCAGGTCGATGGAAATATTTACCGCCGCTGGCATATCGGCTCTTTTTCAGGTCATCGCCATCGACCTTGCGCTCGCGGGTGACAATGCCATCGTCATCGGCCTCGCCGCGGCTGGCCTGCCGGCCGATCAGCGCAAGCGCGCCATTCTCGTCGGCATAGCGGCGGCCACCGTGCTTCGCATTTTCTTCGCCCTGATCACGCAATGGTTGCTGACCATAGGCCCCATGCTGCTGCTCGCCGGCGGCCTGCTTTTGCTGTGGGTGTGCTGGAAGATGTGGCGCGAATTGCGCGTCAGCCACGATGACGAGCGCAACGCCACCGAAGCCCTGTCGAACGGTGATTTCGACAAGGACGGTGTCATTGGCGGCAAGGGCCAGCGCAAGACCTTCTCGCAGGCGGCTTGGCAGATCGTCATCGCCGACGTGTCGATGTCGCTCGACAACGTACTGGCCGTGGCCGGCGCGGCCATGAACCATCCGACCGTGCTGATCATCGGGCTGGCCCTGTCGATCGCCCTGATGGGCTTTGCCGCATCGTTTGTCGCGCGCCTGCTGCACAAGTACCGCTGGATCGCCTATATCGGCCTGGCGATCATCCTCTATGTCGCGGTCAAGATGCTGCTTGATGGCGCCGTACAGCAATTCCCGGAGCACTTCGCTTTCCTGGAGCCCTGGTTCGGATCTGGGGGCCACTGAACCACCCGAAGACGCGGAGCAGGTTGTCGGCCGGTTTGCTTGATTGCGGAAGCCATGCTATTGCGCCGCGCGTATTGGCTCCTGCCACGCGCCACAGACCGACATTTACAGCGACTTGAGGCCGGACCAGCGTTTCGGCCCGTGCCCCCATTGGAAACTTGCCTATGTCCGCCCCTCGCGTCAGTTTCGTCAGCCTTGGATGCCCGAAGGCGCTCGTGGATTCCGAGCGCATCATCACGCGCCTGCGCGCCGAGGGCTACGAGATCGCCCGCAAGCATGACGGCGCCGATCTCGTCGTGGTCAACACCTGCGGCTTCCTGGATTCCGCCCGCGACGAATCGCTCAACGCCATCGGTTCCGCGCTTTCGGAAAACGGCAGGGTCATCGTCACCGGCTGCCTCGGCGCCGAGCCGGACGTGATCCGCGAGAAGCACCCCAATGTGTTGGCGATCACCGGCCCACAGGCCTATGAGAGCGTGATGGCCGCCGTGCATGAGGCAGCACCCCCCTCGCACGATCCGTATATCGATCTGCTGCCACCGCAAGGCGTCAAGCTGACGCCACGCCACTATGCCTATCTCAAGATTTCGGAGGGCTGCAACAACCGCTGCACCTTCTGCATCATTCCCGCCCTGCGCGGCGACCTCGTCTCGCGCCCCGCCGCCGATGTGCTGCGCGAAGCCGAGAAGCTGGCCAAGGCCGGCGTCAAGGAACTCCTCGTCATCTCGCAGGACACCAGCGCCTATGGCATCGACATCAAGTACCAGACATCCATGTTCGGTGACCGCGAGGTGCGCGCGAAATTCCTCGATCTTTCGGAGGAACTGGGCAAGCTCGGCATCTGGGTCCGCATGCACTATGTCTACCCGTACCCGCATGTCGCCGACGTCATCCCGCTGATGGCCGAAGGAAAGATCCTTCCCTATCTCGACATTCCGTTCCAGCATGCCTCGCCGCAGGTGCTGAAGAACATGCGCCGGCCGGCGCATGGCGAAAAGACGCTCGAACGCATTCGCGGCTGGCGCGACGTGTGCCCGGATCTCGCTATCCGCTCGACCTTCATCGTCGGCTTCCCCGGCGAGACGGACGAGGATTTCGAGATGCTGCTCGACTGGCTGGACGAGGCCAAGATCGACCGTGCCGGCTGCTTCAAATACGAGCCGGTCAAGGGCGCCCGCTCCAACGACCTCGGCCTCGAGCAGGTTCCGCAGGAGGTCAAGGAAGCACGCTGGCACCGCTTCATGCAGCGCCAGCAAAAGATCTCGGCAACGCAACTGGCAAAAAAGGTCGGGAAGCGCCTGCCGGTGCTGATCGACGAGGCGCACGGCAACGCTGCGAAGGGTCGCACCAAATACGACGCGCCCGAGATCGACGGTTCGGTTCATATCCAGTCGCGCCGCCCAATGCGTGCCGGCGACATCGTCACCGTCAAGATCGAGCGCGCCGACGCCTATGATCTCTACGGTTCGGCTGTCTGAACCTTTTCAGGATTGCTTCCGGCAAAATGAAAAGGGCGCCTCGCGGCGCCCTCTCCATAGTCGATGTGCCGACGCTTACTGCGGCAGCTTGTCGTCGACGCCCTTGATGTAGAAATTCATACCCAGCAGCGTGCCGTCGTCGGCGACTTCGCCGTCCTTCAACCACGCCGAGCCGTCCTGCTTGGCGATCGGTCCGGTGAAGGGGTTCCAGCCGCCGGCGATCTTCTTCTCGGTCGCTTCGGCCAGCGCCTTCACGTCGTCGGGCATGTTGGTGTAGGGCGCGAGCTTGACCGCGCCGTCCTTGATGCCGAGCCAGACATTGTCCGGCTTCCAGGTGCCGTCGATGGCCGCCTGCACACGGCTGATGTAGTAAGGGCCCCATTCGTCGGTCAGCGAGGTCAGCTGCGCGTTCGGCGCGAACTTGATCATGTCGGACGACTGGCCGAAGCCGTGCAGCTTGCGCTCCTCGGCCACCTGCAGGGCGGCGGTCGAATCGGTGTGCTGGACGATGATGTCGGCACCCTGGTCGAACAGCGCCTTGGCGGCGTCGGCTTCCTTGCCCGGATCGAACCACGAATTGACCCAGACGATCTTGGCCTTGAAGTTCGGATTGATCGACTGCGCGCCGAGCATGAAGGAGTTGATGCCCATCACCACTTCCGGGATCGGGAACGAGACGATGTAGCCGGCGACGCCGGACTTCGATTCCTTGGCGGCGATCTGGCCAAGCACGTAGCGGCCTTCATAGAAGCGGGCATTGTAGATGCCAAGATTGTCACCGGTCTTGTAGCCGGTGGCGTGCTCGAACATCACCTTGGGAAACTTCTTGGCGACCTTTACTTCGGCGTCCATGAAACCGAACGACGTGCCGAAGATGATCTTGCAGCCTTCGCGCGCCAGGCGCTCGAAGGCACGGTCGGCATCGGGGCCTTCGGAGACGTTCTCGAGATAGGCGGTCTCGACCTTGTCGCCGAGCGCCTTCTCGACCTCGAGCCGGCCCTGGTCGTGCTGGTAGGAGTAGCCAAAATCGCCGATCGGGCCGGTGTAGACCCAGCACGCTTTCAACTTGTCGGCAGCCTCCGCTGACGCGGCCAGCGACAATGCCGCTGTCGTCGTCATCAGGGCAATAAGCAGTTTTTTCATTGTGTTACCTCTCTGAGTTTGAGCCTTGGAGCTTCCCGTTTGTTATTGTTGTCAACGATCCGGAACGAATGGCTGCCCCAAGGAAGCCGGCGTGTTCATCATCGTCAGACGCTTGTTGCGTGAGATTAGAACGAGAACCACGACAGTTGCCAGATAGGGCAGAGAAGAAAGCATCTGCGAAGGCACTGGAATGCCAAAAGCCTGTGCATGAAGCTGGCCGATCCACACCGCGCCGAAGATGTAGGCGCCGGCCAGCACCCGCCACGGCCGCCACGACGCGAACACGACGAGCGCCAGTGCGATCCAGCCGCGGCCCGCGCTCATGTTTTCGACCCATTGCGGCGTGTAGACCAGCGACAGGTGGCCACCGGCCAGACCGGCGCAGGCGCCGCCGAAGATCACCGAGAGGTAGCGATAGCGGATGACCTTGATGCCGAGCGCATGGGCCGAGGCGTGGCTGTCGCCGATCGAGCGCAGCGTGAGGCCGGTGCGCGTCTTGAACAGAAACCACATCACGGCGGCGGTCAGCGCGATCGAGATGTAGAAGATAGGATCCTGGCCGAACAGAAGCTTGCCTACGACCGGGATCGAGCTCAGGCCGGGAATGTCGAGGTTGGGCAGCCTGACCCCGGGCTGGCCGACGAAGCTCGTCCCGATCATGCCGGAGAGGCCGAGGCCGAGCAGCGTCAGCGACAGGCCGGTCGCCACCTGGTTGGTGGCGAGCGACAGCGTCATGACGGCGAACAGCAGCGAAAACACCGCCCCCATGGCGATTGCCGCCAGAAGGCCGATCCAGGGCGATCCGGTCAGGTAGCCGGCCCCGAAGCCGCCGACCGCGCCCATGATCATCATGCCTTCGACGCCGAGATTGAGCACGCCGGAGCGTTCGACCACCAGTTCGCCGATCGCCGCGATCAACAACGGTGTCGCGGCCGTGGCGATGGTCAGGAGGATGTTGACGGTGATGTCCATCAGCGGGCTTCCTTCAACTTAGGCGTGGCTTCGAGCTTCGCCGCGCCTTCTTGTTTCGTCAGCGCCAGGCCGATCAGGCGGATGCGGTAGTGGATGAGCGTGTCGCAGCCCAGCACGAAGAACAAAAGCATGCCCTGGAAAACCCGCGCCACCTTGTCGGAAATGCCGAGCGCGCTCTGCACCGCCTCGCCGCCGAGATAGGTCAGCGCCAGCACGAGGCCCGCGGCGATGATGCCGAGCGGATTAAGGCGGCCAAGGAACGCCACGATGATGGCGGTGAAGCCGTAACCAGGCGAAATGACCGGCTGCAACTGCCCGATGGCACCGGAGACTTCCGAAATGCCGGCAAGGCCGGCCAGCGCGCCCGACAGCAGAAAGGCGAAGAACACCATGCGGTTGAGGCCGAAACCGGCGAAGCGCCCTGCCCTCGGGCTGGAGCCAAGCACGCGAACCTCGAAGCCTTTCAGCATGCGGCTCATCAGGATCCAGATCAGCACCGCGGCGACCAGCGCGAAGACAAAGCCCCAGTTGGCGCGTCCGGCGTCCGGCATCAGTTCCGGCAGCACGGAGGAGTCGCCGAACTGGATCGTCTGCGGGAAACCATGGCCCTGCGGATCGCGCCATGGGCCGCGCACCAGCCAGTCGAGGAAGAGCTGCGCGACGTAGACCAGCATCAGGCTGGTCAGGATCTCGTTGGTGTTGAAGCGGGTCTTGAGCAAGGCCGGGATCGCCGCATAGGCCGCGCCGCCGACCATGCCGAGCAGAAGCATCAGCGGCAGCACCAGCGGCCCTTCGAACTGCGGAAACAGCACCGGAATGGCGGAGCCGAAGATGGCGCCGAAAACGAACTGGCCCTCGGCGCCGATGTTCCAGATGTTGGCCTTGTAACAGACCGACAGGCCGACCGCGATCAGGATCAGCGGTGCCGCCTTGATCGCCAGCTCGTGCAACTGCCAGACTTGGCTGATCGGCTCGATGAAGTAGATCCGGAACGCGGTCAGCGGATTGACGCCGAGCAGCGCGAACATGATCGCCCCGGCAATGATCGTCAGCGCGAAGGCGATGAACGGCGACAGGGCCGAAAACAGCGCGGAGCGCTGCGGACGTTTGACGAGTTCGAGGCGCATCATGCCGTCTCCAGCGTATGTTCGGCGTGGCCGGGCTCGGCGCCACCCATCAGCAAACCGACCTTCTCGAAGGTTGCTTCGGCGATCGGCATCGGCTTGGAAAGCTCGCCATTGTGCATGACCGCGATCGCATCCGACATTTCGAACAGCTCGTCGAGATCCTGGCTGATCACCAGCACCGCCGATCCGCTGCGCGACAGCTCGATCAGCGCCTGCCGGATATTGGCGGCGGCACCAGCGTCGACGCCCCAGGTCGGTTGGTTGACCACCATGACGCTTGGCCGGCGATCAAGCTCCCGGCCGACAATGAACTTCTGCAGGTTGCCGCCTGAAAGCGCTGCCGCTTCCGGATCCGGCGCGCTCTTGCGCACGTCCATCGCCTCGATGATGCGTTGCGAGGCGGCGTAGACGGCGCCGCTCTTCACCATCCCGCCAGTGCCGACGAAAACCTTGCCGTCCGTGGCATGGCGCGACAGCAACAGGTTTTCCGAGAGTTTCATGCGCGGCGCGGCGCCATGGCCGAGGCGCTCCTCCGGCACGAAGGCGGCGCCCAGCAGGCGCCGTCCGGTGATGGTCAGCCCACCCGCATCCTTGCCACGGATGCGTACCGAGGCTGCATCCTGCTGCAGCACCTCGCCGGAGACGGATTCAAAGAACTCGCCCTGGCCATTGCCGGCGACACCGGCGATGCCGATCACTTCGCCGGCACGGACATTGAGGGTTATGTTCCTGAGCGGAATGGAAAACGGCGTCGCCGGCTTGCGGCTGAGTCCGCGGATTTCGAGCAGCGGCTGCGCGGTTTCGATGCCCTCGACCGGCGCTCGCACGACGGCCTGCACCTCGTTGCCGACCATCATGCGGGCGAGCGACGCCGCTGTCTCCTCGCGCGGGTTGCAATGACCGACCACCTTGCCGTGTCGCAGCACAGTGGCACGGTCGCAGATGCGTTTGACCTCTTCCAGCCGGTGCGAAATGTAGAGGATCGATTTACCTTCCGCCCGCAGCCGCTCCAGCGTCTCGAACAGCTTGTCGGCTTCCTGCGGCGTCAGCACCGAGGTCGGCTCGTCCATGATGATGAGCTGCGGCGTCTGCAGCAGGCAGCGGATGATCTCGATGCGCTGGCGCTCGCCGACCGACAGGTCGCCGACCAGCGAGTCCGGATCGAGCGGCAGGCCGTAGCTGTAGGAAAGCGCCCTCGCCTTCGCGGCAATGCTGCTGATCGGCGAGCCGTCATCGAGCGAGAGCGCGATGTTCTCGGCCGCGGTCAGCGCCTCGAACAGCGAAAAATGCTGGAACACCATGCCGATGCCGAGCTTCTTGGCGGCACCCGGGCTGGTGATGCGCACCGCCTGCCCGTTCCAGAAAATCTCGCCGGAATTGGGCTCCAGCGAGCCGAACAGCATCTTGACCAGCGTCGACTTGCCGGCGCCGTTCTCGCCGAGCAGCGCGTGGATTTCACCCTTGGCGATGTTGAGGTCGATATGATCGCACGCCGTCAGCGTGCCGAATATCTTGGTCAGGCCACGAACCTCGAGCAGGTTCGCCCCATCATGATTTGCACTCACAGTGCCTCCCATCTGGTTAGCCAGATATGTTCTGTGTTCCCGCAAGCATGGTAGGCGCCGCCGGCTCTAGACGGAAAGCGGCACGCGTCTTGAAAGAGCTTCAAGAATTTCAGCGGAATTTCGAGGGATAGCAAGCCTGGCGGGACTAAGGGATGAGAATGGTCGTTCCTGTCGTCCTGCGACCTTCAAGATCCGCATGTGCCTTGCCGGCGTCCTTCAGCGCATAGCGCTGGTTGATCTTGATCTCGACCGCACCGCTGAGCACCACCTCGAACAGCGCGGCCGAGGAGGCGTCGAGGTCCTCGCGTTTCGCGTTGTAAACGAACAGCGTCGGCCTTGTGGCGAACAACGAGCCCTTCTGCGCCAGCAGCGACATCGAGAAGGGCGGGATCGGCCCCGAGGATTGGCCGAAGCTGACGAACATGCCGAGCGGCTTCAGGCAATCGAGCGAGGCCGGGAAAGTGTCGTTGCCGACCGAGTCGTAAACGACGTCGCATTTCCCGCCGCCGGTGATGGCGGCAACGCCGGCGACGAAATCCTGCTCCTTGTAGTTGATGACATGGTCGAAGCCGTGCGCCTTGGCGAGCTCGATCTTGTCGGAGGAGCTTGCCGTGCCGAGGACGGTGGCGCCGAGATGCTTGGCCCATTGGCCCAGAATAAGCCCGACGCCGCCAGCCGCGGCATGGAACAGGATCGTGTCGCCAGCTTTTACCTTGAAGGTCCGGCGCAGAAGATATTCGGCGGTCATGCCTTTCAGCATCATCGCGGCCGCCTGTTCGTCGCTGATGCCGTCTGGAACCTTGACCACCCGGCTGGCATCGATGACGCGCTCTTCGGCATAAGCGCCTGTCGTCACGGCATAGGCGATCCGGTCACCCGGCTTCAGCCAGTCAATATCCTGGCCGACCTCCAACACCACGCCGGCCGCCTCGCTGCCGGCAATGAGCGGAAATCCGCCGGGCGGCGGATAGAGGCCGGAGCGATGATAGACATCAATGAAGTTGAGGCCGATCGCCGTATGCCTGACCAGGATCTGGCCCGAGCCCGGCTGGCCGGGATCGTTGTCCTCATAGGTCAGAACTTCCGGACCGCCATGAGCGTGGATGCGGATCGCTTTGGACATGGATTGGGCTTCCTCTGGAAGGTCAGGCTTTTTTGGCGCCGAGATTTGGAAATAGCTGCATGACGCCGCCAATGCAGGCGAGGTAAAGCCCGCTGATGGTGATGCCGATCTTGATGAAAGTGCTGACTTGTTCGCCCAGCACGCCGATCTCATCGTAGAAAGCCGCAAGAGCGGCCTGCGCAAGCGCAAGCGCGCCGAAGGCGCACCACAAAAGCGTCATTGTGAGATTGATGGGCCGCAGCCGCACGACTCGCACCGGATGGATGAAATTGATCGGGATGAAGGTCAGAATGCCGGCCACCACCACAACCGCGAACGATACCCATTGTCCCGGCTCGATGACGAACAGCGTGAACACCACCATGTTCCAGACCACGGGGAATCCCTTGAAGAAATTCTCCTTCGTCTTCATGCCGGTATCGGCATAATAGATGGCGCTGGAGACGACGATGATCGCCGCCGATAGGAACGACAGCCCCTCACCCATGAAGCCGCGCTGGTAGAGCGCGAAGGCCGGGATCAGCACATAGGTGACGTAGTCGATGATGTTGTCGAGAAGCTCGCCCGACCAGGTCGGCAGGATTTCCTTGACCTCGAGCTTCCTGGCGATCGGTCCGTCGATGCCGTCGACGAACAGGGCCAGTCCAAGCCACCAGAACATCGCCGTCCAGCGTTCCTCGCTCGCCGCCACCAGCGACAGGAAAGCGAGGAACGAGCCCGACGCCGTCAGCAGATGAACGGAGAATGCCCTCGCCTGCGGCCAGGTGACTTTCTTCTTCGGCCGCGGAATCCGGTCCGTGATCTTCTTGGCGGCTTTGCGTGCCGCCGTGTTCCTGGCCGACATGTTTCTGGCCGATGTGTTCTTGCTCACGGGCCCCGCCAATCCAGCTTGCAGATTTCGGCCGAGCGGCCGGCAAAGTTCCAGTTGCGGCCAAAGGCCCGCATCTTGCTCTTGTCGGACCTCGCCACGATGATCTCCGGCGCGATCCAATATTCTGAATTCGTGATCACCGTATCCTTCTCGCGATCCTTGCCGGCGATCGGCGTGACCGCTCCATCGATGATCTTCGGTATCTGGAAGATACGGGTCTTGTCCCGCGTCTCATAGGTGATCGGCACCTGTTCGACACCCAGGAATTTTCCAACCAGGATCGACAGCAGCGAGGTTGTTCCGCCCGCCTTGCCGGTGAAGATCTTCGTCAGTGCCTTGACGGCGTAGACCGAGGCACGTTTGTCGATGAACAGGCCGGCGGTCCAGTTGCCACGGCTCATATAGCCCGGGATTTCCATGATCAGCCCAAGGTTGAGGCCGGAGAGGTCGACCTCGCCGAAGTGACCGGCATCGATACGGAAACCCGCCCAGGTCTGGCAGTAGCCCTCGCTCGGCGGGTGGCTGCCGAGCGACAGCACGCAAGGGCAGAAAACCGTGCAATTGCAGGAGAGTACGAGCTCCCCTTTCATCGCCCAGCCCTGATCTGTCATTGAAGTTCCCCCACTCACAGCGAGACTACTAGCAGCGCGGCTGCCCAGACAAGCAGTATCGCACCGGCCAGCCGGGTTGGAAGACGGCCGGTCGTCTGTTTTTCAATCAGGGTGAACAGGCCGATCAGCGCCATCCAGAAGATGTTCATGACGCCGACCGCGAACATCACGAGCATCAGCGCCCAGCAGCAGCCGAGGCACCAGAGCCCTTGCGCGACACCGAGCCGAAAGACGCGGATGGCTTTGGCGCTCCAATTCGAAAACAGGACCGAGAACGGGTTGCGACATTTCTTCAGGCAGGCCTCCTTGAGGCCGCTGAACTGGTAGAGACCGGCAACCAGCAAGGCGAGCGCGCCGGCAATACCAAGCAGCGGATCGTACATGTCGCCGGACGCGGCGAATGCATGCAGGCCCAGTGTCAGCGCCGAAAACAGCATCGAGGCAGCGAGCCAGACGCCGAGATAGCCAGCAACCAGCACCAGCGGGTGCACGACCGGCTCGCCCTTGATCCGGGCTGTGTCGGCGATCTCGCAATAGGTGCGTATCATCGGTGCCGCGGACGGCAGCATCGCAGCGATTGCCATCAGGAACCACATCAGGTTGAGTGCCACGGCACGCAGACCGATGCTGGCGTCCAGCGGCGCCGGCGACAGGCAGAGCGCGAAGAACCGTTCGAGGAAATCGGGCAGCGGCAGCTGCGGCAAGCCGCGCAGGAGCGTGTCGCCGGGCGCGCTGCCCCGAGCCTCGGCACCGCGAACGGCCATCGCGGCCAACGACAGCCAGGCGAGCAGAATACCGGCGCCGACAATGATATTGACCGTCAGGCGCGGGTGGCGCGCGATATCGGCCATGGCGCGGCCGGCGCGGTCGAGATGGCTGAAATCGTCCTGGTGGCCGGTCATGACACCCGAATGGGCCGAATCGCCGCGTTGATCAAGCCGCATGATCTGACCTATATGCTCATCGACTGGCAGGCCTGGTGGCCCGCCCCGCATCGCAAGCCGGAAGCCGATCTTGGAGCATCAGCAAACAGCGCCGATACTGATTGCCGGCACCGGGCCGGCAGGCCTGATCGCAGCACTGGCTTTCGCCGATGCCGGCTTCCCGGTGACGCTTGTCGGGCCTGAGGCGTCGCCCCCCGATGGCCGCACCACGGCCCTGATGAACCCAGCCCTGAAGGTTCTGGAGCGGCTTGATGTCCTCGCAGATATCAAGCCCAAGGCCGCCCCTTTGAAAGTCATGCGCATCGTCGATGCGACCAGACGGCTGATCCGCAGTCCCGTCGTCACCTTCCGGGCCAGCGAGATCGACGAGGACCAGTTCGGCCTTAACCTGCCCAACAGCGTCCTTGGCCCGGCGCTTGCTGGCAAGGTGGCAGCGCATTCGGGGATCGAATGGCGCAGATCGATGGTGAAGACCTGGCGTCTCGATGCCGACGAGGCCCATGCGACCCTCGCCGACGGCAGTGAGGTTGGCGCATCGCTGGTGGTCGCCGCCGATGGGCGCCAGTCGCCGGCGCGCGAGGCAGCGGGCATTTCGACCGGCTCGCGGGCCTATCCGCAGGCCGCATTCGTGCTCAATTTCGGCCATGGAAGCGAGCATGCCTTCACCTCGACCGAGTTCCACACCGAGACTGGCCCGTTCACGCAGGTTCCGTTGCCCGGCAAGCGCTCGAGCCTCGTCTGGGTGGTGAAACCCGAGACCGCAAAGGAGCTCGCCGCACTGGATGACGCAACGCTCTCAATGCGGGTCGAGCAGCAGATGCAGTCGATGCTGGGGCGCGTGACGGTGGAGCCCGGCCGCCAGATCTATCCGCTTTCGACGGTGACGCCCCTGCGTTTTGCGCGAGACAGGGTAGCGCTTGTCGGCGAAGCCGCGCATGTGTTTCCGCCGATTGGCGCGCAAGGCCTCAACCTTGGCATCAGGGATATCGACGATCTAGTTGGAATTGCTAACGAAAATCGAGGCGATCCTGGCAACGCCAAGGCTCTCGCAGCCTACGATTTCAGGCGCCGGCCCGACATTCTGGCTCGCAGCGGCGCGGTCAACCTGCTCAACATGTCGCTGCTCTCCGACATGCTGCCGGCGCAGATGGCACGCGGCGCCGGCCTCAGCGCGCTCGGCGGCTTTGCGCCGCTACGCGCCTTCTTCATGCGCGAAGGGCTTCGTCCCGGCAGCGGTTTTGCAGCACTTGCGGGCCGCCCGCGAAAACCAATGCGGCAGCAGTAGCGACTTTGCGGATTTATCGCGACATCGCGGCATCGATCAAAAACCTTTGCTCCGCATTCTGCGTAGCTTGAAGGCGTTCAAGCGCTTCGGGATTGAATTCGCTCGGAGTCTGCGCCAAATAAACTCAAGGAATTCAGTGGTGAGTACGATGAAAACAGCCAAATTCGCGATTGGACAGGTGGTTCGCCACCGGCTGTTTCCGTTTCGAGGCATCATTTTCGACGTCGATCCGCAATTCGCCAACACCGACGAATGGTACGAAGCCATCCCCGCTGATGTGCGGCCGCGCAAGGACCAGCCTTTCTACCATCTCCTCGCCGAGAATTCGGAAACCGAATACATCGCCTACGTGTCGGAGCAGAATCTGCTTGAGGATCAGTCGGGCGAGCCAGTCCGCCACCCGCAGATCAAAGAGATGTTCGACAAGAAGCCGGACGGACGCTACGAGCCGAAACGGCAGTCCAGGCACTGACTTTCGAGCCATCCGTCAGGAAATCGAACCATGGCCTGAAACGAAAAAAGCGGGGCATGACCCCGCTTTTTCTTTGATTCGAGAAAGACCCGAACCGGTGATCAGTTGGCGGTCTTGGCCTTGTCCTGCTCGTCCTTGAGCTTCTTGGCGAAGTCCTGGTTGTTCTTGGCGACAAAGTCCTGGAGCTTCTTCTGCCGGTCCTCGATGTCCGACTGCTGCAGCGGCGGGCCATCATAGGCGCCGCTGAAGCCCTGCAGGGCGATCTTGATCGGGTTGGCCTGGTTCTGGAAATTGATCGAGGTCAGCGTGATGCCCTGACCTTTCTTGAACGAGGCGACGAGCTGGTCGGTCAGCGGCACCTCGGCCACGCAACGATCCGGGAAGCAGATGACATAATCGAGCTTCTGCGCCTTGCCGGTGTCGATCTGCAGGCCAATGCCGGGAGGCACGAGGCGACCGGTCGGGACCGTAACCTGGAACACCTTGCGGTTCACTTTGCCCTTGAGCTCGATCAGGCTCACACCGGTGACGAGCTGGCCGTTGCCGGCGGTAACGATGTTCTGGACGTTGCAGATGTCGACGTCTTCCTGCTTGGTGCAAGCCTTGAACCAACCCTGTGGAATCTGGGGCTGCTGCTGTGCGGAAGCAGAGGGAAGTCCTGCACCCAGAAAGCCGACCACGCCCGCGGCCATGACCGAAAGGCGGTACGCATTGCTGTTCAGGCTCGTCATGTCGTGCACTTCCTCTCAAATGATCCCGGAACCGGCTTCTGTGCGCCGCGTGGTCAAGCTACCTGTTGCCGAAATGAGGCAACAGAATGACTTCGGACGGCGTGTTACACTGCAAGCGGTGCTGAATCCAGCCCGCCCACTTGTAATTCTTGATGACACCATTGGCCGGCACACAGCTGCCTCATGCTAGGGTGCGCATCGAATCATCAAGCCGACCTATTAAGGAGACGGTCATGGGCCGCGTTCTTGTTTGGCTGATCACCGCGATATCATTTCTCACCCTGTCGCTGCCGGCGCTGTCCGAGCCGAAATATGCGATCGCCATGCAGGGCGAACCCGCCCTGCCGCCCGATTACGCCCATTTCAACTACGTCAATCCCGACGCGCCGAAGGGCGGCAGCATCACTTATTGCGTCGTCGGCAGCTTCGACAACCTCAACCCCTTCATCCTGAAAAGCCTGCGCACGACGGCCCGAGGCATGATGGACACGATCTACGGCAATCTGATCTTCGAGCCGCTGATGCAGCGCAATGCGGATGAGGCTTTTACCCTTTATGGGCTGCTTGCCGATACCGCCGACATGGACCCGGAGCGCAAGAGCATCGAATTCCACCTCAACCCGAAGGCCAAATGGTCGGATGGGCAGCCGGTGACGCCGGAAGATGTGCTGTTCACCTATGATGCCTACACGCAAAAGGGCCGCCCGCCCTACAGCGACCGCATGGCCAGGATCGCCAAGCTGGAAAAGACCGGCGACCACAGCGTGCGCTTCACCTTCAACGACAAGGCCGATCGCGAGTTTCCCCTGATCATCGCACTGACGCCGGTCATCCCCAAGCATGCGTTCGACATGGAGACGTTCGACAAGACAACGCTGAAGCCGTTGATCGGCAGCGGCCCCTACACGATCGCACAGGTGACGCCCGGCCAGCGCATCGTCTTCAAACGCAATCCGGAATATTGGGGCAAGGACGCCCCCGCCAAACGCGGCTTCGACAATTACGACCAGATCACCATCGAATATTTTCTCAACGCCAACGCCAAGCTCGAAGCCTTCAAGAAGGGCCTTTGCGCCATCGACGACGACAGCGATCCTGTGAAGCGCGAGCGCGATCTCGACTTTCCCGCCTTCCACAAGGGCGAGGTCGTCACTGAAACCTTCGACACCGGCATTCCGCCTGTCGTGACCGGTTTCCTGTTCAACACCAGGCTACCGAAATTCTCCAATCCGGTGGTTCGGCGTGCGCTCGGCATGCTTTACGATTTCGAATGGGCAAACAAGAACCTGTTCGGTGGCAAATACACGCGCACGATGAGCTATTGGCAGGGCTCCGAGCTTTCCGCGCTCGGCCATCCGGCCGACGACCGGGAAAAGGCGTTGCTGGCGCCCTACCCCGGCCGCGTACCGGCCGAGATCATGGACGGCACCTGGAAACCGCCGGTGACCGACGGTTCGGGCCAGGACCGCAAGGTGCTGAAGACGGCTTTCGATCTCTTGAAAAGCATCGGTTACCACGTGCAGGACGGCACGATGCTCGATCCCGACGGCAAACCTTTCGGATTCGAGATCCTGACCGCGTCGCAGGACGAGGAGCGCCTGGCTGGCATCTACCAGCGCACGTTGGAGAAGATCGGCATCAACGTCAGCATCCGCAGCCTGGACGGCGATCAGATCCAGTCGCGCAAGCAGCGTTTCGATTTCGAGGCTCTGATCGGCTCGAGCGGCTTCAACAATTCGCTGTCGCCTGGCATCGAGCAGATCGGGCGTTGGTCGTCCGCCGCGGCCAGGACCGAAGGCTCGTTCAATCTCGCCGGCGTTGCCGACCCGGCGATCGATGCGGTAATCGACGCCATGTTGCGCGCCCGCTCGAAGGAAGATTATGTCGCCGCGGTTCGCGTTCTCGACCGGCTGCTGATCTCGGGCAACTACATGGTGCCGACGCAGTACAACACGCAGCAGTGGCTTGCGTACTGGAATTACCTGGAACATCCGAAGAAGACGCCCATATTCGGTTATCAGCTGCCGACATGGTGGCGCAAACCGAACTGAAAATCCGGAGATCGAGATGAGCGAAGCGAACGCCATAACCGTCGATGTGGTGTCGGATGTCGTCTGCCCCTGGTGCTTCATCGGCCAGAAGCGGCTGGACAAGGCGGTTGCATCGGCTGGCGATGTCGATGTCCATATACGCTGGCGGCCGTTCCAGCTCGATCCGACCATTCCGCCGGGAGGCAAGGACCGCCGCGAGTACATGCTGGCCAAGTTCGGCAGCGACGAGCGCATTCGCGAGATCCATGCTCGCATCGAGCCGCTTGGCGAAGCAGAGGGCATTTCATTTGCCTTCGACGCCATTAAGGTGGCGCCGAACACGCTGGATGCGCACCGCCTTATCCGCTGGGCGGGTGCTGCCGGTGAAGCCGTGCAGAACAGGCTGGTCCGTCGCCTGTTCCAGTTGAATTTCGAGGAAGGTGTCAACATCGGCGACCATGCCGTGTTGGTGGAAGCGGCCCGCGACGCCGGCATGGACGCCTCCGTGGTGGCCACCCTCTTGCCGACCGACGCCGATGTCGAAGCGGTGCGCACCGAAATCGCCACGGCATCGCGCATGGGCATATCAGGCGTGCCGTGCTTCCTGCTCGAAGGCAAATATGCCGTGATGGGCGCGCAGGATGTCGACACACTGGCTGATGCGATCCGCCAGGTGGCGGCCGCCAAGGCTCGCGGCGAACTGGACAAGGTCGGCTGAGGTCAGCCGGCCTTGCCCGGCGCGAGAAGACGCGGCGGTTACTTCACTGTCACCTTGGCCTTGCTGATGAAAAATCCATGGCCATTTGTGGCGGTGCAGGTCAGTCCCTTCGTCGATGACTGGCAGAAGAAGGGCCCGGCGCTTCAGCCCTAGCCGTAGGCGAGCCTCGTGTCATCGTGTTGAACTCGATCTGGCCCTCGGTGCCGGCAGCAATCCTCTGTTTGGCTGCATGCGCCAAAGATACCCAAGCGAAAAGAGGCAGACCGACGGCGAGAACGAAAGCTTCAAGTGCGGGCGCGCGCGTGCATCGTAAAGCTTCCCTGTTGGACAACCATGGGTGTCGACAACGGCCGGAGGGTCTGCGCTACCGACCGCGTCGAAGCTCGCATCGGCTCCCGGCTAGGGCGACAACGGCAAGCGATCAGACATCGAGGGCGGCACATTTTCGTGGCTTTTGGTCAGCCCGGAATGAAAAACCGGCCTGCCAGACAAGCTAGAACGAGTCACAAAATCGTGTGAATACCTTCCCCAAGGGAAGCTGCGACGAACTCGTTGGCAAATCTGTAACCATCTGACATCATTGCGATAAAGTGCTTGATCGCCTGTTCCCATGCAACCTTCGAAAACACCATTCTGTTGCCTTGCCGACACGGCTGGAACTTCAATCTCTCCGCCCCCCTACAAAAATTAATGGAAAATGATCAATTGGTGTTACCATCCGTAACAAAACAAAAAAGGTTTGGGCGGGATCGTGATTCGGATCGGCAGACGATCGCAGGAGTCAGTACCGGATAGACTACACGGCGGCGCCCCAGGGCCGTCGCATTTGACGCCGGTATCCTCGATGCGCAGTTTCTGGGGGCTGATGAAGGCCTACTGGTTGTCCGAGCGCTGGAAGGAAGCCTGGACCCTCACCGTGGTCATCGCGCTCCTGACGGCGCTCTCCAGCAAGGCCGGTGTCTGGTTTGCCGTGGCTTTGGGCGAGTTGGGCAATTCGATTGCCTTCTTCCACGATGCGGCAAACCCGAACCCGCTGGAGACAATCCTCACCAATGCCGGTGTACTCGTCTTGCTGGTCGTACTCAAGGATGCCGGCTTTACCGGCGTGCGCGGCCTTGTCTCCGCGACCTTGCACCGAAAGTGGCGTGGCTGGCTGAATAGCCAGTTCAATCAGGCTCTGCTCGACGGCAATCATACCCATTTCCATGCCCAGCATGGCTCGGCGGCAGGCGGCATCGTCGCGCCCGACAACATCGACCAGCGTATCCAGGAATCGATCAAGGACATGACCGGCGGGGCGATTGGTCTCGCCATGGGCGTTCTGGGTGTCGCGACCTCGCTCTACTTCATCGGCGAAAATCTGATTGGATCCTCGGTCGAGGTTAAGGGACTGGAGTTCCTCGGAAGTTATGGCAGCGCGGTACTGGCTTTCCTCGCCGTCGCCATTTACGTCCCGCTGAACACTTGGATCGCCGTCAAGCTTGGGCGCATGCTCGAGCGGCTCAATATCCGCATGCAGCAGGCCGAGGGCAGCTACCGCAGTGAACTGACGACATTCCTGCGCCGCAGCTTCCATGTCGCCGCCTCGCATGGCGAGGACGTACAAAAGTCGATGCACGACAAGCTCTACGTGGATATCGACAAAACCTGGGGCAGGCTCAATGTCGTCAACAACAGCTACACGTCATTCGAGCTGATCTACAACTTCATTGGCGCCCGAATCGTCGCCTATGGTCCCGGCCTCGTGTCGTTCATCCACAATCGCTTGGACTACAAAGGCTATATCACCGGGTCTGAGATGGTCGCCCAACTGATCAGCCAGTGCTCGTGGTTCATCCATGTCATGCCGGCCATTGCCACTTTGCGCGCCAACAGCCAGCGTGTCACCGAACTGGCTAACGCGATCGAGAATGTTCAGCACCCGCAGGCATTCTACAGCCAGACTGGCCGTTCCGATTTCCACTATGCCAGCCAGAACCCGGTTTTCGGTCTGACCATCCAAAAGCTCGAACTGGCGCATCAGGGCGAGGACGCAACGCCGTTCGTCAGCGCTGCCAATTTGCGCTTCAGGCGTGGCGAGTGGACCTTCCTGAAGGGCGAATCCGGTTGTGGCAAAACCTCCCTGATCAAGGCGATCAATGGCCTTTGGCCCTATGGCCACGGCACCATCGTCTTCCCTGACGGGGTGAAGAGTTTCTATGCCGCCCAGGAGGTCAAGCTCCCGCAAGTGTCGCTGAAGCAGCTGGTGTGCCTGCCAGGCTCCGAACACGATCATGGCGATGCCCATGTTGCGTCGGCGCTGCACAAGGCCGGCCTTGGCGACTTCATCGAACAAATGGCCAATGAGAGCCGCGAGGGCAAGAGCTGGGACCAGGTCCTGTCCGGCGGCCAGAAACAGAAGCTGGTGGTGGCTCGCATCATCCTGCAGCAGCCGGGGCTGCTGTTCCTCGACGAGGCGACCGGTGCCCTCGACCCGGAGGGCAAGATCGCCTTCCATCAGGCGATCAAGGACAACTGCGCGGATGTGACGGTGATCAGCGTCATGCACGAAGCGGTGGCGCCAAGATCGGCTGCCGGCACCGAGTTCTACCACTCCATCGTCATGATCGCCGACGGCGTCGCCACCAAGAAGCCGCTAACGCCGACCTTGCCTGTAGAACTCACCACGATTCTCACCCAGCCACGGCCGGTCGAAGACAAATGGCTGCGCTTCTCGCGTCGGCTGAAGCAGAAATAACCGAGATATCACAGCGACTTGCCGGGCAGCACGGCAGTGGGCGATCACAGTCTCGCGATCAGAGCCATCTGGCACCGTTTTCCCCCTCACCGCGATTGACTCGGCAAGGCGCGCTCCTATGTTGCGCCGGCTTGCCGATAGTCAATCGCGAACCCGCAAGCGGAAAGGTCACCGCGCCATGCCTGGCGACAGTATCAGTCGAACGCAACCGCCGTCCGCCTAGACGTGACCTGAACGGTTCATGTCCTGCCGGACGGCAAGGAGTGAACCATGAACGATTTTTCCCCCGTAGCGGACGACGAGGCCGTCGCCATCGCCCGCATCCTTGCCAACGACCATGTCGCCGACGTGGTCGAGGCGCTCAACCATGAATCGCGCGAAACCGCGACCGATCTGCTTTGCGCCGTGCCCTTCGAGCGGCTGGTCGAGATTCTCGACCAGCCTGAACTCGAAAGCGCGCCCGAACTGGTCGAGGCCCTGCCTCGTCCCAAGGCAAGCAAGCTGCTCACCGCCATGTCTGTCGACCGTGCGGCCGACATCCTTCGCGAGCTCGATGAGCCGGAACGTTCCGAACTGCTCGGCGCGCTGGCGCCGCCGCTACGCGCGACCCTGCTTTCCATTCTCGGTTATCCCGAAGGCAGCGCCGCATCGATCATGACGACGGAATTCGTCAGCGTGCCCTCGGACTGGACCGTCGGGCGCACGCTCGACTACATCCGCAAGGTCGAGCGGACGCGTGAGACCGTCTATGCGATCTACATCGTAGATCCGCAAACGCATCTGCTGGTGCGGTCGACGGGCCTGCGCCGGCTCATCACCGGCGAGCCGGACGACCCGATCCTGTCGGTGGCGCCGGACCGCGTGCCCGTCACGGTCACCCCGCTGACAGATCGTGAAACCCTGGCGCAGACGATCTCCAAATACGATCTGCTCGCGGTCCCCGTTGTCGACCACGGCAAAATCCTCGGCATCGTCACCATCGACGACATCATCGATACGATGATCGAGGAGACGACGGAGGACGTGCACCGTTTCGGCGGCATGGAGGCGCTCGACGAGCCCTATATGAAGATGAGCTTCCTCTCCATGATCAAGAAACGCGGCGGCTGGCTGTGCGCGCTGTTCATCAGCGAAATGCTGACCGCCAATGCCATGCAGAGCTACGAGGGTGAACTGGAGAAGGCGATCGTGCTGACGCTGTTCATTCCGTTGATCATGAGTTCAGGCGGCAATTCCGGCTCGCAGGCGACATCGCTTGTTATCCGGGCGCTGGCGCTGCGCGAGATCGGTCTTCGCGACTGGTGGCGGGTGGCGTTGCGCGAACTTCCCACCGGTCTCGTTCTGGGCGCCATGCTTGGCGTGGTCGGTATCGTCCGCATCGCGCTCTGGCAATATATGGGCTTCTACGACTATGGGCCGCATTGGCCGCTGATCGCCACGACGGTGGGTGCCGCACTGGTCGGCATCGTCACCTTCGGCTCCCTGTCGGGCTCGATGTTGCCGTTTGCCTTGAAACGGATCGGTTTCGATCCCGCCAGCGCATCGGCGCCGTTCGTCGCCACGCTGGTCGACGTCACCGGACTGGTGATCTATTTCTCGGTGGCGCTGGTCATCTTGCGCGGCACGCTGCTCTAGCAATCCTCCGCCGCTGGCAATCGCCGGCGGCGGCTTCCGCTGCTTCAGGCCTGTCTGCCATAGACGGCATCGCGCGGTGCGTCGGAGAACGTGCCCATCATGCCTGCGATGGCGATGCGTCCGCCAACCCCATGATCGAGCGGTGCCGAAAACGTGACGGACATGATCACCCCATCGACGGTCGAGGAAAAGTCAGACGCGCTGGCCGTCCTTCACGCGGTAGGTCGGTTTGTACATGGTGACGAGTTCTTCCGAGGCTGTCGGGTGCACGGCCATCGTGCGGTCGAAATCGTCCTTGGTCAGGCCGGCCTTCAGTGGAATGCCGAGCAACTGCGCCATTTCGCCGGCATCCGGTCCCAGAATGTGGGCGCCGAGCACTTTGCGGGAAGCGCCATCGACCACCAGCTTCATTAACATCTTCTCGTCGCGGCCCGACAGCGTATGCCGCATCGGCCGGAAGCTGGCGCGGTATATTTCGATATCGGCGAACCGTTTGACGGCTTCGTCTTCAGACAGGCCGACCGTGCCGATTTCAGGCTGTGAGAAGACGGCGGTGGCGATCATGTCGTGGTCGGGCGCGATCGGGTTGTCCTTGAATGCCGTCTCGACGAAGCACATCGCCTCGTGGATCGCCACCGGAGTCAGCTGCACCCGGTTGGTGACGTCGCCGATCGCCCAGATGTTATCGACGTTGGTGCGGGAATAGTCGTCGACCTTGATCGCGCCTGCGGCGGTCATTTCGATGCCGATGCCTTCCAGGCCCATATTCTCGGTGTTGGGGACGCGCCCGATGGCGAGCATGACCTGGTCCACCGTCAGCGTCTGGCCGCTGGTGAGATGGGCGTCGAGCCGTCCGTCCGGCCGCTTGCGCACCCATTCGCTCACCGCATGGCAGAGTATCTTGATCCCCTTCTTCTCCATGGTTTCGTGCAACGTGCGGCGCAGGTCCATGTCGAAGCGACTGAGAATCTCCTTGCCGCGGTAGACCAGCGTGGTGTCGACGCCAAGGCCGTGGAAGATGTTGGCGAACTCGACCGCGATATAGCCGCCGCCCTCGATCATGATCGCCTTTGGCAGTTCCTTGAGATCGAAGGCTTCATTGGAGAAGATGCAGTGTTCGTGACCGGGAAGTGCTGGATGCGCCGCCGGGCGGCCGCCGGTGGCGATCAGGATCTGGTCGGCGGTGACGGTGCGGTCCCCGTCCAGAAGATGCACCACATGCGGGTCGACGATCATCGCCCGCGAATGAAAGGTCTCGCCGCCCGAGCCCTCGACATTCTTCTTGTAGATCGCCTCCAGGCGGGCAATCTCGCGATCCTTGTTGGCGACCAGCGTCTGCCAGTTGAAACTGGCTGCCGGCACCGTCCAGCCATAGCCGGCCGCATCGGCGAAATGCTCCGGAAATTGCGACGCGTAGACATAGAGCTTCTTTGGCACGCAGCCCCTGATGACGCAGGTGCCGCCAAAGCGGTATTCCTCGGCGATGCCGACACGCTTGCCGATTGCAGCCGCGACACGCGCCGCCCTCACCCCGCCGGAGCCGCCGCCGATGACGAAGAGATCGTAGTCGTAACCGGCCATGACACGGCTCCTTGAACGTCGGAAAATGTGAGTGACAGGTAGGCCGCCAACGGCCAAAAGAAAAGCCCGGACAAGCCGGGCTTCGCAGATGGCCGCAAGGCCGCTTTTGAAAAGGCAGGATCAGTTCTGCGTGTCGTCGGCAGGAGCCGAACCATCGGCGGGCGCGGCGCCATCGGCCGGAGCCGCATTGTCGGCCGGCGCGGCGCCATCAGCGGGCGCAGGGGCAGCCGGCGCCGCCGGAGCCGCGGCCTTGGCGGCGGCCGCCAGCGTTTCACCGACCTGCTGGGCGAGATCACGGGCGACGCCGTTTTGCCAGATGTCGGCTGCCTTGACCAAATCACGTGTCACGGTCGGGCCGCTGTCGAGCAGCTTCTTGCCGGAGTCGGAGCTGTAGAAGGCCGCGATTTCGTTGAGTTCCTTCTCGGAAAACACCTTCGCATAGGCGAGAGCGGCTTCCTTTTCGAGATCCGCGCGACGCGATGCCATCGCCAGCGCCTTCTCGTTGATGGTCTTGCCGATCAGCTCCTGCATGTCCGGGTTCTTCTGGATGAGCTGCGATTCGAGCGCGGCCGCCGCTTGCGGCAGGATGTTGTCGAACGGGTCGGTCGCATGGATTGCCGTGACGGCCGCCCGGGCCGCCTTCAGGTGCGATTCGGTGACGTCCTGCGAGAACGCCGGCGACGACAAGGCGAAAACGGCCGAAGCCGCCAGAACGACGCAAAGGCCGCGAACCCGGTTATGCAACATCATGATCGGTAGAACTCCCTGGTTTTCGGGCGGCATGGACGGTTTGGATGCCGTCGCCGCCGGCGATGATGGCCGCTGACGCCAGCCCGATGAAAAGACCATGCTCGACCACGCCCGGAATGGCATGGAGAGCATTCGAAAGCGCTCTTGTATCCGGAATGCGGCCAAAAGATGCATCGAGGATAAAATGGCCGCCGTCTGTAACAAAAGCCTGGCCTCCCGTCATCCTCAATGTAATGGGACCGGAAAGGCCGAGACCTGCCGCCGCCGCGGCCACCGCGATCTCCGTGGCGCGCAAGCCGAACTGGTTGACTTCGATTGGCAGCGGAAATCGGCCGAGTGTCTCGACCATCTTCGACCGGTCGGCGATGACGATCATGCGTTGCGAGGCCGCGGCCACGATCTTCTCGCGCAGCAGCGCGCCGCCGCCGCCCTTGATCAGCGTCAGCTCCGGGTCGACCTCGTCGGCGCCGTCCACGGTAAGATCTAGCTCGGGCGTTTCCTCCAGCGTCGACAGCGGCACGCCAAGCTCGCGGCAAAGGGCTGCGGTGCGTTCCGAAGTCGGCACACCGATGACGGTCATGCCCGTAGCGACCTTGTCGGCGAGCAGCCGCACGAACTCTTCCGCCGTGGTGCCGGTGCCGATGCCGAGCCGCATGCCGTCGCTGACATGGGCAAGGGCGGCTCGCGCGGCCTCGACCTTCAACTGTCTTGCATCCATGCCGCTTGCTGCCCCGGAACCTGATGCATGTCGCCCAAAAGTGATCCCGGTTTTGGGAAAACGACATGCATGAAACAAAGGACCAAAGCGCATCGCATGCGTCGGTTTCGACGCGACGCGCTTTGGTGTTCGGGCTCCTAGCATTTTTGCCGGCCGGGTCAAAGCATTTGGGCGGGCCTGTCCACCGGCGTGCTTGCCTTGACGCGCCGCAGCCGCTATCGCCTGCCGATGCACAAACCTGCGCAGGATGGATCATGACCCGCCCGATCATCGTGTTCGACCTCGACGGAACGCTGATCGACACGGCGCCTGACTTGCTCGACAGCCTTAATCACAGCCTGGCCGCCAGCAAGCTCGCGGCCGTCGACGAGGCCGGCTTCAAGCGCTTCGTCGGCCATGGCGGCCGGGTGATGATAGAGCGGGCGCATGCCGCCCAGCAGCGCTCGCTCGATGTCGCCGAGCACGACCGGCTGCTAAAACTGTTCCTCGATCATTACACCGACAACATTCCCGGCAAATCGCGCCCCTACCCCGGCGTGATCGAGGCCATCGCACGCTTCGAGAAGGCCGGCTATCTCCTGGCTGTCTGCACAAACAAATACGAAGCCAACTCGCTGGCGCTGATCGACGCGCTCGGCCTGACCTCGCATTTCGCCGCGATCGCCGGACAGGACACGTTCGCCTTCCGCAAACCCGACCCGCGCCATCTGATAGAGACCATCAATCTTGCCGGAGGCGATCCGCATCGCGCCCTGATGGTCGGCGATTCGCAAACCGACATCGACACCGCCAAGGCGGCCGGCATTCCTGTCGTGGCCGTCGATTTCGGCTACACCGACCGGCATGTGCGCGAATTCGAACCCTCGGCGGTGATTTCGCATTTCAACGCGCTGACCGTGGATCTGGCGGAGCGGCTGATCCATGCCGCGGGGCATTGAACGGAAAGCAACGGGAAATCCCGTCGGGAAGGTCCCGAAATGCCGCAGAATCCGATCTCAGTAAGAACGCCAGACAGCGCCTTGACTTAACCGGCCGGCCTCCCTTATATCGCGGCTCGCTTGGCCTTCGGGCAACGAGCGGGCGATTAGCTCAGCGGGAGAGCACACCCTTCACACGGGTGGGGTCGCAGGTTCAATCCCTGCATCGCCCACCACTTTCTTTCCGGAAATCGCGGGCCAGGGCAGCTAGCGGCCGCAGATCGATTGACTGAATCGCCGCGCGTTCCAGACAAGGAACAAATCCGAGCGCCAGCGAGTTTCTGTCGATCGAAACTTGAGGGAAAGCCATGTCCAGATTGCTGCTGTCGACAAGCGTCGCCGTTTTTCTCGCCGCCGGGCCGGCCCTTGCCGCGGATGAAGCTCCACTACCGCCGCAAAATGCCAAGAAGCTGTCGGAAATCCTCGCCAAGGTCGAGCAGCGCGACGGCTTTCGCTACGTGAAGGAAGTCGACTGGGACAAGGATGCCTACGTCGTCACCTACTACACGTCGGACAAGGCGAAGGTTGAAATCACCTATGATCCGGTGACGGCCGAGCCCAAATAGGGCTGCCAGAACACGTCTACGTCAGGCGGATATGCCCCTTTTATCCGGAGACGGGTCGACGCCAGCCGGACGCCGCAAAATATCCATTGTTGGAGTATGATATCTCGGTCCGGCGCCGGGCAGCGCCTTGGGCAATGCGGTTGGCTTGGGGGCATGCATGCGATTTTCCGTTCGAACCGATGTCATGCTCGTCCTCGCCATCATCGTTGGCGGCGGTGTGCTTGAGGCTTCTCCGGCCTTGGCCGAAGGGCCGTCCTTTGATTGCAGCAAGGCCAGCCTGCCGGCGGAAAAGGCGATCTGCGCCGATCCTCAGCTGTCCGCCATCGATCTCTTGGTTTCTCAGGCCTACAAGGGTTTCGAGCCGGCATTCGGCGGCGACAAGCGCAAGATCGCCCGCGGACTGATGGCCGACCGCAACGCCTGCAAGAGCGATACCGCCTGCATCGTCAGCGCGCTGAACAACGCCTTGCAGACCTACGGCAATGCGCCGTCCTGGGTGCAGGACTACAATATCGCGCTGATCGGCAAGAAGGCGCTGGATGCCGCGGCACGTAACCCCGGCAACAGGGATCAACCCCTGCCCTCGGCCGTCGGGCAATGTGCGTCCACGCACATCAAGACACTCACCACCCGGCTTGGCGACGATCCGCTCGAGACGGCCACGCCCGACGCGGGTAGCGCAGCAACCTTCACCAATGGCGGCGCAGCCGTGTCCTACGATCGCGAGCCAGGTCTCGCCGCCTCGAAGGTCGGCGAACCCGTCGAGATGTGCCTGATCGCGATTCCCAGGGACTGCCCCAAGGACGACGATCGTGGCCGTGTCTATTATTCCCTCGACCTCGTCGCCAAGGGCAGCTGGGCCCTGCCAGACTCCGAACATCTGTGCGGCGGCGCCTGATCGGTCCTGCCTGGTGGTTCACGACAGCCCGCCGAAGCGGCTCGCTCTGTACGTGCCCTTGCGCCGGACCGGCTTTGATGGCTGATTGAAAGGGTAACTGCGCCGATCGGGGGATGGGCATGGCGACGGCAAAACACGTCCTAAAGCGTCTGTTGATGATGTTTGCCGGCTACCTCGTGGCCGTGCTGGTTGGCCTGATTGCCGTGGTTGCAATCTATGCCGCGCTCAGTTCCTTGCCTAATGCGCCGGAGTATTTCAGTTTCTTCGGCGTCACCCCGATCGCGGCGCTGGTGGTGCCCCCGCTCGGCATGTTCATCTATTTCCTGACGATCGTCGTCACCGGGATGCAGACGCTGATTTTCGCCCTGATCGCCGAGTTCTTTTCGCTGCGCAATTTTCTCATGCACATGGTCTTCGGCGCTGCCGCCGCTGCCTGCGGCTTCTTTCTGATCTGGCCGAGTTCGGCGGAAGACCTGGATCCGGCGCGTTGGGCCGACATCGGCATCATCGCTGCCGCCGGCCTGGTCGCCGGGCTCGTCTACTGGCTGATCGCCGGCCGGGACGCCGGCTTCCGGCGCCCCGTTGTCGCAGCATTGACCTATTAGCTGGAGGGCGAGCGCACCGCCTCGGTCGCGTCAAGCGCCTGCTTCAGCCGCGAATCGCGATCATAGACGTCGTTGAAATACTCGACCTTGCCGGACATGTCGGGCCACGCGGTGAAATAGGCGACATAGACCGGAATCGTGCGCGTCACATTCTCGGTCGAATGTCCGTGCTTCAGCTTCTCGGCTATATAGTCGACCGAGGTGCCGAGCACCGCCGCCGCCATGCCGCGCGGATCCTGTAGGCGCACGCAGCCATGGCTGAGCGCGCGCATATCCTGCTTGAAGAACGATTTCTGCGGCGTGTCGTGCATGTAGATGGCATGCTTGTTGGGGAACAGGATCTTCAGTTCGCCCAGCGCATTGGCCTCGCTCGGCTGCTGGCGCACACTATAGGGAATGTTGGCGCCATAGGCGCCCCAGTTGACCGCCGACGACGGAATGCGTTTGCCGCGCGCATCCGTCACCTCGTAGCCGGCGCGGTCGAGATAGCCGGGATCGCTGCGCAACCTGGGCAGCATCTCGTTGACGATGATCGACTGCGGCACGCCCCAATAGGGATGGAAATCGACCTGCTTGATCTGGTCGTAGAAGAACGCGGTCTGGTTGGTGACCCGGCCGACGACGGCGCGTGTCTTCAACTGCTCCTGGCCATTGTCGATGTAGCTGGCGGTGAACGCCGGCTGGTTGATGAAGACACGCGGGCTGCCGAGATCGGAAGGCAGCCAGCGCAGTTCCTCCAGCGCCACTTGCACCTTGAGCAGCCTATCGGCCTTCGACGTGCCGGCCAGCAAGGCGACGGTTCGCGGACCGATGACGCCGTCACCCTTCATGCCTTCCTTCACCTGCACCGCCTTGATGAGCGGAACGAGCTCGGGCACGTAGACCTCGCTGGTCGCCAGCCGCGACAGCAACTCGCCATAGGTGCCGCCCATCTCGTCATCGAGATTGCGCGAGATCAGCGACAAGAGCTTCGGCAATTCGGGGCTGGTCTGGCCCGGCTTCAGCAGCAGCTTGGGATCGACGACGATCTCGTTCTCCGCACTCGCCTGCAGCGCCTCCAGCTCGACGCGCAGCGCTTGATATTCCGCATTCTGCGGATGCCGCGATTCGAGGTAGGTACGCACTTCCTGCGTATGCGCCAGCGTCTTCAGCACGCCGACCATGTCGATCGGCTTGGCCGGGAAATCATAGTAGCCGGTCATCCGGTTGGGTTCGACACGGCCGCTCTGGGCGTCGTGGGCGTAGCGCAGGACTCGCGCCGACAGCGCCATCTCGAAGCGCACCAGTTCCCTGAGCTTTGTCGCGTCGTCCGACGACGACGTCGCTGCCGGCACATCGACCGTGTAGTCGGCGGGCGTGAGCCCGTAGCTTGCGGCCTCGCCAAGCACCCGCACCGCGTCCTGGGCGCGATTGTTGAGGCTGGTTCCGGTCACCCAGATGAAGTCCGGATTGGCCGAATAATAGGCGATCAGTGCCTTGGCGATGTCGGGCTCGGCATAGAGTTCGTAGTCGCTGAGACTGGCAATGGCGTCGTGAAAAGCGGCTCCCGTGGCCGACGGAACGAACGCCGCGTCCTGCGGCGCTGCCGCCTGGGGCGCGGCGGACAGCGTCGAGAAGTCGACGCGCACCAGCTTGTCGGCCTTGTAGGTGTAGTAGGACGGGCTGCTGATCTTTACGCCGCCACCACCGCCAGCGGCCGGGGCTTTGGGTCTATGCTTGGGCGGCGGAGGCGGAAACTCGCCTTGCGGCTCATGCCTTATGCCGCCGCCGAACAACATGTCGAAAAGCCCTTGCGCGCCGGCCTGGGGCGCGCCGAGGGCGAGCGTTGCCGCGATCGCCATCAGCGGCATGGCGGTTGCTTTTTTACCGAGGAATTTCATGGATCACCCGCTCCGGCCGCAACCGGTTCCCGTTCCGCACGCTAGACCGTCTCGCTCACCGCATGGCGGATGTAAGGCGCGACTATACCGATTCATACCGATTTCGTTAAGCTTTCATAAATTTCGGGACGCCTGTTGCAGAACGGTTTCACAACATCGTGACGGCGGGAGCGCGGGTGTTTTCGCTCCCGCCTGGAGAACCCCAGAGAAATCAGGCGTTGGCGCCGCCATCGATGGTGAATGCGGCGCCGGTCACGAAACGTCCCTCCGGGCCGGCAAGCCAGGCAACCATGCCGGCGATGTCGTCAGCCTTGCCGAATCGCGGCGTCGCCATCTTCTGGCGCTGGTGTTCGGCATGCGGTCCATCAGCCGGGTTCGCCGAGGTCACGTGCGAGAGCCTTGGTCAAACCGGTCTGGGCCGCGCGCTGCATCAGGATCCAACCAGGGCCTGGTCTGCGCCGACCTGCGCCGCCGCCGCGCCGAGAACCATTCCGCCTTGCAGAGGCGTCTCGAGCGGGGTGTTGCCGAAGGCGAGTTGCCTGACGGCTTCGATTGCCATGCCGTGGCCACCTTCTACGCCACGGTGCAGCACGGCATGTCGATCCAGGCGCGCGACGGCGCTTCGTGCCGCGCGCTGATGGCCACGGTCACTGGTGCGATGGCCGCGTGGCAAACGCTGGCAGCCACCGACAGCGCGTGACAAACGCCGGCCATTGTGCTGGAAATTCCAAAGAAAAAGCTAATGCGCGGGTGGGGAGGAAAAGCGTGAAAAAGGGGTATCGCGAACTGCTGGACGAGGCCAACGCCGAGATCGAGGTGGTTTCGCCAGAAGAAGCGGCAGGGTTGCTCGAGGACGAGGGCACGATCTTCGTCGACCTGCGCGACCCGCGCGAGGTCGAACGCGATGGCAGGATCCCCGGCGCCAAACATGTCACACGTGGCATGCTGGAATTCTGGATCGATCCCGAAAGCCCCTATCACAAGCCGTTCTTCGCCTCTGGCAAGAGCTTTGTTTTCTTCTGCGCCGGCGGCTGGCGTTCGGCGCTGGCGACGAAGACGGCGCAAGATATGGGACTGTCGCCCGTCAAGCATATCCTGGGCGGCTATACCGCCTGGAAGGCGGCGGGACTGCCGGTCGAACCCGGCGACAAGAAGAAGTAGCCCAGCCCCGGCTCAATGCAGCAATGACGGCTCGCGATGCTCCGCCACGAAGGCAACGGCGCGTTCGACAACGCCCTTGTCGGCGAGGATACGGCGGTGACCGAGACCGTCGGCCCAGTGCAACCGCACATGACCGCCGGCCCCGGCGTAGCGTTTCGCGTGCTCGGCCGGCACTTCGCGGTCATCCGGCGCATGGATCACCAGCGTCGGCACCGGCGCCTGGGCGAGTTGTCGGTCGCCGGTGAATTCATGCAGCGGCCGGCCGGACAGATGTTGCACGCGGTCCGCCATGGCGACCTGCGAACGCGGCCCGACATTGAGCAGGCGGCTGAAGTCGGCGAAGATCGCCGGCAAGGAGCTTGGTGCCGCGATCAGCACGAGATGTCCGGCTGCCAGCGGTGGAATGTTCTTGACCGAACCGGCAATGGCATTGGCGGCGACGGCGCCACCGAAGGAATGCCCCACCGCCGCGACAAACGGGCCGAACCATTCGCCGGCGACCCCTACGGCTTCGACCGCATTGACCATGTTGAGGTGCCGGCCCTGCGAATGGCCGTGGCCCGGCAGATCAAGCGAAACGACCCTGTAGCCGGCCGAGCGATAGCCCTCGATCAAGGCGCGCATGTATTCCGTGCGCGAACGCCAGCCGTGAACGACAAGCACGGTGCCAAGAGCCTCGCTGCCCGGCTCCGGCCGAAATTCGTGCACCATCACGCAGCCGGTCCTGGTCTTCAGCTGATGATGGCGCGCCTCGGTCATGAACTCCGCGGCGCGGCCGATGGCGCGGCGCTCGCCGTCGGTCAGCGTCCTTGCGCTTGGCGTGCGGCAGAACAGCTCGAACGCCGCGCGCCCGCTGATGCGCGGCGCAATATGTTCGGCCGCACCAAATACGCTCCGGATGACCTTCAGCCCGATTGATGCCATAGTGAGAATCCATCCATACGTTCAAGCATGAACATAATAGTTCAAAGATGAACAATAAACAAGAGCTACCCTGGGACAACCCGCGTTTTCGCAACTGGGTCGCGGTGGCGCGCGCCTGCCATGTGCTGGAGCGCACGCTGGCGGTGAAGCTTGCGCCGCTCGACCTGAAGCCGGCGCAGCTCGACGTGCTGATGAACCTCTATCGCCACCCCGGCATGTCGCAGCACGACCTTGCCCGCAAGCTGCTCGTCGGCCGCTCCAACATCACCATGCTGCTGCCGCAGTTGGAGGCGCGCGGCCTGCTGCGCCGCGAAGGCGACGAGAAGGACAAGCGCATCCTGCGGCTCGCCCTGACCGAAGCCGGCGAGGCGCTGCTGATGCAGGCGCTGAAAGTGCATATGACGCTGATCGAGAAGGCGATGAGCCAATCGACGCCGGAGCAATGCGACATGATCGGAGAGCAGATGCGCAAGATCTATGAGGTGCTGAAAGAGGCGTGACTGCCCGTTCGGTCACTCACCACATCGTTTTCTTCGCCCGCTCTGGCCATTCCTTGTCGTATGCCTCGCCGTCGATGTTCTTGCGGCTGGTGACTTCCAGGATTTTTCCCGGCGTCGGCAGCGATTTCGGATCGACATGTTTTGCCGGGTTCCACAGATCCGAACGCACGATGGCGCGGGCACACTGGAAGTAGACCGAATCGACATCGACCACCGTTACCGAGCGCGCCGGCTTGCCGTCGATGGTGAACGAGGAACACAGCGCGGAATCGGTCGTAATATGGGCGCGGCCGTTGATGCGCAGCGTGGTTCCGGAGCCCGGCACCAGGAAGAGCAGGCCGACACGCGGATCCCTGATGATGTTCTTCAGCGAATCGGCGCGGTTGTTGCCGCGCCGGTCGGGCATCATCAATGTCTTGCGATCGACGATGCGCACAAAGCCGGCGAGATCGCCGCGCGGCGAACAGTCCAGGCCCTCCGGCCCGCTGGTGGCAAGCGCGACAAACGGCGAAGCCTCGATGAAGGCGGCGTATTCGGGAATGACGTGGTCGAGTTCCTTGACCACCGACGCTTCGCCGGGCAGGCCATAGAGCGCTTCGAGCTGTTCGACCTTGGTGATGAGCGACATCTTTTTGTCTCCGAACCTCTGCCGGCGCTACCCCAGATGTGTGACGCCTTTACGACGCCAGTTTAGCGGTCGCGGCTCAAGCCCTTTTCCGCCAGTTCCGCCAGATAGGCGTTCCAGCGCTCATCCTTCTCGTGGCCGAGCGTGTGCAGGTAGTTCCAGGTGAAGATACCGGTGTCGTGGAAATCATCGAAGGTGATGCGCACCGCATAGTTGCCGACCGGCTCGATCTTCAGGATGGCCACATTGCGCTTGCCGGGAACGGTCACCCGCTGCTCCGGCGAATGGCCCTGCACCTCGGCCGATGGCGATGCCACACGCAACAGCTCCGCGGGCAACTCAAACGGGTGGTGATTGGGAAAGGTAACCGACAGCAGTCTGCGGTCCTTGGAGACCCTGAGTTCTTTTGGCGCGGTCATGCTGTTTGATCCCGTATCGATTGCCTCTCCCTACGCCGCTTCGCGAAACGGGAAAAGTCCCGATAGACGACCGACACACGGTGTCGGCTGCGGGATGTTACCAAAGATCGAGAAGCGGTATCTTGAATGGCGGACTGGATCGTATCACATAGCTGTATATAACGACGCCGGTAACGGCCACGGAAACGCTCGAACATGAACATGATCGACCCCTTCGGTCGCACGATCAGCTATCTCAGAGTGTCGGTCACCGACCGCTGCGATTTCCGTTGCACCTATTGCATGGCGGAGGACATGACCTTCCTGCCGAAGAAGGATCTGTTGTCGCTGGAAGAGCTGGACCGGCTCTGCACCGTCTTCATCGAAAAGGGCGTCAGGAGGCTGCGCCTGACCGGCGGTGAGCCGCTGGTGCGCAAGAACATCATGCATCTGGTGCGCCAGTTGTCGCGCCACCTCGACAGCGGCGCGCTGGAAGAACTAACGCTGACCACCAATGGCTCGCAGCTGTCGCGCTTCGCCGCCGAACTCGCCGAGTGCGGCGTCAAACGCATCAACGTCTCACTCGATACGCTCGATGCGGACAAGTTCCACCAGATCACCCGCTGGGGCCATCTCGGCAAGGTCATGGATGGCATCGACGCGGCTCAGGCGGCCGGTCTGAAGGTCAAGCTCAACGCGGTGGCGCTGAAGGATTTCAACGACGCAGAACTGCCCGAGATGATGCGCTGGGCACATGGCCGCGATATGGACCTGACCGTCATCGAAACCATGCCGATGGGCGAGATAGACGCAGACCGCACTGATCAGTATCTGCCGCTGTCGCTGCTGCGCGCATCGCTGGAGCGCCAGTTCACGCTAACCGACATTCCCTTCAAGACCGGCGGCCCTGCCCGCTATGTCCGCGTCGCCGAGACCGGCGGCAAGCTCGGCTTCATCACGCCGATGACGCATAATTTCTGCGAAAGCTGCAATCGCGTCCGGCTGACCTGCACCGGCACGCTCTATATGTGCCTCGGCCAGGAGGATGCGGCCGACCTGCGCGCGCCGCTGCGCGCATCCGAGGGCAACGAACTTCTCGCCGACGCGATCGACGAGGCCATCGGCCGCAAGCCGAAAGGCCATGATTTCATCATCGACCGCCGCACCAGCCGGCCATCAGTGTCCCGGCATATGAGCGTCACCGGCGGCTGATTTTTTCGATGATTCGTGCAACATCGCCTTTGGCTCGATTGGCTTTAAGGCGAGACATGCGGCGACTTTCTTCTTTCCTGGCAACTGTGGCTATCATTGCGGCAACCAGTGCAGCCGCCGCTCCTTTCACCTATGTGAACGAGCGCTTTGGCACCGTCTGCACCTTTCCCGACGAGATCTTCACCGATCGTCAGCCCGAGCCCGAAAATGGCGACGGGCAGGTTTGGCTGAGCGCGGACGGTGCCAGCCTGACTTGCTCCGGCATCCTCAATGTCGACGATGACACGCCGCAAGGCTTTGTCGCCGATGAAAGGGCCAGCAAGGAACCTGGCTATACGGTCACCTACAGCAAGACCGGCAAGAACTGGGCGGTGCTGTCGGGCATGAAGGATGGAAAGGTCTTTTACGAGCGGCGCCTGTTCGGCAGGGATGGCGTCATCCGCACGGTCTGGATCGATTATCCCCCGGCGCTGAAGTCGAAATACGACAGGCTGGTCGGCGCGATTACCGGCAGTCTCAAGGGACCGTGAGTATTTGGGATCACACCCCAGAAAAAGTCTTGTTCGAAAAGCGCCGCCGGATTTACGGCCGGCCTGTTCCGGCCTAGCCTTTCCCTTGAAGGCGGCTCATCGCCGATAGGGGGAACATCATGCGCAAACTCATTGTTTCTCTTGCATTGCTCGGCTTCACGGCTCTGCCCGTGGCGGCCCAGTCGATCGGCGGCACCTACACCGTCGCCGGCACCAATTTCGATGGCTCGGCCTATGACGGCGAGGCCACCATCACGCTGACCAGCGGGACGACCTGCGCGATCCACTGGGAAACCGGCGGCTCGTCGTCCGACGGTATCTGCATGCGCAATGACGACGCCTTCTCCGCCGGTTACGTGATGGGCAAGGATATCGGGCTCGTCGTCTACAAGGTCGAGGAGGATGGCTCGCTGCATGGTCTGTGGACGATCGCCGGCAAGGAAGGCAACGGCACCGAGATACTGACGCCGAAGAAATAGGCGTCGCCGAGGCCAGACAGAATCCGCGCCGAATCCAGGACCCACAATGACGGATGCCGTGGTCCTGGCCCAGCCCTTTGCCATTGCTGTTTCGTGGTGGGCTGTTACAGGCTTGCTTGCCCAGCAACCGGTAGATGTCTTGCCTCTGTCCCCAAACCTCCGCGGCGCGTTGTTCATGATGGTGGCGATGGTTGGCTTCACGCTCAACGACGCCATCACCAAATACTCGTCGCAATCGATGAACATGGCGCAGGTGATGCTGATCAGAGGAGCATTTGCCTCACTCTTCGTCGGCCTGCTGGCCTGGCAACGTGGCGCGCTTTCGCGGCCGCGCTTGATGCTGCAGCCGCTGGTGGCGATCCGCGTGCTGGGCGAAGCGGGCGCCACCGTGTCATTCCTCGTTGCGCTTGCCCATTTGCCGATCGGCAGTGTCTCGGCCGTTCTTCAGGCGCTGCCGCTGGCTGTGACCATGGGGGCCGCGCTGTTTTTCGGCGATGCGGTCGGCTGGCGCCGCTGGCTGGCGATCGCCGTCGGCTTTGCCGGCGTGATGGTCATCGTCCGGCCGGGCTTCGAAGGCTTCAGCATCTATTCCCTTTGGGCGCTGTTGAGCGTCGCCTGCTGCACCGTGCGCGATCTCTCCACCAAACGCATCCCTCAAACCATACCGACGATGCTGGTCTCGACCGCGACCGCACTGGCAATGACCTTCGTCGGCGCGGTGCTGTTGTCACCGATGGGCGGCTGGACGCCGATGACGGGCAAGAGCACGGCGCTGCTGGCGCTGGCCGCGGTGCTCGTGCTCATCGGTTATCAGTTCATCATCATGGCGATGCGCTCGGGCGAAATCTCGTTCATCGCGCCGTTCCGCTACACTGCGCTCCTCTGGTCCATCCTGCTTGGCCTGATCGTCTTCGGCGACATACCGGACACGCCGATGATCGTCGGCGCGACAATCGTCGTAGGCTCGGGTCTCTACGCACTCTATCGCGAGCGGGTTGTCGGCCGGCGAAGGATCGTCGCCGAAACGACAGGGCCGGCCATGGCGCCGGATGGGATCTAATGCATGTCGCCCAGAAGTGTGCAGCGGTTCTGGGATAACGACATGCATCAAGACAAAAGACTAAAGTGCGTCGCCTGACTCCGTTTCAGCGCGACGCACTTTAGCCGGGTCTTGCGATTTCCGGCGGCTGGCGTACAGGCGATGCATGAGTCGAGATATTGCAGGGATCGTCCTGGCCGGTGGCCAGTCGAGGCGGATGGGAGGCGGCGACAAAAGCCTGCTGCCGCTTGGCGACGGCAGCGTTCTGGATCAGGTCCTGTCGCGCTTTGGCCCGCAGATCGAAACCCTGGCGCTGAGCGCCAATGGCGATCCCCAACGCTTTTCCCGTTTCGGACTGCCGGTCCTTGCCGACGCCGTCGAAGGCTTTGCCGGGCCGCTTGCGGGCATCCTGACCGGTCTCGAATGGGCGGCTGCCGGAACGTCTTGCAAGGCGGTCGTCACCGCCGCCGGCGACACGCCCTTCCTGCCCGTCGATCTGGTCGACCGCCTGGCGGAGGCCGCCGGCGAACATCCGGGTTCGATCGCCGTCGCCTCTTCGGCCGGCCGGTGGCACCCGACCTTCGCGCTGTGGCCGACCGAATGCCGCGACACATTGCGGCACTTCCTGGTCGATGAGGACAACAGGCGGGTTTCGAGCTTCATCGAGCGCCACAAGCATCTTGAGGTGGAGTTCCCGATCCTGCAATCCGCGGGGCTCGATCCTTTCTTCAATATCAATGTGCCGGACGACCTTGCCGAGGCCGGACGTCTGTTGCAGAGCATGACATCATGAACATCTTCGGCGTCACCGGCTGGAAAAACTCCGGCAAGACCACACTGACCGAAAAGCTGGTCGCGGAGCTTGTGCGGCGCGGCTGGAAAGTTTCGACGGTCAAACATGCCCATCATGATTTCGACATCGACAAGCCGGGCGCCGACAGCTTCCGCCATCGGCAGGCCGGCGCCACCGAGGTTGCGATCGTGTCCGGCAATCGATGGGCGCTGATGCACGAATTGCGCGGCGAGGATGAGCCGCCGCTGGAGAGCATCCTGTCGCGGCTCGCCGCATGCGATATCGTGCTGGTCGAAGGCTACAAGCGCGAACCCCACCGCAAGATCGAAACGCGGCGCCTGGAGGCGAAGGACCGGGCCCCGCTTTCGGCGGGCGATCCCAATATTGTCGCCATCGCCGCCGATTTCACCGTCACCGACAAGAGCCTGCCGGTATTCGACCTCGACGACGTAAAATCGATAGTCGACTTCATCGAGCGCACCACCGGCCTCGTTGCTTGAGAACTAACCTAACGGCAGAACCCCATTACCGATTTCGGTGGTTTTGCAGTTGCTTTTTTCTTGGAAAGAGTGGGAGTATCGCTGCAGCGGGCGGTCAAAAGCACCGCCCCACAGAGCCGTTTCGGAACGACGGCCGGGACCATAAAGAGAGGACTATCATGCGTATTGCACTGCGTATCGCGCTCGCCGCATCGGCTGCGCTGCTGACGCTCAGCGTAGCCCAGGCCCAGGAGAAGACCCTGCGGATCGGCACCGAAGGCGCCTATCCGCCCTTCAACAACCTGACCTCCGACGGCAAGCTCGTCGGCTTCGACATCGACATCGCACAGGCGCTTTGCGATCAGATGAAGGTCAAGTGCACCTTCGTCGCCCAGGATTGGGACGGCATCATCCCGGCGCTCCAGGCTGGAAAGTTCGACGCCATCGTCGCCTCGATGTCGATCACGCCGGAGCGTAAGGAGAAGGTCGACTTCACCCACAAATACTACAACACGCCCTCGGCGCTCGCGGTGCCGAAAGACTCGACGCTGAAGGGCGTGACCAAGGAAGACCTCGCCGGCAAGACCGTCGGCGTCGCCACCACGACCACCCATTTCAACTATGCCTCGAAAACCTACACCGACAGCACCGTGAAGGGCTATCCGAGCAGCCCCGAGGAGCAGGCGGATCTTGCCAATGGTCGCCTCGATGCCATCGAAGACGACATCGTCGTGCTGCAGCAATGGCTGGATACGCCCGATGGCGCCTGCTGCAAGATTCTCGGCCAGCCGTCGCCGCAGCCTGTCGAAATCTTCGGGCCGGGCGCCGGCATTGCCGTGCGCAAGGGCGAGACCGATCTGGTCAACAAGCTCAACGAGGCCATCGACGCCATCCGCGCCAATGGAAAATACAAAGAAATCAACGACAAGTACTTCAAGTTCGACGTCTACGGCGCCGAGTCCTGATAAACAGGATCGAGACGGCGGGGAAATTCCCCGCCGTCTTTCTATTCGTCGTGGAAATGCCGTGGAGATAAGATCCGTCAATGCCAGCCCAAAGCATATGGACACTGCTCAGTTGGGGACCTGATGGCTGGAGTGACGATATTGCGTATGGCGTCGTAGTAACGGTTCTGCTTGCGCTGGCGACGCTCCCCATTGGTTTGACGATTGGCTTTTTCATTGCGCTCGGCAAGCAATCCGAAGAGCCCTCGCTGCGTCTTGCCGCCAATATCTACACCACGGTCTTTCGCGGCCTGCCGGAACTGGTGACGCTTTTCCTGTTCTTCTTCGGCGTGCCGATCCTGCTGCAGCACCTCATCCGGTATTTCCGTCCCGAAGCGACCATTGACGTCAACAGCTTCATCGCCGGCATGATCGTTCTCTCGCTGATCTTTTCGTCCTATGCCAGCGAGGTTTTCCTCTCGGCCTTCCGTGCCATACCGAAAGGCCAGTATGAGGGTGGTTATGCCATCGGTCTTTCCTACGGGCAGACAATGCGCCTGGTGATCTTGCCGCAGTTGCTGCGCATCGCGTTTCCCGGTCTCGAGAATTGCTGGCTCAGCCTATTGAAGGACACGTCGCTCGTGTCGGTCGTCGGTCTGGCGGAGACGTTGCGCAACGCCGGCGTGGCCGCCCGTGTCACCAAGCATTCGTTCCTGTTTTATGGCGTGGCGGCTTTGGTCTTTCTTGCTCTGGCCGTCGTGTCGTCCTTTGCCACCAGCGCCATTTTGCGCTCGCTCGGCAAACGAGAGGCTCAACGATGAGCGCGACCGCCATCCTGGTCGAACGGCCGCCGCCACGAGCCCGCGGCTGGCCGCGAAGGCGCATCGTCGGCTACGCGCTGGTCTGCTTGTGGATCGCCTTTGGCCTCGGCATCGTCAGCTACCTCGTCTTTGCCTGGAACGCCGCCTTCTTCGCCAAATATGCGCCGGCCTATCTGCAAGGACTTGGCGTCACACTGTCGTTGGTCGCCATTTCGATGGTGGTTGGCGCCGTTATGTCCGTGCCTGTTGCGTATGGGCGCATGTCGAGGAACCGGATCCTGTCCGGTCTGGCCTATTGTTACGTCTATTTCTTCCGCGGCACGCCGCTGCTGGTTCAGACTTTTCTGGTCTATTACGGTTTGGGGTCGTTCAGACCGGAACTCCAGACGATCGGGCTGTGGGATTTCTTCAAGGACGCCTTCAACTGCGGCGTCTTCGCCTTTGCGCTCAACACGGCCGCCTACCAGGCCGAAATCCTGCGCGGTGCCATCGAAAGCGTGCCGAAGGGCCAATGGGAAGGTGCTGCCTCGCTCGGCCTGCACAAACTCCAGACGCTGCGCAAGATCATCCTGCCGCAAGCCCTGGTGGTCGCCTTGCGGCCCTACGGCAATGAACTGATCCTCATGGTCAAGGCTTCGGCGATCGTCGCCATCATCACCGTCTACGATCTGATGGGTAATGCAAAGCTCGCCTTCGCCAATTCGTTCGATGTCCAGGCCTATATCTGGGTCGCGCTGGTGTACCTTGTCATGGTCGAGTTGTTGCGCCATGCCATCGAATGGATCGAGCGCCGCATCACCATCCACCTGAAACGCTGACTGGTTTCCATATTGGCTGCACCGGTGGATCAGTCCACAGGCGTCTTGACGAATTGAGCGCAGGGCCTAGAGCCGGATGATTTCAGGTCAAATCGACCTGAAATCTGAATCCGTCTCTAAATTAAAGAGATAGAGCATGATGTCGTCCGAAAACCGCTTCACACTTTTCGGCATCATGCTCTAGAGCTTTCGCAGCAAATTCCGTTTCCGTCTGAAGGGCAAGCTCAATGGCATCTGTGGCATTTCTCGGTCTTGGCGTGATGGGCTATCCAATGGCCGGTCACTTGAAGAACAAGGGTGGCCACGACGTCACCGTCTACAACCGCACCAAGGCCAAGGCCGAGCAATGGGTTGGCCAGCATGGCGGCAGCCTTGGGGTGACTCCTGCGGAGGCTGCCAGGGACAAGGACTTCGTCTTTTCCTGCGTCGGCAACGACGATGATCTGCGCTCGGTGACGACAGGTCCCGAAGGCGCCTTCAAATCGATGAAGAAAGGTTCCGTCTTCATCGACAACACCACGGCCTCCGCCGAGGTCGCGCGCGAGTTGGCGCAAGCCGCGCAAGCGGGCGGATTTTCGTTTCTCGACGCGCCGGTTTCCGGTGGCCAGGCCGGTGCCGAAAACGGTGTGCTGACCGTCATGGTTGGCGGCGACCAGGCTGCCTTCGACAGAGCCAGGCCGGTTATCGATGCCTATGCACGCATGGTCGGGCTGATGGGATCGGCCGGTGCTGGCCAGCTCACCAAGATGATCAACCAGATCTGCATCGCCGGACTGGTGCAGGGACTGTCCGAAGGCATCCATTTCGGCAAGCAGGCCGGGCTCGACATCGAGAAGGTGATCGAGGTGATTTCCAAGGGTGCCGCCGGCTCCTGGCAGATGGAGAATCGGCACAAGACGATGAATATCGGCAAATATGATTTCGGCTTTGCCGTCGACTGGATGCGCAAGGACCTCGGCATTTGCCTGGCGGAGGCCGACCGCAACGGCGCAAAACTGCCGGTGACCGCGCTTGTCGATCAGTTCTACAAGGACGTGCAGGCAATGGGCGGCAAGCGTTGGGACACGTCCTCGTTGTTGGCTCGGCTGGAGAAGTAGGCGGCCATGTCCCTGCCCGCTCCAGACTGGACGGCGCACGACATCATCGCGCATCTACGCTCAATCGGCACCGAAGAAAACCGCGTCGGCATGGCACGGTTCGGCATCAATACGGCCAGCGCGCTCGGCGTCGGCAACGCGGATTTGCGGCCCTTGGCGCGCAAGCTGAAGCGCAACCATGAGCGATCCCTAACGCTGTGGGCTAGCGGCATTCGCGAAGCACGGCTGATGGCGGCGTTCACCGGCGAACCGGCGAGGATCACCATTGAGGAATGCCGCCGCTGGGCCGGCGATTTCGATTCCTGGGAAGTGGTGGACACGGTCTCCGACCTGTTCGTCGACACGCCGTTCTGGCGCGCGCTGATCGAGGAGTTCGCCATCGATGAGCGCGAGTTCGTTCGCCGCACGGCCTTTGCCATGCTGGCCTGGGCGGCCGTGCATTTGAAAAAGGAGCCCGACATTACGTTCCTGTCCTATCTGCCGTTGATCGAAGCCCATGCCCGTGATGAGCGCAATTTCGTCAGGAAAGCGGTCAACTGGGCGCTTCGGCAGATCGGCAAACGGTCAATCAACCTGCACGCCCCTGCCCTTGCCCTGGCGCAAAGACTTGCCGCCTCTCCGGACAAGACCGCGCGCTGGATCGGCAAGAATGCGGTGAAGGAACTGTCGGACGCCAAGACGCTCGAACGCTTCGCCACCAGAAAAATTTGATGCTGCCAACATCCGTTGATCCGGCTCGAGCATTGACGCCATTGGCCTCGGCGTCTTTACTCCTAGGCAAAGGAAGCGGCCATGAACCATTTCAGATCAAGCTTGGCGCTCGCCGCCGTGCTGTCGCTCTCCGCTGCCGGCGCCTCGGCCGAGACCATGCATATCTTCTGGAAGGATTTGCGCCCGCCCACCCAGGCGGTCGCCGAAGACGCAAACCTTCCAATGATCGCGGCAAAGTTGCCCGACCATGGCGAGACATTGTCGCTCAATTTGCAGGACAAGACGATACAATTAGCCGGATATGCATTGCCGGTCGATCGCGACGGCGATCTCGTCTATCAGTTCCTGCTGGTGCCCTGGACCGGCGCCTGCAGCCACATGCCCACGCCGCCGCCCAACCAGATCGTTCTGGTCACCCCAGCCCATCCCTACAAGATGTCGCAAGCCTACCAGTCGGTCGCCGTCACCGGTGCCCTGAAGCCGGACATGGAGAAAAGCCAGCTGTTCATTCTGGACGGCGTCAGCGTCGTCCAGTCCGGCTACAGCGTGCGCAAGGCCGAGGTGGTCGGCGTCGATACTGTGCCGGATACCGTCACCCTACCGCTGAACTCGCCCTGGAGCTTCCTCAACAAAAAGAAAAATTGAGGCAATTCCAGCCAAAACCGGCGCTCGAGGACCAGTCCTCAGGCGGCGTTGGCCCCCGATTCCTTATCCAACACCATGTAGTCGAGCGGGATTTCGGTCGTGTACTTGATCTGCTCCATGGCAAAGGACGACGACACGTCACGGATCTCGATCTTGGCGATCAGCCGCTTGTAGAAGGCATCGTAGGCGGCGATGTCGGGCACCACGACGCGCAGCAGATAATCGACGTCGCCGCTCATGCGGTAGAACTCGACCACCTCGGGAAACTCCTGGATGACCTCGGAAAACCGCCGCAGCCACTCATGGCTGTGCGAATTGGTGCGGATCGACACGAAGACGGTGACCCGCACATTGACCTTCTCATGATCGAGAATGGCGACGCGCCGCTTGATGACGCCCTCCTCCTCGAGCTTCTGGATACGGCGCCAGCACGGCGTGGTCGACAGGCCGACTTTCTTGGCGACATCGGCCACCGCGAGCGTCGCGTCCTCCTGCAGGAGGCGAAGAATTTTTCGGTCAAGGCGATCCATTAGAGGCTCCTGGGGAATAGTTTCGCTATATTCCCTCTTATTCGAGGCTTTCACAAGAAAGAAATTCTGCCAATAGCTGCTAAAGCGAGTGATTTCTTGCTCAATGTCTAGCCGATGCGATGGCGGATTTCCGAGCGCAGGAAAGGCAGCAAATCCATTTCAAACCACGGATTCTGCTTCAGCCAGCCGCTGTTGCGCCACGATGGATGCGGCAGCGGCAGCACCTTGCGGCCGGCCGAATTCGCCCAGATGGCGCGCCAGTCCATCACCGTTTCCGTCAGCGAGGCGCGGCGCCCGGCGCCCATATGCCAGGACTGCGCGTAGATGCCGATCGTCAGCACCAGGTCGATCGACGGCATCAGCGCCATCAAGGGTGCGAGCCAGGCGGGCGCGCATTCGCGCCGTGGCGGCAGGTCACCGCCCTTGGCGTCCTGGCCTGGAAAGCAGAATCCCATCGGCACGATGGCGAACTTTCCAATGTCGTAGAATTCGTCGCTGGTCACATCGAGCCAGTTGCGCAGGCGGTCGCCCGAGGCGTCGGTGAACGGCATGCCCGACGCGTGCACCTTGGTTCCCGGTGCCTGGCCGGCGATCAGGATGCGGGCGCTGGACGAAGGGCGCAGAACCGGTCGTGATTCGTGCGGCAAGCGCTTGCCGACGGGATTTTCGACGCAGATGCGGCAGGCCCGGATCGTCGTGGCAAAACTGTCCAGTTCCACGCTCAAGCGGCGGCACTCGGGCGGCTGGAGATCGCCTTGTGCCAGCGCAGCACATTGGTGCATTCCTCCGGCACCTTGATGCGCGCCGGCTTCATGAAGTCGATCGCGATCAGGCCGGTGATATCGGCAATCGAATAGCTGTCGCCGGCGGCGAACTCCCGTTTCGCCAACTCGCCGTCGAGGATTTTCAGGAATTCGATTGCCTTTGGTTTGTTGGCCTCTCCCCATTCCGGGATTTGCGGAATTTCCCATTCCTTCATGGCCGGATGGATATGGCGAAACGCCTGGGCGACGCAGCTGAGCAGGTTGAATTCCATCCGCCGCTGCCACATCTCGACCTGCGCCTTGCCAAGCGCGCCACGTCCGAACAGCGCCGGCTCCGGATGCAATTCCTCGAAATAGCGGCAGATGGCGACGGATTCGGTGATGACGGTACCGTCGTCAAGCTCCAGCACCGGTAGGCGTTGCAAGGGATTGCGCGAACTCACCGTTTGGCGCTTGTGCTCCAGCGCTCCCATGTCGACGGACACCAGGGGAACCGCGACGCCTTTCTCGGCGAGGAAGACGCGTACCCGTCGCGGGTTGGGCGCTCGGCCGCCATCATAGAGCTTCATTCGATCCTCCTTGTCCCGTTCCAGGCTAACGCACTTCACCGGAAGCGAAAAAACTCCCGCAGGGCATCGCCGATCGACGCCAGTGTGCCGTGTTTTCGCTCCACCACCTCACCGTGATGGCTGTCGCGCCAGTCCTGCGGCTGCTCGAACGTACCTGCCCAGATACCGACCTTTGCCGCGCGAGCGGTCGCTTGCTCATTTTCGAAGCCGCCAAAGGCGACGGCCCAGCCCGCTTCGACCTGGGCACGGTTGAGGTCCACACCGCCGGCCTTGCAGTCGCCGAGCAGCCGGCCATAGCGATCCCGCTGCCAGCCGCTGCAGGTGACCGGTCTGCCGGCAATCAGGCGCACCAGCGATTGGCGCGCAAGCGTACCACAGGCATAATCGGCACCGTTTCTGCGGCAGGTCTGGGTGTATTCCGGGGCATCGATGCCGCGCATGCGGATGCGCTCCGCACCGAGTGTGATCGAATCGCCGTCATTGATGATGGCAGCCCCCTGCGTCTGCCGCGTCTCTACCCGGTCGAGGCGTGCCGCCAGCAAGATCAGCAATCCCAGAATGACGGCCGCCAATCCATAGTCCAGCAGTTTGCGCCATAGGCTTCTCGGACCCGGTGCCGCGTAGCGCCGGCGCGATCTTGGCGACCAGGAACGGCTCATATGGCAAACGGTTGGTTAATCATTCGAACGTAGCTTAACACATTGACGTCGCTGCACGCATAAATTGAAGCTTTTGATGCCCTTGCAACGCTCGAACACAGCGGACAAGTTCATTGTGGACCGCAGGAAACCGCATCGCAACAGCGATGTGGCGCGTGCGGTTCGCAAGACGCGCGACCGTCTCTCGCAGCAAGCCGGCAATCCCGATTTCGACCGCGAACTGCTAAAACTCCACGCCGGCGCCATGACCAGCGGTGCCGTGGCCATACCGTTGCTCGTCCTCGCGATCGCCGCGGCCGGTCGCTTCGTCGGCGTCGGCAACGAGATCGGCCTCTGGGCGCTGTTCACGCTCACTTGCTATACCATCGTCGTCTTCATGGCGCGGCGCATCGAGCGTAGGGAAGCTTCCGAGCTCAACCCTTTGCAAACGCGACGGGAATTCCTGGCCGGCCATTTCCTGTGCGGCCTCGGCTGGGCCTGGTTCGTCTGGCTCGGCTGCGGCGTCTGCGCGGTCGACCAGTTCCAGGTGATCAAGGCGGTGGTGTTGCTGTTTGCCATGGCCGGGACCGCTCTCATAGCATCATCGCTCAGCGGCGCGCTGCTGGCGACATTTGTCGTGCCGGTGGCGCTCTATGCCTATGTCGGCGCCAAATTGTGGATGCCGGTCGAGGCGGTCATGGCCGGGCTGCTTGTCGTGTCGCTGCCCTTCTTCGCCTATGTCGCCCGTCAACTCAACCGCTCCTCCCTGATGCTGTTGTCGTTCCGCTCCGAAAAGGATGCGCTGATCGCCGAGCTCGATACGGCGAAATCGATGTCGGATGAGGCGCGGCGGCGGGCCGAGGATGCCAATCTGGCGAAATCGCGTTTCCTCGCGTCGATGAGCCATGAACTGCGCACGCCGCTCAACGCCATTCTTGGCTTTTCCGAGGTGATGGCGAACGAAGTGCTGGGGCCGATGAGCAATCCCACCTATCGCGACTACGCCCATGACGTGCACGACTCCGGCCAGCATCTGCTCGACCTGATCAACGAGATCCTCGACCTGTCGCGCATCGAGGCCGGCCGCTACCAGCTCAATGAAGAGCCGGTGATGTTGCTGAACATCGTCGAGGACTGCTGCCACATGATGGAGTTGAGGGCGCGCAACAAGGATATCCGCGTTGTCCAGGATTTCGAACAGACATTGCCGCGGTTGTTCGCCGACGAGCGCGCCGTGCGCCAGATCACGCTCAACCTTCTATCCAATGCCATAAAATTCACCGCCACCGGCGGCGAAATCCGCGTCCGTGTCGGCTGGACGGCGGGCGGTGGCCAATACATATCGATCAAGGACAACGGCCCCGGCATCCCTGAGGACGAGATCCCGGTGGTGCTCTCGGCCTTCGGCCAGGGCTCGATCGCCATCAAGAGCGCCGAACAGGGCACCGGCCTCGGCCTGCCGATCGTCCAAGGGCTGCTCGCCATGCATGGTGGCGAATTCGAGCTTCATTCCAAGCTGCGTGAAGGCACCGAGGCAATCGCCATCTTCCCGCTGAGCCGGGTGATGGAAGAACTGCCGGCACTGCCGACCGCGGCGGTTGCGGCGCGACGGCGGTAACGGATCGGCCAGCCTGCCAGCTCCGGCCAGGAAGTGGAACGCGGACCGCAATGACAGCAGATTGGGATGCCAGTAGCGTCGAAATCAAATCGGGGCGGCTTCGTCTGAAGTTGTTCACGGCCGACGATGCTGAAGATGTCTTTGCCGCAATCACGCCCGCAATCACCCGTTTTATGCAGTGGGAACCGCCTCGATCACCAACTGCCTTCGCCGAGGTGTGGCGATCCTGGCTGGCGCCGATCCTTGATGGATCGGATCTGCATTTCGTCGTGCGTTCGTTGGCGGACGATCGCTGTTTGGGGCTTGTCGGCCTTCATGCGGCACAGACCGCCTCTCCCGAAATCGGAGTTTGGATAAGGCAGGACGTACACGGAAAAAGCATTGGCCGGGAGGCGGTTGCCGCTTTGGTTACGTGGGCGTCCAACGACCTCAATCCGGATTGCTTCGCGTACCCTGTCGCCGAAGATAACTTGGCTAGCCGAAGAATTGCCGAAGGCCTTGGTGGCTCGATCGTCGAGACTCGCTCCAATGCGAAATACATTTCGGTGATCTATCGAATTCCCAATCTCAGGCGGTGAGTTGCCGAAGACCAAGATCTAACCGCGCACGGCCGCCGCCATGCCAGAACTGGTCAGCGCCGCCGCCTTGACCAGGCCCGCGCCAAGTGCTGCCCCTGCCCCTTCGCTGTGGCTTATGCGGAGGTCAAGCAGGGGAAGCAGGCCGAGCCGCTCGGCGGCCTTGGCGTGCGCGGGCTCCGGCGACAGGCTGGCGAGGAGACAATGATCCAGGGCTCCAGGATTGGCGGCGTAAAGCACCGCGGCTGCGGCCGTTGCGGCGAAGCCGTCGAGCAGGACGGGAATCTGCTGCATTCGTGCCGCGAGGATGGCGCCGGCTATCGCCGCGAACTCACGGCCAGCGACACGGCGCAATACCTCCAGCGGGTCGTCGAGATGGCCATGGTGAAACGCTAGCACCGCATCGACCGCCTCCGCCTTGCGTGCCTGCATCGCCGCATCGGCGCCGGATCCCGGGCCGACCCAATCGGACCCCCTGCCCCCCATCAGCGCTGCGAAAAGTGCGGCGGCGACAGTGGAATTGCCGACGCCGAGATCGCCGAGGCAAAGCAGGTCGGTGCCGCCGGCGATCGCTTCCATGCCGAAAGCCATGGTTGCCGCGCAACCGCGCTCGTCGAGCGCGGCATCCTCGGTGATGTCACCGGTCGGGATGTGCAGGGCGAGATCGAACACTTTCAGCCCGAGGTCGTTGGCGATGCAGATCTGGTTTATCGCCGCACCGCCGGCCGCGCAGAGCTCGACCGCGTCGGCCGTCGCCGCAACCGGGCGTGGCGAGATACCGTGCCTGACAACACCATGGTTGCCAGCAAAGACTGCCATGAGCGGCCGTGTCACGGCGGGCGGTGCCCGCCCGCTCCAGGCAGCAAGCCACGCAGCAATGTCCTCGATGCGGCCGAGCGAATGGGCCGGCTTGTCGGCCTTGGCAAACAGTGCGCGCACGCGCGCTTCGGCCTTGAGGTCGGCTGCCGGCAAATTGTCGAGCAGGTTGCGAAAATCGTCGAAAGGCAGCGTGCTGGTCATGTCGTAAGCAAATCATTCCTCAAGTTGGAGAGCGGCATAGCCGCGTTGCGTGATCGGCACAACCTCTCCCAAGCATCCGCCATGTTTGCCGCAAAGATGGCCTAGGACGGCGCGATCGCGAGGGCTTGCATTGGCTTTGCCGTTGCACCATGTGGAGGTGGAAGAGCGGAGCCTAGGCGGATCCCTCGAGAGAAAGTCATGACGGCCATCGAATCCCCCTGCATCCTGGTCTGTTCGATCGACATGAAAACCGGCTTCTGCTTCGGTTGCGGTCGCACGCGCGAGGAAATCGGCGCCTGGATGGGAATGACGCCGGAAAGCCGCCGTAATGTGATGGCCGAACTGCCGGCTCGGCTCGAAACGGTCGAACGCCGGCCGCGCCGGGAAACGCGCCGCACCCGAATGGCGCGCGAACGCGACCTACTCTAGGCTCTTTGTTTTAAACGCAATTCCCGTGGGAAAACCGCTTCACACCTTTCCCGGAATTGCTCGAGCGAGGCATGGATGAGCAGCCGGTTGTTCTGGATCGTCATGGCGGTGATCGGCGTGGGAGCGGTCTTGCTCATGCTCAACGATTCCCGAGGCAGCACGCTTGGCGTCGAGAACTATGATTTCGGCCGGCTGATCTGGCTTGGCGCTTTCGGCGCCCTCATCGGTGCCGGCCTGCTGCGGTCGGGCCGCCCGTTGGGCGACATGGCTCGCAATCTTGGCACCTGGGCGGCAATCGTGCTCGCGTTCATCGCCGGCTACCAGTATCGCTACGAACTGCAGGACGTTGCCAGCCGGGTGACCGCCGGCCTCGTTCCCGGCAGTCCGCTGGCGCTCGGCGTCGAAGACGGCCACGCCACGGTGACCCTCGACAAGGCCGACAATGGTCATTTCGAAGCGCGCATCCTGGTCAACGGCAATCCGGTCAGGGCCATCGTCGACACCGGCGCGACCAGCACGGTACTGACGTCGGAAGACGCGCAGGCCGCCGGCTTCAATCCGGCGGTACTCAACTACACGATACCGGTTTCGACCGCCAACGGCATGGCGCGCGCCGCGGCTGTCAAGACCGGCGAATTGGCCATCGGCGGCATCGTGCGCAAGGACATGCCGGTGATGGTCGCGGCACCCGGCATGTTGAGCCAAAGCCTGCTCGGCATGAACTTCATCGGCTCTCTGTCGGGCTTCGACGTGCGCGGCGACCGCATGATCTTGAGGGACTGAGGTCAGGCCGCTTCGGCTGCTGTTCCACCGAATTCGACGGCCGCGAAAGCCGTCTTCAGCACGTCCGGTCCGGCGCCGGGCCGATTTGCGTCGGTCGACAGGATCTGGCGGTAGCGACGCGCACCGGGCAGTCCGTGGAACAGTCCGACCATATGGCGGGTAACGTGGCCGAGCCGCCCGCCCTGTGCGATGTGACGCGCCGCATAGTCCGCCATCGCATCGATCAGCGTAGCGAAATCGAACGCCTCGGACTTCGCGCCGTAAAAGCCGGCGTCAACGCCGGCCAAGATGCCTGGTGTGTGGTAGGCGGCGCGGCCAAGCATGACGCCATCGACATGATCGAGATGCGCCAGCGCCTCCGCAAGTGACTGGATACCACCGTTGATGCCAATGAATTCGTGTGGTTTTCTGGTTTTCAAGCGATAGACACGGTCATAATCGAGCGGCGGGATGTCGCGGTTTTCCTTGGGGCTCAGCCCCTCCAGCCAAGCTTTGCGCGCATGCACCCACAAGGCGTCGGCGCCAGCCTCGAAAACCCCGTTCGCCAGCGCGTCGAGCGCCGGCTCCGGATCCTGTTCGTCGACGCCGATGCGGCATTTGACGGTGACGGGGACTGTCACCGCCGCTTTCATCGCCGCGACGCAGCCGGCGACGAGGTCGGGCACTTTCATAAGGCAGGCGCCGAATGTACCCGACTGGACGCGGTCCGACGGGCAGCCGACATTGAGGTTGATCTCGTCATAGCCGAACGCCTCGCCGATACGCGCCGCTTCGGCAAGCTTTGCAGGATCCGACCCGCCGAGTTGCAAGGCGACGGGATGTTCGGCATCATCGAAACCAAGCAGCCTCTCGCGCGCGCCATGGATGACGGCGTCGGCCACCACCATCTCGGTATAGAGCAGCGCCCGGCTGGTCAGCTGGCGATGGAAGAACCGGCAATGTCGGTCCGTCCAATCCATCATCGGGGCCACGGCCACTCTATGCTCTTGATTTTTCATCATTTTTTCTTTAACATCAAATTCTTAGCACCTGCCGAGTGCACACGAAATTACGCCAGAATACGACCCTTTTCGCTACGTTTCGATCTCTCAGTGCACACGGAGCGCACACGAAAATATGGCCACCTACACAAAGCTCTCGTCCGGCTCCTGGCGTGTCCAAGTCCGTCGCAAAGGTCGCTACGTCAGCGAGACTTTCCTGCGCCGAGACGACGCACGGCGTTGGGCGACCGAAACAGAGCGCCAAGTCGATCGCGGTGAGACGCTGACCAAGTCCCGTATAGCGCGCCTGAAGACCTTCGGCGAACTTATCGACCTTCATATCGACGACATGTGCGATGTAGGCAAGTCCCCTCGCCGCTCCAAGGCCGCGGCCCTCGATATGCTCCAACGGCATCTGGGCAAGTGCAACCTCGCAGCGCTCGATCGCGAACGGCTCATTCGTTTTGGTCGTGACCGCGCCGCCCAAGGTGCGGGACCGATGACCCTCGGTATCGACATCGGGTTTATAAAACTTGTTCTGACTCACGCCGCTGCGGTCCACGGCCTGCCCGTCAAGGTCGAACCGGTCGATTTCGCGCGTGTCGCCCTAACGAGGCTCGGTCTCGTTGGCAAAGGCCAGCAGCGAGATAGACGACCGACACAGGAGGAACTCGACAAGCTGATTGATCATTTCGACGCAAACCCTCGCCAAATTGCACCGATTAGCCAGATCATTCGGTTCGCCGTCGCAACCGCGATGCGCCAAGAAGAGATCTGCAAGGCGCGTTGGTCCGATTTGGAATCTCGCACGCGGATGCTTCTTGTCCGCGACAGGAAGGACCCTCGAAACAAGAGCGGCAACAATCAGCGCATACCGCTGTTCGCAGCCACTGGCTATGACGCGTGGGCCATTGTTGAGGAGAGGCGGACAAAGCGCAGCAATGACGATGATCGAATTTTCCCGTTCAATCATAGGTCGGTCGGCACAGCCTTCCGTCGAGGTTGCGGTGACCTAGATATCCACGACCTTCATTTTCATGACTTGCGGCACGAAGGAACGAGCCGCCTATTCGAAGCTGGCTTCACAATCGAACAGGTAGCGTTGGTTACAGGGCACAAAGATTGGAAGATGCTGCGACGCTACACGCATCTAAAGCCCGAGACGCTTCATGCTATCCACGCGGCGAAGGCTGCATAGTGGAGTGAGTGGGGCGTCGGGCTGCGTTGACCGCTGTGATCCCCCAACTAAGGGATAAGGCTTCGAAGGAACTGAGGTTTTGTAAACCGAAGGTCGCGGGTTCGATTCCTGCCGGGGGCACCAGCCATACAGTCGTAAGTTATTATTTCTGCTACATAATTTGACATACTGCGCATCGCGGTTATCTGCCGCCGACAAGCAAATGGGGCGTTTGTGTAAGGATTTGTGCAAGGCAGAATGCCTCCCCTATAGGCTTGTTAGCGCGAATCTGACCCTTCTATTGGGTCGCAAGCGGGACCTCCCAGCGCCTTTTCGAGCATGACCGGGAGGCAACGCCACCCTCGGTCAAACAGCGTTAACCGGACGAACAGTTGCGACGGTCATATTGACAGCTGTGATAGAGTGCCAACGAACATGACAAAGAGCACCCTCGCCTATATCAACCCAGCAATCTTGCAATGGGCTCGGGACCAAGCCCGCCTCAGCCCTGGGACGGCAGCGGAAGGTATTGGCATATCTGTCGACAAGCTAGAGGCCTGCGAATCCGGCGACAAGCAACTGACGTTCCCGCAGTTCTTGGCCGCAGCGAACTTCTACAAGCGCGCACCCGCAATCTTCTATCTAAACGAGCCTCCAGCTGGATTTCAGCCGATCCAGGATTTCCGTCGCCTTCGCGAGACGCCGGAGGACGCATTCAAGTCTGGCCTAGAGTGGGCCATCCGACAGGCCCGCGAACGCCGCGAACTGGCCCTTGAGCTTCGCAAGGACTTGGGCGAGCCGGTACAGACATTTGAATTGCACGCTGGCGTCAAAGACCATGTTGAGACCGTAGGCGCCGCGATCCGCACTTATCTCGGAGTGACGCAAGCCCATCAGCAGACCTGGCGGGCTAAGGCATTCGACAACTGGCGCACGGCGATAGAGGCCAAAGATGTGCTGGTCTTCATGGTGCCACGCTTGGCGCTAGCCGAAATGCGCGGCGTGGCGATCGCGGAATCCCAACTGCCGGTTATCCTCATCAATTCCAAGGACCGCACCAACGGGCGGACGTTCACGTTGTTGCATGAGTTCTGCCACCTGGTTGTTAGGGCAAGTGGCATCAGCGGTCTCGACTTCGTCGCAGCCGAACCGGCCAACGCCGTCGTGGAGCAATTCTGCAATGCCGTCGCCGGCGCAGCCCTGGCCCCCAGCGACTGGCTACTAAGTGAGGAGTTGGTGCGCGCCAAGGGTCAGGTGAAAACGTGGGACGATGATGAACTCGCCGCTTTGGCCGGCCGCTTCGGGGTCAGTCGCGAAGTCATCCTGCGCCGGTTGCTGACCCTCGGCCGCACGACACAGGCATTCTATGAAAGCCGGCGCGCGAGCTTCCAGGCTGAGTATGACGCTCTTGGTGAGAAGAAGAGCAGCGGCGGTCCAGAGCGGCACCTAGTCGTGCTTAGCCAACTTGTGGCCTGCTGCCGGTTTTTCGGACACCTGGTTAAGCTAACATAGCTTTCTCCTCGAACTCGACAGGGCTCATATAGCCCAACGTCGAGTGCCGTCGCCGAGGGTTGTAGAAGCGCTCGATGTAATCGAACACGTCGGCCCTTGCGTCATCCCTCGTCCTGTAGACCTTGCGGGCTGTCCGCTCTGTTTTCAGCGACGAGAAGAAGCTCTCCATCGCAGCATTGTCCCAGACGTTGCCCGACCGGCTCATCGAGCAGGTGATGCCGTGATCGGCCATCAGCCGCTGGAACTGCTCGCTCGTATATTGGCTGCCTTGGTCGCTGTGGTGCAGCAGGCTGTCGGGCCGACCTCTGCGCCAGATCGCCATGAGCAGCGCGTCGGTGACGAGCTGCGCCGTCATCTCCGCCTTCATCGCCCAGCCGACGACGCGCCTGGAGAACAGGTCGACGACGGCCGCAACGTAGAGCCAACCTTCAGCGGTCCAGATGTAGGTGAAGTCGGCGATCCACTTCTGGTTCGGGGCCGATGCCTCGAAGGCGCGGTCAAGGAGATTGTCCGACACTGCCGCTCGCTCGCCCATGTCCTTCGGCAGTCCGCGGCGCCGAGGCCGGGCCAGCAGAGCGTTCTGACGCATGAGCCTCTCGACGCGATGCAGGCCACAGGAGAGACCCTCAGCCAGCACGTCATGCCAGACGCGCCTGGCGCCATAGGTTCGGTCGCTGCTCTTGAAGCTGCGATCAATCGCCGTCACCAGAACCTCGTCGTGCCGGGAGCGAGCGCTGGGACTGCGATTAAGCCAGGCATGGAAGCCTGAGCGGGACACATCCAGCGCGCCGCACAACCATGCCACCGGCCAGATGTTCCGGTGCCTCGCGATGAAAGCGAACCTCATGTCACTTCCCTCGCGAAGTAGGCTGCGGCCTTTTTTAGGATGTCGCGCTCCGCCTTCAGCTTCGCGACTTCCTTGCGCAGCCGGTCAATCTCGAGCTGCTCCGGCTTCATCTGCCCATGGCCGGGAAACGCATGCTGCGGATCCGTCGACAGATCGCGCACCCATTTGCGCAGCACGTTCTCGTGGACATCGAGGTCGCGGGCAGCCTGGGCCACCGCAACGCCCCGATCCTTGATCAATCTCACCGCCTCAAGCTTGAACTCGCGGCTGAACTTTCTTCTTTGCATTCCCACTCTCCAGTTCCGTCAAACACCTTATCTCGGTGTCCGAAAAACCGGCAGCAGGCCA